>JACESI010000009.1 GCA_013911885.1 Hyphomicrobiales bacterium | reverse complement strand
ATCTTAGGTCGAAGAAAAGACCGTCACATGGCGCTCAGACCTTGACGGTATCGGACAAAGTCCGAGTTTGCAATGGGGAACCGGACCGTCAGCGAGTACGTCATCAACGATCTCTGCCGGCCGATAGTCCCCGAACGTGGTTGGATGATTTTGTTTTCTGTATCAGTGCGTTATGGCGTATTCTGACGTGCTGTAGGATAGCGCCGGATGGGCCTGAATCATTCCCACTCAATCGTACCCGGCGGTTTGCTCGTCACATCATAGACCACGCGGTTGATGCCGCGGACTTCGTTGATGATCCGCGTTGCGGCGCGGCCCAGAAACTCCATCGAGTAGGGGTAGAAATCAGCCGTCATGCCATCGACCGATGTTACAGCGCGCAGGGCGCAGACGAATTCATAGGTCCGCCCATCGCCCATGACGCCCACCGTCTGCACTGGCAGAAGCACGGCAAAAGCCTGCCAGATATGATCATAAAGCCCCGCCTTGCGGATTTCATCAAGGTAGATCGCATCCGCCTGACGTAATATGTCGAGTTTCTCGCGTGTGATGCCACCAGGGCAGCGGATGGCGAGGCCTGGCCCCGGAAACGGGTGGCGGCCGACGAAATGTTCGGGAATGCCAAGTTCGCGGCCAAGGGCGCGCACCTCGTCCTTGAACAATTCGCGCAAAGGCTCGACGAGCTTCATGTTCATGCGTTCCGGCAGGCCGCCGACATTATGGTGCGATTTGATCGTGACCGAAGGACCGCCCGTGAACGAAACGCTTTCGATCACATCGGGATAGAGTGTTCCTTGCGCGAGAAAATCCGCGCCACCGAGTTTTTTCGCTTCCGCTTCAAAGACTTCGATGAAAAGCCGCCCGATGGTCTTGCGCTTCGTCTCAGGGTCGGATTCGCCCTCCAGCGCGTTGATGAAGAGATCCGCCGCATCGACGTGAACGAGCGGGATGTTAAACTGGCCGCGGAAGAGCGAGACGACTTCCTCGCCTTCGTTCTGACGCATCAGGCCGTGATCGACAAAAATACAGGTCAGCTTATCGCCGATCGCTTCATGGATCAGAACGGCGGCAACCGCGCTGTCGACGCCGCCTGAAAGGCCGCAAATAACCCGCTTGTCGCCAACCTGTTCGCGGATCGCGGCAACCGCCTGTTCGCGGTAGGCGCCCATGGTCCAGCCGCCGGAACAGCCGCAGATGCGGCGTACGAAATTTGCAAGAAGCTCTGCGCCGCTGAGCGTGTGAACAACTTCCGGGTGAAACATGAAGCCGTAATATTTCCTTGCCTCATTGCCGAAGGCCGCGAAGGGTGCGTTTTCGGATGAGGCGAAAACCTCGAAGCCTTCCGGAAGCGCGTTGACACGGTCGCCGTGGCTCATCCAGACCTGATGGGTCGATCCGGCGTTCCAGACGCCGTCGAACAGAGCACAGTTTTTCTTCACCGATACGCTGGCGCGACCGAATTCCCGGTGGTCGGATGTTTCCGCCTGACCGCCAAGCTGCACGCACATGGTCATCTGGCCGTAGCAGATGCCGAGCACCGGCAGGCCGCTGTCGAAAATCGCCTGGGGCGCGCGCGGACTGTCGATTTCGCCGGTCGAGGCCGGACCGCCGGAGAGGATAATGCCTTTCGGCTTCAGTCTGTGGAAACCTGCTTCGGCCAGTTGAAAGGGGATTATCTCGCAGTAAACACCGGCTTCGCGCACCCGGCGTGCGATAAGCTGAGTGACTTGAGAGCCGAAATCGACGATGAGAATGGTATCAGGATGAGTGTCTGGGGTCATGAACGCTGATTAGTTGAAGTGAAGGTCACTGACAACATGGATAACCGCTAATTCACCGGAAACAAGCGGTGAAGTCTCAGCGGTTCAGGAAAACGATCACCCCGTTGAGAAAGGTCGCGAAGGCGACCCAGGCCGCATAGGGCAGGAACAGGCGCGCGGCCAGCGGCACCGGGCGCCAGGTGGTCAGAATGAAGCCGATGATGGCCGCAAGCATGAGCACGGCATCAATGAGCGCGAGTGCGGGCGCGTGCTGATTGAAGAAGAGAAACGACCAGAGGCCGTTGAACCCCATCTGGGCCAGCCAGAACAGAAACGGCAAACCCAAGAGACCTGCGACCCAGATTCGCCCGCCAGCCACGCCGATGAAGACATAAAGGATCGTCCATGCGATCGGGAAGACCCAGTTCGGCGGATTGAACCAGGGTTTCTTCAGGCCCTCATACCATGCATCCGGCGCCGACACCGCCGCTGACAGAAAGCCGACCGCAAAAGTGATGGCGATGAAGGCGGCATAGGTCTTCCAGTGTTTCACGGGCTGCCTTTGTTCCGAGCAGGGATTGGATCAGTCGGGAGGGCATCAATCCCGTCTGCGCTTCTTGTCTCGCTTAAGACATATAGTTCGCGAGCGAGATCAGAACATAGACATTCAAAAGAATGATCGTCGAGAGGAACCAGAAAAAGAAACCTGATTTCTTCTGAACCGTCATCATCCGTCCCTTCAAGCCTAGAATGCGCCCCAATGCGTTTATTGTCGCCTTTTCGAAGGCGTCTCACAGGACCGATGCAGCGCGAAGCGATGTCATGGCCAGCGTTGGGCGACCATCGCACAGCACTCTTAGGGGAAGGTTAGGAAGCGTGGTTCAGAGAAGGTTAATACCTCAGTCGACGCGCCAGAGAACGGCCACAAAAAAACCGTCCGTACCGGTCGAGGCGGGCGTGAGCGTCACGGAGTTGAGATCGGACGACCATGGCTTCGGCTTATCGAAGCCGAAAAGATCCTGCCAGACTTCGCCCACAGAGACGATCTCGAAATCGGCGTTCATTTCAGCAAAGGCGAGGATCTGATCCTCGTTCTCCGCCTTGAGGACAGAACAGGTGATGTAGACGAGGTAACCGCCGGGGCGGACATAAAGCGCCGCCTCTTCAAGAACCGCCGCCTGTTCCTCAACCCGTTTTGCGACAGCTTTGGGGCTGAGCTTCCATTTCGCCTCCGGGTGGCGTCGCCAGGTGCCGCTGCCGCTGCATGGCGCATCAACCACGACGCGGTCCATCCGCCCGATGAGAGGGGCGAGCGGTTCCACGCCGCTTTCGCCGGTCGGTGCGTGAATCTCGACATTGCCGCATCCGGCGCGAACGACCCGGTCATAGATCGCGGCGAGGCGATGCTTGTCCGCGTCGAAGGCGTGGATTTTGCCGCGGTTTTCCATCACAGCCGAAAGCGCCAGTGTCTTGCCGCCCGCACCCGCACAATAATCGAGAACGGTTTCGCCAGGGCGGGCGAAAACCAGATCAGCGGCAATCTGGCTGCCTTCGTCCTGAATCTCGAACCAGCCTTTGATATAGCCTTCCTCGACCACAAGATTGGGAAGACGCGACGGCCCGGTGCCCGGCCTGATGCGCAGACCCTCGCGCGCAATGGTGCTTTTCTTGGGCTTCAGGCCCGACAGCGCGCGCTCGACCGTGTTGCGGTCCGATTTGAGGGTGTTGACACGGATGTCAAGCGGCGGGCGTTCAGCGAAGCCGCGACCTTCCGCAATCCATTCTTCTTCAAAATTATCGGCAAAAATCGCGGCGAGCCAGTCGGGCAAATCCGCCTGAACCGCATCTGGCGCATCGGTAATCACCCGGCTCTGAAAGGCGGCAAGCGCCTTTTCAGATAAGGCTGGCGGGGCAAACTTGTCGCCCTCGAGTTCGGCTTTGAGTTTTTCCGGCGTGTAGCCCCAATCGGTGAAAAGGGCGGCATGGACCCGAGCAGGCGCGCGGTCGTCATCCATGCGCCAGGAAAGCGAGCGGCGCTTGCGGAAGACGTCATAGACCAGATTGCCGATGGCCGCCCGGTCGCCGGAACCTGCAAACCGATGGCTCGTCCCCCAATCCCTGAGCGCTTCGGAAATCGGCCGTTTGCGACCTTCGACTTCCTTGATCACGTCAATCGCCGCTTCCAGACGTCCACCGAGGCGCATCAGAGCGTGTCCGCGGAAAGGCTGAGCGCAAACAGCACCCACATCGCGGCAAGAACGAAGAAGCCAAGAAAGAACCAGGTGGCACGATGCTTGACGTTGTTGCCGGTGAGATGCACCAGCGAGTGCAGATAGCGGCTTACGACAAACAGCCAAGCCAGAACAAGCTGCGGCAGGCTTGCGAGATTGGTCAGAAAAAGCGCCATCGCGACAATATGAAAGAGCATCGGCAACTCGAAATTGTTGACGATGTTGCGCGCCGCCTTGCCGCAGGATTCAGGCTCTGCCTTGGCACCGACAACGCGGTAATCGGAATAGCGGATCTGCCCGGCCTTGCCCGCGAGATAGCGGCGGCGGCCAAGTTCAAGATAAACGATCATGATGAGAACAACATGGGCGATCATCGGCCAGAAAATAAGCGACTGATCCATGTCTGATTAAATCCCGCCCTGATAGTTCGGGCTTTCGCGGGTGATCTGGACATCGTGCGGATGGCTTTCGCGCAGGCCCGCACCGGAAATGCGAATGAATTTTGCCTTCGCCTGAAGCTCCGCGATATCGCGCGCGCCGACATAGCCCATGGCCGCACGAAGACCGCCCACCATCTGGTGGAGGACATTGCTGACCGGACCCTTGAAGGGCACCTGCCCTTCGATCCCTTCGGGGACGAGTTTCAGCGTGTTCGTGACTTCAGCCTGAAAATAACGGTCGGCGGAACCGCGCGCCATTGCCCCGACGGAGCCCATGCCGCGATAGGCCTTGTAGGAGCGGCCCTGATGCAGATAAACCTCGCCCGGGCTTTCCTCCGTGCCCGCCAGAAGCGAGCCGACCATCACGACCGAGGCGCCGCCCGCGATCGCCTTGGCGATATCGCCGGAATATTTGATCCCCCCGTCGCCGATGATCGGAATGTCGCTTTTCATCGCCTCTTCAGCGCATTCCATGATCGCGGTGAGCTGCGGCATGCCGACACCTGCGACAATGCGCGTGGTGCAGATCGAGCCGGGACCGATACCGACCTTGATGCCGTCGGCGCCCGCGTCGATCAGGGCCTTGGTCGCCTCCGCGGTCGCGACATTGCCTGCCACCACCTGCACCCGGTTGGAAAGCTTCTTGATGCGCGTGACGACATCCGAGACATGAACCGAATGGCCGTGGGCGGTATCGACCACAACGACATCGACGCCCGCATCAATCAGCGCCTCGGCGCGCATGAAGCCCTTGTCGCCGACCGTGGTTGCCGCCGCGACCCGCAAGCGACCCTGCTCGTCCTTGCAGGCAAACGGATTGAGCTTCGATTTTTCGATGTCCTTCACCGTGATCAGACCGACGCATCGGTAATTTGCGTCGACCACGATGAGTTTCTCGATCCTGTGCTGGTGCAGAAGCCGCTTGGCATCCTCATGGCTGACGCCCTCGCCCACGGTGATGAGGTTCTCATGGGTCATCAAATCCGAAATCTTCTGGTTTGGATCAGAGGCAAAACGGACGTCACGGTTCGTCAGAATGCCGACAAGGCGGCCCGCCGGTGCGCCGTTGTCTTCAACGACCGGGATACCGGAGATCTTGTGCTTTGCCATCAGGTCAAGCGCGACCTGAAGCGTGCTGTGCGGACTGATCGTCACCGGATTGACGACCATGCCGGATTCGAATTTCTTGACTTGTGCCACCTCGTTTGCCTGAACCTCGACATCAAGATTGCGGTGGATGACGCCGATGCCGCCAGCCTGCGCCATGGCAATGGCAAGCCGGGCCTCGGTCACCGTGTCCATAGCGGAGGACACAATCGGCATGTTGAGCATGATCGATTTGGTGAACCGCGACGTTACGATGGCTTCGGCCGGCATGATCTCCGAGCGGCCGGGCTGAAGGAGCACATCGTCGAATGTCAAGGCTTGGTCGCCGGTGATGTGGGTCAGGATTTCGGCCATGGTCAACTCCGTATGCAGCGGCTTTTACACGACGCCGAAAGGCGTTTGGATCGTGTGTAGCCTTTGGCTGTTGACGGGTGTCCCTACCATGCATCCCGGCAAACGCAAAGGCCAATTCGCGAATTATCCCGCCTCTCCGTGAGACACCGGACGATGGGCGTGAAACCCGTTCGACACAAACGAAAAAGGCCCGCCCCGGATCAGGCGGGCCTTTTCATCATGCTGGCCGCTGACCTTGCGGCAGGCCGTTAGGCTGTCCAGGCATTCGCCTGGAAGACGCCATCAACTTCGGTTTTCGTGATGTGGTTCACATAGTTCGAAAGAAGCTTCATCGCCGTACCGAGGATGACCTCGAGAATGGTCTGTTCAGTATATCCCGCAGCCAGAAGATTATCCGTTGTGGTCTTCGAGGGATGACCGCGGGTCTGGTTCACTTCTGCCGTGAACATGCGCAGGGCCTCAAGTTTCCTGTCTGCAATGGCGGTATTGTTGCGCAGCGCGTCGATCACATCCTGCGGCACGCCCCCCATCTTTGACAGTGTCGTATGCGCCGCCATGCAATATTCGCAACCGTTGAGCCGGTTGTTGGTCATCAGAATGATCTGGCGCTCCGTCTCGCTGAGATTGGTCTTGTTGAAAATTCCGGTAATCGTCAGATAGCCCTCAAGCGTTGCGGGCGCTGTCGCCATAGTACCAAGAAGATTGGGCAGGAAGCCGAAATTCGCCTTTGCGCCTTCAAGCAAAGGTCGGGCGGCGGCGGGAGCGGAATCGATTGTATGGGTTTTGAAGTCGGTCATGGGAAGGTCCTTTAGGATGGCCTGTTGCTTGTTTATACCGATTGGTATAAACTTTTTTAGAATTCTTATACCGATCGGTCAATACATCCCGGTGTTGAATATTGTGTGATCGGTCAAAGCGCCTTATGATTGAACGACAACGTCCCGTGCCGCGAAAACGACCAGTCGACGGGCAAAAACAAGGGTACCCCTATGCCATGGGAAAAAGCTTTCGACCTCAATGAGGCAACGGACAGGGCAATCGAGGTTTTCTGGAAGAAGGGCTATGAGGCAACCTCCATGGCCGATCTCGTCAAGTGCATGGCAATCAACAAGGGCAGTCTTTACAACGCCTTCAGCAGCAAGCAGGTGCTCTTCACCCGCGCACTGATGCGCTATGAAACCGAATATTGCACAAAGGCGCTCGCAGCGCTTTCGGACATCGAAGATCCCGTGCAAGCGCTGACCGCACTTTTCGACGATATTGTCGCCGAAACGCGCAAGGATCCGGATTGCAAGGGCTGTCTTCTCGTCAACACAGCGCTCGACTTGCCAAACCAAAGCGAGGAAACCAAAACACTCGTGACCAATTCCTTCGACACCTTTCGGGTGTTTTTCAAGACCATGAGCGAGTCCGGGCAGGCGCGCGGGCAAATTCCCCTTTCGGTCAGCCCTGAAGATGCCTCTAAATCACTACTCGCCTTTCTCATCGGTATGCGGGTTCTGGCGCGCGGAAGCTTCGATACGATCTGCCTCGATACGCTGAAGCGCGAGGCCCTGCGGCTTGCAGGCATTCAGGCGGCATGACACGCACACCCGATTTCATTGCCCGCGAAACCCTTGATCGTGAGCTTGACTGGGGCCGCTTGATCCATGCCATCGAATTCGAACTGAAACAAAACCGCATCATTGTGCCGGAGCGGCACAACCACACGATCACGCTTCCGTCCGGCTCTGGCGGATCTTCAGGCGCATCGGCTGCAACCGCCAATCTTCTCCTCATGCCCGCCTGGATTTCGGGCAAAGCCATCGGCGTCAAACTCGTGAGCTTCTTTCCGGGCAATAGAGAGCAGGGCCTGCCAACCATCCACGCGACCTATATATTGATGAATGGGGAAACCGGGGCCGTGCAAGCCGTGATTGATGGGGATGCGCTGACCGAACGGCGGACAGCTGCGGCCTCCGCGCTTGCAGCACGCCATCTTGCGCGCACGGATTCACGCACGCTCCTCGTGGTCGGCACCGGGCAATTATCGGTCAGTGTCGCAGAGGCGCATGCCCATGGCCGCGCGCTTCAACGCATCATGATCTTTGGCCGCAGTCCGGACAAGGCCGCCCGTGTCGTCGACGTCCTCAGGAAAAAGGGCTTGCCTGCCGAAATCTGCAAAGACGTCGAAAGCGGTTGCCGGGCCAGTGATATCATCAGCTGTGTCACGAGCAGCACAACGCCGATTGTTTTCGGTGAATGGCTCCGTCCCGGCACCCATCTCGACCTCATCGGATCCTTTTCGCCGGCGCTGCGCGAAAGCGATGACGCGGCCGTGCGCCGTGCGCGGATTTTCGTCGATACAAGAACCGGAGCAATGCAATCCGGCGATCTCTGTCATCCGCTTGCCAATGGAAGCCTTCGTGAAACGGATATTCTTGGCGAGCTTGCCGACCTCGTGCGCGAGCCTGCGCGCGGGCGGTTGGAACGAAGTGACATCACGCTCTTCAAATCCGCCGGTTTCGCGCTTGAGGACATGGCGGCAGCACTTCTTGCCGCAGGTAACGATTAGACCACCGTACCGAACAGCGCACCAACACCGGCCGTGATGGCGAGCGCCACCGACCCCCAGAAGGTTACTCTAACGGTCGCCTGCAAAAGGTTCGCGCCACCGACCATGGCACCCAGCGCCCCGAGCACCGCAAGGAAGATGAGCGTCGACACCGCGACGGCGTGTATCAGCCATTGCGCAGGCGACAGAAGAACAACCAGCAGCGGAAGAAAAGCACCCACCGCGAAACTCAGGGCCGACGTGAGTGCGGCAAGCAGGGGCTGGGCGGTCGTCATTTCGGAAATTCCCAACTCCTCGCGCGCATGGGCACCAAGGGCATCCTTTTCCATCAATTGCCGTGCGACCTCAATCGCGGTCTCCTTTGTCACGCCGCGGGCAACGAAGGTCTGCGCCAATTCCTGATGCTCAAATTCGGGCTGGTCGATCAGTTCCTGTTTCTCGCGGGCAAGATCGGCTTTCTCGGTGTCAGATTGGGAGCTCACCGAGACATATTCGCCCGCCGCCATCGACATCGCGCCTGCAACCATGCCGGCGACCCCCGCAAGCAGGATCTGACTCTCGCCAGCGGTCGACGCCGCAACTCCCACAATCAGGCTCGCGGTCGAGACCAGCCCATCATTCGCGCCAAGCACGGCTGCACGAAGCCAGCCGACGCGGTGGCTGCTGTGTCGCTCGATATGCAATCTCGCCATGCGTTTTGTTCCCCGCCTTGTAAATCTGAGAAGTAACACGCGCTTTGCGTGATGTCCTTGATCCGCCTCAAGCGGGCGACAGCCAGTCGTGGTGGCGCGGCTGGCCCACAGATATTCCTCTGGCAGCGCCTGCCGACAGCGGTCGGCCACAGCATCCATGCTCGGTTCAGGTTCGGGTTGCGGCAGGCTCAGCCCCGTGGGCGGTATCCCCGGGCGAGAACAAAAAGCTCCGGCGATTCCTTCCGGCTTGCGGGAGGCTTGATATGATAGACTTTCTCGAAACTTTTCTTGATATCGTCAAGAAGTCCATGCTCCGTCCCGCCGCGAAACACCTTTGCCAGAAAATCGCCGCCCGGGGCCAGGTTTTCCTTGGCAAAATCGAGTGCGACTTCGCACAGATGCAGGGTGCGGATATGATCGGTCTGGCGATGACCGATGGTGGGCGCTGCCATATCCGACATGATGAGGGTCGGCTTGACGCCGCCGAGCGCCGCCATCAGGCAAGCCGGGGCCTCAGCATCGAGGAAATCCATCTTGAGAAGATGGACCCCCGCGATCGGATCAACGTCCAGATAATCGATCCCCACCACCAGCGGCTCAGTACTCAGGGAGCCGACACGTTTCGCGGCAATCTGGCTCCAGCCACCGGGCGCTGCGCCGAGATCAACGATGCGCATGCCCTTTTTCAGGATTTTATGCTTCTCATCGATTTCAAGAAGCTTGTAGGCCGCGCGCGAGCGATAGCCATCGCGTTTGGCCTGCGCGACATAGGGGTCGTTCAATTGCCGCTCGAGCCACTGGGTCGACGACGTTTTGCGGCGCTTGGCGGTTTTGACCCGCACATGCATGTTGCGGCCTGCGGTCGATCCGGTGCCGTCGCCAGCACCTTTGCCAGAGGCGCGTCTGCCGCTGCCCTTTTTCTCTGCCATCGTCAGCGATCCCCAGGCTGATTGCCGTCGTGACGAGAAGCAGGCGACGTTCCAGCGGTGTTTGATGCAGATCCACCATCAGGCCCGGAGGGCTTGCGCCAACGCCGTGGCGGGCGATTGCCGCGAAGGGCGCCGTCTTCGTTCATCATCTCGTAGAGAATGCCTTCGCGCAGGCCCCGATCGGCAACGCGCAAGCGCTCGCACGGCCATTTCCGGCGGAGCGCCTCGAGAATGGCGCAGCCGGCAAGAACAAGGTCGGCCCTCTCGCGCCCGATACAGGCGTTTCGGCTGCGCTCCTCAAAGCTCATGGCGAGAAGTTTGTCGGTCATCAGCGACACATCCGCCGCCGACATCCAGATACCGTCCACCCGCCGCCGGTCATAATATTCAAGCCCGAGATGAACACCGGCAAGCGTGGTTACTGTTCCCGACGTGCCGAGCATATGCACCTCGCCGCGGGCCACCATGGCACTCAGCGCCTCAGCTTCAGGAAAGGCTTCCAGCAAGCCGGTCACTTCGCCGATCATACCTTCAAAACTTTCCGGCGTCACATCCACCCCGCCATGGCGCTCGGAGATATTGACCACACCGACCGGCAGCGATGTCCATGTTCGCACGCGCCGGGTGATGGCGCGGCCGGTCTTCTTGCGGTCGCGCAGGTCGAGCCAGACGAGTTCTGAAGAGCCGCCGCCGATATCGAACAGGATGACCCCTTCCGCACGCCGGTCGACCAGCGAGGCGCAGCCCGCAACGGCAAGTCTTGCCTCGGTCTCCCGGTTCACAATTTCGAGGTTGAGCCCGGCCTCTTCGCGCACACGCGCCAGAAATTCATCGCCGTTTTCGGCGATCCGGCAGGCTTCAGTTGCAATAAGCCGCGAACGAATGCCGTCGCGACCCTTGAGCTTTGCCGCGCATATCTTGAGCGCCTCGACCGCACGGTCCATCGCTTCCTTGGACAGTCGGCCAGAGCCGGACACGCCTTCGCCAAGGCGCACGATTCGGGAAAAGGCATCGACGACCCGGAACGATGCGCCCTGCGGCACCGCAATCAGGAGACGGCAATTGTTTGTTCCAAGGTCGAGGGCGGCATAAGTCTGGCGCGCATCCGACGATATGTCGCCGCGCCGGGCATGGGGCTGTCTCTTGTCGGGTTGGCGCACTGGTGTGGTCAGGCCAGTGATTGATTTGTCCGAAACGGGGCGCACAGAAGGGGACCGCGCGGCGCATGACGGCTGGCCAGGCCCGACTGAACCTGCCTCACAGGGTGAGAGCGCGCCTGAAGAAGCACCGTCGTCCGCATTGCTAACGCCCAGCTTGCTAACACCCGAAACACTAACGACCGGATTGCTTAGGACCGCCTGGCTCGGACCAGACTGACTGCTGAAGTTACCCGTTTCTTTTGGCGTGAATCCAACACGCTTGCCTCGGCGACCGCGGCGGCGTTTGCGTCTTTTCGGACTGGAGCCGGGCGTTGGTTTTTCGGCATTGGTGCACTCTCCTGCGATCAGGGGAGGTTGCGACCCATCGTGATTGTCATTCGTCACGTCGTTCACTCCGACGCGACCCCTTATCGCTGACTGGAATTCGCGACCGTCTTGCAAAGCGGACCAAATCCACCGGCGCGCGGACAACGCGCAGTCTGCAAAACATCGCGCCTTCGCCTTGCCCCGACGGATCGCGCAGTATTATTTCTGTTGAAGTCAGCCTAGCACGGAATAGGCTTGCACAAAGCAAAGAATGCGGCCAAAGGACATTTTCTGTTGCTCCATAAGGGCGAAAGCGCCTTTGGGGAGCCTCCGCAAAGCCGCCCGCACCCAAACAACGATCGAAATCATGGCACCACCGCTCATTCATCTGAAAGAGATCGAACTCACCTTCGGCGGCTCCCCACTGCTCACGGGCGCGGAACTGGCTGTCTTCGAGGGCGAGCGATTGTGCCTTGTCGGGCGCAACGGGTCGGGAAAATCGACATTTCTGAAAATCGTCGCAGGCGAGGTCGATGCCGATTCCGGCGAGCGCTTCATCCAGCCCGGCACAACCATCCGCTATCTGCCACAGGAGCCTGATCTATCGGGGTTTGCCACCTTGCGTGATTACGCCCTTCGCGGTCTCAACGAAAGCGACCATCCCTTTCGCGTCGATTATCTTTTCGATGCTCTCGGTCTTGACGGCGAGCGCGCGCCCGTCAATCTTTCGGGCGGTGAATTGCGCCGTGCAGCGCTGGTGCGCGCACTTGCGCCGGAGCCGGACGTCCTTCTCCTCGATGAGCCGACCAATCATCTGGATCTTCCCGCCATCGAATGGCTTGAGAGCGAACTGAAGGCAACCCGTTCGGCCCTCGTTCTGATCAGCCATGACCGCGCCTTTCTACAGGCGCTGTCAAAGGCGACGGTCTGGCTCGACCGGGGCGTCACCCGCAAGATCGACCGGGGTTTCGGCAGTTTCGAAGAATGGCGCGACACGTTTTTCGAGGAAGAGGAGCGCAATCTCCAGAAGCTCAAGCAGAAGATCGTCGCCGAGGAAGACTGGTTGCGCTATGGCGTGACCGCGCGGCGCAAACGCAATGTCCGCCGTCTCGGCGACCTGCATGCCCTGCGCGCCGAACATTCCACAAAGAAGCGCGCAAACCTGCGCCCTGAACTCGCGATGCAGGCGAATTCCGCCGATGCTTCCGGCAAACTCGTCGTTGAGGCAACCGCACTGACGAAACGGTTTGGAGCGTTTGGGGAGAAGACCGTCGTGCGCGATTTTTCGATCCGCATCGCGCGGGGCGAGCGCATCGGTGTTGTTGGCCCGAATGGCGCGGGCAAGACCACGCTTCTCAACCTTCTGACCGGCGCGCTCGCGCCGGACGAAGGCACAATCCGCATCGGCAGCAACCTTGCGATTGCGACCCTCGATCAGCAGCGCGCATCCCTCTCCCCGGACTGGACCCTGCGTGCCGCGCTCAGCCAGGGAACCGGCGACAGCGTGACAATTGGCGGTGAGAGCAAACACATCATGAGCTATATGAAGGATTTCCTGTTCCGTCCCGAACAGGCGAACACGCCGATCAGCGCGCTCTCCGGCGGTGAACGCGGCCGCCTCATGCTGGCGCGCGCGCTGTCTCAACCGTCGAACCTGATGGTCCTTGACGAGCCGACCAATGACCTGGACCTCGAAACCCTCGATCTCCTGCAGGAACTGCTCTCGACCTATGACGGAACCGTCGTTCTGGTGAGCCATGATCGCGATTTCATCGACCGTGTCGCGACAAGCACGATCGCGTTTGAAGGCGATGGTCGCTGGATAGCCTATTCCGGCGGATATCATGATATGGTCGCACAGCGCGGTTATGGTGTTCGTGCGGCAGCCGCCGGGAAGCCTGTGGTACCAGCAACAGCAAAGAGTGCCGCACCACCGCCGCAAAAACGCCCCAGTGCCAAGCTCAGCTTCAAAGACGAACATGCCCTCAAAACCCTGCCGGATGAAATTGAAAAACTGGAACGAGAAATCGACAAGCTTGCCATCGCCCTTGCAGACCCCATCCTGTTTCAGCGCGACCGGCAGACTTTCGATAAATACACGCAAGCCCTTGCGGAGCGGCAGAGGCGGCTTGAGGCAGCAGAAACACGCTGGCTCGAGCTTGAGGAAATGCGCGAAAATCAAAGCTAGGGTTTTTGCTTCATGTCAAAACTGACTGTGCTCGCGCTTGCGGTCCTCGCCGTTTCGGCATTACCGCGCCTGACTCAGGCGAATGAGACCCCGAGAGCGCCGGAAGACTGGCTGCACCGCGTGGTGGAAGAAGTCTGCGGCGAAGGTCTGGACGGTCTTGCCGCACAGGCGGTTTTGCCGGGAGCATGGTTTCTTGAGGAAGTCACCACGCCAGCCAACGGTTCAGCCGGGCGTATCGACCAGCGCTTTGCAATCCCGAACGGTGAATTGCGGCTGTCTTCCTTCATGGGCGATGGCGGGCTGCGCCGGTTCAATGCCGAGATCCATGAAAGTGCCGAGGCCACCTTCCTGCCGCTGTTTCAGGTGCAGACGGATGGCAATTGCCGGCCGATCGCGGCGCGACGGATCGTGCGCGAGGGGCCGGAACGCATCATGCTCGATCAGCTCGATGAAGATTTCGAGACGCTTCGCTGGCGCGAGACGCTTCAGGTTCCCTGGCCCGCAGCACCGTTTGGCAAGCGGCACAAGGGGCCGGTCGTTGCCCTTGTTGACAGCGGCCTTGCCTATGATCTGCCGCTGTTTGCAAGCAGGCTTGCGCGCGGGACAGACGGCACGCCTTCAGGCTTCGATTTCTGGGATCTTGATCCCCTGCCCTATGACGGGGACACCGCGCGCAACCTGTTTCAACCGATCCGCCACGGGACACCGGTTGCCTCGGTCATCGCACGCGAGGCGCCGGAAGCGCTTCTCGCGCCTTTTCGCTACCCGCGTCCGGATATGCAGCGGATGGGCGACCTCATTGAGGCCGCAGCAAAAGCAGGAGCGCGCTTGCTCTCGATCTCCCTTGGCAGCGCCAGACCGGAGGATTGGCAAAATTTCGAGGCCGCGATGCGCGCCCATCCTGAAATGCTCGCCATCGTCTCGGCTGGCAATGACGGGCGCGATGTCGATGCCGAGCCACTCTGGCCGGGCGCACTTGATCTCGACAACATGATCGTCGTCACCTCGTCGGATGGTTTCGGCCGTCTGGCAGACGGATCGAACTGGGGGGCCAACAGCGTCGATCTCATGGTTCCGGCTGAGAACATTCCGGTGACGGACTTTCGCGGTTCCGAGAGCCGGGCCTCGGGGACGAGCTATGCCGTGCCCAGGGTCACGGCGCTCGCCGCGCGGCTTCTGCTGGCCGAGCCGGACCTTTCGACCGAGGCGCTCAAGCAGCGAATTTTCGCCCGAGCTGTTGCACCCAATGAAAGGCAGCCTGTGGTCGCGAAGGGCTTCATCATCGATCCGGATCGCGACTAGCCAGACACCGGAGAAACCGCTCTCATCGCCGCGGTGGCGGTGGCGGAGCCTGATCAATGAAGCGTCTGGCTGCCTGAGCCTGGCCGGGATTGGCCTTGAGGAGCTTTTGATAGGCGGCTTCAGCGAGCTTCGGATCCCCGCCCCAGACACCGGACTGGATTGCGAAACGCAGCGCCTGCGGATCATCGGGGGTCACCCCCAGAAGCCAGCGCGCATGCGCCAGCATGTCGGAAAACCGCCCACCCAGTTGCAGCGACACCAGAAGCGAGATCCGTGCATTGATCGAATTCGGCACCCGCGCCACCGCCGCTTCGTGGATGCCGATTGCCGCATCGGTCGCGCGGCCTGTGGCAAGCAGGCGCCCGGCATCGAGAAGCTCACCCGGATTTTCGGACATGCGGCAATTCTCCGTCAAGCTCGCAACAAGACCCGGCTCGAATGGCTTGCCCCTTTCAGCTTCACGCGCCGCATCGACAGCTTTGAGGCAGGCAAGCAGCGCTTCACCCAGTTTTTCCTGAATCAGAGCGGCGTTGTCGTCCCTGGTGCCCGCGATGAGACGGGTGATCTGGATGACAGGCAGAGCCTCATAGCGCCCCTCACCGCCGCCGACAGCGATGCCCGCAAGCTGACCACGCTCATTGACAAGCGCGCCGCCACTCACGCCCGGCTGCATCCTGGAGGTGACATGAAGCCTGCCATAGGTCGCCCCATCTGCGGGCGGCAGGATCAAAGTTCCCGGCTCGAAAACCCGGATTTGCTGGCGCGCCACGTCAGCCCCGATCGTGAAATAGGAACTGGAATTGTAATCCCCGGACTGACCGCTTTCCGGGGTCAGAATGACACTGTTTTTCGGAAGGCCTGCTGTACGCAAAAGCACAAGATCGTCGCGGTAGGACGATGCCACCACCACAGCCTCTACCGGGCCGTTCGGCGTAAGTACCGTCGCCTTGTCGCGATCGACGATGACATGGCGGTTGGTGACAAGAAGATCATTGCCAACCCGCACGGCGCTTGCAAGCGGATCGTAACTCTCAATCGGAAAGACGGCCTGACGGGCATTGCAGACAGGCTCCGGATAGGGGCAATCGGGGCGCTTTTCCAGAACCGGCTCGGCGGCCTGCGCGGTCGTGTCATCGGCGACGAAATAAAGTGTGAGCATTTGCGGTGTCGCCCCGCGCATGACCGTGACCTTTGCCTTTTCACCGGTTTTGAACAGGGCAAGCGCGCTTATTGCATCGCGCGGGGATTTGATCACGCGGCCGGCAATGCCGGTCAAGACATCGCCCGCCTGAACGCCGCCAACCGCTGCCGTGCCCTCCGGCTGCACTTCCTGCACCAAGGCACCCGCGCGGTCCTGCCGGGCATCGAGCGGCAAGGCGGCAAGGCGCCAGCCAGGTTTCACATAGGCAACCTTGCCGTCATCAAGCAGGTCAGCCACCACGCGCTGCAAAAGCGGTGCGGATATGGCGAAATTGATGCCGACATCGGTGTCGCCTTTGGATGCAAATATCGCCGCCACCATACCGACGAGCCTGCCCTCGGCGTTGACGAGCGCACCACCGGAACTGCCCGGATTGGCGGATGCGTCAGTCTGTATGAAATCTTCCACCCCGTTGAAACCCGCACTGGACACATGAAGCGCAGAAACGACGCCGCAGGTGACTGAAAGATCGAGGCCGAAAGCATTAGAAACCGCACAGACGGGCTCGGCCAGCCGGGCGGTTTTGGCAAGCTGGAGCGGCGGCAGATCCGCTTCCACCTGCAAAAGCGCGATATCACTTGCCGCATCATGGCCGACAATCCGCGCTTTGAGGATACGGCCATCGGCAAGGCGGACATCGACTGATTCGGACGGTTCGACCACGTGCCAGGCGGTTGCGATATAACCGCCCGCAGCGATCACGATGCCACTGCCCTCCGGTGCGGTACCGGGGGGAAGATCGGTTCCCCCCTGCGGCTTTCCGGGCCATACCGGCAGAACCGAGACAACCGATTGCAGCGTTTCCGGCGAAAAGGCGTTTGCGGTGCCGGACGGCATGATGACGGCAAGCACGAGAGAACAGAAAACCGCCTTGCAGGCCTCAGCCAACCTCTTCATGCTGTGCTTCTCCGATCGTGCGCGCGGCAGTTTCTTCATCCAGCAATATCGCTCCGCAAGCATTTAATCCAGAAGGCTTTTTGCATCCCAATCGGGCTTTTTACGGGCGCTGATGCGCCTTCCTGCCTCTTCATGCGCCCAGCCAGCCGTGAAGGCCGCGAAGATCTGCTCACGAGGCTGCATCGATTGCCCAGGTGCCGACCGTGTGGCGGCGTTCTTCATCTATCGGAGCCGTCACCGGCGGAGGATCGCCGTCTTCATTTGATATTTCCGCAGGCGGCAGTCTGATCCCAAACGCTGCAAGACTTTCTTCCGCGAGCGCACGCTTTTGCGCATCAAACCATGAGCACGTGCCCCGCTCGATCAGGGCATAAGCGCGCCCGGTCGCAAATTCCGCCAGCGAAATCGACGGAATGAGGCGGGCGCATTGCGCGAGGAAGGGCTCCGATGTGCCGGACGCATCCGCATTCCGGTAGACTTCCTCAGGCCGTCGCGCCTCTACATTGATGTGCTTGAACCGCTCTATCCCGGCCATGGCCGCGCTGTCGAGGATCGTCATCTCGCCGTTCCAGCCGAAGGCAATCGTCCGTGGCCGCTCGCCTTTGGCGACGCTGTTGTCGAGAAACTCGTAATGGACCTTTTTCCGGGTTGAAAGCGCCCAGGCAAAGAAGAGCTGCGGCATGCCGGTATAGGCTTCGATATTGTGATAAAGCAGATCATCCACCGCCTTGTACCGCCCCGTCGTCAGCCCCCGCGCCCAGGCGCGCTCAACGGTTGCCTCGGGCGGTGTGATCATGAAAAACAGATAGACCGTATTGCCGAACCGGGTGAGAAGATTACTGTCTGCTTCCTTGATTTGCTGGGGCGCGAAGCTGTCAAAGCGGAACCGGTCGATCAGAAGATGGGAAAGTGTTCCTTTCGCGGCTTTTTCCGCCATGTAGCGATCAAGTTTGCGGTCGATGATTTCCAGTTCGCGGCCGGTCAGCATCGCGGCATATTTGTAATTCTCACCAAGGCTGTCATAGTCGATCAGATATTTGCGCCAATAGTCTGGGCTGATGAGGGCGAAATCTTCCCATGCCACACCGATCCGTGCGGCAAGCAGGCTCTGCTGGGTGCGGATCGTGCTCTTGCCGGCAGCGGACGCCCCCTTTACATTCATAACCAGCGGCTTTGCCTGCACCGGCAGCGCGCGATAGCCCTCCGTGCAGATCGCCCGCTCGATGATCGGTACAAGCGCGCTGCCGATGAGCGATGCGCCGTGGCTGTTGCCAACCATGCCGACCGCAACTTCGGCAATCAGGTTCTGGTCGGGGATCAGCCTGCCACGCTGACCAAGCATGGCGCCCGCCACTTTTGAAAGTATCGCAAGCGTGGTCTTTGTGAGGGGATCCGTTGCTGCCTCCGATGCCGACTGCCATTCACGGATCGCGGCAAAAGCCTTCTGCTCCGGGGTCATCGCTGGCGCGGCATCCGGCCTGATCGCAGGTTTAGAGAATATGCGGTTGAAGAGCGAACGCTTTTCGGGGGCAGGTTGTGCTGCTTTCGCGAAGAGCGGCTGCAAGCGGGCATCAATGATCGCGCGCGCATCAGCGCGAAGGGTCTCAAGCAGTGACTCAAAAGCAGCAAGCTCGGCTCTGGCGTGGCGGCGATAGATGACATCGACCATCCGGCGCAGATTAATTCCCAGAACTTCGTAAGTCGGCCCATCGGGGACAGAGAGGTCCGCTGTCACGCGGACCAGAAGCTCGTGGATGATCAGCCTTTCCGCCGTAAAGACCGCGAGGTCTTCAATCGGCAGACCGAACAGCGTGCTCAGTTCCTTTGCCTCGGCATAATTCCGGCGCGCATTTTCAGGCCGGTAGAGCGTGACAAAGGGCATCAGGTCTTGCGGGATGACCGATTGTATTCCGGGATTCCAGGGCCCTGGATCGAGAACCCCGGAACCCGCGGTATGCGATTTTCGGGGCTCCGCTTTGTCGTTGTCGGCTTTGTCGTTGCCGGCGCTCATCGCCTTCACCGCTGGGCTGCCATCAGGCCGCCTTTGGTTTGATGCCGCGCGCCTTGTTGTAAATGATCCGCAGCAACGGCAGCAGAATCAGAATGATGGCGACCACCGTGATCGGGCCGGCAATCGGCCGCGTCAGGAAGATGCTGAAATCCCCATCCGACAGAAGCAGCGACTGGCGCAGTTTCGGTTCCGCAATCGGCCCGAGCACAATGGCAAGAACAGCAGGTGCAAGAGGATAGTCCAGAATGCGCAGAAAAAACGCGCCAAAGCCGAAGAGCAGCATCATCCAGACATCGAACATACCCTGATAGGCCGCATAGGTTCCAACTGCGGAAAGCACGAAGATCAGCGGCGCGAGAATGGTGAAGGGCATGCGCAGCATCCACAGGAAGACCGGGATACAGGCGAGGTTCACAACCACGGCCATAAAGTTCGACACATAAAACGAACCGATCAGCGGCCAGACGAAATCCGGCTGGTTCGCGAACAGGAGTGGCCCCGGCGACAGGCCCCAGATCACCATGCCGGCGAGAAGGACGGCGGTTGTGGGCGAGCCCGGAATGCCAAGGGTGAGCATCGGCAGCATGGCCCCTGTCGAGGCCGAGTTGTTGGCCGATTCGGGCGCGGCAATCCCATCGATCGCACCCTTGCCGAATTCGCGCGGGTTCTTCGAAGTCAGTTTGGTGACACCATAGGCCATCAATGAGCCCGGCGTTGCACCGGCGGCCGGCAGGATGCCGACGAAGAAGCCAAGAAGCGATCCGATCAGCGTCCCGCGCCAGGCGTCGCAGTATCCGACGACATGTTTCATGATGCCTGAGAAGGACAGTTTGACCTCGGTCATGTTGGTGTTGTAGCGCGAGGTGTTCAGCGTCCACAACATCTCGCCGATGCCATAGACACCGATCGCGAGCACGAGGAACTCGATGCCCTTCGTAAAGCCGATAATGTCGAAGAAGATCAGCCGCGGTTCCCCGGAGATGATGTCAAAGCCGACGGCCGCCATGGCGAGACCGAAACAGATCGAAAACAGGGTCTTCGGAATATCATCGCCGCCAAGGCCGACAAAGGTCGCGAAGGCGAGAAGCATGAGCGCAAAAATTTCCGGATCGCCGAATTGCAGGGCCACGGAAGCGAGCGGCGGCGCGAAAAGCGTGAACAGGATGTTGGATACGGTACCGCCGATAAAGGAGGCAACCGCTGCGGTGACAAGAGCACGATCCGCCTCGCCTTTCAGCGCCATTGGCCGGCCATCGAAGGTGGTGGCGACCGCCGTTGATGCCCCCGGAATGCCGAGCGTGATCGAGGAAATTGCCCCACCATACATTGCGCCATAATAGATTGCCGCAAGGAAAATCATCGGCGATGTCGCTGAGCCGGTCATGTTTTGAATGACGAAAGTGAAGGGGAGCAGAATGGCAACGCCATTCACCGATCCGAGGCCGGGCATGGCGCCGACGAAGAGACCGATGATGACGCCGGCGAGCGAAAGCGCGAGATTGATCGGCTCGATGGCCTCAAGGACGCCGTAAACGAGATGATTCAGAATTTCCATGATGAATTCCGACCCTTGGTTTCAGGTTCGCCTGTTTAAGATTGTACGAACCGGGATTGAGGACGCTGACAAAAGGCTTAATGGCGATGGCGACAGACGCCCCTCACAGGAATAATTCGTAAAGCGGGATGAAAAGCGGCTCCGACAATCCCTTTGGCAGCACAATCCGCATGGCAATGTCGAAGAAGAAGAAACTGATGACTGGTATCGATGTCGCGATAATCGTCGACTTCACGATGGAATGACGGCCAAGAAAGATCATGTAATAGAGCATGAAGACGAAAATCGCGAAATAGAAGCCGATGACGTGGATCAAGGCGAGAAAGGCGACAAGTCCCCCGCCCACAAGAAGCAGCATCTTCATGCCGTAATTATCGAGAAACGGCTCTTCGGATCTCGATATCGGCGATGTGCGGCGCCAGCAATTGATCATGATCCAGATACAGGAAAGCAACATGCCGAGACCAAGCCAGAACGGCCACCAGCCAGCGCCCGGCCCTTCACCCTCTATCATCCCGATATTGGCAAAGCGCTGGACACTGGGGTCCCAGGAAGGCGGCTCACCGCTCTTCCACATGATGTAGAGGGAGAAAATGCCCAGAAGAAAAGCTGTAACAAATTCCGCGCGTCTCATGATGGTTTTCTCCCTCTCGCAGTGCGTGATTACTTAATATTGCCAGCGGCTTTGAGGATCGACGTGTGGCGGTTGATCTGGATATCCCAGTAGCCCTCAAGATCCTGTCCCGCGATGAAATCGCCGGTCAGAGACTGGGTTTTCATGAAGTTCTTCCAGTCCTCGGTTTCGTAAACCTTCTCGAAAAGAGCGGTGTAAAATTCAACTGCTTCCGGCGACATGCCAGGCGCACCGACCACGGCACGCTGCATATAGTAGGAAAAATCGTTGCCAAGCTCCTTCAGTGTCGGAACATCCGGAAATTGCTCGAGACGGTCATCCGTGAACGCAACGATCGGGATCAGATCGCCTGATTCAAAGAAGCCGAGGGCCTCTGATGGGTTGTTGACGGTCGATGTGATCTGACGTCCGGCAAGCTGTTTTGCGACCTCGCCACCGCCCTTGTAGGGGATGTATTTCATCTGGAGGCCGAAATTGTTGTTCAGATAGTTGGTCACGATTTCGTCTTCGGAGGCCTTGCCGGTACCGCCCATGACCCAGTTGTTGCCTAATTCCTTGGCCTTCGCAACGAACTCGTCGAATGTCTTGACGCCTTCGTCCTTATGGACCCAGAGCAGGAACGTATCCTCAGCCATGCGACCGACCGGCGCGAAGGTTTTCGCATCAATGTTCAGGCCGGGCTGAAGAAGCGGTGTCGTGAAAAACGAGTTGAGCGTCACCATGATCGAATAGTCCGGGTCATTGGCGCCTTTCATGTAAACCAGCGCTTCCGCACCAGAGCCACCATCTTTGTTGACCGGAATAAGGGGGCGCGGCGAAAGTTTTTCTTTTTCGATGATCACCTGCATCAGGCGTGCCATTTTGTCAGCACCGCCGCCCTTGCCGGCCATGATCACGAAATCAATCGGCTTGTTTGGTTCGAACGCCTGAACCGCCGTTGTGGCGAGTGCCGCGGTGAGCGCCAGCGCGCCAACCAATCCTCCAAAAAGTCTTTTCTTCATAGCCATAATCCTCCGTTTTGGCTGTCACAAAAGGTCTACAGGACTGACTACCTGCGACGAGATCGCCCCCCGAAAATGGGGTTAGACTTTTTCAACCTTCGTGAATGGTTGTATCTTGATCTACATGATCTCCATATCTGTCTCATCTTCAAAATATTGCACGGTCTTCAGCCCGCGTGCTGAGAGTACGTTACTGATTGTCAAAAACAACCTTTGTTTCTCAGCATCCTAGTGGACCAGCACGACGGGCATTTCGGCGCTGTCGACGACGGCCTGTGTGTTTCCTCCAAACAGCGTTTCGCGTTCGTGACTGTCGCCGTAAGCGCCCATAATCATCAGGTCGGCACCGAGTTTCGCGCTTTCGGCCAGCAGATCAAAGCCGACCTTGCTGCCAATTTCGAAGCGGTGCAGTGAAGCCTTTTTGCCGCGGAAAGCGAGATAGTCGAGAAGATCTGCCGCAGTCGAACCGTGGATTTCGTCGGCGCCTGCCGAAAGAACCGTGATCGTTCCGGCGCTCGCGATTATGTTATCGCAGAGAGCAACCGCGCGCGCTGCCTCCGTGGACCCGTTCCAGGCGATGGTGATATTCTCGCCGAGTGTCGCCGGGGGATTGGTTGCAGACGGGCACATCAGAACAGGGCGCCCGGTATGGAACAGGGCCGACTTCAGGGTGTTCGCCCCGAGATTGCGGTCCCGGTCCGGTTTTGCGACACAGATCAGGTCCGCGAGGCGGCCGAACTGCTTGATGACATCGACCTGCTTGCCCGATAGGGCGGTCCAGCTTGCGCATGCCTTGCCAATATCCGGTTTCCCGGTCACCGCGAGATCATAGTGAGCGGCCAGCGCCAAAAATTCCGATTTCAGCTTTTCCTCTTCCGCATCAGCCAGTTGCTCTGCCTGGGTCTTGAGCGCATCACGCATGTAACCCGGCAGCGGAACACCGAAAGGCAGCATGTCTTCGGGGCGCGCCCGGCAATAGCTCACGGCAAGGTGCGCCTCGTAGCGCCGGGCGAGCTTTGCCGCATGGCTGAACACGGCTTCGCTCTTGCCGTCGCCGCGTACCGGAAGAAGGATTTTGCGTATCATCGTTAAACTCCCTGACGGTGAGTGGCTTGCCGGTTTTAAAACAGGCCTAGAACAGTCTTAGAACAGGCCATCAATGAAGCCGTCATCATTGATACGGATGAACTCGGCCGACGGTTTTTTCGGCAGGCCCGGCATGGTCATGATCTCCCCGCAGATCACCACGACAAAGCCCGCACCGGCAGAAAGGCGCACCTCGCGCACCGGAAGATCGAAGCCGGTCGGCGCGCCGCGCTGGTTTGGATCCGTCGAGAAGGAATATTGCGTTTTTGCCATGCAGATCGGCAGGTTGCCATAGCCCTGCTCTTCCCAGGTTTTCAGCTGATCAAGGATTTTCTTTTCAGCCACCACAGCATCCGCGCGGTAGATTTCTTTTGCAATCGTCTCGATTTTCTTGAAAAGCGGCATTTCGTCCGGATAGAGCGTCTGGAATTTGGCGCTTGCGCCCTCGCAGAGTGCGACAACACGACGCGCGGTCTCCTCGATGCCCTCGCCGCCTTTTGCCCAATGCTTGTTGAGCACGGCTTCGACACCGAGCGTTGCGCAATAATCCTTGATCGCCTGAACTTCCGCATCCGTATCGGTGACAAAATGGTTGATGCCGACCACAAGGGGCACGCCGAATTTCTTCACGTTCTCGATATGGCGGCCAAGATTGGCGCAGCCTTTGCGCACCGCATCCACATTTTCATGGCCAAGATCTTCCTTCTTGATGCCACCATTCATTTTCATCGCGCGCACGGTCGCAACAAGAACCACGGCATCAGGCTTGAGACCCGCCTTGCGGCATTTGATGTCGAAGAACTTCTCTGCGCCGAGATCCGCACCGAAACCTGCCTCAGTCACGACATAATCCGCGAGTTTCAGCGCCGTCTTGGTTGCGACCACCGAATTGCAGCCATGAGCGATATTGGCGAACGGGCCGCCATGGACGAAGGCCGGGTTGTTTTCGAGAGTCTGGACGAGGTTTGGCTGCATCGCCTGCTGGAGCAGCACCGTCATCGCGCCGTCAGCCTTGATATCGCGGCAATAGACCGGCTCGCGGCCACGGGTATAGCCGATGATGATCTTGCCGAGGCGATCCTGAAGATCATCAAGATCGCTTGCAAGGCACAGAATGGCCATCACCTCGGAGGCAACCGTGATATCGAAACCGGTTTCACGCGGAAAGCCGTTGGCGACGCCGCCAAGGTTGCAAACGAGCTCGCGCAAGGCCCGGTCGTTCATATCCATCACCCGGCGGAATGCGATGCGGCGGATGTCGATATCGAGCTCATTTCCCCAATAGATGTGATTGTCGATCATCGCGGCAAGCAGGTTGTGCGCCGAGGTGATCGCGTGGAAATCACCGGTGAAATGGAGGTTCATGTCCTCCATCGGCACGACCTGCGCATAACCGCCGCCAGCCGCGCCACCCTTCATGCCGAAACAGGGTCCGAGCGAGGCCTCGCGAATGCACACCACCGCCTTTTTGCCGATGCGGTTCAGCCCGTCGCCGAGGCCAACGGTGGTCGTGGTCTTGCCTTCGCCGGCCGGTGTCGGGTTGATCGCTGTCACGAGGACGAGCTTGCCATTCGGCTTGTCGGCCTGCGCCTTGATGAAGTCGGCAGAAATCTTGGCCTTGTCATGACCGAAGGGAAGCAGGTGTTCAGACGGGATGCCGAGCTTTGCGCCAACTTCCTGGATCGCCTTCTTCTTCGCTTTGCGTGCAATTTCGATATCGCTCATAATTTTATCCTGTCTCTCATTATGACCCAAGAACATCGCCAACGGCGAGCCCGGCTCTTGCGGCCCATTCGGCCGCGGAAATTTTGCCTTCACCGGCAGGCTTTACCCGCTTGAGGAGCACGCGCCCACCGACGCACTGCACGGTGACGCCCTCCTCGGAGATTGCCATGACCTTGGATGAAAGGCCGTCGCCCGGGACGCGCATGCTGTCGAAGATGCCGAGTTCCTCACCCTGGTGCGTGGTCCACGCACCGGGAGCCGGGTTGGTTCCGCGGATGAGATCGTAGACCTGTTTTACCGGCTTGTTCCAGTCGATCCGGGCGTGGCTTTTCGTGCATCGCCGTTCATAGGTCGCAAGCGCCTCGTCCTGGGTGATATGCGGCGGATTGCCAGACCGGAACAAGTCGCAGACCGTGACCACGGAATCGATTGCCGAGGGATAGATTTTCTTGAAATAAAGGTCGATCACCGTGTCGTCCGGGCCGATCGGGCATTCCCAGAGCAGCAACACATCGCCCTCATCCAGACCATCCGTCGGATAAAACCAGCAATAGCCGGATTTATCGCTTCCCATGATAATCGGCCAGTTGACCGCCGACGGTCCGCGGTGCAGTGGCAGAAGCGAGGGGTGAAAACAGATCGAACCATGGGTCGGGATATCGCGCGCCGCCTCCGGCACAAACACATTGACGAAGGCCATCACCATCAGATCGGCTTTGTAGGATGCCAGACGATCGAGTTCAGACTGATCCTTGAAATGCGCCGGCTGATGCACCGGCAGGCCTTTTTCAAGGGCGAATTCCTTGATCGGATCGACCGGTTTGCCGTCCTTATCCGGCTCGCAATAGACCGCGACGACCTCATCAATACCGGTCGTCAGAAGTTTTTCGAGCACGTCTTTACCAAAGGCCTGCTGGCCCATCACTATCAGTCGCATTTTGGTCTCCTCCTACCGCCATGCATGATCATTGTCTCGTCAGAGGGTGAATGGACTGCGGATCACTCCGCAGCCTGCTTCACCTCACCCACGGCGCCCGATGCGATCACCGCGGCCAATTCATCCCCCGAATAGCCGAGTACATCGCGCAGGATTTCCGCCGTATGCTCACCAAGAAGCGGCGAGCGCGTCACCTCGACCGGGCTGTCGGAGAGTTTCACCGGGCAGCCGACGGAGAGATATTTTCCGCGTTCGGGATGATCGACTTCCACGATCGTGCCGGTTGCGCGCAGCCCTTCATCCTCCGCAACCTCTTTCATCGAAAGGATCGGGCCGACCGGAATGTCGTGCGGATTACAGATGTCCATGACCTCGAATTTCGTCTTGGTCATCGTCCAGACTTCGATTGCATCGAACATTTCATTGAGGCGCGGCAGGCGTGCGGCAGGCGTTGCCCAATCCGGATCGGTCTTCCATTCGGGTTTGCCGATCACCTCGCAGACCTTTTCCCAGACGGCGGCCTGCGTGATAAAATAGGTATAGGCGTTCGGATCGCTCTCCCAACCCTTGCATTTCAGGATACGGCCGGGCTGGCCACCGCCGGAATCATTGCCCGCGCGCGGCGTCGCCTCGCCGAAGGGAATGCCTTCGGAGAACTGCGAATATTCCTTGAGCGGGCCTTTTTCAAGGCGCTGCTGATCGCGAAGCTTCACACGGCAAAGATTGACCACGCCGTCCTGCATTGCAGCCAGCACTTTCTGGCCACGCCCGGTTTTCTCGCGCTGGAAGAGCGCCGTCACAATACCGAGCGCCAGATGAAGGCCGGTGCCGCTATCGCCGATCTGGGCACCGGTCACGACCGGCGGGCCATCGAGGAAGCCGGTCGTAGACGCCGCCCCGCCCGCGCACTGGGCGACGTTTTCGTAAACTTTGCAATCCTCATATTTGCCGGGGCCGAAGCCTTTGACCGACGCCATGATGAGGCGCGGGTTGATTTCCTGAATGCGCTCCCAGGAGAAGCCCATGCGGTCAAGCGCGCCTGGGGCGAAGTTCTCGACCAGAACATCGCATTCCTCGATCAGGCGTGTCAGCACTTTCTTGCCGATCTCATCCTTCGGGTTGAGTTCGATCGAGCGCTTGTTGTGGTTCAGCATCGTAAAATAGAGGCTGTCAGCACCCGGAACATCTATAAGTTGCTTGCGCGTCGCATCGCCAACGCCGGGACGCTCAACCTTGATCACATCCGCGCCGAACCATGCAAGCAACTGCGTGCAGGTCGGTCCGGACTGGACATGGGTGAAATCGAGGATTTTGACGCCGTCTAGTGCTTTCATTGATTCATTCTTTCCTTATATCGCGAACCTGCGGGAGCCAGGTTATTTGTACATGGTCTGGGCCTTGGTGCCCGGTGCATATTCATTCGGGTCGATCCAGACATTGACGACCGCGCATTTGCCCGTCTTCGCAATCGCTTCGCGGGCGCGCTGGAGGGCGGGCTGGATCTGGCTTGCTTCGCGAACCTCTTCCCCATAACCGCCGATCATGTGGCCGAATTTCGAGAATTCGACATCGCCAAGTTTGTTGCCGACATCGCCCCGGTTCTCACCATATTTCGTGATCTGGCCGTAGCGGATCTGGTTCATCGCCGAATTGTTGCCGATGACGGCAAGATAGGGTGCGCCGAAACGCTGCGAGGTTTCCATGTCAAATGCGGTCATGCCGAAAGAGCCGTCACCATAAAGACACATGACCTCTTTTTGCGGATGGGCCAGTTTGGCGGCCATCGCAAAACCGGTGCCGACGCCGAGGGAGCCGAGCGCACCCGGGTCCATCCACTGGCCGGGACCGCGCGGACGCACGGCTTGCGCCGAGATCGTGACGACATCGCCGCCATCACCGATATAGATTGTGTCCTCGCCGAGAAATTCGTTGATTTCCCATGCCAGACGATAGGGATGGATCGGCGAGCGATCCGAGGTGAAGAGCGGCATCAGCTTGTCGAGCTTTTTGACTTCGAGGGCCTGAAGATGCGCCATCCATTCGCGCCGCGCCTGTTTCGCGCCCTTGTCGATGCGACCGGAGGCAGCATCGAGCACGGCAGAAAGGATCGCGCCCGGATGACCGGCAATCCCCATGGTAATGTCGCGGTTCTTGCCGACGGTGCGGTAGTCGAGGTCGATCTGGATCAATGTCGGCGCCTGAATGCGCTTGCCATAGCCCATGCGGAAATCAAACGGCGTGCCGACGATGAGGATCACGTCCGCATCGGCAAAAGCATCCGAGCGCGTGCGGTCGAAATGGTGCTCGTCGTCATTCGGCATCATGCCGCGCGCGGCGCCGTTCATATAAGACGGGATGTCAAGCGCCTTGGCGAAGGCAATCGCCTCCTTGTGCGACTGCGATGCCCAGACCTGCTGACCGAAAAGCACGGCAGGTTTGCGCGCGTTGACCAGAATATCCGCAAGCCGCTCAATATCGGCAGGATCACCGATCGAGCGGACCGAGGCGCGGTAATGGCCGGGTTCAGGAATGCGGGCTTTGGCAATCGGAATTTCGGCATCCAGAATATCGCGCGGGATTTCAAGATAGCTCGGACCATAAGCGCCCGCGAAACATTCCCGCGCGGCCATCGAAATCATGTCGGCAATGCGCTCGGTCGAAAACACGCCGGAGGCGAATTTCGTGATCGGCGTCATCATGTCAACATGAGGCAGATCCTGAAGCGAGCCCATCTTGTGCTGGGTCAGCGATGACTGGCCGCCGATGTGAAGGATCGGGCTTTCAGAACGGAAGGCCGTCGCAACACCGGTGACGGCGTTGGTGCAACCGGGACCGGCGGTGGTGACGACGCAACCGAGCTTGCCGGTCTGACGGGCATAGCCATCGGCAGCATGGGCCGCGACCTGCTCGTGGCGGACATCGACAATGCGGATGCCTTCATCAAGGCAGCCGTCATAGATGTCGATAATATGGCCGCCGCAAAGCGTGAAAATCGTGTCCACGCCTTCTGCTTTCAAAGCCTTTGCGACCAGACGACCACCGGAAACCACGCTTGAATCCGTGCTTTTCTGGGCCAGTGTATCGTGTGCCGTTGAACTTGCTGCTGCTTCAGCCATTTTTCGTCTCCTCCGTCGCGATCTTGCGTTTCGGGTATTGCGTCTGACTTTCGTGACGCTTCTAGCCCGCCGCCTGTTTTCGCCTTGTTATATTTTCCAGTTTTGTCCATGTCCTGCGGACGTGATCATGCAGACGCATCGTATGCTCCCGCACCAGCGCTCCTGCAATATCGGCATTGCGTTCTTCGAGCGCTTCGATAATGCCCATATGATCCACCACCGAGCGGCTGACGCGGTCGCTCTCACCCATGGCGCGCCGACGGACGGCATGCATATGGAGAAAAAGACCGTCCGCGACGCTCTTCAGCATGGCGCATTTGGAAAGTTCGAGAATGCGCTGGTGGAACTTGATGTTGGCTTCCGAATATTCCTCGATATCGGCATTCGTCTTGCCGATGCTGTGCTTTGCAGCGAGCGCGCGCAGCGACTTCAACTCGCTGTCGGTGGCGTTTTCAGTGACGAGGCGCGCGGCCATGCTCTCAAGCGCTGCCCAGACCACGATCATCTCCAGTACTTCCTCCAGCGATTTGCGCCGGACAAAGGCGCCGCGACGGGGCTGGATTTCGATGAAGCCATCCTGCTCCAGCCGGGCAAGCGCCTCGCGCACCGGCGTGCGCGAAATGCCGAGCTGCTCAGCGAGCCTGCGCTCATCAAGCCTGAGGTCGGTGGTCTCATCGTAAATGTTCATGTCGATGATCGCGTTGCGCAAAACTTCATGGATGTGGTCCTTCAAAGTGAAGGACATCGTTATCGGTTTCAGCTTTTCGCTGATCGACATGAAATTTCTCTCCCCGCGCGTCCCCTCCCCGGAAAGCCTCTCCTGAGTGCTTGCCGTGAACGCCTGTGAATGATCGTCCGCCTGCTTTACCTTCGCCTTTGGCGCCCCTATTGTGATCCCTTGTGGGAATTGTGATCCCTTGTGGGAGACCGAAGGCTACGCTCATGGCTGGTATTATGTTTTGGGTATACCATATACAAAAGCCGAAACTGTCAATATGGCTTGTTCGAAAAGTTATAAACCACTGATAAATATGAAGAAAAAATTGGAGATGAAGAATGCGCGCCATCGAAATTCACACCTATGGCGGCCCTGAATGCCTGGTCCCCGGTGAGCGCCCGGAGCCAAGGCCGAATGCCGACGAGGTGCTCATCCAGATCACGGCCGCGGGGGTCAACGGGCCGGATCTCGTCCAGCGCCGCGGGCATTATCCACCACCGGAGGGCGCATCGGATCTTCTTGGACTTGAGGTCTCCGGCGTGATCACCGCGCTCGGCGAAAACGTGTCGGAATGGAAGGTCGGGGACCGGATTTGCGCGCTCACCAATGGCGGCGGCTATGCCGAATTTGTCGCTGTCAATGCGAGCCATTGCCTGCCGATCCCGGAAGGCGTATCCGAAATCGACGCCGCCGGCCTGCCCGAGACCTATTTCACGGTCTGGAGCAATATTTTCATGGGACAGGATATCCCTGAAGGCGCCAATTTTCTCATCCATGGCGGCGCGGGCGGCATTGGTTCGACGGCAATCCAGCTTGGGCGGGCTTTCGGGCTCACCGTCTTCACCACCGTTACGGGCGAGCGCGATGTCGGCTATTGCAGCGCTCTCGGCGCATCGGCCGTGATCGACTACAAGCAACAGGATTTTGTCGAGATCCTGCGTGCTGCGGGGGGTGCCGATATCATCCTCGATATTATCGGCGGCGACTATATCGCGCGCAATATCAAGTGTGCCCGGCACGATGCACGGATTATCCAGCTTGCCTTCAATCTCGGTTCAAAGGTCGATATCAACCTCATGCCGGTAATGTTGAAGCGGCTGATCTATACCGGCTCGACCCTGCGTTCCAGACCTGAGGCAACCAAGACCCGGATCGCGCGGGAACTGCGCGAAAAGGTCTGGCCGCTTTTCGCCGAAGGACGATTAAGGACTGTGACCGGCACGATTTTGCCACTCGATGAGGCCGGTGCGGCGCATGCGCTCATGGAATCAGCCGGTCATCAGGGGAAGATAATTCTGACGGTTTGAATGGCGGTTTGAATGGCGGTTTGAACTGGGAACGGGCGCTTGATTCATGGCGAAAGCGGATCGCCAGAAATATTTTCACGACGACCCGCCGCGACGCCATCTTCTGAGGCCTTTGTTAAGGATTAAGGCGCATTTCTATTGATTGGAAAGAATTTCTTCTCCCATCGGAAACACCTGCTGAACGACCATGGCAAGCGGTATTGAAGCGACATCGTCAACGCCTGTAACTGTCTCGATCACAGGAAGCTCGGGCACAGGAAGCTCCGGCACAGGAACAAATGCGTCCGCCGCCAGCACATCGGCAACGCCGTCGGCAACATCATCGCTGGACACGCCCGCCGTCATCCCGCCGCGCGACTTTGCCCAGGAAGCGCGCGATATCGCCCGCAACTTTGAAAGAGCAAACCGGGCCGGCGAACGCTATCAGCGGTTCCAGCCGCCGGAGCCGCCGATCGTTCCGGGCGCTGATCCCGTGGCGCTTGACCCGCAGGAAGCCGCACGCCAGGCCATTCGCACCTTTGAAGATTCAGCCAGCGCGCGGGAACGGTTTGCGCCCAGCATAGCCTCTCCCGCGCAACGGCTGTTGTCGGTCGAGCGGCAGAATGTCGATATTCTGATCGCGCAGCGCTCGACCGCGCGCAATCTGAGTTCGTTCATCGGCACGCTCAACCAGGCGCGCGCCGATGCGTCCTCGTTCTACCGCGGTTCGGGAGATTCCGGTGATATCCGCAGACCCGGCACAATCTTTTCAAACACGATCTAGCCCGACCCGTATTTCCAGCCGTGTTCCTACATGAACGCCTGAAGCCCGGTCTGTGACCGCCCGAGGATCAGGGCGTGAATATCGTGCGTGCCCTCATAGGTGTTGACGGCTTCCAGATTCATCACGTGGCGGATGACATGATATTCATCCGAGATGCCGTTGCCGCCATGCATATCACGGGCGATGCGGGCGATATCCAGCGCCTTGCCGCAATTGTTGCGCTTCATCAGACTGACGAGTTCGACCGGTGCGTTGTGATCGTCCATCAGGCGGCCGAGCCTGAGCGCGCCCTGAAGGCCGAGTGCAATCTCGGTCTGCATGTCGGCAAGCTTCTTCTGGATCAACTGCGTCTGCGCAAGGGGCCGGCCAAATTGCTTGCGATCCATCGTGTAGTTGCGCGCGGCATGCCAACAGAATTCCGCTGCCCCCATCGCCCCCCAGGAAATGCCGTAGCGGGCGCGTGTGAGGCAGCCGAAGGGGCCGGCCAGACCGCTGACATTCGGCAAAAGGTTCTCCTCCGGCACGAAAACATCGCCCATCTGGATCATGCCGGTGATCGAAGCGCGGAGCGAAAACTTGCCCTCGATTTTCGGCGCGGCAAGACCGGCCATCCCTTTCTCAAGAATGAAACCCTTGATCTTGTTTTCATGCGCCTCAGACTTCGCCCAGATGATGAACACATCGGCGATCGGCGAATTGGTGATCCAGTTTTTCGCACCGGACAGCCGGTAGCCGCCGTCAACTTTCCGGGCCCTTGTGATCATTGAGCTCGGGTCCGAGCCGTGGTCCGGTTCGGTCAGGCCGAAACAGCCTACCCATTCGCCGCTTGCGAGTTTCGGAAGGAATTTCTGACGTTGCTCCTCACTGCCATAAGCAAAGATCGGATACATGACGAGAGACGATTGCACCGACATTGCGGAGCGATAGCCGCTGTCGACACGCTCCACCTCGCGGGCGACAAGACCGTAGGAAACATAGGTCGCATCGACACCGCCATAGGCCTCCGGCAGGGTCGATCCGAGCAGCCCGATCGCTCCCATTTCGCGCATGATTTCCGGGTCGAAGCGTTCATGCCGGTTTGCTTCCAGAATACCGGGCATGAGGCGGCTGTCGCAGAACTGACGCGCGCTGTCGCGGATCAGGCGCTCTTCCTCGTTCAGTTGATCCTCAATGAGAAATGGGTCTTCCCAGACGAAATCCGGTGCCTTGGCGCGGGCTGCTTCCGGGGTGTTCCTGTTTGGTTGATCGAGCATTTTCATGTCCTCAGGTCGGTGATGCATCATAGGACTGCCGGCACATTCCTGTCCAATCCAAACAGGGTCCGACACATGGCACAAACAAAGTCTGTGCATCAAGTTCACTCATCACTGATTCAAGTTCCGATTCAGATTCTATCAGGATTTGAATCAAGCTGCGTCCTCAACTTATTGTTTTATAACCTTATAATCTGAATCAACAGGTTAAGCCACGGTCTGCGCCACTCTTATTTCGAAACATCGATGACCGCGCGTCCGCGCACGCCGCCTTTCAGGATCGCTTTGCCGAGAGACGGAACTTCAGCCAGTACCGCATCATGGCGGATTGCGGCGAAGTCAGCAGGTCCCATGGTTTTTGCGACAAGGGCAAGCGCACGCTGCCGGGCCTCGACCGGGGCCTGGACACTGTCGATGCCGATGATCGAGACCCCGCGAACGAAGAGGGTGATCAGGTCGATCTCGACCCTGCTTCCGGCGGCAAGACCGACCGCTGCAAGCGCGCCGCCATAACGCAGTTCAGTCAGAATTTGCGCGAGCGCGCCACCGCCCGCATTGTCGATACAGCCGGCCCAGCGCTCCTTGTTGAGGGGCTTTTTCAATGGCCCGTCATAGGTCTCGCGCGGGATTACTTCACGCGCGCCGAGTTCTTTCAGATAGGCCTCGTTTTCGGGTCTGCCGGAGACGGCACCGACCTCATAGCCAAGCCCTTTGAGCATGCGCACACAGAAGGAGCCGACGCCGCCTGACGCACCGGTAACGAGCACCGGACCCTTGTCCGGCGTGCAGCCCGAATGCTGAAGGGCGAGGATTGAAAGACCGGCTGTGAGGCCCGCCACACCCACCGTTGCCGCATCGATCGTGGTCATGGTTTCAGGAAGCGGGACAAGCCATTCGCCTTTGACGCTCGCATATTCGGCAAAGCCGCCCCACCAGACCTCGCCGATCCGCCAGCCATTCGCGATGACCTTGTCTCCCGGCTTGTAATCGGGATGGTTTGATTGCTCGACGATGCCGGTGAAATCGATGCCGCAGACATGCGGAAACTCCCGGATGATGCGGGCAAGGCCGGAGAGCGCAAGACCGTCCTTGTAGTTCACCGCCGCATGGGCGACCCTGATAAGCACATCACCATCCGGAAGATCGGAACGGCTGAGGTTTTCAAGCGTCGAGACGCCCTTGCCGTCTTCGGTTTCCCGCGTCACGATGGCTCGAAATGTGTTGGTCATGTGTGAAGTCTCCCTTTGATTTGTTCATCTGTTTTGCCGGGTTCAACCCTGAAGGGACCGGAGATGGTTTCGTATTGGTCGCTCGCATCAAGCCAACCCCCCTTCCCCATGTCAATCATGATTAGCAGGATTACGCGGTTTGCCTTCAAGGCGGAAGACGTCCCTGGATCCGATGACCCTTTCCGCATCGCACCATCGTCTATTTGCAATACCGCGCCATTGTCAGCTTATGGAAACTATGCAGTATGACCAGTCGAAGGAGCATTCACCGATCGAAGTTCGGTGACCAGCCGGGCATCCGGGTCAGATCATGACGATTGTTTGGCCATTACACGTGTTTGGCCATTTCGAGTATTTGGGCAGGAGGATTTCATGGAAACACGCGCAGCAGTCGCGGTCGCCGCAGGCAAGCCGCTTGAGGTGACGCCGGTCACGCTTGACGGGCCGAAGCATGGCGAAGTTCTGGTCGAAATGAAAGCGACGGGAATCTGTCACACCGATGAATTCACGCTTTCTGGTGCCGATCCTGAAGGGATTTTCCCGGCTATTCTCGGCCATGAGGGTGCGGGTATCGTGGTCGATGTCGGTCCCGGCGTGACCTCGCTCAAAAAGGGCGATCACGTCATTCCGCTTTACACGCCGGAATGCCGCGAATGCGATTATTGCACCTCGGGCAAAACCAACCTCTGCCAGAAAATTCGCATCACCCAGGGCAAGGGCGTGATGCCGGACGGTACCAGCCGTTTTTCAGCAGGCGGCGAAAAAATCTTCCACTACATGGGCACGTCGACTTTCGCGCAGCATTCCGTGGTGCCTGAAATTGCACTTGCAAAAGTACGTGAGGACGCGCCGTTCGACAAGATCTGCTATATCGGCTGCGGGGTGACCACCGGTATCGGCGCGGTAATCAACACGGCGAAAGTGCGCCCCGGCGACAATTGCGTGGTGTTCGGCCTCGGTGGCATCGGCCTCAATGTGATTCAGGGCTGCCGCCTTGCCGGGGCCAATATGATTGTCGGCATCGATCTCAACAATGAGCGCAAGGCATGGGGTGAGAAGTTCGGCATGACGCATTTCGTCAATCCGGGCGAGGTCGAGGGCGATCTGGTGCCTTATATCGTCGACCTCACGAAGGGCGGCGCGGATTATTCGTTCGAATGTATCGGCAATGTCAAGGTGATGCGTCAGGCGCTGGAATGCTGCCACAAGGGCTGGGGCACCAGCATCATCATCGGTGTTGCTGGCGCAGGACAGGAAATTTCGACCCGCCCCTTCCAGCTCGTTACGGGCCGCAACTGGCGCGGCACCGCGTTCGGCGGCGCCAAAGGCCGTACGGATGTGCCCAAAATCGTCGACTGGTACATGGACGGCAAAATTCAGATCGACCCGCTGATCACCCACAAAATGCCGCTTGAGGACATCAACAAGGGTTTTGACCTGATGCGCTCTGGCGAGAGCATCCGCGGCGTGGTCGAATTCTGATGTCGCTGACGCAACTCTCTGCGATCAGGAGCTTTGGCGGCATGCAGAAGCGTTTCTCGCATGTCTCTCAGGCGTGCCGATGCACAATGACCTTTTCGATCTATCTGCCGCCCGCTGCGGAAAAACGGCAGGTTCCGGTTTTATACTGGCTTTCCGGCCTTACCTGCACGGATGAGAATTTCGTCCAGAAGGCGGGTGCGCAGGCCTATGCGGCGCAATATGGCGTCGCCATCGTTGCGCCAGATACGAGCCCGCGCGGCGACGGTGTCGCGGATGATGCGGCTGGCGCCTATGATTTCGGACTCGGTGCCGGGTTTTATGTCAACGCGACGGTTGAACCCTTCGCGCAGCATTACCGGATGTATGACTACATAGTCACGGAACTGCCCGCGCTCATCAACGCCAATTTTCCGGTGCTTGCCGACAAGGCCTCGATCTTCGGCCATTCCATGGGCGGTCATGGTGCGCTCGCCATCGCGCTTAAAAATCCCGGACGCTACAAATCCGTCTCGGCCTTCGCCCCGATCGTCGCACCAAGTGTGGTACCCTGGGGCAAGAAGGCGCTTTCAGGCTATCTCGGCCCTGATGAGGCGGCCTGGCGGGCTTATGACGCGACCGCACTCGTCGCGCCGGCGAAAGAACGGCTGCCGCTTCTTGTTGATCAGGGCACGGCCGACGATTTTCTTGCCGAGCAATTGCAGCCCGAGCGTCTTGCCGCTGCCTGCAAAGATCATGGGCACCCGATCATGCTGCGCATGCAAGAAGGCTATGATCACAGCTATTTCTTCATCGCTACATTCATGCAAGACCACATCGCCCATCACGCTGCCGCACTTCAAGCATGAGGATCACTTTCAGCGGCATCATTGAAAACCATGTCGTTTATGCCTATTTAAAAACCGGAAAGATGTCCGCCTCAGCGCCTTTTCCACAAAGCGTCATTTCCGGCGCGAAAAGGGTCCTTTCACGCACGAACCGATAGAGGTCATCTTGCTCGATACCAATCAAATCATCGCCAACCTGAAACAGCACTATGATCTCGAACCTTCGCTTGAAAAGGCGAAGGCTACCCGCGACATTTATGAAAAAATGGACCGGGTCATGCCTGCTGCCGACTGGGCCGTCTATGCGCCTTATGCGATTGCGATCAACAAGCTGAAAAAAGAACGCAATGCCGTCATTCTGGCCCATAATTACATGACGCCGGAAATCTATCACGGCATTGCCGACTTTGTCGGCGACAGTCTCGAACTTGCCATGAAGGCAACAGAAGTCGAGGAAGCCGTCATCGTTCAATGCGGTGTGCATTTCATGGCGGAGACGTCGAAAATCCTCAACCCGTCGAAAACCGTGCTGATCCCCGATCTCGGCGCCGGTTGCTCGCTTGCTGAATCGATCACGGCAAAGAACGTTGCCGAAATGCGCGCGCAATATCCAGGCGCCCCCGTGGTTTCCTATGTCAACACCACGGCGGAAGTCAAAGCCGCATCCGATATCTGCTGCACGTCGGCGAATGCGCTGAAGATCGTCGAGGCAATGGAAGGTGATACCGTCATCATGACGCCCGACCAGTTTCTGGCGCAGAATGTCGCCGCGCAAAGCACCAAGAAAGTCGTCTGGTGGGCCGGAAGCTGCATCGTGCACGAGCGCTATACCGCAAAGGACCTGCGGGAATATCGTGAAAACAACCCGGATGTGAAGATCATCGCCCACCCCGAATGCACGCCGGAAGTGGTCGCGGAATCGGATTTCACCGGATCGACCCGCGGCATCATCGACTGGGTGCACAAGCACAAGCCGAAACAGGCCATGCTCGTGACCGAATGTTCGATGGCCTCCAATATTTCGGACTCCCTGCCCGAAGTCGAGTTTGCGAAACCCTGCAACATGTGTCCCTACATGAAGAAGATTTCGCTTGAGAAAGTGCTCTGGTCTCTGCACACAATGCAGCCGCAGGTCGAGATTGATCCCGCCATTGCGGACAAGGCGCGCCTTGCCGTCCAGCGGATGCTGGATCTCAGCCGTTCGCTTTCCTAGGGCGCATTCTCAAGCGGCCTTCTTTATTGAGGGGTTCAGAAAATTTGGCGCAAGCGAAGTCACAGGAGCTTGATGCAGGCCATGATACGGGCCCTCATAAAAGCCTTCGCACGGGCCGGGTCATCATTGTCGGCGCTGGTCTCGGTGCGCTTTATGCGGCCCTGAAGCTTTCTCCCCGTCCCGTCCTGATGATTTCGCCAGAAACCCTTGGCGAAGGCGCAAGTTCGGCCTGGGCACAAGGTGGCGTCGCAGCCGCGATGGATGCCCGCGACAAACCGGAGGATCATGCCGCCGATACGATAAAGGCAGGCGCGGGAACGGTGGACAAGGCCGTTGCTGATCGTGTCACCCGGGCCGCGCAAGAGCATATTCTGACACTCACCCGCCTTGGCACCCCCTTCGACATGAATGAAGCGGGCGACTATGTGCTGTCGCGCGAGGCGGCGCACAGTTTTGCCCGTGTCGTGCGGGTTGGCGGCGATCAGGCCGGCAAGCGCATCATGGAAGCGCTCATCGCCGAGGTGATGCGCCACCCGTCGATCAAGGTGATGGAAGGCGTGATCGCCTGCGGCCTCAGGATGAAGGACAACAACGTCACCGGCCTCTGGATCGAGACATCGGCGGCAGAGCGTTCCAGGCGCTGCCTGATCGAAGGCGACGCCTATCTTCTCGCCGGGGGCGGATCGGGGGGGCTTTATGCCATCACCACAAACCCGCCGCGCATCCGCGGTCAGGTCATCGGTCTTGCCGCACGCGCGGGCGCGATGATTGCCGATGCGGAATTCGTGCAGTTTCACCCCACGGCCATCGACATCGGCCGCGACCCGGCGCCGCTTGCCACCGAAGCACTGCGCGGCGAAGGCGCGATCCTCATCAACAACCGCGGCGAGCGCTTCATGACCGCCGTCCATCCCGACGCCGAACTCGCTCCACGCGATATCGTCGCCCGCGCCATCTATTCGGAAACACAGGCCGGTCGTCGCCCCATGCTCGACACTCGCGCGGCGATCGGCGCGAAAATCCTGCATGATTTCCCCGCCGTTGCCGCCGCCTGCGCGGGGGCTGGCATCGATCCGGTCACAGAGCCGATCCCCGTTGCCGCTGCCGCGCATTATCATATGGGCGGCATCGAGACGAACCGGGACGGTCGCGCGAGCCTCGGCAATCTGTGGGTGTGCGGCGAGGCAAGCTCAACCGGCCTGCATGGTGCGAACCGCCTCGCCTCGAACGGTCTGCTTGAAGCCCTGGTCTATGCCGAGATCTGCGCAAAGGATATCGCGGATCAGATCCCGCAAAGCGCCATCGGCGATGCGACGACCGACATCCGCTTTGAGCCGGGCGGTGCCAATCCGGACGAGGACGCCGTCCTCATCCTTCGCCGCGCGATGACGAACCATGTCGGCGTTGTGCGCGATCAGAACGGGCTGAAAACAGCACTCAGGATCATCGCATCCCTCGAAGACGCGGCGGATCCTGAATGCTGGTCCTTCCTTAATATGTGCGCGACCGCGACGCTGATCACAGCCTCAGCGCTGAAGCGCGAGGAATCACGGGGCGGGCATTTCCGTTCCGATTTTCCCGAACCGGTGCAGGCGCTTGCCATCCGCAGCCGGATAAGTCTTCATGAAGCGCTCGCGATCCGTGCTTGCGTGGTCAGGGAGGGTTGATATGCGCGTCCACGATTTTTTACCCGACATGGTGCTCGAACCGCTTGTCCGCCACGCTTTGCTGGAAGACCTCGGCCAATATGGCGACATCACCACAAGCGCCGTCATTGCACCGGAGACAACCTACCGGGCGCGGCTCAATGCGCGCGCGGCAGGAAGGGTCTCCGGCATGCAGGTTGCAGCCCTCGTCTTCCGTCTGATCGACCCCGCCCTTGCAGTCAAGGTCCTGATCCCGGATGGACAGGCCTGTAAAGCAGGTGACACGTTGATGACAATTAACGGGCGCGCGGCTTCGATCCTCATGGGCGAGCGGGTGGCGCTCAATTTCGCAAGCCGGCTCGCTGGCATTGCGACTGTCACGGCGTCATTCGTCGCCGAAACCGAAGGCACCAGGACCCGCATCACCTGCACCCGCAAAACCACGCCTGGCCTGCGCCTTGTCGAAAAGCAGGCGGTGCTGCATGGCGGCGGCTACAACCATCGCTACAGTCTTTCCGACGCGATCCTGATCAAGGACAATCATATTGCGGCAGCCGGGGGGATTTCGGCGGTCCTTGATCGCGCCCGCGGTGTCGCCTCCCACATGGTGCGGATCGAGATCGAGGTCGACACGCTGGCACAGCTTGAAGAGGTGCTGTTGAACGGCAAGGCGGATGTCGTGCTGCTCGACAACATGTCGACGAAGACCTTGCGCGCTGCTGTCGCGCTGGTGAGCGGACGCATTGTGACCGAGGCCTCCGGCACGATGTCACTCGAACGAATCCGCGAGGTTGCGGCAACCGGCGTTGACTATATATCCGTCGGTGCGATCACCCATTCGGCAAAAATTCTCGATCTCGGGCTGGATTTCTGACCTATTTGTCGGATTTGTCGCCGCCTCGTGCCTGTTGCATCGCCCGTTCCGCACCGTTATCCATGCTGATCCCAAACGACAATCGCAACCAGACCCGCTCATGGATGTAATAGAGAACGAGTTTGGTCGCAACTTCGGCGGATCCAATCGATAAGGCGGTTTTGAAATTGCCGGTGAAGAACCAGGCAAGCAGCATCGTATCGAGCGAGGCTAGAATGCGCCACGTTGCCATCTTCACCGTGGAACGCAGATTGTGCTCGTTGCGGCGCTGCCCGTCAGAGGTGACGCCCCACGCGAGATTGGTCCAGAAGCGCTCATGCAAATAGTAGAAAATCAACTTGGTCGCGACTTCCGTCAGCGCGATGGCGCCTGCCGTCTGAACGAGGGCCGTATGACTTTCTGCCGGCTCCATGTCAAAAAGGGGCCCGAGAAAGGTGATGAGCAGGATTGAAAGCAGGAACGTGTCGAGGGTGCCGACAACGCGCCAACTCGCGGCTTTCGCAACCGAGCGCCAGGGTTTTTCCTTAGCTGGCGAAGGGGTGCCGAGTTTTTTCAAGTCAAGTTTCATGCGTTGGATCTTTCCCGAAAGCAGGCAGAAAACTCAGCAAACGGTGCAATCAACCCCGAGGGAGAGTGTAGAGGTCGGCGCGGGTCGGTGGCAAACCGGACGGTCCTTTGTCCTTGCGCGAGGCGACGGTCTGGAAAATTTCGATGGAGCCACGCCGAAAACCGAGCGACACCCCGACCAGATAAGCGATCCACATGCGATAGGTTTCCTCGCCGACTTCGCGGATTGCCGCCGTTTCATTCGCCATCAGGCGCTTCGCCCAATGTTCCGTCGTCAGGGCATAGTGTTCGCGCCAACCTTCGACATCGTGCACCTCGAAGCCGTTCGCCTCAAGATTGCGCAGGCTCATGCCGATGTGATCAAGCTCCGCGCCGGGAAAAATGTTCTTCAGGATCGCCTGATATTCAGCAGGCTTGCGATTGAACTTCGCCTCCGTCGCCTTGCCCGGCCGGGTGATTGCATGATGAAGATAAAGCCCGCGCGGCGCGAGAAGCCGCTTCACGGTCTGAAAATAGGTCTGGTGATTGGCAAGCCCGACATGCTCGAACATGCCGATTGATGAAATCTTGGTATAGGTGCCGGTTAGCTTTGCGAAATCCTTCATCTCGATGGTCACGCGGTCGGAAAGACCGCGCTCCGTGATGCGGGCCTTGCCCTTGATGAATTGTTCCTCGGAAAGCGTCACGCCATGGGCGATGACGCCATGATGTTCGGCCGCATGACAGATGAGTGCGCCCCAGCCGCAGCCGATATCAAGCAATCTGTCACCGGCTTTGAGCCGAAGTTTGCGGCAGATCATGTCGAGTTTGTCGCGCTGCGCCTGATCAATCGAATTCGACCAGTCGGTGAAATAGGCGCATGTATAAAGCATCGCCTCATCGAGAAAGAGCGCATAAAATGCATTCGATACATCATAATGATGCTGGATATTCCTGCGGTTTGTCTCCTCGCTGCCATCGCGCGCGCCCTCGTCGCTTCGCGTGCGGCTGCTCACAGGTCCGCTCGATCCAAACACGAAAGGCAGGAGATGCCGTGCGAGCCGTGCCTTTGATAGCTGCTTGACAAGTTTGCTGGTTTTGCCCTGCGGTCTTTTTGCCGCGAAATCAAACAGCGAGCCGCCCAGAAGATCAACCCGCCTGGTGACCCAGAGATCGACGATCGTATCGAGCTTCGGGCGGCGGATGAGCGCGCTGATGACGCCGGGGTCGGCGATGCGCACGAACAATTGCCCGGCACCGCGTTCGGCATCGGCGGGAATGGTGCTGCCATCCCACAGCTCAAAGGCGAAAGCGAGCTTCATCACTTCATGCACATGGGACAGAGCCGCGCGGGCTGCATTGATCTTGGTTGTCATAGACACTCTGGGGTTGGCGCTGTTGCAGCAGGCGCAGTTTCAACAGCGGCTGAGATTAGTCGTTGCTCCTCGATATGAGAAGGTTGATCTGGCGACCTCGTGTTGGTTTGAGGGACGCAAATTTCTGTTTTTCAGCGTTTCCTTGGAAAATCGTCCCCAGTCCGGTGCCTGACCGAAGCTGTCGCTTTGGATTGAAAAAACCGCTATAAGTGTCGCGCATTGGATCAAACCGCTGAGCAAAACCGTAAGGGGATCGCAGCGATGGTGTATGAGTATCAGCCACCGCGCCGACAGAGCAAGGGTGGGCAGTCCGGAGCGTCTGGCGCGAAAAACACTTCAGATGCGGCAGCAGAGCCTTTCGCCTCTCCCGTATCAGCTTCGATGCCCGCTCCCGAGGCGACCATCGGGCCTGCCCTGCGTGCGATCCGGCAATTGATTGCCAAGAGCAGAGGCCGGGTTGAAACCGCTGCGTCAGAGCAGGATCTGGAGAATGAGACAAAGGCGGCATTCGACCAGCAAAAATCAGCGCTCACGGATGCGATACGACGTTTGCTTCCGAAAACGGCTGAAACCCTTTCCCGCGCCGAGCCCCATCCCCCATCAGAGCCCCCATCAGAGCCAGCGCCTGAGACCACTCGCGAGAACAGGCCCGAGAACATCAAAAAAGCTGATCAGCCGGCCTATCCCAATATCACGCTCACCTCTCGACCGGCCTATCCCGAGCATCTTGTCAGAGCCATCGAACCCGAGCCGGACGTGATCGGGCGCGGCGGTCGTATTTTCGGGAACATGAATGTGATCGCGGTGTTTGAACCGGTCGAGCCAATAAACGCGATCGAACCGGTGAGGCGCCGGACGATCCGCGATGAGGATGAGCGGCAAGCGACCTCTATTGAGGACACGGTTGTTGCAGAAAACGGGGGAGTTACGCAAAACGGCGAAGATGACTACGCCCCGCCGCAGCCGCCGCATGGACCCCTCGCCCGATCCCGCGCACGCGATCTCTTGCGCAAGCTCGGGCGTTAGGCTGATTGTTCTGAGCAGCACGCCGAAAGTTCCGGCGTTAGGCGCTTCAATATTGGTTCTCAGAGCACTCCGATCATCTCAGGATGCGGAAGTCTGTCTCGTAGACAAAGAACGCACCAATTGTGTGTGTGTCATTGTCTTCTTCGCGCAGAAAGCGATAGCCAACCTCGAAGGTGGCCTTTTCAAACACTTCACGTCCGATTCCTGCCTGAAACTGAAGATCAGTAAAGTCATCGCCGCCAACATTGCTTGTAATATCCCTTACTGAAAAAGCAGCGTCTGCAAACCATTTCTCATATTCCAAGGCAGCACCGATCGTGCCATAGAATTGGTCTGTTTCGCCGTTTGATCCTTCGAAATTATCAAAATATGCGAGTTCACCATTCAAAGTCAGCTTTATCTCGTCCGTTAGATTCAGCTCTTGTGCGGCGCCTCCAGCAAAACCGATTTCGTCGTCAATGCCGCCAATGCCGGCAGATTGAAAACGGAAACCCAGATTGTATGTGAAACCCGGAATAGAACCAATCTCGGTGCCGTCCAGAGCAATCGCGACACTTTCAATGCTTTCCGTATTACTTGCGCCGCCATCCGAGATGTCTGTACGACCTCTATTCGTTCCAAATGACCGTGACAGGCCAGAAGTATCGGCAAAATAAGCTGCCGCATTCACCGTGTGCTCCCCAAGGCCATCAAGGGCGAAAGTGTATGAGGCGCCAAAACCGATACGCTCGACAATCTCATAATCTTCCGCCAGGTCCACCCCATAAATGCCCGGAGTGACATCCCAGGCTGATCCGAATGCTGGGTTGATCTTGCCGCCATAAAACGAAAAATTATCAAAATCGGCCTGAAGGTGCAGGGTTTCGAAAAACAGGCCATGGTCCTCAAAGAAAATATTCTTCCCCCACATTGCGCGGACCGCGAAACGGATTGTCTACAGGTTCAAACGTCAGATCTGTATGGAGCGAAAGGATACGGTTGAAACGCACGTCAAGTGACACTTCAGTGGTGTTGAATGTATCGCTGAATTCATCACCATCTTCCGAGGAAAAAACAAAATCGTTCTCAAGTTCAAAAACAAGACTTCCCTCAATTAATGTGTAATTAATCTGATTTTTCTCTTCACTTTTTGTAATATCATCAATATCCGCACTGGACGAAAATGTAATGCTTCCTGTTACGAAGCTCGCAACACAGAGTGCTTGGAGTGTATTTCTTTTCAAGAAACGTGGTGAGTAGAGCGGTCTCTTGATCCGAGTTTTTAATCCATCGATCATTTTGGTAATTTCTCTCCAGATGCTTTCGGCGTACTGATTTGTTTTTGGCTTATTTTTAGATTCATTATAAAAACTAACATCAGCAGTTTAGTTATCTGTTATGATATAACGTATAAAATCTTCACCTGCAAGCGCCTAAAATGAAAGACCGGAGTCAATCCGTGTGAGTAAAATAATCATGCTATAAATGACTTCAAAAACTACCGATCCTGAGCGTCGTAAGCGCCCTCAAGGAGCTATGGCCGTGCTGCGATCTCGACGAGGAAAACGCCAAGGGCACGAACCGCAGCCTGATCAGTAGACCGCATATTCTTCAGCAAGGCCAAAAAACCGCGCAGGAAAGCAGGATCTCGTATTCCGCGGATCATCCGTCCATTTCAAGAAAACCACTCTGGCCTTTTTCCTTTCCTATTCCCGTTCTGTTTCGAGCGTTGGAAGGGACTGTTCGAGACTTGCGCGCAAGTGCCGGTGCTGGGCTGGCAATTGCAGGCTCTGGCCGAGTTCATGCAGGTCTTCGTCACGGCCAAAGCCCGGCTCATTGGTCGCAATTTCGAAAAGGACGCCGCCTTTCGTCCTGAAATAGATCGCGTGGAAATAATCGCGATCGATTACGGGCGTCACCCTCTCGCCTGCGTCGATAAGGGTCTGGCGGAGTGCTGCCTGCGCCGCGCGGTCGTCAACGGCAAAGGCAATATGGTGTACCGACCCCGCGCCCTCCCGGGCAGGCGGGCCATCAGCATCCGTCGCAAGGTCGATGAAATCGGCGCCATTTGGTTTTTCGGTGATGATTTCAAACCGCGTGATGCCACTCTGGCCCCGCTGGCGCTCCTTTTCGCGGTAGCCCATCAGTTGGAGCAATTGAGCGGTATCGCGCGGATCTGCGAGACGGATCTGCACGGAATGAAACCCTCTGATTGCCACTTCCGGCGGCACATCGCTGCCAATCCAGGGCGCGCGCGTGTCGTCGCATTCCACGAGCGCCAGTTCTTCGTCGTCCGGGCCATGGAAAATCAGGCGTTCCTCGCGGAAAAGGAAATCCCGGGCGAGTTTCGTCACGCCGTAATTGGCAAGTCGGCGCTGCCAGAAGCTGATCGAGCCCTTCGGCACCGAAAAGGCGGTAAGCCCGACTTCGCCGCTGCCTTTGCGCCCTCGCGTGATATGGGGAAAGGGAAAATAGGTCATCACCGTGCCCGGGGCGCCGGTCTCAGTGCCATAATAAAGGTGATAGACTGATGGCTCGTCGAAATTCACTGTCTTTTTTACCCGGCGCAAACCAAGAGCCTCGGTAAAAAACCAGTTGTTTCGCGCGGCATTGCGCGCCATCAGCGTGACATGGTGCAAACCCCTGATTTCCTGATCTGCCATGGTTTCATCCTTCCTTGCTGATGATTTGCCGCAGAACCATTTACCGGTTCGGGCGACTGTGGTTGATTGCTGTGGCCATTTCCAGTGAAAGACCTGCTTCATGAAGTTAATGCGTATCGGCGAAAAGCAAAACGAAAAGCCCTGCGTGATGGATGAACACTCCGGCATCCGCGACGTCTCGTCCATCGTGCCGGATTTCGGCCCGGATACACTCTGCGATGAACTCATCGTGCGGCTCAAGTCCGCCGATCTTGCGGCGTTGCCTGCGGTCGAACTGACCGGAAAGCGGATCGGTTCGCCGATGCAGCGCCCGCGGACGATATTCTGCATCGGGCTCAACTATTCCGACCACGCAGCAGAAGCGAAAATGGACGTGCCGAAGGAACCCATTCTCTTTTCAAAGGCGAGTGCCGCTTTTTCCGGCCCGAATGATGATATTCTTTACAGCGCTGCAACGAGCAAACTCGACTGGGAGATCGAGCTTGGCATCGTCATCGGCAAGGCGGCCCTGAACGTCACAGAAGCAGACGCGATGGACCATGTGTTCGGCTATACTGTCGTCAATGAACTATCGGAGCGTGCCTGGCAGATCGAACGGGCCGGCCAGTGGATCAAAGGCAAGAGCTTTCCATCCTTCTGCCCGACCGGACCCGTTCTGGTGAGCAAGGATGCGATCCCCGATCCGCAGAATCTCGACTTATGGCTTGATGTCAATGGCGAGCGGCAACAAACCGGCAGCACAAGATTGATGATCTTTCCGGTGCCTGCACTTGTGAGTTATATCAGCCGTTTCGCTCTTCTTGAGCCGGGGGATCTCATCTGCACCGGCACGCCGCCTGGCGTCGGCATGGGCAAATCACCGCAGAAATGGCTTGGGATTGGCGATGTCATCACTCTCGGTATCAGCCATCTGGGAGAGCAGCGGCAAACCGTCGTCGCCCTTTGATCGCACCATTCTAAAGAGCATCCGCACCTTCTTCACCGGTGCGGATGCGCAGTGCGCTTGCCAGATCCATGACAAAAATCTTGCCGTCGCCGATCCGCCCAGTCTGGGCAGCACGCATGATGATATTGACCACCCGGTCGGCAGATGCAGCCTCAACCCCGATTTCAACTTTCAGTTTCGGCACATAATTGATGTGATATTCGGCTCCCCGGTAGATTTCGCTCTGCCCTTTCTGACGGCCAAAACCTTTCACATCGGTAACTGTCAGGCCCATGATTTTCTCTTCCATCAACGCATCACGGACCGCGTCAAGCTGGTGGGGCTGGATGATTGCAATGATCCATTTCATGGCGGCGTTCCTCCCGTGAGCGCTTGGCTGCGCGCTTTCCTTTCAAGTTGTAGCCTTTTTCGCTCCTTTCGGCAAAACTCACGCAAGTAATCGGGCCTCATATATATCAGATCAGGAAATCATTTCGCAGGCGCGTCTCTGGAAACCGGCGGCAGGACCCAACAAAAGCTCAGATCGGCAGGCCCTTCTTCACCAGATCGTCAATCAGCTTTTTGCCGAGAATCGCGCGGCTGTCGCCCCCGCCGAAAAGCAGCTGGCCGGAGGAATAGCTGGTGCCATAGTTCGCGGCGAGATTGACCGTAGAACCGATTGCCTCAATGAACTGAATAGGATGCAGGGTCGTGAGCGAATGAATGAAGGTCGACCAGAGGACACCCCGCCCAATGGCATAGCGCGCATCGAGCGCACTGTCGAGATTGGCCTGCGTGATGCGCAGCAATTCCTCCTGCGTGAGGTTTTCCGCGCTTCGGATACGCACCATCACACGCATGCGGTTGACGATCTCGGCGGTAAAGATCGCGACCTGAAAATCATTGACGACAAAAAGGAAATGGCCCGGTTGCGGTTCCTGAACATTGGAATCAAGACGTTTGAGGATCGTGCGCATCTGATCCATGGTCATCGGGCCTTCACGCGCGATTGATGGAAGCGTGGGTGCGCCTTCGGGGGCGGCCTGTGGCGCAGGCGTTTCCACTTTGGGTTGCTGAGGCGCCGTGAGCGGTGCGGTCTGGCTCTCGCCGCCGGACGGGGTTTCAGCGCCGAGCCGGCCCGGAAAGAGAGCCGATGAAAGAACGATGATCAGCGCCGCCAGAACAAGGGCGCCTGCCGTCAAGCGGTGCGCATGGCGAATATCCATATGCAAGATTGACATCCTGTGCCTCCGTGGTTGATTTTCACGCCCGCGCGCCGGATTGCAGCAAACGACGCGACCGGGCCTCAAGTAGACCATAGACTGGCAGACTATGGACAGGGCGTCTCGGAGGAAAATCACAAATCTGCGACCCTCTCATGCGACCGCCGGCGCTTCTTGCCTCCCGGGGCTTTCACCGATATGGACAGGAAGCGATTTTCCGCAAGCAATCAAGGATGCTGAATGACCAACGGCTGGGCCGATTATCTGGACGAGGGTGAAGAAATTCTTTGGGAAGGCCGCCCGGTCACGCGCACCTTTCTCCTCAGCCTTGGCGACAGATACCGGCTGATCCTTGCCGGTATCTGGGTTGTTTTTCTTATATTCTTCTTCAACCGCAGTGTTGAAGGCGGCGCGATGGTGATGGTGACGTTCTTCCGTGGGCTGCCGATTGCAATCCAGATCACCCTGATCCTCGCCACCGCCTATTTCACCGTCGGGCGCTGGTTGTTCGATGCCCATATCCGCAAGCATACGGTCTATGCGATCAGCAACAAGCGCGCCTTCATCGCAAAATCCGCCTTTAGCCGACGTGAACTCGACCATGTGATGATCGAACCAGCCATGGACATTGTGTTTCTCAAGGGCGAGATCGGCTCCATCACGTTCCGCAAGAACAAAGGGGTGTTCCGCAATTTCAACAAATGGGGCGTCGAGGACGGCAGCTTCACGTTTCGCGGGCTGTATCAGCCGGAACAAGCCTTCGCCGTCGTCGAAGAGGTCCAGCAGCGGGCGCGGGCGATGGCAGCGGAGCCGCTCTCGCCGCAGGGCTGAGATTGCGTTGCCCCGAAACGGATCATCTCCCGTTCCGGGGCAGGCCTTTTCTATTGCATTGTCGGGATCACGAATTCCGCGCCGCTTCGAATGCCGGATGGCCAGCGGCTCGTGACTGTCTTGGTGCGGGTGTAGAATCGGAAGGCATCCGGACCATGCTGGTTGAGATCGCCGAAACCGGAGGCTTTCCAGCCGCCAAAGGTGTAATAGGCGAGCGGCACCGGGATCGGCACGTTGATGCCGACCATGCCGATATTGATGCGGTTTGCGAAATCGCGCGCGGCATCGCCGTCACGGGTGAAGATTGCAACGCCATTGCCATATTCATGATCCATGGCAAGACCGAGTGCCTCTTCATAGGTTTTGGCCCGCACGGTGGACAGGACCGGGCCGAAAATCTCGGTCTTGTAGATGTCCATATCTTTTTTCACATTGTCGAAAAGCGACGCGCCGACGAAGAAGCCGTTTTCATAGCCCTGCATGGTGAAGCCGCGGCCATCAACCGCGAGGGTCGCGCCCTGCTCAAGCCCGCGCTCGACGAGGCTGTTCACCCGCGCTTTCGCCTCTGCGGTCACGAGCGGGCCGAAATCGACATCATTTCCGGCCGTGTAAGGCCCGATCTTGAGGGCTTCGACTTTCGGAATCATCGCCTCGATAAAGCGGTTCGCGGCGTCTTCGCCGACAGGAACGGCGACCGAGATCGCCATGCAGCGCTCGCCGGCCGCGCCATAGCCGGCACCGATCATCGCGTCCGATGTCATGTCCATATCCGCATCCGGCATGATGATCGCATGGTTCTTCGCGCCGCCGAAACACTGCACCCGCTTGCCGTTGGCACAGCCGCGAGCATAGATATATTGCGCGATCGGCGTGGAGCCGACAAAGCCCACGGCCATGATGTCCGGGTGATCGAGGATCGCATCAACCGATTCCTTATCGCCATTGACGACCTGAAGAATACCGTCCGGAAGGCCGGCCTCGCTCATCAGGGCTGCCAGCATCATCGGCACCGAAGGATCGCGCTCTGACGGTTTCAGGATGAAGGCATTGCCGCAGACGATTGCCGGGCAGAATTTCCACATCGGGATCATCGCCGGAAAGTTGAACGGCGTGATGCCAGCCACGACGCCGAGCGGCTGGCGCATGGAATACATGTCGATGCCGGGACCCGCGCCGTCGGTATATTCACCCTTGAGATGATGCGGGGCGCCGAAGCAGAACTCGGCCACTTCGAGACCGCGGATCACGTCGCCTTTCGCGTCCGGCAGCGTCTTGCCATGCTCATGCGACAGAGCTTCGGCGAGTTTGTCCATATCGCGGTGCAGAAGTTCGACGAATTTCATCATCACCCTGGCGCGGCGCTGCGGGTTGACGGCGGCCCATTGCGGCTGCGCTTCCTTCGCTTTGGCAACGGCCATTGCCATTTCTTCCTTTGAGGCAAGCGCCACATGGGCCGTGATCTCACCCGTTGCCGGGTTGAAAATGTTGGCCGTGCGGCCGCTTCCCGCCACTTCCTTGCCGTTGATGTAATGTCCGATCTGCTTCATGTCTTGGCTCCGATCTTGGCTCTCGCGCCGTTTTCCTGGCGCTTTGTATTTGTTTCATGATTGTTTCAGCGCGGGCTTTCCGCAAGTTTCAGAAGGATCGCCGAGAAATCCTTGTCTCCCGCTCCGCCATCGACGAGTTCCTGATAGAGCTGCGTCGCCCGGGCGCCCATCGGGGTTGCGGCGGCGACCATATCGGCGGCACTCTGGCTCAGTTTCAGGTCCTTCAGCATGAGACTGGCGGCAAAACCCGGCTGATAGTGGTTGTCCGCCGGTGTTTTCGGCCCGATATCCGGCACCGGGCAATAGGTGTTGATCGACCAGCATGAGCCGGAAGACGTCGACACCACATCGAACATCGCCTGCCGCGACAGGCCGAGCTTGTCGGCAAGATTGAACGCCTCGCAGACCCCGATCATCGAAATCGCCAGAACCATATTGTTGCAGATTTTGGCCATTTGTCCGGCACCCGCATCGCCGCAATGAACCAGCTTCTTGCCCATCGCATTCAAAACCGGTAAAGCCGCAGTGAAGGCCTCCTCCGTACCGCCGGCCATGAAGGTCAGCGTCGCTGCCGTCGCGCCGCCAACACCGCCGGAGACCGGCGCGTCGACAGAAAGCAGCCCCGCTGAGGCGGCAGCGGCATGGGCTCTCTTTGCGCTTTCGACATCGACCGTTGAGCAATCAATAAGGAGCGCACCAGATCGCGATGCCGGCACGATCGCGTCATAGACGCTTTCAAGGATAGCGCCATTCGGCAGCATGGTGACGACGACATCCTTGCCATGTGCCGCCTCCGCAGCGCTTGATGCGGTGCCGACACCCTCAAGGGTCACGCCGCTCACGTCAAAACCCGTCACTTCGAAACCGGCATCGACCAGATTGCGCGCCATCGGTGCGCCCATATTGCCAAGGCCGATAAAGCCGATCGTCAGCATTGTTTTCTCCTTTTCCCTGAAAAGACTTATAGCGGCGCGAGCATTTGATCAACCAGCCCGGAGGGTACATCTTCAAGGTTCGGATAGCGCCATTCCGGCCTTCTGTCCTTGTCGATGATCGCGGCGCGAATGCCCTCAAGAAGGTCGCCCTTCTCCGCTGCACGGGCGGTGAAACGCAGCTCGTGCTCAAGGCTCTCGCGCAGATTGTTGCGGGCGCGGGCAGCGCGGATCATCCGCAGGGTGGCAAGCAGCGACAGAGGCGAGGCGCGCTTCATGCTTGAAAGCGCCTTTTCTGCCCAGGCGTCGCGGCTGCTGATAAGCTGCACTTCAATCGCCTCTGCCGTTTCGCCTGAGAAAGCGCGGTTGATCGCCGTCTCCTTTTCAGCAAGCAGCCCTTGCGGCGGCTCTGCCGAAAAATCGGCAATCTGGCTTATATCGCCGGTTTCCTCAAGCATGGCGGTGAGGGCGGCGCGTCTTTCCTCCGGCACATAGACATCGGCAAAACCGGCATGGATCGCATCCGCCGGACCCATGCGGTAACCGGTAAGGCCTATATATTCGCCGAGATGACCGGGTGCAGCACCCAGAAGATGGGTTCCGCCGACATCCGGGATCAGGCCTATCGAACATTCCGGCATGGCGATCTGAGCCGTTTCAGTGACGATCCGGTGGCTGCCATGGGCCGAGACCCCAACGCCGCCACCCATGACGAAACCGTGCATCAGCGCGATATAGGGTTTCGGATATTCGTCGATCAGGGCGTTGAGCCGGTATTCATCGCGCCAGAATTTCAGGCCGAACTGGAAGTCATGCCGTCTGCCGGAGTGATAGAGTTCCTCAATATCCCCGCCCGCGCAAAAGGCGCGCTCGCCCGCACCGTCGATGATGACGAGGGCCACCGCCGGATCACCGGCCCAGGCATGGAGCGCGCGCTCGATCTCCATCACCATCGCATAATTGAGGGCGTTGAGGGCATGGGGGCGGTTCAGCGTGATGCGCCCTGCCCGGCCTTCGACACGGATCAGAAGTTCGTCCGTGGTCATGATGCCCGCTGCTCTGCAAGAAGCGCGCGAGAGACGATGAGTTGCATGATCTGGTTGGTACCTTCCAGGATTTGGTGAACCCTGAGATCGCGAACAATCTTCTCAAGGCCATAGGCGCTCAGATAGCCATAACCGCCGTGCAGCTGAAGCGCGGTGTTGGCGACATCGAAGCAGACATCGGTCACATATTTCTTCGCCATGGCACAGTTTTTCGTCGCATCCGGGGTCTTGTTGTCGAGCTTCCAGGCTGCTTGCCGCAGGAACACGCGGGCGGATTGCAAGGCGATTTCCATGTCGGCAAGCTTGAATTGCAGCGCTTGAAACTGGTCGAGCGTTTTGCCAAAGGCCGAGCGTTCACCCATATAGGCGACCGACTTGTCGAGGGCGGATTGCGCGGCGCCCAGGGCACAGGCGGCAATGTTGAGACGCCCGCCATCAAGTCCCATCATGGCATAACGAAAGCCCTCACCCTCTTCACCGAGAAGCTGATCGAGCGCAACCTTGCAGTCATCGAACTGGACTTCGGCGGTCGGCTGGTTGCGCCAGCCCATCTTGCGTTCGTTCGCGCCGAAGGCAAGACCATCCGCGCCTTTTTCGACCAGCAATGCCGAAATGCCCTTCGGCCCCTCGCCACCGGTCCGCACCATGGTGAGATAAAGGTCGGAATAGCCGCCGCCGGAGATGAAAGCCTTGGTGCCGTTCAGAACATAAGCATCGTTCATCTTGCGCGCGCTGGTGCGCAGGGCAGCGGCATCGGAACCGGAGCCGGGTTCCGTCAGGCAATAGGAGCAGATGATTTCGCCCGTCGCCATTTGCGGCAGGTATTTCTGCTTCAGTGCATCGGAGCCAAAACTATCAACCATCCAGGCGCACATATTGTGGATCGACAGAAAGGCCGCGGTCGACGCGCATCCATAAGAAAGGCCCTCGAAAATAAGGGTTGCATCGAGGCGGGAAAGGTCGCTGCCATGCTCACCGGTAACATAGATCGACGCCATGCCGAGTTCGGCAAGCGCTGTCAGGGTTTCACGCGGGAGATGCTCACGCTCTTCCCATTCGAGCGCGTGCGGCGCGATCTGTTCAACGGCGATGCAACGCGCCATGTCGAAAATGGCGCGCTGTTCCTCCGACAGAGCAAAATTCATCGAAAATCCTCCCGAGGGCGACTGGAGCCGCCTGCCAGACCTTTTTCAAGGCGTATCATTGCGTTGAAAAATCCAAAAGTACACAGAATGCCAAAAGTACACAAGATGATTGTGGATGATTGTACTTGCGTGCCGTGATCTGGATGCACGCTTGCAAAGAGCTACCGATATTGCCGGAAGATGCGGCGCGGATGTGCCCTGGCGTGCCCGCTGGCTGTCAGGGGACACGATTTTTTCAGGCGATGGGCAGCCCGCTCGCCTTGCGTTTGATTTCCGGCTCGACATGGATCGTTGTCTTTGCGCCGTGCAGAACCGCATTGATGCGCGCCTCGATCCGGTCGCAGATCGCATGCGATTCCTCAACGCTCATCGTGCCATCAACGACGAGGTGGAACTCGACATAGGACACCGCTCCCGCGACACGGGTTTTGATATCGTGCACCTCGATCGCGCCCGTTGCATTTTCAAGGATTGTTTTTTCGACCAGTCGGGCTTCTTCGGGATCGAGCGCTGCGTCCATCAGCCCGCCGACCGATGCGTAGATCACTTTCCAGCCCTCATAGAGCACGTTGCCACCAACAAGGATCGCCATCAGCGCGTCAAGAATAACGAGATCGGTGAGGATCACGAGCACAAGGCCGATCAGAACGCCAACAGAGGAGATCACATCGGTCCAGATGTGCTTGCCATCCGCGATCAGGGCCGGCGAGCGTTCCCGGCGGCCGGTCGAGATCAGAATATAGGCCCAGACACCGTTGATGACCGCAGCGACGGCATTCACCGCCATGCCGAGGACCGGCTGAACAATCGTGTGTTCGCTCATCAGGGCGTGGGCTGCACTTGCAAAAATTGCGAGAGCAGCAAGACAGACGAGCACACCTTCGACCACTGCGGAAAAATATTCCGCCTTCTGGTGCCCGTAATGATGGTTGTCGTCCGGCGGGCGGGCGCTGACGCGCAGCGCATACCAGGCGATCATGGAAGCGATGACGTTGACAATGGATTCCAGCGCATCCGAAAACAGCGCGACCGATCCGGTGATCCACCAGGCCGCAAATTTCACCGCCATCACCACAAAGGCGAGCACGATCGAATAGAAGGCAAGCGTTGAAACCCGGCGGCTAATCGTCATGACGTGTGGAATTTCCCGTTCTGCTGATCAGACCAAAGGCCGCCGGAACCGGCCGCGCGTCTTTTGCCTAGCCCGCAAAAATGCCTTTATAGGCCTCGCGAAGCACGTTTTTCTGGACCTTACCCATGGCGTTGCGCGGGAGTTCATCCACCATGACATAGCGCTTCGGCTGCTTGAACTTTGCGATTTTCTCCTTCATGGTTTCAAGCAGTGCAGTTTCGTCAAGATGCGCACCGTTGTCGCAGACAACAACCGCCACCACGCCTTCGCCGAAATCAGGATGCGGGACGCCGATCACCGCGCTTTCCACGACACCGGGCAGTTCGTCGATGAGGAGCTCGAGTTCCTTCGGATAGATATTGAAGCCCCCCGAAATGATCAGGTCTTTACCGCGACCGACAATAGACACATACCCGCGATCATCGATCACGCCGAGATCGCCGGTGATAAAAAAGCCGTCGGGCCGAAATTCCTGCGCGGTTTTTTCCGGCATTTTCCAATAGCCTTTGAAAACGTTGCGGCCACGGACTTCAATCACGCCAATTTCCTTGTCGGCCATGATTGCGCCGCTCTCGCGGTCGGCAATTCTAATTTCCACGCCCGGCAATGGAAAGCCCACCGTGCCCGCCCGCCGTTCGCCGCGATAAGGATTCGACGTATTCATGTTGGTCTCCGTCATCCCGTAGCGTTCGAGAATGCGGTGGCCGGTCCGTGCCTCAAACGCCGCGTGGGTCTCGGCAAGCAGCGGCGCGCTTCCCGAGACGAAGAGGCGCATATGCGACGCTGCTTCGCGGGTGAAGCGCGGGTCGTCGAGAAGACGGGTGTAGAATGTCGGCACGCCCATCATGGCTGTTGCCTTGGGCAGGGCGTTCAGCACATCCGCCGTCTTGAAGGCGGCCTGAAAAATCATCGCGCCGCCGGCAAGCAGCAGCGTGTTGCCAGCAACGAAAAGCCCGTGGGTGTGATAGATCGGCAGCGCATGGAGAAGCACGTCGGACGCGGTGAATTCCCATTCGGTGAGGAGCACCTCGGCATTGGACAGAAGGTTGTCATGGGTCAGCATCGCGCCCTTGGAGCGCCCTGTCGTACCGGACGTGTAGAGGATCGCGGCAAGATCATCCGGCCCGCGCGGAACATTGCGAAACGATCCTGCTTCCTCAGGCACCGCCTCGAAGAAACTTCCCGCATCATGGTCTGGTGATTGCCAGATGCCCAGGGTCTTCAGCACAGCACCATGCTTTGCCGCAACCGGGCTGAGGGTCTGTTCTGTCTCCGGCCGGCAGACAAACAGCGCGGGCTTGGCGTCACCCAGGAAATAATCGACTTCATGTTGGGTATAGGCCGTGTTGAGCGGCAGGAAGACAGCCCCCGCCCGAACCGTCGCAAGATAGAGCATGAAAGCCTCGATGCTCTTGTCGACCTGCACGGCGACCCGGTCACCAGGCTTGACGCCGAGAGACAGGAGATGGGCCGCGAAGCGTGCTGATACCGTGTCCACGTCACCGTGAGAATAGGTCCGACCATCATCAAGATAGGCGAAAACGCGTGACGGCACCGCCTTACCGGCAGTCACCAAGCGATCAAAAAGCGTATTGGTCATCTCGCTTCTGCCCTGTCCAGAGCAGCTCCTCTGGTCGATCAAGACGCCTTTCCCATCACCATGTCCGGCAGAAATGTCGCGATGGCCGGGAAAAAGCAAAGGACGACGATCGCGAACAACATCAGCACGACATAGGGGATCGAGCCAACCAGAATTGACTTCAGCGAAATGTCCGGCGCAATCCCGTTAATGACATAAAGATTGAGGCCGACCGGCGGCGATATGAGACCGATTTCCATGTTGATGGTCAAGACGACGGCAAACCAGTAGGGATCGAACCCGGCAGCCAGTATGATTGGCAGAAGGATCGGCGCCGACATCAGAATAACCGCAACCGGCGGCAGGAAAAACCCGGCAATCAGCAAAAACACATTCACCATCACCATCAGAACCCAACGGTTGACATCGAGCGTCGCGATCCATTCGGCAATCGACTGGGTGATGAACAGTGTCGAGAGCATGTAGGAAAAGACACCGGCTGCAGCAATGATGAAGAGGATCATCACGCTTTCGCGTGTCGAATCCCGCAGCACGACCCAGAGGTCTTTCGGATTCCACATGCGGTAAATCAGGACGGCGATCACAATGCACATCAGCGCACCCACGGCCGCTGTCTCCGATGGTGTGGCAATGCCACCATACATGGCGTAAAGAACGCCCAGAATGATCAGCATGAACGGCACGACGCGCGGCATGATCTCGAACCGCTCGCGCCAGCTGAAACTGCGCCCGGTCAGCACGTCGACAGAACCGCTGCGCCAGGTCGAGAATATCGACCAGGCCATGAAGAAAAGCATCAGCATGATACCGGGCACGACGCCGGCGAGAAACAGGCGGCCAATCGAGGTCTCTGTCGCGATGCCGTAGACAATCATCGTCACCGACGGTGGGATAAGGATACCGAGGGTTCCGCCAGCCGCGATAGAGCCGGCTGCAACTTCGTCCGAATAGCCGCGCTTGCGCATTTCCGGGATACCCATCTTGCCAATCGCAGCACAGGTCGCAGGCGATGATCCGGACATCGCCGAAAACAGGGCGCAGGCACCCAGATTTGATATGACAAGACCGCCGGGAACGCGTGTCAGCCAGCGATCCAGCGCCTCATAAAGGTCTGCACCGGCCCGTGTCGACGAGATTGCCGCACCCATGATGATGAACATCGGGATCGACAGAAGCGCGAAATCGTTGAGCCCCCCGAAGAAAATCTCCGGCATCAGTTCAAGCGAGCGCAGACCGTCAAAAGCAATCAGAAATCCGGCGGCGACGATGAGAAGGCCGCTTGCGACCGACACGCCGGAGAACAGGACTACGATTGTCGCAAGCGCAACAAGACCACCAAGGCTAACCGGATCCATTACAGGCCCTCTTTGTCACTAAGACCGAACGGCCGGTCGATATTGGCGATGACCGCATAAAGATCCGCGATCAATTGGAGAAGAAACAAGCCAAATCCGATCGGCATGACCGCATAGGGCAAGGACAGTTTGACCCCCCAGACCGTGTCTGACCGCCAGCCCTTCGACCAGGCAATGTGCCAGAGCTCGTAGCTGTAGACCAGCATGACGACGATAATCGCAATGGTTGCAGAAAGGGTCAGGATCGCCATGAACCGGCGCAGCACAGGTGCCATCATCAACGGCACGAGATCGACATTGACGTGACCGCGCAGACGCTGGACATAAGGAAGGCCGATCACCGTTGCGGCGATCATGAGATAGATAACCATTTCTGTCTGCCAGACCGTGGACTGATTGAGGACGAAACGTATCCAGATCATCTGGCAGGTGATCAGCACCGAAATCAGAATCATGAAAGCAGAGGCGACGCCGCAAAGCGTCGAAAGAAAGGCAACAGCGCGCAGAAACGCGTTGCCACCGGTCGGGGCGACCGTCTGCGTCAATGGTTTGGACATGAACCCTCCAGGATATTCCTCGAAGACAGGTGAGAAGACGACCGGCCGTAGCATTCAGGGGAAGCGTTAGACAAAAGCCGCGAAGAAGTTGGGGAGAGCCAGGCCCTCCCCGAATTGAGCCGGAACCGAGGCGGGCTTATTCGACTGCAAACGCCTTGTCGAGCAAGGCCTGGCCGTCTTTGACGCTGCCAACGAAATCACTGTAAGCTGACGCTTTGGCGAGTTCGCGCCATTGTGCAAATTCTTCTTGGGTCATGTACCTGATCTCAACGCCCGCTTTCTGGAAGACCTCGACGGACGCTGCATCTTCCTTCTTGGCTTCTTCGAGATAGTACGCTTCCGCTTTCGCAGCAGCCGCATCAAGTGCTGCCCTCTGGGCGTCATTCAGCTTTTCATAGGTCGACTTATTCATGATGACCGGCTGATACATGAACCAGAGCGCGACGTCGCCGGCCGGGGTGTAGCATTTGGTCTGCTCGTAAAGCCGAAAAGACACAAAGGACGATGATGAGGTATTGATGGCATTCAACACACCCGACTGCAACGCGGAATAGACCTCCGAGGATGCCATTGAGGCAATCGATGCACCGGCTGCTGCCAGCATCTGCTCAAACGACTTGCCGGCCGCGCGGGTCTGAAGGCCTTTGACATCTTCCGGTTTGGTGATGCACTTGTCCTTGCCTGCAAAACCACCTGCCAGATAGCCGTGCACAAGAACCCGCACATCATCCTGCGCCATCAGATCTTCGAGCGCCTTCATGAAATCGGATTCGTTCAGGCGCGCCGCATGATCGTGGTTTTTAACGAGACCCGGCATCAATGTGAGGTTGTATTCCGGATGCTGCCCGCCCGCATAAGAAAGCGGATAGACTGTCATGTCGAGCTGCCCCGCGGAGAGCGGCTTATACTGTTCCTTTGCCTTGAAAAGAGCGCCGGACGGGAAAATCTTGATGCTGAGATCGACATTGGCAGCCGCCACTTCATCAGCCACGATCTGAGCGACTTTATGACGAATATCCGAGGTCGCCCACTGGTGCGACAGGCGCAGTTCGGCAGCCGACGCATAACCCGCCAAACCGGCGGCAACAGCCAGACTGAGGCCAACCGTCCGGCTTAATTGTTTCAAAATCTTGTTCATGTGTCTTTTCCTCCCAGAAAATGCTTGAACCACATTACAATCGAACCGGCCTTCTCTCGCCGGAAAGTGCCCTAGAACAGCCGAGCATGAGCGCGATGTCAAGAAGATTGTATACAATTCAGCGATTGAGATTGGCTGATTCTCACGTATGATCGCGCCATGATTAAGCGCTCCGCAGACATGATCAAAACAGAAATCGAGGAAGCGATCCTGCTTGGCCAGTTCTCCAACGGCGAGCGACTGAACGAAACGCGCCTTTCGTCCGAGTATCATGTATCACGCACCCCGATCCGCGAGACACTGCGCATGCTTGCGACTTCAGGACTGGTCGAACTCATCCCGAACCGGGGCGCTTTCGTGCGCTTTCCCGATATCAGAGAAATCGTGGAAATGTTCGAGGTCATGGCTGAACTTGAAAGCATGGCCGCGCGCCTTGCCGCGACCCGGATAAGCGCCGCCGATCTCGCCCGGCTTCAAGCGGCATGCGACGACTGCGCCGCAGCTGAACGCGCAAATGATCCGGCGGCCTATTATCGCGCCAACGAACGTTTCCACCACCTGATCTATGAGGCGAGTGGCAATATGTTTCTCTATACAGAGGCAAGCCGGCTCTACCGGCGGCTCCAGCCGGTTCGTCGTCTGCAATTGCAGGTGAATGATCGCATTCGCCAATCCCTGGCTGAACATATTGCCGTCTGCGCTGCCATCGGCGGCGGGGAGCCGGAAAAAGCGAGTTCCCTTCTGCGCGATCACATCGTCATTCAGGGGACGAAATTCAACGATCTCCTGGTTGGTTATCGCCCGCCGCAACACCGCAAGTTTGCCTGAGGCGCGCCCCGTTTTGAACCATCAGCGACCGCACCAGATCACGGTAATATGAAATAGGCCCCTTGTCTTACCAGCAGATTTGACAAAAACAGCATAGAAGTCGCTCAGCGCGCATGCTAGCTTGCATTCAATGTCTGGTAAGGATATGCATTTTGGTGCAGCGCACCATTTCGGTCTAGCAACAGCAGCTATTCTGCACAATCCGCTATTTTGCGAGGCCCGCTGGTCGGAACACCATGAAGTTTATCCCAGAGTTCGGGCAAGGTTCGATTATGACGATCCATTTCAAAGATGTCGACACGGTCGTACATACCCAGCGCGCCGCCCTTCTTGCTGAACAGAAGGCTGATGGACATTTCGTATTCGAGCTTGAGGCTGACACGACGATCCCGTCAGAATATGTTCTTCTTCGCCATTTCCTCGGCGAAATCGACGCGCCGCGCGAGGAGAAAATCGCGCTCTATCTTCGCAGCCACCAGAATGAAGATGGCTCCTGGCCACTCTTTTATGGGGGCGCGGGCAATATTTCAGCAAGTGTCAAAGCATACTGGGCATTGAAGCTGATTGGCGATGATGTTGACAGCGAGCACATGAAGCGCGGACGCGACTGGATTCTCTCTCAGGGCGGCGCGGCGACAGCCAATGTATTCACCCGGATTGCGATGGCGCTGTTTGGACAGGTGCCGTGGCGTGCGGTGCCGGTGATGCCGGTCCAGATGATGCTGCAACCCGTCTGGTCGCCTTTTCACATCTCGAAAATGTCTTACTGGGCGCGCACGGTTCTTGTCCCGCTTCTGGTTCTGTTTGCAAAAAAAGCGCAAGGGGCGAACCCGACCGGCCGCAATATCCGCGAGCTGTTCACCGTTCCGCCGGAACAACAGAAGGTCTATAACGTCAATCATACCGGCTCCGCCTGGGGCAACGCGTTTCTGCATCTCGACAAATTCCTGCGCAAGCTCGAGCCGAATGCTTTGCGGGCTGGCAAGCAGACAGCGATCGACAAAGCGGTTGAATTCTTCACCGAGCGCCTCAATGGCGAAGACGGACTGGGCGCGATTTATCCGGCCATTGCAAATACGGTGATGGCCTATCACGCGCTTGGCTATCCGGCCGACCACCCGGATATGGTGACGGCGCGTTCGGCGGTCGAAAAGCTGTTCACCGAACGCGGAGAGGAAATCTATTATCAGCCATGTCTTTCGCCGGTCTGGGATACCTGTCTCGCAGCGCATGCGATCCTGGAGTCAGGCGACCGCGACGAACCGAAACTGAAGGCCGCCCTCGACTGGCTGAAAGACCGCCAGATCCTAGACGTCAAAGGCGACTGGGCCGTTCGCCGCCCGGATGTCCGACCCGGCGGCTGGGCATTCCAGTATGAAAATGCTTATTACCCCGATGTCGATGACACAGCCGTAGTTATCCTCGCCATGAGCCGTCAGGGTAGTCCCGATTATGCTGAGGCGATTGAGCGCGGCTGCGAGTGGTTGCTCGGCATGCAATCATCCTCCGGCGGCTGGGGTGCTTTCGAGCCGGAAAACGAACATTTTTACTTCAATCACATTCCATTCGCCGATCACGGTGCGCTGCTAGATCCACCGACCGTCGATGTGACCGCGCGCTGCGTCGGGGCACTGTCGCAGGTGGACCGGGTGCGCTACATGAAAGCCATCCGTAAAGGCGTCGATTTCATCCGGCGCGAACAGGAAAAGGACGGCTCCTGGTATGGCCGCTGGGGCGCCAATTACATCTACGGCACCTGGTCCGCGCTGGTCGCCCTCAAAAGCGCGGGCGAGGATATGTCGCAGCCCTATATTCAAAAGGCCGTGGTCTGGCTCAAGGCGCATCAAAACAGCGATGGCGGCTGGGGCGAAGGGCTTGAGACATACGACCCCACCTGCAAGGGCTATAATGAAGGGTCGACCGCCTCACAGACCGCCTGGGCGCTGATGGCGCTGATGTCTGCGGATGCGGTGGAAGACAGCGCCGTGCGCAAGGGTATCACCTATCTCACCCATGCGCCGAAGGATGGCGCGCGCTGGGATGAGAAATATTGGTCGGGAACAGGCTTTCCGCGGGTATTCTATCTCAAATATCACGGCTATGCCGCCTATTTCCCGCTCTGGGCGATGGCGCGCTATCAGGGTCTCATGGCATCTAACGACCGCAGCGTGAAATGGGGCATCTGATCACGCGGCACGCGTCGCGCTACCCGATCATGCGTTGATATTCACCTGTTTTTTGCAATGCGCTGTCACCGGTTTCAAACAGGAAAACCCCGGACCGATTTGCGATGCGGGCTGTTGATCATATGTTTTGCCGCCCGTTCAGATAAGGCGCGAGTCTTTGTTAGGCATTGGCTTCGTCTCCAAGCCCCCTCTCCCGCACAAATAGCCCCTCATCAGGCACGACCCGAATAAAGAAACGCGTCGGATTTCGAACGGAAAATCGCGGCTGGAAAATTCATCTGATAGCGGGTGCCCGCGTCACTTTGACGGCAAGCCTGAGCTCGAGAGGCATGTTGTGGGAAGTTTGGCTCAACAATCCGATGAACAGCGCCGCCTTCCGACCTTTCGAGGTCATGGCCTTATCGACAAGCTTCGTCATGGTGATGGCACATATTTATCGCTCCCGCGCAAGCCGTGACCCAACAATCCGCCCGACTGCATCGCCTGACTGCCTGGCTTGGGAACAGGCTACCCCAAACTCAACTCATCCCAGAAACTCATCTGAGACAAGCGGGTCAGATGCCAGCCATGCCCGCATTCACGCCTGGCTTGCCGCGGTCGAAGAGCAGCGATCTCACCGCGCCGCGGCAACCGCCCGTTTCGCCATCACATGGACGAGGTTTGCCCGGTAATCGGCATTCGCATGCATATCCGACATCATCATTCCGGCGTCGGGTTTCACGTCGCCAAGCGCATCGGGCGAGAAGTTGCCGGCAAGAGCCTTTTCCATCGCCGTGTCGCGATAGACGCCATCCGATCCGGCGCCGGTGACGGCCACACTGATGGAGCCGTCCGCAAGCTCGGCAACAAAGACCCCGGCAAGCGCATAACGCGAGGCGGGATTGTCGAATTTCGCATAAGCAGCGCGTTTCGGTTTCGGAAAATGGATCGATGCGATGATTTCGTCTTCCTCAAGCGCGGTCGTGAACATGCCCTGAAAATAGTCCACGGCCCTGATGGCGCGGCGCGAGGTGTTGATGGTGGCGTCAAGGGCCAGAACCGCGCTTGGGTAATCCGCCGCCGGGTCATTGTTCGCGACCGAGCCGCCGAGGGTTCCCATATTGCGCACATGCGGATCGCCGATGCCGCCTGCAAGAGCGGCGAGAGCCGGGATCGTAGCCTTGACCTCGCTGGAGCCGGCGACCGCCGCATGGGTTGTGCCCGCGCCGATGGTCACGCCGTCGCCCGTGACCGATATTCCCTGAAGTTCGGGGAGCCCCGCCACGTGGATGATGTCGCTCGGTGCGGCAAGGCGTTGCTTCATCGTTGGGATCAGCGTCTGTCCGCCGCCGAGGAATTTGCCGTCTTCGACGCTGGCCATCAGCTTGGCGGCGTCGGACAGGTTTTCTGGCTTGTGATATTTGGTTGCGTACATGTTGGCTCTCCCCTGTTCTCTCGCCTATTCCGCTGCCTGGCGGACAGAAACTTCCTGAATTGCGGCCCAGACTTTCTGTGGCGTTGCGGGCATTGAAACATTGTTGTTGCCGATCGCATCGGTGATTGCGTTGATCACGGCGGGCGGGGAGCCGATGGCGCCGGCCTCTCCGCAGCCCTTGATCCCAAGCGGGTTCGAAGGCGAGAGCGTGCTGTGGTGCGACACCTGAAAAGACGGCAGGTCATCGGCGCGCGGCATGCAATAATCCATGTAGCTTGCGGTTTGAAGCTGGCCGGTTTCATCATAGACGCAGCCCTCAAGCAGTGCCTGCCCGATGCCCTGGGCAAGGCCGCCATGGACCTGACCTTCGACGATCATCGGGTTGATGATGCGACCGAAATCGTCGGCAGCGACGAAATCAAGGATGGTCGTGACGCCGGTTTCCGGATCCACTTCCACTTCGCAGATATAAGTCCCCGCCGGGAAGGTGAAATTTGCCGGATCATAAAACGCGCCCTCCTTGAGGCCCGGCTCCATGCCGGCCGGAAGATTGTGCGCGGTATAGGCGCCGAGGGCAACTTCATGCCAGGCCAGTTTCCGGTCGGTGCCCTTGACCTTCACTTCGCCATTCTCGATGACAATGTCGCCTTCATCGGCTTCGAGCACATGGCTTGCGATCTTCTTCGCCTTGGCTTCCACCTTGTCGAGAGCCTTGACGATGGCCGAGATGCCGACCGCACCGGAGCGCGAGCCATAGGTTCCCATGCCGAACTGCACCTTGTCGGTGTCACCGTGGACAATCTGGATATTGTCCACGGGCAGGCCAAAACGTTCGGCCACGACCTGGGCGAAAGTGGTCTCATGGCCCTGCCCGTGGCTGTGCGAGCCGGTCAGAACTTCAATCGTGCCGACCGGATTGACCCGGATTTCGGCACTTTCCCAAAGACCGACACCGGCCCCGAGAGAGCCTACCGCCGCCGATGGCGCGATGCCGCAGGCCTCGATATAGCAGGAAAGGCCAAGACCGCGCAGCATGCCGCGTTTCGCGCTCTCTGCACGGCGCGCGCTGAAGCCGTCGTAATCGATGGCCGCTTTCGCAGCCTTCATCGAGGCGTGAAAATCGCCCGCGTCATAGCACATGATCACCGGGGTCTGATGCGGGAAGGATGTGATGAAATTCTTCTCGCGCAGCGCCGCCGGATCGACATTCAGTTCGCGTGCCGCCGTCTCCATCATCCGTTCCAGCACATAGGATGCCTCCGGCCGCCCTGCACCACGATAGGCATCGACAGGAACGGTGTTGGTATAGACCGCTTCGACATTGGCGTAGATCGCCGGAATATCATACTGGCCGGAAAGCAGCGTCGCGTAGAGATAGGTTGGCACCGAGGACGAAAAAAGCGACATATAGGCGCCGAAATTCGCCTGCGTCTTGACGCGCAGACCAATGATCCTGTTGTTGGAGTCAAAGGCCATTTCCGCGGTCGAGACATGGTCGCGGCCATGGGCATCGGTAAGAAACGCTTCGGTCCGCTCGCATGTCCACTTGACCGGCTTACCGCCGATTTTCATGGAGGCCCAGAGACAGACGATCTCTTCCGGGTAGATATAGATTTTCGAGCCGAACCCGCCGCCGACATCCGGCGCGATGACGCGCAGCTTGTGCTCAGGGGCAACATTGTAGAAGGCCGAAAGCACCAGACGCGCGACATGGGGGTTCTGACTGGTGGTGTAAAGCGTGTAATGATCCTCCGCCGGATCATAGGACGCATTTGCGGCACGCGGCTCCATGGCGTTTGGCACCAAACGATTGTTGGTGATTTCCATGCGCGTGACATGGGCGGCGGATGCAAGGGCGGCATCGACTGCCGCCTCGTCGCCGATCTCCCAATCATAGATGAGATTGTTTGCCGCTTCCGGGTGAAGTTGCGGCGCACCGGGCGCCATCGCGGCTGCCGTCGTTGCAACCGCCGGCAGAACATCCCAGTCAATATCGACAGCTTCTGCGGCACTCTTTGCTGCGGCTTTCGTCCGCGCGATCACCACAGCCACCGCCTCGCCGACAAAGCGCGCGGTCTCGGGCGCCATGGCGGGCCATTTGCCCATATTCATCGGCGATCCATCCTTGGAATGGATCATCCATCCGCAGATGATGTTGCCGATGCCGTCAGCGACGAGTTCCGCGCCGGTAAGGACATCGACCACGCCGTCCATCGCAAGCGCGGGCGCCTTGTCGATGCCGTTGATGCGGGCATGGGCATGGGGCGAGCGGACGAAATGGGCATGGAGTTGCCCCGGCAGCGTGATGTCATCGGTGTAGCGCCCGCGCCCGGTAATGAAGCGCTTGTCTTCCTTGCGCACCACGCGTGCGCCAATTCCCTCAACAGCCATATCGCATCCTCCCGAATTGAACCCCCGAAGGGTGACTGAACTCCGCCCGTTATGCGCTTCTATTCGGCAGCCACGGCTGTGCCTGCCATTGTTTCCGACGCGGCTTTGATTGCCTTGACAATATTATGATAACCCGTGCAGCGGCAGATATTGCCCTCCAGTTCGTGGCGGATCGTCGCCTCGTCGAGGGGGGCACTGTGCCGATTGATCATGTCGACCGCAGCCATGATCATGCCCGGTGTGCAATAGCCGCATTGCAGGCCGTGATGTTCACGAAAGGCGGCCTGAACCGGATGCAGATCCCTGCCCTTGGCCAAGCCCTCGATGGTCATGATATCCGTGCCTTGCGCCTGAACGGCAAGCATCGTGCAAGACTTCACGGCCTTACCGTCGACATGCACCAGGCAGGCGCCGCATTGCGAGGTGTCGCAACCGATATGGGTGCCGGTCAGTTGCAGTATCCCGCGCAGATACTCGACAAGGAGCATGCGGTCCTCGACATCAGCGGAGCGCTTCTCGCCGTTCACCGTCATCGATACAGTGGTCATCCGTTCCTCCTTGCGAAAAATCCCGCTCAATCTGGTCTCAACACGACCAAAATTGCAAGGGGTAATCGCTCTCTAGCGACCGCTTGAAAAAGCGCTGAGCGCCGCGTCAACACGCTCGAGCGCCGCGTCGTCGATATCAAGATGAGTGACCAGCCGGATCGTCTCTTGCGGTCGGCCAAAGCGTATGCCTGAGCGTTCAAGATGCGCGTGAAGCGCGTTTATCTCTTTGGAATTCCTGTAGGAAAAATAGACCATGTTGGTCTCGATCCGGTCATGATGCACCTCAAAAATATCATGCGCGGCAAGAATTCCGGCAAGCCGCAGGGCGCGCTTGTGATCATCGGCCAGGCGCGCGACATTGTGATCCAGCGCATGAAGGCCGCAGGCGGCGAGCACGCCTGCCTGTCGCATGCCGCCGCCGAGCATCTTGCGGTTGCGCCGGGCACGCTCGATAAAGGATCGCGGCCCGCTCAGAACCGAGCCGACCGGCGCGCCGAGCCCCTTTGACAGACACAGCGACACCGTGTCGGCATGGCGCGCGAGGTGGCTGGCGCTGACCGAGGAACGCACCGCCGCATTCATCAGCCGCGCGCCATCGAGATGCACCGACAGACCGTGTTCGTGCGCAACGGCCGCAACGCGGGCCTGTTCGGCGTCGTCCTGAACCAGGCCATTGATCGTGTTTTCGAGACAGAGGAGGCGCGTCACCGGGAAATGCGGATCATCCGGCTTGATCGCGGCGCTGAGTGCCTCCGCGCTGAGACCGCCGCGGGCATCGACCGGCAGGTGGCAAGGCGCCACACCGCCCAGAACCGCGGCACCCTGTGCTTCATAACGGGCGACATGGCACAGGTTGCCGCAGATATATTCCTCGCCGCGGCCGCAATGCGTCATCAGAGCGAGCAGATTGCTCTGCGTACCCGAAGCAACGAAAAGCCCCGCTTCCTTGCCGAGAAGATCGGCTACCCGCTCCTCAAGCGCGATCACGGTCGGATCGTCGCGATAGACATCATCGCCAACTGGCGCCGACGCCATTGCCGCGCGCATGGCGTCGGAAGGCCGGGTCACGGTATCGCTTCTGAAATCAGTCATCGGTAAACTGCTTGGCAATATGTGGTTCATGGATGGTCTTTCCAGCCTTGGCCAGCCTTGGCCAGCCCTGGCCTCAGCTGTTTCTCGGAGGGCTCGGGGTCATGTGTTTTGATCCACTACCGAGAATCTTACGGTCCTCGCGGGAAAATGCAAATAAAACAAGCGCCTGCGGATCGCCTTTGCGACGATCAACAAAACGCTGTTGAGACTGATTCACAATGGGTGTTTCACCGTTGCGGCGCAGCATTTCCAAACAATGGAAAAATCGTCGCAGTCTCAAAAAGCAAACAAGACCGATCCCTGGGGTTTGTTGATTTACAAAGGTAATTTGAGACAGGAATTTTTTTCAGCCCGATTGCATACAATTATAAAATGTGGTATAAAATGTGGTCATCTAAGGGCGGAGGAGATTTTTCGTTGATGCAAGAAGTTGAAGTCGTGTCTGGCGCGCGCGCATTGCGTGCCGATCCATACAGGATCGCCGAGGAGGATCGGCTCCGGTCGCAGCTCTATGGGCTTCTTGGGCTTTTGCTTGCGCGCGAACCTTCTGGCGAGGTTCTTGTCATCGTCAGAAATCTTCAGGGCGATGATAGCGAGCTTGGTCTCGCCTTTCAGTCGCTTGCAGCCGAGGCTGAGCAGTTCAGTCTTGCCGCGATCCATCGCGAGTTCAACGATCTTTTCATCGGCGTCGGTCGCGGCGAGCTGGTGCCTTATGGATCTTACTACCTGACCGGCTTTTTGAACGAGAAGCCGCTCGCGAAACTTCGCATCGCGATGCGTGAACTGAATGTGCGCCGATCAGAGAGCGTCAAGGAACCGGAAGACAATATCGGCATCCTCATGGAAATCATGGGCGGCCTGATCGAGGGGACTTTCGGCGACGTTGCGGACGAGGCAACACAGAAGGCTTTTTTCGATACGCATATCGGCTCCTGGGCGAGCCATTTTTTCAAGGATCTCGAAACAGCCGAGGGCGCGCATTTCTACCGCCCGGTCGGTCGAATCGGACGACTTTTCATGGAAATCGAGCGTACTGCCTTTTCGATGGAATAAGGCAGCGATGATCGGGACTGCATATTTTACCTATTGTCAGGAATCCTTCGGGTCGCCTGCAACAGGACGAGGCGAAGAGGACAACCAAGGAGGTGCATCATGGCACATAAAAACGAAGTGGCGACGGATCGTCGCAACTTCCTGAAATTGGCAAGCGTTGGAACGCTTGTAGGCGGTGCGGTCGCCGTAACGGGCGTATCTGCCGAGGCTGCGGTAACGGCTGAATCTCAGGGTTCAGGCTATCGTGTCACCGACCATGTGAAGAAAGTTTACGAACTGTCGCGCTTCTAGACCCTGGCCTGGGACGAGGCGGGCACTTGCTCTCTTCGGCTCTGTGGCTCCGGATCCGGATCGCTCGATCAGTTGATCAATAACAGATCCCCGAGATGGGATTATTCAGGAGGAAACTATGCTCAGGAAGAAGACAGGTGGGGTGGCTTCAGGCTCCCGGTTGTCATCTGCGATTGCAGAACTGGCAAGCACTGGCCTTGACCGCCGTGCATTTTTGAAACGATCAGGCCTTGCCGTTGGCGGCATCGCGGCTGCTGGCGCGCTCACGGTCGGAACCGTCGAGAAAGCGGAAGCGCAGTCAGCTTCCGTCAAGAAGTCTGTCAAGACGATCTGCACCCACTGCTCTGTCGGCTGCACAGTTGTGGCTGAGGTCGAGGATGGTGTCTGGGTCGGCCAGGAGCCGGGTTTCGATTCGCCTTTCAACCTCGGCGCGCATTGCGCAAAGGGTGCCGCGGTTCGCGAGCATGCCCATGGCGAACGCCGCCTGAAATATCCGATGAAACTCGTCGGCGGCAAATGGGAGCGCATGACCTGGGACGCGGCGATCGAGGAAGTCGGCAACAGAATCGAAAAAATTCGTTCCGAAACCGGTCCTGATGCCGTCTACTGGCTGGGTTCCGCCAAGCACAACAACGAGCAGGCCTATCTGGTTCGCAAGTTTGCCGCCTATTTCGGCACAAACAATGTCGACCATCAGGCGCGTATTTGTCACTCGACCACGGTTGCCGGTGTTGCCAATACCTGGGGCTATGGTGCGATGACGAACTCGTACAACGATATCCATAACAGCCGCGCCATCTTCCTGATCGGCGGCAACCCGGCAGAGGCGCACCCTGTTTCGCTGCTTCACCTGCTGAAGGCGAAAGAAGAGAACAACGCGCCGATCATCGTTTGCGACCCGCGCTTTACCCGCACCGCCGCGCATGCGGACGAATATGTGCGTTTCCGGCCCGGCACCGACGTCGCTCTGATCTGGGGCATTCTCTACCACATCTTCGAGAATGGCTGGGAAGACAAGGAATTCATCCGCCAGCGCGTCTGGGGTATGGATCAGATCAGGGCCGAAGTTGCAAAATGGACGCCGGAAGAAGTCGAGCGCGTCACCGGTGTTCCGGGCTCGCAGCTCAGCCGCGTGGCCCGCACGCTTGCCCAGAACCGTCCCGGCACGGTTATCTGGTGCATGGGCGGTACGCAGCACACCAACGGCAACAACAATACCCGCGCCTATTGTGTCTTGCAGCTTGCTCTCGGCAATATGGGTGTTGCCGGCGGCGGAACCAATATCTTCCGCGGCCATGACAACGTTCAGGGAGCGACCGACCTCGGCGTTCTCGCCGATACGCTCCCAGGTTATTATGGCCTTGCGACCGGATCCTGGAAACATTGGGCGAAGGTCTGGGGAACCGATTACGACTATCTGCTCGGCCGATTCGCCTCCAAGGAACTTATGGAAGCAAAAGGCATTACGGTTTCCCGCTGGATCGACGGTGTTCTCGAAGACAAGGACAAAATCAAGCAGCCTGACAACATCAAGGCGATGATCTTCTGGGGACATGCGCCGAACTCGCAGACCCGTCTTCCGGAAATGGCGAAGGCCATGGAAAAACTCGACACCCTCGTGGTGATCGATCCGTTCCCGACCATGACTGCCGTCATGTCAGAGCGCAAAGATGGTCTCTACCTTCTGCCAGCTACGACCCAGTTCGAGACCTATGGTTCGGTTACGGCGTCGAACCGCTCGCTGCAATGGCGTGAAAGAGTGATAGAACCGCTGTTCGAATCGCTTCCAGACCATGCGATCGCCTACAAGCTCGCAAAAAAATTCGGCTTTGCCGACGAGATGTTCAAAAACATCAAGGTCGAGAATGACGAGCCTCTGATCGAGGATTTAACACGCGAGTTCAACCGCGGCATGTGGACGATCGGCTATACTGGCCAGTCGCCGGAGCGCATGCGCTTGCACATGGAAAACCAGCATACATTTGACCGCACGACGCTACGCGCCGCAGGCGGACCTGCCGATGGTGAATTCTATGGTATGCCTTGGCCATGCTGGGGCACGCCGGAAATGAAACATCCAGGCACGGCCAACCTCTATGACACATCACTGCCAGTCGCCGAAGGCGGCCTCACCTTCCGTGCCCGTTTCGGCGTGGAACGCGACGGCCAGAACCTTCTCGCGGAAGGCTCATGGTCGCAGGGTTCCGAGATCGAGGGTGGATATCCTGAATTCACCATGGCGATGCTGACCAAACTCGGCTGGGATGTGGATCTCACCGAAGCGGAAAAAGCGGCTATTGCTGCGGCCGGTGGCGAGAAAGCCAACTGGAAGATCGACCTTTCCGGCGGCATTCAGCGCGTCGCGATCAAGCATGGCTGCGCCCCGTTCGGCAATGCCAAGGCCCGCGCCGTCGTCTGGACCTTCCCGGATCCGGTACCGCTGCACCGCGAACCGCTCTATACGAACCGGCGTGATCTTGTTGCCGAATACGGCACCTATGAAGACCGTGTTGACTGGCGCCTGCCGACTGCATATGCGTCGATCCAGAAGACCGACTTCTCGAAGGACTTCCCGATCATTCTCACATCCGGCCGTCTGGTCGAATATGAGGGCGGCGGTGACGAGACCCGCTCGAACCCATGGCTTGCAGAACTTCAGCAGGACATGTTCATCGAAATCAATCCGGCCGATGCCAATACCTTGGGTGTTCGCGACCGTGCCCAGGTTTGGGTCCATGGTCCGGAAGGCGGCAAGGTCAAGGTGATGGCGATGTTGACCGAACGTGTGGCAAAAGGCGTTGCCTTCATGCCGTTCCACTTCGGCGGACATTTCCAGGGCGTTGATCAGCGTTCGAAATATCCAAAAGGCGCTGACCCTTATGTGCTCGGCGAAGCAACAAACACGGCCCAGACCTATGGCTACGACTCGGTGACCCAGATGCAGGAAACCAAGTGTACCCTTTGCCGTATCGAAGCCGCGTGAGGAGGAGACCATCATGGCTAGAATGAAATTCCTTTGTGACGCTGAACGATGCATCGAATGCAACGCCTGCGTGACAGCCTGCAAGAACGAGCATGAAGTGGCCTGGGGCGTAAACCGCCGCCGCGTCGTCACGCTCAATGACGGCAAGCCCGGCGAACGTTCGCTGTCGATTGCCTGCATGCACTGTTCGGACGCACCGTGCGCTGCTGTTTGTCCGGTGGATTGCTTCTACCAGACCGACGATGGTGTGGTGCTGCACTCCAAGGACCTGTGCATCGGCTGCGGCTATTGCTTCTATGCGTGCCCGTTTGGCGCGCCGCAATTTCCGCAAGCGTCGAACTTTGGTTCACGCGGAAAGATGGACAAGTGCACCTTCTGTGCGGGTGGTCCTGAAGCCGACAACTCCAGTGCCGAGTTCACCAAATATGGCCGCAACCGTCTTGCAGAGGGCAAACTGCCGCTCTGCGCCGAGATGTGCTCGACCAAGGCCCTTCTCGCCGGTGACGGCGATGTCGTGTCCGGCATTTACCGCGAGCGGGTGGTCGCCCGTGGTTTCGGATCCGGCGCCTGGGGTTGGGGAACGGCTTACGGTCAGAAAACCGGCGGCTGATCAACCTTATCACGACCCGGCACGCCGCAACTCGACGCCGGGTCCGGCCGGACCAAACGCAAAGGCGGCTTTTCACCCGAGAAGCCGCTTTTTATGTTTGAAGACCCTTGATGCTTATGCCGCGCGTGCCGCTTGGTTGTTGCCGGAACACTTTACCACTATTCGGCAAGTGTCCTTACGATCGGTGGGCAATCCCCGAGGCAAGCGGGAAAAACAGAGATCTGGCAGAAAGATTTCATTGTTTCGTTGAAATGATGCGAACTTCTGTAAACAATAATAAAGACGGGGCGAGAGAGCCTCATCAACAGGGAGCATTCAGCCTGTGACATATTTCAAAAAGCCTTCGCGCAGACAGGCAGCCCTTGTGGCTGTTGACCAGGACCGCATCGCTGCCGCTAGAAAGTTCGTCATCGTGATGATGACAAGCCTGCTCATGATCGCGGCCTTCGCGCTGATGCAGGCGCCTGCCTTCGGTCAGCAGGATCAGACCCCACAGTCCAGCCCGATCGGCGGGAATGTTCCCGGCGATTCACGGGGCGTCGCCTCCGATTCGGATCTTTGGCGCGCGCTCAAAAGCGGCGAAACAGGCACGGTCACGGATCGCAACCCGGCCGCTGCCTCCTCTATCCAGACCCGGGGGATGGACTGGCTGCGCTTCCGCTCGGAGAATTTCGCGAACTATTCCGCCTGGGGCATCCTCGGGATGATCGCCCTTCTTGCGCTGTTCTTTGCCGTGCGCGGACGCATTCGCATTGGCCATGGCGGCCCATCCGGCGAAAAGATTTCGCGCTTCAAATTTGTTGAGCGTCTTGGCCATTGGCTGCTTGCATCGAGTTTCATTATCCTCGCGCTGACCGGTCTCAATCTGGTTTTCGGACGGGAGGTGATCATTCCGCTTCTCGGCAAGGAAGCCTTCGCGACACTGACCGTTTATGGCAAGCTCGCGCACAATTATATCGCCTTCCCGTTCATGGTGTCGCTGGTCTGGGTTGCGATCACCTGGATATGGTACAATATTCCACACCCGCGCGACCTCGTTTGGTTCGCCCGAGGCGGCGGCATTCTTGGTGGTGGCCATCCACCTGCCAAGAAATTCAACGCAGGTCAGAAAATCCTCTTCTGGCTCGTCATACTCGGCGGCGTGTCGCTGTCGCTTTCCGGCTGGACGCTGCTGTTTCCGTTTACGACGCATCATTTTGCAGACACATTCCAGGCGATCAACTCGGTTTTCGGAACCGACCTGCCAACGACCTTCACCATTCTTGAGGAGCAGCAGCTGGCTGTATCCTGGCACGGTATTGTGTCGGTCTTCATGATCTGCGTTGTGATCGCCCATATCTATATCGGTTCGATCGGTATGGAGGGTGCCTTCGATGCGATGTCGACAGGGGAAGTTGATCGCACATGGGCGAAAGAACACCACAGCCTCTGGGTCGAGGAAGAGGACGCGAAATCTTCGCGTTCATCGCGGCCAGAGACCGTTCAACCCGCGGAATAAGCGTGCGCGCACCGGTTTCCATGGGACATGTTTTCAAGGGCGCGGCTGCATTCGTGGCTGCGCTCTTTTTATTTGCGCCCTCCCATGCGGCGGAGCAACGATCCGGTGCGGCAGTGGGCGCAGAAGGGCGCGCGGTAGTGCCTGACAAAACCAGGTCAGGTCAAACTGAAGCGCCCTTCCCGGCCCGGCTGGTGGGCCATGGCGGGCCGATCCGCGCGATTTCGATCTCTCGCGATGGCAAGACCGCCCTCACAGCTTCCTTTGATTATTCGATTATCGTCTGGGATCTTGCCGCAACCGGCGCCAGCGTCCGCCACCGACTGTTCGGTCACAATGCGGCGGTGAATGATGTCGAGTTCATTGCAAACAGCACTCAGATCGCCTCGGTTTCCGATGACGGCAGCATCGCCATCTGGGATATCAATGAAGGCAAGCTGATCCAGAAGCTCGATGATACGCCCGACAAGGTTCTCGATCTTGCCATTTCGCCCGACGGAAGCCGCGCGGCGGTTGCCCGCTGGGATAACACCGCTCGTCTGTTCGATGTCGGCGCGCGCGCCGAAATTGCACGGCTCGAAGGCCACCGCGGCAATGTCAATGCCGTTGCCTTCTCGCCGGACGGAACGACGCTTTATACCGGCTCTTATGACGGCTCGATCCGTGCCTGGGATGCGGCGACCGGCGCCGCGCTGAGCACGATCCACCGATTCGGCTGGGGCATCAACGTTCTTGCTGTTACCGCAAACAGCCAGACCGTGATCTTCGGTGCGCTTGACGGTACGCTTGCCGCCGTCCCCCTCAACGACACAGAAAATCCACGCGAGATTGCAAAATTCGACAATCCGGTCCTCTCGCTCAAAATGTCCCCCACCGGCGAGACTTTCGCGGCCGGCAATGGCGGCGGCTTCATTCATCTTTTTGAAACCGCGAGCCTCACCCGCAAACGCGAGGCGGTCGGATCTTTCGGTCCTGTCTGGGGCCTTGCCTTTACCGGAGACAGTGACGCGCTCTATCACGTCGGGCTTGATGATTTTGCCTCGTGGCATGATCTCAGCCGCAATGCCGGCATTCAACCTGTCCAGAGCGAATTCCCGCGCCGTTTTCAGCTCTCGGAAGCCGAAAGCGTCGGGCAATTGGAATTTCAGCGAAAATGCAGTGTCTGCCACACCCTGAAAGAAGATGGTGCGAATCGCGCTGGTCCGACGCTGCATCGCGTATTCGGCCGCAAGGCGGGCAGCCTGCCGGGTTATGATTATTCCGACGCCCTCAAGAATTCACCGATTATCTGGAACGCGGAAACAATTTCCGCATTGTTCGAGCACGGTCCAGACATTATGGTGCCGGGAACAAAAATGCCGATTCAGAGGCTGAAATCCATCGAGCGGCGCAAAGAACTTGTCGAGTTTCTCAAAGTTGCAACCGCGCCTCAGTTGGAAATTGAAAACAATCTCAAAACGAATGCAAGAAAAGGACTGAAACAATGAACTCGATACTCAGCGGCATCGCCCTTATGCTCGTCATAACCGTCGTCGCCGGCGTGGGCCTAAAATCCCAGTTCAGCGAACGGTCGGATCAAACCTATCAGTCGCAATACGGCAATGTGCGCCTCGACTGATCGGGGAAAAGGAGACCTTATGTCTGACGAAACATTCAACATGTCCATGCGAAAATTCCTGAAACAGGTTGGCGTCACATCGCAGCAGGAAATCGAGCGCGTGGTGCGTGAGACCAATCTTTCCGGCAAGACGGCGCTCAGGGTCAAGGTCGTGCTTACCGCCGAAGGAACCGATCTTCACCACACGGTTGACGGCACGATTGACCTTTCCTGATTGATGACCCCTCAATTTCCGCCGCTCATCACCGGTCACGCCCTCAAATCGGGGCAGAGTCCTGTTCGCAAGGCGGCCGCTGGTGCTGCCAAGAACAAGTATGGCGCGGGCGATCTGCTGTGGGTCAATGATCCCGATACGCTCGATTATGCAATTGTCCTGGAACCGGAAGTTGCCCGCGAGGCGTCGCTTCAGATGGTGTTCACGCAGATGGTGGCGCTTGGTGATGCAATCGGGGCAATCGCCCCGCCTGAGGTCCCAATCACCTATCGCTGGCCGGACACGGTGCTTGCCAACGGGGCCACGATTGGCCATGTCAGTGCTGTGCTTGCCGATGAGGATACGCCTGAAGGTTTTCCCGCCTATCTCGTGATTGCGACCCATCTTGCGATCCGTCCGAAAATCGTGCGTCACGACCCCGGCCTTACCCGCGACAGCACGACCCTGTGGGATGAGGGCTGCGGTGAACTCGATGCGCTGATGGTGCTCGATTCGACCGCGCGGCACTTTCTGAATTGGGTCCATACCTGGGAAGAGGATGGCTTCAAGCCGGTGCTTGCCCTCCTCGACGGACGGATGACCCCGGGCCATACAATCATGCTAGGCGATGAAGAAGCCGTCTATCTGGGCCTCGATGAGGCGGGCAATGCCCTTGTCAAGGCCGCAGGTTCCACCCGGCTGATTACCGCGCAGGCAGTGCTCAAGACATCGATCCGGAACCACCTTTCATGAAACTGCTCAAGACCATCCATTTCGACCGGTCCGACAGCCACGCCTTCGAACAGGCGGCGGGTGGCGACGAATGGGCGATCTCCGGTGCCTTTGCCTTCTCGAACCGCGCGCCGGCGGCGGTCACGGGCAAGCTCAAACAGGCCTTCACCAACGGGTTTCTCTCACTGGAGAGCTTTGGGTGGGCAACCTTCGCGAGTGTCGCGGAGATTGATGAGACGACCGTGCAGCAGATGAGCGAGACGCTCGCAGCGCATTTCGTTCTCCATTATGGTGCGCCGGCCCTCAAGCCGGCACTGCCGATTGCAAGGAACGAACTCGATTTCATCGCCAATCTCTGTGAAGAGCATCCGATCAACACCGTGTTCACGGTCCGGCGCACCTTTGATGCGGAAGGCGCAATCCATGAAGAATACCGCATCGTGACACCCCCCTTAGAGCCGATCCATACCCGCGTCTGGGAGATTGTTGAAGAGTGATCGACGCTGCCCGCCAAACCGCACCGCAATTCTGGAAATCGGCGGGTCTTCACCTGACGAGCCGCGATGAGAACGGCTTTCTTCGTGTTTCGGCGGATTTCCTGCGCGCTTATTACACGCGGCCGGAAATTCATCCCGTCGAGGAATCCTGCGCCGATGAACATCGGATTTTCGAAGCACTCATGGCTGATCCGCATGCTATAATCAGCGCCGCCGATCTGGAACGGATCAAGGATCCGGATGCGCGCGAGAATTATGCGATCATCCTTGCCTATCGGGATTTTCTTGTTGCCCATGGCAGCATTGAGGCAGCCTATGCCGCGCTTTTCCAACCGGGTGCGGTAATCACCATCCCGCCCCTCTTCATCAGTCATCTGACGCACCTGATCATGCGCAATGTGATGGAGGGTACCGAGGATGCGATGCAACTGCGCGCCGCTGAAATCTTCTTCCGCGAACAGAAGGTGACAACCGCCGACGGGCAATTGCTGTTTGCCGACAGCGAAATCGTCGCGATGCGCCAGAAAGACGGTGGCCTCGGCGGGCTTGGACAACTCATTGCCGAAAGCGGGACGCCGCTTCGCGATGTCACCCTTGATATTCTGGGGGAGGACAACAAGGCGCTTTATTTCGCGCGGTCGGACCATTTCGACACGGCCATTGATTTCCGCTTCACAGAGCCCGCGAACGACGCTTTCGCGCGTGTGATCGAAAAATGGGTCCGCCATTTTTTCCAAATTCGCGTCCGCGTCCAACCGCTTCAGGCGATCAAGGACGAGGCATGGCGATGGCATATCGGCCTCGATGCGGCGGCAAGCGCCTATCTCAACAGTCTTTATGAAGGCACAGTCCGTTTTGACCCGACCGCGACACCGCTCGCTGGCCTTTTCAGCCTGACTTTCCTTAACCGGAATGATGCCGATCCCGCGCTCGGGGGAAAACCGGTCTATCTGGCCCTTGCAGTCAATGGCGAAAATGAGATTAAAATGAAACCACAGAACCTGCTGACAAATCTGCCGCTGAGGCGGCGCGACAGCTAGCAAACGGGAGACGAGAAATGACTGCAACATCTTCGATGCACATGACGGCAGACGATAAACGCTTCATCCATAGCGGCGCTGCCCGCCTGATCGCCCTGGTGATCGGGATCTGCCTCATCGCCTTTATGGCCATCACCTGGGGCAGCCGGATTCAGGAAACCGCGCATGCGCTTTTTGACGGCGAGAACGGGCAGATCATCACGCCAGTCGGCCAGCAGCGCGTGAAGAATGCCACGCCCGCCCTCACCGCCTGTCTTGAGCAGCGCGTTGGCGATGTTGAAAAAATGAAGGCGGAAGGCGTCATCAACGACCATCAATACGCGAATTTCAGCCAGCGTGCGCGGGAGCTTTGCTACGCTCAGAATCCGAGCTGAGCCACGCACGGGATAGTTCCGGCGAAGCAGCTCAGGCTTTGGCGCGTGTCGATGGGGGCGCGTGTCGATGGGCAAGCCTCCGAATGAGGGAGTGCACGCCAGAAACTACCAATTAGACCTGCCGACTGAACAGACGGCGGTTCGTCGTTATTTCTTGATGAAGAAGTCATCGATGGAAAGCCCCTGTTTCGAGCTTTCGAGATAATCGTCGGTGGTGCGGATACGCGGGCGCGCACCGAGGGCGAAAGGATCCGTCAAACTATCCGCCTGCGCCTCTATCCGGCAATCGGCGCACATTTCGATCAGCGCTGAACGCTCCGTGCCAACAAACATGGAATGCTTGTCCGCAAGTTGCTGGCTGATGCGGCGGATCGTCGATTGAGTAGCAAAAGGCGTGCCGCAGCGGATGCATTCGAACGGCTCTTCCTTTTTCAGGGTGACCGGCTGCATCGCGCCCGCGCTCCAGTCAAGCTGCGGCACCAGGGTAAGCGCCTTTTCCGGACAGGTCTTGACGCACAGCGAACACTGAACGCAGGCATGTTCGACAAAGCGCAGTTCCGGCGTGTTCGGCGTGTCGAACATGGCATTTGCCGGGCACACGGATACGCAGGACATGCACAGAGTGCAGGCATCAAGATCAATATCGACACGGCCATAAGGCGCTGCCTCCGGAAGCGGGATCGGCGCTTCGACGCCGGTGCCTTCGGCCAGTTTTCCGATGGCAAGACGCGCAAGCGTTCGCTTGTCGCCCAGTGGCTGGAAGGAACGGCTCACCCGCTCGCCGATCAGAAGAGCCGCAAGATCACGCTCGAGAAGATCAGGGTCGGTCTCGGTCGAGAGCGTGATGGTGCCGGAAAGACGCAATCCGGCAAGAACCGCCTCGGACAGTGCGATTTCCGCCTGAAGGCCGGTCAGCTCTTCTGCTTTCCGCGGATCATTCAGCACCACGACCGCGCCGAAGCCACCGGCAAAGGCGGCAAGGATTTCCGTGTGGCCAAACACCGTCGGCGAATGCACCATGAAGGGAATGACATTTCCGGGCAGACCCCGACCGAAACGCGCCATCGCATCGATGAGCGGCGTCCCGAAGCTCTCGTCATGAACCAGAAGCGCGGGCTTGCGGCCACCGGCTTTCAGGAAGGTTTCACCAAGCGTGAACAGCCGCTTCAGGATATCGCTGCGTTGCGGATAATTGTAGGAAATCGCACCGGTCGGGCAGACGGCGTGGCACGAGCCGCAACCGCCGCAGATCAGCGCGTCAATCGCGACGAGGTCGCCATTCTCACCAATTGCGCCCGCCGGGCAGACGTCCAGACATTTCGAGCAGCCTGTCTTCTGGTTGCGTGCATGGGCGCAGACCGCGCCGTTGTAATCGACATAGATCGGCTTCTCGAATTCGCCGACCATATCAGAGAGATCAAAAACCGCGCGCATGATCGCAAGCGGATTTTCAGGATCGACATGAACATAACCATCGCGCCGGGAATGGCCGGTGAGCATGGGCACGCCGCCAGAAAGATCGAGGACCAGACTGCACCGCGATTTCGCATCGTTTTTCGGCAAGGTGAAGGCCGGTTCGCGGCGCGAGGACGGCAGCATGGAAGCATAATTGTCAAGCACGACATCAAACCCGCCGAGGGCGCCGGAGAGCTTTTTCATCCGGCCCTGATAGATCGTGAAATCGAGGGTCTGCGGCAGGATGACGTCGCTCGCATCGGACAGGACGAGGGTGACGGAAAGGCGCGGCGAAAGCTGCCTCGCGGCTTCAAGGGCTGCCTGCCCCCGACCATAAACGAGGCAAAGCCCGTCCGATTTGATGCTGCGAAGCCGCACCGGTGTGCTGTCGATCATCGCCTCGGCGAGAAGGGCTGCAATTTTCGCATTTGCATTTTGAGGTTCCGCGCACCAGCCCGCCCGCTCCCGGATGTTCACATAACGTGGTTCAGCGGCAAGGTTTCCCTCATCGATAATTTCGCTGAAAAGTGGCGCTTCCTGCGTGCAGGCGACGATCAGCGCGCCGTCCTTGCCTGCTTCCTTCTCAAAGGCGGCAAGCTCCATCCGGCAAAGATTGCTGTGGACCCTCAGCGCCTCCGTTCCCAGCGCCTTGCCGATCGCCGCCCCATCCAGCACCATCGACTTTTCGCAGTTGCAGATCAGAAGCCGCGGCACTTCACCCATTTCATTCTCCCGAAACATCTCGAGGCACAACAATCATGCCTTGGCCGATGTGGCAATTCTGCTTATGGTCTTTACAGAAAAATCAAAGGCAGGCAAGGAACCTTGTCCTTTGCTGCCTTTTCGGTCACCGCATTATCAGGAGAGCTCTTGTGACAAATGACGCCTTTGAGGACATCGGCGACATCATCGCGCGCAAACAGATTACCCTGCCGCTCGGCATTGTGGTCGAGAAGCGAAAATCGACCCATCCCTGGGGCGACTGGATATGGGAACCGGTCGAGGTAATCCCCGGCGCAGGCCCTGTTTCGGAGTGGGTTGTGCTTCAGGAAGGGGACGGCTGGACACGGTTTCACATTGCAACCTTGCCGCTGACATTGCATCGCCGCGAAACCGAGCCGCTGCAACTCAGCCTGATCAACGAAGAACCCCATCTTTATGTTATCCTGCGTGATCCCGATGAAGTGGATGGCCCACCGATCAAGGCCCATCACGTCACGGCCTCAAGTTACGACGCGCAGGATTTTCTTGACAGCGCCGAGGATATTGTTGGTCGTGTGCCGATGCCGCCAGCGATCTACGAGTGGATCAGGGCCTTTGTCGATGAACATCACAAGGAAGAGGTGTTCCGCAAACGCAAACGCGATCAGGTCGATGTCGAGGATCATAAATTTGGCAAGGAACCGATTTTCGCGATGAAGAGCAAGCAAGAGGGAAAATCATGAGCGATGAACCGAAGGATGACGGTTTCCTCTCACGCTGGTCAAGACGCAAGCGCGCCATTGCCGCGGGAGAAGACCTGCCGGAACCGGTTGCGCCAGAGGCAGCGGGCGCGCTGAAAGGGGGAAAAGCGGACGCGGCGGCAGCAGATCTGCGCGAACAGGTGTGGACCGAGAACCGGCTGGCGGCCGAGGCGGTCGATTTTGATACGCTGAATTTCGAATCGGATTTCAAACTGTTTTTGAAAGATGGCGTACCCGGGCCGCTGCGGCAGAAGGCGCTCGACACGCTCTGGCGATCAAACCCGATATTGGCCAATCTCGATGGCCTTAACGATTATGAAGAGAATTTCGCCGACCCGGCACGGATCATGCCGACATTCGAATCCGCCTATCGGATCGGCAAAGGCTATTTCTTCCCGGAAGCGGAAGAAACAGCCGCACAGACCGATGAAACGGTGCATGATGTGGCGGAGGGTGAAGATGTCGCCGCTGCCAGGGCTGAAGGGAGCGATGAGTCCGACTTGGCAGAAGCGGAGACAGCGGACGAGGATGCGACCCGTGCGCAATTAACCGAGGCACCGGATCGTAGCCCAGAACGCCCTGAAGCTGAGTCTGAAACCGACACTCAATCAGGCACTCAATCAGACATTGGGGCTGATCGCCCGCGCGTGTCGCTCCGCAGGCGTCTCCAGTTCGCCAGCTGATACGTCTCTTCACGGCGACAACAGTGCAGCCGGGCAGAGGCCCTTCAGATCGACGGATCGGCCAGATGGTTGCGCAGCATCTCGGCATAAGCCTTCAGCATTCCCTCGACAAAGGGCTCGTGCTCTTCGATCTCAAGCACGTTTTTCGCGACATGGGCATTGTAGCGCGCGGCCGCAAAGAGAAACGCCATGTGCAATTCCGTTGCCTGAACCTTCTGGTTCTGCCGGTTGGCGACGTCAATGAAGGCGTCTGCCACTTTAAGGAAAGCAGCATCATCCAGCGCGCCCTCGGCCCGCGCAGCGCGGCGCCCAGCGCGGTTGTTGAACTCATCCGTCACGATGCATTCGCTTTACGGGCATTAGCGACGAAGAGCTGCTGCCCGGCGATTTCATAATCTCCGATCATTTTCTGACCCTTATCGCTTACCAGCCATGCTTCGAGCTTGTCGGAAAGGTCGGATTTGACGTTCGGGAATTTTTCCTTGTTGATCGTCAGATAGGCATATTGGTTGAAGAGGCGCGGATCGCCCTCGCTCGCGATCACAAGATCAGCCTTGTTTTTGAAATTGAGCCAGGAGGCGCGGTCGGCAATGATATAGGCGTTGAGCCCGGCTGCGGTGTTGAGCGCGGCGCCCATGCCGGCACCAACGGCGCGGTACCAGCCGCTGTCGAAGGATTTCGCGTCAAACCCGGCGCTCGTCCACAATGAGAGTTCCTTCTTGTGGGTGCCGCTGTCATCACCGCGCGAAACGAAATCTGCTTTTGCCGCCTCGATGGATTTGAGCGCTGTGACCACATCCTTGGTATTGGCAATACCTGCCGGATCGGCTTTCGGACCGACGAGGATAAAATCATTGTACATGATCTCGGTACGGCGGGTTCCAAAACCATCGGCAAGGAACTGTTCCTCCGCTTTCTTGGCATGGACGAGCACGGCGTCGACATCGCCCTGACTGCCAAGTTTGAGCGCCTGACCGGTTCCGACCACGATAAGCTGAACCTCGATACCGGTGTCTTTCTGGATTTCAGGCAGGATGACATCGGCAAGACCAGAGCTTTCAAACGAGGTGGTTACGGCAAGTTTGAGCGTTTCCGCCTGTGCGGTTGCCGCTGTTGTCGCGGCTGAAGCCAGCATCATCAGGCCAGCAAGGCAGCGCGTTACAAAGCTCATCAGACAATCTCCCCTGATATGAATTTTTGCGCCTGCCAGGTCGCAGGCGTCCTCCAGAACTCTTCCGCAGCAGTATTTTCAAGAATCTGCCCCTGGTGCAAGAAAATTATCCGTTTCGCGAGCCGGCGCGCCTGCCCCATATGATGGGTGGTCATGATGATCTCGACACCACTTTTGGCGGCTTCAAGAATGAGCGTCTCGATCTCCCGTGTTGCGCTGGCGTCAAGGCTCGCGGTCGGCTCGTCGAGGATCAGAAGTTCGGGCCCGGTGATGAGGGCGCGGGCGATGGCGAGTTTCTGTGCCTCGCCACCCGAAAGATAGGGCGCGCGCGTTTCCGCAACATCGGCAAGGCCGACCTGAGCGAGCATATCCATAGCCTTAGTGCGTGCTTCCCGGCGCGAAAGGCCGCGCAGAACCAGGGGATAGGCAACATTGTCAAGCGCCGAGCGATTCAGCATGATCGGTTTTTGAAAGACGAAACTCTGGGCGCGCAACACGTGCTCGCGGTCGGCCTCACTGAAGATCACCCTGCCGTGGTTCGCCCGCTCAAGACCATGCAAGAGCCGCAGAAGCGTGGTCTTGCCTGCCCCGTTCGGGCCGATCAGCACCGTCGGTCCCATGGGCGCGATCGTGGCCTCAAGCGGGCCCAGAATGGTCTTGCCGCGTTTGAGCACAGCAGCATTTTCGAAATGGACCGGGAAAAGCGCTGTCACCAAGTGCTCTCCTTCTCGGTTCGTGAAATTGCATGAATGAGAAGGTTGAGCGCAACCGCGATCAGGATCAGCACAATCCCGAGCGCGAGGGCGAGCGCGAAATCGCCCTTGCCGGTTTCAAGCGCGATGGCCGTCGTGAGAACCCTCGTGGCATGATCGATATTGCCGCCGACGATCATGATCGCGCCCACTTCGCCAATCGCGCGCCCGAAGCCCGCGAGAACCGACGTCAGAAGCGCCCGGCGTGCATCAAAAAGCAGCGTCACCGTCCGCTGAAAGCGCGTCGTGCCAAGCGAGATGAGCAGATCATGATAGACCGCCCAGAGATCGCGGATGGACTGGTGCGCGATCGAAATCAGGATCGGCAGAATGATGATGACCTGAGCGATGATCATCGCGGTTGGGGTGAAAAGAAGCCCGAGAACGCCAAGCGGCCCGGAGCGCGATAGCATCACATAGACAAAAAGCCCGACCACAACCGGCGGCAGCCCCATCAGCGCGTTGATGATGGCGATCACATAGCGCCGGTAGCGAAAGCGGCGGATGGCGAGCCACGCGCCGACCGGCAGACCGATCACAGCCGCAATGAAAACCGCACTCAGTGTGACCTGAAGCGAGCGCAGAATGATTTCGATGAGATCGGAATCAAAACTCAGAAGCAACCAGAATGCCTGCCCGATCGCCTGAACAAGGTCATTCATCGCCGCACCCCCGCTTCATGGCTGACCCCGCGCCATCAAACGCAGGCAGGAATCGGGCTTGACGGAATGAAAAGGGGAACACAGACAACACCAACGCCTTTGCGGTTTTTCCCAATTGTCTTTGAGCGTTTCGGCGAAAGCGCGCAAGGCGTCAATATCTTCATGATTAAAGGTGACGTCAATCACGGCCCGTAGCGTTTGCAGCATGGGTGGACCCACCGGACATTGCGGTCGCTATTTCAGGCGGCCGCGCGCCGCTCACAGACATTTTTCAGGAAGAGGCGGACATAATGCGCAATTTCACTGTTCGATGTCGGGCGCACCAGACCCTGAAGCGCTGCATCGGCAAAGCTTTCGCCGAACGACGTGCCCCGGCGATAGTGGATGAGGTCACGCATGAAGGGTGCATCGAATTCGGGGTGCGGCTGGAAGGTGACGATGTGATCGCCATAGGCAAGGGCAGCATTCTTGCAGAAACCGGACGTGCCGATGACCCGCGCGCCCGCAGGCTTTACCACAACCTGATCCTGATGCATCGCGTTCAGGGACATGATTTTCGGACCCATTCCGAGATCCATGCTGTACTCATGCACGCCGACGCCCCATCCGCCAGAGAATTTTTCAACTTTGCCGCCAAGGGCCTGCGCGATGATCTGATGCCCGAAACAAATGCCGATCAGCGGAACCCGGCGGGCATTGGCGTTGCGGATGAAATCTTCAAGCCGGGGGATGAAGATGTGATCTTCATAGGCACCATGGCTCGAGCCGGACAGGACATAGGCATCGCATGTGTCAACTGTTTCCGGAAAAGCATTGTCGACAACCATATATTCGGCGAAATCGAAACTTTCCTCACCGAGAAACCGGCGGAAAAAGCCACCATATTCGCCGTATTTTCCAACGATTTCCTTGCGGACATGGCCGCAGATCAGAATTCCGATTTTCAGCACGTTTGTTTCCCCCGAGGTGCGGCCAGCTCATTTGCGGGGCGGCAGGCTGCCTTTGTTCGCCTCATCATATTGCCGATTTACAGCAGATGCGAAAAGGATCGGAAGGCAAACCGTCCCGCTATTTTGCTTTTCCCCCACCATTCGATAAAAGATAAGAAGCGACGGTTAACAAGTTGTTGACGCGCGCACCGCAAGACATTCCATGAGATCCATGCCCGAGCCTTTCCCAGAGATTTTGACAGAGATTGTCACTGAGATTCCCGCGCCGAATTCAGGCCCGCCTATTCGCCTCGCCGTTGAGGATCTTGGTTGCCGGCGGGGCGAGCGGCTGCTTTTCTCCGGGCTGACATTTCGGGCGGAAAGCGGCAGTCTGACCGAGATCAAGGGTGCGAACGGTATCGGCAAATCGAGCCTGATGCGCATTCTGGGCGGGCTTCTCTCGCCTGCGAGCGGATATATTTCGGTCACGGTGTCAGGCGCTGTCGCAACCTCCCTCAGGGCCGAGGCGCATTATCTTGCCCATGACAACGCGCTCAAATCCGCCTTTACCGTCAGAGAAAATCTCGCCTTCTGGCATGGCTTTTCCGATCAGCCGGGCCTGACACCGCAGGCTGCGCTCTATGAGCTTGGTATTCTTTCGCTTGTCGACCTGCCGGCCGGCGTGCTTTCCGCCGGGCAGAAGCGGCGCGTGGCCTTTGCCCGGCTTCTTGTGAGCCGCAAGCCGGTCTGGCTTCTTGATGAGCCAACGGCAGCCCTCGACAGCCGGGCAGACAAGCGCGTCGGCGAACTCATAAGCCGCCATGTCACGCAAGGCGGGATCGTGATTGCGGCAACCCATCTGCCCCTCGCCCTCGATCTTGATCAAAGCGTACGGGCAGTGATTGACCTTGCTGATTATCCGCCAGAGGAAGACATCCGCAACGGGCCGCTTTCATGAAACCGCTCTTCGCGCTCTTCCGCTTCGAAATGCGGCTTGCCATGCGCTCGGGCGGTGGCGCGCTTATGGGCGTGATCTTCTTTCTCGCCATCGTGGCGGTGATGCCTTTTGCCATCGGACCGGATCTCAAGCTCCTTTCCCGGATCGGGCCTGCGATCCTGTGGATCGGGGCGCTGCTTTCGACACTCCTCGGCCTTGAGCGCCTGTTGAAGGCGGATCACGAAGACGGCGCGCTCGATCTTCTGCGCATGAGCGACGTGATGCTCGAGCTTGTGGTTTTCGTGAAATGCCTCGCGCACTGGATGGTGACCGGCCTGCCGCTTGTTGTCGCGACGCCCCTTTTCGGCCTGATCCTGAACATGGAGCCACAGCCGATTTTCACAACGGCCGCAATGCTCCTCGTCGGCACACCGGCGCTGACTTTTCTTGGCGCCATTGGCGCGGGGCTGACGGTTGGCCTGCGGCGGGGCGGACTGCTGCTGCCCATCCTGATCCTGCCATTTGCCGTGCCGGTGCTGATTTTCGGTGTCGCAGCGAGTACGGCTGTCGGTGACATTGGCGGCAATTTCCGCACGCCGTTCTTGCTCCTTGCCGCGCTGTCGCTGTTCAGCCTCGTGCTCGGCCCACTTGCAACCGCCTGGGCGATCCGGCTCTCGGAAGACTAGTCCCTGCGCTCGAGAAGGGCAGCCAGCGCCGCTTCCTCCTCCCCGGTCAGTTTGCCCGGCGATGCGCCGACGGCACGGCGACGGCGCAGGGCGAGATACCCGATACCGAAGGCGAGCGCCAGAACAGGCGTCAACCAGAGCACCAGCGTATGAGCGGCAAGCCGCGGCTGAAGCAGCACGAACTCGCCATAACGCGCCACGATGTAATCAACCGCCGCCGCATTGCTGTCGCCGGCAACAAGACGCTCGCGCACAAGCACCCGCAGATCGCGGGCAAGCGTTGCATCGGAATCATCAATCGACTGGTTCTGGCAAACGAGGCAACGCAGCTTTGCCGAAATTTCCCTGGCTCGCTGTTCGAGCGCGGGATCGGACAGAACCTCATCGGGGTTTACTGCAAAGGCTGGCAGAGCCGTTGCAAGAAACAGGAAAAGAGCAAAAAGCGTGCGCATTGTCACTCCGCCGGTTGAAGACTGGCTGCCGGGCGCCGCCCTTTGCGTGGCACCCCGATACGCAAGCGCCGATCAGCCATAGACAGCGCACCACCGGCAAACATCACCAGAGACCCGTACCAGATCAACGTCACATAAGGCTTCCAATATGCGCGCACGACCGCCGTGCCGTCCGCACGCACATCACCGAGTGAAAGATAGAGCTGGGAGAAGCCATAGGTGCTGATTGCAGCTTCCGTTGTCGGGAACTGGCGGGCAGGATAAAGGCGCTTTGCAGGCTTCATCTGATCGACCACAACCCCGCCCCGGCGGATCTCGAAAACCGCGATATCCTGAACATAGTTGGCCGACTGTTCCGGCCTGATTTCCTTGAACTGCAGGGTGAAGCCCGCCGTCTCGATCGTGTCGCCGCGCTTCATTTCATGGATCGATTCCGTACCATAGGCGGTGACGCAGACCGCACCGAGCACGGTCATGCCCATCCCGGCATGGCCGAGCGCCGCCCCGAAGCTCGCACGCGGCAGATGCCACAACCGGCGCAGCGTCTCTTTCAGGGTCGATTGAAACGCTTTCGCCCGCCACAAAAGCTCCGAAATCGCACCCGCAATCAGCCAGATGCCAAGCCCGATGCCAAGTGGGGCGAGGACCGGGCCGTTGCCTGTCACGATGAAGACAATGAGGATCGCGGCAATGGCAAGACCAAGGGCTGTCAGAAGCCGCTGCATGACGCCGACAATATCGCCCCGTTTCCAGGCGAGGAATGGACCGAACGGCATGGCCAGAAGAAGCGGGATTGTGAGCGGCACCATGGTCAGATTGAAAAAAGGCGGACCGACCGAAATCTTCTCCCCGGTCACCGCCTCATAGGCGAGCGGATAGAGCGTGCCGATGAAGACGGTCGCTGTTGCTGCCGATAGGAAAAGGTTGTTCAAAACCAGTGCTCCCTCCCGGCTCACCGGCGCGAAAAGGCCGCCCTCTGTCAGGGATGAGGAACGCCAGGCAAAAAGCGCAAGCGACCCGCCGATGAAGATCATCAGGATGAACAGGATTACGATGCCGCGCGTCGGGTCGGTCGCAAAGGAATGGACGGAGGTCAGCACGCCGGAGCGCACAAGAAAGGTGCCAAGAAGACTGAGGGAGAAGGTCAGGATCGCGAGAAGCACGGTCCAGACCCTGAGCCCGTTGCGCTTCTCGACAACGATTGCGGAATGAAGCAGCGCCGTTCCGGCAAGCCAGGGCATGAAGCTCGCATTCTCGACCGGATCCCAGAACCACCAGCCGCCCCAGCCAAGCTCGTAATAGGCCCAGTAAGAGCCCATGGCGATGCCGATGGTGAGGAACATCCAGGCAAGCAGTGCCCATGGCCGCACCCAGCGCGCCCAGGCGCTGTCAATCCGCCCCTCGATGAGGGCCGCAACGGCAAAGGCAAAGGTGATCGAAAATCCGACATAGCCAACATAAAGGAGCGGCGGGTGGATCGCGAGGCCGATATCCTGAAGGAGGGGGTTGAGGTCCTGTCCCTCGAGCGGAACCGGATCAAGCCGCCAGAACGGGTTTGACGTGATCAGGAGAAAGAGCAGGAAGGCGACCGCGATCCAGGCCTGAGCACCGAGCACGTTTGCCTTCAGCCGGATCGGCAGATAACGGCCGAAAACGCCGACCATCGCGCCAAACAACGTCAAGATGAGAACCCAAAGCAGCAAAGATCCCTCGTGATTGCCCCAGGTGCCGGAAATCTTGTAGATCATCGGTTTTGCGGTATGGGAGTTTTCATAGACATTGCGGATCGAAAAATCCGAGACGATATAGCCGTGAACGAGGATCGCGAAAGCGGCAGCGACGAGGAGGAATTGCATCAGCGCAAGCGGGGCCGCCGTCTCCATCAGCGTCGGGTCGCCGCGCCGCGCTCCGACAACCGGCACCACCGATTGGACGAGCGCCAGAACGAGCGCCAGGATCAGGCTGTAATGTCCAAGTTCCGCAATCAATTCTGTCGGTCCCGTTTTTGAGGAATGAGCACGCCTAATTCGCCGCAGGCAGCGGTTCACCCGGTTTCCAGACGCCTTGCGCTTTCAGGGCCTCCGCCACTTCCTTTGGCACATAATTTTCGTCGTGTTTGGCAAGCACGGTTTCGGTGACAAATCTGCCTTCCGCATCGCGCGCACCCTCGAGAACGACGCCCTGCCCTTCCCGGAAAAGATCAGGCAGAATACCGGTATAGACCACCGCTACATCGCTGTTGTTGTCGGTCACGGTGAAATGGTGGGAGGTGCCGTCCCGTTTCCAGCTCCCTTCCTTGACAAGGCCGCCGATGCGGATGCGAATGCCCGGCGCGAGGCCCTCTGTCACGATGTCCGTCGGTGTTTTGAACAGCGTGATCTTGTCGTTGAGCGCAACCAGGACAAGACCGGCCGCCAGCGACAGGACAAGACCGACAACGCCGATCAGGATCAGGCGATTGCGCTTTCTGACTGAGGCGCGACCAGATGGGCGAAAAGGCCGGAACGACGGGTCGCGGGCGCTTTTGCTCATGTTCGACATTCTTTTCGAGTCTTTCTTCTTGCCAGTTTTCTTGCCAGTTTTCTTGCCAGTCTTCTTGCAAGTCTTCTTAGTAATCCGCTTTAACCCCCGACCTTACCTCGGTCACGCGCGAGGCTGGGGCACATAATCCATAATTTGCATCATTTCTGCTGTTCGAAACTGATCTTGCCTGCATTGTCTAGAGCCCGTTTTCCTGAGCGGTGGCATCAAGGTCGGCAAGTGCTTCGGCGTTGCCTGCGAAAATGCCGCGTGCGCGGGCAAGCGCCGCCTCGGCATCGCTTTTCTGACCAAGTACCATATAAGAACGGATCAGGCGCCTCCAACCGGACAAATCGTCCGGGTTCGCATCGAGCCGTTCTGCAAGGCCCGCGACCATCGACATGATCGCGCCGCGCTGTGCTTCCGGATCCAGTTTTCTGATCGCCTCGGCATTCGGCCCGACATTCGGCTCAGCATTCGGCTCAGCTGGGGCAGCGCTCTCCGCGCCACCGCTTTTCAGGTCTGCAAGAGTGCGTCTGGCAACCTCAAGCCAGGGCGGATTGGCGGGTCCGAACCGGTCGATGACCGTCTGCCATGCGGCAATCGCCTCTGGCCTGCGGTCCTGCTGCGTCATTGCAAGCGCCTCAAAAAAGAACCCGGTCGGATCGGCAGGAACATTTTCCTGCGCCAGCCGGAAAAGCGCCAATGCCTCATCCGGAACCACCCCGCCCGCCTTCAGGGTCATGACCTGACCAAGTCCGTTCTGCATGGTGCCGGTTGCGGTCTTGTCGGCAAGTCCGATCGAAAGGGCCTTCCGATAGGCACGCCCGGCATCATCATACCGCCCGAGACGCTGATAGATCGGCCCGATCAACTGCCAGCCACGCACATCATCGGGATTGTCAGCAAGATGCGCTTCGACCTCGGCAATTCTTTTGTCGAATTCAGCGATCGCCGCCTGTTCTTCCGGCGTCGTCTCAGCCACCGCTGTCTCGCGACCCGGGGCAGGTGCCGTCTGATCCATCGCACCGGGTGCGCCAAAGGCAAGATAGAGGGGAATGCTGATGCAGGGGATCAGGACGATCATTGCCCAGGGATAAAGCCGTCCTGCGGCTCTGTCTGCTCTTGGCGCTTCAGAAACGGCCTCACGATCAAGCGCAATCAGCCGGCGCGCGACTTCCGCGCGTGCATTCTCTGCTTCCTCCTGATTGAGGAGCCCGCGGTCGCGGTCGCGCCTGATCTCGTCAAGCTGGTCGACGAGCACGCGATTTGTGGCATGGATTCGGGCTTGCGTGCTGTCCTCTGCACCGGGCGATCGACGCAAAACCGGCCAGAGGGCGGCGCCAACCGATATCAGCGTCAGAACGCTTGCAAGAACCCAGAACATCAAATCCGAATTGGCCAAATGCGCGAAGTCCTCAAATCAATCAGGCCTGTTTGCGCCCTTCTAAAGGAAAAGCATGAGGAAGGCCAACATTCTGGCGGCTTTCAACGCGATTTGAACACAACAATGCCGCTTGCACGGATGGCTGCACCCGGTCTATTTCGCGAAATCATCGTCGAGATAGGCGCGAATGATGGCGTCAAAGGAGGTTTCGGCCCTGAAGCCGAGCTTCTCCGCCAGAACCGGATTGAACCGTTTCGGCCAACCCATAACGACTTTCTGAACCAGTTCATCCGGCTCTTCACGGATGAGACATACCACCTCCTGTCCGCCGATGCGCTCCAGAGCCGCAATCATCTCGCCCACACTCGCGCTCACCCCCGGCAGGCTGAG
>JACESI010000008.1 GCA_013911885.1 Hyphomicrobiales bacterium | reverse complement strand
AATCCGCAGGATTTCAACGAGGCGCGTTTCGAGGTGCGCCAGACGGTTTTGCGCACGAAGCCGAAATCCAGAACAGTGGCGATCAGGCACAAGATCATTTCGCTGACCCGCGCAAGGGTCGGCAGTTTCTCGCGACACCGGGCAACCGTGCAGCTTTTCCATAGGATGGCACCGCCGGTTCTGGCCCAGACCGCCCTTCGCGCCGCCGGTGTCCTTCGGACGCTCCATAAAACAAGTTTGAGGTAAACAACATGAGCAACAACCAGTTGACCCGTCGCGGAAACGAACTGGAGGCCCTGAGCGCGGCGGGAAGCCCGCTTCCCGCCTTCAGCCATATCGGCCTCGGCTTTTCCAATCCCGCGACCACGCGCGAGGACACAACAATCCGTAATGAGCTCTTCCGGGGCGCGATTTCATCTAGCGGAACCACCGTCGATCCCATAACGAATGAGGTGCTCGCGTTCTTTGATGTGGTCGTCACGGCTGAAGGCCAGGGCTTCAATTATGATGAGGTCGGCCTTTACACGGAAGACGGGGAGCTTTTCGCGTTCAGCCGTTATCAAAATCAGCGGCGGATTGATGCGGCGGACGCGCAGGGCGTCGACAGCACCGAAATCCGCTATCACCTCCTTTATTCGGACCTCGATGCGATCGTGGTCAATCTGACGTCCGGCGCGGGGCTCACTCTCGAGGCGATCAATCAACAGCGGCCCTATATGACCGATGCTCAGGCGGCTGACCCTCTTCGTGAGGAGAGCATCATGCGTGGGCGACAGATCCACAATCTGGTTGCATCCAATCGTGCGGCGGCGGTGACCGCGGCCAATCAGAATACAGCCACAAGGGAGGCAGCAATCCGTGCCGATTTTCCGAGCCCGACACCGGTGCCGGGCTTTGCGACACAAACTCAGTTCAACAATACAGGCCAGAATGGTGTCATTCCGCAGGTCAGTCAGATCCATGAGCGAATTGCAACGGCGGAGGCGGCAGCGCGCAACGCTGCCAATCTGACATCAGGCGTTGTTAATGATGCTCGCCTGCCCGATACGATCAGTTCGAGCATTACCGGCAATGCAGCGACCGCGACCAATGCTGCGGCGCTTGGCGGCGTCGGGCCGGCGAATTACGCTCGAACAGACATTGCGGAAAATTTTGACAGCCAAGTTAATGTTGCAGGAACGATATTCGGGAATATAATTGCCGCAACCGGCGGGAATGTTCAATCGAGGGCATTAGGAAGCGGCAATGCGACCTTTGATCTAAGGGACGAAACCGGCGCGCTCAGAGGTTTTTATTCGTGGTTCAGATCGGATAATAGTCTACGATTTAGAAATGCAGGGGCAGGGGCAGATTTTGACTTAATCGGAAATTCCATTGGCGGTTGGAGCATTGGGTCCAACGCCATTTGGCATGCTGGAAACGATGGTGCGAATTCCGGTCTCGATGCCGATTTGCTCGATGGTCTACAGGCATCCGCCTTTGCGCTGGCCGCGACCACGATTACCGCCGGGAATGGTCTTTCAGGCGGCGGGTCACTCCAAGCTAACAGGAGCCTCGATCTTGCCTTCAACGAACTTCCCGTCATAACCACGCTTCCCGATGATGGAGGATTTGTTGTCAACAATGCTCCAACGAACAATGCTCCGGCGAGGATTTCAACCGCCTCCTTGAGGGGCATTCTGGCACCGGGCATTAACGATGTCGGCTCGCGACTTCTGGTCTCCTTTACATCAGCAGCGCCGGCGGTCGGATCGACTGTTGCGGCGAGTACGCTTCTGCTTCTCGCACTTGGCTCGCCCTCATCAAGCACAACCGAACAGCAAACACCTCAAACAAGCGGTCTAGGTGGTCTAACCGGAACCTGGAGAGTTCTGAGCGCATTTTACCTGGCGCGCGATCATACGGGCAGTGGCGGCACGATGCGTTGTGCCTATGTCATAAAAACATCAGAAGTATAGGAGAAAAAAATGGAAAATTTAGGTGATATTCGCAATATCAGGTACACGCATCCCTCACACGCACAGGTGCAGTTCGAAGAGCTTTCTCCCATCGAAAATGAAACGCCGATTGCGCGTTTTCCGCTCGATCTGCTTGATGAAGAAAGCCCGATCCGGATCGAGGGGTTTGAGGTTGCACTGAACAAGTCAGCGAGACTTTCGGCCAAAATCGAGGGCGAGGCTATCACGCTCTACCAAGTCGCTGTCATCCCAAAATGGCTTGCCAAAACGATCAGTATCAGCGGCGCCGGCTTTGATGCGTTCATAGCTGCAAACGAAGACAACATCGAACCGCATACCGTCTTCGAGGCAATCAGCAATGCGCGCTATGCCGACCCGGACCACCGGGTGATTGAATACACACGGACGATTGAAGGTGTTGAGGCTCAATCATCGCTGACAAGACCGGATGCAGGCGAAGAAGCCACGCTCGAAGGCCGCCTTACGAATGCGCTGATTGACCGGATCATCCGCGAGGCCGGGGAGGTCGCAGACTACACGCCACCGCCACCGCCGACCAAGGAAGAACTGCGCGCGGCCCTGCCTGATCTTACACCGCGTCAATTGCGGCTGGGCCTTCTGCGCGCGGGCATCAAGCCGTCCGATGTTGATGCGGCGATTTCCCAGATTGAGGATGAGACGGCGCGAACCGTGGCCGAGACAGAGTGGGAATATGCAACCTATTTTCCCCGAATGAACCCGACGATCCATGCACTCGGTGCCTTGCTCGGTTTGAATGCAGACAATATCGACGATCTCTGGCGCGCGAGCGCAAATATCTGATCTCGATGAGTGAATACACACGCTACAGCGCAGACGATATAGAGCCTGTAGGCGGGATCAGATACCGGCTCCGCCGCCCATTAATATGGCGGATCGGCAACAGTATGGGTCCGGTCTATATCGTCCCAGAAGGGCGCGTGTTCGACGTTTCCATACCTCGCCCGATGCGCCTTTTTCTTTCGCCGCATAATCGGCGGTTCCTGAAAGCGGCGGCCCTGCATGACGACATGTTGTGCCATGGCCTCTGCGATCAGACTGTGTGCGACGGTGGTCATCCGCCTGAATTGAAGGCGGATCAGGTCAAGTGGTCACGCGAAGAAGCGGCTGGCGCTTTCGCGGCGGCGCTCAAGGCCGATGGCGTCGGATACTGGACGCGGCTCATCATGCATGTTGGCGTGATCATCTGGACAACGCGAAGGCCATAAGGCGCGCGTTACACTGCCTTTGAAAGGCGCTCAAAACTTCTTTGAAGAGATGGCCTCCTCGTTTGAGAGGGTGGTGCGCGCGTGTGTGAGGGTGAACCAGGTACACCATGCGCCGCTCAGGCCTGCAATCATAGTCTCACGGGGACGAAGATTTTTGCAAGACCTTTTTAAACGAGGCTCAGGAGACCCGGAATGGCCCTTACACCCAACCACGGAACGCGCATTATCGATGCGGGCGACACCGAGCGCCCGATACTGATCGCCGACCAATCCCCGGCGGGCATTGTTCTGCCAGCGTCGAATGCCGATGCGTCTGTGTTCCCGCTCAACGAGCCGGTGCATTTTTTTACCAATGACGCGGCAAAGCTTGAAGCGCTCGGCATCGACAATCCGGCGAGCCAGGCAGTCGCGGCCCTTCTGCGCCAGGGGATTACAGCATCGGTCGTCTTTGTGCGGGTCGAAGAAGGTGCCGATCTCGAGACAACGGTCTCAAACATTGTTGGCGATGCGGCGGCAAAAACCGGCGTTCATGCGCTCCGCCACGCGCGCGGTCACACCGGCGTTGAACCCGGCCTCCTGTTCTCACCAGGCTTCACCTCGCAGCGCATCGGTGGTCAGAAAAACCCGGTCATGGCCGAGCTCGGAAGCGTTGCCGCCGATCTCAAATCGATTGCCATCGGCGATTGCCCGCGCACGAGTAATCAGGAAGCCTTTCAATACCGCGCCGACTTTTCCGACCGATATACCTATCTGATCGAACCGGGCGTGACCGTGTTCGAGGCTGGCGAGACTGTGGTCCAGCCCGCCTCCGCCTATGCCGCCGGTCTTTTCATGAAGCGCGATGCCCAGCGCGGCGGGCCTTATTTCTCGCCATCCAACCAGGCAATCCTCGGCATTACCGGCACGTCTCGGCCGATTTCCTATTTCGATGGCGAAATCAATCACGATGCCAATTTCCTGAACAACGCGGGCATCAACACGATCATTCCGTCAACCACGATCCAGTCGGCCACGGGCGCGGTTGCGAGCAACGGAACCATCCTTTGGGGGTCGGAGACCACATCGGCTGATCCACTCTGGCGCTTTGTCAATGTGGTGCGCACCCGCGCCACGATCGAGAAGGCGGTGGTGCGCGCGATGCGTCCGTTCATCGACGGCAATATCCGCGCCCAGCAGATCGTTGCGGTTCAGCGCTCGCTCCAAATATTCCTCGATCAGTTGACGGCGGTCGGCGCCATTCTTGGCGGTCGCGCGGAATTCCAGAAGGCCCTCAATTCCGGCCAGGCGCTGCGCTCAGGCACGGTTCGCATCGAAATGATCGCGGAAGAAGCGCCGCCGCTTAATGATCTCATCATCGGGTCGCGTCGGGATGCCGTCTATTTCGACATTCTGGTCAACGACATTCTGGCCGAAATCGGCCAGGCGGCTTAACCCCCGGAAAGGTAAAAACCATGGCTCTCAATATTCTTCGCGGCTTCACGCTCATCGTGAACGACGAGACCAACCTCGCCCTCGACATCGAGGAAATGAAACTGCCGATGCTGGAGGAAAAATCCTACGACTTCACGCCTGGCGGCTCGAATGTGGAGATTGATATTCCGCTCGGCGTCACCAACAAGTGCGAGTTGCCCTTCAAGACGTTCTCGAACAATACCGATGTCACCGGTCTTTACGGAATGCAGCCTGGCCTGCGGGTGCCGTTCACGGCCATCCATCATGAGATCGACGAAGAAACGGGCCGCGATATCGAGGTCACGCTCGATGTTCTCGGACGCATCATGAAAGTGGAGCGCGAGGAGGCCAAGGGCGGCGAGAAATCCGGCTATGATTTCATGATCTCGTCGATATTCCGTTATTCGGAAGTCCAGGACGGGCGGACATTCCGGGAATATAATTTTCAGCTTGGCGGCTGGACGGTGATCAACGGGGTCGGCGTGAATGAAGGTCGCCGCCGCATCCTTCGGCTTGGGAGGTAGGCGATGACCGTTATTCAACTCGCCTTCCCGATCGATTGTGGCGACGGCAAGGAAATCAGCAAGCTCGAACTGAAACGCCCGAAAACCCGCACCATCAAGAAGCTTGTCGCCCTGCTCGGTCCCGATGTTGTCAAGGCGCTGATCGACGGCACAGGCAAGCAGACACCCGGCACGGCTGGCAATGTTTCAACGAACAAGGACCTTCTCGCGGAGGCCATCGGGTCGCTTGCCACCATGGAAAAACTCGACGAGATAAACGGTATCCTTGCCGATGTTCTCGTTATCGATCCTTCCATGATCGACGGTCTCGACCCGGCTGATTATCCCGCGATCTATGAGGGCCTCGCCGGTTTTTTTCCGGGCCTCTTCTCCAATGGCGACGTGTCGCCGCTGACGTGATGTCGGATATCCCTGGTCTCACCCTTGCTGCGATCATGGAGATGGAATTCGAAGACCTGCTCGACTGGCATGAAGAAGCAATCCGCATCCGCAAAGAAAGGCTGGCACCATGGATATGAAAGTCTCCATGCTGCTCAAACTGGTCGATCAGTTCACGCAGCCTCTGGAACGCGCGCGCACCTCGCTCGGTCAATTCCGCAAGGGCGTCGAGGATAATATCAGCAAGCCCTTCAAGAAGGGCGCGGCACCGCTCTTCGATCCGGCGCAATTCGAAGCCAATATCGAAAGATCGAACCAGCGCATCGCTGCGGCCCGCGCGCGTCTTCTCGGTGCCTTTGGCCAGGCGCTTGTCCTGAGTGCGCCGATCAAACTGGCGGCGGGCTTTGATCAGTCTTTCAAAGGCCTTGAAAAGGTCGTTGAGGCCCCGCTCTCGCGCCTTCAGGAGCTTCGGGAATTTGCACTTGATACGAGTGCGAAGATACCGGTCGCCGCCCGCGACATTGTCGAGCTCATGGCGGCCGCCGCCCAGGGTGGTGTGCCGCAGGAGGCGCTCGAGGCTTTCACGCTGTTCACGACCAGAGCCTCGGTTGCCGCCGACATCGCGGGACAGGAAATCGGCGATATTTTCGCCAAGCTGCGTAATAACTACAAGCTGACACAGGACGGTATCGAGGCGCTAGGCGACAGCGCCAATCACCTCTCGAACAGTATGGCGGCGAAGGCTGCCGAGATTTTCGACTTCACCAATCGCGCCGCCGGTGCGGCTGAAATCCTGAAATTCAACGCGGTCCAGATGAACGCGATTGGTGCTGCGCTTGTCGCCTCCGGCATCGTGCCCGAGACCGCCGCGCGCGGTTTCAATGCCTTCGCCAACAAGGTTTTGACCGGTGGCAAGGCAATTGACGCGGCCCTGAAGTCTGTTGACGTGTCGCGCGAGGATCTTCTGGCGGGCCTGCGCGAGCGCGGCCCTGAGGCCTTTGCCGATTTTCTCGAGACGCTGGCCCAAAAGGGGGACGCGGGCACCCGTGCCCTTGCCGAGATTGTCGGCCTCGATTTTGCTGATGATTTCACGAAGCTTCTCGGCAATACGCAAACGCTGCGCCAGGCGCTCGACCTTGTAAAGGATCCGGGCGAATTCAAGGGATCGATTTTTGATGAGGCTGCCAAACAGGCCGAAGGCGCGGAAAAACGCACCGCTCTCCTGTTCAACAAGATCACCAAAGCAGGTATTCAGATCGGCGACGTGCTGTTGCCGGTCTTTCTCGAAATCGTGGATGGCGTCGGCAAGGTCATCGACACCGTTTCAGCATGGGCCGCCGCCAATCCAGAACTATTCGGCATGCTGGTCAAACTTGCCGCCGGTGCCCTTGCGCTCGGCATAGCATTGAGGCTGCTCAGCTTCGGCTTTGCTCTTGTCGGTGGCGGTGTGGTGCGCGCCATTCCGGTCTTCGCGCGCATGGCATCGGGTCTGCGACAGATCACACCGTCCGCCATTCAGGCCTCGTTAGGTCTCGCTCGGATCAAGGGCGCGTTTGCGCTGTTGGCTCCGACGATCGCGGGTGGCCTTGGCGCGTTGAAGCGCTTCGCGGGCGCGGCGCGCGCGCTTTCGCCCATAAACTGGGCGGCCATCGTCAAGCAGCCGAACTGGGGCCTTCTGATCAAGCCGCTCGTCTGGTTTGGCAAGGGCGCAACCCGTCTTATCCCGGTCATCGGCTGGACGCTGTTTGCAGCCGAGGTCGGGTTCTTTGCCTGGGACGCAATCATCAAGCCGCTCGGCTGGGACAAGTTCATTGATATCGATGGTCTGACGAGCCTCATGAGTACAGCGCTTGCAAAGATTGGCAGCCTTTGGGACAGCGTGCGTAACCGTATAAGTGGTGCTTTCGCTGTTCCTGCAACGGATGTGCCAGCGGGTGCAACAGCGCCCGATGCCCCGGCAGCGGATGTGCCTGCACGGGCTGGGAGGAGCAAGAAAAGGCGACCTTTGAGCGATACGGCTCTGCGTGAAACGCCGTCGGCTGGCCGTGTGACCGAACCGAATGGCGAACCTTCCGCGGATGGTGTCACGCCTCGCGCCGCCCCTGGCACCGGGGCCGGAACAGGTTCTGTTTCTGTGTCCGGTTCTGTTTCTGGCTCACCATCCGGTCAGGCATCGGCACCGGCACGTCTTATCGAGGGTCTGCGCTCTCTGGATCAGGCGGCGGGGCGCGAGATCGAGGGGAGTGCCGACAGGGCTGGAAAAACGCTTCAGGAGGCCGGTGCAAAAAGCGGCACACTGCTTGGCGATCAGGCCGTGGCAGCACTTGCACAACAGGCTCAGGCGCTTGGTGCGAAGATCGGCGATGCCGCCGTCTCGCGCATATCTCAAGCGAATATCAAGGTGCAGGCGACGGTCAGTACATCCGGCACCATTCCGGCGCATTTCACGGGTGCACAGCGGCGCAAAGCGAGCCGCGCCAAGGGTGCAGCCCTTCACGATGGGGTTGAATGATGGTGCCGCTCCTTGCTCTCGGACCGCATATTTTTGAAATCATGCCGCTCAATTATCAGGAGCTTGAGCGCGAGACTGTCGCGCAGTGGGCCTCGATCCCGCGCTTTGGCCAGCGTTCAGCGCGCCAGTTTGTCGGGCTCGGCGATGATCAGATGACGATTTCGGGGCTGATCTTTCCAGAAGCCCTTGGCGGGCGGGAAAATTATGAGGCGATCAGGCTCACACAGGGCCGGGGCGTTGCTGTGTCGCTCGTTGGTATGGGAGCAAGCCAGATTGCGCGGCCCTTCGGGAAAGTCGTGATCCTGTCGGTATCCGATACGCAGAGCGTGATCGGCCCGGACGGACAGGGGCGCGTCCTCTCGTTCTACATCGACGTCGCCCCTTATTCATAAGAGAGGATCATGAAATATCGCGTCATCCAGGACCATATGAGCATCGAGGGCGTTGCATGGACATTCGTCTCGTCGCAGGTCGATGATCGGGCGCGCGCGGCACGGATTGCCCGTGCTGGCTTCGTCGAGGCCATGCTCGATCATAATCCGGGGCTTTCGGCGATCGTCGCCCGCAATGGCGACGTGGTGCCGCTTGGCACCATCGTCACGATGCCGCCGCTGCCAGACAATGACGAATTCACCACCGTCAATCTGTGGGAGTAACCGATGCGCCCGCTCCTCATCGTCAAATCAGACAATTTCAGCATAACGCGGCAATTCTATCGCCGCCTCATCTCGGCGGTTCTGACCGATAACAATGGCGAAGAGACCGACACGCTTGAGCTTACCTTCGATGACCGCGACAATGCCGTGGCCTCGCCAAAACAAGGCGCGATCCTCGAGCCGCTTTATGGTTATCAGGAGACCGGCGTCACCAGCATGGGCCGGTTTGTGGTGACGCGGGTGACCTTCGCCGGCGGAACACGGGGCGAGACCGTCAATGTGACCGCCGAGGCTGTCGATTTCCGCTCCGGTATCAAGGAACGCCAGAGCGAACATTTCGACGATACCACGCTCGGTGCCATGCTCGAGACGGTGTTTTCGCGCCACGATATCGAGATCAGGGTCGATCCCGATCTTGCTTCGATCCCGATCGATTATGAGGCGCGGTTCAACCAGTCGGCTGTCGATTTCGCGACCAGGCTCGCCGAGCGCTATAACGCGGTCGCGAAGCCGGTTTCCGGCGGCTATGCGTTCGTGCGCAAGGGCAAGGCCGCGTCTTCCCTCGGTACGCCGCTTGCTGCAATCACGGTAAGAAAGCGCGACTGCGAGAGCTGGAGCTTCGAGATCGAACCGCGGCCGCGCCACGGCAAGGTGGCGGCGAAGTGGTTTGACCGCGATCAGGGCCGGGTGCTGTTCGAGACTGTCGAGACCGGCGGCGAAGGGCCGATGCTGAGCCTGCCACACACCTACAAGACACGGGAAGAGGCGCGCCGCGCGGCGGAGGCTGAAGGAACGGATGCAAACCGCAAGACGGGATCGGGCAGCTTCACCTTCGCGGGCAGGCCGGAACTGCGTGCGGAGGCCGATGTCAACGCGGAAGGCTTCCGGCCTGAAATCAACGGCCTCTGGCGCGCGACCTCGCTCACCCATGAGTTCAGTGATCGTGGCTATATCAACAACCTCAATGTCGAGGCACCGGAACAACAGAAGAGGGGTGAAGGATGAGTAATGCGTTTGAGAATATGACTGAAAATAGCGCGAACCCTTATATCCAGGCCGCTGATGTAAAGGCCTGTGTGGCGGCGACATTGGGGTTCAAGGTTGAAGCGCTCGAGGGCGATAGCAGAGCAAAGAGCCTCACGCGGGCGAGGCATATCGCCATTTATCTCACCCGAAAAATGACCTGGCAGTCATGCCCACAGATCGCGCGCGCCTTTGGAAACAGGGATCACACAACGATACTCCATGCCTGCCGGAAGATCGAGGCGGCGATTGATCATGACCCGGATTTTGCCGCCTTCACCGAGCATCTCGAAAATTCAATCGTGTTATGGACCAAGAACAAGCCCACGCCAGATCGCTCCGTAATGGTCTCAAAAGAGATGTCGGCGCTCATCGCGGATGAGGTCAGCAACACCATCATGACCAGGATCGCGGAGAGACTGACGGATAAGGCCGCAGCCGCGCGTTGCGAGACACCGGAGGCAAACCCGCTGCCTGTCATAAAGGCGGCGAGTGTCGCATACCTTCCCGTCAAGGTCGCCAATACCCCGGTTCAGGCCGAAAGAGATGCCTGTATCCGAGACATTATCAAGGCTGTGACGGACTGGGAGAATGCACGGTTTTCCCGATACGAGCGGGCGCCGCTCGATGCGCTTCTCGCTGCCGCCCAGCGGCTGAAAAAGGCGAGCCTCAGAAGAACGGAAACACCACAGGAACAGAGGAGCGCGCAGCATGTATGAATACCGCGCCTTTATCACCGATGTTTATGACGGCGACACGATCACGGCCAATATCGATCTCGGCTTCAGGACCGGCCTCAGCGGCATCAAGCTGCGCCTTTACGGCATCAACGCCCCGGAAATCCGCCTGACAAGCGGTGTGACGAAAGAGGACAAGGATGCAGGCCTGAAGGCCCGTGACTGGCTTTCAGAACGCATTCTGAACCGGCAAGTCTTTATCCGCACCCACAGGGACAGTACCGAAAAATATGGCCGTTTTCTCGCTGAGGTCTATCCGCTTGACGACCATAGGATGAGCTTCAACCAGATGCTGGTCGATGAAGGGCTGGCGGCTGAGGCGCGTTATTGAGGGCATACCTCAGAAGGCCGGAACAGCAGAAAAGAGGCAAAGAATGATCGGCATTATTTTGAAGGTCCTGTCGGAATATATGAAGGAGAGCCCATCATGCACCCCCTCTGGCCGACCGTCGGCGCGCCCGCGAGAAAGTACGAGCCAAGAGAAATATAGCAAACCGAAAAAAAACGATTAAGGCTTGGCGCTCCTGATCTCGATCTGTACGATTTCGGCGGCCTCGCCCCTTCCCTCAACCCACCCTTGACGCCCGTCAAGCTTTGCGCCATTCTGGCCTCGGTGCTGAAAACACCATGACAAAGACGGGACGCCCACGAAACGGGCATTCCCCAAGATTTTTCTGGGTTGATTGTCAAATCATGCCGGGAGTGCGGTGAATACAAAACCTCTCAAAGCCCCGCTTGCGGGCGCGGCGACAGGGAATAAACCCGCCTGTTCTTTGTCAGGTTTTCAGCTCCCGGTGCCGCGCCGCCCGCGGTGTCCATATGAAAAATGGAACAAAGACATGACACAGGACACACACCTGCCCCTTGCGGGCGATATTATCGACTATATCAAACTGAATGGCCAGGAGCTCGAATGGCTGTGGCGGGACGGCGAGGCCTTCATTCCCATTCGCCCGATCTGCGAGATATTGGGGCTTTCTTACCCCGCGCAATATCGCAAGCTGACCGGTGCAGAAAGTGATGCACGTGTTGCCTTTAAGGCAACGACTGGAGCCGATAAAAAGCAATATGAAATGCTCTGCATTGCCTATCCGGATTTCATGATGTGGCTCGGCAATATCTCGCCAAGCCGGGTGAAGCCGGAAGCGCGGGCGGCAATGAACACCACCCGGCGCGGAAGCAAGTTGCTCCTTGCCAACCATTACAAGCAACGCCTGTTTGGCGGGATGGAAGGGGAACATGTTCCTAATTGCGAAAAGTTTGCGGAATTAGGAATAAATGTACAAAAGGAGCCTCATGAAAACTCCCTCAACTTTAGGGAGTTTTCAATTGAACCACTGACTGGCGACCTGTTTGATACAGAGCGGAGCCCCCGGCCATGAGCGCGCGATCTGCCGAGCGGGACCTCAGGGACTATCGCGACACCATCGCGCAGGGCATCTACACCCTGCGCGCGGTCTATGACCTGCTCCTCGAAATCAGCAATGGCGAGGCCCACGACCTCGCCCTCACCCGGCCCGTTCATATGTGCTATCTGATCGAGCTGATTATCGAAAAACTGGAGAGCGCGGAGGCCCTTTTGAAGACCTCTCAAGAGCCATGAAAAAGGGCTTTGAAGAGGGCTTGAAAGGGACCTGAAAAAGGGGGTGAAACCGGGCCGGAAAAGAGGCTTCGCAAAGGGCAAAAAAAGAGCCCGGAAAGACCCTCAGAAACGGGCCGGAAAAGACCCAAAAAAAAGACCCCGAAAAGGGGCGTTCAAAAAAACAATTGGCGGCCACGTGCCGCCTTTTTCATGCCCGAAAACAGGCTCTAAAAATCTTTGTCATTTTCGTGCTGCATAACAAACCTGCTGGCAAAATTCTGCAAACCATCTGGCAAGCTACAGGCAAGCTACACTGGCAAGCTACAACAATGATTGTAAATCATGGTGGGCCCGGAGGGACTCGAACCCCCGACCAAGCGGTTATGAGCCGCCAGCTCTAACCAGCTGAGCTACAGGCCCCACCTTTGCCGCTGCCCGGTTGGATGCAGCCTCGTCGCTATATCACGAAGGAAGCACGACGCAAGCAAGCGAAGCAATTAAATCCATGCGCCGGGCCGGGCCTATGCCATTTTTTTGCCTTATCATCCATTTCCAACGATGATGATCATCATGCCGCGCCGCTTCATGGTGCGGCCACCAGACAGGGAGAACATTATGAAAGCCGCCTTTTCCATCCGCGCGCACGCGCCGCGTGCCGCAAGGGCGTCCATCGCCTGCATGGTCGCCATTCTGCTCACCCTGCCTATTCTGATCGGGCAAGCATCGGCCGAGGAACGTCCTGTTGCCGAAGAGCAAAAGCATCACATGAAAAATGCCGGTCAACCACATCACGCAGACCGGCCACGACGCCCGGCCACCCTCACCGTCACCGGCATCGGGACGATCAATGCGGAACCGGACATCGCCCTTATCTCGACCGCCGTCGTGACCGAAGCGAAAACGCCGTCTGAAGCGCTCACTGAGAACTCAGGCAAAATGAACGCGATCTTCGCGACGCTGGAAAAGGCAGGGATCGAACGCAAGAACATCCAGACCTCGAATTTTTCACTTCAGCCGCGCTATTCCTATTATCAGCCGAAACCGGACGAAGAGCAGCGCCCTCCGGCAATTGTCGGCTATACGGTCAGCAATGCCGTAAGCATCAAGGTCCTGGACCTTCGGAAGACAGGTGACATCCTCACCGCCGTCGTGGCAGACGGATCGAACGAGCTTGGCGGCATCAGCTTCGACATTGCAGATCGCAACGCGCTTCTCGATCAGGCGCGCAAGGAAGCGGTCCTCGATGCCCGGCGCAAGGCAGACATCTATCTCAGTGCCGCCAATGCCAGGGTCGGCCGCATCATCGACTTTGCCGAAGGCTCGGTCGCCCGCCCGATGCGCTTCAAACAAGCCGCCCTGCGCGCGGAGGCAAGTGCGGACGCCGTGCCGATTGCGGGCGGTGAAGAGGAGGTCTCGGTGAATGTGACAATCACCTACGCGATTGAACAATAACCCGCGTGGCAACGGCCAGCAGGTGCAGCCTGGAAAAGTCAGTAAGAGTGCATTTTTTGCACTTTCTGGTGCGTTTTTGAGTTGCCCCTCCGATCAAAACACTTTACGAAGCGCCATCCGTGAAGGCTGGGGGTAAACCGCGTCCAGCCCCACTCCGGGACATCTGCTGGTTGGGGAGAGCGCCATGCGCAACGACGACGCCCTCTTCCAATTGGGGATGGACTTGGACGCTCTGACCACACTTGAGCCGAGAAGCACCACCCAAACGGAAGACAAAAAAACACCGGGTTTTAACGCTCTCGGCGAAAAAACGCTGAAATCGGATACGATCAACAAGGCAAGTTTGTCGGCTTCCAGCCTGCAAATCGCGATGGATGATGAAAGGCTTGATCATTTCATCCGTCAGGATGGCGAAATCTTCGCCGGCTCGCACATCATCATCGATCTATACGAGGCCGAGGGTCTGAACGATCAGGCGCGGATTGAAGCCGCGATGCTGAAATGCGTCGAGGAAGCGGGCGCAACCCTGCTGCACATCCATCTGCACCCGTTCGAGCCGACCGGCGTCAGCGGTGTTGCCGTGCTCGCCGAAAGCCACATCTCGGTGCACACCTGGCCCGAGACCGGCTATGCCGCCTTCGACGTGTTCATGTGCGGTGACGCGCAACCGGCAAAATGCATCGGCATTCTGGCTCGCGAGTTTCGGGCCGGACGTGTCGGTGTGAAGGAATTGCGCCGAGGCACGGAAGTGCTCGAATTCATCGGCACGCCCAGCATCGACGGCCTTTCGACAGGTCGCTGAGGTCATGGCGGATTCCCCTAAACCGGCTCCATCCGCCGAAGGCGGATGGGCAGACGAAACATTGCATCCTTCCGTGCGCTTCGGCTTCAGGGTCGATAAGCTTCTCTATGAGCAGAAGAGCGATGAATGGCACGTGCAACTCATCGAAAACGCGGCCTTCGGCAAGGTGTTGCTTCTCGACGGGGTGACGCAGGTCACAAGCCGCGATGAATTCGTCTATCATGAGATGATGAGCCACGTGCCCCTGCTTGCCCATGGCGCAGCGCGCGCGGTGCTGATCGTCGGTGGCGGCGATTGCGGCATGGCGGAGGAAGTGCTGAAACATGCCTCGGTGGAACGCCTCACCCAGGTCGAAATCGACCGCTCGGTGGTCGATTTCTCAAAAGAACATTTCAGCGATTTCAACGCCCCGGTCTTTACCGATCCGCGCTTCGATCTCGTGATCGCGGACGGCGCGCGCTTTGTGCGCGAAACCGGCCAGCGCTTTGACGTGATCCTTGTCGATTCGACCGATCCGATCGGCCCCGGCGCGGTGCTCTTCACCGAGGAATTCTATCGCAATTGCCGTCGCTGCCTCACGCCCGGCGGCATTCTCGTGACACAGAACGGCGTGCCCTTCTTTCAGGAAGACGAACTCGTCAGCTCGATACGCCATTTCGCATCGCTCTTCGCCGATTCAAGTGCCTATGTCGCGGCGGTGCCAACCTATATCGGCGGCCACATGGCGCTCGGCTTTGCAACCGACAACACAGGCTTGAGACAAACCCCTCTCGACACCCTGACCAGACGCTTCGAAACCGCTCGGATCGACACGCGCTACTACACCCCCGAAGTCCACCAGGCAGCTTTCGCCCTGCCAAGGTTCATCCGCGATGCGGTGGAAAAGGGTCGGGGTAAGCGGGGGTAGAGGTATCGAACTTGAGCGCTGCTGAGGCCGGTCTGATCGAAATTCCTCAATCGGCCAGCGTCCCGAGGACAAGCTTGCGCTTCCACTCCTTCTTCGAGCCCCGAACTTACACCCGAACTTACAGCGGAATACGCCAGAAAAAGACGATCCAGTTTTCCGGGATCAGAGCGGGGCGCTAACCAATAATTGATCGAGCGGGGCTCGAAATTGGGCGCGGGCGCGCTATGTTCGTAATCGAAGATGCGCCCTGCCCGCCCCGGGCTCAAGCATGCCGCCCTGTTTCAGGGCTTCATCGCTTGAAAGGCGGCGTGCTTCAAAAACCCAATGTGGCGCCCATCGTTTTTGGGGCTGATTGCTTGAAAGACCCATCGCTTGAAAGGAAACACGCCCATGACCCATTCAATCCTGACCCGCCGCACGCTTCTTGCCACCGGAGCGGCCGGTCTCTCCAGCCTCGTTCTTCCCGTCTATGCAAGCGAGGCCGGTCTTGCGCCGACGCCCACCATGCGCGGCGGTGCCAACAATTATCGCCCCGGCGCGCCGATTGTGGAGCGCATCGGCCGCGGTGGATTCTGGATGACGGGCACCGTGCGCCGCGCGGGCGACGGCATGCCGCTTCCCGGCCAGCGCATCCAGATCTGGGCGCACACGGTCGAGGGCCACGAGCGCGAACTCGCAAGCCATGGTGCGACGCTGACCAATGAGAACGGCGAATTCCGTTTGGAAATGCCCCAGATCGTGCCCGCCTTCGGGCAGCCGCACGCCCACCTTGCCTATGACAGCAACGCGTTCGAAACGGTCTTCCTGCGCCCCGTCATGCCGAGCGCCAGCGACACGACGCTTCATGCAAACTTCGTGCTGAAGCCTGTCTGATGACGACCGAAAGTCAAAAGTGACGATCAACCGGCTTCGACCCATCCGCGCGCCGCTGATCTGGGCCGCCCTTGCCCTGGCAATGGCGGTGCCGGTCGCGTTCGCCGCGGCAAGCCCGCTCCTCGCATGGCGCGAGCCGATTTATATCGTGGCAGGATTGGCCGGCGTGACCGCGATGGCGCTGATGCTTTTGCAACCGCTTCTGGCCGCGGGATATCTGCCTAGCCTAACGCTTGTGCGCGCACGCAGCGTTCACCGTTGGATCGGCGCGCTTCTCGTCGCGCTCGTTCTGGTGCATGTCGTGGGTCTTTATTTCACCAGCCCGCCGGATGTCATCGACGTGCTTTTGTTCCGCTCGCCCACGCCATTTTCGGTTTGGGGCGTGATCGCGATGTGGGCGGTGTTCCTTTCGGCGCTTTTCGCGGGCATGCGCCAGTCAAAACGGCTGCGCCCGCGAACATTTCGTCTTGCCCATGCCGCGCTTGCCGCACTGATCGTGGTCGGCACCATCGCCCACGCGCTGTTGATCGAAGGGACCATGGAGACCGTGTCCAAGATCGCGCTTTCAGCGCTGATCTTCATCGCCGCCGCAAAGTCCGCCCTCGATCTCAGGCTTTTTGTCCTGCGGCGGCGTCGCGCCGTCGCAGAAACCGAAAGGCGCTGAGAACCGGCACCCGTGGCCTTATCAGTCCCCGGTCAGTCCCCGGTCAGTCGCGGGCTTCGATCACGCCGGCGATCGCGAGACCGAGGGCAACATGGCCGATCAGACTTGCCTGGCTCAGCGCATTGAACCCGAAGAAAGGCGGGAAGCCTGCAAAGAAATGCGCCATGATATACATCGCGAACACGTAAAGGGCGACGCCATAAACCGCGCCAACCGCAAGCCACGACAGGCGTGGCAGAACCACTCGCGCAACCGGGCGGGCGATCAGGAGATAGCCGAGCGGATAAAGCAGAAGGCCCGTCAAAAGATGGATTGCATTGGCAACCGCGTTGCCGAACGCGCCGGAACTCGCCGCAAAGTAGGCGGCGAAAGTCTGATCCCCGATGCCGAGAGCGGATTTCACAAGACCGACCGGCTGCAACTCACCGCCCATGTAAAGCGGGGCAAAGACGGTCGCCCAGATTTCCCAGACCGTGAGGGAAACGGCACCAGCCAGAAAAGCGGTGACAAGGGTTTTCCAAAGGCTCAGCGAAGAGGTGGATTTTTCAAACGTGGCAACAGACATTGCATTTATCCTCGATTGGGTCACAGGGAGCGGCGAAGACCGCAACTTCAGGATAAATGAACGCCTTAACTGTCAAATGCCAATGAAACTTGGATGACAAATCATTCATCGCCGCGTGAATGTCGATCCCGCAGCCCCCGCGATGCCCCCGCGCTTTTATCGGCCGCCTTATCACTCGGGTCTTATCGGTCGCGGAAAATGCCGTCGCCTTGTTCGTCGATCACGAGCCGGGCCTTGCGCAGGACGGCTTCCACCGCCTCCTCGCGGGAAGAGAAGAGATCGGCGCGGATCAGCACATGCTTGTGCTCTTTTCCATCGAAATTCCTGGTAATGCTTCCGGCGAGGCGGAACAACGCGCCCTCGCGCATCGGATCCGCGACGATTTCAAAGCCGTGGTAGATTTCGAGCGAAGGCTTCGGATCTTTACCAGTGGCGGACGAGGTTTTGAAAAACTTCTTCCAGAAAGCCATGACCTTCCCCTTTCCCGCCGCGCCTTTCTATATGACTAGCTGTCGAGGAACGAACGCAGCTTGCGTGAACGGCTCGGATGTTTCAGTTTGCGCAGCGCCTTCGCCTCGATCTGGCGGATACGTTCGCGGGTTACCGAAAATTGCTGGCCAACTTCCTCAAGCGTGTGGTCGGTGTTCATGCCGATGCCGAAACGCATGCGCAGCACGCGCTCCTCGCGCGGTGTGAGCGAGGCCAGAACCCGCGTCGTCGTCTCGCGCAAATTGGCCTGTATCGCTGCATCAATAGGCAGAACCGCGCTTTTGTCCTCGATGAAATCACCAAGATGGCTGTCTTCCTCGTCGCCGATGGGGGTTTCGAGCGAAATCGGCTCTTTCGCGATTTTGAGAACCTTGCGCACTTTTTCAAGCGGCATGGCAAGCTTCGATGAAAGCTCTTCCGGCGTCGGCTCGCGGCCGATTTCGTGCAGCATCTGACGTGAGGTCCGCACAATCTTGTTGATCGTCTCGATCATGTGGACTGGAATGCGGATGGTGCGCGCCTGATCGGCGATCGAGCGGGTGATTGCCTGCCGGATCCACCATGTCGCATAAGTCGAGAACTTGTAGCCGCGGCGATATTCGAATTTGTCGACAGCCTTCATGAGGCCGATATTGCCTTCCTGAATGAGATCGAGGAACTGAAGGCCGCGATTGGTGTATTTCTTCGCGATCGAGATGACGAGGCGCAGGTTTGCCTCGACCATTTCCTTTTTGGCCTGACGCGCCTCGCGCTCACCTTTCTGGACCATGTGAACGATCTTGCGGAATTCCGTGGTCTCGAGCCCGGTTTCAGAAGCCAGCATCTGGATCTCGTTGCGCAGATCCTGCACACGGGCGATCTCGGAGGTCGCGAATTCCTTCCAGCCACGACCAGAAAGGTTATGAATTTTATCAAGCCAGTTGGGATCGAGTTCAGAGCCGTGATAGTGCTCGAGGAACTGCTCGCGCTTGACGCCATAAGATTCGGCAAGGCGCAACAGACGACCTTCATAGCCGATCAGCCGCTTGTTGATGTCATAGAGCTGCTCGACCAGCGCTTCGATGCGGTTCTGGTTGAGAGAAAGCGATTTCACGTCCGTCTCGATCTGCGCGCGCAGTTCATTCATGGTCGTGACATCGCCCGCAGCAGTTTTCTTGTTCGCAAGCTTCGCCTCGACAAGATTATCCTGAAATGTCCGCAGCTTGGCGTAGTTGTCAGCGATATCGTTGAATTTCGCGACGACTTCCGGCTTTAACTCGGACTCCATGGCAGCAAGCGAAATGCTGTTTTCAAGATCGTCGTCATCCTCATCGTCGTCGCCGCGCTCGCTGCTTTCGGTCTCTTCCTTGGCGGGTTCGTCTTCTTCCTCTTCCTCGTCCGAGGACGCAGAGGGCGCCATCTTTGCGTCCGGTCCGGCATAGGTTGCCTCAAGGTCGATGATGTCACGCAGCAGAATTTTCTCTTCCGCCAGCTCATCACGCCAGATAATGATCGCCTGAAATGTCAGCGGGCTTTCGCACAGGCCCGCGATCATTGCCTCGCGGCCGGCCTCAATGCGTTTCGCAATCGCGATCTCGCCCTCGCGGGAGAGAAGTTCGACAGAGCCCATTTCGCGCAGATACATGCGCACGGGATCGTCGGTGCGGTCTGTAGGTTCCTTTTTGCCGGCGGTGGCAAGCGCGGTAGATTTCGACGTCTCGACAAGTTCGCCACCGGTATCCGCGTCATCGTCCTCGGCCTCTTCGACCTCATCCTCCTCGCCAACATTGATGCCCATATCCGAGAGCATCGACATCGTGTCCTCGATCTGCTCGGAGGTCACTTCATCAGACGGCATGACCTTGTTCAGTTCGTCGTAAGTCACGAAACCGCGCTTTTTGGCGGTTTTGATCATTTTCTTGACGGCGGCATCGCTGAGGTCAAGAAGCGGCCCATCGGTGGTCTCGATCTGAGGTTCCGGCGCTTCTTTTTTTTCCGTCGCTTTTGTTGCCATAAATTTATCTCCAGTGGCTGGCCGGGACGCTCGGTGCGCGCGAGCCGAACCGGCCCCTGCCAAAATGTTTCGCTTCAATACTTCAGGCCCGATTTCGGCCAAATGGTCATGCGACGCTATAGGAACAGCAAGAACGATCAAAAGGGGCGGAGCGGGCAAACCGAGCCTGAACCAACCTGCCTCATCTCAGGGGAGGAAGATAAAGCGGCGGCCCGATGCGTCCCACCCGAACCACCGTCCTAAACCATCCTCGTTAAATCACCTTTAACCCTGTGCGGTTGACCCATCTTCTAGACCCGGCGTTTTGAAACGTGCCTGCCTGGCCGTCCGCTCACTCTGTCTCTTCTCTAACCCATATCGAATTGCTCACGACACATGCAGCGATCCTTGGATCGATCCTGAGGCGCACCGAGGCGGTCGTGAACGTGAGCAACTTATTTAGTGTGCGCGCATGACGATGCAAGGCGTACGCTCGATTCCTTTGCGACTTAATCACAAAATTGCACCTATCGGGACCATTTTGCCACATACATAATCCATCCCCGAAGCAGCCGCGGATCGGGCAGTGGTCGCATGGCCGCCGCCAAGCAGCAATAAGGCTTCGGTCAGGCCGCTGTCTGCGTGTCGACGAGCTTGCGCAGATCGTCATATTGTTCGGTCACATATTCCTCCAGTTCCCTGATTTCTGCTTCCGAGCGGTGATACTCGATCGCAAGCGCTGATGCCCGCATGCCATCACCTGATTTCCAGGCCTCCTCGATGTCCTTCTTATGGCTCATCAGGAAGAGCTTTCTCATGTGAAGGTCCATGGTCTGCCGAAGCAGGTCCTCGGAAGGATCAAGCCTGAGACCGGGGAAAAGCATCCGCAACTTATAGCCGCGCTCGCGGGCATATCTGGACACATCATCGCCTTCCCTGACCGCTCTTTCGGGGATCCCATGAACCGCGTGAAGGATCGTGTGGAAGCCCATCGGCAGGCTGTCATAAAGTTCACTGATCGTATGCACGTCGTCATCGATAACCAATCGCCGCACCGCGGCAATAAACTCGATGAAAGCCTGATTGCCAAGCTCAATACGGGTCAGCTCTGAATCGAACAGGCTCACCATCCAGGGAAATTCTGCGATGAACCCGAGAACGACCCGCGAAAGCGTATTCGAGCCGATGAAGATCTTGGCTTCCGAGAGATTTTCCTGAAATTTCTTTCCCTGAAACCGATTGTCTTTAACGGAAAAGAAATTCGCAAGGTCGATCCGCGCGGATTGGCGGTAGTGATAGGCAATGCCCTGATCCCTGATGAGGGCAATATCGCTGAATATCCGCTTCTCCAGCCCGACTTTCTTCTCCGGCGTATCAAACACGCCACCGTCAAAATGGCGGATCGAGACCATCTTGTAGAGCGGTAGCTTTTCTTTCAGAATATCTTCGAATTCCTCGACACCGCTCTCGCGGATGAGATCATCCGGGTCCTTGCCTTTCGGCAGAAAGGCGAAGCAGATGCTCTTGCCGGGCGCCAGCATCGGCAGCGCCGTATCGACCGAGCGGTTGGCCGCGCGCAGGCCCGCCTCGTCGCCGTCGAAACAAAGGATCGGCTCATCCGCATTCTTCCACAAAAGCTGCAATTGCTCGCCGGTGAGCGCCGTTCCAAGCGGTGCGACGGCTTCCTCGATACCCGCCTGTGCCAGCGCGATCACATCCATATAGCCTTCGACCACGATGATGCGGCCGCGTTCATGGGCGGCCTTTCGAGCGCGTGCGGCATTGTAGAGAACCGTACGCTTTGAAAACAGCGGCGTTTCCGGCGAGTTCATATATTTGGCCGGATTGTCCGGCGCCATCGCCCGCCCGCCGAACGCGATCACCCGCTCGCGCAGATCAAGGATCGGAAACATGATCCGGTCGCGGAATTTATCGTAGGACACCGGAATATCGGGTCCGGAAACAATCAGGCCCGCCTCGGCCATCTGGTCATGTTCGACCCCTTTGGCGGCAAGATATTGCTTGAGGGCCGAGCGCTCGCGCGGCGCAAAGCCGATGCCGAAGCGGCGCTGGGTTTCAAGCGTCAACCCGCGGCTCTTGAGATAGCCGCGCGCCGCCGCCGCCTCACTGCCCTGAAGCTGTTCAACAAAAAACTGCTGCGCCATCGCAAGGACATCATAAAGCGAGGCGCGGCGCTTTTCCTCATGGATCATTTGCGGGTCGAGCTTCGGCAGAATCACGCCCGCCTCATCGGCAAGCCGCTCCACCGCTTCGGGAAAGGAAAGACCCTCCTTTTCAGTCAGAAAACGAAAATGATCGCCCGTCGCGCCGCAGCCGAAGCAATGATAGATGCCCTTGCGGTCATCAACATGGAAGGAGGGGGTCTTCTCATTGTGAAACGGACAGCAGCCCCAGAAATCACCCTTCTGCGGCTGGCTCTTGCGCCGGTCATAGGAAACGCGCCGCCCGACAATGTCAGACAGCGTCAACCGATTGCGGATGTCGTCAAGAACCTGCGGTGAAAAGCGCGCCATGAACTATTTAGACCATTTTCCCCGTGACGCAATCACCGGCTGTTTCCTATGCCGGGCAAATGCCTCAGAAGTTGGGGAAAACCGGCGCCACACGCAATCCCGGTCAGCCAAGCAGGTCCTTCACGATCCCGGACGCCTTGCCAAAATCCATCTGGCCCGGATACTGATCCTTCAGTTCGCCCATCACCTTGCCCATATCCCGCAGCCCCCCCGCACCACAGGACTGGATTGCCTTCTGGCAGGCGGCAACCGTCGCCGCATTGTCGAGCTGCTGCGGCAGAAAGCGCTGGATGATTTCGATTTCCTGGCGCTCGGTCTCGGCCAATTCCAGCCGTCCCGCCGCCTCATAAATCGCCGCTGATTCCTCGCGCTGGCGGACCATTTTCGACAGCACCTCGAGAATTTCCTCGTCGCTTATCCGCCCGTCGCCGCCCACTCTACGCGAAATGTCCCGATCCTTGATCGCGGCCATGATCAGACGCAATGTGTTGGTTTCGCATTTGTTGCGATCCTGCATGGCCTTTTTCAAGGCTGACGAAATATCGTCCCGCATGGGCTTAAACTCGCTTTTCGATAACTGAATTGGTCGCTGATAGTAATAAGCGCTGTTTCCACAGGCAACCATAATAAATTTTGCAAAATACTGTTTTTACTGAATTTTATTTTTGCACGAAAAGTTGACGAGGAATTTGCTTTCTCCTATCACAAACGCACCCTCGACGACCACCGATCTCAAAGCCGATGCCTGCCGCGCGACGATGGGCACAGGACAAGCGGTGCGCGCCATGCAAAGGAAACACCATGAGCGAATGGCAAGACCCGATCCCCACAGCAGTTCTCGTCCTCGCCGATGGCACCGTCATCGAAGGCACCGGCCTTGGCGCTGAGGGCAGCGCGGTCGCGGAAGTCTGTTTCAACACGGCGATTACGGGGTATCAGGAAATTCTGACCGATCCCTCCTATGCCGGTCAGATCGTGACCTTCACCTTTCCCCATATCGGCAATGTCGGCACCAATGACGAAGACATGGAAACCGTCGATCTAGACCAGCGCGCCGGGGTGCGCGGCTGCATCATCAAGGCGGACATTACCCAACCGTCGAATTATCGCGCGACCCGCTCGCTCGACCAATGGCTGAAGGCGCGCGGCATTATCGGCCTTGCCGGCATCGACACCCGCGCGCTCACCAATCTCGTGCGCGAAAACGGCATGCCGAACGCAGTGATCGCCCATAACCCGGTCGGCACGTTCGACTTGGATGCATTAAAGAAAATGGCCACCGACTGGCCGGGCCTCGAGGGCATGGACCTTGCCCGAACCGTGACCAGTGCTGATGCTTATCAATGGTCGCAAGCGGCTTGGGTCTGGGATAAGGGTTATACAGTCGCGGGCAACACGCCTTATCATGTCGTGGCGCTTGATTTCGGCGTCAAACGCAACATCCTGCGTCTTCTCGCCGGGCTCGGCTGCCGCATCACGGTTCTGCCAGCAACGGCCAGCGCCAGCGACATTCTGGCACTCGAGCCGGACGGGGTTTTTCTGTCCAATGGTCCGGGCGATCCGGCTGCAACCGGCAGCTATGCGCTTGCGACGATCCGGGGCGTGATTAACGCAGATATTCCAACCTTCGGCATCTGCCTCGGACACCAGATGCTGGGCCTTGCCCTTGGCGGCAAAACGATCAAGATGCATCAGGGCCACCATGGCGCGAACCATCCGGTCAAGGATCACACCACCGGCAAGGTCGAGATTGTCTCGATGAATCACGGCTTTGCGGTCGATGCGAAAAGCCTGCCAGACAATGTCGAGGAGACCCATGTCTCCCTGTTCGACGGATCGAATTGCGGATTGCAGCTCAAGGGCAAGCCGGTTTTCTCGGTCCAGCACCACCCGGAGGCTTCACCCGGCCCGCAGGATTCGCATTACCTCTTCCGCCGTTTCGTCAACCTCATGCGCGCAAGACGGCAGGAAACATTGATGCCCGAACACGAAAGCGTATGAGCCACGGCGGCTCAGCGCCCGCTCCTTGAGGGAACCGCTGCCTTGCCGGAGCCTGCGAGCATGCGCAGAAACATTCCGAAGAAAGCGCCGAGAAACGCGCCTATCACTCCATAAGCGATACCGCTCGTCGTCACCGGAAGCCCCAGCGTATAATCCTTGCGCACGCCTTCCAGCACTGTCTTGTCGGCATTCATGATCATGTAGACCGGCTTGTAGAGATCGGACGCGCCCTCAAAGCCTTCAATCTGATTTTTCAGACTGTCATAGCGCTTCAGGGCAATTTCCATCGAGCGCCCGCGATCACGCAGGAACGCCTCGGGCGACTTCTGATAAACATCGATCGCCGCCGGGCGGGTCAATCCATTGTTAGCGACATCGGCATCGAACTGGCGGATCACCGTTTCGAGTTCGGACACTGCGCCGCCGAGGCGCTGCTGATATTGACTGGCGATTTCAGGCCCCTGGGCAAGCCCGCCTGCGCCGAGCACGCCAAACAGAACAACGATGAGCCGGCCAAGCATCACAAGACCTATAGTTGTGCCGTGTTGAAGGTGTCGCAGGCTTCAAGCTTGCCGGTCTGGAGACCGCGATCAAACCAGCGCTTGCGCTGCGCGGCGGTGCCGTGGTTGAAACTTTCCGGCACGACATAGCCCTGGCTGCGCCGCTGGATGGTGTCATCGCCGATCTGCTGTGCCGCGTTCATCGCTTCTTCAATATCGCCATTTTCGACATAGCCCTTGTCTGCCGCATAATTTGCCCATATCCCGGCAAAGCAATCGGCCTGAAGTTCGACGCGCACCGACATCGCGTTCTGTTCGGCCTGGCTCATCTGCGCACGGCGGCGGTTGAATTCCGGAAGCACGCCGATCAGATTCTGCACGTGGTGGCCGACCTCATGGGCGAGAACATAGGCCTGAGCAAAATCGCCCGGCGCCTTGAAGCGGCGATGAAGCTCATCGTAGAAATTGAGATCGATATAGACCTTGCTGTCGGCCGGGCAATAAAACGGACCCGTCGCCGACGAAGCGGCACCACAGGCCGAGCGGGTCTGGCCGGAGAACAATTGCAGCACCGGTTTTTGATAAACGGCGCCACGATCTGCAAAGATTTTCGTCCAGATGTCCTCGGTATCGGCAAGAACCACACGCACGAACCGGCTCGTCTCGTCATCAGCACCTGGCACACCGGGCGCACTTTGGCGCTGCTCGGTGATCTGCGGGCTTTGTCCGCCGCCCAGAATATCACCGATGTCGCCGCCGCTCAGAAGAGCAAGCGGGTTGATGCCGAAAACAAAATAAGCAATCAGTCCGAAGATGATGAGACCGATTGTGCTGCCGCCGCCGGCCCGGCGAACGCCGCCGCGCCCGGTCGGAATTCGAAAACCGCCGCCGGATGAACCGCGCACATCTTCAACATTCGAACTTTCCCTGCGGCCTCTCCAACGCATCGCTCTTCTCCTCGTGACACAGACGTCCTGCTCAGGCGTGATTTTCTACAGCTTTCTTCCATACAGGATAATGCATGAGAGTCCTATCGGTTCTGCTTCCCGCCACATCAAAGAATACGCACCCTTTAAAACGCAAAGGCGATAACAAAATGGCCGCCCCGGAGGACGGCCATCAATTGCAGAATAGTGTTGCGCTGCTGTCTTTTGCAATCAGGCAGAAAACAGCCCTGTCAGCCAGCGCAAGCTTTTGTTCCAGCCCCTGGCAACATCGCAACGAAACAGAGCAACAGCGTGCACATCGACACGTTGATGCCCGAGATTCGAGCGGCCAATCATGAGATATCTGTTCATGGCGTTATCCTTTCTTCCCTTCGGGAATAAATCCAAGTCTTGAAATTTCGACTCTGAAGAGGTGCATCACTGGTTTGGCCTATATAGAAAATCAAAGATGCACTCAGTTCGCTATAGGTGCAATATGTGCATATTCGCGCATGATGTCAACAAAAAACGCACATTTTGCATTTTACAGTGGGAAAAGTTTGTGTAGAAGGAAGTTAGCGCACTTGCGGCGCAAGATAGCAGCGATTGAAAAGGCAAGCTTATCGTGAAATCCGATATTAGAAAAAAACCGCTCAAAAAAGCCGATGGCCCCATGTCCGCCGACAGTTTCTACAAATGGCGCAAGACGTTAGGCCTCAAACAAAAAGAGGCGGCGGAGCTATTGGGCCTGCAAAAAAGAATGATCCAGTATTATGAGAAAGGATCCCGCGACGGCAAGCCCGTTGCCATTCCGAAATCGGTCCGTCTTGCCTGTTATGCGCTGGAACAGGGTATAGAGGATTTCGATGGAGCGACTACAAGCCCGCTCGACATCACGCGCTTTATCGCGGAGAGCGCACCCGACAGGCCGTAGCCTGGCTAGCTTTTCGCAGCCGTCCGCGAAGCTTCGCCAAGGGAAAAGCGCGCAATTGCCGAAAAACACCCTTCCCATCGGCAAACCCTTTGCCTATAGAAAGGCCTTAGCCAGACATAAAGAGCCTTAAGCCCGGCCGCGCCGCCCGCGTCCGGGTTTTTTGCAAAGTCCGGTTTTGCGAAACACACGCGCTAAAAGTGGTCACCAATGCCAAAAAGAACTGACATCAAATCTATCCTCATTATCGGTGCAGGACCGATTGTCATTGGCCAGGCGTGCGAGTTCGATTATTCGGGAACACAGGCCTGCAAGGCCCTCAAAGCCGAGGGCTACCGGATTGTCCTGGTGAATTCCAATCCGGCCACGATCATGACAGACCCGGAACTCGCCGACGCCACCTATATCGAACCGATCACGCCCGAAATCGTCGCGAAAATCATCGAGAAGGAGCGTCCTGACGCGTTGTTGCCGACGATGGGTGGCCAGACCGCGCTCAATTGCGCGCTTTCCCTGCGCCGCATGGGAGTGCTTGAAAAATACGGCGTTGAGATGATCGGCGCGACCGCCGAAGCAATCGACAAGGCCGAGGACCGCGAACTCTTCCGCACGGCAATGCACAAGATCGGTCTCGACACGCCCCGCGCCGCTTTCGTCAATACATCGGACCTGAAGAAGCGTTTTCAGTCCGAATATGCCAAAAAGCGGGCATCGGTTGAAGCCGAGCACAGCGGCTCTCCCGAACTCAAGACGACCCTTGCTGCCTTTGAGGCGCGCTGGAGGGATGGCGAGCGCAACCGACGCGAGGAGCACCGCCTGACTGCCCAGCTTCAGGCGCTTCAGGCGAGCGAAGTGACAGGCCTTCCCGCCATCGTCCGACCGAGTTTCACCATGGGCGGTCAGGGTGGCGGCATCGCCTATACGCTCGACGAGCTTTACGATCTTGTGCTTTCCGGCGTCGAAGCATCGCCAACGGACGAGGTTCTCGTTGAGGAAAGCGTCCTCGGTTGGAAGGAGTTCGAGATGGAGGTCGTCCGCGACAAGGCGGACAACTGCATCATCATCTGCTCGATTGAGAACATCGACCCGATGGGCGTCCATACCGGCGATTCGATCACCGTCGCCCCTGCCCTCACCTTGACGGACAAGGAATATCAGATCATGCGCAACGCTTCGATTGCGGTGCTGCGCGAGATCGGTGTGGAGACTGGCGGCTCGAATGTTCAGTTTGCCGTCAACCCTGCCGATGGCCGTCTTGTCGTGATCGAGATGAACCCGCGCGTGTCGCGCTCATCCGCCCTTGCCTCGAAGGCGACCGGTTTTCCGATTGCCAAGGTCGCAGCGCGCCTTGCCGTCGGCTATACGCTCGATGAGCTCGACAACGACATTACCGGTGGCGCGACGCCTGCTTCGTTCGAGCCAAGCATTGATTACGTGGTCACCAAGATCCCGCGCTTTGCTTTCGAAAAATTCCCCGGTGCGCAGCCAAACCTCACCACCGCGATGAAATCCGTCGGCGAAGTCATGGCCATCGGCCGCACCTTTGCCGAAAGCCTGCAAAAGGCGCTGCGCGGCCTTGAGACCGGTCTCGACGGCCTTGATGACATTGAGATCGAAGGCTATAGCGACGGCCAGGAGAAGGACGCCATCCGCGCTGCCCTCGGAACGCCGACGCCCGACCGCCTTCTTCAGGTTGGCCAGGCGATGCGGCTCGGCTGGGACAATGATTTCATCCATTCCTTCTGCAAGATCGATCCATGGTTCCTCAATCAGATCCGCGCCATCGTCGATATGGAAAAGAAGCTCGAAAAGCACGGCCTGCCAACAACGGCCACGTCCATGCGCCGCGTGAAAGCGCTTGGCTTTTCCGACGCGCGGCTTGGCAGATTGTGCGGCCTTGCAGAAAGCGCGGTGCTTGCTGAGCGCGAAAGGCTCGATGTGCATCCGGTCTATAAGCGGATCGACACCTGCGCTGCCGAATTCGCCTCCCCGACGGCTTACATGTATTCGACCTACGAGGTTCCCTTTGCCGGCGCCGTGCGCTCGGAAGCCTATCCGACCGACCGCAAAAAGGTCGTCATTCTCGGCGGCGGACCGAACCGGATCGGCCAGGGCATCGAGTTCGACTATTGTTGCTGCCATGCCTGTTTCGCGCTGTCGGATATCGGCTATGAGACGATCATGATCAACTGCAACCCGGAAACGGTTTCAACCGATTACGACACGTCCGACCGGCTCTATTTCGAACCGCTGACGGCCGAAGATGTTCTCGAGGTTTTGCGCACGGAGCAGCAGAACGGAACGCTGCACGGTGTGATCGTGCAGTTTGGCGGCCAGACGCCTCTCAAACTCGCCGGGGCGCTCGAAGCCGCCGGGATCCCGATCCTCGGCACCTCACCCGATGCGATCGACCTTGCCGAAGACCGCGACCGGTTTCAGAATCTTCTGACCAGGCTCAAACTGAAGCAGCCGGAAAACGGCATCGCACGCTCCCGCGACGAGGCGAAAGTGATCATTGAGCGCATCGGCTATCCGGCTGTCATCCGCCCATCTTATGTGCTCGGCGGACGCGGCATGGAAATCGTCCGCAACGACAAGCATTTCGAGCGTTATATCAATGAGGCGGTGATTATTTCGGGCGCAAGTCCGGTTCTGATCGACAGCTATCTCACCGATGCGGTCGAGGTTGACGTCGACTGCCTTGCTGACGGCAGGGATACATTTGTCTGCGGCATCATGGAGCATATCGAGGAAGCTGGCATTCATTCCGGTGACAGCGCCTGTTCGCTGCCGCCGCACTCACTGCCTGCCAAAATCATTGAGGAACTGAAGCAGCAGACCCGCGCGCTTGCGCTGGCGCTCAAGGTCGGCGGCCTCATGAATGTCCAGTTTGCGGTGAAAGATGGCGACATATATGTCATCGAAGTCAACCCGCGCGCTTCGCGCACCGTGCCTTTCGTTGCGAAAACCATCGGCGTACCGATTGCCAAGATCGCAGCGCGGATCATGGCGGGCGAAAGCCTTGCGAGCTTCAACCTTACCGAGCACCCCTTGAACCATGTGGCCGTCAAGGAAGCCGTGTTCCCGTTCGCCCGTTTCCCTGGTGTCGATACGGTGCTTGGCCCGGAAATGCGCTCGACCGGGGAGGTCATGGGCCTCGACCGCGACTTCGCGACCGCCTTTGCCAAATCGCAGTTGGGCGGCGGCACGAAAGTGCCGATCAGCGGGACAGTCTTTGTCTCCGTGCGCACCGAGGACAAGCCGCGCATCCTGAATGCGGTCAAGCTGCTGGAGAGCATGGGCTTCAAGGTTATTGCAACCAGCGGCACACAAACCTTTCTTCAGGAACACGGCGTCAGAGCCGACCGCATCAACAAAGTCCTTGAAGGTCGGCCCCATGTCGTCGACGCGATCAAGAATGGCGAGATACAACTGGTCTTTAATACAACCGCCGGATCGAAAGCACTTGCAGATAGCGCCTCTCTGCGTCAGGCTGCACTTTTGAACAAGGTACCGTATTACACGACCCTTTCAGGCGCCGTGGCTGCGGCACAGGGTATCGAGGCTTACAATCGCGATGTCATCGAGGTGCGGTCGCTCCAGTCCTATTTCGAGTGATCGCATAGCCATGATTGCCACCTCTCATTCAACACAGGAGACCACCAATGGTCGATAAGGTCCCAATGACCATTGCCGGATACAAAATGCTAGAAAACGAGCTCAAAAGCCGTCAGCAGGAAATACGTCCGCGCATCATCCGTGAGATTGAAGAAGCAAGGGGCCATGGCGACCTTTCCGAGAACGCGGAATATCACGCTGCGAAAGAGGCCCAGAGCATGAATGAAGGCCGGATCATGGAGCTTGAGGACAAGCTCGGTCGCGCCGACATCATTGATCCGACCAAGATGAGCGGACCGACCATCCGCTTTGGCGCCACGGTGAAACTGGTGGATGAGGATACGGACGAGCAAAAAACCTACCAGATCGTCGGTGATCTCGAATCCGACATCAAAAGCGGAAAGATTTCGATTTCCTCACCAATTTCGCGCGCCCTCATCGGCAAGGAAGTCGGCGACAGCGTCGAGGTGACCGCGCCGGGAGGAACCCGCGCCTATGAAATCCTCGAGGTCCGTTACGGCTAACCGTGGGCAAGGCGAGCCTGCGTATATGGATCATCACCAGCGGCAGGCGCGGTGATATCGTGCAGTGCCGCGCCGTGGCCGAGCGGCTGTCTTCTGATATCACCGAAAAAGTGGTGGCGCCGCGCGCACCCTTTCGCATGCTGATGCCCTTTGGTCCGATCGATCCGGCGGAGCGCGATCTGATTGCAGCGCCCTATCCCGATATCCTGATCGCTTCCGGGCGACGGTCTGTGCCCTATGTCCGCGCGATCATGAGCGCAAGCAGAAAGAGCGGTGGATCGGCCTGCCGGGCGGTTTTCATGAAATATCCGGGCTGCGATGTAGCGGATTTTGCTTTGGTCTGGACCCCGGCCCATGACCGGCGGCAAGCCGCCGGGATCATCACCACGCTCACCACACCGCATCTCGTTTCAGGGGCGCGCCTGCAGCATCGCCGCGCGCAGACCCACCCCATGATCGCTGCCCTGCCCGCGCCTCGGCTCGGCATTCTGCTTGGCGGCAATACCCGCCATGTCAGCTATGACGCAGCCCTGATCCGCGCCTTCTGTGAACCTTTGAGGGCAAACCTGCCGTTCGGATCCTTCCTCGTCACCGGCTCGCGCCGCACGCCACCAGAATTTGTCGAAGCGCTCCGCACAACCCTTGCATCCCGGCCGGTTTTCATGGCGCAGGAAGTGCCGGACAATCCCTATTTCGACATTCTGGCAGGGTCGGACGCCCTTCTCGTCACCGGCGACAGCCACAATCTCGTGAGTGAAGCGCTCGCCGCCGGCGTACCGGTTCACGTCTTCCGCCCGCCAGGCAATCCTGCGAAATTCACCTTCACCCTCACCGCACTCGAAAGCCTGGGCTGGATCGAACCTGAAGCGGCGCCTCTGCTCGGCGGAAAACGCAAACCGCATGACGCAACGGACGAAATTGTCACTGCCCTTCGGCAGGCATGGGCATTACCCGCCTGAAAAACATCCTTGGTGCAACCATGCGCCGTGATAAAAATCCATCCACAGCGGCGATATTTTATGCCGCACCGCGCTTGACCAACACATCGCCAACAGCAATATCAGGTCTACAATCAAGCGGCGGGAAAACCGCGCGAGACGAGAGACCTTGCGAAGGACCCTATCATGCACACCAAAGTCTTGATCATCGGCTCCGGCCCCGCCGGCTATACTGCCGCAATCTACGCCGCCCGCGCAATGCTCGAACCGGTGCTCGTGACCGGCCTTGAACAGGGCGGACAGCTCACGATCACAACCGATGTCGAAAACTATCCAGGCTTCGCCGATACGATTCAGGGACCATGGCTGATGGAGCAGATGAAGGCGCAGGCCGAGCATGTCGGCACCAGGCTCATCAACGACACGATCAGGAGCGTTGATCTTGAAAGCCGTCCTTTCAAGGCCGTCGGCGATGGCGGCACGATCTATACAGCGGACACACTGATCATCGCGACGGGGGCGAAAGCAAAGTGGCTGGGCCTGCCATCGGAGCAGAAATTCATGGGGTTTGGCGTCTCCGCCTGCGCCACCTGCGACGGGTTCTTCTATCGTGGCCGCAAGGTAGCGGTGGTCGGCGGCGGCAACACAGCAGTGGAAGAAGCCCTCTACCTCGCCAATCTCGCAGAAAAGGTGACCCTCATTCATCGCCGCGACAGCCTGCGCGCCGAGCGCATCCTCCAGGACCGTCTGTTCAACAACCCGAAGATCGACGTGATCTGGGACAGCGCCATCGAAGAGATTACCGGTGAAGAGAAAATACCGCCATCGGTCACTGGCCTGCGTTTGAAAAACATGAAAACCGGGGCGATCAGCACGCTTGGCGTCGACGGCGTGTTTATCGCGATCGGCCACGCGCCGGCGGTCGACCTTTTTCAGGACAAGCTTAAAATGCGCGAGAACGGCTATCTCTGGAGCGCGCCGGATTCCACCGCAACCGATATTCCAGGCGTGTTTGCCGCAGGCGATGTCACCGACGACGTCTACCGCCAGGCCGTGACAGCGGCAGGGATGGGATGCATGGCCGCACTTGAAGCGGAGCGCTATCTGACCAGGCACAAGTCTGAACAGACAACACGAGAAGCGGCCGAATAGCGCTGCTTCGAAGGGGCATCCATGGACTGGGATAAGCTGCGGATTTTCCATGCGGTCGCAGAAGCCGGGAGCTTCACCCATGCCGGGGACACCCTCAATCTGAGCCAGTCCGCCGTCAGCCGGCAGGTAAGTGCGCTTGAATATGATCTCGGCGTGACCCTCTTCAACCGACATGCGCGGGGTCTTGTCCTGACCGAACAGGGGGACGACCTCTACCGCACGGCGCATGAAGTGCTGCTGAAGCTCGAAGCGGCCAAAATACGATTGACCGACTCGAAAGAACGGCCCTCAGGCGATCTGCGCGTCACCACCACCATCGGTCTCGGGAGCACCTGGCTCACCACCCGCGTCAATAAGTTCATTGACCTTTATCCGGATATCAAACTGAAGCTCCAGCTTGCCGACACCGAGCTTGATTTGAATATGCGCGAATCCGACGTCGCGATCCGGTTGCACCAGCCGACCCAGCCGGACCTCATTCAGCGCAAGCTGTTCACTGTCCACTTCAACCTTTATGCGTCTGCTGATTATCTGAAGCGGTTCGGTCCTCTCAATAATTTGCATGACCTCGACAACCACCGCATCATTGCCTTCGGGCGCCCCTATCCTGACCATCTCAAGGAAATGAACTGGATTTTGCGGGTGAACATGGAAGGCAAGAGCGAGCGCGTGCCGACACTCATGGTCAACAATGTCTATGCCATGAAGAGCGCTGTTAAGCGGGGCGTGGGCATTGCCCTTCTGCCGGATTATGTGGTCGACAAGGAACCCGGCATGGTGCACCTGCCGATTGAAGGAGAGGTGCCGTCTTTCGATTCCTATTTTGTCTATACCGAGGACATGCGCTCCTCAGCGCGCGTTCAGGCGTTCCGGGATTTTCTGGTCGCCGAAGCGCAGGAATGGGCTTTCTAGAGCGAACGAGCCTCTCGCATCATCGTGCAACAGAAATCAATGACGATGCGTATTTTGCCGATATCCGGGTAAGTTTAATTCCTGTGCGCTTCAGTCGCTCAGGTGTAAAGCCGCTCACTGTCTGAAATGTCCTTATAGAGCGCGGCAACATATTCGCCATAGCCGTTATAGAGCTGCGTCGGCACATAGTCGCCGGTATGCAATACACGCTCCTGTGCCTGGCTCCAGCGGCGATGCGGCACGGCCGGGTTCACATTGGCCCAGAAGCCATATTCAGCATTTTGGAGCTGCTCCCAGAAGCTGACCGGGCGCTGATCCGTGAAGGTAAATTTCGTGATGGATTTAATCGACTTGAATCCATATTTCCAGGGCAGCGCGAGACGCAGGGGCGCACCATGCTGTTTTGCCATCGGCTTGCCATAGGCCCCGGTGACCAGAAACGCCATTTCGTTCATCGCCTCTTCCATCGTCACCCCCTCGACATAGGGCCAGGGCTGATAGCTTGCCCGCTGTCCGGGCGCCATTTCGGGATCAAGGAAGGTTTCCATGCGGATATATTTTGCCGATGAAAGCGGCTTTGCGAAATTCACGAGGTCGGACATCTGGAAACCGCCCCATGGCACGGTCATCGACCAGGCTTCCACGCAGCGATGGCGGTAAAGCCGCTCCTCGAGCTTCATTTGTGGCATCAACGTATCGAAATCAACAACCATTTCCTTTTCCACCATGCCATCGATGGTAATCGACCATGGCCGGACTTTGAGGCTCTGCGCCGCGCTTGAAATGCGCTTGTGTGATCCGAATTCATAGAAATTGTTATAGCTTTCGTTCACATCCTGCGGCGTCACTTCGCGGTCGAGCTTGTATTTCTCGTTGCGTCGCATCGGATAGAATTTGAGGCTCGGATCCGGCAGGTCTGCGGCCGCCTTTGTGCCGCTTGCAAAGAAGCCGTCAATCCATTTGCCAAAACCGGTTTCAGCACGCGCGGCATCCGGCAAAATCAGGCTGCCTGCTGCAAGTCCACCGGCAAGAACAAGCTGGCGGCGGTTGAGAAAGGCGGCTTCCGGCGTTGCTTCCCTTTCAGGAATTTCCCAGCCACGGTGTTTCTTGATCAACATTGGAGCCTCCAAATGAATTCACGCGCCGAGCGCACTGATAATGCTAGAAAGTATAGTTATCAAGTCTGAACGCAACCGAAACAGACCCGGGGCGGCTCAACGATTTTTATCAAAATTTCGTTATATGTAGCGACTTCCCCTAGGGAGCGGACTCATTACAGCCACCCTATGACGGCTGCGACGATGCACAGAGCAGCAGCATAGCCGACTTGACGATCATGCCGGATGAGGATTGCTCTTGAGAGAGTGAAAGGCGGTCCGCCTTATGTGGCGAATTTCTGTTTTATTGGTAGCCAATTTGAATTGGCCTATTCTTTTTTCATGTATCAATACAAAATCGAAATCGGCGATGGTCTGTCATGACCCAAACACGCGCTGATAACTTGGGCCTTTCATCGGGCGTGATATATTTACAAATGATGGCCGGGGTGCTTGAAAGACATAAGAATACGGAAATGGCTGAGTGATCAACATGCGGGTACTGACGAAATCGGCTCTTATAGCAACTCTTTCTCTTGTTATATCGGGTGCAACTGTTGCCCTTGCGAAAACAAGCAGCGTCAGTGCGGACGGATGGCAGGCCACTTTTTCGGAACCGACCAATCGGTATGGCCATGCCGTTCTAGGCAACACGCCGGAATGGGGCAAGCTCTGCCTGTCGGGCAAGGGCAAGGAAGCCTGTGTCGTTCTGCCCAAGAGATCGGTTTTTGAGGACATTGCACCACGTCTGGTGGATGTCGACCGCGATGGAAAACCGGAAGCTGTTGTGGTTGAAAGCGACATGGACCTCGGTGCAGCTTTAGCCGTCTATGATCTGAAGGGCAATGACCTCAGAAAGATCGCAGCGCCGAACATCGGCACCAGCAACCGATGGCTTGCCCCTTTTGCGATCGGCGATCTGAACGGGGATGGTTCGATTGAAATCGCCTATATCGACCGCCCGCACGTCGCCAGAATACTTCGCGTGTGGAGCTATCAGAATGACAGCTTGGTCGAATTGGCGTCAAAGCCCGGCTTGACCAACCACAAAGTCGGGCAAGCATTCATCTCCGGTGGCTTGAGAGATTGCGGCGACGGGCCGGAGATGATTACCGCTGACGCGAAGTGGAGAAACATCGTATCAAGCCGGCTCATCAAAGGGTCCATCGAGTCAAAAGTGCTGGCGCCTTTCACCGGGGTGGCGAGTTTCGAACCTATTCTTGCCTGTCAGAAATAACACGCACCGCCATGACTTGCGCCGGCACCGTTATGCTTTGGCGCTTGTCTGCGTGAACGCTCGGCACGTGCCGCAGCGATCTTTCCTGCTTGATCGGAAAACCCGTCCATGAACGCAGGTGGCGCGCTTCCGGTTCCTGCCGCACGCCTTCACTTCCTTCCCGCGAAACGGAATTCCGCATCCCCTTGTAGCGTCGTTGTCCTAGAGCGAACGCATCATGTGGCGGTGCGGAATATTGGCTTCGTGATAGATCGGGCCATCTGCTGTGAAGCCGAGCTTCTCGTAAAAGCCGATGGCATGGCACTGGGCGCTCAAATGGATCTCGCGAATGACGCCAGGCGCGCGCACATGGTCGATCATGGCAGCAACGAAGGCAAGCCCGACACCGCGCCCCTGCATGTCGCTGAGGACTGCGATCCGCTGCAAGGTCACCTTGTCGCCCTCAAAAAACGCCCGGCCCGTCGCGATATCTTTGGTCGTCGCCGGGTCGATGCCGACGAAATGGATCGTCTTCTGGTCGAGATCATCCCACTCGATCGCGGGGTCGATCTGCTGATCGATCACGAAAACCGCTTGCCGGATTGCGCGGGCACGGGCGATGGTCGCCGCATCGCTTCCGCAATCGACCCGCACCCGCAAAATTGCCTAGCGCAGGGACGAGCAGAAACGCTGGATGCGCTCGCATGCATCCGTCAGCGCTTCGGTCGAGGTCGCGTATGAAATCCGGAAATTCGGACCAAGGCCGAAGGCTGTGCCATGCACCACGGCAACGCCCTCCTGCTCGAGGAGCGCGGTCACGAAATCCTCGTCGGTCTTGATCACCATGCCGCTCTCGGTGGTCTTGCCGATGCAATCCTTGCAGGACGGATAAACATAGAACGCTCCTTCCGGCATGGGGCATTCAATGCCGGTTGCCTGATTGAGCATGGAAACCACGAGATCGCGGCGCTTTTCAAAGGCATCGCGTCGCTCGGCGATGAAATCCTGCGGACCGTTGAGCGCCTCGACCGCCGCCCATTGGGCAATCGAACACGTTCCCGATGTGGACTGACCCTGTACCATGCTCATCGCGTCGATGAGTTGTTTCGGTCCGGCGGCATAACCGATACGCCATCCGGTCATGGCATAGGCTTTCGAGACGCCGTTCATGGTCAGCGTGCGATCATAAAGCGATGGCTCGACTTCGACGGGCGTTACGAATTTGAAATCACCGTAGCACAGATGTTCATACATGTCGTCAGTGAGTATCCACACATGCGGATGGCGAACAAGAACATCGGTCAGCGCCTTCAGTTCCTCACGGCTATAGGCAGCACCAGAGGGGTTCGACGGCGAGTTGAACAGGAACCATTTCGTCTTTGGCGTGATGGCGGCTTCAAGGGCGGCGGCCTTCAGCTTGAAATTGTCGGCAAGCGTCGTCTCGACAAAAACCGGCTCGCCGCCATTCAAAAGCACCATATCGGGATAGCTCACCCAATAAGGCGCCGTGATGATCACCTCATCCCCTGCATTGAGCGTTGCCGCGAAGGCGTTATAGAGAACCTGCTTGCCGCCGGTACCGACGATGACCTGATCCGGGGTGTATTCCAGCCCATTTTCGCGCTTGAACTTTGCGGCGATTGCCTTGCGCAGTTCGATGATACCGGCGACGGCCGTATACTTGGTCTCGCCGCGCGTGATCGCATCAATCGCTGCTGCCTTGATATTGTCCGGCGTATCGAAATCCGGCTCTCCTGCCCCGAGCCCGATCACGTCGCGGCCTGCTGCCTTGAGATCACGCGCCTTGGTGGAGACGGCAATCGTGGCGGATGGTTTTACGCGCGAAAGGGTATCGGAAAGTAGCGGCATTGCGGATGCTCCAGAAAACAGGATGGAATTCGCGCGGACACTACGCCGAGCACCGTCTCGACACAAGAGAGCAAAAACGCGGTTTTGATCATCTTTTTTGATGAAACGGCAGCCGCTCTTTCTGCTATTTGTCAAAGCGAAAAACAGGATCAGCACGCCGGTTATAAACCCGGCACAGGAGAACCGCCTTGATCACACTGCACGATATGAGAGTCTCCGGCAATTGCTACAAGGTGCGCCTCCTCCTCGCGCTTCTCGGCATACCGTTCAAAAGCATTGCGATCGAACCTTCGGCCGGGCAATCCCAGACGCCGGAATTTCTGGCGATGAACCCGAAAGCCTCGGTTCCCTTCATCGCGTTCGAGGATGGCCGCACGCTCTCGGAATCAAATGCGATCCTGCTCCATTTTGCCGAAGGCACGCGCTTTCTGCCGCAACAATCCTTTGAGCGCGCAAAGGTCTATGAATGGCTGTTCTACGAGCAATATTACCACGAGCCACAAATCGCGGTCCGCATTGCGCTTTCAACCATCCCGGAACGGCAGAATCAGGCGACGCCGGAGCGCATGGCAGCCCTGCTCGAAGGGGGCAACAGGGCCTTGGCCGTGATGGAAAAGGCGCTTGCTGAGACGGCTTTTATCGCAGGCGATGGCTATTCCATCGCTGATATTGCGCTTTACGCCTATACCCACAAGGCTGAAAAGGGTGGCTATGATCTCCGTCTTTTTCCGGCGCTGTCGCATTGGCTGGATCGCGTTCGCGCTGTGCCCGGCCATGTCGGCATGGACTGGTTGCCTGAATCAAGTGCCGCTGCCCCGGCATGACGAAATCCAGGCGGCGTTCCAACGGAACCTGCCAGACAACCCTTCGAACAACGCTTTCGAAAGAGTTCGTCCTTTCTCACACAGTTGCCATGATTGACGCCTAAACCCGGCGTCTCGAAATATCAGAACGGGTGCCATCACCAGTAAAGATGAAATCGGTCCGATCTGATCCGAAAACATCGGTATCAAGGATGAAATACGGAAGATATGCGACGGATCATGAGCATTATCCTTGCAGCCATACTGCTGGTCATCTGTGCAGGGATCGCGCTTTTTCTATATTCGCCTGAAGATTTCTGGCGACGCCTTGCCGGTGATGCGGATCTTGGCCCTGTCGAATTCGCGACACTGAGAAAATCGCCCAAGCCAAACCAGTATCTGGTCTGCCCGGACAAGCTCTGCGCTTATCAAGAGCCGGATGAAGTGTCGAAAATCTATCCCTATCCCGCGACGATCCTCAAAGAACGGCTGATGGCGGTGATCGGAACCGATATCGAGATCGTCGAGAACAGCGATCATGCCATCCGGTTCATCGTGCGAACGCCAACCATGCGGTTTCCCGATACGGTCAGCATTCGTGTGTTCGACGTGGTCGGTGGTTCGGCTCTGGCGATCTATTCCCGGTCAAAGCTCGGCTATATGGACTTCAGGGCGAACGAGACGCGCGTGAAACGCTGGCTCGCCGCCCTGGAAATCCGGCCGCTCTAAAACTTCGTGATCAACCGAAGGGCGCCCTGGTGGCTTTGCGTGTCGCTGCCGCCGATGCCGAGCGTATAGTCTGCTGCGAGCGAGAACGTGTCGTCGAGTACGACCTCTGCCCCGAGTTCGAACAGGAAACCACGGCCATCAGGATCGTCAATCGAGATTGCCGAGGCGGCGGCAGTCGATGCGAGCGCTGCGACATTGAGGTCATTGGCGTTATAGGTGAGAAAATCCTCATAACCGATACCCGCAAAGACCCGGCCCTGATAACCGCTTTCAATGGCGAAACCGCGTGCCGCCCTGAGATTCACGGAGCCGGTCACCGCATCGACATCGCGGTCACCAAAGGAGAGCGGCGCAAACAGGCCGTCTTCCGTGTATCCGTCGATATTGGTACGGAAATACCCGACGGAACCGGACGGAATAATCGAATAATCACCGAAAGCAATCTTGTAACCCAGTTCGCCGATAACGTTGAACTGGCTGCCTGATGTGTCCCCGGTGTTCACGAGACCGCCGACCCCGACACTGCGCTCGATATTCGCCACATCGAGACTGGCGGCACCGGCCGTAAGCGCCGCATAGACCGCACCGAATGTCTTCGCTGCGTAAAGGTCAACGGCAAAGCTGCTTGGCTCGAACGCGAGCTGTGGCTGTGAGCCATTGCCGGTCGTGAACGATCCCTGTGCACCGACAACGAGGCTTTCGCTCTGATGCAGGTCCGCGCCGAGGCGCAAACCGTAAAGATCGGTTGAAACTTCAGGCGTGACGCCGCGCGCGCCGATGCGCGCCGTGCCGGCAATCGCCTCGACAAAGGCGCCACCGCGATGCGATGAACCAACCGGCGTTTCGCTTTGAGGGTCGAGGTCGGCGGACGAGGCAACGCCCGGAAGTTCTGAATGAAGGAAATAGGAACGCGCCCGTCCAAGTGCCTGATAGGCGACAAATTCACGGGATTGAAACGCGCCTTCGGCAAGACCGCTCGCGGTCGCACCGCCGACGGTCGGATCCAGCGTCTGCCGCGCAAGCTCGGCCAGAAGGGCATAGCCGGCATTGGTCGGGTGGACGCCGTCAGCAAACAGGAATGTGTTCTGGGTTGCAAAATCAGCTGTCGCACAGGAAGGCGTCAGAAGGCATGCGCCCGAGACATTGGTGAAGCCGAATGCAGCCGGATTGGCGACGACGGCGTCGAATACCGAGGCAGCATCGAGAAGCACAAAATCCGTGTCGGTATCCACTGCCGCAAGCTGATTGACCCCGCCAACCAGTGTCTGGTTATAGGCACCGGTTGCAATTGCAGCGCCCGAGAGAACCGCAGCGCCCGCTTGTGCAGCCGCCGCCTGAGCCTGCGCCGGTGTGCCGCCGCCGCCAAGCACGGCACCGGCTGCCGCGGCACCGGCCGCCTGCGCTCCCGCATTGGTCGCGGGCAGAAGCGCGAGATTGGGAAGCGTCACATAGACAAGCTGCCCAGGACCGCCGCCCGGAATGACAGCGCCTGTCGAAATCTGGGTAATATCATTGACGGCAAGCGCACCAATCGACTGGCCAAGAGCGCCGGCACCGGCTGCGCTGGTAACGGTCGGGAGACCAGCGAAGAAGTTGTTCGCACCAGCCCAATAGGTCACAGTGTCCTCAGCACTGATGGTGCCGCCCGCGCCCGCGAAGGCGCCAAGTTCCTGGGTGACACCTGGAAGACCCGGTCCGAGATTGCCTGATCCGGCAAAGGCACCGCCGACCGCAACGCTGACATCACCGGTCACCGTGCCCGTGGCGAAAAACACCGCCTGCGGGCTGGTTGCGTCAGTGCCGTCGGTGTTTGGGGTTCCGCCCAGAAGCTGCTCTATCCAGGTCAGGCCGCCCGGGTTGACGAAACGGTTGCCGCCCTGAAAGACCGCCGGATCAGGGCTGAGGCCGCCCGAGAGCGTAAACACGTTGCCATTGTCTGAAAGGCTGTCGCCGAAGGAAATCACGTCGCCGCCGGCAAAAAAAATCAGGCCGCGCCGACTGTGACATGGCATCACTTGATGCAATGGCGAAGGTCAGCAATGACGTACCGATGAGCAGTAGGTTTCTGGATTTCTTCAAGGCGCCCTCCCAAGCATACCGCAACAACACATTTAATCGTTTGGAGACTCGAAGCCCGCAAACGGTGTCATAAAGCTGACATTTGGTAGCATGTTGACGTTTAGGTAAGGCAACTCAAATCTGAGGCAACCAGGGATAACCGTCAATATTACGCCCCTCTTGAGATAATTTTATCACAGTTTTCAGGGAAGACCGCCTTTGCCGAACAAGTCGCGACCACGGCAAAAAGTTTTCCTCTCCGGCTTTTTTTGACGCCAAGCTTACCCCATATTGGCTGCATGTCCGAAACCGACTCATCATCAGCCCGCAAATCCAGCGTGAAACGTGGCGCGGCCAGCAAGGCTGAAAGCGCGCCCAAGCGTGGCCCAAAGGATATCGAAGAAGGCTTTCCAGACGGTTTTGGCGAGGCGCGGCAGGCGGCTTTCGACCACGGCGCAACACCGCTCAAATCCGTGTCCATGAGCGACTGGGCAGAAGAAATCAGCACAGCCGCCCTCGCCCCCTCGTCGCGTGTCAAAAAGCCCGGTCTTGACGATATGGGCCCCGGCACGGACCGGCAGGTGCCGCTCAATGCCGCAGTCAGGAAACCGAAAAAGCCTAAAGCCCTTTCCGGCGGCTTGAAAACCGCGCGCGGCACATCAATCGGCGGTCCGGCAACCGCGAAAGAGCGCGCGGCCGGGGGGCTTAACCCTGTTGCCGGCCTCAATATCAGCCTCGAGGAAGCGGAATCCCTTGGCCCTTCCACCGGCGCGACCGCAACCGTCGCGGCCCTTTCCGCTTTGATCGAGCATGGACGCGAGGAACTCAAGGGCGATGTCTGGATTCCGCACCGGCCTCAGCGACCGGCGAAATCAGAAGGCGGCGTGCGCTTCGAGATCGTTTCGGAGTTCGAGCCGAAAGGCGACCAGCCGACTGCCATTGCCGAACTCGTCAAAGGCATCACCGAACTGGAAGAGCGCGATCAGGTGCTGCTCGGCGTCACCGGTTCCGGCAAGACCTTCACCGTCGCGCAGGTGATCGAGAAAACCCAGCGTCCTGCACTCATTCTCGCGCCCAACAAGACCCTCGCTGCCCAGCTTTACGGCGAGTTCAAAAGCTTTTTCCCGAACAACGCGGTGGAATATTTCGTCTCCTATTACGATTACTACCAGCCAGAGGCCTATGTACCGCGCTCGGATACCTATATCGAGAAGGAATCCTCGATCAACGAACAGATCGACAGGATGCGCCACGCCGCCACCCGCGCGCTGCTTGAGCGGGACGATTGCATCATCGTCGCCTCGGTTTCCTGCATTTATGGTATCGGGTCGGTCGAGACCTATACGGCGATGACCTTTGACATCAAGCTGGGCGACCGGATTGACCAGCGCCAGCTCCTCGCCGATCTGGTCGCCCTGCAATATAAACGCAACGAAGCGGCCTTCATGCGCGGCAATTTCCGCGTCAAGGGCGACACGATCGACATCTTCCCCGCCCACTATGAAGACCGCGCCTGGCGCGTCTCGCTGTTTGGCGATGAAGTCGAGGTCATCGTCGAATTCGATCCCCTCACCGGCAAGAAGACCGATGACAAGAAATTCGTTCGCCTCTATGCGAACTCCCACTATGTGACGCCGCGCCCGACCCTCAATCAGGCCATGAAGTCGATCAAGACCGAGTTGCAGCAGCGACTCGTGGAACTCACCAATGCCGGCCGACTTCTGGAAGCCCAGCGCCTTGACCAGCGAACGCTGTTCGATCTTGAAATGATGGAAGCGACAGGCTCCTGCGCCGGGATCGAGAATTATTCGCGCTATCTGACAGGGCGCAAGCCCGGCGAGCCACCACCCACGCTGTTTGAATATCTGCCCGACAATGCCCTTGTTTTCGTTGATGAAAGTCACGTCACCATTCCGCAGATCGGCGGCATGTATCGCGGCGACTTCCGACGCAAGGCAACACTTGCCGAATATGGCTTCCGGCTGCCGAGCTGCATGGACAACCGCCCGATGCGCTTCGAGGAATGGGAAGCAATGCGTCCGCAAACCGTGCATGTTTCCGCGACACCGGGCAGTTGGGAGATGGAACAGACCGGCGGCGTCTTTGTCGAGCAGGTGATCCGTCCGACCGGCCTCACCGATCCGCCCGTCGAAATCCGTCCCGCAACGTCGCAGGTCGACGATGTGCTCGGCGAAATCCGCGCAACCACCGCCAAAGGCTATCGCACGCTCGTCACGACGCTGACCAAGCGCATGTCGGAAGACTTGACCGAATATCTGCATGAGGCGGGGGTGCGGGTGCGCTATATGCATTCCGATATCGACACGATCGAGCGGATTGAAATCCTGCGCGATTTGCGTCTTGGCGCCTTTGATGTGCTCGTCGGGATCAACCTTCTGCGCGAGGGACTTGATATTCCGGAATGCGCGCTCGTTGCGATCCTGGATGCCGACAAAGAGGGCTTCCTGCGTTCGGAGACGTCCCTCGTCCAGACCATTGGCCGCGCCGCCCGAAACGTTGATGGCCGGGTGATCCTTTATGCCGACCGCATCACCGGCTCCATGGAGCGCGCGATTGCCGAAACCGACCGTCGCCGCGAAAAGCAGATCGCCTACAATACCGAACACAACATCACGCCGGAGAGCATAAGAAAGAATATCGGCGATATTCTGGAATCGGTCTATGAGCGCGACCACGTCACGCCAGATGCGGGCTTTGCCAGGGAGGGGGCCCTTGTCGGCCACAATCTCAAAGCGCATATCGAGGAACTCAACAAGAAGATGCGCGAAGCCGCAACCGATCTCGACTTCGAAACAGCCGCCCGGCTGCGCGACGAAATCAAGCGGCTTCAGGAGACCGAACTCGCCATTGCCGACGATCCGATGGCACGCCAGAGCGCTGTCGAAGACATCTCCGGCGGCTATCAGGGCGAGCGCCGCGACCCCGCCGGTGAAAAGCGCGCGCGCAGCTCCGGCGGCAGGGCCGGACAGAGAGGCGGCAAGCGCCGGCGCTAGTCCGGGCAAGCGGCGCGACGCCCACCTTGCGACAGCCCGCTGAAGCGGCTTGCCTGCGGCCGAGCGCTTCCGATTTCCGATTAAGCATTGCGCCTGGCCCCACCATGCGCTTAGCATAGGTGACGTTGCGGCGTTGCGGGTAAGAGCCGCTGCAATTGCATGTCTGGAGGGGCACGTGTCACGGAACAGGCGGAGCGCCTGAAAAATGAGGGGAGAACAATCAATGACGCGTGAGGCCAGTTGCTGCGCCGGACCGGGCTATGCATCACCGCAAGAAGCGATCAAGGCGCCGCATGAAAAGGTCGTCTACACGATCTGCATCTATACCGGCACCGGCATCGAGAAACCGGACTACCTTGCGACGGTGGATGTCGACGAGAACAGCCCGACCTATGGCGAGGTAATCCATCGCACCGAGATGCCGACAATCGGCGACGAGTTGCATCATATGGGATGGAACGCCTGTTCTTCCTGCCATGGTGACGCGGACATGTCGCGCAAATATCTCATCATTCCAGGCGTGCGCACAACGAATTTCTATATCGTCGACACCGCAACCGACCCGCGAAAGCCGAGCCTTTACAAAACCATCAGCGGCGACGAAATCAAGCAAAAGACCAATCTTTCCGCGCCCCACACCGTCCACTGCCTTGGCTCGGAAATCATCGTCTCCATGCTGGGCGACGCAAAGGGAAACGCGCCCGGCGGCTTTCTCCATCTCAACAAGGATTTCGAGATTGTCGGACGCTGGGAAAAAGACATAACCGGCATGAAATACAATTACGACTTCTGGTATCAGCCGCGCCACAACATGATGGTCTCAAGCGAATGGGGCGCGCCCAACACTTTCATGCCCGGTTTTGATCTCGACGACGTGTCGAAGGGTAAATATGGCACCCGGATCCACTTCTGGGACTTCAAGAACCGCTCGATCGAAAAGACCGTCGACCTCGGCGCGGAAGGCATGATCCCGCTCGAAGTGCGCTTTCACCACAATCCGGATTCGACCCATGGTTTCGTCGGCGCGACCCTTTCGTCGAACGTCTTTCACTGGCACAAGAACGGAACCGGCGACATTGAGATCGAAAAAATAATCGATGTCGATGCGATTGATGTCGAGGGCTTTCCGGTGCCGATGCCGGGCCTGATCACCGACATTCTGGTCTCGATGGATGACAAATATCTCTATTTCTCAAACTGGCTGCATGGCGATCTGCGCCAGTACGATATTTCCGATCCCTCAAATCCGATTCTGACCGGGCAGGTCTGGATCGGCGGTCTTCTGGGCAAGGCACCGGCAGTGAACGGACGCAAGGTCGCAGGCGCACCGCAGATGATCCAGTTGTCGCTCGATGGCAAAAGGCTCTATGTCACGACCTCGCTTTTTTCAACCTGGGACAACCAGTTCTATCCGGACATGAAAGAGGCGGGCGGGATCATGCTGATCGTCGACTGCGACACCGAAAAGGGAGGCATGCGGGTGCGTGACAATTTCATGATCGATTTCGGCAAGGAACCGAACGGTCCGGCCCGCGCCCATGAAACCCGCTATCCCGGCGGCGACTGCTCATCCGACATCTGGGTCTGAGCAGCGCATCATGCGGGCCTACCGCGTCACGCTCAGCAACCGTGACAACCGGGTGCTCGAGGTCCGGGAGAATGAGACCATCATCGACATGGCCGAGGCCGCGGGCCTGGTCCTGCCCGTTGCCTGCCGTTATGGCGGGTGCATCACCTGTGCCGCGCGGATGATCGAAGGCCGCGTCAGCGAACCAGGCGGCACAGCGCTCAGCAAGCGGCAGCGTCGCGAGGGCTATGTGCTGCTCTGCGTCGCCCGCCCGCGTGCCGACTGCGTGATCGAAGTCGGGGTCGAAAGCCATGGCAAGCTTTTCATCAATCCTTTCGCAATCCAGTCTTCGACATTGAAAAATAAGAAGAAATAGCAGGTCAGAACCCGGTTCTGACAGTATTGACATCCTGAACATCAAGTCACAGCGCGATCACACTTTGTAAAAAATGGCCATTCCGTCTGTGTTTCAGGGAACTTTTGCGTTAATCTTTCATTAAGAATTTGAGAAATCGCAGCCGGGTCGGGAGGAAGAACAACCCCGACACGTTTCTCCCGACCAAATTTGACCAGCAACGACCCAAGAACGACCCAAGAACGACAAGGATCCAACTGATTCATCCTTACCTAGTGATCAAATCACACGAAAGAAGGGAGCACAAAATGATGTTTCTGAAGAGAGCCAAGAATCACATTGTCAAAGCGGGTTTCTTTGGCGGCTTGATGTTCGCCGTCACCTTAAGTCCAGGCCTGCCCTTTACGGAAAACGGCGCGGCCCAGGCCTTTTCATTCAGCCCCTCAATCAGCTCCGGAGCGCGGACTGCGGCGAATGCTACGGCAAACAATGCTCTGGAAAATGTTCACTATAGAGGCCAACGCCGTTTCGATCGCCGTCATGACTACCGCCGTTACAATCGCTATAGCCGCTCCTACAGGCATTACAGGCCCCGCTATTCGAATCGATTTTATGTGCGACGCCATCATGGCTTCGCTTACAGAGGCTATGCGCGCGATTTCCGGAGATTCCGACACTTCTAGGCTATCCATCGGATAATGCCGCGCCGCCAAATTCATACTGTTGTGAGAATTGACTTGCGTTTCAACGGATTGAGGGAATGTTATTGACTTGAAAGCGTCGGTCTGCCGCCAGAAGGGGTCGGCAGACCGACTATTAGAGAAATTAACACCGCGTTCAGACTGAATTCAGTTACGATCCGCTATGTTCCTCGCAATGGCTCATCTACAAGAGCCGACCGTATTTAACCTGTTCAAGTTTTGTGCAGCGCGAGGCGACACGGCCTTGATTGAGAAGGAGAGATTTCTCATGAACCTTTTGAAAACACTGACGCGGAAAGTCTGGCGTGGCGTGCAGCATTCCGCCGCAGCCCTTGCAGCAGTCGGACTTGTAGCGGCATTCGTCCCAACAACAGCCTCAGCGGATGGAACAGATGCTTCTGGACCTAACTCGCTGAACTATTCCGGTGGATTCGGTGCCCACAATTACAGCAAGCATAGAGGCGATTACCGCGCTCCACGCCACGAACGCAATGTTTATGTCAACCGCGAACGCAATGTTTATGTCAACCGCGGCTATGATGCACGCTCGGTTAATCGCCATCGCTATGTCGACCGCCGTTACTATGACCGTGGCCGCGATTATCGCTATTCACGCAACTATAACGGCCACAACGGTTATAATGGCTATCGCCGCAACAATAACGGCAACGCTGTTGCAGCCGGTATCGTCGGCCTTGCGGCTGGTGCGATCATCGCATCGGAAATTTCGCGCAGCCGCCGTGTCAACAGCGGGTTCAGCGGTGGTTCCTACGAACCATTTACCGCAGAATGGTACCGCGCCTGCGCCCGCAAATATCGGTCTTTCAATCCCGATACCGGTCGCTATGTGACCCATGGCGGTGAGCGTCGCCTCTGCCGCCTGTAAAATGTGGGGCGGACGCAGCCGGTCTGTAACGGCAGCCGCAACGGACGTCGCATAGGCATTAAAGAATTGGCATTGAAGCAAAATAAAAAGGCCACCTGAACAGGTGGCCTTTTTGCATTTGCCATAAACACAAGCCTATTCGGCCGCCTCGACATGGGGCGTTTTGCCGACTTCGAGATCGTAATCACGCATCAAAAGCTCGGTCTCTTTTCCAACCTTGTAGTGATGCGGCCCGATTTCCGACACCGGTGTCACCTCGGCCGCTGTCCCTGTAAGGAAACATTGTTCGAAGTCGGAAAGCTCTTCCGGCATGATCGGCCGCTCGATCAGCGTGAGGCCACGCCGCCGGGCAAGGTCGATCACGGTCTGGCGGGTAATCCCGTTCAAAAAACCTTCCGGTTCCGGCGTATGGATCACGCCATCCTTGACGAAGAAAATATTCGCACCGGTGGCCTCTGCTACCCGTCCTCGCCAGTCAAGCATCATGGCGTCAGCATAACCTTTGTCTTCCGCGGCGTGCTTGGACAGCGTGCAGATCATGTAGAGACCGGCTGCTTTGGAGGTGCTCGGCGCTGTCTGCGGATCGGGACGGCGATAGGTTGCAATATCAAGTCGAATGCCCTTGAGGCGCTCGGCAGGTGAAAAATAGGACGGCCATTCCCAAACGGCAATGGCGACATTGATCCGGTTTTTCTGAGCAGCAACTCCCATCATCTCACTGCCACGCCAGGCAATCGGGCGGACATAGGCGTCTTTCAGGCCCTGCCGTTTCAGCGTCTCGATGCAGGCAGCGTCGATTTCTTCAACCGTATAGGGAATTTTGAAGCCAAGCAGTTTCGCGGAATGAAAAAGCCTCTCGGTATGTTCCCGCAATTTGAATATCTTGCCATTATAGGCGCGCTCACCCTCGAAGACAGCACTCGCATAGTGCAGGCCGTGTGTCAGAACATGCACCTTCGCATCCGCCCAAGGCACGAAAACCCCATTGTACCAGATAACACCGTCCAGTTGATCGAAGGGAACACCCGCCATAATTCTTGATCCTTTTAGAGCGCTGCATGCGCGGAAAACGTGAGGAATGCGCCCTCATAATCAAACTTAAACGAAGGTGACCCTGAAAACCGGCTCCGGTCGGATGGAACATGGTCGGCACCAGCCGTTCTTGCAGTTTACCTGTGGAGCGTTGTCCCATAAACACAGAGTGTTCGTTTTAAAGCGTACCATGGCACACATTTATGTCAATATTACTGACATACTTTTCATAAGCGATAATGCACCATTACCCAGCAGGCGACCTTGCTCATGATGCCCGAAGAAACGAAAGACAGCACTGTCACCACGCCGCGCAATGCCATCACAACGCCAATGCGCACGGACAATGGATTGCGCTTTGACGTTTTCGAGCGGATGTTTTTCGCCTATCGCGATTTCACCCGCGGGCCGGATATCGTGCTTGCGAAATTCGGCTTCGGCCGGGCGCACCATCGTGTGCTTTATTTCGTCAACCGAGCGCCCGGGATCAGGATGACGGAACTCCTCGAAATCCTCGATATCACCAAGCAAAGCCTCGCCCGTGTGCTGAGGCAACTGGTTGATGCCGGTCACATTCTCCAGCACACGAACCCGAATGACCGCCGCGCACGATTGCTTTATCCCACGGAAAAAGGCCGCGACCTTGCCCTCGACCTTTCTCGGTCACAGTCTCGCCGCATCGAGGAAGCAATGGAATCGTTAGGGCCGGCAGGGGCAGAAGCCGCAAAAACCTTCCTTCAACTCCTGATTAGCGAGGCAGACCGGGAAACAATCAGGAAACTCGAAGGATAGGACAAGCGGCTGGAATTTCGAGGGGAATTTCCAATGCCGACTTTCTTTCGACAGGCACCTCGTGCCAGAATAGTCTATCAGCCGGGTTTGATTGACCCGCGAACCTATCCGGAGGATCACCCCATTTCAGGCTCCCTACCCGCTGACATTCTGACGGACGCAGCGCCGCATCTGCTCGTGGTCGACGATGATAATCGCATCCGCTCACTGCTTAAACGCTATCTCGTGGATCACGGCCTTCGGGTAACAACCGCCGAAAACGCTGCCATGGCGCGCCGCTTCATGGCGACCCTCGAATTCGACCTTCTGATCATCGATATCATGATGCCGGGCGAAGATGGCCTGTCGCTCACAAAATCTATCCGGCAGAAATCGGATATTCCGATTCTGATGCTGACCGCGAAATCCGACATCAGCGACCGCATCAGCGGGCTTGAGAAAGGTGCCGACGATTATCTCGCGAAACCGTTTGAGCCGCGCGAGCTTTTGCTGCGCACCACCAATATTCTGCGCCGCAGCGGCCCGCCGCCGGGAGCAGCAATCGAGCTTGTCCGCTTCGGCCCGTTCACCTTCAATCTGGAAAAGGGCGAATTGCGCCGCGCCGACGAGATCATCAAACTGACTGACCGCGAGAAGGAAATGATGCGGATTTTTTGCGAAGCGGCGGGAGATTGCGTGCCTCGGCATGAATTGCTCGCCGATCCGACCAGCGCGGGCGAGCGCACGGTCGATGTCCAGATCAACCGCCTGCGCCGCAAGATCGAGAGCGATGCCACGAACCCCACCTATCTTCACACGGTGCGCGGCATCGGTTACCGGCTTCTGACTGATACCTGATGGCGCACCGCCTTGTTGCTTTCGCGTCGCATTTCTTGCCAAGACTTCTCTAATGTCATTTGCAAATCCGCGCGTTGCTTGCGAAGAATGCCGCCATGGAACAGCGCGTTGATACCGGCGACATGACGGATAATGTCGAGATCGACCAGCAGAAGCGTCCGCCCTGGCGTCGCTTCCTGCCGCGCAGCCTTTATGCGCGCGCGCTCATCATTGTCATCGCCCCGATCGTGATCCTGCAGTCGGTGCTGGTTTTCGTGTTCATGGAGCGCCACTGGAATACGGTAACAAGGCGTCTGTCAGCGGCTGTCACCCGGGATATTGCCGCGATCATCAAGATCATGGAAGCCTATCCCAATCGCGAGAACCAGGATGCGGTGATCCGCATTGCGCGCGAACAATTGTTTCTCAACATCACCGTGCTTCCGCCCGATCCGCTGCCGCCACCGGCGCCGAAACCGTTTTTCGCCCTTCTTGACCGCGCCCTTTCCGACGAGATCAGACTTCAGATCGCCAAGCCGTTCTGGATCGACACGGTAGGCCGTTCACAACTGGTCGAAATCCGCATTCAGCTTGCCGATTCCGTCTTGCAGGTCTTTGCCCGCCGTTCACAGACCTATGCATCGAACTCGCACATTTTCCTGTTCTGGATGGTCGGCACAGCGCTTGTGCTCATGGTCATTGCCATTTTGTTCATGCGAAACCAGATCCGGCCGATCCAGCGCCTCGCCAATGCTGCGGAAGATTTCGGCCGGGGGCGCGACCATCCGAATTTTCGACCGACGGGCGCGCTCGAGGTGCGCCGCGCGGCAAGGGCATTCATGGAAATGCGTCGGCGCATCCAGCGCCAGATCGAGCAGCGCACCGCCATGCTCGCCGGTGTCAGCCATGATCTGCGCACAATTCTGACGCGCTTCAAACTCCAGCTTGCAATTGTCGCCGATCAGAACGAACGCGCGCAACGCGGTGGCCGCAACGCGATGCGCGGCAATCCGCTTGATATCGCAGCCCTTGAGCAGGATGTCGCCGACATGCAGACAATGCTCGAAGGCTATCTCGCCTTTGCCCGCGGCGATGCGGACGAGCAAAGCGTGAAAATCAACATCGAAACGCTCATGGACGCACTCTGCCGCCATGCCGAACTTGAGAAAAAGACGGTGACGCGCTCCTTCACCGGCGATCCGCTGGTCGAAGTGCGACCGCTCTCGTTCAAGCGCTGCATCGACAATGTCTGGGGCAACGCACTGAAATATGGCGATCATGTTTCTGTCAGCGGTATTCATGACCGGGGTTGGTTGAGCATCATCATCGAGGATGATGGCCCTGGCATTCCGCAGGAAGAACGCCAGAACGTCTTCCGCCCGTTCTACAGGATCGACCAAGCGCGCAATATCAACAAGGACAATGCGGGAACCGGCCTCGGGCTTGCGATCGCGATCGATATTGCGCGTGTCCATGGCGGCGACATCATGCTCGCCGAGAGCGCTCTCGGCGGCCTCAGGGCGACCGTGCGCATTCCGGCCTGAGGCGTCGTCGCCTCAGTGCATCCGGCTTCCGTTAGGAACCGGCGCACCAACACCGGCAAGCACAATGTCCCCATTTTCATCTGCAAAGCCGAGGGTGAGCACTTCCGACAGGAAAGGACCAATCTGGCGCGGCGGAAAATTCACAACCGCGATCACCTGCCGCCCGATCAGCGTCTCCGGCGTATAATGCCTGGTGATTTGAGCAGAGGATTTGCGCGCGCCGATCTCATCGCCAAAATCGATGACGAGCTTGTAAGCCGGTTTGCGCGCCTGCGGGAAAACCGCGGCCTCAATGATCGTACCCACCCGAATATCGACCTTCATGAAATCATCAAAGGCGATGGTGTCGGTCAAATCGCGGCTCCCTGATCGGCAGCTTCATCCGCATCAGAATGCCCGGCGCGCCTTCGGGTGCGCATCCGGCGCAAAGGCTGGAAAATCGACGATATCCGGTCGAGGCGGCGCATGGTGCGCTCACCCGCGCGCAACTCCCGGTCAAGCGCCGACATGGTCTTCGCCATGCTCTCATCATCCCTGAACCAAACCTGCATGACTTTTGCAAAAACCAGCGCTGCACCTTGCACCCGAACCGCACCGTCGATACCCGATGTATCAACATTGGCGGCGTTGAGCATCCAGGTCATCGAGACAAGGGCAAGACGGTTGAGTTGCGCGGCGAGCGCAAGATCCGCCCGTGCGGCGCGCATCAGCGCTTGCAGAGCTGATTTGTGCGGCGTGAGGGCGTCAAACCGCGACAGAAGAATGTCCATCAGCCGCTCGCGCGGCAATTCATCGGCAATGCTCGCGTCCACTTCTTCAAGAACCTGCGCGTCGATCCGCCGGGTGAAGGCAGATAATATGGCGATCCTGCCCTCAAAAGCCTCCCGCAACTCAGACAATTTGATGCCCGATGCCTCCGCGATCTTGGCGAGCGTCACGGCCTCGAAATCGTGTTTGCCGAGAAGATCGAGATAGCGATCGATGATGCGGTTTTGAAGATCGGTTGCAGACATGGCTTAGAACCTCGTTTTGCTTGCGAAGTCCGGATCGATGACCTGGCATGATCGTAATTCGCGCTCAGCCTTTAGGTAAGTCTCCGGGTGGAAACTTCAATGCCGCGCTGCATCGCCGTCATCATGGCTGTCACGCGCTGCCGAGTTCTCCGGCCCGCTTCTTCGCCGCCGCAACCGCCCGTGCCATCAGCGGCGCGAGGCCATCTTTCTCATCCATCAGAACAGAGAGCGCAGCCGCGGTCGTGCCGCCGGGCGAGGTCACGTTCTGGCGCAGGGCCGCCGGGTCGAGATCGGAGAGATAGAGCAATTCCCCTGCCCCTTCGACGGTTGCCCGCGCGAGCTTCATGGCGAGGTCAGCATCAATACCAGCGGCTTGCGCGGCTTCAGCCATCGCCTCCACGAGATAGAAAACATAAGCTGGCCCTGAGCCGGAAACCGCCGTCACTGCGTCAATCAGCGTTTCTTCGCTCACCCAGTCGAAGACGCCGGTGACGCTGAGAAGATCCTGCACAAGCGCCTTTTGCACCGCACTCACGGCGCTGTTTGCAAAGCCAATCGTGATGCCTCTGCCGACCTGAGCAGGCGTATTCGGCATGGCGCGCACGATCGCCGCGCCAGAACCAAGCACTTTCTCGAAAGTCGCGACCGCCGTTCCCGCCGCAATCGAGACGAAAACCGGGCGCGAAGCATTGAGCACCCGCAGCGAGGGCAGCACATCCGCCATCATTTGCGGTTTCACGGCAACAATCACCGCAGACGGCATGATCCCCATCGGAACAGCGGCCATGCACGGCACGGCGTGGCGCAGAAGAAGCGCGTTGATATCCGGTGCGGGCATTGGATCGACAACCGCGAAATGATCGCCTGCATGACCATTCGCAAGCCATCCGGCCAGCATGGCCCCGCCCATTTTGCCGGCACCGACGAGAAGTACCGGGTTGTCAGCGCTTGGTTGTGTCATCGCCGATCACGCTTCGCCTTCGGTCTCGAACAGCACGCAGGCAAGGGCATCCTTCGCATCGCGACCGGCCCAGACCACGAACTGGAACGCCTGAAAGTAGCGCTCGCACGCGTCAAGCGCGGTGTGAAACATGCCCTCCACCTGGCGCGTGGTCGGCTCGACTCCACCTGTCAGCATCAGCGACTGGCGGTAGATCACGATGCCTTCCTTGCTCCAGAGGTCGAAATGACCGCACATCATCTGCTCGTTGACAAGGGCGAGCAGACGGACAACCTCGTCCATGCGGCCCTGCTTCACCTTGAGATCGAACGCGCAGGCAAGATGCAGCGATTCGAGATTGTTCATCCAGGAAAAGGAAACATGATACTCGGCAAACCCTCCGGAAATCGAAATTGTGATTTCGTCATCGCCCTCACGTTCGAACAACCAGTCGTTCAGTGCCGCGACGGTTTCGATCACGTCGACAGGGTTCGAGTGGCGGTCTTCATAATAAAGGTCTGCGAGGCTCATAGGCTGAAAGTTCCCTACCCCGCCCGCCGGATGCGGGTGGTGGTCTACGTTGGAGAAGGTGTGATTTTTCTAAAAACGCAACAGGACCGATTCACATGAGCATAGAGACGCAAAGTGCAGTGAATATGACTCTTCTAAACCTCTGGAATCACGAATCAATTTCAAATTCACTATAAGATTCGGCAAGACTCGTGGCCAATGCTTTTTAGCAGGGATTCCGACAAGCTGTGGAAATTAACCTTTGGCTTAGCGTTTCCGCGCCCTTCGGATGTGTACAAAGTCATGAGGCGAGGCGCTTGCATCCAAAAGACGGGCTGCCGGATTCGCAGTTCGCTCAAGCGGATTTGCTACCCGTCGCTTTTTTTGCAAGCGTCTTTTCAAGTGCATCAAGGCGGACGGAAAGAGCTTCATTTTCCTCGCGCGCTTTGGCTGCCATGGCCTTCACGGCATCAAAATCCTCGCGCGTCACGAGGTCGAGTTCGCTCAGAAAACGCTCCAGCTGGGATTTAACAACATTGTCAGCCTCGCGCTTGAAGCCCTGCGCCACATCGGCGACATCGGTCATCAGCTTGGCAAACTCATCAAGCAGTCGGTTTGTCGGTTGGCTCATTTTGGTTCCCCGTTTTTGCTTGCTAGACTATAAGCAAGCTGTCTAAAGCATTCAACGAACATGTGAAGCCTCTTCCCGGAGAGGCAATCGCCCGGAAGGGACCAACGTTTGATGATGTCGCTTTTTGTCCTGCCCTTTCCCGTGATTGACCCGGTCGCCGTTGAGATCGGTCCGCTGGTCATCCGATGGTACGGTCTTGCTTATGTCGTGGGGCTGATACTGGGTTATGCCTATGCCAAACGCATCTGCCGGACAGAGCGGCTCTGGGCACCAAAGGGCACGCAGATCACGGCTGAGCACATGGATGATTTCCTGCTTTGGGCCGGTCTCGGCGTCATTGTCGGCGGGCGTCTCGGCTTTGTGCTTTTCTACAATAGCGCGTTTTACCTGGAGAATCCGTCAGAAATCCTCAAGGTCTGGAATGGCGGCATGTCGTTTCACGGTGGTCTTCTGGGCGTCATTGCCGCAATCATCGCCTACAGCCGGATAAAGCACCTCAATGCCTTGTCCTTTGCCGATATCATGGCGGCAGCCGCCCCATTCGGGATTTTCTTTGGCAGGGTCGCGAATTTCGTCAACGGTGAATTGTGGGGTCGGGTAAGCGATGTTCCATGGGCGATGGTGTTTCCCGGTGCGGGCGATCTGCCGCGGCACCCGAGCCAGCTCTATGAGGCCGCCCTGGAAGGCATTCTTCTCTGGCTCGTGATCCGCATTCTCACCCATCATCGCCAGACCCTTGCCCGCCCCGGGTTCGTCGCCGGCATCTTCGGTATCGGTTATGGGCTTGCGCGTATCGGCGTCGAGTTTTTCCGCGAGCCGGATGCGCAGCTTGGCTATCTCTTCGGCGGCTTTGTCACCATGGGCATGATCCTGTCGCTGCCCGTTCTGATCGGTGGCATTGCCCTTGTCGCCGTGTCGAAAAAAGCCCGATGACAGACAGCCTGTTGCGGCGACTAAAGCGCCTCATCGCAACGGAGGGGCCGATGGATGTCGCAACCTATATGCGCCATTGCCTGACCGATCCGGCGGATGGCTATTATGTTAAAAAACCACCCTTCGGCCGCGATGGCGATTTCATCACCGCGCCGGAAATCAGCCAGCTCTTCGGGGAAATGATCGGCATCTGGGCGCTCGATATCTGGCGCAAACTCGGCGCGCCTGCGGCCTTTTCGCTGGTGGAGGCAGGGCCTGGTCGCGGCACGCTCGCAGCCGATTGCCTGCGCACCATTACAAAGCTTGCGCCCGACATGATGAACGCCATGACGCTGCGCCTTGTCGAAATCAGCCCCGCCCTGCGCGAGCGGCAAAAAGCAGCGCTCGCACCCTTTGAAACACCGCTCTTCTTTCAGGAAACACTTGATGACCTCGGCCGCCTGCCCATCATCCTGATTGCCAATGAATTTCTTGATGCCCTGCCGATCCGGCAATATCAATTTGATGGCGCGCGCTGGGGCGAGCGGGTGGTCGGCTGTTCCAGGGCGGATGAATTGCACTGGGGCCTGCGCTCCGCCATACCAGAACACCTGCCCGGCATGCAACCTTATGAAGGCGCGGTCTTCGAGGAAAATGCCACCGCGCGCCATGTCGTCGAACGCATTGCCGAGCATATTTCAAAAATCGGCGGCGCGGCGCTTTTGATTGATTACGGCCATCTGGAGAGCGGTTTCGGCGATACATTTCAGGCCGTTCGGCAACACCGCTTCGTTGATCCGCTCGCGAGACCTGGTGAGGCGGATCTGACGGCACATGTTGATTTTGCAGCGCTTTGCGGTATCGCGGAAAAAGCACAATTGGCCGTTAGAATGACGAACCAGGGCGCGTTTCTGGTTTCGATGGGCATGCTCGAACGGGCGGGAAAGCTCGGCGCGGGACTGTCGGCGGCCGAGCAGGAAAAAATTCAAATCGATGTCGAGCGTCTTGCGGCGCCGGAAAAAATGGGGAACCTATTCAAGGTAATGGCAATCACGCGGCGCGGCACCGTCCCTCATGGTTTTTGAGACCCCCTTTATCAAGGCAGACGCTTTGTCGGCCTTATCAGGCATCGACCACGCATATTTCACCCGTAAGGGCGGAATCTCGGGCGGGCTTTATGCAAGCCGGAATGTCGGCCTTGGCTCGGATGATGCCAAAGATGCGGTCCTTGAAAATCGCGCGCGCTGCGCGGCTGATCTTGCCGTTGCGCCGGACCGGCTCGCGACCGTCTATCAGATCCACTCACCCGATGTCGTGACTGTGGACGAGGTCTGGCAGCCGGGGTCCGGCCCGAAAGCCGACGCGATGGTGACAAAGCGTCGGGGTGTGATGATCGGCATTGCGACCGCCGATTGCGGACCCGTGCTTTTTGCAGATCCAAAAGCCGGTGTCATCGGCGCTGCCCATGCGGGCTGGCGCGGTGCGACGGGCGGCGTTCTTGAAAACACCCTCACGGCGATGGAAAAGCTTGGCGCGGATCGGGCGAATGTGACCGCCATTCTCGGCCCCACCATTGCGCAGAAATCCTATGAGGTTGGGCCGGAATTCGTGGCCGCCCTGACGGCACTCTCCGGAGAAAACATGCGCTATCTGATTCCCTCTGCACGGGCGGGTCACGCCCTTTTTGATCTGCCGTCTTATATCACCGACCGTTTAGCGGCGGCGGGTGTCGGGCAGACGGGCAAACTCGATCTCGACACTTATGACGACGAAACCCGCTTTTATTCCTATCGCCGCACCACACACCGCGCCGAACCGGATTATGGGCGCCTGCTCAGCGCGATTGTACTTAGAAACTAAAGACTGAAGAGGTAAGATCATGGCTCTCCATTTCGATAAAGACGAATTTGACGCCCGCATGGCGCTGCTTCAGGCCGAGATGAGCGCAAACAATCTTGATGCCATGCTCCTCTTCGCTCAGGAAAGCATGTATTGGCTGACCGGCTATGATACGTTCGGCTTCTGCTTTTTCCAGTCGCTGGTTGTCAAGCGCGACGGCTCGATGATCCTGCTCACCCGATCGGCCGATCTCAGACAGGCGAGACTGACCTCGATCATTGAGGATATCCGCATCTGGATCGACCGCGCTGGCGTGAACCCGGCAAACGAGCTGCGCGATCTTCTTGATGAGGAAGGGTTGCTCGGCGCGAAAATCGGCATCGAATACAATACCCACGGCCTCAACGGCGCGAATTGCCGCCTGCTTGATACGGCGCTGCGCACCTTTGCAAAACTTGAAGATGCGTCCGAAGTCGTGGCGCATCTGCGCATGACAAAATCGCCTGCTGAAATCGCCTATATCCGCAAGGCGGCGGCGCTTGGTGATGCGGCCTTCGAGGCAGCACTCGCCATTGCCGCGCCTGACGCTGATGAGGGCGCAATCCTCGCTGCCATGCACAACGCGATCTTTACCGGTGGCGGCGATTATCCAGGTAACGAATTCATTATCGGATCCGGACAGGAGGCGCTTTTGTGCCGCTATAAATCCGGTCGCCGCAAGCTCGGCGCAGAGGATCAGCTGACCCTCGAATGGGCCGGCATCTACCGCCATTATCATGTGGCCTATATGCAGACGATTCCGATCGGCCGGGCGAGCCTGCGCCATGCCGAACTTTACGCCGCCGCGCGCGAGGCACTGCTTGCCTGCCGTGAGACGATGCAGGTCGGCAAGACTTTCGGCGAAGTCTTCGACGCCCATGCCCGCGTTATCGAAAGCCATGGTCTTGCCGCTCACCGCCTCAATGCCTGCGGTTATTCGCTCGGCGCGCGTTTCACGCCGTCCTGGATGGACACACCGATGTTCTACCGCGACAATCCGGTTGTCATCGAGGAGAACATGGTGCTTTTTGCCCATATGATCCTGATGGATTCCGAGACCAGTACGGCGATGACGCTCGGCCGTACTTATCTTACCACTGCCGATGGGCCGGAAGATCTTTCCCGCCTGCCGCTCGATCTGGTTGTGCGCTGACAAGGGGCTGTAAGCGGATATTGGTTTTCTGGTTGGGGTTGGGGACATTTTTGCCGAATGGCAGAATTATGACAGGCAAGCGCCATTCCACAGTTTACAGGCCTCGCGGTGCATGGTTAAACGCCGGCATTGCCCGTCCGCACCAGCGCCTGACCGCGCGCCTTCTGCCAAAGTGAGTTCACCTTCATGAAGATTGTCTGTGGAAACGCCAACCGCACGCTCGCTGCCGATATTTGCAAATATCTCGACACCGAACTCATCGGATGCGACGTGCGCCGCTTCGCGGATCAGGAAATCTTTGTCGAGGTGCAGGACAATGTCCGTGGACAGGATGTTTTCATCGTCCAGTCGACGAGTTATCCCGCCAATGACAACCTGATGGAACTGCTCATTCTGTGCGATGCGATGCGCCGCTCGTCGGCAAAACGCATCACCGCCGTCATTCCCTATTTCGGCTATGCGCGTCAAGACCGCCGAACATCGGGTCGCACGCCGATCTCTGCGAAGCTCGTCGCCAATCTTATCGTTGAAGCGGGTGCCCACCGGGTGCTGACCCTTGACCTTCATGCCGGACAGATCCAGGGCTTCTTCGACATTCCGACCGACAACCTTTTTGCCGCACCGGTTTTCGCCCGCGATATTATCGAACGTTATGACACCGACAAGGCGATGGTGATTTCACCGGATGTCGGCGGCGTGGTGCGCGCCCGTGCCCTTGCGAAACGCCTCGACGTTCCGCTCGCCATCGTCGACAAGCGCCGCGAACGTGCGGGCGAATCCGAGGTGATGAACATCATCGGTGAAGTGGAAGGCTATGACTGCCTCCTCGTTGATGACATTGTCGATTCAGGCGGCACGCTTTGCAATGCGGCGGAAGCGCTGCTTGCCAAAGGCGCTGCATCGGTCACGGCCTATATTACCCATGGTGTCCTGTCCGGCGGCGCGGCGGCACGGATCGGAAAATCAGCCCTCAAGGAACTTGCGATCACCAATTCGATCGAGCCGACAGAGGCGGTCCTCGGCGCGCGCAATATTCGCGTGATCTCGCTCGCACCGCTGCTCGGCGAAGCGATCCACCGCACCGCCAAGGAACAGTCGATCAGCTCGCTTTTCAAATAGACGCGGCTTTTTCGCTGTTTTGCGTCGATGATTACCGAACTGGCCGCTGAGGATTGCAATCGCCGGACCCATCGCCTATAAGGCGCGAGCCGTTGTTCACCCCTGGAGGAACCGGCAGACGGCGCGTTCACAAGGGCGCACCGTGAATGAAACCAGACAATTTGGAGTGTACCGATGAGCTATGAACTCACAGCAACGGTGCGCGACCGGGTTGGCAAGGGGGCCGCTCGTGCATTGCGTCGGGAAAAGAAAATCCCGGCCGTGATCTACGGCGCAAAACAGCCTCCTCTCCCGATCGCCATCGACTATAAGGAAGCCTTCCTCAAACTGCACGGTGGCGGCTTCATGTCGACCATTGCAACGATCGACGTGAACGGCGAAAAAATACGCGTGATCCCGAAAGACTATGCACTGGACCCGATCAAGGATTTCCTGATCCATGTCGATTTCCTGCGCGTAACCAAAGGGTCGATGCTGACGGTTGAAGTGCCGGTGATCTTCGAAAATGAAGAAGCCTCGCCAGGTCTGAAACGTGGTGGTGTTCTCAACATCGTGCGCCACACGGTCGAACTCGAATGCCCGGCTGACCAGATTCCGGAACATATCGTGGCCGATCTTAAAGGTCTCGAACTGGGGGACGGTATCCATATTTCGAATATTTCGTTGCCTGAAGGCGTCAAGCCGATCATCACGGACCGTGATTTCACCATCGCGACCATCGCAACGCCAGCCGGCATCCGCGAAGACCTGAAGGGTGAGGGCGCGGAAGCAGACGGCAAGGGCTGAATGTCCACCGCAACGGCTTGGGAGTGATCCATGTTTCTCATTGTAGGACTGGGCAATCCGGGCGCTCAATATGCCGATAACCGGCACAATATCGGCTTCATGGCGGTGGATGCGATACACCGCCGCCATGACTTTCCGGCCTTTCGCAAAAAGTTTCGCGGCGAGATTTCCGAAGGCACCCTGGTGGGTGTGAAGACCCTTCTTCTCAAACCGGCAACATTCATGAATGAATCCGGCCGGTCGGTTCAGGAAGTGTGCAGCTTCTACAAGATCGACCCGCCCGACATTGTCGTCATCCATGATGAGCTAGACCTCGCGCCGGGCAAGGTGCGCCTCAAGACTGGCGGCGGCTCCGGCGGCCACAACGGCATCAAATCGATGGACGCGCATATCGGCACGGCTTATCGCCGTGTTCGCCTCGGCATTGGCCATCCGGGTGACAAGGCCCTTGTCTCCAATTATGTCCTCAGCGATTTCGCGAAAGCAGATGCTGTCTGGCTCGAACCCCTGTTGGAGGCGGTTGCGCTTTCCTGTGACACGCTTGCCCGCGGCGAGGACGTGAATTTTACCACCAAACTTGCTTTGAAACTGAATTCGAACGAACCGCCGGGCGCCCGCGGCCAGACCAACCGGGCGGCAGGTCATGAAAATAAACCGCAAAGCCACATCCGTCAGGCCCGTTCACAAAGCCCGGCACCATCCCGCAAAGCCATGCCAACGACCGGCCCCATGGCGGACATTTTAAAGAAACTGTTCGGCGGCAAGGATAAGGGCAACGACACATGAGCCGCCGGTCATGATTTGTCCCTGCGGATCGAAGCTGGATTATACCGCCTGCTGTGGCCCTTTCCACGCGCAGACGGCCCTTCCGGAAACGGCAGAAGCCCTCATGCGCTCACGTTATGCGGCTTTCGCGACCGGCCGGATAGACTATCTGAAAGCGACAACCTGGCCGAAATTCCAGCGCGATTTCGATGATGCGGGCTATAGCGCCCGATCCAAAAACAGCACCTGGCTTGGTCTTGCAATTCTCGCGACCGAAGCAGGCCTTCGGAATGATACGACTGGCACAGTCACTTTCGTTGCGACCTCGCTTCATGCAGGGGCACTCCACCGCCAACGTGAAAAGAGCGAATTCAGAAAGAAACAGGGGCGCTGGTATTATGTCGCAGCATGCGATGAGACAAGCACAGCCTCAAGCTGATCAATCACGCCTGCAAGCTTGACGTCGATATCGCTGAGATAGGCGGTCCAGTCCTCATATTTGGAAAGCGGCTCGCGGCCATCTGAAATTCCGCGAAGGCCAAGCAGCGGAACGCCGAAAACATCAGCCGCGCGCTTGATCGCGAAAGTCTCCATATCGACCATATCGGCATCGATCTGACGGTATGCATCGCCAGAGACGATATTGCCGCCGGAGGAAAGCCGCGCCTTCGGCAGGTCCGCATAAGGGCAGAACAGCGGGATTTCGACCGGGTGATCGAGAAACGGTGTCACGCCCTTGGTGAAACCAAGGGGCGAAGCATCAATATCACGGTAGGAAACGCTCGCCGCCTGATAGATTTCGCCTTGTTCGAGGCGCGCGGAACCGGCGGAGCCGAGCGAGACGATGAGATCGGGCAATTGGGCGCCTTGCGCGAGCTGCTGAAGCGCACGCCCCATCGAGAGAGCTGCTTCCACCGGACCGACCCCGCACATCAGCGGCACGATACGCGCCTTCAGCGCCGCACCATATTCCATAGGAACCGCCATCACGAAGAGGAGCGATTTGCCACCGATCTTTTCAAGCTGCGGGTCAACCACGGCGCACACCTAGTTGTTGAACTTGAAAAGCATGATGTCACCATCGGCGACGACATATTCCTTGCCCTCGTCGCGCGCCTTGCCTGCCTCTTTCGCGGGAACCTCGCCGCCAAGCTGAATATAGTCGCTATAGGCAATCGTCTGCGCGCGGATGAAGCCCTTCTCGAAATCCGTATGAATGACGCCCGCCGCCTGCGGAGCCTTGGTGCCTGCCGTGATCGTCCAGGCTCTGGTTTCCTTCGGTCCGGCGGTGAAATATGTCTGAAGCTGAAGAAGCTCATAGCCGCGCCGGATCAGCCGGTCGAGTCCCGGTTCGCTGAGACCGAGGGTCTCGAGATATTCGGCCTGCTCGGCTGGATCGAGCTGAGCAATCTCCGACTCGATTTCGGCGGAAATCGTGACCGACTTCGCGCCCTGCGCCTCAGCCATTTTTTCGACCCGCGCGGAAAAATCATTGCCGCTTGCCGCACTCGCCTCATCGACATTGGCGACATAAAGGATGGGCTTCGAAGTCAGAAGCTGCATCGCCATGAAGATCGGGCGCTCTTCCGCGCTGATTTCGACCAGGCGGGCGGGTTTTCCATCCTGAAGCAGCTTGAGCACAGCCTCCATGATCGGCACCTGCGCCATTGCTTCCTTGTCCTTGCCGGTCGCGCGCTTGCGCACGTTGACAATCCGCCGCTCAACGCTTTCAAGGTCGGAAATCATCAGCTCGGTCTCGACCGTCTCCGCATCCGCAATCGGGTCGATCCGCCCCTCGACATGGGTGATGTCGTCATCTTCGAAACAGCGCAGCACGTGGGCAATTGCGTCTACCTCGCGGATATTGGCGAGAAACTGGTTGCCGAGCCCCTCGCCCTTGGAAGCACCGCGGACAAGACCCGCAATATCAACGAAATTGAGTCGCGTCGGTATGATTTCCTTTGATCCGGCAATCGACGCGATCTTCGAGAGGCGCTCGTCCGGCACGCTCACCTCGCCGGTATTCGGCTCGATGGTGCAGAACGGATAATTCGCCGCCTGCGCCGCGGCGGTTTTGGTGAGCGCGTTGAAAAGCGTCGACTTACCCACATTCGGCAGGCCGATAATACCGCATTTGAAGCCCATGGAGGGGAATCCTTCATAACGGGCGGACAAGGAAATGCGCCCTGCCGCCGATCAAACATGGGGTTGTGTTAGTGGATGGCGCCGAATTCGGCAAGGGCAAAGCGGCAGAGCGCTTTCTTGCAGGCAAGTGTGGATCGAGGCTTTTCATCAGCGCCGCCCTCAGCCTAATATCCGGCAGAAAAGAGGAGATAGCATCCATGAAATACAAAACGCTTGGCCGGACGGGCCTTCAGGTTTCGGAACTCTGTTTCGGCACGATGTCCTTTGGCGGCGATGCCAATGAGGCGGAATCGATCCGCATGTATAAGGCCTGCCGCGATCAAGGCATCAATTTTTTCGATTGCGCTGACGCCTACAGCAAAGGCGCGGCAGAGGAGATCTTGGGACGCCTGATCAAGGGCACACGCAACGACCTTGTGATCACCTCGAAATGCTTCAACAATATTACCGGCGATATCAACGGCGGCGGCGGCAATCGTCGGCATATCATGCAGGCGGTGGAGGCAAGCCTGAAGCGTCTCCACACGGATCGGCTCGATATTCTGTTCATGCACCGTTTCGACAAGATCGTGCCGCTTGAGGAAACACTGCGCGCGCTTGAAAAGCTGGTTCAGGACGGCAAGGTCGTCTATCTCGGCGCGAGCAATTATTCCGCGTGGCAGGTCGCAAAGGCGCTCGGCATATCCGAGAAGCACAATTGGTCGCGGTTTGATGTCATCCAGCCGATGTATTCCCTTGTGAAACGTCAGGTAGAAAGCGAAATCCTGCCGCTCGCCCATGCCGAGGGGCTTGGTGTCATCGCCTATTCACCGGTCGGCGGCGGACTTTTGTCGGGCAAATATTCGCGAGAGACCCGCCCGCCCGTCGGACGCATCATGCAGAATCAGGAGTACAGCAAGCGCTATTCCGAGGACTGGGTCTATGATGTGGCAGAGGCATTCACCGCTTTCGCAAAGATGCGCGGCGTTCATCCGGTGTCCCTCGCCGTCGCCTGGGCAGCAAGCCATCATGATATCACCTGCCCGATTATCGGCGCCCGCAATCTTGAACAATTGCAGCCGTCGCTCGAAAGCGTCACCATCGACATGACACCGGCGCTGCGCGCGGAAATCTCAGCACTTTCCCGCACACCGCCGCCCGCGACAGACCGGCTGGAGGAACAGGCAACCTAGGTCATAACCTGACCTGAGCGAAACGAGAATCTAGAATTCTAATTCGAAACAAAAGGTGAGAGTGTCAATCTGGGCCTCTCGGATACAAAGCACCCTAGTCGCCTTCGAATTCCACCAGAACATGCACATCGACCCCGAGGCGGCGGAGACGTTCCGCGCCGCCGAGATCAGGCAGGTCAACAACAAAGGCAGCCGCAACAACTTCGCCGCCTGAATGCCGCACAAGTTCAATTGCGGCCTCAGCCGTGCCACCGGTTGCGATCAGATCGTCGATGATCAGAACCCGGTCGCCCTTGCCGACTGCATCTTCGTGAATTTCGACCCGGTCAGTGCCATATTCGAGCGCATAGTCCCTGCCAATAGTCTTGCCGGGCAGTTTGCCCTTCTTGCGGATCGGTACAAAACCGCGGCCAAGCTCATGCGCCACCGCGCCGCCCAGAATGAAGCCGCGCGCTTCGATACCCGCGATAAAATCGAGGCGTGTTGTAATGAACGGACGCAGCAACAGGTCAACAGAGGCACGCAGCCCAACCGGATCGGCAATCAGTGTCGTGACATCACGAAACTGGATTCCAGGTTTGGGATAATCCGGGATGGTGCGGATCAGGGATTTCAGATCAAACTGTGTTGCAAGCGTCATGGCAATGTGTGCTCCGCGATGGCTCTGCCGTTTTTTCGACCTTTTATGACCATGCCTGCGACAAAACTACAAGTCATGCTTTAACGATAGCTACGGATCTCCGGCCAATATAAATCAAGGCGCATAAGTGCCCAACTTTTGTCCGCCGAAAGGCGGTTATCCCGCCATTGCAGCATTTGCAATGCGCGGGACTTTTTATGCCCGAAAACGGAAAAGGCGCTCAGTGAGCGTTTTTATAGATCCGTCGTTTCGTGCCATAAAGCAGGCCTGCAAATATCACCATGAAGATCATCGCTTTGAAACCAATAGACTTGCGATCTTCAAGTTTTGGTTCTGCTGCCCACATCAGGAAATGGGCCACATCCTTCGAATACTGATCCACCGTCTCCGGTGAACCGTCATCATAGGTGACAACGCCATCGGAAAGCGGTGGCGCCATTTTCAGCGATGCGGCGGAGATGAAATAGGGATTCTTATAGGTGCCATCATCCAATGGCTCACCCGATTCATATCCTGTCAGAAGGGCATGAATATAGTCCGGGCCCTGCTCCTGATATTGGGTGAAGACATCGAAGACGAAATTCGGGAAGCCCCGTTCCACCGCACGAGCTTTTGCAATCAGCGACAGATCAGGCGGATAGGCGCCGTCGTTCGATGCGCGAGCCTGCTGCTCGTTCGCCCATGGGCCGGGAATTTTGTCCGATAGTTTCGGTTGACGCTCGATCGGATCACCATTTTCATCCGGCTCCGCATCGATCACTGTGTGGGACCAGCCTTCGGCGATGGTCTTGATCTGATCTTCCGTGAATCCGGGGCCGCCCTTTTCGGTCAGGTTGCGAAAGGCCACAAGGTGCAGCGTATGGCAGGCCGAGCAGACTTCCTGATAGACCTTGAAGCCACGTTGCAGGGCACCGCGATCATAATGACCAAACGGTCCGGCAAAGCTCCAATCCACGTATTCAGGCTGGAGCGGCTTGTGGGCACCTGCTGCGTTGGCGACAGTGATCCCGCCTGTGATCCCGCCCGTGAGCCCGACAGCGATAAGCGCGGCAGCCATCAGACCGGTGCGCAGAAAGTGTGACGTCATTTTTGATGTCCTTGAATGAAAATGTCTTCCGGTCATGCAATCATCACCCTTTTTTCTCAGGCGACGCCGCAGCGCCCGTGAGGTGCCCGCTGCCGCTCGCTACAGCTTTTCCAAGCACTGCCTCAGAGATCGACGCTGGTTGCTTTTTCGGCGTCTCGAAAATCCCGAGGAGTGGCAGGATGACGAGAAAATGCGCGAAATAGTAAAGCGTCGAGAACTGCGCGATGATGATATAGGGCTGCTCCGCCGGGCGTGAGCCGAGATAGCCGAGAAGCACGGCATTGGTCACGAAGATCCAGAAGAACCACTTGAAAATCGGACGATATTTAGCCGAGCGCACTTTCGACGTATCAAGCCACGGCAGGATGAACAGCACAGCGATAGAGCCGAACATCGCAATCACGCCGCCGAGTTTCGATTCGATCGGACCGATGTCGAACGTGATGGCGCGCAGGATCGCATAAAACGGCAGGAAATACCATTCAGGCACGATATGCGCCGGCGTCACCAGCGGGTTCGCCTCGATGTAATTGTCCGGGTGGCCAAGGAAGTTCGGCATGTAGAACAGGAACCAGCCGAAGAAGATGAAGAACAGCATCAGCGCAAATGCATCTTTCATCGTCGCAAACGGCGTGAAAGGCAGCGTGTCCTGCTTCGACTTGACTTCGATACCGGTCGGGTTCGTCTGGCCCGTGACATGCAGCGCCCAGACATGAAGGATCACGACGCCGAAAATCATGAACGGCAGAAGATAATGCAGCGAGAAGAAACGGTTCAAAGTTGCGTTATCGACCGAGAAACCACCCCAGAGCCAGGTCACGATCGACCCTCCGATAACAGGAATAGCCGAGAAGAGGTTGGTGATCACGGTCGCGCCCCAGAACGACATCTGTCCCCATGGCAGAACATAGCCCATGAACGCCGTCGCCATCATGAGAAGGAAGATCACGACGCCGAGGATCCACAGAAGTTCCCGCGGCTCCTTGTAGGAACCATAATAAAGACCACGGAAAATATGCAGATAGACCGCGATGAAGAACATCGACGCACCATTTGAGTGCATATAGCGCAGCAACCAGCCGTAATTCACATCGCGCATGATGCTTTCGACGGCGGCGAAGGAAATCGCCGTATTCGCTGTATAATGCATCGCAAGCACGACACCGGTCAGAATCTGGACGACCAGCATGATCATCAGGATGCCGCCGAACGTATACATATAGTTCAAGTTCCGCGGGATCGGATAGGACACGAAGCTGTCATACATCAAACGCGGCAGCGGCAGACGCTTATCGATCCACTTTTCGATACCGGTTTTCGGCTCGTAATGTCCGTGGTGTTGCATTGCTGACATATGTTTTCCCCTTAGCCGATCTTGATCAAAGTATCGGAAACGAATGTATAGGGCGGCACGGGCAGGTTTTCCGGGGCTGGACCTTTGCGGATACGGCCCGATGTATCGTAGTGCGAACCGTGGCACGGGCAGAACCAGCCACCAAAGTCGCCCTGCTCTCCGAGCGGAATACAGCCGAGATGGGTGCACACGCCAACCATCACGATCAGGCTTTCGCGGCCTTCGCCGGCAGAACGCGCAAAGTCTGTTGCTTCATCGTTTTTGCCGTTGCGCGCATCGGTGTCGGGCAGTTCGGAAAGCGGAACGGCTTTTGCCTCTTCGACTTCCTTGTCGGTACGGTTGCGGATGAAAACGGGTTTGCCGCGCCACTTGACCCGCATCGACATGCCGGGCTCCAGCGTGGAAATGTCAACCTCGATGCTCGCAAGCGCCAGCGAGGCCGCATCCGGGTTCATCTGATCGATGAACGGCCAGACAAGCGCGGCACCGCCGACGACCCCAAAGGCACCGGTTGCGACATAGAGAAAATCGCGGCGGGTTGGATCTTCGTATTCAGCTTCTGACAAGGTAGCACCCTCGTGGTTTAAAGACCGTACTTTCAAGATATTTTGAGAGTATCTGGAACCTTTGGTCCGTTTTCAAAGACGTAAGACGCGCGACAAATTGCAGCAAGACGGCTTTCCCCGCACGGCTTTCTCCGCCACGTCAAATTGCGACCTTTAAATCGCGCTTTGCAGGATTTGTCCAGTCCAAGCACGATAACCATTCGCAATTGTTTCCATAAATCCACTAAAGCATGAAATCCCAAGCAAAAAACATCTATTAAATGCCGCGTGCCCGCCTCGTTCTCAGCTTCGAAAAACAACCGAATCGCCGAGCCCTTCCCATCAGCCAAACCGCGCGCCCTCAGAATCATTCGGCTGCGATCTCGCGTCTTGGCGGCGTCAGGAAGCGACCCGACTGGCGCGCCCAGAGCCGGGCATAGGTGCCGCCCGCGCGGACCAGTTCCTCGTGGCTGCCTTCCTCAACAATACGTCCTTGATCGAGCACGATGAGGCGGTCCATCGCCGCAATGGTGGAAAGCCGGTGCGCAATCGCAATCACGGTTTTAGCCTGCATCAAGCGATCGAGGCTCTCCTGGATGACGCTTTCAGTCTCGGAATCGAGCGCGGATGTCGCCTCATCAAGGACGAGGATCGGCGCGTTTTTCAAAAGAACACGGGCAAGAGCGATGCGCTGGCGCTGGCCGCCGGAAAGCTTCACCCCGCGTTCGCCGACATGGGCATCATAACCACGCCTGCCCTTGCCATCTTCAAGTGCCTCAATGAAAATATCGGCCCGCGCCTTGCGGGCGGCATCCAGAATGTCGTCCTCCCCTGCCTCCGGTCTCGCATAGGCGATGTTGTCGCGGATCGAGCGGTTCATCAGCGCCGTCTCCTGCATGACCATCCCGATATTCTGCCGCAGCGAGACCTGCGTCACGGACTTAATGTCTGTGCCGTCGATCCGGATCGTGCCCGACTGAACATCGTAAAGGCGCAGGAGAAGCCGCACGAGCGTGGTCTTGCCGGCGCCCGAGGGTCCGATGAGCCCGACACGTTCGCCGGGCGCGATATGAAGCGAGACATGATCAATGATTGGCTGCGGTTCGCCATCGAGAGCCGCGTTCACGGTCCGACCCGCGCGCGTTTCACTGCGATAACGGAAGGAAACGTCATCAAAGGTGATAGCGCCACGAACGGGAGGCAGAGCGACCGCATCCGGTTCATCCACCATCGTCACCGGCCTGGTGATCGTCTCCATCGCGTTCTGGATATTGCCGATCGCGCGAAAAATGCTGTTGAACTGACCGAGCATCCGGGTCGCGAGGATGCTGAGCCGGATGACGAGACCGAGCGCGAAGGCAACGCCGCCAATCGAAATGGCGCCCTGTTGCCACAGGATCAGCGAGACATAGCCGATCGCGACCACCATTACGGCATTGATCGCCTGCATGGCAAAGCGCGCGCCGGTGATATTGCGGGTATAGCGCCGCACGGTGCGCACCATATGCGCCATCGCCTCGCCGATAAAAGCATCCTCCCGCGAGGCGCCGCCATCGAGCTTAACCAGCATGATGTTGGAATAGGTGTCGACGAGCCGTCCGTTGACACCGGCCGAGGCTTCCGCGAGCGCACGCGCCGTCCGCCGGATGCGCGGAATAAAGGTTGCGAGCATCGCCGTGTAGAGCACGCACCAGCAGAGGAGCACGGCGACCAGAGAAAGATCGAGACCGCCGAACAGAAAGAGCGCGCCGGTCACATAGATCAGGAAAAGCCAGATCACCTGCAGAAGGCTCATCAGAAAATCACCGAGAGACTGGCCGCTCTGGGCAACCTTGGCGGCAAGACGCCCGGCAAAATCATCATGGAAATAAGCAACACTGTGGCGCATCACATGGCGATGATTCTGCCAGCGCACCATGTTGAAAAAGGCAGGAACGATCACCTGTTCATCGAGCACGGTGCCAAGGTCATCAGCGCAAGCCGAATGACGCCGACAAAGACACCCATCCACAGCAGGCGCGCTCCATGATCGGCAAAAAGCTGCTCTGGCGTCGATGTTTGAAGAAGATCCACGATCTCGCCGACATAATCAAAGAGGGCGATTTCGACGAAACCGAGAACCCCGCCCATGATCAGCGCGAGGGTGAAGGTGATCGGCGCCTGACGAACGAAGAACAGGATATAAGCAAAAAGCCGCCGCGGCAAAGCCGCAGCCGGGGACTGAAACGGATCGATCCAATTTTCGAAAAAGCGGAAGAGGCGGTCGAACATTCAAACAATATAGGGCGCGCCACGCGGCGGGGATAGACCGCAAACGGCCCCTTTCATTCAGCCGCGAGCGGCCTTGGTGCCCCATAAAGAAAGCCGCCCGACTGGCGCGCCCAGAGTTCGGCATAATGTCCTTTCTCTGCGACAAGTTCTGCATGGGTTCCCATCTCGACGATCCGCCCCTGATTGAGAACGATGAGCCTGTCCATTTCCGCGATTGTCGAGAGCCGGTGCGCAATCGCGATAACGGTCTTGCCTTCCATCAGCGTTTTCAACTGCTCCTGGATCGCCGCTTCACCCCCCGAATCGAGTGCTGAGGTCGCCTCATCAAGAACGAGGATCGGCGCATCCTTGAGCAGCACACGGGCAATCGCGACACGCTGGCGCTGTCCGCCGGAAAGATTGACCCCGCGTTCGCCCACGAGCGCATCAAGACCGCGTCGCCCGGACACATCCTCAAGGCCTGGAATAAACGACCATGCATTGGCCTTTTCGGCGGCGGCAATGATTTCCGCATCGCTCGCCCCCTCGCGGCCATAGGCGATATTGTCGCGCACAGAGCGATGCAGCAGCGAAGTATCCTGGCTCACCATGCCGATCCGGGAGCGAAGACTTTCCTGCGTCACTTCCGCGATATTCTGGCCGTCGATGCGGATCGCCCCGGCCTCAACGTCGTATAGACGCAGGAGAAGATTGACCAAGGTCGACTTGCCCGCGCCGGATGGTCCGACAATGCCGACCTTCTCGCCGGCAGAAATGTCAAGCGACAGATCCTCGATCACGCTTTTCTCGCGGCCATAGTGAAAGCGCACATGATCGAAGCTGATCGCGCCCTTGTCGATCACAAGCGTACGCGCATTCGGCTGATCACGAACAACCCGGGCCAGTGTCAAGGTCGAAATACCATCCTGAACCGTGCCGACATTTTCAAAAATACCGGCCATTTCCCAGAGTATCCAGTGCGACATGCCGTGCAGGCGCAACACCAGCCCCATCGCGAGCGCGATATCGCCGATGCTAACGACATTGACCCACCACGCCCAGATCGACGTTCCGGCAATGGCAAAAAATGCCGTGTTGTTGAGAAGCGCCAGCGAGAGGTTGAGCCAGGTGACGCGCCGCATCTGCACATAGACGGTCTCCATGAACGCCTTCATGCTGATTTTCGCAAAGCGTTCCTCCCGTTCGGCATGAGAGAAGAGCTTCACCGTCTGAATATTGGAATAGGCATCGACGACATGGCCGGTCATGACCGAGCGCGCCTCTGCCTGTCGCTTGGCGATATCCCGCAATTTCGGAATGAAATGCACCAACAAAAACGCGTAACCGATGAACCAGCCGAAAAACGGCAGTGTAAGGCGCCAGTCGGCATAGGCGACGACCGCCACCGCGCCGATGAAATAGACGCCCACGAAGACGAAAACATCGCCGACCTTGATCATGACCTCGCGCACCGCGAGCGATGTCTGCATCAGCGTGTTGGCAATCCGCCCGGCAAAATCATTCTGATAGAACGACAGGCTCTGCCGCAGGAGATAACGGTGGCCGCGCCAGCGCACACCCATTGGAAAATTGCCGGCAATGCCCTGATTGAGAAAGAGTTCGCGCACGAATTGCGCGATCGGAAGCAACAGCATCAGAACCACTGTCATCCAGATCAGCGTCGCGCCATGGTCTTCAAAGAAACCGTCACGGCTGGCATTGGTCAGAAGCGTCACGAGATCGCCCATGAAGGTGAATATCGTAATCTCGAGCATCGCGACAACACCGCTGAGTAAGGCTGCAATCACGAGCAGCGGCCAGAGCGGGCGGCAATAGAACCAGCAGAACGCCCAGAACTGTTTCGGCGGGGTCTCGACACCGTCGTCACGGAAAGGGTCGTGCAGACTTTCAAAATAGTGTAACAGGCGGCTCGGTTTCATTGCGCTTCACTCTGAAAGGAAAAGGTGCGCCGTCCATGTCGTCGAATCCAAATCCGCATCCGACAGCGCCCGCGCCGTTCTTCTATAATCCACCTTCGGCGGAAATAGCTATTCTTCATTGCGATGCAGAACTGATGATCATCGACAAGCCCTGCGGCCTGTTGAGTGTTCCGGGAAAGGGTGACGACCGCCTCGACTGTCTCATCACGCGCCTGCATAAGCGCTATCCGCAGGCCCGCATCGTTCACCGTCTCGATCTTGATACATCCGGTGTCATGGTGATCGCGATGAACCCCGCCGCCCACCGCCATCTCGGTTTGCAATTCGAGCGTCGCCATGTCGAGAAGACCTATATCGCGCTGGTTGACGGGAATGTCGCAGCGGATTCAGGCCGGGTCGATCTGCCGATCCGGGTCGACTGGCCGAACCGCCCGCGCCAGATGATCGATCACGCCGAAGGCCGCAGTGCCGTGACCGATTGGCAAGTTCTGGCGCGTGAGGACGACCGCAGCCGCATCGCGCTTCGCCCCCTCACCGGCCGCTCGCACCAGTTGCGCCTCCACATGCGCGAGCTTGGCCACCCGATACTGGGCGATACGCTCTATGCACCCGAAGCCGCGCGCAAGGCGATGCCCCGCCTCTGCCTTCATGCCCTGAACCTGTCGCTTTATCATCCGGATGGCGGCGAGCGGCTGACTTTTGAGGTGGCGTGCCCGTTTTGACCCTGTCCCGGCCTCCCGCATCCCTGTCCATTGCGCTTTATCAGCCCGACATTCCCCAGAATACCGGCACGATCCTCAGGCTCGGTGCCTGCCTCGGTGTTTCGGTCCACATCATCGAACCGACAGGCTTTGTTCTGTCCGATACCGGCCTGAAGCGCGCGGGCATGGACTATCTCGAGCGTGCGGCGATGATCCGCCATCGCTCCTTTGAAGCCTTCGAAGACTGGCGCCGACAGGAGGCAAGACGCCTCGTTCTCCTCACCACGAAAAGCACGCGCTCCTATCTCGATTTTGCCTATTCAGACCGCGATGTGCTGCTTTTCGGCCGCGAATCGGCAGGCGTGCCGGATAAAGTCCACGCGGCCACCGATCATGCCCTCACCATTCCGATGGTCGAAGGCCTGCGCTCGATCAATCTTGCCTGTTCCGCCGCCATGGTCGCAGGCGAAGCGTTGCGGCAGGTCGGCTGAAGCCATCCAAAAGACTTGCCGCTCACAATCCCGTGTCCAGACTTTCCCTTATAGATAAGTCGGCACACCGGGTTTAAAACGACTTGATACACTCGACCCTGACGAAAGATCCTCTGCCCCGATGACGACGCCCACCGAAACGCCTCTCCCCGCTGATATCGAAACCAAAAAGCAAAAGGCGGAGGCCTGGTTCCAATCCCTGCGCGACCAGATTTGCAGCGCTTTCGAAACGCTGGAAGACACGGTCTCCCTCGCCCAGCCCGGCGAGCCTGCCGGTCGCTTCATCCGCACGCCGTGGGAGCGGACGGACCATACCGGCACCCCTGGCGGTGGCGGGGTGATGTCGATGATGAAGGGCCGGCTTTTCGAAAAGGTCGGCGTCCACTGTTCGACCGTGCACGGCGAATTCACTCCGGAATTTCGAAACCAGATCCCCGGTGCCTCGGAAGATCCGCGGTTCTGGGCTTCCGGCATTTCGCTCATTGCCCACCCGTGGAATCCGAATGTCCCCGCCGTTCATATGAACACCCGCATGGTAATCACGACCAGACAATGGTTTGGCGGTGGCGCAGACCTCACGCCTGTGCTTGACCGGCGGCGCACCCAGAGCGATCCGGACACGCGCGATTTCCACGCCGCCATGGAAAAAGGCGTCGCACCCCATGCTGATATCATCGGCTATCAGCGTATCAAGGAATGGTGCGACGAATATTTCTATTTGCCCCATCGCGATGAGCCGCGCGGAATTGGCGGCATATTCTACGATCACCACAATTGCGGTGACTGGGACAAGGATTTCGCCCTCACCCGCGATGTCGGCCTCGCTTTTCTCGAGATTTATCCAAAGCTGGTCGCGCGCAACATGAACAGCGCCTTCACCGATGCCGACCGCGAAGAGCAATTGATCCGGCGCGGGCGCTATGTGGAATACAATCTGCTTTATGATCGCGGCACGATCTTCGGCCTGAAGACCGGCGGAAACGTTGCATCCATCCTGTCCTCGATGCCGCCATTGGTGAAGTGGCCCTGATCCTGCACAAAGCAAGGCCATGGAGGGCCGTGGAATGAACCCGGTGTCGGCACAATCTCGGCCAGAAATCAGCCAAAAATCGACGGATTGTGCAACCATCCTTGGCGCTTCCCGTAAGGGGTAAACCAACCAAGGAGGCAAGTGTCATGAAAGAACTGAATTGCGGATCATTCCTGCCGGGCTGTGACTGGCGCGTCATGGCGGAAACCGATTCCGAGGTCATCAGGCGAGCCTGCCAGCATCTTCGTGCGGTGCATGGTCACGCTGTCATCACCCGAAGCATGTTGCGAGCCATGAAACAACAGATTGTCGACACCGATGTCGTGTTGGTCAGAGCGCGGCCAGAAGCGCCGGCTTTGAGAGCGTAAAGCCGCTATCGATCCACAGGTCTTCGAGCCGTCCCAGAGCTATGCCCAATTTCGGGCCGGGTTCAAACCCGGCCCCGATCAGGTCATCGCCCGTTACCGGAAAGACCGGGCGATGCCACCCCCTCGATAGAAGGATAAGATCGGCAATCGCCTTTGCGCCAGCCTCTTCCTTAACGAATCGCTGGGCGAATTCATGCGCGAGCGCATCGACAAGTCCACCTTGGTTCGACCGATAAAGATGTTTGGCAAACGCCGCCTCGGACAGACCAGCAGCCTTGCGCGCGGTTGGCACCTCCGCCACCCAGTCGAGAAGGCGATGGCGCTCTTCATTTGAGAATTTCAGCCGGTCGGCAAGGGTTGTGACATTCTCCGGCACCGGGCGAAGCATCGCCTCAAGACGCAGCATCGCATCACGCTCCCAGCCCTGATCGCGCTCGGCGGCGAGCAGCCAGTGGAACTGATCAAGCCCCCAGTTCTCGGGCAAAACGCTGGTGAGCACTTCCGTGGTCCGCATCCACAGGATCGCCCGTTCCGGCTCAGGCGCGCTCAGGATTTTCTTGAGTTCCATCCACACCCGCTCGACCGAGAGCTTGCCGAGGCCGTCGCGCGTGCGTACGATGGCGCGCAGCGCATCACGGTCAGGCCGCCCGTCGCCATAATAGGCAAAGAACCGAAAAAACCGCAGCGTGCGCAGGTAGTCTTCCCGGATCCGGGTTTCCGGATCGCCGATGAAACGCACCACCCGGTTCACGAGATCCGCATAGCCCCCGAGCGGATCATGCACCGCGCCATCGCCATCAATGGAAAGGGCATTGATCGTAAAATCGCGCCGCGCCGCATCCGCTGCAAAATCGCGACCGAAGGCGACAACGGCATGACGGCCATCGGTTTCAACATCGGCTCGAAGCGTCGTCACCTCAAAGCGCGCCGCGTTGACCAGAACCGTCACCGTGCCATGCTCAATTCCGGTCGGAACCGTCCTGAACCCGGCCGCTGCGGCGAGCCTCTCGACCTTGCTTGGGATCGCGGTGGTGGCGCAATCGATATCCGCGATTTCCTCGCCGAGAAGGGCATTACGCACCGCACCGCCAACAATCCGCGTCTCCTCGCCATCCGTGTTGAGCGCGGCAAGCAAAGCTTTCAGGTTCATCTCATCCAGCCAGGAGCGGTTAATCAGATGGGGTTTGGGTGACTTCGTCATTGGTTTCAGACCGTTTGTTCTGTACGTCGATAAGGTTCCGTCTTGGGAAATTCGGGATAAAGCGTCTCATAAAGAAGACGGATGATCCCCGCCGTCACGCCCCAGATCCGCCAGTCCGCCGCGCCCTCGCGATAGGGCATTTCATAATAGAACCGGGGTTTTCCCTTCCAGTCGACAAAGCCATGGTTGTGGTTTTCCGGGTTCATCAGAAACGAAAACGGCACCTCGAACGCTGCCTCTACCTCATTTGCATCAAGCACGAAAGAAGCAGGTGGCGTTACGCGGGCAACGACCGGCACCACCCGGAAGCCGCTTCCGGTAATATAAGCATCGAGAAAACCGAGCGGCTCGACATTGGCGGCAGGAAGCCCGACCTCCTCATTAGCTTCGCGCAGCGCCGTTGCAACCGGCCCGGCATCGTCGCTCTCGACCTTGCCCCCCGGAAAACCGATCTGCCCGCCATGGTGTTTGAGATGTCTCGGGCGCATGTTGAGAAGCGTCGTGAAGCCCGCCGGACGCTCGATCACGGAAAACAGCACCGCCGCCTCGCGAAAATGCGGATAAATCTGGCCGACATCGGGGTTGAAAATGAGATCGCCCTTGTCGCGAAGCCCCTCTGCCAGCGGGTGCAGATAGCGCCCGGCACGCCTCAGAAAATCATCGTCATCAACAAACATGAAGATTATCCGCCGTCCGTGAGGCGGTCGAGCTCGTCCTGCCGCATGATCGGGAAAAACATGTTGTTGCTTGTCACGCCGAACATCGCGATCCCGTCCACATCCCGCGTCTCGCCGATATCGACAAGCTGGTAGAGCAAGGGCCGGGCAAGGAGCGCCTCGAGCCGCCCGCGTATGTGAACATAAGGCTTGACGCCCTCGGTCCTGTCCTCATCGGTAAAGCGCAATCGATGATCTGGCCCGATCTCGACCGCATCGCCGACATTGGTGCGCACTGTCAGAACCTGTGTCCCGCCCTTCTGGTGAACATTCATCTCGACCGCAACAAAGGGCGCATCGTCGACCGTAATGCCGATCTTTTCGACCGGGGTGACGAGATAGGTCTTTCCATCCGCATCTTTCCGCAGGACGGTGGAAAACAGCCGAACGAGCGCCTCACGCCCGATCGGCGTGCCCATATAATACCACAGACCGTCCCGCGCGATGCGCATGTCAAGATCGCCGCAGAAGGGCGGGTTCCATTTCTCGACCGGCGGCGTGCCGCTTCCGGCATATTTCGCGCGCGACAAAAGCGCCTCGAGCCCGCCCGAAATCTGTCCCTCGGTGATAGCGGGATCGTTTGTCGTCGATGGTTTTTTGCGCTCTGCCATGACTTCTATGTAGACGGACTTTTCAAAACCGCAAACTGCGTCAGCGCGTCAATGCCACGCTCGCGCGCATTATCGCCCGAAAAATCATCGATAATGCCGGACCGGCGGGAGGACGACCTTGCAAGCGGGCCAAGATTGAGCGCGCGTGTCGCAGGCAATCCTGGTGGACAATGTCATGAAATCGCCCACATACTCCCATGATGGTGTTGAAAAGCCCTGTTCGATGCGCCGTCCGCTGGTTTTTGCTGATAAGACAGGTTGAACAAGAATCCAGATCAAAAGGAGGCGTTCGGATGAGCGCTGTCGACAAGACCCCTTCCCAGATTGTCGCCGATATTGTCGAGGAGGCCGATGCCGCCGCCACCGAAATCCGCCGCGCGCGTGAGGCTATTGGTGCCGTGGTGTTTGGGCAGGAAACGATTGTCGAAATGGCTTTTGCGGCCATTCTGGCGGGCGGCCATGGGCTTCTGGTCGGCGTTCCGGGTCTTGCAAAAACGCTTCTTGTGGAAACAATGGGAACCGTACTCGGCCTCAACGCAAACAGGATCCAGTTCACCCCGGACCTGATGCCATCTGACATTATCGGCTCTGAAGTCATGGACAAGGACGAGGACGGCCGGCGCGCCTTCCGCTTTCTCAAGGGCCCGGTCTTCGCCCAGCTTCTGATGGCCGATGAAATCAACCGGGCAAGCCCGCGAACCCAGTCGGCACTGCTTCAGGCGATGCAGGAATATCATGTCACTGTCGCCGCGAAACGCTATGATCTGCCAGAGCCTTTTCATGTTCTCGCGACCCAGAACCCGCTTGAGCAGGAAGGAACCTATCCCCTTCCCGAAGCCCAGCTTGACCGGTTTTTGATGCAGATTGATGTGCGCTATCCGACGCTTGAGGCCGAGCGGCGCATTCTGATTGAAACAACGGGCGCGGTAAGCGCGGTTGCAAAGCCTGTCCTCACCGGCGAACAGTTGCGCGCCTATCAGCTTCTGGTGCGCAAGATGCCGGTCGGCGAAAGTGTGATGGAGGCCATTCTCGCCCTCGTGCGATCCGCGCGCCCGGATGCAGCAGACAGCAATGCCATGACCAAACATATCGCCTGGGGGCCGGGGCCCCGCGCCTCGCAGGCGCTGATGCTCACCGTGCGCGCCCGCGCCCTGCTTGAAGGACGCCTCGCCCCCTCGGTTGACGATGTTCTGGCTCTGGCCGAACCGGTGTTGCAGCACCGCATGGCGCTTTCATTCTCAGCCCGCGCCGACGGCATTTCGGTGCGTGACGTGATTGCCGCCCTGAAAGGCAAAATCGGCTGATGAACACCATGAGCGGCACTCTGGAGGAAGCGGTCGATCAGCCCTTCAAGCTGCTCACGCAAGCGCAGCATGCAGCGGAAACGCTGCCAGATCTTCTGCTCGAATCCCGCCGCGTCGCCCGCACGATCATGTCTGGCTGGCACGGTCGGCGGATGGCGGGCCCCGGCGAGGCATTCTGGCAGTTCCGCCCCTTTGCCGAAGGTGAAAACACAAGCGCCATCGACTGGCGGCGCTCGGCCCGCGACGGTACCATCTATATCAAGGACCGCGAATGGGAAGCAGCGCAGACCGCGTGGCTCTGGCTTGATCTCACCCGGTCGATGCAGTTCGGCTCCTCTCTTTCCGGCGTCACCAAGCGCGCCCGCGCCATTGTTCTAACACTCGCGATGACCGAACTTCTGAGCGCCGGGGGCGAGCGGACCGGTCTTCTCGGCCATACCCGCGCCACCACGCGGCGGCGGGCGGCGGAAATTTATGCTGAGCGGATCGCCCGGATCGGCGTCCTGCCGCCAAAACAGGGAATGCCCGCACCGGACGGCATCAACCGTTTTTCAGAAGTGGTGCTTTTCGGTGATTTTCTCGACCCGATTGCCGAACTTGAAAATTTCCTCCACCAGATCGCCCGCTCCGGCACAAGGGGCCATGTGGTCCAGGTGCTGGACCCGGTGGAAGAAGCGTTTCCCTATTCCGGGCGGATCGAGTTTCAGGACCCTGAAACCGGGCAGATAGTCATCACCAGCCGGGCGCAGGCCTACCGCGAGGATTATCGCGCACGCCTCGAATCACGCAGACTTGCCGTGAAAGAACTTTGCAACCGCCTCAACTGGACCTTTCTCGTTCACCATACCGACCGCCCCGCAACGGAAGCCGTGCTCACCCTTTATAACCGCATGACGAAAGGCTAGACCAAGATGTTCGGCACGGCGCTTGCCTTTACCAGTCCGGCGATTCTCGGTGCGCTCCTCCTGCTGCCGCTGATCTGGTGGCTGCTGCGCCTGATGCCGCCGCGGCCGCGCCTGCAGGCCTTTCCGCCAACCCGGCTGCTTGCCGAACTCGCGCATCGGGAGGAAACCCCCCACGCGAGCCCGTGGTGGCTGACCGCGATCCGGCTTCTTCTGGCTGCCCTTGCCATCCTCGCTCTCGCGGGTCCGTCCATCCGCCCCAACCAGGGCGCGGTGGCAAACAAAAACCCGCTCATCGTGGTCCTCGACAATGGCTGGACGACCGCGAATGACTGGCCGAGGCGGCGTGACGCCGCACGCACCCTGCTTGAGGATGCCTCGCGCGCACAAAAGCCCGCCGCCCTGATTTTCACCACCGACCCTGAGAATGCGGCGATCCGGTTCGACGATCCGGAAACGATGCTCGAACGATTGAACGCTGTCCGCCCGCTGCCCTTTCCGGAAGATCGTGGGACAACGGCAAAACGCCTGAGCGCCTTTGCCAAAGACGCCGGTGAGACAGCGGCAAACACTGAGATCGTCTGGATTGCAAGCCCGCTCAGAACCGATGGCGACGCAGCGCTTGCCGATCAGCTTTCGGCAATGGGCGCGATCCGCTTCCGCTTCAACCCTGATGCGCGCCTCGCCATCAGCGAGGTCGGCAATTCGGCAAACGCGCTTGATGTCGTCGTGAAACGGCTTGCACCGACGACCCGTCCCGTCACCTTGCGCGCCCTTGACAAGGACGGCCTTGCCCTCGCGGAGGTTGCTGTTCCCTTTGCTGGTGACGCGCTTGAAACCAAGGCTGTGATCGAACTCCCGATCGAACTGCGCAATGAAATCATACGCCTCGCGCTCATGGATGAAAACGGCGCGATACTCGAGAGCGTTGGCGGCCATTATCTTCTCGATGACCGCTCGCGGCGGCGCTCGGTCGGGCTGTTGTCCGGCGCGTCGGTCGACCAGGCGCAGCAGCCTTTGCTGTCACCGCTTTATTATATCCGTCGCGCCCTCGAGCCCTTTGCCGACCTGCGTGATGCGGGCACCCAGAATATCGCCGAAGCTGTCCCGTCGCTGATCCGCTCTGGCGCCTCGATGATCGTCATGGCCGATGTCGGCACCTTGCCTGCGAATGAAGTCGAGCGGCTGCGCCGCTTCATGACGCAGGGCGGCACGGTCGTGCGCTTTTCGGGCCCCCGGCTTGCCGCGACCAGGGACGCTCTGACGCCGGTACGCCTGCGCGCTGGCGAACGCAGCCTTGGCGGCTCCCTCACCTGGGAAAAACCTCAGAAGCTTGCCCGTTTCTCGGAAAACGGCCCGTTCGCCGGCATGAATTTGCCCGGTGATATCGAAGTGACCCGGCAGGTGCTGGCCGAACCCGACTTCGACCTCCTGAACAGGACATGGGCTGAACTTGAAGACGGAACGCCGCTTGTCACTGCGCAAAAGGTCGGTGAAGGCTGGCTCATTCTTTTCCATGTCACCGCCGATGCCTCGTGGTCAAACCTGCCGATTTCCGGAGCCTTCGTCGATATGCTGGTCAAGCTCGTCGCCTTTTCCTCGGTCCCGGCAAGCGCGGTCACAGGCAACACGAACAGTGTTGCGGAAGTCTTCCCGCCATTCCAGACCCTTGATGCCTATGGCCGCCTCGGCCCGCCCATCGAAACCGCCGAACCGATTGCCCTCAGCGCCCTTGCCGAGAACCTCGCAAGCAGCAAGACACCGCCGGGTCTCTATGGCAAGGAAGAAAGCCTGATCGCCCTCAACCTGATGACGAAACAAACGCCATTTGCAATGCTCGACCCTGCCGCTTTGGCAGGGAGCGCCAGTATCACGGGTCTTGATGGCCAAATCGCCACTGATTTGCGGCCTTCCTTCTTTTCAGGCGCGGTTATCCTTCTGCTCATCGATGCGGTGATTGTGGCGGCAATGGCCGGGCTCTTCTCCGGTGCGCTCCGCGCGCGCTTTCGCGCTCTTGCCGGATGCCTGATCGCTGGCTGCCTGCTTGTTTTCGGCGCACCAACACAGAGCCGGGCGCAAGGCAACAGCGACGAAGCCTATGCGGGCGCACTGACCACGCGGCTTGCCTATGTCATGACCGGCGATAGCGCCGTCGATGAAATCAGCGCAGCCGGCCTGAAGGGACTGTCCACTTTCCTTGCGCTGCGCACAGCGCTTGAACCCGGCGCGCCGGTTGGCGTCGATATTGCCAAAGACGAGATGGCCTTTTACGCCCTTCTCTACTGGCCCATTACACCGAATGCGCCGGTGCCCGACGCAGCGACAATGGCGCGGGTCGATGCGTTCATGAAACAGGGCGGTACCGTGCTTTTCGATACCCGCGACCAGTTTGACACTTTCCCGAATACCGTGACACCGGCGACAGCGAAACTTCGCCAGATCGTGGCGGGGCTCGACATTCCGCCGCTTGAACCGGTTCCATCCAACCATGTGCTGACCCGCTCGTTCTATCTGCTCCAGGACTTTCCGGGACGCTGGGATGGCAGCCCCCTCTGGGTGGAAGCGACATCCGACAAGGAAAAGAACGACGAAGAGAGCCAAACGGAAGCGGATGGCGTATCCTCGATCCTGATTACAGCGAATGATCTCGCCGGCGCATGGGCCACCGATGCCAGCAATCAGCCGCTGCTTCCGACCGTGCCAAGCGATCCGGAACAGCGCGTCTATGCCTTCCGCACCGGGGTCAATATCGTGATGTATACCCTGACCGGCAATTACAAGGCCGATCAGGTCCACGTTCCGGCCCTGCTCGAACGACTGGGGCAGTGATGAACTGGCTGCTCGATCTCGACCCGCTCCTGCCATGGCCGCTGATTGCGGCAATCGGTGCTGCCGCGCTGGTGATTGCGAGCCTTCTTCTGATCGGGCGAAGCCGCGGCGCGCCCTTGCGGGCGCTCGCGCTCGCCTTCGGGATCATGGCCCTCATCAACCCTGTCCTCGTCCAGGAAGATCGCGAACCGCTGACCAGCGTTGCGGCGGTGGTGATCGACCGCTCCGGCAGCCAGACCCTCGACAACCGCAAGCAACAGACCGACGCAGCGCTCGATGATCTCAAGCGCCGTCTTGCCGTTATCCCCAATCTTGAAGTGCGCTATGTCGAGAGCAATGGCCGTGACCCGGGCCGGGATGGCACGGTGCTCTTCAGCGCGCTTGAGCGGGAACTCGCCGATGTTCCGCCAGACCAGATCGCGGGCGCAATCCTCCTGACGGACGGCGAAGTCCATGATGTGCCAGCCGACCGAAAGTCCCTTGGCTTTCGCGCGCCGATACACACCCTTCTGACAGGTCGGGCGGATGAATTCGACCGCCGCCTCGTCCTCACCGAAGCACCGCGCTTCGGCATTGTCGGCGAAGAAAAGGAAATCAAGTTCCGGGTCGAGAGCACCGATCGCAGCCGCTCTGTGACCGCCGAAGTCACGATCAGGCTCAATGGCGAAAACAAGGTCAGCGAGACCGTGCCCGTGGGCGAGGAAATCACGCTTGCAATCAAGATCGACCGCGGCGGGAAAAACATTCTCGAAATCGCGATGGACAAGGCGGAGGGCGAACTGACCGCCGTCAACAACACGGCCATCCAGACAATTGAGGGCATCCGCGAGAACCTGCGCGTGCTCCTCGTCTCCGGCGAACCGCATCCGGGAGAGCGCACATGGCGCAATCTTCTCAAATCCGATGCGACGGTCGATCTCGTTCACTTCACCATCCTGCGCCCGCCGGAAAAGCAGGACGGCACACCGATCAACCAATTGTCGCTGATCGCCTTTCCGACGCGCGAACTGTTCTCGCTCAAGATCAACGAGTTCGATCTCATCATTTTCGACCGCTATCAGCGGCGTGGCGTGCTTCCAATCCTTTATTTCGATAATATCGCACGCTATGTCGAGGAAGGCGGCGCGCTTCTGATTGCGGCAGGCCCGGATTATGCGGACGCCTCCTCGATCTATCAGACGCCCCTTGCTCCGGTCCTGCCCGCCCAGCCGGTCGGCACCGTCCATGAAGGGCCGTTTCACGCCCGCATCACCAAAGAGGGCTTTCGCCACCCTGTCACCCGTGGGCTGGATGGCGCGAAGGCCGAGCCACCAGCCTGGAGCCGCTGGTTCCGCTCGGTCGATGTCATCGAGGCGCGTGGCAATACGGTCATGTCAGGGCTAGACGACAAACCGCTGCTCATTCTGAACCGTGAAGGCGAAGGTCGGGTCGCGCTGATGCTCTCTGATCATGCCTGGCTCTGGGCGCGCGGCTTTGAAGGCGGCGGCCCCCATGTCCAGCTTCTGCGCCGCCTGTCGCACTGGCTGATGAAAGAACCGGATCTCGAGGAGGAGGCATTGCGTGGCTTCGCACAAGGCGATGACCTCGTGATCGAACGCCAGACCATGAGCGAAACACCGAAGGAAGGGCCGGCGCGGGCCGTCGAAATCACTGAGCCGACCGGTGTCGCAACGACGCTCGATCTCGCAGCTGCCGATGATGGCCTGCTTCAGGGCCGGATCAGGAACGCGATGCCCGGTCTTTATGCAATCACCGATGGCGACCTCAAGACCCTTGCTCATATGGGTCCGCCCAATCCGAAGGAATTTCAGGAAGTGGTGTCGACTGACAAGTTTCTTGCGCCGCTCGCCGCTGAGACCGGAGGGCGCGTGCTTCGGGTCGCCGACGGCACCCCGCGCATTGTGCCTCTGCGCAACAATGGCGACGATGGCCGCAGCTTCGGCGGTCGCGACTGGTTCGGCCTCAAGATGACCGATGCATCAATCCTCAAGGGCGTCAACCGGATTTCGCTTTTCGCCGGCCTTCTGGGTCTTGCCCTACTTCTCGGCGCCTTCACCGCCATGTGGTACCGCGAGGGGCGCTAGCCCTTCCACGATGCCGCGGTAGACAGCGCGGTCAATCTCCCCGTGCTCGCTGGTAACAGGGTCGTGGCCGGGCCACGCAATCAAGAGCCGGCTATAGTCGACCGGACCCGGCATGAGAATGTCCGCCGGCGCGTTCTCGAAGCCAAGCGGCCCGTAATAAGGCGGATCGCCGACCAGAATGATCGGAAGCGACACGCTGTCCATGACCGCCGACACGCAATGACGCACCAGCGCCTTGCCGACACCTTGCCCCTGCAAGGAACGCAGCACGCAAAGCGGCCCCAGCATGAAGGCGCGCCCCGCGCCGATGCCGACATAAGTCAGCCTCACCGAGCCGATCAGCCGCCCGTCATCAAGGGCCACGAAACAGAAGCGCGGGTCGGCGGACGCGCCTTCGCGCACCCGGTATGCGGCGCGCGTGAAGCGGCCCGGACCGAACACATCCGCATTCAGCGCCTCGATGTCGGCTTCATGAGCCGGTCTTTCAATTTCAATTTTATAGTGAAGGGGAGGCAGGGCCATGGAAGCTCCGGGCGATACGTCTGACAGGGCTTCCAGAGCGCAACAGGTCTTTCAACCTTGCCTGCGGAAGCGTGAGCATCGAGGGGCGGCAATGCCACCCCCTTGTTGTTTCTCACCAGGTCGTCGGAGCAAAATCATCAAAGCTTACCCTTTTGTGGATGGCTCGATATCACGCTTTCGCCATGCCGTAAAGAAAGCACCGGTGAGCGATTTTCCGCATGACCTGAGATGCCAATCTGCTAGGGTCGCGGCGCAGACCGGAAACCCTTCAGGATTTCGGCGAAAATCGGATTTACTGATGGATTTCGAGGCGTTGTGGCTTATCGCCACGCTCATTTTCGTGTTTTCGGGTACGATCAAGGGCCTTGTCGGCATCGGCCTTCCGACAGCGGTGATTGCGCTGATGTCGCAGTTTACCGACCCGCGTCAGGCGATTGCCCTGATGCTCCTGCCGCTGCTCATTACCAACGCCTTTCAGGTCTGGCGCGCGGGCATGATCGTCTCAGCTTTCCGCCGCTACTGGCCCTTTTCAATCACGCTTATCCTGGGCATTTTCATTTTCACCCATTTCGCGGCGTCTTTTTCAGAGAATGTTCTGAAGATCATCACGGGCTTCGTCATTGTCATTTTCGCGCTTGTGAGCGCCTTCGCGCGACCGCTTTCCATACCGGAAAAGCACGACCGAAAAGCCCAGCTACTGATCGGCTCGCTTGCGGGCATAATGGGCGGGCTGACATCGCTCTGGGCGCCGCCAATGGTGGTTTATCTGATGTCACGCCGCCTGCCGAAGGATGAATTTGTCGGCGCGCTCGGCTTTCTTCTTCTCGCCGGATCGCTGCCGCTTCTTGCCGGTTACTGGCAGACCGGCCTGACATCGCCGAAAATGCTGCTCTACTCGCTGCTTATGACGATTCCCGCCCTGATCGGGGTCATGATTGGCGAACAGGGGCGCCGATATCTCTCCGGTGATCAGTTCCGGCAGCTGTTTCTCTTTGTTTTTTTCCTTCTCGGTCTCAATCTGATACGCTCTGCCATCTTCACATAAAGGCGTCATGTTGCCGTGAACAATCTGTTCACGGGGAACCGCGCCGCGAAAAATCCGTTAGCAATGCGAGAAGCCGTAAAGGCGAAGCGCAAGTCGAAATCAGCCGGGAAGGGAAACGTCTATGGGTCTTTTGGTCGAAGGTATCTGGCACGATCAGTGGTATGATACAAAAAGCACAGGCGGCAAGTTTGTCCGAAAGGATGCCGCTTTCCGCAATTGGATAACATCCGATGGCAGCGCCGGCTCCTCGGGCAAGAGCGGGTTCAAGGCAGAGAGCGGGCGCTATCACCTTTATGTTTCCCATGCCTGCCCCTGGGCACACCGGACAATGATATTCCGCACCCTGAAAGGGCTGGAAGATCATATTGACGTTTCCGTGGTCGATATGTTCATGGGTGCGAATGGCTGGGAATTTTCCGATAATCCCGGCACGATCCGCGACCCGATCTTCAACGCGGAAAAGCTCTATCAGATCTATCTCAAAGCGGATCCATCCTTCACTGGGCGGGTCACGGTGCCGGTCCTTTGGGACAAGGAGACGGCAACCATCGTATCGAACGAATCGTCGGAAATCATCCGCATGTTCAATTCGGCTTTCAACACCTTGACCGGCAACAGCCTCGATTTCTATCCGCAGGCCCTGCGAGAGAGCATCGACGCAATCAACGAGGACGTTTATCACAACGTCAACAACGGCGTTTACAAATCAGGTTTCGCGACCAAGGCGGAAGCGTATGAGGAAGCGGTGACGGCGCTTTTCAAAACCCTCGATGCGCTTGAGACCATCCTTTCAGCGACACCCTATCTGGCAGGCGACCGCCTGACCGAGGCCGACTGGCGGCTTTTCACCACCTTGCTTCGTTTCGATCCGGTCTATGTCAGCCATTTCAAGTGCAATATCCGCCGGATCGAGGACTATCCCGCGCTTTCGAACTATCTGCGGGCGCTCTATCAGGCGCCGGGTGTCGCGGGCACGGTGAACATGGATCATATCAAGGGACATTATTACCGCAGTCATGAGACCATCAACCCGACCCGGATCGTACCTCTGGGCCCTGAAATCGACCTCAACCGCCCCCATAACCGGCCAGAAGTCGCGCTGATTTGATCAGATATCCAGATGCGCGACTTTTCGCGGGCTGCTAGACTTTCTGGAAAAAGGGAGGTTGATGGACCATGGCGAAAGCTCACGAGGTTATGCTGGCGGGCGCGCTTGCCCTGATTTTGGCAGCACCAAAAGAGGCGGCCGCGCTGTCGCCTCTTCCGCAGCAAACGGACAGCCGAAATTCCAGTGCGCAGCAAAGCAAGCCCGATCCCGAGACAGAACGCCTGAAGGAACTCGACGCGTTGCAACGCGCGATGACCGCCGCACAAAATGTCGACCCGAACATTGAACGCGACAATCTCTTCGCGATCCTGAAAACAGCAGAAACGGAGGATGGCGCCCGCTTTGTCGCGCAGAAAATCTGGAACAGCTGGCTCGACGCTGCCCCGGACGCAGGCATAAGGAAACTGATGGACGACGCGCTGGAGCGCCGCCGCTGGCACGACTACGAAGGCGCGAGGGTGATACTCGACAGAGTGGTCGAGGCAGCTCCAGCATATGCTGAGGGATGGAACCAGCGCGCCTTCATCTTCTTCTTGCAGGAAAAATACGACGAATCCCTTGTTGATATCGAAAAAGCTCTGGCGCTCGAACCCCGCCATTTCGGCGCACTTTCCGGCAAGGCGCGCATCCTTACCAATCGCAACGAGCACAAGGACGCCCAGGCGGCACTGAAGCTGGCGGTCGACGTCTATCCATGGATTTTCGAGCGCAAACTTCTGCGCCCGGAAGAGTAAGCGGCAGAAAAGCCGGACTTGAAAGGTCACCACAAAGGATCATAGGGACCGGCGCTTTCCAGTTCCTTCAACCGGCGCAGCGTCGCGGTTGTCGTCGTCTCCGGCAGGGCATCGAGGGGAAAAAAACCGGTGTCGAGAATCTCGCGGTTGGGCCTGTCAGGCGGTGCGGGCTGCGTCCATTCGGGGCATTCGTAAAGAGCGACATGATCCCGGCGCGCAGCCGCCCGGTTGTGATAAACCGCAATCAGCCGTGCCGGACCGGTGAGATGGATATTGCCCTCCTCACGCAATTCCTTTTGCAGCGCATCGAAAAGGGTTTCCCCCGGTTCCACACCGCCACCCGGCAGATACCATCCCGAAACATAGCTGTGTTTCACCAGAAACACCCGCCCCGCCGCATCGCGCACAACCGCGCGCACACCCAGCGTATGCGACCGGCGGGCGAGGTGGACGTAATGCATCAGACGTGTAATGAACGGGGCCATACGAAATTTACGCAGAATCGATGTCCGAAATCCAGCATCAGACGATGAAACGATAAGACAGCCGGCCCAATTCAACGATGTTCACGCTTGCTCATTTTTCCGATCCGCATATTGGGCCCCTGCCGCGCCAACCTGTTCGCGCGCTCCTGTCGAAGCGCATCACCGGCTATATCAATTACAAGCGCAACCGGCTCCGCGCGCTCACCGGACCGGTGCTTGAAAACCTGATCAATGATCTGAAACGCCAGAACCCGGATCACATCGCTCTCACCGGCGATCTCGTCAATATCGCGCTGCCAAGCGAGATCACAGCGGCGCGGAGCTGGCTTGAGACGATTGGTTCGCCCGATAACGTCTCGCTTATCCCCGGCAATCACGATGCCTATGTCGCCGGCGCGCTCGATCAGGCAAAGGCAGCATGGGGGCCCTATCTTCTCGGTGACGGAGCCGATCCATCAGCCCTGGTCCAATTTCCCTATCTCCGGCGGCGCGGACCGCTCGCGCTCATCGGTCTTTCGAGCGCGGTTGCAACATTGCCTTTCATGGCGACGGGTCGGGTCGGGACGGTGCAGCTTGAAGAAACCTCAGCTCTTCTCGCCCGCCTTGCGCTTGAGAATTGTTTTCGCGTCGTCATGATCCACCATCCGCCCTTCGTTGAAAAAGACCGCCGTCTCAAGCGGCTCGTCGATTATCGCAAATTCAACAAGGTGATTGCGGAAGTGGGCGCTGAGCTTATCCTGCACGGCCACACGCATCGGGCAAGCGTGAAATATGCGGAAGGCCCGGTCGGGCCGATCCCGCTAGTCGGTGTGCCGTCGGCCTCAAGCGGTATGAGCGGCCACCACGAACCGGCACGCTACAATCTTTATCAAATAGCACGCCCCGATCAGCACTGGCGCTGCTCGATGATCGAGCGCGGGCTGACCGAAGACGGCACTTTCGCCGAGATCGGGCGCAGCGACCTCATCTGACGCCCGGTAAGAGTTGCCCGGGCTCAGAGTTTGGCAAGAAGAGCTGTAATGTCCGCCCGAAACCAGGCAAGCCCCAGAAGAGCGGCAGCCCCGACGATGGTGCCGGCCAGAAACCAGGCAAGACTTGCCATTCTGCTGCTGGGTCTGCTGCCATACCTTCTATTTGACCTGTTGCTCTCCGTCACGGTCGCAACTGGCTCTATCTGGCGCGATGCCGTCGCGCGCGTCGTGGCGGGACCCATGTCGACTTCCCGTCGCGCAAGCCGCCGGGCAACATAATCGACGATCGCAGCCTCCATATCAGCCCGTTCGAGACATTCCTTGAGCAGGATGCGTCCGCCTCTTGTATGTTTCAGCATTCTGAAGCCGATATTATTTTCCGCCATGACGACGAAGCTCACAGCATCGATCCAGAGCCGTGGCGGCGCGCCGTGCGAGAGATTGAATTCGAAGAAATCGACATCCTTCGGAAGGTCGTCGATCACGTCTCGCAGATCGTCAAGAAGCAAGCCAAGCGCCTTGCGGGCCTCATCATCCGGTGTGGGGGTTGCGTCCCCGGCATTTGCAAGACCCTCCCGCTCGCGGATGAGACGCAAGGTCTCTGCGAGCCTGCCGCCGGGCTTTCCCGACCGATTGGCGCTTGCCATCCTAGTGTCGTTGCCGTTCGCTTCTGTCATGGCGGTTCTCTCAGGTGACAATTGCTCCTTCATCTTCTACTCCGCTGGCCTCTGCTCTGTCGGGCTGTGCCCCGATGGCCTGTTTTCTGTCAGTATCTCCCGCAAGCGCCCGCTTTTCTGTTCCGGTCGCCTGTCAAACGCCGATCATGATTTCATCCCGTACGCGCTACTCCATATGGGGATATATGCGATCATTGTGTCATCAAACCGAGCCGAAAAACACCCGAGCGACCAGCGCGTCGCGCTCGTAGACATCGTTGTAGAATGCCGGCACACCTTCATCGCTCACCCAGACGGTGAAATAGGTCAGATGAACCGCAAGCGGCGTCTTGAGGTCGACCCGCGTCGTCTGTTTGCTTTCGAGAATGGCGCTGATCTCTGCGGGGCCGATGCCACGATCCGCTTTGAGCAGCATTTCGGCGAAATCAATCGGGTCCTGAACCCGGATACAGCCATGCGACAGGGCGCGATCGGCCCGTGCGAACAGACCGCGCGACGGCGTATCGTGCAGATAGACGTCGAAGGCATTAGGGAACATGAACTTGACCCGTCCGAGCGCATTGAGTGCACCCGGCTGCTGCACGATCTTGAAGGGAAAGCGTGACGAGGTGACATTGCTCCAGTTGACGCTATGGGCGCTCATTGCCGGGGCATCGGCTTCCCAGGATGTATAAATCTTGTAGTCGTTGCGCTCGAGATAGCCGGGGTCGCGCCTCAGCTTCGGCAGCATTTCATTGCCCGCGATGGAGTGCGGAACCGTCCATGTCGGATTGAACTCGAGATAGCGGATCTTGTCCGAGAACATCGGCGACTTGTGAAACGCCTTGCCGACGATCACACGCCGCTCATCCACAATCTTTCCGTTCTCGACAAGCTGCAATTTGAAATTCGCCTGATTGACGAGAATATGCCGCCCCCCGAGATCTGGTGCGAGCCAGCGCCAGCGTTCCATATTGACGACGATCTGGTTGACGCGTTCCTCGGCCGGCATATTCAGGGCAGCAAGCGACTGCGGACCGACAACCGCGTCATTCTCAAGGCCATTTCGTTCCTGAAAATGCGATACGGCTCTCGCGACCGCTGCATCATAGACCGTGGCATCGGGGGTATCATTCAGGCCATTATAGCCGCGCGCCGACATATTCGCCCGCAGTTCCGCAACACGCGGGTCCACCATATCGGGTTTCAGTGTCGCGCCTGCCGAGATAACCGGCCAGCCACCACGCGCCGCAAGCGCACGGTAGCCTAAAAGCATGTGCCGAAGACGGTCATATTGCTGGTGGCGCGGACGCAGTTCGGCGACGATCGCTTCCGGCCCCACAATTGCCGCCCGCTCCAGCCAGAAGCCGAGATCGAAGGTTTTCCGCCCGATCACGATATCCGGTTCGCTGATGGCAGCCGTCGTCCGCCCGCCACTGATATCACGGCCATAACGGCGGAACGCATCACTAAGCGCGAATTCGATCTCTGCCGGATCCGCATCCATCCAGTTTTCAGGCAGGTTGCCGAGATAATCCTGCGGCACCAGTCCGTCACCGCTCGATTCGGAAAGCACGCGGATGAGTTCCATCGCCCGCTTGACCGGTCCGGTTTCATCAACAAAGACCGGCGCATAACCGCGCGCCGCATAAGCTTCCCTGAGGGGTTCGGGCGTGTAGGCAACGCCGAAGATCTGAACCGCATCCCGCGTGAGAAGATCCTGAAGCCGCGCGCCGACATCCGCATGGGCAGGCAGGTGATGAGTGACAAGAAACAGGAGCGCGACCACGAAACGGCGCGCAATTCCCTGAAAATGACGCCATTCAGCGCGATCCATCAAAGCCATTTCATCTCCTCCAAAAGATTGCCGCCCTCAACCTAACCAACTTTTGATGGCATTGGAAAGACGTTGATGGGCCTGTGCGCAGCCGGAGGGTGATGGCGCGCCATTCGCGATTGCGTTTTCGCGACAGCCGCGCCATATGATCGACGAACCATCAAGCGCCGTAACTCAAGCAGAACCCAAGCGGAACGAAAGCCATGACCAAAGCCGAATCCCATAAAGCCACCCCCCTGATAGAGGCTGCGGCAAAAGTCCCGGTTACCATTCTCACGGGCTATCTGGGCGCAGGCAAGACGACGCTCCTCAACCGCATTCTGAGCGAGGATCATGGCCGGAAATTCGCGGTCATCGTGAACGAATTCGGTGAGATCGGCATCGACAACGACCTCGTCATTGATACCGACGAGGAAATCTTCGAAATGAACAATGGCTGTCTGTGCTGCACCGTGCGCGGCGACCTGATCCGGATCGTTAACGGCCTGATGAAGCGGGCAGGCCGCTTCGATGCCATCCTGATCGAGACCACCGGCCTTGCCGATCCTGGCCCGGTGGCGCAGACATTTTTCATGGATGAGGATGTGCGCGAGAAAACCCGGCTTGATTCCGTCGTAACGGTTACTGATGCCAAACACCTTCTCGCCCGGCTCGCAGATGCGCCGGAAGCCAAGGAACAGATCGCCTTTGCCGACGTCATTCTGGTGAACAAGACGGACCTCCTGTCAGAGGAGGAAATCAGCGAAGTTGAAGCACGCATCCGCGCGATCAATCCCTATGCCCGACTGCACCGCACGGTGCAGAGCGCCATTGCAATTGCCGACGTGCTGGACCGCGGCGCCTTCGATCTCGACCGTATCCTGACGCTGGAGCCGGATTTTCTTGAATCAGACCATGATCTCCACGGGCATGATCACCATGGCCATGATCACGCGCATCACCACCACAAGCATTATCACGACGAGGAAATGGGCAGTCTTTCCTTCCGGACTGATCAGGATCTCAACCCTCAGGTGTTTTTCGCCTGGATCGGTCGGGTCGTCGATACGATGGGACAGGACATCCTGCGGACCAAAGGCATCCTCTCCTTCAAGGACGATCCGGAGCGCTATGTTTTGCAGGGCGTCCACATGATGATCGAAGGCGACAGCCAGCGTCCCTGGCGGGATGACGAAAAGCGCGAGAGCCGGCTGGTCTTCATCGGGCGCAATTTGCCGAAAGACACGCTGGAAGCAGGCTTCAAAGCCTGCCTCGCCTGACGTTCCGATGGCAGCGACCATGAACTCGACCATGAACTGGGGAAGCGAAACACCGCTGATCGATACCCTCGGCTGGCAAAAGGCCGCTGGTGCCCACGCGACCAAAGCGGTCTGGTGCGGCGATCACTGCGCCTTCGCTCTCGGCGATGGCACTGTCCTTTTCGCGGATGTGACGGGCGAGAAAGCGCGCCCGCAGGTGCATAACGGCGCATGCCTTGCAGCCACCGGCCTTGACGGTGCCGTTTTGACGGCAGGCGATGACGGCAGGGTGATCTCAACGCTTCCGAACAGTGCGACCGCCGTTTTTCTTGATCGGCCCGGCCGCTTTTTCGACCAGATCGCCGCCGCAGAATGGGGCGGGATAGCGGTCGCCGACGGTCGCCGCATCGTGGTGCTTTTGCCCGGTGAAGAACCCAAGCAATACCGCGCTTCCAGTGCCGTTGGCGGTCTTGATTTTTCGCCAAAAGGCCGCAAGCTCGCTATAAGCCGCAACAATGGCGCAAGCGTTTACTGGGTCGGAACCGACAGGCAAGCGCCCGACGACTACGAATGGAAGGGCGCGCATCATCTCATCGCATTCAGCCCGCGCGGCGATTTTCTCGTGACCACGATGCACGAAAACGCTCTTCATGTCTGGAGTACCGACCAGCGCAAACATGGCCAGATGGGCGGCTATCCGAGCCGTATCAAATCCATCAGCTTCGATCCGAAGGGCAATCACCTCGCAACCGCCGGCGCGGATGGGATCATCATCTGGCCGTTCAGCGCAAAGGATGGGCCGATCGGTAAAACCGCCGAGCAAATTCCGCTTCAGGCGGGTGATCTCATCCTTGCCGTTGCCTGGCACCCAAAGGCCGATGTCATCGCCGTCGGCACCGCCAACGGAAAAGTTGTCCTCGCCCGGCGTGATGGCGCTCTTCTTCCCTGCACGCTCGGCCTTGAAAGCGCGGTCACGACGCTTGCCTGGGCAGAAAAGGGCAAGGCGCTCGCCTTCGGCACAGACCGGGGCACCATCGGTGTGCTCGATTTCTCCGAATTCGCGCGCTGATGAGTAAAAACATCCGCCTGCCGACCGCATGAGCGGACTCTGTAAGCGCTAGAGCGGGGTGTGATTTCACGAGGTGGCCATTATTGGCCTTCAGCAAAGTAATCCGCGTAGGAAGGTTTCGAGAGCGCAAGCACGCTGAGCGCGGCTTTTCGAGCCTCGCCCGGATTGCGCGCCTTGATCGCATCGACAATCCGCCGGTGCTTTTGCAGCGCGAAGGGCGGATCCTCGCCCTGCGCCTGCTCTGCAAGCGCCATGCGCGCCATGATCGCGGCGTCGAACAAAAGCCCGAAGCGCTGAAACACCCAATTGTTGCAACAGGCAAGAATACTGCGGTGAAAGGCGATATCGGCCGACACCCGCTCCGCCGACGTCAGAACACGTCCGGACGAGAGCAGCCCTGCAAGCCGGTCAAAGCAGGCTTCGATTTCAGCAATATCCGAGGGCTTGGCCCGCGCGGCCGCGAGTGCCGCAACCTCAGGCTCGATCAGCCCGCGTGCTTCGATCAGCGGCTCATAGAATGCCGCGTCGAGCCCGTGGTCGAGCAATGCCCGAAGAACGATCGGGCTGAACCGGTCCCAATTCTCGCGCGGCTCGACCCGCGCGCCGACACGCGGCCTCGTGACGATAAGGCCAAGCCCGACAAGATCCTGCATCACCTCGCGGATCACCGTGCGGCTGACGCCGAATTCCTCGGCGAATTCCTGCTCTGTGGAAAGGGCTGCACCGCATTCAAGCACACCGCTCGCAATCCGCTCGACGAGCGCGCGGACCACCGGCTCGCGGTGTCGCCGCTTGCTCTTGCGCCCGGCATCGGCGGATGAAGGGTCATTCGAAAAATCCGGCCAGTCTATGGTCATCAACACACTTTCGCTGCGTTCACCCACGCTAAGACCTAGCGCACGGGATGAGCGATTGTCATGGGTTTTCGTATACCCGCCTCGACCGGCGCGCCGCAAAGATGGCGCGCATAGACGGCGTTCACCGTCTCAACCATCCGCGCGACGGTAAATCTTTCGCGGATATCGTCGCGCAATGTCATTGCCAGTTCATAGGCCGCCTCAGGCCGCATCATGTGATCAATCATCGCACCGGCGATCATGTTGGCGTCACCCGGCGCGATCAGCCGGTTGGCATGGCGGCCAAACACTTCCGGCACCCCGCCGACACTGGTTGCAAGCACCGGCATGCCCGCGCCAATCGCCTCAAGCACGATATAAGGCATCGCCTCGGCGCGCGATGGCACCACAAGCGAACGTCCCCGGGCAAAAGCCTGCCGGATCGGCATGGGATCGAGAAAGCGTATCTGGGTTCGCAGCCTGCGGCGCTCGACTTCTGCCTGATAGCGCGCCCTGTCCTCGCCATCGCCGATCAGTTCAACCCGCACCGGTCTGCCAAGGCGGGCGCTCGCAATCTCGACCGCATCGATGAAAAGGTCGACCCCCTTGAGGTCGCGCATATGGCCGGCATAGATGAAGTCAACCGCATTATCCGCAGGCGTGACGGTTACAAATTCCTCCTCGGCAAGGCCGTTGTAAGCAATCGTCCATGGCCGCTCCAGCATGCCGACCTTCCGCCGGAACGCCTCAACCTCGAAGCCTGCGACAAAAATCAGCTCACTTGTGAACCTCTCGAGAAATTTCTCAAGCGTGAAATAGACCTGCCCCTGCGGCGAACGCGGATTGAAATGAAGCGTGCCGCCATGGGGAGAGTAAATCGTCACGACCGGCGGTTTACCGAAACGCTGCCGACGCTTCGAGACAAACCAGGCTGCGAGCCGCCCGTAAGCACCGCCTTTCGCGCCGTGGCAGTGGAGAACATCAACCTCCACCTCGACGAGGTGCCGATAGACTTCGCGAATGATCATGAAATCTGCCGGATGGATGCTGCGGCTCATCGGCAATTGCACCACACCGAGCGCAAGATAGGGCCGCAGCGCTTCAAGCTTGGCCGCTTCAAAGGCACCACCCGTCAGGGAATCGCAGATCAGCCCGACCCGGTGTCCGGCGGCAGACTGGTTGCGCACGAGGTCGATGATATGCCGGAAAATTCCACCCACGGTAGAGCGCACGCAATGAATGATTGCACGCGATTCCACTGATTCGGCGGGCGCGGGAATTCTGTTCGCTGCTGGTTCGACGACGCTGTCTGCCTGGATCATGAAACAAACCCGGTATTTTTTTACAACAACACTTTAGAGGATACAGATTAATTTTAGACTTTCTCAGCTAAAACCTTGTTGTTAAATCGAAAGCAGCGTTAACGAAAAAAACCACATTCGCGCTTTACCAAGTGTTGTTCCTTCTCGTTTAGGGTTTTTCGATCAGATAGGAAGCGCGCAATGGCAACAGTATGGCAACTTGTCGATTCGAGCACATTGGGCGGCATTGAACGGCATATCGAGATGCTGGCAACGGGGCTCATCCGTGTTGGCTATCCATGCAAGGTCGTGCTTTATGATAACCACGGCGACAATCCCTGGTTTCATCAGCTCGATGCAGCCGGAATTCCTTATATCGTGCTCAATGGGGGAGTCCGCAACCTCACCCGCGCGATCCGTCGCCATCGTCCGGGCCTGATTCACACCCATGGCTACAAGGCAGGCATTCTCGGCCGGGCCGTCGCCCGCCTCTGCGCCGCGCCGGTGGTCTCGACATTCCATTCCGGTGAACGAGCGGCCTTTCCGGTATCGCTTTATCAGTCGCTTGACGAGATGAGCGCATTCCTCGCCCCCGCGATCGCCGTCAGCGAGCCGATCTTAACAAGATTGCCGAAAAGCGCGGAAATCATCCATAATTTCGTAACCATGCCAACCGCTCATACCGACCTTGCGCGCATTCAAAGACGGATCGGCTTCGTTGGTCGCTTCAGCCATGAAAAAGGCCCGGATCGTTTCGCCCTGCTGGCAGGCATGCTGCATGACGCGCCCGATCTTGAGGCGACAACATGGCATGCCTTTGGCGACGGACCGATGCGTGCGGCCATTGAATCGGCAAGCCAGGGCCTCCTGTCCTGTCACGGGCTTCAGACCGACATGACCCCGATCTGGCCAATGCTTGATCTTCTGGTCATGCCTTCACGCGCCGAGGGTCTGCCGCTTGCCGCCCTCGAAGCCCATGCCCACGGCATTCCCGTTGTCGCCGCGCGCTGTGGTGCTTTGCCGGACGTGATCGAACACGGCAGGACAGGCTGGCTTTTCGACCCAGACGACCTCGAGGCTGCGGCAGCGGCAATCCTGAAATGGGCTGGTCTAGATGCCGAAACGCGCCATGCAATGTTCGATGCCTGCCGGAAAAACGCGCGGGAGCGCTATGCCGTCGAAGCCCGTCTTCCTCAGATCCTTGATGTCTATCGCCGCTCCGGCCTTGCCGAAGCGGCCTGAGATGCGCCTTCCAGAAGAAGAACCGTCCAGTCATCGCCCGGCTCCGGGCCGACGGATTTCTGAATGGCGGCAACGACATGGTCCATGGCGCTGTCGAGCGGCAGACTGACGCTTTCTGACAGCGCCCGCGAGCACCAGTCCGGCAACCTCTCGCCTGCGGAAAGCCCAGTGGGATCAAGACCATCGGTGAAGCATAAAAGGCGCTCACCGGCACCAAGCCGGAATTCGGTCTGCTCATAGATCATGGTGGCACTGAAGCCGGGCAAGGGTCCGCCAGCCAAGACCTGCGCGATACCGGCCGCACTGATACGAACCGGCGGCGGGTGGCCTGCGGCAGCGATTTCCATCCGCCCGTCATGGAGACAATCCACCACGAGCAGCGTCGCGATAAGCCGGCCTAGCGCCTGATCGGAATAAAGCGCATGAGAAATCATGCCGAGAAGATGTGCCGGGCCGCCTTCGCCGGCCTCTGCGTGAAGCGCCCGCACAATCGCCGCAAACGCGATGGCGCCTGCGTGAGCGCCAAGGCCATGACCCATGACATCGATGAGCACGATACGCTCCCGTGTCGCTCCTTTGAGATGAAGCACCGCATCGCCACTGCCAAGATCGGCAACCTTGCTGTGATGGCGCAGCGCATGGGCCGGTAATTCGGCAGGGACGGCGGATGTCAGGAGCTGCGCTGCCGCCACCCCGAAATGGCGGAAATGCGAGGCGCGTCGGCGCTCCGTGCGCCGCAGGGCGAGGGCGATATGATCGGCCAGCTTCGCCGCCGAGACGGGCTTCTGCAAGGCCGCCTCAAAACCCAGTTCAAGCATCTCGCGCTCAAGATCAGGGTTGCGGTCGCCGGTGATCAGGATTAGGGGCACCGGCAGGCGATCCGCCATCCGCTCCATGGCCTCGGCGAGATTGCGGCCTGTCCCATCGACCAGATGATAATCGGCAAGCACAAGGTCGATCGGTGTCTGCGCAAGCCGGGCGAGCGCATCCTCGACACTTTCGACGATCACGCTGCGATAGGTCGGATGAAGTCCGAGCGCATAGCTCTCGGCAAGAACCCGTTCATCCTCGGCGATCAATATGACCGGCTGGCGTTTGGCAAGCCTGCGCCACAGCGTGAAGCGGTTCGGTGGACCGGGCTGATAGGTGAAACTATCGGTCAAACCACGCACAAGATGAACACCTCGCCCCGAAGTCGGCGCCATCGGGTTCAATGCCTCGAGCTGGTCCAGCCCGTTGTTTTCAGCCCGAAAGTGCTTTTCGAAATCCGAAAACGGCACGCCGTCGTCGCTGATCTCGATGCCGATCTGCGCACCCCGGATCAAGATCCGGCATTCGATCTCCCTCGGCCCGGGGTCGGAATGGGTGACGGCATTCACCGCAATCTCGGACCACAGAAGCTGAAGATCGTCGATCACTTCCTCGGAAAGACGCACCTCGCTCAGGGCGCGGCGAAGGGCGCGGCGCGTGAGCGAAATCGTCTCGAGTGTTGCCGGGATCTTATCGTGAAAAAGCTGCATGGCCGACGCCTCACGCGACCCGTTTTCGCCAAAGCGTTTCGGCAAGACCATCAAAAAGCGCCTGACCTGCCGCGCGGAATGTTCGACGGTCCGGCCTTCTGGAAAGCGCTGCACCGAAATGACGCATCGACGAAAACGGCCGCCCCGCTTCCACATCATATTCAGCGCGCGCAATCGCGATATTCGCCTCTGCAAGCCGCACCGCGCGGCGCATCGGAACTTCGCGCCGCCCGCGATAGCGCGAGACGATCGTCTCCATCGCGTCGATGCGGTTCTGGCGGTTCTGCGTCACCGAGCCCGTGCGCATCAGGTAGAGCATGCCGATCTCGGCGGAAATGCCGACCGGGGCCATAGCCGCGAGCTTCAGCCACATGTCCCAGTCCGTTGCAGATTGCAAATCCGTCAGAAATCCGTTTGCATTTTGCAAAAGTTCGCGTTTTGCAACAACCGCGGATGTGCCAACGATATTGTGGCTGAGAAACACCGCCTCGGCACCATCAAGCGCGTGATAGCCCGCAGCCTTTGCCTCTGAAAAGCGCACATTCCAGTATGAAAAGCAGCTGCCCGGAACGGTCGCTTCCGTGGTGAAAGCGGTGTAATCGCAGAAGGAAAGACCGATTTCCGGGTTGACGCTGTGAAAGGCAAGCTGGCGTGCGAGCTTGCCCTCAAGCCAGAGATCATCCGCATCGAGAAACGCGATGAGTTCGCCGCGAGCCTTTGCAATTGCAGCGTTTCTCGCGCGTCCGGGCCCGATCCCGCCGGTCTCAAGCACCACGAAATCAGGATCCATGCGCGCGCATTTGTAAAGATAGTCGAGCGATCCATCGCGCGATCCGTCATCGACGACGATGATCTCGATCGGTCCGGCATCCTGAGCATAGATCGTCGGGATCGACTTCTTCAGATAAGACAGGCAATCGCGCGTGGGCATCACCACCGTGCATAAAGATTTCGTCATAGCTCGCCCTCCCGCGGCAAAGGCACCGCTCAACAAACCGGCCATCCGCTTTGGCACCAAGCTTGCAGCCCTGAAGCGAAGGCAAGACGCGAAGACCTGCGGAACATCCTGACGCATTATCGGAAAAATGGACTAATATCGAATGAAGACGATCGGTTATCTCCTGCCCAGCTTCCCTGACTTATCGCAGCCGGAAATTGGCGACGAAATCCGCGCCATGCAGGCGCGGGGCCATCGTGTGGTCGTGATGATCGGGCAGATCGGCGCGGGACAGGGCGAGCCGGAAGATATGCTTATCGCGGCGATGGCCCATGCACCCGCCAATGTCCGCGCGGCGATGACGCGGGCAATCTTCCGCAGACCGGGACGCACGGCGCACCGCGCCCTCGCCTTCATTCTCGCGCAGAAGAAGCTGCCGCGTCATGAACTCCTTCAGGCCGGGCTGCGGATTGCAAGCCTCGCGCGGGAATTCGGGTGTGATCACCTCCATGTCCATCATGCAGGCGCGATGACGGCGGAAGCCATTGTCGCCGCGCGCTGGATCGGCATCACCGTCTCCTTCACCGCCCACGGCACGAATGTGTTCAGCCATCCCGTCGATCTTTCGGCGAAACTTGCCTATGCCGATCTCGCCATCTGTCCCTCGGCAGAGATCGTGGAGGCAATGGAAGCCTACAAACCGCAGGCGGAAATGGCCTTGATTGCGGGCGGCGTCAGCCCGGAGCGCTTTCTGCCATCCCTGAAAGCGCGCTCGAATGGCCGCCTCATTCATTTCGGCGCGCTCACGCCAACGAACGGCGTTGACGATCTTATTGAGGCAGCCCGCAGGCTTGGCGACGCATGCCCGCCGATTGATGTTGCAGGCGACGGGCCGCTCGCTGCCGCCCTGCGCAAACGCGCCGATGAGCACGGCCTCACCGACCGCTCGGTGCATTTTCTCGGGGCCGTTTCAACAAGCTGGATCATCGCCAATGCGCCGGCCTACCAGGCTGTAATCCTGCCCTATAAGAACACGACCACCGACACCGCGCCAACCGACCCGCTCAACGTAAAACAGGCCATGGCGATGGGCCTTCCAGTCGTTACCACCCGTATTGGCGGCATCGCGGCAATGGTTGATCAGGCGGGCCTTCTGGTCGAGCCCGGCAATGTCGCCGCCCTCGCGAATGCGATGAAAACCGTGGCCGGTCTCGATGAGCGCACGCGTCAGGCGCTCGGCCGCAAGGCACGCTCCCATATCCAGGGCCGCTATGCGCTCGACCTTCAGGCACGCGCGCTTTCAGGTCTCATTGAGCTTATCGGAAGCGACCGCGCCGCCCGATCAAACCGGAAAGCGGCCTGATGCGGGAATGGATGCAGAAACTCCCGGCAAGCTGGCCTTATGTTGCCAGCATCGCGCTGACCAAGGGCTTCAGTCTTCTCACCATTCCGCTTCTGGCAAATGTGATGGCGCAGGAAGATTACGGGCGGCTTGATGTCGTCGTGAGCTTCATGGAGTTTCTCGGCCTCGTCTTCGCCATGGGCCTTGCTGATACGCTGTTCCGCTTTGCCAGCATCGAAGAAAACGGCCACGCGCGCCGCCAGGTGGCTGCCGAGATTATTGGAACGGGCGTTCTGCTTGCTTTGCTCCTTGGTGTCGTTGTCCAGTTGGCCGTGCCGCTTTTCCTCAGGGTCATGCCGCTGGAGTTCGGCGAAGGCGCGATCCGCGCCGGATTTCTGGCAGCAACAGTCTCGGGGCTGATCGCGCTCCCTCTCGCCTGGCTTCGGCTTCAGGGCCGCCCGTTCAATTTCCTGCTTTTCACGGCGGCGCGCGGCCTTTTTCTCGCGGTGTCGACCATTGTCGTTGCCCTTTGCGGGCTTGGTGTCGAAGCAATTCTTTACAGCAATGCTGCGGTCGATGCGCTGATCGCATTGGCAATCCTTGTATCGATGGTGCGCGAAACCGGCATTTCCTTTCGTCTGGCCGCGTTCCGGCGAACCGTGACCTATGGGTTGCCGCTTGTTGGCGGATCACTTGCGATGTTTGCGCTCGGCGCCTGCGACCGCTGGTTTCTGGTGGCAAGCGTGCCAGCCGCCGCCCTTGCCTACTACGCCGTCGCGACCAAGCTCGCCCTTGCCGCGCCTTTGCTGATGCAGCCTTTCTCGCTGTGGTGGCTGGCGCAGCGCATTGTCATCCTCGAGCGGGAAGACGGTCTTGCCGAAAGCGCCCGGCATGTCGGCGCCGGTTTTGCCATTCTGATCACGAGCGCGGTCGCGATCACGCTCGCAGGTCCCCTCTTCATCCACTGGACAATGCCCGCGGATTATCTGCGCGCCACGGATTATCTGCCGTTTCTGGTCGCGGTCATGGTGCTCAATGAAACCAACACGCTCGTCAATGTCGGGGTCTATCGTCGCAGCCACAGTTTCCTCGTGCTGATGATCAACGCAACCGCCGCGCTTGTGGCCCTTGCGGGCTATGCGCTCCTCATCCCGGCGCATGGCATCAGCGCCGCGATCGGCGTGACCTTGTTCGCGCAAACGATCCGCTTCGGCCTGTTTTTGTTTTTCGGCAGGAAGGCCGCGCCGATTTCCTATCCGTTCCGCAATGCTGCAATCCTTGCGGGGTTTGCGGTTCTGATCGTCTATGCCGCGCCCGCGCCACCGCATGATGGCGCGCTTCTTCTGTTCATCATGATAGCGCTTCCCTGCCTTCTCGGCGCGGCGCATATGCTGGGTCTCATTGCCCTGCCCATCGCAGAGGGCAAACGGGTTCTCCCCCGCCTTGCCGCACGGGTTCAGCCATGATGGATGCCACCCATCAGATCCACAATCAGCGGCCATCGCCCCTCGGCGGCAATGCCTATCAGCATCTCGCCGTCGCGCTCGTCAGCTGCCTCCTTGCGACCGCGACGCTGCTCACGCCGATGCCGGTTTCACCCTTCGTCAAGCCCTTCATTGTGGTCGCGGTAGCCCTCCTGCCGCTTGTTACCATCATGGCTGTCAATTTCACCTTCGCAATCTCGCTTCTCTTCATCGGTTTTGCTTTTTTCCGCTTCCATGAGGCCTTTCCGCTGCTGCTCGGCCTGCGCATCCCGCTGCTTCTGTCCATCGCCATCCTTCTGGTCCTTGGATATAGCCTGATCACCGCGCGCACCTTACGCCTCTCTGCTGAGCCGGAGCTGATTCTCTTTGCCTTGTTTTTCATCTGGTGCGTGATGGGCGTACCGTTCGCCGAGAACGCAGGCGCTGCAAAGGCGTTTCTCGTCGAGTCATTCTGGAAGATCGCGATCATGACCCTAGCCATCGCCTGGATCATGCAGCGCCCGGATCAATTCGCGAATGCAACGAAGTTCATTGTCGCCTCCGGCTCAATCATCGGCATGGTCGCGCTTTACAACAAGATGATGGGGATCGGCCTTGTCGAGGGGACGCGGGTTACGATCTCACGTGATATCGGCTCATCGCTCGGCGATCCGAACGACCTTTCCCTGCGTCTTCTGTTTCCGCTTTCATTTGCGGCGGCCCTTGTCATGGTGCCGAAGGCGCGGCTTTTGAAACTGTTCGGCCTTGCGGGCGTTGTGATCATGATCGCGGCCATTATCGCGACGCAGAGCCGGGGCGGGCTTCTCGGCCTCCTCGCGGTCATGGCGGTCTTCGGCCATCGCTATATCCGCTCGAAAATCATCCTCGTGGCGCTCGCGGTCATAGCGGCATTCGCGCTTGCGACACTGGCGGGCCTCTCGTCGCGGATCTCTGGCGGCGCCCATGAAGCGGGCCTTGATGCCTCCTCGATGGGCCGTATCAATGCCTGGCATACAGCGCTTGAAATGGTCAGCGCCAATCCTCTGACCGGAGTCGGCCTCAACAACTTCATTGCGAACTATTATTTCTATACAGCCGCATGGGACGGCAAACCGCACGCAGTGCATTCGACCTGGCTCGGCGTTCTGGCCGAAACCGGCATTATCGGCTTTTTGCTGTTCATGGCCATGGTCATCGTTTTGAGCGTGCGCCTGTTGAAACACAGCAAAATGCTTGACGCTGAAAATGCACCGGAAAGCCTGCGCACGACCGCGCTCGCCGCCCTTGCGGGCATGGCCGGTTTTGCCGTTGCGGGAACGTTTCTAACCCAGGGCTTCGAGTGGCCGCTCTATATTCTGACAGCCTTCGCCATCGCCCTCGCACGCTACTGCCGAGCCTATAAAGAAGTCCGGCTGGAAAAATCCGTCCCCGCCTGTCTCTGGCAGCCGACAGCACCGCAAAACTCCGAAATCCTGTGGGTTCCGCCGCACCGGAAGCCATTCATGAAAGACAAATCCGAGGAGAGACCATCATGAGCAAGAGCCTCACCCTGCGCCATTGGGTGAAACGCCGTGAACACCCGTTGGCGGCCCTTATCTATACCAGCGTTCACTGGCTCAAAAACGCGTCCTTCCCGAGCATTCCGCCGGTTCACAAACCGCTCTATTATCTGCATTGCGCCACCCGCGACCTGTGGCGAAACATGCTGCGGATTTTCTATTACACCCCGATGTTCCAGTCGCGGCTGACCCGGCCTGCTAAGGAATTGTTCCTTGAATCCGGCATGCCGCTGGTGCTCGGGCCGCTGCAGATCACGATTGGCGAACACAGCCATATATTCGGCTCGACCACCTTCACAGGCCGGGGCAATGGCAAGATTGCGCCGGAACTCATCATCGGCAGAAATTGCGGCATCGGATGGCAGGTCACGATTGCCGTCGGCACGAAAGTTGTCTTCGGCGACAATGTCCGCGTCACCAACAAGTGCTTCCTCGCGGGCTATCCTGGACATCCGGTCGATCCTGTCGCCCGCGCCCGCGGCGATGCCGATCTCGATGAGCAGGCCGGCGACATCATTCTCGAGGATGATGTCTGGGTCTGCACCGGCAGTGTGGTCAATGCCGGTGTACGGATCGGGCGCGGAACCATTGTGGCATCGGGCAGCGTGGTGACGAAAGATCTGCCGCCAATGGTTCTTGCAGGCGGCATTCCGGCCCGCGTTATCCGGCCGCTCTTTCCGCAAGAGGTCAGGGGAAATCTGAAAACGGGGACGGCATGATGAAACACGATATGGTCGTCTTCGGCGAAGACTGGGGCCGCCATCCAAGTTCGACGCAGCACCTGGTCAAGCGCCTCGCCGTCGATCGTCAGGTGCTCTGGGTGAATTCGATCGGCATGCGCCGCCCCCGGCTGAACCGTGCTGATCTCCACCGCTTGTTTGAAAAGGCACAGACATTCTCGCTGAAGCGCGTCATCAGATCGGAGCACGAGCATCGCGTGAGCCTGCCCGAAAGCATGCGTGTGCTCTCGCCGGTCGCCATTCCCTGGCCCGGCAGCGCAAGTGCCGACCAGATCAACCGCGCCTTGCTTTCGCGCCAGATCCGCAAGGAAATGCGCGCGGGCAACATCGAAAAACCGCTGTTATGGTGCTCGCTGCCGACGGCGGTCGTCGCCTGCGATACGCTGGATGAGCGCGGCGTCATCTATTATTGCGGCGATGATTTCGGCGCCTGGCAGGGTGTCGACCACAAGCCCGTGATGGAAGCGGAGAAGCGCCTTGTCGCCCGCGCGGATCTCGTCATTGCAGCCTCAGAGGAACTGGCCCAGCGCTTCCCGCGCGAGAAAACCATCCTGATTGAGCATGGCGTCGATCATGCCCTGTTTTCCACAACGGCGGCGCGCCCCGCGGACATGCCGGAAGGCGGCCCGGTCGCGGGCTTTTTCGGCAGCATCGGCGAGCGTATCCATGTCGATCTTCTGGCCGATGCAGCGGAGCGCCTGCCGCATTGGCGCTTTGTCATGATCGGCCCGGTACAGACCGACTGCACGCGGCTTCAGGCCTGCCGGAATGTGTTTTTTCTGGGTGAACGCCCGCACACGGCTCTGCCCGGCTATGTTCAGAACTGGGATGTCTCGTTGCTGCCGTTTCGTCAGGGTCCGGATATGGACGCGAGCAATCCTCTGAAACTGCGTGAATATTTCGCAGCCGGCACACCGATTGCCGCAACCCGCTTCAAGGCCCTCAAGCGCTATCAGGCTCTCGTGCGGGTGGCAGAAACGGAGGCTGATTTTCCGGCTGCCATCGAAACGGCACTGCACGACAGGAAACACAATTCCTTGCGCCGGGATTTTGTCGCGACCGAAAGCTGGGACGCGCAGGCAGCGCGGATCGAAAACATCCTCGCGACCCTATGACCCGCTTTACCGCCCTCCTCACGCTTCTCTCTGGCCTTTTGTTTGCGGCAGCCTCTTTAGCCGAGACGGTGAAAACCGAACCGGCGGCAAACCGGGCAACGCTCCTCACATTGTCAGAGGGCGGCTCTCTGCCGGTTCGGTACGGACCGCTTCCGGCGGATATCGAGCCGGAGAACGCCGTTCTGGTGGTGCGCGGCGTGGTCACGGGCGCTGCGACCGCCGAGCTTCTCCTCAGGATCGACGATCGCAATGCCACCTCCTATGCAACCCGCTTCAACAGCGAGCAACGCCTGCCCCCCGGACCCTTCGAAATTCGCCTTCCCCTTGCCGGACTGACCGCAGCCAACCATCAGCCGCTTGATATCGGGAATATCCGCAAGATCATCCTGTTCGGGCGCGACGGCATGGAGCGGGTGAAAATCGACAGTGTCGTCCTCGAGGCGGTAGCGCGTCTTGCCAAGGGCGCAAGCGGATACAGTTTCGGCGCCGCCACAAGCCCGCTTTTCGAGGGATTCTCGCGCATCACCGCAAAGGACCCGCGCCTTTCGGGTAAATATCTTCAGGAAATCCTGCGCCCCGGCGTCGACCCCCTCATCGCAAGCGGGATCAGCGGCATCGAACATGTACGCCTTCGAGAGACAGCGGGAAAGCACCGCGTGACCCTGTGGACCGAGGAAACCAGCGCCTGGGAAAGCCTGCGCTCTTTCGGCAAACGCCGCATCACGATCAACGGCAGCGTGGTCCGCACAGAGGAATACACACCGGAAAGCTGGCTTCAAAGCCGCTATTTCAGCGGACGCGACCGCGAGGTCGGCGCCGATGCGGATATCTGGGAAAACTATGGCCGCCATCGCGGCGGCGCGCTCACCTATGACGTGGAGATCGGCCCGGACGGCCTTCTTGCGATTGATCTTGCAGGCTTCGGCGCGACGGCGCTCTATCTTTCCGCAATCCTGATCGAGCCCGCTGGCATTGATGCCTTGAGCGCTGTCAATCAACGGCGCAAGACCTGGTTCACCAATCGCTGGACGGTTGATTCATCGATCGGCGACAGCATCGCGCCGGATGCCGAAATCACGCTTGAAAGCGACGCCGTCCCTGACGCGATTGATCTTGCGCTGACCGCAACCAGCGGCACCGGTCTTCATCTCGCCCTCTTGAGCGCGAAAGCACAAGGGACGACGCGGCTTTCCGTCCACTGGCGGGAACCTTTGCTGGATCGAGCCATCGAGACACTGATCTGGACCGGACAACGGCGGCTGGAGCGGGTGAGAACCGGGGGCAACCTTTTCACGCCACGATCGGCAAGCCTGCGCGCGGACGGCCGGGCTTTCGGGCTTCACGCCGGCATTCCGAGACGCTTTGCGCTCTGGTTCAATCCGAAAGAACCGCCACCGCCCGGCGTTCATTCCGGCACGCTGAGGATCGAGGCGGGTGGCCTCCTGCGCGAGCAGCGGCTACGCCTCATCGTTCCGCCGATTGCCCTGCCAGAGGCGCGCCATGCGGCCGGGTTCTACCTGCAAACGCCTGCCCATCTTTTGTGGGAAAAAAGTCTGCGCAGCGCCGGTGAGGCGCAGAACCGCTGCGACCTCGCCTTTCTTGCAAAACTCGGCATCACCGGCAATGCCCCGGCCCTTCGCCCACCCCTCGGTGACGCGCTTCCCGGTTTTCTTCGCGATACGCAACAGGCGTTGCAATTTGCAAATGCCGAGCCTTGGCTTGCCTATCAGGCAGGATTTGAACTCCGGCGCGCGCTCGGCGTGGAAAAAGGCGCGATACGGCTTGCAGAAGCAGAAGCAGCCCTTGGCCGGGAAAACCTTCCCGCGCCGGTCTGGAGTATGGCGGATGAGCCAAGCAATGCCGAATCCGGTGGCACCGATCCGGGCGCATGGGTCGCCGCCGTGCGCCGCGCGGCACCCGCCGCCCGTCTCGCCGGGCATCTCAACAGCAAGGCGGACAAGAGCTATGCGCCGCTTTTTGATGTCGCGATCATCAATGCCGGGTTTGGAATCGACATTGCTGAAATAAAATCCCTGCAAAAACAGAAAGTTATTCCCTGGCTTTACAATACGGACGCGCCGCGCCTCACAGCCGGCCTGTGGCTCTGGCTCTCGGGCGCAGAGCGCTATCTGCAATGGCACGCCCGCCTGCCGCTCGGCGATCCCTTTGACCCGACCGACGGGCGCGAGGGGGATGTGTCGATGTTCCCACCCATGCCCCTGGTCTGCGCGCCGCAACCGGACATCCATGTCGGCATGATCGAGATGGCCGACGGTCTGATCGATCAGCGGTTTTTCCGCTGGCTCGAGACCCAGAACACACCCGAGGCGCAAAAGCTCCTGGCCATAATTCAGCGAACATTCCTCAAAACCCTTTCAGGTGACTGGGAAAAAGCGCGCGCAATCCCGCGGGAACAACTCAATTCATTGCGAATTGCAATCGCCAAACTGGCACTGCACTTGAATGGAACTGAGGAGAAGTGACGGGAAAAATGGGGCGAATGGCGGTGATATTCGGGCTTTCAACACGGAACATGGCAAGAAAGGGCGCGACTTCCATGGCGCTTCTGGCATTTGCATTTGTGCTTTGCGCCTGCGCACCCCGCACCGAGGCGCTTCTGCCGGACGATCTGCGCGCGAGCCTTGCACCGGCGAATGATAAAACCGCGGCAAGAACCACGCCGGAGCAAATCCTCGCGGTCGCGCGCGGCGACGGCGAACCGGACGCGCCCTCAGCCGATCCGGTCAGCACAAATCAGACAGCCGCCTATTTTGCCTCAGGAACCGGCCCTGTTCCTGAAGCCGTGGGTCTTGATCCGATCCGAACCGCCGCCATTGCAAACACGGGAGAAGGCGCAAACACGGGAGAAGGCGCGGATCTGCCGTTTGAAATCATCGACAACAGCGACGATACCACCTTTGACGGGGATGCGGACGGCCCCACCCCGGACGCCCTGTTTGCGAGCTATCGCGCAAACAGCGCCGGTGAGGAGACTTTTGCAAGCGGTGAAGCCGCGTTTGAAGCTGACCCGCAGGCGCTCTTTGCCAAAGCCCGCGCCCTGAGCGGGGCAGCCGAGGCCCGGTCGCAAGAAGCGGACGTCTCAGGCCCGGAACTTTTTGACCGGGCACGCCGCCTGGTCGCGGCGCAAGCGGCAGAGAGCAGGACACCGTCTCTCGACCTTGCCTTTCATGCCGACACATCGAACCTTGAAGCCGATGCCTATCACCGGCTCGGAGCCTTCATCAAGGCCCATCCGAATGGTCCGTTCGTGATCCGCGCCGGCCTTGCAAGCAGCGGCAGCGCCTTTGAGAAAATCGCCCTTGCCGAAAGTCGCCTGATGGCGATTGCCGCCCTCACCCCGCAATTCGAGACCGCAAAACGCACAGTCGCCCCTGAGCTTGCCGCTGACCATCTCGAAATCCGGGTCACAAACTGAACCAGGCAACCGAAAAAGAACCGATGAACCGCTCCCTCAACGACACCATCGCCATTCTGATCAACGCTGCCTGGCGGCGCAGATATCTGATTTGCCTGCCGGTTCTGCTGTTGCCCGTGCTTGCCTTTCTGACATCACATCTTGTTGCAAAAAGCTATTCCACAAGAATGTCGATCCTGGTTCAGGAGCCCGCCGCGCTCAATCCGTTTCTGGAGGAATTCGCCCTCAGCCCCAATCTCAAGGAGCGCATCAAACCGCTTCAGGCGCTCCTGAAAAGCGAGCATGTCCTGGGCGAAGTGCTACTCCAGCTTGGCGAAATCGACGAAAAAACGCCACCGCTCAAAAAAGCCCATGCAATCGATGATCTGGCGAAGTCAATCTCGTCCGAACTGGTCGGCACCGAGGTGATCACCCTCACGCTCAAAGGCCCGAAAGCGGAGGGACTCGCTGTCAAACTCAACGCCATTTCGAAAAGCTTCATCGAGCGGATCGTTGCACCAGGGCGCTCGTCGGTCGAAGGCAGCGAACAGTTCCTCAAGGAACAGATGATGGACCGGCAGATGAAACTCCAGCAGGCGGAAGCGCGGCTTGCGGCATTCAAATTCGACAATTCGGAAACCCTTCCTGAAATCTACCGCTCGAATGTGACGCGCCTCGCTTCACTTCAGGACATTTACGACACCAGGCTGATCGAATTGTCAGCGGCCGATCGCGCGCTCGACGATCTGCGCAAACGCCTTTCCGGCACCAACCCTCTGATCGGCCAGCTTGAGGAACAGATCGTATCGCTATCGAGCGAACTCGTGTCGATGAAGGCCCGCTACACGGAGCAGCATTCCCTCGTCAAGAACACGGAAGCGAAACTCTCGCGGCTGCGCGCAGAGCGTTCGGAACTCTTGCAGGTCTCGACAGAAGTCAGTGATACCGATCTCAACCGCCTGTTCAATATCGCCATGGGACAGTCCGGCAGTCTGGAGGAAACCGGTCAAAGCCCGTTTCTGGTATCGCAGATGCTGCGACTTCAGGATGCCCAATCGAAAAAGGTCACCCTTGAAAAGGAAGTCGAACAGATCCGGCTCAAGATCGTTCAGTTGAACCGGGGCATCGCCCGTTTCGGCCCCATCGAACGCAAGATGCAGGGCCTGGAACGCGATATCCGCATCGCGCAGGGACTTTATGAGAAACTCGCCGAACGCTATGAGATGGCGCGTGTCACCGGCGCGCTCGGTCGTTTCGAGGCCCCGGAGCGCGTCAAAATCGTGGATGCACCATCCGAGCCGCTCTGGCCCGATACGCCGGGAAGCCTGCTGTTCGTCCTCGCCGGCTTGTTCGGCGGTATGGTCCTCGGCATCTCGCTTGCAACGCTTGCGGAACTTTTCGACCAGACCGTGCGCTCGGCCCATGATCTGTCGCATCAGCTGGGTCTGCCGGTCCTCGCGCGCCTGTCCTATATCGAGGGGATGGCGGAAGCCCCGCAGACGGCGGCGGGCAGAGGCGACTGTCTCGCCCTTTTCGACGGTTCCAGCAATCATGCCAACGCAACCCCGCGCGATGTCGTCGGCAAGACGATTGAGCGGGCCGGGCGCGGGCTTTATGCCGCAACACTTTTCGCCGCCGGGCTCGGCCGGGATGTCGGGGTTCAGATTTTTGTCTGGTTGCGGCCTTTGTCAGGCAGCCTCTTCCTTCGCGCTGTCAGCCTTCTTCGCCTCCGCCGCCGCCCATGATTGCAGGCGCCGATAGAGCGTTGATGGACTGACATCGAGTGCGCGGGCCGCTTTCGGCACCGAGCCGTCGCAGACCGCAATCGCCTCCTCGATGGCCGCGCGGATCACATCCTCGAGGGGAATGATGTCGTGGCGCGTTTTTGCTGGCTCATGCGGCCGCATTTCGCCCGCTTGCGGGCACGCGCCGACATCGGCAGCCCTCTGCGGCTGAAAGAATGTCGCAGCGTTTTCGGCAATGTCATGACGCACCGGGACGCAAGGCGAGGAAAGATGCATGAAGCGATCGGCAACCGGATTGCCGGTGTAAGCCTGATGCCCCGCGTGATCGTGACCCATATCATACCGATTGCCACCATCGGTACGTGTTTTCAGCGCGTCGCTGCCGAGCGCATCATAAATCGGTTGCGGCGCTAGGCGGCCATCATGTCTGCCAGCAGAATACAGTGAATGCGGCTGCGGGCGATGCCATTCACCGGCAACCACGGGGGCACCATAACCAATATGATGGCCCGCCGGACCGGCCGTCTCACCTATATGCGCGAGTTCCGCCGGAAGCTGGCTGCGGTCGATCAGGCCACCCGGGTTCATCACCACCACCTGGCGGACCATGTTCTGCAACTGCCGCACATTGCCCGGCCAGTGATAGGCCATCAGTGCCTGCTCGGCATCGCGCGAAAAACCGGCAAACGACTTGCCGTCTTCGACTGCGAACAGCCTGAGAAAATGATTGGCGATCAAGAGCACATCGTCGCCCCGGTCGCGCAGCGGCGGCATGATGATCGGCACGACATGAAGCCGGTAGAACAGATCTTCGCGGAACCGTCCGGCCTGAACCTCCGCCATCGGATCGCGGTTGGTGGCGCAGACGATGCGCACATCCGTCGGATGCACGACATCATCGCCGACGCGCTGCACCGTACGCTCCTGAATGAAGCGCAGCAGTTTCGACTGAAGCGAGAGGTCCATCTCGCCGATCTCGTCCAGAAAAAGCGTGCCGCCATGGGCGCGCATCGCAGCCCCCTTGCGGTCGCGCGTCGCGCCGGTGAACGCGCCTTTGACATGGCCGAATATCTCGCTTTCCAGAAGATCGCGCGGTATCGCAGCGCAGTTCAGCGTGACGAGTGGCCCGCCCTTGCGCGCCGAAAGCTTGTGCAGCGCCTCCGCACAAAGCTCCTTGCCGGTACCGCTCTCGCCGCGCACAAAAGCCGTCGCATCGGATCCGGCAGCATTCTGCAATGTCTGATATACCGTCTGCATGGCAGGCGAGCGGCCAATGAAACCGATGAAGCGGTCGCGGTGGAGCTCTTCCTGAATTTTCTCGATCTTGGCCGTGAGCGTGCGCCGCTCTGCCGCATTGCGCACCGTCACGCGCAGGCGCTCGGCGGTGAACGGCTTCATGATGAAATCAACCGCGCCCTCACGCATCGCATCGACCGCGAGATTGACCGAAGCCTGCCCGGTAATGATGATCACGTCGGTTGCAATATCGCGGTTGCGCAATTCGCGCAGCATGTCGATACCGTTCATATCGGGAAGATGAACATCGAGAACCGCAACGTCGGGGGGCGTGCGGGCGATGAATTCCATCGCCGCCTGCCCGGTATCGACACAGGCAATGTCATAGCCCTCGGATTTCAGATAGGCCTTGTAGGTCTCGGAAAGAGCGAACGAATCCTCTACCAGCAGAACGCTTGAGCGCTTGCCCGCAGCTTGTGTTTCACCCGCGCCGTGATCCCCCGAGTGCGCGTAACCCAGCGGGTGCGTCATGCCGCCCCATCCCATCACTAGTTGTCTTGACCGGAAAGTGTAAACGAACAGGGTTAAAGCTCTGTGAAGCGAGCGTTACCACCCGCCGCAGACATTAGGGACGGGGCGGCGGCTGCTTGAATAAACGTGATCACCGAGCATTTGCGCGTCGCTGAAACCGTCGCTCATCATGGATGTGGGATCGACACTGAAAAGGACGCGATAGCCACCACCAGCCAGAAGCGGATGCATGTTGTCCAGAATTGTGGCGAATAATTTCCGGTTCAAAACAGAGAAAAAGCTTATGCCGACTGGCGCAGGTCACGCGCATTTTTGTCGCGGTTCGGAAAGAAGTCGTTGGCGAGAAGCATTTCCTCGACATGGACAAGCGATCCGGTTCCCTCTTCCCTCAGGCGGCGGGCGAGAACGAGGCGCTTCTTTTCGTTGCTCGCGGTCTCGGTCTTTGCCGCAAGGTCGGCGACCTGCTGGACGCCGAACTGCGAGAAAAGACCAACGAGACGGTGAGCAACGGCAACGATCTCCGTGTCGACTTCCTTCTCAACCGCCGCTTCAAGCTTTTCCATCTGCTCGAGGGCGTTTTTGCGGAATTTGCCGAAAAGCATCATGAAGTCGTCATAGCCGAGCGCTTCCGCCATATCCTTCAACAAGACAAGATCAAAGCGCGCGGGATCAACCACGCCGCCCTTCCTGTTGGGGGCCGTCGTCTCTGAATTCCCGGGCCTGACTGCCTTGCCCGCGGGTTGCGGCGTGTCCTTTGCGGGCTTTACCCGCACCCGTTCGGCATCCGCCACTGCCGTATGGGCCGCGACGGTTGCAAGCACCTTTTTCAGGTCATGCATGCGAAGCGGCTTGATCAGATAGTCGTTCATGCCGGCGGCAAGGGCGATCTTGCGCCGACTTTCCAGCGCCTGCGCGGTCAGGGCGACAATCGGCGTTGTGCCCGATGGTTCGTCCATCCGTCGGATTACTTCTGTCGCGGAAACACCATCCATCACCGGCATTTCGAGATCCATCAGCACGAGATCGAAAATGCCGCTGCCCATTGCCGCGACCGCTTCCTCGCCATTGGTTGCAGTGCGCACCTTGTGGCCCAGTTTTTCGAGCATGGTCTTGATCACGAGCTGGCTTGCCGGCGTGTCCTCCGCGACAAGAACCCGCAGCGACGGCATATCCTCGGCAAAAGCGACGCTTGGCGCTTGTCGAGGCGCGAGGCTGTTTGCGGAAGCCTGATCGAACACGAGATCAAAACTGATCTTGGTGCCCTGTGACCGGCTCTCATCGAGAGCAATCGATCCGTCCATGAGTTCGACGAGTTTGCGGCAGATGGCAAGACCGAGGCCGGTCCCATTGTTCGACAGCCCTTCGCGATGCGGCACAGCCCAGGTGCGGTCTTTTTCGAAAGGCTCGAAAAGTGCCTTTTTGAGAACCTCCGGGATTCCGGGCCCGGTGTCGGCGACGAAGAATCTCAGATGAACCCGGCCCTTGACCTGTTCGATCACCTCGACGCCCACTTCGATTGTGCCTTCCTCGGTGAATTTCGCGGCATTCGACAGGAGATTGAGAAGCACCTGCGACACCCGGCCAAAATCGCCAACAACCGCCTTTGGCAGGTTCACGGGCAGCGTTGTCACGATCGAAACCTTCGCAGACCGCGGCAGGTTGCGCGCCATTTCGACGGTTGTCTCCAGCATATGACCAAGGTCAAAGGCCGATTCATCGAGCTTGTAATGGCTTGAATCGAGACGTGCAAAGTCGAGAATATCGTTGATCAGGGTGAGAAGATGATCCGCCGATTCACCGATTCCCGCGGCATATTTCTTTTGCGTCGCGTCAAGATCGGTGTCGGAGAGAAGGTCGGACATGCCGACAATTGCGTTCATCGGCGTGCGGATTTCGTGCGAGATGACCGCAAGAAAATCAGATTTGGCGCGGCTTGCCTGCTGCGCCTTGACCGCGAGGTTCCACATTTCAGATGCGCGCTGTTCAAGATCATTCTGGGCCTTGATCAGCGCCATCTCGCGGTCTTTGAGCTCGGTAACATCGTTGACAAGCACGATCTTGGTGCCGTCCTGGCGCTTGGAAATGGTAATCGTCAACCACCGGCCATCGGCCATCGGCATGGCGACCGGCTCCGCCCCGGCTGCGCTCCAACCATCCATCACCGCGTCGAAGACATCATAGCCGTCGACTTCGAGAAACATGTTCTTGCGCCGGGCACAGCGCAGAAGCGCGCCGAAGGCCTCGCCCTCATTGACCTCGTTTGCAATGTCCGAAAACAGATGGACAAACGGCGTGTTGAAGAAGACGAGTTCCTCACGCATGTCAAAGCGCGCATATCCCTCGCGCACGCTTTCAAGCGCATCTGCGAGAAAATCGAGGGTTTCCTGATCCTGTGCGCCGGTCTCTGTGGCTGCTGTCGCAACAATCGGTTCCGGCCGCTTCGCGCCAAGAATGGCAAAAAGCGTCATGCCGACCAGAAGAAGTGCCGCAACCGGCTGGAGGAAAGCGTATTGGCCAAGCAGGCCCGCAATATCCTGGCTGAAAGGCGAGAGCGTCGGCAGTATCAGGAGAAAGCCAAGGGCAACCGCCAGAACCGACGTCAGAAGAACGCCGCGACGCTTAGAAGGGCCGTCGCTCTGATTGTTTTTTTCAGCCTGTTTCGCATCATCCGGCCTGACTTCCGGCTTTCGCGAAGGGCCTGTCTCGGGATTTTTGAGCATGCGCTTTGTGCCTTTGGACACCCGGCCGCAGACGACTTCGTTAAAAAAGGCGTCCGGCCGAAGGAGAAACCGGACGCCAGTCTTTAACGAGAATGGTTAGGAAAGTGTCACCGAAGCCCCGAAAGGTCCCAGGGAGGAAGAGAACCTTTGATCGTCAACACCGACATTGACCCGTGAGGGACCCCAACCGACATCGTTAATCACGCAACAAGATCAATAAATACGCAAACACCTGCGTAGAAGGGCAATTGTCGGCCTTCCGTCGTTCAAGGTCCAGCCCCTGCATAATGGCCTGCCTTTTGGGCGCGACCTATCGGGGGGTGCCTATCGGAGGCTGATTATTGGCCTTTACCGAGAACAACAACCGCGCAGGTTCTGAAACAGACCGCCAGGTCGGTCTTTATCCAATCAGAAACTGTGCTCAACCTTGTAGCATAGACATGGTCGTGAAGCACCTTCTCACGCACGTCTTCCACACATTGATCATAGCCGACGCGGACCTGCGCAAGACCGGTAATGCCCGGTCGCACGCCGTAGGTTCGCTCTGAATAATAAGGGATTTCGCGTTCAAGCCGGGCGAAGAAGCAGGGCCTTTCCGGGCGCGGCCCGACAATCGACATGTCGCCGGCGAGCACGTTGAAGAATTGCGGAATCTCATCAAGGCGGGTTTTTCTGAGGAAATTACCCACAAAGGTGATTCGGGAATCATTCTTTTTCGCCCATACCGCCCCGGACAGCTTTTCCGCATCGGCGCGCATGGTCCGGAATTTGTTGAGAAGAAAGAGTTTCGTCTGTGTCGGCGTGCGTTCACCCACCCTGAGCTGGCGATAGAAGATCGGGCCAGGTGATTCGAGCTTGATCGCGAGCGCGATGATCGGGAAAACAAGGACAAAGCCAACAAGACCGATACTCGCGCACACAATGTCAAACGCGCGCTTGCTGCGTCGTGTAGCGGGGGTCATGAAAGTGAGGTCGAACACACCCTGCTCGCTTTGCGGCGAATGTCCTTTGCTGACCGGCTGCGACGTGAGAAGATAACGGGTGCCCCCAACCAGTCCCGCCATATGACCGACAGCAAGATAGGCAAACGGGTGGAGTGCTTTCGGCACGCAGCCAAGATTTTCCTGAAGCTGCAAAAGCCCGAGCGCCAGAAGTATCGCAAGGCCGAGGAGGGGCAGGCTGAAGAATTCATCGCCCGCTGCCGTCAGAACAAGGCTTGTCACCAGCATCATCGCAAGCAGAAAGGGCGTCAGTGCCCGAAGCGCCTTGCCCGAGGCGAACACGAAGGCGATGCCGGGCCGTCTTGGATCAAAAAGCGACGTCAGCCGCAGAAACTGCTGCATCGCGCCTGCCGAAAGGCGCACCCGCCGCCGAAAATCCTGCGCGGTGCCGGTAGCCTCCCGCTCCTTCAGGATGATCGACGTGTCATAGACCGTCCGATATCCCTGCTCGACAATGCGCATCGGGATGACAAAGTCGTCGTTGATCGTATCTGCTTCAAGCGGTGTGAAAAGTCCGCCTCGGATCGCATAAAACGCACCATGCGCTCCCATCATCGCCGCAACGGTGGTCTCGTCACGCTTCTGCGCGACCTGCCATTCCCAATAGAAGCGCTCACCCTCATTGAGCGGGGCTTCCAGCTGATACGCGCCACACACAACGCCCACTCTCTCATCGGCAAAATGCGCGGCATAGCGTTTGAGACAATCCGGCGCGACGGCGGAGGAAACATCGCTCAGAACAATGATATCGCCATCAAGCGTCGGCAGAAGCCGGTTGAGGACTTCGGTCTTTCCCCGGTTTATCTTGTCATCCACGAGGCGCGCGGGTAGCCCGCTCAGCGCGGCAAGCGCATTCTGTGCAACCGCGACAGTCCGATCCGTCGAGCCATCGGAGGCGATGATGATGGAAAGCCTGTCGGCCGGATAATCAAGGGCTGCAAGATTGTCGATCTTGCTGCGGATCTGGCTTTCCTCGTTATAGGCGGGCACGACGATGGTGATCCGCGGCAGCAAATCGGCGCGCAACGGCGCGGGCTGCAAAGGCCTGCCGTTTTGCCGCTGCCGGATCGCACGGGCAAGCCTGCGCAGGACAAAGGGATAAATCAGGTGGTGGTAGGCAACCAATCCCAGGCCAAGCCAGAATGCGGTCGCCGATATTGTCGTCGGAATCATTAAAATCAGGCCTTCAGCAGATTGTTATAGGCGGCAAGCGTATCCATCCAATTGAAATTCTCGGAAACGAATGCGCGCGGCGATGCCTGATCGCGCTTGCGCAATATGTCAATCAGCGCATGGGCGAGTTCGCCCGGATCTTCCGCATCGACCACATGGCCAATATCCGGGCAAACCGCATCACGCACAGAGCCAACATCGGTTGCAACCACCGGCACACCACATGACTGAGCTTCAAGAACAGCAAGCGGCAGACCCTCCGCCCGTGAGGGAAGGCAAAACACATCGAAGGCGGAATAGGTCAATGCCGTATCCGCCACATTGCCAAGGAAATAGGCCCGGTTTTCAATGCCAAGGGCTTTTGCCTTATTCTTCAGGGCATCCATCTGACTTCCAGCCCCGACAAACACACAAATCACGCTTTGTGGCATCATTTTCATGGCCTCGAGAAGAATATCCTGACCCTTGATCCATTCGAGCCGTCCAACGCAGCCGACCACGAGCGCATTGACCGGCAAGCCCCAGCGCTGGCGGGCATCGGCCTTGTTCTCGGGCGTGAAGCGCTTGGTGTCAACGCCGTTCGAGATTATACGCACATCCTTGGCCCCCGTGAGCGCGGCCAAGGTATCTGCCGCCGTCATCGACACCCCGACAATGCGCGGGCGCACCATGGAACAGACCATTTTTGTGAGCAACCGACGCCGCGGCTGGCTGTAGTGCCAGACATCATGTTCGACATGGGCGATGACCGGCACCTGCGCCAGACGCGCGGCAATGCCGCCATAGATCAGCGGCCCGATATGATGGGTAATGACCGCATGCGGTTTCAACTGCTTGAAGGTGCTGCGAAGGCTCAAGAGAACGCTGATATCAAAGCCCGCCCGCTTCGAGAAGCCACGGATCTGCTTGGCATAAGGCTCAAGCGCTGGCCATGATCCGATAATCTGCTTGCGGTTGCCTTCAAGACTGAAAATGCGGTTCTCGCCCGGCAGCTGGGTTGCAAGATCGCGGACCATCAACTCGATACCGCCCGGTGCCATGCGTTGAACCACATGGATGATGCCTTTTCTCGTACTCATTGGCTTTTGTCACTCCGATTGCCTGACTGTTTAAACCGCAACGCTACCGCCACGGCCCGCGCCTCATGCGCCACCCTTGCGTTCACTTAGGCAATGGCCGTGCCAAGAACGGCGGAAAAAATCGAGCATCTTCAGAAAGCGGAAACCGGCTCAAAGAACGGTGATTCCAGAGGACTTGCCTGTTTCAGGCGCAGGTTTTCGCCGCCCTGTGCCCGCGCGTTGCAAATTGCAAAACATCCTGTCGCAATCTGCCGTGATCGGCGTTGCGTTTTGCAAAGCCCATCGCGTTTTCGGCACAAGGCAGCCGCCAGTCGTCGCGAAAGCGTGATTTGGATTCCCGATCGGCCGGGAATTTCAGGCACGGGACTTGCTGATTACCCCTTGATCTATTCGGCGATCTGCCAGGGAGGAACAGTGAATGACGATTGCGCTCAAAATGAACAAAGATATGGACGCCATGACCATGGCTGACATGCGCGACGTTTTTGACGATCTCGCGAATGCCAATGAAAATGTCATGCTCGATCTTGCCGACGTCTCCTTCATCGACAGCTCGGGCATTGGCGGACTTGTCTTCTTGTACAAGCGCCTCTTCGCACGCGGATACAGATTGCAGCTCACCGCTGTTGGCGGCCAGCCGCTGCGCCTTCTAAGCCACCTCAGAATGGATGAATTGATTGCGAAAGGCAGCGAGGCCATCGCCGCCTGACCGCATCAAGCGACAATGCGAGAGCAGTTCCTGAGACCATGACCCAGATCCTTCACCCCATCACCGACCGGCTGAAAGCAGCGTCGCATTTCGCGCTCTGCCTCTTGATGTCGGCATTGCTTGCCGCACCGATGCCGGCAAGCGCGGAAGATTTTTCGCAAGGCGCACTGGATCAGGTCATTTTCAAAGGCCATCCAATCGGCATCTATACCGACGACAATTATACCGACTACGGCGCGACCCGCCTCGCTGATCTGCCCACCATCGACCTCACCCACATAAGCAACCGGCAGGAAGCACTTGCAACCCTTGCCGCCATCACGCGGCATGAACACGCCTTTCTGAATCAGGATGAAACGCCGCACGAGGCCACGATTGATACAAAGACCATCACATACAGCAAAAGATCGGCATCATCGCCCGCGCATGGCGGCAGCGACGCCTCCGAGCTTGATGATGTTGACCGGATGATCGACCAGATCAATCGTTTACTCGACGATATTGAAAAATCGGACAAGGCGTTGGATGACCGCACCCTGCCCGCAGCCGGAAGCAACGAAAAACATCTCGATCAACCCTTGCTGGAGACCGATCCGGCAGCAATCGAGCCGCAATCCGCAACCGACCGACTTGAAACGGCGCAACCGGATGCTGCCGGTCCGACTGAGATCGAAGCCCCCGAGACCAGCCGGTTGATCCCGCCCTCGCAAGAGCCTGCGGTCACGGCGCCAGAGAGTGACCCGAGCCTGAGCGACGACCTCCTCGCCTTTGCGAAAAAGCATGCAAAGCCGTCCGAAGCGAACCTGTCGGCGACGCCACCGACCCGTGTTGCAGCACTCACGACGGCTCCGGCGGCAGCCTCGAAAAAGCGCAACGGCAGTCTTGCGGACAAAATCAATGTCGGCGATGTTCTGGCCCTGACCATGCCCGGCGAGGAAGCCCTCACCGGCAGTTTTGCAGTCAGCCGCAGCGGCGATATTCTGCTTCCCGAGGTCGGCGCTGTTCCGGTCGCGGACATGACCATCGAGGACGCCGCTGAAACAATTCGCACGGAACTCGCCGTTGCCTATCGCAACCTTGATCGGCTCACGGTCGAGATCAAGGATCATCAGCTTTTCATCACCGTCCTCGGTTTTGTCAAAACGCCTGGTCAGGTGCAATTATCCGCCGAGGGCAATATCCAGACCGCGATTTCCGAAGCGGGCGGTCTTGCCCCTGGCGCACAGCTCGACCGTGTGCAGCTGCGTCGTGGGGAAGAGGTTGTCACCTTTGATTACAAGGCCTATCTCAACAGCGGCGATATTGGCATTCTGCCGCCGCTGAAGCCGCTTGATGTTGTTTTCGTCCCCGCCTCGCCTCTCACCGGTTCGGTCGAGATTCCGTTCACGGCGGATAATCTCGCGCTTCAGGGCGGCGGCAATCACAGTCAGGCAAACACGATCCGTGTGTTCGGCGAAGTGGCGGCACCCGGCGCATATGCCCCAAAGCCGGGACAGACGATTGTCGATATTCTGCTCGAAGCAGGCGGCCTCACCAAAGAGGCATCGGTGCGCAATATCCGCGTCCTGTCAGAAGGTGAGCCGGTCGAGCTCGATCTCAACCGCTATCTCGAAACCGGCGACGCGACGCTGCTGCCAGTGGTGCCGCCGGCGGCAACGATTGTCGTGCCGCGCACGCAGAACGCCGCCCGGACTGGTGCGTCATCGTCGCAAGTCCACATTCTGGGCGAAGTCGTCAGGCCCGGCTCCGTCGCGGTTGACGGCCCGGTCTCCTTCATCTCCGCTGTGTCCGATGCGGGCGGGCCGACCGCTTTCGCCAATGCCGCCCTGATCCGTGTGGTTGGTGAAGAGGGCGCGGTCACCCTCGTCGATCTTCCGGCTTTCACCGCAGGCAATGGCAAACCGCTCCCGACCCTCAATCCCGGCGATACGGTTTTCTTCCCGCGCAAGAGCGAGACGGCAACCGGTGATTCATGGCTCAATGTCGCAAGCCGAAGCGCCGTCGAAGTGATCGGAGCGGTCGGGCGCCCGGATCGCTATGAATGGTCCGATGACATGAGCTTTTTCGACCTGATTGCCGAGGCCGGTGGTCCGGCATCAGATGCCGACATCACCAATATCCAGATTCTGGCAAAAGAAAACGGGCGCACAAGACCGTTCACCTTCAACATGGAACGCTTCATCGCGAATGGCGGTGCGGCTGAACAGCTTCCGGTCATTCGCGCCGGCTATGTGGTGCATATCCCACGCCGCGCCGCGCGCCCGGCTGACAACAAATCAAACTGGATCACCCAGCCGCAGGATCAGTCGATCTATGTCTTCGGCAAGGTCGCAAGTCCCGGTCGCTACGCCTTCAGCCGCGATCTCAATTTCCTCGATATCATCTCCGCCGCAGGCGGCCCGGACACGACGGCGGACCTTCGCAAGATCCGGGTTACCCATCGTGGCAATGGCGGCTCGGCGGTGCGCATGATCGATCTGTCGCGCTATTTCGAGACCGGCGAGGAGCATCTGCTGCCGCGTGTCGTACCGGGTGACGTGATCTACGTGCCAAGCACGGAGCGCGACTGGCTCGACCAGTCAGTTGCCGAAACGGTGCGCGTGCTTGGCGCGGTCAAGGCGCCCGGTCGCTATCGCTTTCAGGCGGAAATGAGCATTCTCGACCTTCTCGCTGAAGCGGGCGGGCCGAACCCGACCTCGCTGTCGAAGAAGATACTGATCGTCAACCGCAACGATGGGCCTGAGAAAGCGCAGGTCTTCAATCTCGTCAAATTCGCAAAGACCGGCGATCCAGGCCTGCTTCCCGTCGTGCGGCCGGGCGACACCGTTTATGTCCCGGACCGCTCACAGAGCGTTCTCGCGCGCATCCAGAGCGGTGTCGCGGGCTCAGCCGGCCTTCTCACCCTCGCTCTCGCCCTTGCGGCACTGTAACAGCACCATGCAACAAACCCTCACAGAAGGATCAGAACAATGACTGTGCCCAGGCTTCAGGAAGTGGAAGACATCCACGCCCGCACGTTCGGACGTGGGGCACGGACCATCGGCGTCACCAGCCCCCAGCTTGGAAGCGGCGCTTCGACGGTTGCCCGCGCGCTCGCGACGCGATGTGCCCTTTCCGGCAATCGCGCGCTTCTCGTCGACATGTCCCTGACCGCTGAGAGCATCTTCGATCCAGGCACTTATGATATCGAGGTGTGCGATGGTCCGCATGACCACATCATGACCACGCGGGCGGGTTATGATGTTCTGCCCGCCCTCGCCTCGGAGGCCGACAAGTACCGCTTTCGCGATGCCCGCAGCCTTCAGGAAATGCTGAAGGTGGAACTCGGCGGCTATAACCAGATCGTGCTCGATCTGTCGCATGTCCCGAATACAGGCTCAGCGCTGGTTCCAGGCAGCATCGGGGCGGCGGCGTGCGATGCCGTCGTTCTCGTTTGTCGCACCTATTCTGTTACTCAGTCCGCGATCGAGAGCGCAGTCAAGAATCTCGCCGATCACCATGCGAAGATCGCAGGCCTTGTGATGAACGACCGCGACGCACCGACGCTCGCCCATGAAATCCGGCGCGAACTCACGCGCTTCCAGTGGCTTCTGCCACAAAGCCTGCGTGCCTTGATTGAAAGCAAGATAGCCAAGAACAAAATGCTCAATTCCAAGCTCTGATTGTGACGCGCGCGATCAGCGCACCAATGTGAGCGTTTCCGCCGCGCGTGTGATGCCCGTGTAAAGCCAGCGATCACGGTGCTCGCGAAACGCGCTGCTTTCGTCAAAAAGCACAACATTGTCCCACTGCGAACCCTGGCTTTTGTGCACAGTCAACGCATAGCCGTAGTCGAACTCGTCAGATCGCCGCCGCACAGCATAGGGCAGATCCTCATAGGTGCCCTGAAAGAACTCCGGCGCGACCGTAACCGCCACCTTGCGCGCCAGCGGTTCGTCTTCCGGCTCGACATCAAGGCGCAGCATACCCTTGCGCGGCGTGCGCGAGGCGGCCACACTCCAGGTGCCGCCATTAAGGAGGCCACGCTTCTTGTCGTTGCGCAGGCAGACGAGTTTCTCGCCCGCCGCCGGTCGCCAGTCGCGAAACCCGAGAAGCTCGCGGATTCTTGTGTTGTAGAGCTTGCGCGTACGGTTCATGCCGACAAGCACCTGATCCGCGGCAAGGATCGCCTCGGAGACGATTTCTCTGCGCTGAATGACCCGGCTCGCGCCATAAACGCCATAGGCGAGCTCGCGACCTTCGCGCACATCCATCGACAGGCGAATGATCGGATTGTCCGCCGCCTGGCGATGCACTTCGCTCAACATCACGTCGGGTTGATGTTCGGTGAAAAACCCGCCTCCCTTGACCGGCGGCAATTGGGCAGGATCGCCGAGCACAAGGATCGGCACCTTGAACGAGAGCAGATCGCGGCCAAGTTCCTCGTCAACCATCGAGCATTCGTCGATGATGATGAGAGAGGCATCAGCGGCGGGGGCATCACGGCGCAGAGCGAAAAGCGGCTGTTCGCGTCCATCATCGTCATCGTCTTCAGACTGGCCTGCGGGGCGGTAAATCAATGCATGCAGGGTCGACGCATTGGCACAGCCTTTCTGGCGAAGGACATGGGCTGCTTTGCCAGTGAAGGCGCCGAAGAGCACATCGCCGTCGACACCTTCGGCAAGATGCCGGGCAAGCGTCGTCTTGCCTGTTCCGGCATAGCCAAAAAGCCGGAAAACCGGGCTATCCCGGTTGGCAAGCCATCGTGCGACATCGCGCAGGGCGCATTCTTGTTGGGGGGACCATTTCATGTGTTCCTTGTGGCGAAAGCTGAAACTTTGAGCAATCAAAAATCACTTTTGATCGGAAATCGAAAAAAGCGCGTTCGATACCCCCTCGCAAAATGCCCGGATGTGCACTATAGTAGTAGTAAGACCGGTTTTGACTGACTGACGACCAAGACTGACGGCTTTCACTTTGTTTACTGTGTGCCTGACTTGAATACTCACTCCCAAAACACGGTTTCAGAAGCCTTTCGATGCGGAAAGGCAAGACGCCATGTCGAAGGAGAATTCAATGGCAAGCGGCACAGTTAAATGGTTCAACGCGACCAAAGGTTATGGTTTCATTCAGCCGGATGACGGCGGTTCGGATATTTTCGTCCATATTTCAGCGGTCGAGCGTGCAGGTCTTTCGACCCTCAACGAAGGTCAGAAACTTCAATATGAACTGGAAGAGCGTCGCGGCAAAACCAACGCCAATGACCTTAAAGTGATCGGCTGAATGTCGGCACTGCAAAACCAAGGAAAGGCGTCGTTTCGGCGCCTTTTTTATTGGCTTTTTGCATCGCGCGCCAAGACCTTTTGCGCCGCCAAGGGGTTCACCCGATTGACAACATGCGCTCAGGAAATAAGCTGCTTTCATCATCGCGGATAGCTTTTGCATCGCATGCCCGTCAACAAATGCGATCACCAAGAGCGATGAAAGAATGCAACCGGTTCCAATGATTAAAAACAGCACGCAAACCGGGTTCCGCTCCGCAGTTCGGCAACCACTTTCTGGAGATGAGTAACGTGAAAAAAAGCTTCATCATCGCAACAACGGCGTTTGCCATCGTCGCGTCATCGGTAGCGACACCAGTCTTTGCAGACGCTACTGAAAACGCCATCAAGGCACGTCAGTCTTATTACACGCTCGTCGGCTTTAATTTCGGCCAGCTTGTCGCCATGGCCAAAGGCGAGGCGCCTTATGATGCGGAAGCGGCAAAGAAGGCTGCAACCAATCTCCAGTCGCTCTCGACGCTTGACCTCCTTCCGCTCTTTCCGGCTGGATCAGACAATGTCGCCCAGAAAGGCAAAACCCGCGCCACACCCAAAATCTGGGAAGATTTCGCGGGCGTCGGCAAGATCGTCGGTGACTGGCAGGGCGCAGTCAGCACGCTCGTGAGCGTTGCGGGAGACGGACAGGCAGCCCTCGCGCCGGCCGTTGGCGCGGTTGGCAAGCAATGCGGCACCTGCCACGAGACCTATCGCGCCAAGGATTTCTAGGCTGAATGGATCTGCACAATAACGAAACGGCGGAGGCGGGCCAAAAAGCCCGCATTCCTAAATCAGAAACCTCTGGTCTATCCGTGCAGGAAACGGGCTTCTGGGCGAAGGTTTGGGACTGGCCCACGCGTCTTTTCCATTGGCTTCTTGCCGGAAGTGTCATGGTGGGCTGGTATCTCGGCGAGTATCGCAGTTTCACCACGATCGATTATCACTTCTATCTCGGCTATTTTACCGCAGGCCTACTCGTGTTTCGCCTGATCTGGGGTTTTTTCGGCCCGCCCCCGGTCCGCTTCAGGAATTTCATCCCGACCGGATCAGCCTTGCTTGCCTATACAAGGCGCGTATTCACCCGAACGCCAAGCCTTGTTGCGGGGCACAATCCGCTTGGCGGACTTTCGGTCGTGGCGATCCTCGTTGCCCTCGCCTTTCAGGTCATCACAGGGTTTTACGCGGAAGATGACGCGCTCTTTGCCTCGGGTCCACTCATGGAGACGGTGAGCTCCCGCGCCGTCCTGATGGCAAACAACCTGCATCACAACGGTGCTCGAGTTATTCTGATCCTGTTCGGCATACATATCGCCGCCATCCTGTTTTACGCTCTCTGGAAACGCGAAAACCTCGTGCTGCCGATGATTACCGGACGTAAGAAGATCCGCACGAAGCAATAAGTCGCCTCACCAAACAAATCTTCAGGTCTATTCGGCGGCCTGATCGGACGGGTTGGCAAACTGAAGATCATGCAGATGGCGATAGAGCTTGCCATGGTTCATGAGTTCAGCATGAGAGCCGCTTTCGATGCACTGCCCGCTCTTGATAACATGAATGCAGTCTGCCTCGCGGATTGTCGAGAGGCGGTGCGCGATCACAAGCGTGGTGCGTCCGTGCTTCAGCCGGTCGAAGGCTTCCTGAACCAGCTTTTCCGATTCAGCGTCAAGCGCGGAGGTCGCCTCATCAAGAAGCACAATCGGCGCGTTTTTAAGGAAAGCGCGCGCAATCGCAATCCGCTGCCTTTGCCCGCCTGACAGATTGGCCCCGTTTTCACCAAGCGGCGTATCATAGCCGGCCGGGAGGGTCACAATGAAATCATGGGCATTGGCGTCTCGCGCGGCCTTTTCGACCTCGGCGGGCGAAGCGCCCGGGCGGCCTGAGAGGATGTTTTCCCGCACACTGCCATTGAACAGAAAGGTGTCCTGACTGACAAAGGCAATCGCCTCACGCAGGCTCTCCAGCGTGACACTGCGGATATCCTTCCCTTCAACCGTGATGCCACCGCCATCAACGTCATAGAACCGCTGGATCAGATGCATGATCGTGGTCTTGCCGCCACCGGATGGTCCGACCAGTGCCGTGGTCTTGCCCCCCGCGACGGTAAGGTTCACGCCATTCAGCACCCGACGATCCTCGCCTGTGCTGGCGCTATAAGCAAAGTCGACAGCCTCAAAACGGATATAGCCGCGCTCCACCTTGAGCTTTGCAGCGCCCTCTGCATTGCGGATCGAAATTGGCTCATCGAGGATCTGATACATGAGCCGGACACCGACCAGCCCCGCCTCGAGACCGATATGCAGCCGTGCAATACGTTTTGCCGGTTCATAAGCAAGAAGAAGTGCCGTCAGGAAAGCCATGAATTCCGCAGGCGTCTGATTGTTGGCGCTGATTTGCCAGCCGGCATAAAGCATCATGAGCCCGATACAGACACCGCCAAGCGTCTCCATGACCGGGCTCGTCCGGGCGGAAAGCGCCGCGATCTTATTGTTGCGGATGCGCACATCATCGACAGCGACATTCATGCGTTCGGCCATCGCATTTTCCAGTCTGAAGGATTTCACGATCTTGATGCCGGCGACCGTGTCCTGCATCGCGCTGATAATCTGGGTATTCGAGACGAACCGTTGTTTTGCGACCTTTTTCACCCGGCGCACCAGCGAGGCGACAAGGATGATCACAGGCGGCGCAATCAGAAGGGAGATCAGAGCAAGCACGATATCCTGCGTCAGCATGACCACGATAAGCCCGATCAAGGTCAGAAAATCGCGGCCAAAACTGATTACGATCAGGTCAATCACCTCGCGCGCGCTTTGGGCATTGCTGCCAATGCGGGTGACAAGGTCATTTGACGGATACCGCAAGTAAAAATCGCCGCCCTGGCGCAATATCCGATCATAAAGCCGCATCTGAATTCTCGCCACAATCGCATTGCCGACCCGCGACAGCGTGATGTACTGGCCATAGGAGGCAACTCCCTTCACCAGAAAAATCGCGACGACAGCCAAGGCAACCATCACGATCTTTTCAAAATCCTGCTTGATGAACAGGCTCTCGACGATATCTTTCATGATCCAGGCGCTGAGCGCCGTGGTGGCAGCCACAAGCACCATGAATACCAGCGCCAGGGCATAGCGGCCTGCGAAAATCGGAAAATTTTCAAGAAGAAGCCGCCGGATCAAAGGCCAGCTGCCGCCTTCCGAGAAGAAGCCCTGCGCGGTTCGGGCGTCGATATTCTTCGCATCGGCCTTCATGGCGTTTCCGCTCTTTCTTGCTTGTCGACCTTGCTCGTCGACATAGGCATTTGGCACCGGCCAGAAGTAATGCATAGCCGTGCGCCCGTGCACCCCCTAGCATATTTTATTAAACGGCAATACGCCGGATGCGCGTTCTACCCACCCGGCTGCAGTCGCCACAGAAGCCGTCACAGAACACGATTCACTCACGTCGAGTTGAGAAAACGTAATAGTTCTGTGGATTGAAGAGGGAACCTTTCATCGCTATATCTGTTTTATCGATGATGATAATGAAAACAGTAGAAAAGGTTTGTAATATGACCAAATTTCAGTCGATTGCGATCATTGTTTTTGCTTTATCTATCTTCCTTTTCATTGTAGCGGGTCAAACGAAAATGAGTGCGTTTATTATTTCTTTTGCCATGTTAACCAGCATGATCACTGTGATGTACTCTGTTTTGTCTTCGAAACGGAAAGAGAATTCTCTAATCCAACGGATTGATTGGAACTGACCGGACTGGTTTTCAATCAGCGTTGTCAACAGCGGTCTGCCCTGTCCCCGCAGACCGTCAAGAAGGCGAAGTGGCTCCCCCCGGTCGCTTCGCCCTTTTTTTGAGGGCTTTAAATTTGCGGACCCTTGGTCTAACACGTTTCCAAGAGAAGGAAACCGCCATGACCGACACGCAAGCCAGCAAACAACAAACCGATAGCCTGAAGCTTGTCGCCCTCGACCCGGAAGATCTTAATATCGTTTCCGCGCATTTGCAGGACGCGGTGATGCGTGTGGGAGACCTCATCTATCTGAGGCAGGAACGCCGTTTTGCAATCGTTCTGAACCGCTTTGTCTGGACTGCGGAAAAGGCAAGCCGCGGAGAGGCGACAAATCAGCGCCGGCGAAGCGGCCTTCATTTCGAGCGGGTGCAGCGTGTCCAGACCATGAACATCCGGCAGGATGCGCCGGATGCTGTACTCAATCTGCTGGCCATACAATTCCATCCCACAGAAGCGGCGGCGGGTACGATCGACCTGATTTTTTCGGGCAACGGCCTCCTGCGCCTCCATGTTGATTGTATCGAAGTGCAGATAAGCGACCTCGGCGGTGCGTGGGAAACCCCATCCCGTCCGACGCATGATCTCGAGGACGCGGGCTAGCGACGAAAAACGTCCGCCACCTTCGCGACGAAGGTCGTCTGGACTCACACCGAAAATCCACTACAAGCAGCATCAGAAAACACGACTTCTAAGGAGCGTCCCGGTGGTTTTGCGCCTTGACACCAGACATGAGACCTTTGAGCGAGACTTTCAGGTCCTGCTTGGTGCAAAGCGTGAAGTCAGCGAAGATGTCGACCTGCGCGTGCGCGAGATCATCGCCTCGGTCCGGCGCGATGGTGACAGGGCACTCATCGCCTTCTCGAAAGAACTCGACCGGGTCGATCTCGATAAAATCGGCATCGCCGTTAGCAAAGCCGAAATCGCGGCAGCGCGCGGCAAGGTCGATCCGGCAACGCTTGATGCGCTTGCGCTCGCCGCCGCCCGGATCGAGGCACACCACCTGAAACAGAAACCGCAGGACGAACGCTATACCGACCCGATTGGCGTCGAACTTGGCGCCCGCTGGACAGCGCTTCCCTCGGTCGGGCTTTATGTGCCGGGCGGCTCGGCAAGCTATCCAAGTTCCGTATTGATGAATGCTATTCCGGCAAAGGTCGCGGGCGTCGCGCGCATCGTCATGGTGGTGCCCGCCCCGGAGGGTCTGATCAATCCACTGGTTCTGGCCGCAGCCGAGCTTGCCGGCGTCGACGAAATCTACCGCGTCGGCGGCGCGCAGGCAGTCGCCGCCCTCGCCTATGGCACAGAAACCATTGCCCCGGTCGCCAAGATTGTCGGACCCGGCAATGCCTATGTCGCCGCCGCAAAGCGCTGCGTTTTCGGAACGGTCGGTATTGACATGATCGCCGGTCCGTCTGAGGTTTTGATCGTCGCCGATGGCAACAACAACCCGGATTGGATCGCAGCCGACCTTCTGGCCCAGGCCGAACATGACCGCGCCGCCCAATCGATACTGCTCACCGATGACCCGGCCTTCGGCGATGCGGTCGCCGCCGCCGTAGAGTGCCAGCTCTTAACCTTGCCCCGCTCGGATATAGCCCGCGAAAGCTGGCAGACTTACGGCGCGATCATTGTTTTTCAAGAATGGGACGACGCCCTCGCGCTCACGGACAGGCTGGCGCCCGAACATCTGGAACTTGCTTTTCCCGATGCGGACGGCTTTGCCGGGCGGGTTCACCATGCGGGTGCGATTTTCATCGGCGCACATACGCCGGAAGCGATTGGCGATTATGTCGGTGGATCCAACCATGTTCTGCCGACCGCGCGTTCGGCACGATTCTCCTCGGGCCTTTCGGTGCTCGATTTCGTGAAGCGCACGTCTGTTCTGAAATGCGGCCCGGAACAATTGCGCATCATCGGCCCTGCGGCCATCGCGCTTGCCAAAGCAGAAGGCCTTGACGGTCACGGTAAGTCTGTCAGCATCCGGCTTAATCTTTAAACGAAATGCTTCAAAGCTTATGAAGAAGCCCGCACCAGAGAAAAACCGCAACCGCCTCGTCAGCCTCGTGCTGGACGATGCTTCAATCGGCCGTTCGACACCCGATGTCGAGCAGGAGCGCTCGATTGCGATTTTTGACATTCTGGAGGAGAACAGTTTCCGGCCCTCCGCCCATGACGGTGGACCCTATACGCTGAAACTTTCCAATATCGACGGTCGGTTCATGATGGAAATCGCAGCAGAGGACGGCGCGCCGGTCATGACCCATATTCTTTCGATGACGCCGTTTCGTTCGATCATCAAGGATTATTTCATGATCTGCGAAAGCTATTACGCAGCGATCCGCTCGGCCACACCCGGCAAGATCGAGGCGATCGACATGGCCCGCAGGGGCATTCACAACGAAGGGTCCGAAAGGCTTCAGGAACGGCTCGCGGGCAAGGTCGACGTCGATTTCGACACAGCCCGCCGACTCTTCACCCTCTTATGCGCCCTCCAGCAAAAACGTTAAGATCGGTTAGAACCATGACTGAATGCAAAGCAGGCAGACCCGATGCAAACGCCCCCCGTTCCGTGCTTTTCGTTTGTGCCATGAACGCCATCCGTTCGCCGATGGCCGCCGCTATCACACGCACACTCTATCCCCATATCATCTATTCCCGTTCGGCAGGCATCCACAAGGGCGAGAATGATCCCTTCGTCAAGCAGGTGATGAACGAATTCGACATCGATATCTCGACGCACAACCCGCATACTTATGAGGAACTCGACGACGGCAATTTCGAACTCGTGATCGCCCTCACGCCCGAGGCAAAGGATCATGTCGAGGAAATCCTGCGACCCCAAGGAACCCCAGTCGAATTCTGGCCCCTGCCGGACCCGACGCTGGAAACCGCTGGCCGCCGCGAACAGCGCCTTGAGGCCTACCGGCTTTTGCGCGACACGCTGATTGTGCGCATCAAAAATCGCTTCGGCTGGCAGGAGAGCGCGAAATCGGCATCAATCGGCTGACGATATCCAGATTGCGTGCATAAACACGTTGTCTAAATCCCAAGGATATGGTTCACATCCCCTCAGTTTTTCTGTAGTTTCCGGAAAATTTCGGACGGATCGGCAATCGACCGTGCTTGCCCCCATCGTTAAGGATCAGAATGGCCAAAGAAGAAATGCTTGAGTTTCCTGGCGTTGTCAGCGAACTCCTGCCCAACGCCACTTTTCGGGTCAAACTCGAGAACGAGCATGAAATCATCGCTCATACAGCCGGTCGCATGCGCAAGAACCGCATCCGCGTTCTTGCAGGCGACAAGGTCCTCGTCGAAATGACGCCATACGACCTCACCAAAGGCCGCATCACCTATCGCTTCAAATAGGCGCGGGTGCAGCAGGGGCAAAACGCATGGCCGAGCACCGCTCCAAGCCTCCTCTCATTCTCGCATCGGCCTCGCCGCGCCGCCTGCAACTTCTTCAGCAGGTGAATGTTGAGCCGGATCACCTCATGCCGGCCGATATTGACGAGGCACCCCAGCGCAAGGAATTGCCGAAGGATCTTGCCCGCCGGCTCGCCCGCACGAAGGCCGATGTCTGCGCCCGACAGGCAATCCGCGAAGGCAACCGAGAAGGCGCCTATATTCTTGCCGCCGATACGGTTGTCGCCCGCGGACGCCTGATCCTGCCCAAGGCCGAGACAATTGATCAGGCTTCAGACTGCCTGCGCCAGCTTTCCGGGCGCGCGCACCGCGTCTATACGGCGGTCTGCCTGATCACGCCTGGCGGCAAGATCGTCTTCAGGATTGTTGAAACGCGCGTGCGCATGAAGCGTTTGTCCACCCTGGAAAGCGAGGCCTATCTTGCCTCCGGCGAATGGCGTGGCAAGGCCGGCGGCTACGCGATTCAAGGCCTTGCGGGTGCCTTTGTCGTCAAGATCATCGGCTCTTATTCCTCTGTCGTGGGTTTACCGCTTTATGAGACCGTCAACATGCTCGTTGGCGAAGGCTATCCGCTGCATTTTGGCTGGCTGGGCCACGACTGATGGCGCAGAAAGCCCCGCGCTGCCCGATTTGCGACAGAGCCGCCAACCCGAAGGAACAACCGTTCTGCTCGCCACGTTGCCGCGATGTTGACCTCAATCGATGGCTGACCGGTGCCTATGCCATTCCCGCCGAGCCCGCATCAGACGCGCAAACCGATCTAGACGAAAGCGCTGCCAATGGCGCTGGGAATAACCATAATTCATGACCTAAACCATTGCGCCAAAACCGTTTTCGGCTCATGTTAAAAACTTTGCCGCATGATCACCATCGAGACTGGACACCGATTGCCGAAGGTTCTATAAACCGCGACGAAAGCGCGGCAAGCCCTGTCTTGCAGACTGTTTTCTGTGTACCCAGTCGGCACACAAAAGCCCGCCCCTTAAAAGGCTATGCCCAGGTAGCTCAGTTGGTAGAGCAAGGGATTGAAAATCCCTGTGTCGGCGGTTCAATTCCGTCCCTGGGCACCATCTCTCAAGAAAGCCGACACAAATCGTAAAATCAGCGCGCAAAGCGCGATGCAAGACGGCCAAGTTAGCCTTTCGGTCTTCATCGGTGAGTCTGCGGGTTGGTGGTTTCAACGTCACCGGCTTGTCGAGATGATCCGGCGTTTTAATACTAAAAAATCCATAATCAATGCTCAATCGTCCGAAGATCTGGACGCACCAGAAATTACTGATAAACTCATCGACATGTTAGACCTGCTCAGCGACATCCTCATCCGCCTCTCGCTTCGTGGAACGCTCTATTTCCGCACGAGCTTCACCGAACCCTGGGGCGTTCGCGTGCCAGCCTTCCGCAATGTGGCGCGTTTCCACTTTGCCCATCGGGGCGAGGCGCTGGTGCGTGTCGCGGGGGCGCCGGTCCCCGTGCACCTGATGCAGGGCGACCTGATCGTGATTCCCCACGGAGCGGCTCATGTCCTCAGCTGCCGCTACACCGGACCCGACGAGGCCTTGCCGCTGGACGACGTGCTGTCCCGCTCCGGGTTTCCGGGACACGGTACGCTGGTCTGGGGTTGCGGCGAGGGGCTGCGTGACACGCAGCTGATCTGCGGGCACTTCGCGCTGGCCGAAGGATCACGGCATCTGCTGTTTGACCGCTTGCCCCCCTTCATCCACTTGCGCGGCTATGGAGAGGAGGCAGGCCCCTGGCTCGAAGCCACGCTCAAGCTCATCGGGGTCGAGGCCGGCGGCACACGTCTAGGCGGCGATCTGATCGCCCTGAAGACGTCCGAGGTAATCTTCGCCCAGGCGATCCGCGCCTATATCGAGGCGGAGCACGAGACGAACTTTGGCGTGGCTGGTTTTGCCGACCCCCATCTTGCGAGGGCGCTGACCGCCTTTCACCGCGCGCCGGCAGCCGACTGGACGGTCGCAAGCCTCGCACGCGAGGCTGGGTTGTCGCGGACCGGATTCGCCGAACGCTTTTCGGAGCGGCTCGGTGTGACGCCGATAGCCTATGTCACGTCCTGGCGGATGCAGATCGCGCGCGAGGGGCTGGCGGCACGGAGGCTCTCGGTGGCCGAGGCGGCGCAAGTTTCGGGCTATGACTCGGAATCCGCGTTCAGCCGGGTCTTCAAGAAAGAGATCGGCGTGTCGCCCGCCGCCTTCCGGCAGTTCGGCATCGCGCATCACGAGGCCGATTAGCGCTGTGCCCGAACTCTCGAACGATCTGCAATACGATGTGGACTATGTGAAATTCATTGTCGGCAGTGATGCCCTTAGTTTGGCGCCTAAGACAACGTAGTTTGTCGTTTGATCCCTAACCGAAAGGACCCTGCGCCATGCGCTTCGTCACCAAGACCATCCATGCCTGGCTCGACTACCCCGTCGCGCTGGCCCTCATTGCCCTTCCGTTCCTGCTCGGGCTCGGCACCTCCAATCCCCTCGCTCTCACGATCTCGCCAGTCGTGGGCGTTGCAGCCTTCCTGCTGACCGTGTTCACCAACCACCAACTCGGCGTGTTCCGCGTGTTGCCCTACAAGCTGCACCTCGCGGTCGATCTGGCGGTTGGCGTCCTCTTCCTGATCCTACCCTTCGCGCTCGGCTTTTCCGGACTTGATGCCGCCTACTACTGGTTGAACGGGGCAGCCGTCGTCACGGTCGTCGGACTCTCAAAACCTGAAACCGCGATGGTCGCGGCCTGATCCACCTGCATATCGAAAGGACATATCCAATGACTCGTATCACCCAGATTTCCGACGCCGCCGCCACCCCCGAGGCCGCCGCACTCTTCACCGCCATCAAAGGCAAGATCGGCATGGTTCCGAACCTCTACCGCGTCGCTGCGAACCAGCCCGCGGTGCTGACCGGGCTTCTCGGCCTTGGGGAAGCGCTAGGACGCGGCGGATTCGACGCCCGCACCCGCGAGGCGATCGCGCTGGCCGTTGCCGGCGCCAACGCCTGCGACTACTGCGCCTCGGCGCATTCCGCGATCTCGGCCGGGTTGAAAGTTGCACCAGAGGCGGTGAAGGCACATCTCGCCGGCCGATCTGATGACCCGCGCACGGCGGCGATCCTGAAGCTTGCGGTCACCATCGTGGTCGCCAAGGGGATGGTCGCCGATACGGACCTCGACGCCGCACGGGCTGCAGGCCTGACCGAGGCCGACATCGTCGAGACGGTTGCGAACGTGGTGGCGAACATCTTCACCAACTACCTCAACCACGTCGCCACCACCGAGATCGACTTCCCGGTGGTCTCGGCTGGCAAGGCCGCCGTCTGAGCGATGCCACACGTGGCGGCCGCGAGACGCGTGGCCGCCGCTTCTGCGGACAAGGAGAAACGGACATGAGTTCACCTTTCCACGCAGGCGAATGGGCGGTTCAAGCTCGCGCTGCTATGCCGTTGGAGTGAAACGAGAAGACCCCTAAATCTCCTAGAAGTCACCCCCCCCCCACAAATCCGCACTACCATCGCCCGCTTCCCGATTGCCAGCCGCTCCCCCATACAGGGGAGGCCATAAGTAAACTAATTTACAATCGCACAAATCGGGCTTGTGCACCGCACACAGATACACACGAATTCCCTCTAATTCCTCAATAATTCCCGTGTCATATGGCCGATTCAGGCGTACAACATGCCTCATCGATCAGGATGACAGTGCGATTGCGCGGCTGCCTTTGTGGTCAAACTTCAAGATTGTAAATTCTTTTACACTCGCCTCTAGCGCGGAATGGAATGGAGAAGACAATGACCTATCAATCAGAAATCGATGCGGCTTCGAGCGTTATCAGCAAGAACGGCAAGCCATGGAGCGGGATTGACGCGGAAAGCGTCGCGCGGATGCGTTTGCAGAACCGCTTCCGGACCGGTCTCGACATCGCCCGCTACACCGCCTCGCTGATGCGCCGCGATATGGCAGCCTATGATGCCGATCCGTCGAAATACACCCAGTCGCTCGGCTGCTGGCACGGTTTCATCGGGCAGCAGAAAATGATTTCGATCAAGAAACATTTCAAGACGACCGATCGCAGCTATCTCTATCTGTCCGGCTGGATGATTGCGGCCCTTCGTTCCGAATTCGGTCCGCTGCCGGACCAGTCGATGCACGAGAAAACCTCGGTCGCTGCCCTGATTGAGGAGCTCTATACGTTCCTGCGCCAGGCCGATGCCCGCGAACTCGGCAATCTCTTCCGCGCCTATGACGCCGCCCGCGAAGCCGGCGATCAGATCAAGGCCGCATCGATCAGGAACGAGATCGAGAACCACCAGACCCATGTCGTGCCGATCATCGCCGATATCGATGCCGGTTTCGGCAATGCGGAAGCAACCTATCTGCTCGCAAAGAAACTGATCGAGGCTGGCGCCTGCTGCCTTCAGATTGAAAATCAGGTCTCGGATGAGAAACAATGCGGCCACCAGGATGGCAAGGTCACAGTCCCGCATCAGGACTTCCTCGCGAAAGTCCGCGCAATCCGGTATGCGTTTCTGGAACTTGGCGTTGATGAAGGCATCATCGTCACCCGTACCGACAGTCTCGGCGCGGGCCTGACCAAACAGATCGCTGTCTCCGAAGAGCCGGGCGACCTCGGCGACCAGTACAATTCCTTCCTCGACTGCGAGGAAATTGCGCCCGAGAATATGCGCAATGGCGATGTCGTCCTCAACCGCGGCGGAAAACTGCTGCGTCCGAAACGGCTGCCATCCAACCTCTTCCAGTTCCGTGAAGGCACCGGCGTCGCGCGCTGCGTCCTCGATTGCATCTCCTCGCTGGAGAATGGCGCCGATCTTCTGTGGATCGAAACCGAGAAGCCGCATATCGGCCAGATCAAGGAAATGGTCGATGAGATCCGCAAGACGGTTCCAAATGCGAAACTCGTCTATAACAACTCGCCGAGCTTCAACTGGACGCTGAATTTCCGCCAGCAGGTCTATGACGCAATGGTCGAAGCCGGCAAGGATGTCTCGGCCTATGACCGTGCGCGGCTGATGAGCATCGATTATGACGATACCGATCTTGGCCGCGAAGCCGATGAGCGCATCCGCACCTTCCAGAAAGACGCGGCGCGCGAAGCGGGCATCTTCCACCATCTCATCACGTTGCCGACCTATCACACCGCCGCTTTGTCGACCGACAATCTCGCGCGGGAATATTTCGGCGATCAGGCCATGCTCGGCTATGTCAAAAACGTTCAGCGCGCCGAGATCCGTCAGGGTATCGCCTGCGTCAAACACCAGAACATGGCCGGTTCCGACCTTGGCGACGATCACAAAGGCTATTTCGCCGGCGAAGCAGCGCTGAAAGCGGCCGGCAAAGACAACACCATGAACCAGTTCGCTGCTGCCTGACCGGCACAGCGACGCGGCACGACAAAGCGGCGGGCCGAAAGGGCGGGGTCTTCACCCGCCCTTTTTCAATTGCAATCAAGAAGGCGTGCTGCGTCTCATTGGTCAGCTTCGCAACCTCTACCAAGAGCAAACGCAAACCATAATCAGCAACAGCGCCGTGCGCCTGTTCTTCGGCACGAACGATGCCGAACGCGCAATGCGATGATCTCAAAGCAGCGGGCTGCTGTTTCTTCTTGGCGACGCGATGGTCGCGAGACTTTTGACAAAAGACAAAGACTTTCATTGCTGAGCCGACAAGCTTGCCGCAGACAGCGCTTGACCTTATCAGCATAAAGATCTAGTAAAAGATCTAAACTGATAGGCAAGGCTACCGATGAACAAAAAGAAAGTTGAATCACTACGCCCAGAAAACCCGCCACCTCCCTTTCCAAAAGTGGCGGGCGGGTTTTCTACCATTCTGGCAGATCCGCCTTGGCGTTTCACAAACCGCACAGGAAAGGTAGCACCAGAGCACCGCCGCCTAGACCGCTACTCAACAATGACCCTTGACATGATAAAGGCGCTCCCCGTGGAGGACGTTTGCGCAAAAAACGCCCATCTATATCTATGGGTGCCTAACGCCCTTTTACCCGACGGGCTAGCTGTAATGGAGGCATGGGGGTTTCGCTATGTTTCCAATATTATTTGGGCAAAGCGCCGCAAAGATGGTGGTCCCGATGGGCGCGGGGTTGGATTCTATTTCCGAAATGTAACTGAAATTCTTCTATTTGGCGTGAGGGGGTCACTTCGCACACTTTCTCCGGCGCGCTCTCAAGTCAATATGATAGAAACTCGGAAGAGAGAGCATTCCCGAAAACCCGACGAACAATACTCACTGATTTCAGATTGTTCGCCTGGTCCTTACTTGGAGATGTTTGCTCGACATCCTCAAAAGGGTTGGACTTCATGGGGTGACGAGGCATCAGACGAGGTAGCGCCGCGCGGCACCGCTCATAAGGGCTACGGCGGTGGCGAAATATTACCCCCACTCACCTCTAATGAGCACGTTCCAGAGCCTATAGCACTAGCACTTGGGAGGGAGATTAGAACACGATACGAAGAAGGAGCCAGCATTCGAGAGCTTGCACAGGAGTCGGGATATTCTATTCAACGAGTAAGATCTCTCCTAAACTTGGCAGAAACAATCTTGCGACCTCGCGGAAGGCCCGCGGCAGAGTAGCGACTAAGCTACTGTATATGGATTGCCGTTCCATGTTGATTCATTTGCAGCAATAATAAGCACAGGACAAGAACCCATAACCCCTCTTCGGACCCGCATTTGAGCCTTATCGAAAGCGGTTACTGTAGATGTGCTTAAATCAATTGGCAGTTTGGAGTTTTTTTCGTCTTCGGGGAGAGTGTCTTGATACTCTCCCCATAGTCTTCTTGCTAAATGTAGAAGTGAAAGACGGTCTTTTGTTATAATAACTCCCGCAGATATAACCCCAGCATCATGCCAAGAACGGTAAGAAGCCAGATCCCTGTCTAGGTTTCCATCTTTAGCATTCCACTCAACATCAAGAACAATTCTATTCTTGAAATTATCGACCAAGTACCCCTCTTGGTATACTTCTGGAAGCTCCCCGATTTTTGTCCCGTCTTTTGCGAAAAGCAACCCAGTTGTAGAAAGGTCAAGCCGCGTTTCCCTCCAACCGCGACTATGAAACTCTGCATCTATTTGTTCAGCAATATCACCTCGATTGCCTCCAGCGCGGAGCCAGTCCCGAGGCTCTAGACGATAGGAAGAAAGGACTTCGATAATTTCATTCCACTCATTCGGGCAAACGGCTTTCATCACAGCGGCGGCGGAGTTGGTCTCCATAAATGCCCAATAGTTTCGAGCGGGGGGCGGTATTACGTTGGGGTCATCGTATGTATAAGTTTCAAACATTTTTGTTATTCGCTGTAACCGCTTAGCTGCATTATGCAAGGAGCTTTTGTGTAGCGTATAAACGGGTGCTTTTCCAGAGTGAAGCACTTCGTGCGAACTGCGGGGGGTGTTATCTGTTGGGGCCTATTACGACATGCATAAGCCCCGCATAAGCGGGGCTTGTTGCCAGAGGAACAAAAGACTAGGCATAGCCGGCAATATGAAAGAGAACCGCAAGCACCGCCGCAACCGCAAGCGTCGTGATGACACCACGGTGAAGCCAGAGGAGAAGCGCAGCGCTCACCACCGCGATCAGGAGAACACGAAAGTCAAGGCTCGACAGGTCTGGAACCAGCACATGGAAAATCCCGAAGCGCTCTGTCACGAGACGTTCGAAAAAAACATGCAGCGCAAACCAGATCGAAAGGTTCAGGATCACACCCACCACGGCGGCGGTGATCGCCGCGAGTGCGCCCTTGAGACGCGGCTGCGCCGAAATCCATTCGACATAGGGGGCGCCTGCGAAAATCCATAAAAAGCAAGGCGCGAAAGTGACCCAGAGCGTGATCGCCGCCCCGGCCAGTCCGAGTGCGAGCCCCCCCTCCCCGAAAGCTGCGAGAAAGCCCACGAATTGCGTTACCAGAATGAGCGGTCCAGGCGTCGTTTCGGCAAGACCGAGCCCATCCAGCATCTGACCCGCTTCCAGCCAGCCGAAATGCGTGACGACATCCTGCGCCATATAGGCAAGAACGGCATAAGCGCCGCCAAACGTGACGACGGCAAGTTTCGAGAAGAAAAGGCCGATCGCGGTGAGGATACTATCCGGTGCTGCGAGCCAGAGGATGAGGACCGGCACCCACCAGATCAGGAGCCAGACCGCAAGTGTTGCAAGGGTACGGCTGAAAGCGATCCGCTCCGGCAGGACGGCGCCTGCAACCGCCTTGCCACCGGTGAAAGCGCCATAAACCGCCGCCGCGAGAATGATCAGCGGAAACGGCAGCGCGAGGAAGAAAATCCCGATAAAAGCGAGCGCCGCCACGACATAATAGTCCATCCGCTTCAAGGCGCGTTTTGCGACCTTGATCAGCGCCTCGATGACGATGACCACAACCGCCGCCTTGACCCCGAGGAAGACGGCCTGAACGAGCGGCACATTGCCGGCCAGCGCATAGAAAATCGTAAGCGCCAGCACCACTGCGGCCCCCGGGAGAACAAACAGCAGCCCCGCGATAAGTCCGCCCGCCACCCCCCTGAGCCGCCATCCGGCATAGGTTGCAAGCTGCATCGCCTCCGGCCCCGGCAACAACATGCAGAACGACAAGGCATTGAGGAATTGCTGCTCGCTGAGCCAGCGCTTTTCATCGACCAGAATGCGGTGCATGAGCGCGATCTGCCCGGCCGGACCGCCAAAGGAAAGAAATCCGATCTTAGCAAAGGTGGCGATCGCTTCAGAACGCAGGACCGGCTGCTTCTCGTGATTGATGGTCAAATCTGCACTCATGCCCGAACGCCTCCAACCGGCGCCTCGGAAGGCTGCGACTTTCCTTCGGGCTTCCAGTCATGCCCCTCATTAAAAGCGTCCCGCGCCCAGAAATAAAAGGCATCATAGAGCGCCATACCCGCCTCCAGTTGCCGGAGATCATCGTCATAAAGCGCCGACAGTCCCAGTGACATCGCCATTAGCCCCGACGCTTCGGGGGCAAGATCATGCTTATTCGTATCAGCACCCCGCACGATTCTCGCAAGCCTTTTCAGCGGCTCCGTCATCAGATCGAATTCTTCCAGCATAACATCAAAAGTGCAGCGCTCACCCCGATGGCTCCACAAAACACCATCAATATCAAATGGCGTGGCGCTGAATTTTTCCGCGATGAGTTCGACACTGTCCGGTTCGACGAACATGAACCTTGCCCCGGGATCAATGAAACGACGGATCAGCCAGGGACACGCAATGCGGTCGATCTTCGGCCGTTCACGCGTAACCCACAGCGTACCGCCTTCGGGCTGAAACGGAATACGGGCATAGGGCACCAGAATTTCTCCGGCATCCCGCCATGCAAAATTTCCCCCGCTCAGATACCGGGCATCAACGTCCGCTCCGCGCAGAAGGCCAACCGCACCCTGACTTAATTTCAGGCCCTTCTGGCAGACGACCACGACCTTTTTGCCCCTCAATTGGGGGATTAGATCTTCTATCTTCCTGAATGGATGGCGGAAGGAGCCCGGCAAAAGCCGGGGATCGGCATTAAAGTCATCATCGATGCAAACATCAATAATAATCGGCGCAAAGGGCGTACCGATAAGAGTGCCCAATTCGGAAACAGAAATTCGAGTTTTTGACGGCATGCCAAGCATCCTCCTGAAAACAGGTCAAGGATGCGAACTTGGGCATAGCCTGGTATCGAACCGATACATGGGGCGTTCGCGATCAGCCCCGCGCCGGGAAGGTGGCCTAAAACTTTCGTGCAGTCAATATCCGAAGTCCGCACAAGGTGCATCACGCAGCATGAGTTGTATGATGCCCAGTGACGCAACAGGTTATATTGGGTGATAATGTCGTTAAGGGACATTCATCCAGCCTCTTTCCACGGGGCAAGACAAATTCCACGGGGCAAGACAAGCCGATATTCACAATTGCCCGATGCCGCTCGTTCCTGTAAAGAAAGTCCCATCAGGCCAAACGGCCCAGGCACCCGTAGCTCAGCTGGATAGAGTGCTGCCCTCCGAAGGCAGAGGTCAAGTCTGGCGATGGCAGGTGGTGTTGGAAGAAAGAAGTGACTAAACAAAGGCTTGAGCGGATGTCGGGTTCGCTCTTCAACGAGCCGAAAATCTCGCGTAAGCATGGCGTAAGCATTTCGCGGACGGTATGCACCCGTAGCTCAGCTGGATAGAGCGCCACCCTCCGAAGGTGGAGGCCACAGGTTCGAATCCTGTCGGGTGCGCCAATTCGAGAAAAACTGCGAACGCAACCAGCCGCCGATTCTACGCCCGCAGCGGCGAAAAGTGTCCGAAGCAGTTCAGGTTTCGTGCCGAGGATGCGAATTTCGCCCGGACTGAAAACCTCAACGCGATGGGCAACGGCCCGCAAATGGTCCCGCCGGTATGTGCGGATTGAACCGCAGCAGGAATCTCGGAGTGCTCCGGATTTGAGTCACGCGGCCATAGCTTTACGCGTCTGATCCGCAACATGGCGGTCTCCTGAAACTAGATTCGATTGAGCCGCGTCCTCAATCGCGGGTGAGCACGGCGGATAGGACGCCGACACGGCCCTCGCGGATGTTGCGGCCGAGATTGCCGGCGACCGCCGGGAAGTCGGATCCCATGATGACGCCGAGACTGGGCCCGGCGGGTGGAGGGCTGGCGGAGACGGCCTGGAACCAGTCTAGCGCCGTCTGGGTGTCGTCGCGCCACAGCGTCGCCGTGAACCCGGCGTTCTCGAGTGCCGCCCGGGTGTCCTCGGCCGTGAGAAGAAAGCTGGTCGAGGCGTCGCGCGCCCAGGGCGCAGGATAGACCACGTCGCCCTCTCTCAGCACGATGTCATAGGCGGCGAACCGACCGCCGGGTTTCAACACGCGGCGGACTTCTGCGTAGAAGGCTGCACGGTCGGCGATGTTCATCGCCACGTGCTGCAGGAACACGCAGTCGAAACTGCCGTTGACGAAGGGTATGCGCAAGGCATCGCCGACCCGGAACGTGACCTGGTCTTCCAAGCCGCAGCGCGCGGTCAGATAGTCCGCCGCCTCGATAAAGCTCGGGCTGAGATCGACGCCGGTCACGTGGCAGCCGAATGTCGACGCTAGATAGCGCGCGGGTCCGCCGACTCCGCAGCCGAGATCGAGTACGCGGTCTGCTGCCTTCAGATCCGCTGCACCGGCCAGTTCGGCGGTGGCGAGGATCCCGCGCGTGTGGAACTGGTCGAGCATCGCGAGCTGGGCGACAGTCAGCGGCTGGCCCTCAGCGGCGACTGGCGCGAGCGCCGCCCTGATTCGGTCGACGAGGAGGGGCCCGTCATAGTGCGCGCGGACGCGGTCGGTGATGTCCGTCATGATCTATGCCTTGCGTGGAGGGAGCGGTCAGCGCGCTGGTCTTGCTGCGTGTGGCCGTCGCGCAATCGAACGCGGATCGCCTTGATGGACAGGATGTGCAGCGTGATAGCGAGCGGCGGGAAGAAGCCGGGCAGCAGGCTGTAAGGGAACGTCGACACGAAGAGGTTGGGAACATCGCTCGCCAGGATGTTGAGCGGCCCCGGCGCGGTCAGGACCGACCGGACGATGACGTTCGCCAGTGCAAGGAGCCCAACCACGTTCCAGGCCAGCGCAACGCGCAATCCGACACTGCCGCGGGTAGCGATGAAGGCGACGAAGGGCGCGCTGAGGGCGACCAGGATGTCGACGTTCGCGCCCTCATAAGTGAGCATGCGCGGCGCTAGACCCATCTCCCAGAACCGATGAAGGAAGAGCTCGATGCCGATCCGGAAGACCTGCAGGCCATGCAGCAAGGCTATCGGGATCGCCAGCGCAGCGATACGCCCCCAGCGCGAGCGGATCACCACGAGCGCGATGAAGAGGATGATGGGCGCGAATACGAGCAGGATGCCGGGCGGGCGCCCCGGCACGGTCTTGAGGACCTCGAACCAGGACAGCGTCGCAACGTACCCAAGCCATAGGGGCAGCCCGATGGTGATCGCCGTCGCGGCGCGGCCCGGCAGATAGCGCCATGCAATCCCGATCGAGAGCGCCGCAATCACGCCGACGTAGGCCAGGAAGAGCTGCGCCGTCATGACACCCGCGCTCCGGCGGCGAGACGCACGACCGATGGCTGGTCTGCCGCCGGCAGGTGGCTCGCCTTCCAGCCCTCGTCGTCGATGGCGAGACGCGGCGTGGAGGGCTTCGGGAAGCCGCGGTCGCGATCGAAGCGGTCGAGGTTCCAGCCCGGATGGAGCGGCGTGCGGTTGAAATTCCAGATCGCCTTCAGGCGGTTGGCGAGCGTGGGCTGGGCGAAGGGCTTCGCGGCGTAGCGCCGGGCGGTGGTTTCGAAGTCCTCGGCCGGCGATCCGGTCAGTTCGCGCACGACGTCCGTCACGCCCCCGCCGACCGAGAAGGCGCCGCGCCAGTGGTCCTGCAGATAGAAGCGGAAGCCGCTAATCTCGTACGGATCGACGCCCTGCATCCTGGCGGTCTTGGAGAACATCCATAGCGGAATGCCGATCGGCAGCACCGGCTTGCCGATGGCGCGGCTGATCTCCTGCGCCATCTCCTTGGCCGAGAGCAGTTTGGGTCCCGTGGGCCGATATGAACGGCCGGCATGGCGGGCCGGATCGGCGAGGACTGCGACGGCAACCCTTGCGATGTCCTCGTTGCAGACGGGGGCGCAGCGGCTGTCCTTAGTCAAGTGCGGATAGACGAGCAGCAATGTCGCGAAGTCGATAAAGCGCAGGAAGTTGTCGGCGAACATGCCCGGATTGAGGATGGTATGCGCCAAGCCGGGGATGTCAGCAAAGAGACGGTCGACGAGCCAGAGCTGGCGCGTCAGGAGAGAGGGATGGCTCGGGCTCGATAGCCACTGGCTCATCTGCACGACCTGTTCGAGCTTCGCATCCCTGGCGGCGAGCGCGAAGGCGTTCGCCCCCTGGATCATGAAGGGATGCATGATCGGCAGGTAATAGGCCCGGCGTGTGCCCTCCATCGCCTGGCGCAACTGGTCGGTGTCGAAGTAGTCGGCGACGACCGTCTCGGCGCCCATCTTATCCAGCAGGGCGCTCCGCGCGTCGCGCTGCCTCACCAACGCTCGCACCGGCCAGCCCTTGCGGAGAAGTTCGGCGACGACCGCTCCGCCTGTCTTGCCGGTCGCGCCGGTCACTAGGATGCGAGGCTTGGAGGGGGTGACCATGCGACAGCTCCTTTTCCGGAGCCACCCATAGCCTTCCATTTCATCGGCTGACTATTTGCGATAATGTGCATTGGTCATGAAGAAGAACTTCACTATCCGCCGCGGCGCGCTCGACGGCGTCGAGATGTTTCTCGCGGTCGCGCGCCACCGCAGCTTTCGCCGCGCGGCAGCCGAACTCGGCGTGACGCCCTCGGCGGCGGGCCAGGCGGTGCGCGCCCTTGAGGCGCGGCTCGGCGTCGCGCTCTTCGTGCGGACAACGCGCAGCGTTGGCATGACGGAAGCGGGCGAGCGATTCCTGGTACAGGCGGAACCCGCCTACCAAGCACTGGAAGCTGCGGGTGCTGCAGCAAGCGATCTCGGGGGGCGCCCCGCCGGGCTGTTACGCCTGGCCGTGCCCCGCGCCGTCGTGCCGCTGATCATCCGGCTCGTGCTAGCCTCGTTTGCCGCCGCCTATCCCGACATTGAACTCGAGATCGCCGCGAGTGAGGGGTTTGTCGATATTTCTTCCCAGGGGTTCGATGCCGGTATGCGCATGGGCCAGTTCATCGCCAATGACATGACCGCGCTACGGCTCACGCAACCTTTCCGTATGGTCGCAGTCGGCAGTCCCGAGTATCTCGCGCGCTGCGGAACACCTTCGAAACCGGAGGACCTGCAGCGCCATGCCTGTCTTAGGCTGCGCCGCACGGCGGGTGGATCATCGCCGTGGCGTCTGAGCGACAAGGGCAAGCAGCTTGATATCCTCGTGCAGGGGCCGCTGATCGCCGGCGATTTCCCGACACTGCTCGATGCCGCGATCGACGGCGTCGGACTTGCACAAGTTCCCGAGCCGGTTGCGGTCGCGCCCGTCAAAGCCGGCGCGCTTCGGCACGTGCTGGCGGCGTTCGCGCCCGAAACCCCAGGAGTATTCCTCTACTATCCCGATCGCCGCCAGGTACTTCCCAAACTGCGCGCATTCATAGAACATTTGAAGGCGCAATTGCCCCGAACGCCGACCTTGGACGAGCCGCCCTCTGAGACGACATGAGCGAGCGCGCGAGCCTGTCGTAGCGTTGTAGCGAAGTGTGCCCTGCGGTTGCGCAATCCTGCGCATGATCGGCCACGATCTCATAGCGCTCCGGCGGAAACGTAGCTATCGGTTTCATCCGCGCTGGGGCGCCATTAGCCCATTTGCATCAACTGCCGCCATAACCCCCAGGTCGCTACTTGACAGGCTAGATTGATATCAATATATTGGGCTGATGGCCTCATATCGCGACATCGGCAATCGTTGCATCGCATTGCACCTTCGTCGTGCGGCGCGGCAGGTGGGGCGTCTGTATGACGACGCCTTGCGGTCGGTTGGGATCAACAATGGCCAGTTTTCCCTCATGGCGATGCTTGCCGCAAAGGACGACTGGACCATGCAGGAACTCGCCGATGCGCTGGGCCTGGATCAGAGTTCGCTGAGCGCTGCGATCAAGCCGCTGATGCGGCGGCAGTTGCTGGTCAAGGAGCTGGGGGTAGAGGATGCCCGCGTCCGGAAGCTCCGCCTGACGTCCAGCGGTCAGCGCTTGCTCGACGAAGCGCAGCCATTGTGGCGCATCGCCCAAGACAAGGCCGAGGCGCTGCTGGGCGATCATGAACCGGCCGCTCTGCGGTCCGCTCTACGCACTCTCGGCTAGCAGAATTGGCAGGACGCGATAAGCATGCGAGAAAACATTGATATCAATTCAGCGCATCTTTCTCTGGCGGCGTTGACGGGAGCATCGTTCGCGCTCGGGACCGAAGCTTATGTGTTCGCCGGCCACCTCGAGGCGCTCGTTCTTGACCTTGACGTTGGCTTGCCGGCCGGCGGATTGGTCGCGGCTTCCTTCGCGATCATCTATGCGCTCACAGGGCCGCCGCTGGCGGCGCTGGCCGGTCGCATTGATCGGCGCCGGCTGATCCTTGCCGGGCTGGTTTCGCTCGGCATCCTCAATCTGCTGGCAGCGCTCGCCACAAATTTTGAAACACTCATCGCCATCCGCGTTCTGTGCGGCCTCGCGGCGGCGCTGGTGGGACCGACCGCCTCGGCGGCAGCAACGATGCTGGTTCCGCCCGAGCGGCGTGGCAGCGCGATGGCCGCTGTTCTCGCCGGAATGACTCTCGCTTTCATCCTCGGGATTCCGATGGGAAGCGTGATCGGCGCATGGGGCGGCTGGCGCGCCTGCTTTGTCTTCGCGGGCGTCATAGCGATCGCAGCCGCAGCCGTAGTCGCGGCGTGGCTCCCTGTCTTGCCCGGTCGTGGTTCGACTTCGATGAAGGCGCTGGCATTGGCGTTCAGCCCGCGTGTTGGGCGAACGCTGCTGGGGTTTGCGGCCACCTTTACGGTCATCGCGTATATCGGTCCGGTGGCGGACCACGTAGCGGGTCTCCACGGGTCGGAAGTCGGCGGGCTGCAGGCTCTGATTGGCGTAGGCAGTATCATCGGTATCCTCATCGGGGCCCGCTCTGCCGACCGGCCGAATGCAACGGCGATGATCGCGTCGAGCTTCGCCGTCTCCGCGCTCGCCCTTTCCCTCTACTCGTTGCTACCGCTGGGCGGCCTCGGTGGTCCTTTGCTCATCGTTCTGCTGGGTCTCGCAATGGTGACGGGCGCTGCCGCACTCTTCGCCCGCACGCCGGTCATTCAATCGCGCCTTGTTGGCGGCGCACCGGACAATGCAGCGGTCCTGTTAGCCCTTAATGGATCGACGGTCTTCGTGGGTCAGGGCCTGGGCGCAGTCATGGGCGCACTGACCACAGCGAGTTTCGGGGTCGGCGCCCTGGGATTCACGGCAGCCGCGGTCGCCGCAATCGGACTGGTGGCCACGCTGACAACCACATCCTCGCGCGCGTCGGGTGATCACTCCGTCGCCGCCCATTCAGCAAAGGAAATTTCGTCATGAACACTCTCATTGAACGCCCCGCCACCATCAGGTTCACCGCCATCGCCAGTGGCGTGATCGTTGTCGCCTGGGCGGCGGCCGTCATCGTGTCGGCCCAGACGGGACTACTCGGCCGGCTTTGGATGCCGTCCATTGCGGCGCTGGTCGCGGCAGGTATCGCCATTCCCACCGCGCTTTACTTGACCGTGGCAAGCGTTCGCGCCCTTGCCAGCGCTATCGGCCTTAGGGCGATTACTGCCTTCCACGTCTGGCGCATCCCTGCAGCGATTCTCTTCTTCTGGTTCGGATTGCAGGGCGAGCTACCGCCTGCCTTTTGGATCCTTGCTGGCGTCGGCGACTTCATCGCGGGGGCATGGGCGTTGCGCGTTGCGCTGCGCGCCAATGCAGACCTCGCCGACTATCGGGCGATGCACCGGTTCGGCTTCGCCGATTTCGTGGTAGCGGTCGGGACGGGTTTAACCTTCACCCTGCTGCTCGATCCACGGATGGCGCCGATTGCACAGTTGCCCTTGGCGCTGATCCCTCTGTTTGGCGTCGGGCTCTCCGGGGCGACGCATATCATCGCGTTCGACCTGATCCGAAGAGGAAACCTCGCAATCAAGGAGTCGATGTGAGCGATTTTTGTGCGAGCGCGTTCACATCGCCGTACGCAAAATTTTTGAACGGATCCATCTGTATACAGTATGTTAGAGACGCGAGAGTCGATGTTGTGCCTTTGAGCTACGATCAGCACGCCGACAATCTTGATGCTTCAGGTCACGGGGTGCTGCGAGATGCAAGGGCCACCGTCACGGAACTCGAGGCGGCGAGTCGCTTTGGAGCCAACTCAATCGGCGTCGAACTGTGTTCGTCCTCGTCGGCCCAAGGTCTTGCGACCACCGCCTCTGCGATGCGGCACAGAAGCAACGCCACCGAGCGCCTGACCGATCCGGTCAGTGGCTTTCTAATCAAGCTGGCGGGCGGTCCTTCGTTTTATGCGCCGGCTGAAAGTCACGAACTGCCTTGGTTGGATGAGAAGCGACGCGAGCTGTGAATGGGACCGCGCAGTCTTCATCCAGCGAAACGCTTCGAGATTCGTGATCTTGAACTGTTTCTGGCCGTCGCCGAAACGGGCAGCTTCAGAAAAGCAGCGATCGGCCTTCGGACTGGACAGCCCAGCGTCTCTCGTCGGATCCGCAAGCTTGAAGACGTGCTCGGCGTATCGCTCTTCGAGCGCCGCTGCAGCGGGGCGCACCTTACAATCGCGGGGTGGGCGTTCGCCGAGCGAGCCCGCTCGGTCGTCAGCAGCATCGAAGCCGCCGTCGGCGTCGCGCTGGAATCGGGAAATGGACGGAACGGTCGGCTTCACGTGGGTATGATCGCTTCGCTATCTTCCGGCACCCTACGGCGACTGGTGACCGAGTTTCGGACCGCTCATCCGGGCGTCGAGATGCGTTTTAGCGAGTATGGTAGTAGCGAACTCTTGACATTACTGAACCATCGACTTCTGGATGTTGCATTTGTATCCGGAACATTTCGTGAAGCCTGCCAGGACAGCTTGCTGATGGTTGAAGAGCAGATTTACCTTGCGTTGGACGAAAGCGATCCGCTCGCAATGAAGGTCCGACTTTCTTGGGACGATGTCAGGTCGGCCCGCTTCCTAGTGAGCGAAGACGAGTCGGGTCCGGAGGTTCACGAGTATCTGATGAGGCGACTAGCCGATCTCGGCAGTCGCCCCGAGGTCGTTCGGCACCGTCTCGGTCGTGAGGGGATCATGAACCTTGTCGGCCTCGGGTTTGGTGTAGGCCTCGTCGCCGGTGACTGGTGCGGAGTCAGCTATCCTGGAGTCGTTTTCCGGAGGGTCGGGGATGACGGCGAGCGCGTTCAATTCTCGCTCGTTTGGCGTCCAGAAAACGATAATCCCGCACTTAGGCGCTTCCTCAGCCTGGCCCGGATCGATGCGAAGCGGAACGGCGCTCTCTCCCGGACTTCGTGACCCCCCGATCCGTCGACATGAATTGCGCCAGCATTGGTAGGTTTGGATTTGGACACGTGTTGGGTCGCGTATTGGATTGGCGCTGCAGAGCAAACTGACGGGCAGTGGCTAACAAACAACAGCTTTTCTCGACGTGGCAGCAGGAAGTGCTGCAACATCTGGTCCAGAGTCCGATTGCATATCCGGTCTATCGGATCAGGAAAACTGGCCTGCGAGCAGGGTAGAGGCCTGCGCGATGGTGCCGGCGTCCGCCAAGGAGGGATGGCCCGCCCCGAACGGCGGAGCGGGATTGTATTCCAGGATCAGTTCGACCATCCGCCCGAACGCCTCGCCCTTCCAAAGACCCGCCATGTGCAGAGCGAAGTCGATACCCGAGGTGACGCCGCCGCCGGTTGCTCTGTTGCGGTCGATGCAGATCCGCGCTTCGCTTGGCGTCGCGCCATAATCGGCGATCCTCTCCAGAACGCCCCAATGGCTTGTCGCTTGATAACCGCGAAGGAGCCCCGCGGCGCCGTGGATGAGGGAACCTGTGCAGACGCTCGTGATCCATTCGGCGCGCGGGCCCCGCGCCTACAGGAACGCCAGCAGCGCTTCATCGGCGATTGCCTCGAAGGTCGCGCGGCCCGCGCCGCCGATGAACATCACGTCCGGCTTTTCCGCGGCCGTCGAGAAGTCGTGCGTCGCATTGACCGTCACGCCGCAATCCGTCGGCACCGCGCCGCGCTGCCGCGCGACATACTGAATCTCGGCGTCCGGAAGGAACGACCACACCTGTGCCGGCCCCACCAGATCGAGCAGCGTCATGCCGGGAAACATGAGCATCTGGATGAGCATGGTCAGCTCGCTTCCCGGAGTTTCGCTTCCTCCGAAATCGCGCGCGCCACTGCCGGACGGGCGGCCATGCGGCGGTGATAGTCTGTCAGCGCCGGCCAACGGGAGAGATCGATCCCGCCCGGTTGCGCCCAATTGAGCGTCACAGTGAGGTAGGCGTCGGCGACGGTGAAATCTTCGCCGACCAGGAAGTCGCGCCCCGCCAGATGGCGGGCGAGGAATTCGTATCGCTTTGGCGCGGCGACTTCGCGCGCATAGCGTCGCGCTTCCTCCGGAGACTCCGGATTGAAGATCGTGAAGTAGATATACTTGTGAATTTCCGAGCTGATATAGTTCAGCCAGGTCTGGAGTTCATAGCGGGCCGTTGTGCCTGCCGCCGGGGCGAGACGCGTTTCCGGCGCCCGGTCGGCGACATATTGCAGGACCGCCGGCCCTTCGGTGATGACGATTCCGTCGTCGGTGATGAGGGCGGGCACCTGACCCTTAGGGTTGATCGTCCAGTAGTCGCGGCCGTCTTCGACCGTTTTGTCGGCGAGAGCGACGCGATGAAAATCGGCGTCCTGCCCACTTTCATAGAGAGCGATCCGGGTCGCGAGCGAGCACGACATCGGCGCGAAAAACAGGTCCATGAGTGGAATTCCTTTGTTGCAAGCGATTTATGGACTATATTGCACAAAATGCGCTCCCGCAATGATTTTGTTCGAGGCAGTCCAAAAATGAGCATCCCCCCGAAGCGCGGCCGACCGAGGGGCTTTGATGAAGCCGTCGCCCTTGCCGAAGCGAGCGGCGTTTTTCTGCGCCGCGGCTATTCGGCGACATCGTTGGACGACATTTCGGCGGCGACGGGCCTGAAGCGCTCCAGCCTCTACGCGACGTTCGGCGACAAGCAGAGCCTTTATCTCCAGGCTCTCGACTCCTACCTTCGCGATCTTTCGGAAGGATTGGATGGCGCGTTCTCGGCGGAGGGTTCCCTGAGGGACAAACTATTGCGGTTCTTCGACGGGGCGCTTGAGTCCTACTTCAGGTCGGAGCGCGGCGAGGGATGTCTTGTCCTGGCGACCGCGCCAGCAGAGGCCTTATCTGATGCCGCAGTGAATGAGCGGCTTCGGCAGGTGACCGAAGGCGTCGAAACAGCCATCGCTCGGCATCTGAAGGCAGCGCGAGACTTGTCGCCCCAAACGTCCCCTAAAGTTCTGGCGCAACTGATCGCCGCCGTGCTGCACAGCCTCGCTTTGCGTGTTCGTGCCGGAACGAGCCGACGAGAGGCTCAGGCATTCTGTCGCGCCGCCGTCGATGCTCTCGTCTCGACCGCCGCCCGGCGATAGCTATCCTCAAACGCAGGACCGCGCTCTTTCCGTGCCTTCGCGAACCCCCGATCCGTTGCCATGAACCGCGCGAGCATCGGTGCGATCAGCTTGGCGGGCTCATGGTTCTGCCCGGTCTCCCGCGCAAGGAGTTCGGCATAGGCGACAAGGTCGCGGTGCACGTCTGCGGGCAACTCGACGGTCACTTTGATCGGCTTGTCGTCGGCGATCGCACCGAGCTTCAGTTTCGTCATCGTCCATCTCCATAGTGGTTGAGGATGAGATCGCGCGTGACCATTACGCGGACCGGGAAGCCGGGGCGGATGGTGAGCGTCGGCGCGATCTGGAGCTGGCGCCGCACGATTTCGTCGCCCGCGCGACCGATCGTGTCCTGCGTCCCTTCGCGGATCGCCCGCGCGATCTCGTCGTCGTCGCTCTGGCCGAGCTCGGCGCCGATATTGAGGATGGTGGCGAGCCCGGCGGCGAGGAAGAGCCGGTCCCAGTGATTGTCGACGCGATCTTCGAGCCCGGCATAGCCCGCCTCGTCCGTCCCGGGCTGGCGTTCGAGCACGACCGAGCGCCCGTCGGGCATGATGAGACGCGTCCAGGCCAGCAGCAGGCGGCGCTGACCGAGCGCGACGCGGCTGTCGTATTCGCCGATGAGGCGCGACCCCTGAGGGATCAGCAGGAAGCGCCCGCTTGGGCTGTCATAGACATTGGCGGTCACCTGGGCGCTGATCTGTCCCGGCAGGTCGGAGCGCAGACCGGTGATGAGAGCGGCCTCGATGACGGACCCTGCCTGGAGGACATAGGGGCTCGCCAGTGGCTGCAAACGATCGGCGGCGGTGGTGCGGCGGTCGACCTCGCGACTGAGGAAGCTCTCACGGCGGTCGACGGCGTCGGGCGGCGCCGAAGCCGCCGCCGCGGCCGGAAACAACTGCGTCAAACCCGGGGTCGGTGCGGCGAGCGAGCCGGACACCGGCGGTGCCGCGGCAGCAACCGACGTGTTCGCCTCGGCGAAGAGACGGCTGAGGCGCGCGGCCTCTTCCTCCTGCAGGCGCAACTGTTCGGCCTGATCGACTGCCGGCGCGGCGGGTGTGGTGACGAGCGGGACCGGCTCTCCCCGGCGCTGCGCCGAGAGCACGGGACGGCCGAGCTCACCCGGCAGCGGCGGACCGAGACGCGGGACGTCGCCATAATCTCGCGGCAGCTGTGTCAGGCCCTCGGCCTGCTGCACGCGCTCGGTCGAGAACAGCTCGGGCGCGCCGTCGATGGCGGCGCGGTCCTGGAGCGCGACGATCAGGATCGCGCCGAGCCCGAGCCCGCCGACGGTTGCGAACGTGGCGATGGCCTTGCGGGAGAGGCGCATGACGCGCGGCGGATCGGGCCGCAGGCGAAGCTCGGCGGCGATGTCCGCCTCGCCGCGCCGCCGCGCCTGGCTGGGTCTCTCTTCAGGGCCGGTTTCGGTGTCGCTCATCGCGGTCACCGCCCGGCTTCTGGCCGTAAGGCAGAGACGGTGGTCTCCCGCTCCTGCCGGGCGTTCTGGCGTGTGCCATCGGTGCGCACGATGCGCACCACGCGCTGGCGGTCGCCGAGACGGAGCTCGGCGGCGGCGAAAAGCCGGTCGACGACCATGTAGTTGCGCCGGATCCGGTAGTTCACGAGCTGGCCGTCGCCTTCCGGACCGATCACGAAGAGCGGCGGCATCTCGCCCTGGCCGATGCCGCGCGGGAACTCGATGAAGACCTGCCGCCCATCATCGAAGGCCCGCACCGGCCGCCAGGGCGGGCGATCGCCCTCGATCCGGTAGCGGAAGCGCAGGTCCTCGAGCGCGACCTCGCGGCCGATGGGGAGCGCGGCTTCTGCCTCGGCGTTGCGGCGCCTCAGCGCAATGAGCGCGTCCTCGGCATAGGTCCAGGAGACGGACGCCATATAGGCGGAGGGCGTCGCGCGCAGCTCGAGATGATAGGTGCGCCGGTCGGTGTTGATGACGAGGTTGGTGGTGAGGTCGGGCCTTGTCGGCTTGACGAGAATGTGGATGCGGCGGGTCTCGCCCGTCCCGCTCTCGGTGTCGCCGACGATCCAGCGGGCGGTGTCGCCCGCCGCAATGGGGCCTGAGCCGACGAGGCTCTCGCCGGGCTGGAGCGCGATGTCGGTCACCTGCCCGGGCGATGTGTAGACCTGATAGAGCGCGCCCGCGCTGTAGGGGTAGAGCTGGACCGCGTTGATGAAGCCGTCGCGCACCGGCTCGATGCGAGCGGCCGCGTTGGCCTGATCCACGCGCGCCGTGGGCTCGGCGGGTTCGGGCTCCCGGTCGTCCGCATCGACGCGCATGAGC
>JACESI010000007.1 GCA_013911885.1 Hyphomicrobiales bacterium | reverse complement strand
CTCATCCGCCGTTCGATCGAGCCTGACGTCACTTCAAAATACTGCTGATCTTCTTGCAACCACACAGGAGCGTCTTGCGACCGGAAACCGCGTCAACTCGGCGCTCGATGATCCGACCGCTTTCTTCACCGCCACCGCCCTCAATGATCGCGCATCCGACCTGTCCACCCTTCTCGACGAGCAGGGTCAGGCGATTCAGGTCATTCAGGCAGCCGATGACGGTATCTCCGCCATTCAGGATCTGGTCTCAACAGCCCGAGCCATTGCCAACCAGGCGCTGCAGACCGACAGTCTGACCGAGCGTGCGACCCTTGCGGCCCAATATGATGCCATTCTCGGCCAGATCGAAGACCTTGCAGCCGATGCATCCTTTAATGGAACGAACCTTCTCGACTCGGTCAACTCGCAGGACCTTCAGGTCGTCTTCAACGAAGACGGCTCGTCAACTCTGACCGTTGCCGGTGTCAACTTCACCGATACGACCGATGTCAATGGTCTGAACCTGCAACGTGTATCGACTGCCGGCACGCCAGCAGTTCCGGCCGTCCCTGCTGTTGCCTCGACAGGCTCCGTCGCCTTCTCAGGCCTCACGACATCCGGCACGCTTGCCATTGACAGCGATGGCGCCGGTACAACGGCTGGCTTCAGCGTCAATCTGTCGACCCTGGGCACACCAGCGGTTGCTGCAACACCCGGCTCGACCGAAACAACCGGCTTTGACTTCGCCAATGTCAGCAACGGCGATTCGATCACCATCAATAGCGGCAGCGGTTCGCCTCTCACCATTACCTTCGGTACAGGTGGCGGCGCGAACGAGATTGACGCAACCACGCTCACGAACGAGGGCGATCTCATCGCCGCCGTTCAGGGCCTTGCCAATACTGCCTTCGGAAGCGGCGTCGTCACCGTCGGCGCCGGCACAGGCACCGAACTCAGCCTCAGCTCGACAGCTGGCAACGTCTCCTTCGCCTTCGACGATGCCAACAATGCCGGCACGGCTGCAACAGCATCCGGTACAAGCACCAACTTCAATGCTGGATCGGCCGCTGTTCCACCAACCATTGACCAGGTCGTCACAGCGATTAACGCTGCTGCTTCCGGCACGGGTCTTACCGCAACCAATGACGGTTCGGGCAACATTGCCTTCTCGTCAACCGATGGCAACTTCACCGTCTCCGGTGCAGGTCTTTCTGGTACAACAACCGGTACAGGCTTCAACGCCGGCGCTGCCGCCATTCCTGCGGTTCCGGCCGGTGGTTTAGCAACCAACGAAGCGATCAACGACACCCTTGCAGCGATTGACGCGGCACTCGGCACGCTCCGCACCACGGCAGCGACCCTTGGTACGAACCTGTCGACCATTCAGATCCGTTCCGATTTTACCGCAAACCTCATCAACACGCTTGAAGTCGGTGCCGGTAACCTCACCCTCGCAGACCTGAACGAGGAAGGCGCGAACCTTCTGACACTCCAGACCCGTCAGCAGCTCGCATCAACCTCCCTGTCCTTCGCAACACAGGCCGATCAGGCGGTGCTCTCGCTGTTCGGTTAAACCTCGCAAAAAGATACAAGAAAACGGGAGCTTCGGCTTCCGTTTTTGCTTTCTTCACTTGTTTTGTTGTGGGGAAAAGGCGGGAAACCACATCGCGAGGCGAAGCAAAAACAGACTATACTTCGATAAAGTGAGTCGTCTGGAGAGCCCCTATGCCCCTTAAGGTTGAACTGAAGCCCGGCGAGAAAATGATTCTGGGTCAAGCGGTCATTACCAATGGTGATACCCGCACCCGCCTGACACTGGATGGCAACGTTCCGCTGTTGCGCGAAAAAGACATCATGACAATCGAGATGGCCGATACACCCGCCAAACTCGTATATCTCGCCGTTCAGTTGATGTATCTCAATCAGGATATCGAAAAGCATCACGCCAATTATTTCAAGCTTGTGACCGATATTTTACAAGCAGCACCGAGCCTCGCCGGTCAAATCGCAGCCGTTAATAATCAAATTTTAACAGGCAGCCTGTACAAAGGATTGAAGGAAGCTAAGTCTTTGATTCACAAAGAGGATGAATTACTCAACCATGTACGGTCAAACAGCAGCGCACGCCTATCAGGCGATTGAAAAAACAGCCAACACGCCGCGTGAACTCGAAGCGTTCATTCTCACGAAAGCTGCCTCCCGGTTTCAGGCGATCCTGAACAACTGGGAAGCAGAGAAGCAAAATCTCCGCACAGCCCTGCAATACAATCAGAAGCTCTGGACCATTTTCGTCGCGAACGCGACCAGCCCCGACAGCACCCTGCCCCTGCCGCTTCGCAACAACATCACCAATCTCGGTATCTTCGTGTTCAAGCGCACGAATGAGCTGTTGACGAAGCCAGAGAGCAAGAAGCTCGAAATCCTGATTTTCATCAACAGGGAATTGTCCGCGGGGCTGCGCACCTGATCCGCCTTCACACCACTTCCTGATCGAGAACAGCAAAAAGCCGGGCTTTCCCCCGGCTTTTTGTGTTGCAAGGCGTGAGACGAACTGGAGGGCTATCACGGCCTTATTCCAGGGCTACAAACCTAGTTGAGGAAGTTCAGAAGGCTCAGCTGGCTGATTCGCGCGGAGGCCTGAAAACTCGCTTCGATGCGGGTCTGAAGCTGAAGGAGCTGAACCGCAACCTCGGTCGGATCCGCCCGCTCGACATTTTCACGCACACCGTTGAGCGCATTGAGAGCAATGGTGTGCCGACGATCTGCATTGCCGGTAATGGACTGGATGCCCGCAATTTCCTGAATAACCGATTGTACCGACGGCGCATCGACCTGAACTGCAAGGTCATTGCCGGCACGGGTTGCAAAAGCCGCATGCGCTTCCTGATTTTGCTGATCCGTGCCGCTGGTGAAATCGGCAATCGCGAATGCCGCCAGAACCGTAATGCCACCGCGCAGCGCCTCTTCATTCGCGCGCAGGCCATAGTTCACCGTGATCGTGTCATCCACCCGCGCCGAAAGACCTTCGCGCGGGTTTGCGCTGTCATTCTGCCCGGTATAATAAAGCACTGTCGTTGCCGGATCGGCGTCGACCAGCCCGATCGCGGTTTCCGGTGTGCCAGGCGTATCCACCCGCTGCGGCAACCGTCCGGCTTGGGTATCGAAGAAATTGCGCGCTGAGGTAATCCGCGAGGCGGCATTGAGATCCGTGCGGGCGACGAGGCTCAACTGGTCCTGAAGTGCCGCCCGGAAATTTTCAGCCGTTGCTTCCGGTGTATTGCCGATCGCGAACGCGCCCGCACTGTTGCCGGCAGCCCGTGCGGTCAGTTCCACCGTCCGGCTCGTGCCATCAGGCAGATCGAGAAAAATGCTGAAGGTCTCGCCCGGATTGGGCTGCGCGGTGAAATCGACCGCGAGGCTCGCCGGTTCGCCCGGCGTCAGCGTGGTGTTCACATTCGAAAGGCCACTGGCGACACTGCCAACATCGAAGCCGAAAACCGTTGCCGCCTGTTCGGCAAGATCGACGACCGCGGGCGTTGCAGGGTTGATCGAAAGATCAAGACGACCGAGGCCATTGGCGCCGATATCGGCGCGCAGGCGCTCGTCGGTCACCGCCCGCAGCCCGTCTCGCACGCCATCGCCATTCAGAATAATATCAAGATTTTCAACCGGCGGCGTTGTCACATCGTTACCGCCAAAAACATAGCGGTCATCCGCCTGCGAATTCAGAAGCGCCACGGTTTCGGTGAGAAGAAGCCGCGCGGACTGCTGGGTGAACGTGTTGCCGTTGCCAAGATCGATGAAATTGTTCGGGTCGATCGCATCGCGCGCCTCGATGCGGAGGGCCTCGAGCCGTTCGAGGGAGAGCGTCGTGATCTCGACACGGATATCCACGCGCGTGATCGAGCTCTGATAGGCTTCGAGACGGCTGATATCTTCGCGTAGCGAGATCGATTGCACCCGCGACGACCCGAGGTCGCCATAGGTCGTGGCCCGTTCGCCGGTCGACAATTGCCGGTTGAGATCGGAAAGCTGCGACTGGTTGCGGATCAGCGTTTCCGAGCGGATAAAGGCGGCACCAGAGAGAAGGGAGGGAGCAATCGCCATGAGCCGTTACCTGATTGCCGCGAACAGCGCATCGATCAGGTCCTGTACGGCGGTCAACACCCGCGCATTGGCCTGATAGGTCTGTTCAAGTTGCACGAGGCGCGAAATCTCGACATCGATATTGACACCGGACTCTTCCTGAATGCGTTCCTGCACATTGTTGAAGGAAACCTGCGAGGAATCCGCATCGCGGGTCGCAGCCGCCGCTCGTTGGCCCTGCGAGGATATGATGGTCTGGAGAAAATCGGCCGCCGTGGCGCGGATCGGGTTGGAGGGTGCGCCGAGACCCGTTGACGGTGAATAGGTGTTCACCTCACCGCGGATCTGTTGCAGCACGAAATTCACGCGGCTCGAATCCCCCGCCGAGGAGTTTCCGGCGGTGAAGCGCGACAGCAATGACGGGTCGGTAATGATCTCGTCGGCGACCTGAATCCGGCCCGCAAAGCCCTCGATCCCCGGCCCCGGTCCCAGCGCATTGGTGAAAGCGCCGCCCGTCGCGCTGTCTTCGAAAAGCGCGAAGGGAAGACCATTGGTAAAGGCCGGATTGGTGATGCTTGCCGAAAGCGTCGTAACGGCGGCAGGCGGCGCAGCCGCGCTGAATTCGAAACTGGTGCCGGTACTGGCAATGGTAATCCCGTTGCCCGGAAGAAGCGCATCAAGCGCTGCCTGCGCATCCGCTGCCGCTGTCGCCGCGTTGAAATCAACGCCAATCACGACATCATTCGGATCGGCAGTATAGGTCTGGGCCACCGGCAGCGATGCGGGATCGCTCACCTGGACAAATGTCACCGAACGCGCCGTGCCAGCACTATCGGTAAAGCCGAGCGAAAGCGTGTTGCCATTGAGAGCGCCCGCCGTGTCAACCGCGAGCCCCCCCGCGATCGCGCTCGAGGGAACTTCGACATTCGATATCGCGATCGAAAGCTGGGCGGCAAAGGCATCAAGCTGGGCCTGCGCCTGAACAAGCACGGTATCGCGCAGTTCGCTATAGGCTGCGAGTGCGCCCTGCCTTGCGCCATTATTCGCCAGAAGATCGACTGAGAAGGAGCTGCTGCCGGAAGTGACACGCACCGTGGACAGCGCTCCATTTGCAAGCGTCGATTCGGCGCCCACGGTTCCAGCCTGCTGAAAATCGAGCGGAAAGGCCTGGGACTCGAAAAGCGTGATCCCACTCGTGGTGCGGATCTGGACGCCATTGTTGGCAAGATTGGTAACTTCGATATCGACAATCTGCGACAACTCGTCGATGAAGCGGTCGCGCTCATCGAGAAGAAACACCGGATCGGACTGCGACGTTGTGCTGGAGACGATCCGCTGGTTGACATCGGCAATGCCCTGAAGCGCGAGATTGGCCTGACGCACCGTATCGGCGATACCGATATCGGCTTCACGCCGCAGGTTCTGGATCGTCTCAGACAGACTGTTCAACTGGCCGGTAAAGACCCTGAGATCGGTCACCGCCTGAATTTGCGCCGAGAAATCATCCGGTGATGTTGAAAGCGCTTCAAGCGAGGCAAGCGCCTGGTTGAAGCCGGTGTCGAGGGCGGTCGGGCTTCCGGGCTCACCAAATGCGACATCAAGACGGCTGAGAAAATCCGAGCTGATCTGGTTGCTGGTATTGACCGAAGCAAGATCGCGCAACTGCGCCTGTACCTGTTGATCCAGAACCCGGCTGACCTGCTGCGCACGAACGCCGATCGTCCGGTTGTCTCCGGTGATATCGCTCTGAACCAGAACTTTTCTTGTATAGCCATCCGTGCCCGCATTGGCGACGTTACCAGCGACAACATCGAGATCGCGCTGGGTAACGCGAAGACCTGATACGGCAGTATTGAGGGCAGCGTTGATGCTCATAATGGCTGGCTCCGGAAAATGCCGCGCGCCGTGATCAGCGCGCGGTTCGAGCTGTTAAAGGCCCTATCGGATGATGTTGATTACCTCGGTCAGAAGGTCGTCGCTGGCAGTAATGACCCGCGAGTTGGCGGTATAGGCTTGCTGGGTGACGATCAGTTTGGTAAATTCGTCAGCAATATCGGTATTCGATGCTTCAAGGGCAGAACCGAGAATGAAGCCGCTCGCTTCAAGGATTGGAATGCCTGAAGCAGCCGTTGCCGCGAAAGCGCCACCACCGTCGATGCGGCGAAGACCCGAATCGGCATTGAAAGAGGCAAGCGCGATTTCGGCGATATCGACGATCTGACCATTCGAATAGGTCGCGCTCAGCCGCCCGCCATCGTTGATCGCAACGTCAAGGAACTCACCGGCTGGAATACCGTTCTGGCTCAGCTCCGAAATATCGACAACACCATTCGCATTTGCAAACTGGGTGATGCCCTGCGACCCGTGGTTGAGCTGAATGGTGCCGAGATTGTTGCCATCGACTGTAAGGTTCGGGATTGAAACCCCCGTGATGGCCGGATTGAGTTGCCCAGTCGAATCGAAGACATATTGTTGATTGACGCGTGTGAAGGCTGTTGCCGCACCGGTCGCACCCGAGTCAGAGAGATAATAAAGGTTATAAGTATCAAGGCCTGTAACCGCAGGAGCGGCTGATGTCGAATCGGTCTTTGCGAACCGAAGCTGGACATCGACCGCATTGCCGAGGGAATCGAAGCCCGTGATCGCGCCGCCGGAAATCGACGTCTCAATGAAGAGCTGCGCGTCGGTGGCCGAAATGGTCGCATTGCCGACCCCAGCAGTCTGCAGCGTCGGCGCGAGCAGTTCCGAATTAGCGATATTGACGTCGGCGCTCGTAGTCCGCGGGAATGATGGCAAATTGGCGCGATAGGAAATCTGCGTTGTCGGAGTGGCCGGCAGAAGATCGGTATTGACCTGAATAAGTTCCGGAACCGAGCCCGTGCGGTTGCCGGTGATCGGATCGAGCGAGAAACCTTTCAGGAAATAGCCGGAGCCGTTCTGGAAAAAGCCCTCCCGCGAAAGCTGGAAGTCGCCGGCGCGGGTATAGAGATCACCGCCACCGAAAATCGTCTCGCCGTCAACCACGCCCGTTGCCTCTTCGACGACGAAATAGCCGTCGCCGTTGATTGCAATGAATGTGTCCTGATCGGCAGCCTGAATATTACCCTGAATTTCATTGGTGGCCCGGGAGGCGAAATTGACCGATCCGGAAGCCTGCGACGCCTGGGTCGCGCCGATATCCGAGATCAACTCGAAAAAACTCGTATCCTGCCGTTTGAAACCAGTTGTCTGCGCGTTGGCGATGTTGCCCGAGATGTTCTCGAGCGCGAAAGCCTGAGACCTCAGCCCACTTACCGCCGTGTTCAATGCACCAAATACACCCATTGACTTCCTACCTTTTCTGACTGCGCAAAGCGAATTAAACAAAACCAACTGCGCATGAGCGCTCGTTGATGCAGACTGGCAAGCGCCATGCCAAGTCAGAAAAAGAAGAATTAACATTATAAATCATATAGTTATATTATTATGGTCGCACCGGGAAACCATGCGACCCGGCAACTTCATCCATGATGCGGCAAATCTTGCCGCGTGAAAGGCAGAGCCCGCGCGGCAGATTCTGGTCTGTTGCGCTATATTGACAAGCAAGCAGCGCTCACTCCAAATGCAGCGATGCGCACCCTCATTTTTCTCCGCCACGCGAAATCATCCTGGGCAACACCCGGTATGAACGATTTCGACCGCCCGCTGAATGATCGCGGACGGGCCGATGCCCCGCTGATGGCGCGATGGCTGTCTGGACAGGGCATGAAGCCGGATCGGATCCTTTGCTCACCGTCGGCCCGCACGCGCGAAACCCTCGCACTGATCACGCCGGTGCTCGGTCCTCTGCCGGTAGCGAGTTTTCCGGAGGATTTTTATCTCGCGTCCGCAGCAACCCTCAGCAAACGCATCGCGCGGGAGCGGGCGAGCGAAACGGTTCTCGTGATCGGGCACAATCCGGGGATCCATGATGCGGTGCTGCAATTTCTGTCTCCCGATCAGCGGCACGCATCGGGCGACCTGCGCGCAGCCTTCCCAACCGCGGCCTGCGCTATCCTCGCACTGCCGATCGAGGCATGGACCGAGTTAAAATGGGACATAGGACGCCTCGCTTCCTATATGGTGCCCAAGGCACTTTACAATGCCGACTTGATCTCGCACCAAGACCCGACGCAGCCCTGATAGCCACCGGACCAGAAATTCGTGAAACTGACCAGTCTCGGAGACGATGCGCGGATCGCGCTTGAAAATTTCAGCGACTTTGCGGCAGGCTTCGTCAATCCGAATGTCCGGCTCGGCGTCACCGGCCTGTCGCGTTCGGGCAAGACCGTGTTCATCACGGCCCTGGTGCACAACATGTTGCACAAGGGCCGGATGCCGCTTTTCGCACCCCATGCGGAAGGGCGCATAGCGCGCGCCTATCTTCAGCCGCAGCCGGATGACGGAATCCCGCGCTTTGCTTATGAAGATCATGTCGCGCGCCTTGTCGATGATCTCGAATGGCCGCAATCAACAAGCCGGATCAGCCAGCTTCGTCTGACTGTCGATTACGAATCCGCAAGCTTTCTCTCCCGCGCTGTTGGCGGAGGGAGGCTTCATGTCGATATTGTCGATTATCCCGGTGAATGGCTGCTCGATCTGCCGCTGCTCACCAAGGACTATCAGACATGGTCGGCCGAATCCCTCGCCCTTGCGCGATTGCCGAACCGGCAAGGTTCCGCCGCTGAATGGCTGGACGCACAGTCAAAGGTTGACCCGCTCGGTCCCGCCGACGAGAAAAAGGCACAGGACCTTGCCGCCATATTCACCTTGTATCTCAAAGCCTGCCGCAAGGACGAACACGCACTCTCGATGCTGCCGCCCGGACGATTCCTGATGCCCGGCGATCTTGCGGGCTCCCCCGCGGTCACCTTTGTTCCGCTTGCAAAGCCAGACCAGACGGTCCCGCGCAACGCACTCTGGTCACTGATGGAACGCCGCTTCGAGGCCTATAAGCACATCGTCGTCAAACCCTTTTTCCGCGATCATTTCGCCCGCCTCGACCGGCAGATCGTGCTCGTCGATGCGCTCCAGGCACTCAATGCCGGACCGGCAGCGGTGCGTGATCTGGAAAGTGCCATCTCGGAAATCCTCACCTGTTTCCGTCCCGGCAAGGCGTCCTGGCTTTCCTCTATCCTGTCGCGCCGGATTGACCGCATCATGTTTGCCGCAACCAAGGCCGATCATCTGCACCATACCGAACATGACAAGCTCGAGGCGCTGCTGCAGCAGATGATCGTGAAAGCGATCGACCGCGCGACCTTTGCCGGCGCCGCGATCGACGTGGTCGCCCTGTCCTCGATCCGCGCAACCCGCGAAGCGACTTTCCGGCAGAACGGTGAAACCCTGAACTGCATTGTCGGCACCCCGATTTCGGGCGAGATGATCGACGGCGAGCGCTTTGACGGCCTGACCGAAAAAGCGATCTATCCCGGAACCCTGAACGTCAATCTCAAGGCGATGATGAAGGTCGACAACGCCCCCGCCAACGATCTTCAATTCGTCCGCTTCCGCCCGCCGAAACTTGAGCGGACCGCTGACGGCATCAAACTCTCGCTGCCGCATATCCGCCTTGACCGCGCCCTTGATTTTCTGATCGGAGACAAACTCGCATGAGCAATCCTCCGCCCTCAAAGCCGCGTGCATTCGACCTCCCGGATGCAGGCGCCAACCGTTCATCCGATGAAAAGACAAACGCGAAACAGGGGGCAAGCCCGGAGCCGAGACCACGGGCGCTCGCCGTTGAAGACGTCACCCTCACCGAAGAAATCGTTGACACGCTGGATCAGACAATCACGCTCGAAAAACCGAAAAAGCGCGGCATCAGATGGCTTTCCCTCTTTTTCACAGCCCTCGGCCTTTTGGTCTCCCTCTCGCTCGGCCTTGCGGTCGACCGGCTGATCCGGGAATTGTTCAGCCGCAATGAATGGCTGGGCTGGCTCGGTGCGGCGATCACGGCAGCACTGGTGTTGGCAGCGGCAGCGCTGATCTTGCGCGAAATCATCGGCCTTTGGCGGCTGCACAGGATCGACAATCTGCGCACGCGCGCTGCGGCCGCTTTTTCTGACAATGCAAAGGCGCTTGCCGAGACGGTCGAGCGCGACATCGCAACGCTTTATGATGCCCGAGCCGATATGGCCGCCGCCCGCACCGCGCTCGCAGCCCACCGCGACGATCTTCTTGACGGGCGCGGCCGGATCACCGTCACCGAACGGTTTCTCCTCGCGCCACTTGATCAGCAGGCGAATGCCCTCGTCATGAACGCTGCAAAGCGGGTGGCGGTTGTCACCGCAGTGTCGCCGCGCGCCCTCATTGATGTGGTCTACGTTCTTGCCGAGAACATCCGCCTGATCCGTGCCATGTCGGAGCTTTATGGCGGCAGGCCCGGCCTTATCGGCTTCCTCGGGCTGATGCGGAAGGTGATCAGCCATCTGGCCCTCACCGGTGCAATCTCCATCGGCGATGGCCTGATACAGCAGGTGATCGGGCATGGCATCGCCGCGCGGCTTTCAGCGCGCTTCGGCGAAGGTGTCGTCAACGGGCTTCTGACCGCGCGGATCGGCCTTGCCGCCCATGATGTCTGTCGCCCGATCCCGTTTCTCGCTACCAAACGGCCAAGCATCAGTATATATCTCAACGCGCTCACCGGATTGGCCGGACGCAAGGAGAGTGCATGACCATCGAGACGGCGCCGATGCCCGCCCATTCGGCCGGGGAAATGACCGGCTGGCGATCCCCGCTTATGATGCTGATGATCATGCAGGCTGGCATGCAGTTCTGTTTTGCGGCCTGGTGGGTGCTGATCAAGAACTTTGCCGTCGATGAGGTCGGATTTACCGGTTTTGAAATCGGCATTCAGGAGACCATCCGCGAAATTCCGGGCTTTCTGTCGTTTCTCGCGGTCTATTTGCTGCTGTTCATGACCGAGCGCGTCCTCGCGCTCGCCTCGCTGTTCCTCATGGGTGCCGGGGTTGCGGTGACCGGCATGTTCGATTCAATGTTCGGCCTTCTGGCGACGACCTTCATCATGTCGGTCGGCTTTCACTATTATGAAACCTGCAACCAGTCGCTGTCTCTGCAATGGCTGCCGAAAGCGAGCGCGCCTTATCAGATGGGACGCATCGTCGCTGCCGGCGCCTTCGCGCAACTCATCGCTTACGGCCTCATCTTCGCGTTCTGGCAATCGCTCGATCTTTCATTCACCACGGTCTTCCTGATTGCCGGCACAATCAGCATGCTGGTGGCCATCATCGCCTTTCTGTGGTTTCCAAAATACAATCTCGGCGTGCCGCAGCGCCGCCAGTTGATCCTGCGGCGTCGCTACTGGCTGTATTACGCCCTCACCTTCATGGGCGGTGCCAGGCGACAGATTTTCATCGTCTTCGCGTCCTTGATGATGGTTCAGAAATTCGACTATCACGTCCATGAGGTCGCGAGCCTTTTCCTGATCAATGGCGCGGTCAACATGGTGCTTGCGCCCCAGATCGGCAAACTGATCAGCCGGATCGGCGAGCGCAACACGCTGGTTCTTGAATATATCGGCCTTATCGGTGTCTTCGTATCCTATGCTTTTGTCACGGACGCAAATATTGCCGCCGCGCTCTATGTCGTCGACAATATCTTCTTCGCCATGGCGATCTCGATGAAGACCTATTTTCAGAAGATTGCCGATCCAGGCGATATCGCGCCGACGGCGGGCGTTGCCTTCACGATCAATCATATCGCGGCAGTCGGTATGCCCATCATGTTTGGAACCCTTTGGCTCTATTCGCCGGCGGCTGTGTTTCTGTCAGGCGCGGGCATGGCCTTTATCAGCCTCATCCTCGCGCTTCTCGTCCCGCGCGATCCGCATGAAGGCAACGAGGTCGCAAACCCTTTTCACCCGAACGAAACCCCAAGTATGGGGATGGGCGAACGGCCCGTTGCGGTTGGCTGATCCGTACCAGACAAGTTTTTTTGACGGCATAAGGTCTTGATGGCGGACCGTTCATTCCCTTATGTCACTGCCACCCGCCCTATCCAAATCGAGGCCTTTTGAACGTGTACAGATTACTTCTGCTTTCTTTTCTGATCCTCGCACCAGGATTGGCCATCGCTGCCGACACCCCCCGCAAGAAGCAGGTTGCAGCCGCTCCTGTCAAAGTCGATATCAGCAAGAAGTTCAAATATTTCAAGGTCCGCGGCCACGACAGGCTGTCGCTCTTCAGGGATTTTCAGAAAAAATCGCCGATCAAGCCGGATGGCGCCTATGACGCGAAACTCGGCGTCACCCAGACTGCGCTCTACGTGCCGAGATTGAAATACCACAAATCAGCCGATAGCTGTGCCATCGCGCGGGTTTCCGTGCGCACCGATATCAAGGTGTTTCTGCCGCAATGGGTGAACTACAGGAAGGCCGATGAAACCGAAAGACGGGTTTGGGATAATCTGGTTCTGAGAGTGACCGTGCATGAACTCGTCCATGTCGCCATTGCGGAGCGTTACACTCATGAAATCGCTAGCAAGATCAGCAAGTTGACGCCTGAGCCGACTTGCGAGAAAATCAACCGGAAGGCGGGCGCGATTGTGGTTGAAATGCACAGGCGCCATGATGCCGAGCAGCGAAAGTTCGATGCCGACACCGCACCGCTTTGAGTAGCGCGTTCAGGAGGCGACGCCGAGCTTCTTCTGAAGATTGCTTGAGGATGTCGTATATTGAAACACGATCCGCTCATCGGGTGAGATGATCCGCTTCGCAGCCTGCGCCATCAAGGCAGCCTCGTGAAAGCCGGATAGGATGAGCTTCAGCTTTCCCGGATAATGATTGATATCGCCAATTGCGAAAATCCCGGGCTCCGAGGTCTCGAATTTCTCGGTATCGACAGCAATCAGGTTTTCGGTGAGGTTGAGGCCCCAGTTCGCGACCGGTCCGAGCTTCATGGTGAGGCCGAAAAATGGCAGCAGACGGGTACAGGGCAAGGTAAAGCTTTCCGTGTCATTCTTGGCGCTGACGCCGGTCATCTGGCCCTTATCAGCCACAATGCCGGTGACCTGACCGAGAACGAAGGAAAGCGCGCCGGCGGAGGCCTGCGCATGCATCTTGTTGACGCTGTCCGGGGAAGCGCGGAACGCATCACGCCGATGCATCAGCGTCACGCTGCGGGCGATGGGCTGAAGGTTGAGCGTCCAGTCGAGCGCGCTGTCGCCACCGCCCACGATCAGCACATCCTCACCGCGAAAAGCCTCCATCGAGCGCACGGCATAAAATACGGACGTACCCTCATAGGCTTCGATGCCCGGCACCGGCGGGCGCTTCGGCTGGAACGAGCCGCCGCCGGCGGCAATAACGATGACGCGGGACACAAATTCATGTTCCGCATCGGTCTTGACACGAAAACGGCCATCCGGGAGCCGTTCCAGTTCTTCCACCATTTGCTGAAGGTGAAACACCGGCCCGAACGGCTTGATCTGTTCCATCAGATTGTCGACAAGGCCCTGCCCCGTCACCATCGGAAAGCCAGGAATGTCATAGATTGGCTTCTCGGGATAAAGTTCGGCGCATTGTCCGCCCGGCTTGTCGAGAATATCGACAAGGTGACACTTTATATCGAGAAGACCGAGTTCGAAGACGGCAAACAATCCAACCGGCCCGGCCCCGATGATGAGCGCGTCCGTTTCAATCCGAGTGTTCATGGTTTCTCCCGCGCCAGCGGCGCCTTCGGTCAGGCCTGCTGTTCCGGAATGGTGACGACAAGACCATCAAGTTCGTCGCGCACGCGAATCTGGCAGGACAGGCGCGAATTCGGACGGATGTCATAGGCGAAATCCAGCATGTCCTCTTCCATCGCTTCCGGTGCGCCGACTTTTTCACGCCAGTCTTCAGCGACATAAACATGGCAGGTAGCGCAGGCGCAAGCACCGCCGCATTCGGCATCAATACCTGGAATGGAATTCTTGATCGCGGCTTCCATGACGGTGCTTCCCGCCTCAGCCTCGACGTCATGTTTGTCGCCATCATTGGTAATGAATGTGATCTTCGCCATGTCGCTCCAGCCCGGTGTTTTGTTGTTCACTCCGAGATAAGGATACTGTCGGTCGTGTCAAGCACCGAAGCTCAGGAAAAGATGCCGCGCGGAAAATGTGGGCCCGACGTTGTCGATTTTCAGGGCCGAAACCGCGCCGAGAGACGCGCGGCGCAAGGCGCGATCAGGATTCGTCGAGCAGGGATCGGATGAACGAACGGGTTTCCATCAATGCAAGACGCAGCGTCGCGACATCGGCCTGAATTTCAGCCTCTTGCGCCTGTTCGAGATGTGCTGCTGCATCCGCAACACCCCAGGCACCGATATTGCGCGCCGAGCCTTTGATCGTATGAGCCGCTTCAAAGCGCTGGCGATCATCATTCGCCGATTCAAGGCGCTTCATGTAAATGTCGGATTGCGTCATGAAAAGCTGGAGCACTTCGTTTTCGAGCGAACGGTCACCCAGCGTCTGCTTTGCAAGATGCACCAGATCAATCGGGCGATCGGAGCCATGCCGACCGGATCCTTGTTGCAAATATCCCATTGCTTTTTGAGCAGTCATCAGTCCCATCCTTGAACCTTCACTTTTCTTGGAATGATCTTCGCAGAGGGGCACTAACGGCGCATTAACACCCCGCCACAACTTATGGCGAGCGCGCTTTTCGTGGGTGATTTGGTTCAAATTGTGGTCAAATCGGAAACTATTCCAGTAACTTTGTCTGATCCATCGGATTTGTTTTATTAACCATAAAAGCGATCAGTCTGTGGGTTTTTCCAACTACCATTTTCAATTGCTTAACAAATCGTTAATGTGACGCTAAAGACATTACCCGGTTTCGGTAAGACATGCATGCGGGCATGGATGGTGAGATCTATAAACGGCGAAGAACTGAGACGGTTTTCAGGCAGATGAGCTGCCGGGTTTTCGTCTTGGTTACAGTTGCTCGATTTTAACCAACATACCCATACCGCCATGACTCCAGTCGGCGCTGTTGATAAGACAATTTGTCGGAGAGGCGTTCGCGCATTTCCAAAAAACCCTGACGTTGCTTAAGGCATTGTACCATGGCGAAAACTCCGCAAGCGATTGATCCGGCCCAGGCGGCCATTGATGCAGTGGAAGAGGCTCTGAAACTCGATTTCGGAGATCTTGATCTTGACCTCGAAGCCGGCACCGGCGCCGCATCCGCTGATCTGAAATCAGACGCCACCTTGCAGCCTGCAACAAAGTCGAGGACATCGGCCCGAGACAACGCTACCCTTGCGAACGCGGCCAAACGGTCACCTGCGAATGACGACCGCCGCGCCATCGGAAGCATTGTCTATGGCATGAACCGCCGACCTTCGGCAGCAGCTTTCTGGTGGGCGACAATCGTCTCTGCGCTCTGGCTTGTCGGCGCGGGCCTGCTTGGCGCACGGTTCTTTGCAGCCGATATCACGACCAACGCCCAGCTCCTCGCCCTTCTGAACCAGCCCTCCGCGGTTTCTTTTCTGGTGGCGAGCATTGTCCCGATCCTGTTTTTCTTCGTCATGGCGTTTTTGATGTGGCGCGCACAGGAAATGCGGCTTGCCGCGAATTCCATGTCCGAAGTCGCCCTGCGCCTCGCGGAGCCGGAAGACATTGCAACCGAATCCATCGTCAAGGTCGGTCAGGCCGTGCGGCGCGAAGTTGCCGCCATGGGCGACGGCGTCGAGCGCGTTCTCGCCCGGGCCGGCGAGCTTGAAGTCCTGGTCCACAATGAGATGATGTCGCTTGAGCGATCCTATTCCGATAACGAACTGCGCATTCGCGGCCTGATCGAGGAATTGTCGAGCCAGCGCGAAGCGATCCTCAACAATGCCGAGCGCATCGGCACATCGCTCTCGACAGCAAAGAACGATCTCAGCGAGGAAATCCTGTCGATCGGTTCCAGAGTCACCTCGGACCTTGAAGGCGTGTCCAAAAACGTCAAGTCGATGGGTGATTCCATCACGAGCACCATTTCCGAGCAAGCAGAGTCGATTGCGAGGGAAATCGATTCAGCCGGCGAGAGCCTCGTTTCCGCCCTTTCCGGACAGGGCGAGAGCCTGATCGGTCGACTGACGGCGACCGGCCGCTCTACCGTTGATGAACTTGCCGATGTCGGCGAGAAGGTGACGAGCGAACTCTCCGGCATCAGCCAGAAACTGACCGACGATCTCACGACCAAGAGCGCCGACATCAGCGCCAATCTTTCGCAGATCGGAACCACCGTGACCGGTGATCTCGCGACAATCGGGGAAAGCATCACCCTGTCCCTCTCAACGCGCGGAACCGAGGTCGCAAGCAAGCTCGCCGAAGTCGGCAATGCCGTGCGCGACGCGCTCACCGAACGCTCGCAGACCATAACGGCGACGCTTGCCGATACGGGTTCGGAAATCACCAGCAATCTCAGCAACCAGTCCGCCGCCTTCGCCGAGGAGATGCAGACAACCGGCAATTCCATCACGGCGACCATCGCACGCCAGTCCGGCGAAATCACCGAGCAGATGCGCACTTCGACCAACGCCCTGATGGTCGACTTCTCGCTCAGAAGCTCGGACATTACCGACCGTTTCGATGATATCGGCGCCCGCCTTGCCGATCTCATCTCACAGCGCGGCGACACCCTCACCGCTGATCTCACTGAGGTCACAGGCCGGATCGAAGGTCTCGTCGTGAACAGCGGCAACGCCCTGGTCGAGCGGATCGGCGCGACCGGCGATGATGTCGCGAAACTCATTGAAAATCGGACCATCGGCCTCATCGACAGCATTTCCGAAACAACAATTCGGGTCAACGACACGTTCTCCGCCAATCAGAATGTGATGGGCGAAAAGATCGCCTATGTCGGCGAACAGGTTGCCAAGGCGCTTTCCATGCGCGGTGAAAACCTGAACCAGCAACTCGCCGCGACCGGCCTTGAACTCATTCAGAACATCGAGGACAGATCGGCAAGCCTTAGGGCCGGTATCGACAGCCGCCTCATTCAGATCGATTCAATCGTGGGTGAAAAAGGTCAGGTTCTGACAAAAACCCTCGGCGAACGCGTCGGCCAGATGGACGATGTCTTCACCAAACGCCTGTCAGAAATCGACGGGGCGCTGGAAAGCCGCCTTGACGAAGTATCGGGCTCGATCTCGAACCGGCTCAGCGCCGTCACCGATACATTTGCTAGCCGCGCCACGAGCCTCTCCGACGAGCTTCAGGGCCATCTCGATCAGGCATCCGAGAGTTTCCGCATCAAGTCTCAGGAAATCTCGACCGACATCTCCGAACGTGTGAAGACCATCGACGAGGCCCTCGACAAGCGCGGCCGCCAGATCAGTGACACCCTGATCGAACGGACCCGCGAACTCGCCAATACATTCTCCGAAGGGCAGAACGAGCTGACGACCGCCCTCTCCGAGCGTGTTTCAACGGTTGGCGAAACCCTCGAAACCCAGACCCGCGAACTCACCGGCACGCTCGATCGCAGCCTCGCCGACGCGGTCAGGACCCTCGAAAGTCAGGCGAAACATGTCACCGATACTTTAAGTGAGCGTGTCGAGGCGGTGAATATCTCTCTCGCGGGCAATATCGGCGAACTTGCAACCAATATCGACGCGGTTGTCGGCACACTCGAGACCAATGCCTCGCGCATCCACGAACTTGTCGAAGTCCGCCTCGTCGGGGCGAGCAACAATCTGGTGGCAAATGCCGAATCGGCGCATACGCGCATCGCGGCGCTTTCGGAAGAATCGAGCCACAATTTCTCCCGTGCAGCAGATGAAGCGGCGAGCCTCTTTGCGTCGAAATCCTATGAGGCCGGTCAGCGTCTCATCGGCGCTCTGTCGTCGCTCTCCACCGGTATTCGCGCACAGGCGAACGACACGGCCTCGGATATCGAAAAGTCCGCCATACGCCTTCAGGATACCCTGAAATCAAGCACGAGCTTGTCCGAACAGACCCTGATCCGCCATGCGACGGATGTCGAGGACATGCTGCGTGAGCGGACACAGGCGCTGAGCGCACTTCTCAACAATGATGGGGCAAACCTCATCAACGCCATGGATGAGAAAGGCTCCGCTCTGAATGATGTGATCACGCGCACCAGTTCGAGTTTCATCACCGCCATCGATGAGAAAAGCGCTGCCATTGCTTCCAACGTGGCGCGCACCAGCGCTGCCGTGGTGAACGCGCTTCAGGCCCAGAGCGGAAATGTTGTCGAAGCCCTTCAGGCTGAAAGCGGACGGGTCATTGCCGAACTCAAAAGCCAGATCGGCGATGTCAATCAGGTCCTCGCACGCATTGGCGACAGCAACGAAACGCTGCGTAATGTCCTTGCAAACGCCGACAAGAATCTCGCAACCATCGAGACCGGCCTCACCAACCGCTCGCTCGAAATCCGCAATGCCGTGGCGCAGGCCGCCGGTCAATCAGATGCAGCAAACCGGCAGCTTGCCGAGGAAATTGGGAAGCTCCGCGAGATTTCGGAACTCACCATCCGCGATACTGGCGCGCTTGCCTCGCGCTTCGAAGGACAAAGCCGCGCCCTCGAGGATGCTGCCTCTATGCTGATCTCCGCCGGCAACAACCTTGACGGCACGATCGAAGATCGCCAGCGCGTGATCGAAATCCTGTCTCAGGGCCTTGTCTCGAAGAGTTCGGACATCGAGGCGCTGATGCGCTCCTTCGCGGGCCTCATGAACGATACGATCAAGCAGTCAGAAGAACGCGCCCGGCTTGTATCGGCAAATCTTTCGTCAAGCGCCGATCAGGCCGCAAAGGAAATTTCCAACCAACTGGAAAAACTGCGCAATGGCGCGAATATCCAGATGAATGCGGCGATCACCGAGGCGACCGAACGCTTCACCGCGGCTTCCGAGGAAATGCGCCGCGTGGCGAACACGATTCAGGCCGATCTTCAGGCAACCCGCGCCGAAATCAAACGCGGCGTCTTCGATCTGCCCGAAGAAACCAGGGAAAGCACCGCAGCGATGCGCCGTCTCGTGAGCGAGCAGGTCCGCGCGCTCAACGATCTCAGTGAAATCGTCAATGCCCAGCGCGACCAGCGCGGCCCGGTTTCCATACGGTCCACCAATGTGGTCGAGCAGCCGAAACGCGCTCAGCCGCAGCATGCTTATGCTGTTGCCGAAGCGGCGCGCCCGTCTGCAATGAGTGAAACGGTTGCACAGGACACCTATCGGCCTTCCCCGGTCACCCGTGAACAGGAAGCGACATCGCCGCTTTCTCAAGCACTTTTCGATATGACGCGGAGTGATACACAGCTTCAGCCGTCGCGCGCACCAACAGGCGCTCCAGCCCAATCTCCAGCCCGCTCCTATGACGACGAGCAGCCCGCTTTCACGCGCCGCTCCGAGCCACAGGCTGAACGCGAGGCTTATACAGCGGCTCCAATTCAGGCACCTTTCAGGGCACCAGCACAGTCTCCAATCCAGACGCAGGCGCCGATCGCGAGAGCACCGGCAGAGCCCGCGCCGTCCTCCTCCCTTGAAGGCGGATGGGTGAAAGACCTTCTCCGTCGTGCCTCGACAGAAGGGGAGCCCGCGCGCCCGCGTTCCCCTGCACCTCAGCCCGCAGAGCCTGTCATCCGCCAGACTGCCAGCTCCCGCCGCTCGCCGCAGCATATCGTCGAATCGCTCTATTCACTTTCAGTGGATATCGCCCGCGTGATCGACCGCGATGCGACAATCGAGCTTTGGGAACGCTATCAGCGTGGCGAGCGCAATGTCTTCACACGCCGGATGCGGACCCTCGAAAGCCCGCGCCTGCGCGATGAAATCCGCCGCAATGTTGCAAGCATCCCGGATTTCGCGGAAACTGTTGGGCGCTATATCGCCGAATTCGAAGGTCTCATTCTCGAAGTCTCCCGCGGCGCCGATGGTGACCGCCAGTCCGAGGCTTATCTCAATTCCGATGTTGGCAGGCTCTATACGATCCTCGCGCAGGCAACCGGTCGCTTCGACTGAGGTTGAACAGCACCGATTGCGAACAACTCAAAAAACGGCGCCGCAAGGCGCCGTTTTCATAAGATAGGTTTGCGGTCGGTTTGCGAGAGTGCTTGAAGATTTTCGCGTAAGCTCTAGACTTTCCGTAAGCTTTAGATTTTCGCGTAGACCCAAGTCAGCAGGTCCGCCGTCACACGGTCGAGCGCCTCATTGAGCGCCTTGACAGCTCCGACGGCATCATCACTCGCCGGAACAGCGGTCTCGAAGGTTTGGCTTGCAATAACAAGCCCGTTCTTGTCGTTGAGAATGCGCACACCAAATTCAACACGCGCTCTGGTTCCGCTCTCAGCGACCTCAATCTGGAAGGCGCGGATATCCAACAGCAACTGATGATCGATCAGAAGCCCGTCCCCAGGAAGACCAACTGCCCGCGCGCCGCCACTCTTGGCGAGGGCACGGCTGATATAGGCCTGGAGCAGCCGCGGCGTTTTATCGCTCCAGCGAACATCGCCCAAATAGCTGATTTCAGCAACAGATGGCTTAATCAGGATGCGGTCATTGTCGAGCGAACTGAGAACCTTCGGATTGGCAATCAGAATTTGGCTAGGCGTGTCGCCTGCAATTGTTGCAAACCGATCGCTCACGAACAGATCATAGACCGTGGGCGCTGCCGGCGGCACAATCAGCGCACAACCGGACACAAGCATTACGGTGAGCGCAAAGCCGATGCTGCGTCTGAAGGTTCTAGTCATGGCCATAACGCTCACTATTCATCAGAGTATCAGGATTGTTGAAAATTTTTCCGGTCGGGAATCGCACTGATTTTCGAACCCTATCAGAGAGGGAAACCCGTTCAAACAGGCCCGCTTCTATCAAGTCCATCAATCTCGGGAAAACAAGCACGGCGCGTGCTCAGCGCCGCTGACGATATTCTGGTACTTTGCTTCCGCCAAGCAGAAACTGCGCCGGGTTTTCATCAATATTGCCAATGATGTTTTCGAGTCTGGAAACCGCATCGCGGCTTTGCGAAATCAGCGCCTCGATGTCTTTGAGGCCCCGGTTGGAGAAGCGATCAAGGCCGCTCGAAATCGAATCCGCGCGCGCTTCAAAACTTTCCGCGACACGACGAATGGATTTGGCGGCGTCGGTCGCCTCCTGCACCAGGCCGCGTCCGTTGCCCTCCACCAGACCGTCCACGCGCCCGACAAGACGGGTCACCGCCTCGCTCGTCTTGATCAGCCGCTCCGATATCACGGTCGCATCCTTGATGATCTTGTCGAAATTCTCCTTGTTCTCCGAAAGGGTCTTGGTAAAGCCGGTCACATCCTCGGTCGCAGACTTGGCATTGGCGATGATCGCGTCAATCTCACTGCCGGATTTATCCAGTCGCGAGGCAAAGCCTTCGACGCTGGTGAGCACACGGTTGATACGTTCCTGATCGACGGCGTTCAATATGCCGTCCACCTTGGTCAAGGTGCCGGTCAGTTGGCCCGAAAAGGTTTCAACATTGCTGAGCATGCGGGCAAGCTGTTCGCCATTGATTGCAGAAACGGTGGTGTTGAGACCCGCCGTCAACCCGGAGAAATTCTGGACTGCCGCCTTTGCATCACCGACAATGCCGTCGATCTCACCCGAATTGCGCGCAATATCTCCAGATATTTTCTCAACATTCGCAAGCGTACTGCGAACCTTTTCCGGCTCCACCGCTTTCACGATATCAGTCACATTGCCGGAAATGCTGTCCAGCGTATCGCCCAATTTGGCGATGGATAAAGAGGCCTTGCCGATATTGTCCATCAGCGCGGAAATATCGTCTGTGTTTGTCGCAAGGGATGAACTGAACGCTTCCGCATTGGCGATGGTGCGGTTTATCGAGGGAAGATTGGTCTCGACTAACTTATTGATCCGCAGCAGGGTCGCATTCGCGATCTGAACGGTTTTGCCCGCCGCTTCCAGCGTCTCATTGAGCTGAGAGGGACGCGCGACCAGCACCGGCACCGCTTCCCGCTCAAGGATGAGATCTTTTTCCGGTGAGCCGCCGACCAGCGAAACCGTCGACAGGCCCGTCAGAGGCTGGCTTGCGATTGTCACTGTCGTGTCTTCACGGATCGGCGCATCGGCGTCAATCTTGAGTTTGGCATAAACATGAGCCGGATCATCCTTGCGCCATTCGACGGAAACGACACTGCCGATCCGCAATCCATTGAAAAGGACGCCGTTGCCCTTTTGCAGCCCGCCCGCATTGCCGGGAACGACAAGATCGACCATGCGTGCCGCGCCGGTCTCGTTAAAGCGCACCAGCCAATAGATCAGCCCGAACGCCATGGCAAAGACCAGAAGCGTAAACAACCCAATTGCAAGATAATTAGCGCGTGTTTCCATCGTGTCTGCTGAAGGCCATCTTCTTGAAGGCCGGGACCCTATTTGTGGGCGCGTCTGGCGCGCTCTCCGTTGAAATATGCATTGACCCAAGGGTCTTCAAATTCAAGCATTTCCTCAGGCTTACCCTCAACCAGTACCCGTTTATTGCCAAGCACGGCAATTCTATCACAAATGGCGAAAAGGCTGTCGAGGTCGTGCGTCACCATGAAGACTGTAACGCCTAAAGTGTCGCGAAGGTTCAAGATCAATTTGTCGAACTCCTGCGCGCCGATCGGATCCAGCCCCGATGTCGGCTCATCGAGAAAGATCACCGCCGGATCAAGCGCAAGGGCTCGGGCGAGACCCGCGCGCTTGATCATGCCGCCCGAAAGCTCGGACGGCAATTTGTCGGCGGCATCAGGCGCGAGCCCCACAAGCTCCATTTTCATCATGGCAAGCTCGTCCATCAGAGCGGGGCTGAGATCGAAATATTCCCGCATGGGCACCTGGATATTCTGCTTGACGGTCAACGAGGAAAACAGAGCGCCATGCTGGAAAAGCACCCCGAGAAGGCGGTCAGCCGACTTACACTGATGGGGCGTTGCCTTGTCATAGTCGAGGCCCAGAATATGGACCGCGCCGGACCGCTTCGGCGTGAGACCGAGAATAGTGCGCATCAATACCGATTTGCCAGTGCCTGAAGCGCCGACAAAACCGAGGATTTCGCGCTCATAAACCGCAAGATCGAGCTGATCGAGCACCAGCGTTTCGCCAAAGCCAACAACCAGCTTCTCGACCATGATGACCACATTACGATCGGTTTTTCCATTTGAGCCAGAATGGTCAGACTGGAATTTTTGGAACGCCTGTTCGCAAGCCGCCATCTCAGTACCCCAGACTCGCCGAGATCACGGCAAAGACACCGTCGATCAGAATCACCATGAAAATCGATTTCACCACCGAAATCGTGGTGTGTCGCGACAATGATTCCGAGCTGCCCGCGACCTTCAAGCCCTCGGACATGGCAATCAGACCGATGACCAGCGCCATGAACGGCGCTTTGACGACGCCCATCAAAAAATAAGTCAAGGGCACCGCGTCGCGCGTGCGTTGCAGGAAAACCTCATACGACATGTCGATATAAAGCCACAGCGCAAGCTGCGCACCGAGAAGCGAGGCATAGTCGGCGATGATGGTGAGAAGCGGCAAGACAAGGATGAGCGCGAGAATGCGTGGAAACAAAAGAACATCGACCGGATCAAGCCCAATCACTTTGAGCGCGTCTATTTCCTCGCGCATTTTCATGGATCCGATCTCGGCGGTATAGGCCGAGCCGGAACGACCGGAAATCATGATTGCTGTCAGAAGCACACCCATATCGCGGGTCACAAGGACGGCAACCATGTCCACCGCCATCGGGTCCGCACCATAGAAACTGAGCTGATAGGCCCCCTGCTGCGCGATGATCGCGCCGATAACAAAGGACATCAGTGAGATGATCGGCACCGCCGTGAGGCCAGTCCGCATCATGTGGGTGACGAGTGCGGCGACACGAAAATTGCGCGGATCGCGAAGCCGCGCGGCAAAAGCCGCCGTCAGCGCGCCGAGAAGAGCGACAATCCGCAGTGTATCCTCGACACCGGACACGAACCATTTTCTAAATGAATCGACATAGCCGAGAATGCGCCTTGGGGGCGGCTCATAGGCATGGACCCCTTCGGCAGCATCGGAAATTGCAGCAATCAGCTTCTCGCGCTCCGGCTCTACATCACGAAAGGAGAATTTGCCGCCAAGGCGAAGAACCGTATCGCGAAACCTGAGAAGGAGCCACGCCCCCGATGTATCTATCTTTTCGAGCTCCTTAAGCGAAATCTCGATTGTCTTGCCCGCGAAAGACTTGTCGTTTGATGGAATGAGCGTGCGCAGATGCTTCTCAATATGATCGGCATGGGTGATGGTCCACATGCCGGTGGCGCTATAACGAAAAATAGCTTCAGCAGCCGACACCGAAGGCGCGAGCCCTTCCGCCGCCTCAAGCAATCCCGGTTTCTCATCGGCAAGTATGTCCATCAAAAAACTATATAGCGTATCAAGCTGATTTAGACAGACACGTTATGCTGTTTTCACAAAATCATCGGTGATTCGGGAATCTAAAACCGATGTGGCCTGCGGGCTTTGATATCTTGGAGATGCCACATAATGCCCCCTTTGAATCTCACGGCACGGGTCCAGAACTGGCCCTTGCGAAAACCGTTTCGCATCTCGCGGGGCGTGAAGACGCGCGCAGAGACGGTGATTGTCGAAATCGGCGACGGGCAGATCACCGGCCGCGCGGAATGCACGCCCTATGGCCGATATGGAGAAACGGTGGCCTCTGTCATTGCAAGTCTTGAAAGACTTGCACATGAGCCCGAACGCTTCAACACCCTTGATGCCGTGGCTGCGCTGGCACCCGGCGCCGCACGCAATGCGGTTGATTGCGCCTTGCTCGATTGGCAGGCAAAGGCAAGCGGCATTCCGGTTGCACGCCGTTTCGGCCTCACGCCGCACCCACGCGACACCGCTTTCACCCTCAGTCTCGACACGCCGGCGGGCATGTTCGAAGCAGCACGTGCCGAACAGGCGCGCCCGCTTCTCAAGATAAAGCTTGGCGGCGGCGATGGCGACCATGAACGGCTTGAGGCGGTGCGCAAGGGAGCGCCAGGCGCGGCACTCATTGTCGATGCGAACGAGGGCTGGCGCACGGACGATATCGATTTCCATCTGAAAGCCTGTCTGGCCGCGCGCGTTGCTCTTATCGAACAGCCGCTGCCCGCCAACGCGGATGACGCGCTCCGTCATCTCCGCTCACCGATCCCGATCTGCGCCGATGAAAGCCTTCACACCCGCCATGAACTGGGCGAAATAGCCGCCCGCGGCTATCAGGCGATCAACATCAAGCTCGACAAGAGCGGCGGTCTCACCGAGGCATTCGCGGTCGCGGAGGCGGCGGAGGGTCTTGGCCTTGGCATCATGATCGGCTGCATGGTCGCCTCTTCACTGGCGATGGCGCCGGCGCTCCTGCTCGGTGAGAAAGCCCGCTGGATCGATCTCGACGGGCCGCTCCTTTTGGCCGAGGATCACCCGGACGGCCTGCGCTATGTAGGAAGTCGCGTCTATCCGCCGGAACCTGCCCTATGGGGCTGAGCGATCAGGAGAAGCGGCACGAACGCCAGCGCCGCCATCGCCGCCATCGCGTAGAAGGCATGGATGCCGAAGCGATCATAGAGACCACCGCATAAGAGCGTCGCAGCCGCCATGGTGACGCCACTCACAAGAACAACCCCGCCCTGTGCTGTTGGCGTGTCGTGTTCGCCGAACTCTCGAGCGATGAAGCCCTGCATGCCAAGATGCGTCGCCCCAAAGGAAAGACCGTGCAGGCATTGCACAACAAGGATCGCAACCTCACCGTCGACATGGCCATGAATAATCCATCGCAGGATTGCGGCCAAGCCGCCAATTGCAACGAGAAGCGACGACGAAACATTGCCGAACAAACGCCGCGCCTGCGTGAACAGGAGAATTTCCGCAATCACGCCCACCGCCCAGAACATGCCGATTGCCGTGGTGGAATAGCCGCGCGCGATCCAGTTAATCGTGCCAAACCCGTAAACCATGGCATGAGAAGCCTGAATAAGACCGGCACTGACCGCAACGCCCATCAGCCTGCCGTGGGTGAGCGTGCTCAGAACCTCGGCGGAGAGTGTCAGTCCCGGCCTCGGTCTTTCCACCACAGGCACACCATAAGACGGCAAAAGGCAGGCCGACAGGAAAGCGAGCGCAAGCATCGCAACGATCAGCCCATAGGCCCCGTTTGGCCCGATCACGCCGAGATAAGCGCCTGCCCCGAAATTGGCGAGGACAAAGGTGATCGAGCCCCACAACCGTATCGTGCCATAATTTGCGCCATGAAGGCGCACCTCAGACAGGGCAAAACTGTCACCAAGTGGCACAAGCGCATGCCAGACCATGCCAAACAGGCCGAGAACCAAAACCGTTGGCCAGAAACCGTCAAACAGGCTGAGCGAAGCAAAGGCGAGCAAAGCAAAACCCGTATAGGCAAGCGCTGCCTGACGGCGCTGCGGCAGCCTGCCCGCAAGCGTCATCAGAAACGGCGTCACCGAAACCCGAACCAGAAGCGGCACGGTCAGGAGGATAGCAATCTGATTCGTTGTGAAGGCTTGATTCTCAAGCCAAAGCGGGAAAAACGGCAGATAGACGCCGATACTTAGAAAGATTGCGCCCACAAACAGGGAGATTTTTGCGGAAGATGCGATCAGGACCGTACTCATTTGTGCGAAACTTATTAAACACTACACTTCTGTAACGATTTTCGCGTTTAACTATAGAGAAAAGCGATGACATGGTAGCCATCTGGCCGCCAAGTGTAGGCCCTCTATCGGCCAAGTGATGGGATTTATGGGCGAACTCGTACCCGCAAACGAAATATCCGAAGACGATTATCGGGCGATCGAGGAAGCCGTGATGGAAACCGCGCGCGGCCGCTGGTTTCTTCAGGAATATGCAAAACGCAACCGCGTCTCTGACACCAATCGCGTTGTCGAAGCCATCAACGGCCTGAAATCCTTCATTACCCGCGAGCATGAGCCGGTTGACGCGTTACAAATGCGTCTCGAGATCGTTGACATGACGCAAAAGATCGAACAGATCAAAAAAGAAATTGCAAATTCCGGCAATTCAACGCCCAATCTTGCCGATGCATCGATTGAACTCAATGTTGTGGTTGACGAGACCGAAGCAGCCACATCAACAATTCTCACATCAGCGGAAATGATACAGGGTACTGCCTGGGAAATCCGCGAGCGTGGCGGGCTTGATGCCGAGTGCGACCGGATTGATGAGTTCGCGACGGAAATCTACATGGCCTGCTCGTTTCAGGATCTGACCGGGCAGCGCCTGCGCAAAGTTGTTCAACTGACCGAAATGCTCGAAGAGCGCCTCAATGCCATGGTCAGCCTATGGGGCGACGAAGAGATTGAGCGCTACCGCGACAAACCGGTGAGTACCGACCAGGACGAACACCTGATCAATGGTCCTGGCCTGCCCGATGAGGCGCAGGGACAAAACCTGATCGATGAAGTCATGGCATCCTCCAAGAGCACAACACCTGACGATACCGAGATTGACGATCTGCAATGGAGCGATGAGGAGGACGAAAAGCTCGAGACTCCTGATCCGTTCATCATCGATGATGCGTTCAGCGATTCGGACGTTGCCGCCTTCACGCAGGATACCGTGGAAGAAATTGCAAAGGCCGCCGTGACGGATGCCGATTTCGAGGTTGAGGACGAGGCGGAAACCCCGCAGGCTACTCCATCCGAAACGGAAGTGGAGAACGCCGAGACAGCCAGCCATGCGCTGAACGGCTGGAGCGACGGTGATATCGCACCGCTCGAACACCGCGTCGCCATCTTTAACTAATCGTCTCTTGCCGACGTCTTTTCCCGTGCACGGGAGGACGTGAACGGGCCTACGCGCTGCCTTCGAGTGCCTGCTGAAAAATTGCCGGATCCACATTCCCGCCGGAAAGGGTCAGAAGCACGGTTTTATCGCGGACATCAATCTTGCCGGAAAGAACAGCCGCAAGAGCAACCGCGCCGCCCGGTTCCAGCACAATCTTGAGTTCATGATAAGCAAAGGCAACCGCGCTCATCGCATCGGCATCGGTGACGGCGAGCCCTTCCGAAGCATAACCATGCAGAATTTCAAAGCTCCGTGCGCCGGGCATGGGTGTCAGAATGGCATCGCAGACAGAGCCACTGGTGGTCGGGTTGGAAAGCCGCTCTCCCGCGAGAAGCGAGCGTCGGTAATCATCAAAGCCTTCCGGCTCCACCGTATGAAAACGCGCCTGCGGACAGCGTTTCGCCATCACAAGCGAAACGCCCGCCGCCAAACCGCCACCACCGGCACAGGCAAGAACCAAGTCCGGTGCTATACCCAGTTCGGCAAGCGTATCGACAGCTTCGAGCGCCAGTGTTCCCTGCCCGGCAATCACATCCTGATTATCAAAGGGATGGATCAGTTCAGCCGCGAGCCGCTCTGTGTGGATGCGCGTGATCTCATCGCGACTATCCCGGTTGCGATCGTAGAGAATGACCGTTGCACCCGCCCGCTCGGTTCGGCGGATCTTCGAAAGCGGCGCGTCATCCGGCATGATGATCGTTGCCGGAATGCCGTGAAGGCGCGCGGCTTCCGCCACGCCCTGCGCATGATTGCCGGAGGAGAAGGCGATTACGCCGCCCCGTGCAGGAGGTGCGGGATCAGCGCCGCTGGCCATCAGCGCAGAAATCGCATTCATCGCCCCGCGAAACTTGAATGAGCCCGTGCGCTGGAGGTTTTCGGCCTTGAGAAAAATCCGTCCGCCAGTGCGCCGGTCAAGTTCAGCACATGACAGAAGCGGTGTTCTGACAGCATGGCCCCGAAGGCGGTCGGCTGCAGCAACAACATCATCATAAGTCGGGACTTGTTTCACGACCGGCTCCTAGTGGATTGACTCCGACTTTTCGAACCCGAAAAGTCGGGCCGATCCACCAGCTCAACTCTTTAAAAGGGTTCGCTTTTCTTCAACAAAACAACCCGACTAAAGTCGGACTGTTTTGTTTCGGGCGAACCACTAGGCAGCAACGTGGGTGCTTTCCGATTCGCGGCTCAAGGTGATATTATCGAAAAAGACCTCCGCCGTCTTTCGCCATGAACGCGCCTCGGCGAATGCACGGCAAGCATCTCTATCCGCATGGAGGGCGCCGCGAATGGCCGTTTCAAGGTCATCGGAAAGTATGCCGACATCCTCTCTGTCTCCGACAATATCGAGCGGCCCGGTGACGGGATAGGCTGCAACAGGCACGCCGGATGCAAGGGCCTCGAGAAGAACGATCCCGAATGTATCGGTTCGGCTTGGAAAGACGAATACATCTGAAGAGGCATAAATATCGGCCAGTTCGTCGCTAAATTTCGCGCCGAGGAATTTGGCCTCCGGGAAGCGCTGCGAAAGCTGGGAGAGCGCCGGTCCGTCGCCGACAATGATTTTCGTACCCGGCACACCGGTTTTCAGGAATGCCTCTATGTTCTTTTCGATCGCAACCCGCCCGACATAAAGCTGGACAGGGCCTTCGAAACCGAGATCCTTGCGCCGGTCCGGCCTGAAATGCGCCGCGTCGACACCGCGCGTCCAGTTCTGAAGATTGTTGAAGCCGTGCCCGGCTAGCTCGTTACGCAGCGATTCGGTTGCAACCATGCAGCCATTTCCGGAATTATGAAACGAGCGCAGATAAGCATAAGTCCAGCGTGCGGGGATCGGAAAGCGGGCGCTCACATATTCGGGAAAGCGCGTGTGGTAGCTCGTGGTAAAGCAGCGGCGTTTGGCGAGGCAATAGCGCCGCGCTGCCATGCCGAGGGTTGCCTCCGTGGCGATATGAATATGATCGGGCGCATGTTTCTCGATCTCGGCTGCAATCGCCGACCCGCTCGCAAGGGACAACCGTATTTCCGGATAGGTCGGACATGGCACAGTGAAAAAAAGCTCCGGCGAGACAATCGCCACGTCATGGCCCATTGCGATGAGTTCCTGCCGCGTCCGGTCGAGGGTGCGCACCACGCCATTAACCTGTGGATGCCATGCATCCGTTACGATAACGAGCTTCATCGGTATGGTCCAAATCCAGTTTGACGGTCCAGTTTAACGGTATTGAAACCTATGCGGCGAATTTCTTGCCCTTCACCAGTACTGGACTGCTGCCGGTATTCGGCTCGGTCATTTCCGGAACAACCTTGATCTCCGTCCAGCGGATGACTTCCAGCCTGCCGTCATGGTGCTCTGCGACAAGCGTGCAACTCTCCACCCAATCGCCGGTGTTCACATATTCAATCCCGAAATCCCTGTGGATGACCGCATGGTGGATATGACCGCAGATCACGCCATCCACCCGGCTTCGTTCCGCTTCGTGGCAGAGTGCCTTTTCGAACTCGCCGACGAAATTGACCGCCGACTTCACTTTCATCTTGGCCCAGGCAGACAGTGACCAATAGGAAAGACCGAGAACACGACGCAAGCGGTTGAGATAGGTGTTGATTTTAATCGCGAGCACATAGGCGCCATCACCGAGCGTCGCGAGCCATTTGGCATGGCGCACCACGATATCGAACTGATCACCATGAATGACCAGCATCCGCCGTCCATCCGCCGTCTCATGGATTACCCGGTCGACGACCGTGACCCCGCCGAAATGCGTTCCCAGATAATCGCGCAGAAATTCGTCATGGTTTCCGGGCAGATACGTCACCTCTGCCCCCTTGCGCGCGAGGCGCAGGAGCTTCTGCACAACGTCATTGTGTTTCTGTGGCCAGTACCAGTTTTTCTTGAGTCGCCAGCCATCGATGATATCGCCAACGAGAAAGACCTTCTCGGCACTGTGGTAGCGCAGAAAGTCGAGAAGAAGGTCTGCCTGACAGCCTTTGGAACCAAGATGCACATCTGAAATGAACAGACTGCGATAATGGGTGATATCGGGTTGGTCGGCTTCTGCTTTTGCCTTCATGCGGTCACCGCCTCAAAAATATTTCAAAGTAGGACTTCTAAAGGTGCTTTGCCAGACTCGTATCTCAAAATTGTGACGATGCCAAAGTGCATCTCTCTTCGAGACATAGTATAGGAGTTTCAGAGGCCAAGATCAAAAAGAAGGTGTGGATAATGGATTTGGGTTTGAAAGGCCGCAAGGCAATTGTCTGCGCATCAAGCAGAGGACTGGGCCGCGGCTGTGCCGAGGCGCTGGCGGCGGCAGGCTGCGAGGTAGTCCTGAACGGCCGCTCCGTCGAAGTCCTCGAGGAGACGGCGGACGCGATTCGCGCAGCAACCGGCGCCCGGATCATCACCGTTGCAACCGATGTCGGCACGAAAGAGGGCCAGAAGCGGCTTCTGGAAGCCTGTCCCGAGCCGGATATTCTGGTCAACAACAATGGCGGCCCGCCGCGCAAGAACTACCGTGACCTCACACGCGAGGCAATGATTGACGGCGTGGTCCAAAACTTCATCACGCCGGTTGAACTCATTCAAATGGTCGCCCCCGGCATGATGGAGCGGAAATTCGGGCGCATCGTCAATATCACATCGCTGTCGGTGCGCATGCCGATCGAGGGCCTCGATCTTTCCTCCGGTGCACGAGCGGGACTGACGGCCTTCATGGCCGGGGTATGCCGTACGTTCGCCGCCCATAATGTGACTGTGAACAACATCCTGCCGGGCAAAATGGACACCGACCGCCTGCGCAGCGGTATCGCGGGCTCAGCCAATGCCATGGGTATCGATTTCGCGACCGCGGCCGAGCGCCAGCGCAGCGAAATCCCGGCAAAGCGCTTCGGCACACCAGAGGAGTTCGGAATGATCTGCGCCTTTCTTTGTTCCGAGCATGCTGGCTATATGGTCGGCCAGAACATTCTGGTCGATGGCGGGCTGTTCAACGGCGCCTTCTAGAAAAGACGACAAGCCAAACCTGACGGACATAAAAAAACCGGCCAGACTGGCCGGTTTTTCTTTGGGTTTCTGAGTGGCGTATCACTGCCCACAAATCAGCGAGATCAGAAGCGGATGCGGCTGCCGGCAGAGATGATGAAGACGTTAGAATTAGCTGTGCCGCTGGCAATATTGGCGCCCTGAAGCGGCAGCGGAAGGGCACTACCGGCAACTGTTGTACCAGACTGGAAGCGGTTGCCAACAACCGTATCACCTTCGACGCGAACCCATGTAAACGCGAAGTCGTTCTCGATATGCTTAAGCAGTTTAACGGTTCCGCCAGCCGAAAACCAGAGACGATTGTTATCTGCAAGAGCAAGGCTGCGGTCTTGATCGTTGGTTGGCGAAGTCTCGTAGGCAATACCGGCACGCAGTTTCAGGTGATCGGTCGCCTCAAATTCACCCCCGATCGCATAGAAGAACGAATCCGACAGGTTGAACTCGAATTCCGCTGCCGTAGCGCCTGCGCCGTTGATGACGCTGACAGACTGCAGGCGGCTCCAGTTTTCCCATGAGAACTGGGCAAGGCCGGTGAACCGTTCCGTGAAGCGATGGGAAATCCCGACATTCACAATATCGGGCAACGCGAGGTCAGCGCTTGCAGGGCCGAGATCCACATCAAAACCAGGCACGCCACCATTGTTGCGCAGCGTCGTGGTGCCATCAAGGTCGACATCCATCTGCGAACGATAACCAATGCCGATCACCGTTTTGTCGGTTGGCTTGATGGTCACGCCTGCGAGGGCGCCGAAGCTGACATCTTCAGCGTTGAGTTCGACATTGGCGCCGGTAAGCTGATTTGCGGACTGCTCGACCTGAATATATTGCACCTGAAGACCGACAGCGAGAGAGAAGCGCTCATTGACCTTATAGGCAACAGTCGGCTGGAAGTTGAAGCTAAGAGCACTGAATTCCTGGGATGACAGGGCCTCAAGACTGCCCGGTTCCGAGCGCGTACCAAGGCCGAATGGCGCATTGACCGCGAAGCCGGCCCAGAATTTCTCGTTGATCTGGTAAGAAGCATAGCTGCCAGGAACAAGGGCTTTCTTGCCGACATTGTCTGTCGTCTGGCGCGCACCGATGGCGACAGCGCGGGTACCGTCAACGACCGGATTGCCGATATTGCCGCCCGCGACAGAGGTTTCCGCATCCGTGAAAGGCAGAATGCCGGAGAGCGTTCCTTCAAGCGTCAGGCCCGAAAATTCGGTGATGATCGCCGGGTTGAAGAAGGAGGAACTGAGCGCGTTAACCTGCGCCGAGGCACCCGCGAAGGATGCACCCTGCGAATAGGCACTCTGCTCGCGAAGCGCGAAGAAAGCCGCATTGGCGGACTGTACCGTGAGAGCGGTCAACGAGGCGCCAGCAAGCAGCATGGCCCAGGTGTTGCGACGTGTAGTGAATTTCATTCGTAAGGCCCTCCCGAGGCGTCCCGTACTATATGAAGTGACAATAACCACACTAAAGGATCAGCACAAACTGCTTTCCGTTAAGGTCAGAACCCTTGACAGCAGGAATACTAAGCGCATTGCGCCGGGAAGAACTTCGCGACCAGCGATCTAGAAGTTCCAAAAATTTGATGAGTTACTGTGCATACGCAATGGAATCAATCACTTAAAAAACGTCACCCATCCACAAGATGTCGATTTTTTGAAATTACCCACTAAGCAACATCATCACCAGCAACAGAACAACAGTCGATTTTTGAAAAGCATGTCACTCTAATGTCACAGTCGCGAGAGGCAACGAAAGGGTTTTTCGGTGCACTAACCTTTGTCAGAAGCATAGATATGGCGAATCTTTTCTGAAGTCGCCCTCGGTTTCATTTATCCTTCCGGCCAGACAGCATGGAAGTGATGCACCGGGCCGTGTCCCTTGCCGACCTTGAGGCGATCCGCAGCATTGATGGCGGCTGTGATATAGCGTTTCGCGGCATCAACGGCATCGGAAAGTGACAAACCCAGCGCAAGACCGGCTGCAATCGCCGACGAAAGGCTGCATCCTGTACCATGGGTGTTGCGGGTCCGGCTTCGCGGGGCTGAAAGCCAGCGTCGCACCGCCCCTTCCTGATAAAAATCCCGCGCCTCCGCGCCCGTGCCATGGCCGCCTTTGAGAAGCACCGCCCGCGCGCCCAACGCGACGAGAAGGGCTGCCTGATGCTCCACGGCACGATCATCTTCCGCGATTGGTTCGCCCGTGAGATAGGCCGCCTCCGGCAGGTTAGGCGTAATCAGTTCGGCACGCGGCATCAATTTTTCACGCAGGCTTGATACGGCATTCTCATCAATGAGCCGATCGCCGGATGTCGCAATCATAACCGGATCGAGCACAATCGGCCGGGCGGGAAATGCCGCAAGCCCCGCATCGACCGCATCGATGATGGCGGCACTGGCGAGCATTCCGATCTTGATCGCGGCAATGTCAAGATCGCTCGCGACCGCGTCGATCTGGGCGCGCACGAAGTCCGGCGGGACCATGTGCACCGCCGAGACCCTTTGCGTGTTCTGGGCCGTCAACGCCGTGATCACGCTTGCGCCATAGACCCCGAGCGCGGAAAATGTCTTGAGATCGGCCTGAATACCCGCCCCACCGCTCGAATCCGACCCGGCAATGGTGAGCGCGATCGGTGGAGCTGTGGCCGTCATCCCGCTGTATCCTTGTCGTTGCGATTGAGCGGCGCCCAGAGTTTTTGCGGCAGAGCCGACGCGCCAAGGCCGACTTTTCGCCCGAACCTGATCGGCACCGGAACATTCATTGCGTCATCCTGATTAAGAAAAGAGGAGTCGGAGGGAACTTTATCGCCTTTTCATCGAACGGTAATGGAGGAAATTAATGCCCGATTTCTGGCCTCTGTCCAGCCTTCAAGCCCGCCTTCACAAACGGAACTGGTGATAGGCCGCAAGAAGACCGCGGGTCGAGGCATCGCCCGCCTCCGCGCTGCGCGCCGGATCGCGCAGGAGCGGCAGGATCTCCTGCGCCAGCGCCTTGCCGAGTTCGACCCCCCACTGATCAAACGAATTGATTCCCCAGATCACGCCCTGGACGAAAACCTTGTGCTCATAAAGGGCAATGAGAGCGCCAAGCGTTTCAGGATCGAGGCGCTTGTAAAGCAGCACGTTTGACGGGCGGTTACCCGGGAAGACCTTGTGCTCTGCGAGGAGGTCCATTTCGTCAATGGTTTTTCCCTGTTCTGCCAGTTCATCGCAGACTTCGCTATAGGTTTTGCCGCGCATCAAGGCTTCCGCCTGGGCGAAGCAGTTTGCGCTCAGGATCGCATGATGCTCGCCCATATTTTCCTGCGGATTGGCCGCAAGCAGGAAATCACATGGGATGACCTGCGTTCCCTGATGGATCAGCTGGTAGAAGGCGTGCTGGCCGTTGGTTCCAGGTTCGCCCCAGATGATCGGCCCGGTCGCATAATCGACGCTCACGCCGGAAATCGTTACCTGCTTGCCATTGCTCTCCATATCGAGTTGCTGGAGATAAGCTGGAAAACGCGACAACCGCTGGTCATAAGGCAGCACCGCATGGGCCGGGAAATCAAGAAAATTCCGGTACCAGACCCCGAGAAGCGCGAGAATGACCGGCATGTTCTGTTCAAGCGGCGCCTCGAGGAAATGGCGGTCCATGGCGTGGGCGCCGGCCAGAAAAGCGCGAAAACGGCGAGCCCCGATGGCGAGCATCAGCGAAAGCCCGATTGCCGACCAGATTGAATAGCGCCCGCCGACCCAGTCCCAGAAACCGAACATGCGGGTCGGGCTGATGCCGAATTCCGCGACCTTGTCGCGGTTGGTTGAAATCGCGGCGAAATGATCCGCTACCGCCGCCTCGCCGAGCGTCTCCGTCAGCCATGCCCGCGCGGAGAGCGCATTTGCCATGGTTTCCTGCGTCGTGAAGGTTTTCGAGGCGACCAGAAACAGCGTTGTCGCCGGATTGAGACCCTTCAGCGTGTCGGCGAGATGGGCGCCATCCACATTCGACACGAAATGAACGCGCGGCCCGTCATGATAAGGCGCGAGCGCGAGCGTTGCCATGGCGGGGCCGAGGTCCGAACCCCCAATCCCGATATTGACGACATCGCGGAACATATCACCGTTGCGGCCTCGGATCGTGGCATTGCGCACAGCCTCGGCAAATGCCTCAGCCGCATCCAGAACCGCGTGAATATCGTCCATGACGGATACGCCCGCCACCTGGAAATCCGCCTCGCGGGGGGCGCGAAGCGCGGTGTGCAGAACCGCCCTGCCTTCGGTCAGATTGATCGCTTCGCCGGCGAACATTCGCGCCCGCATCCGCTCCACCCCCGCCTCCCGCGCAAGCGCCATCAGCGCCGCGCAAACAGCATCGTTGATACGGTTCTTTGAGTAATCGAGAAGGATCGACCCGGCGCGCAGCGAATAGCGCTGAAAGCGGTCCGGTTCGCGCTGGAAGAGATCGCGCATGGCGGCGGATCCGGCCGTGCGGGACAAGGCTTCTAGAATTCGCGTCGATGGATGATGCTTCACCGGCTAAACCTCGCTTTAAAGAATGCGCTTTCGATTTAGAGCGGATAATCACGGCAAAGGAAAGAACCTGTCAGCAGCGAACCGTGCCTTGCTTGCGCGCTTCGACCAGAATTGTTACCTCGAACGAAACAGGGAAGATGCCGCCATGAGAACGACACGCAACAAGGCAGACACCGAACTCGTCCGGCAACAGAACCGCTCGCTGGTGCTTGAGGCACTGCGCCGCCATGGTCCGCTCGCGAGCATCGAACTCGGCAGCAAGACCGGTCTCAGCCCGGCTACGATCTCAGCCATTACCAATGATATGCTCTGCGAACGCCTGATCCGGATGGACGAGGAGGAAACCGCCAGAACCCGCAGACCTCAGCGCGGCAGGCCAAAGGTCAAGCTCACCCTCGATGCGAATGCGGCTTTGATTCTGGGCATCAGCATCAGCCACAATCTCATCCGTTTCATGCTTGCCGATTACTGCGGCGCTGTGCGGGCGCGCAAGGCGGTAAACCTTGAGACCGCAACGCTCAGCGCCGATGAATTCGCCGCCCTCCTCACCGATTGCGCGAAAAGCTTTCTTTCTGAAAACGCCGTGGAGATCAGCCATATCGCGATTGCAAGTGTCACTTGTCAGGGTTCGGTCGATACAAAACGCGGCGAGATAATCTGGAGTCCGGCCTTCAATGCCCGCCCGATTGCGGTGGCGGCGCCGCTTGAAGAAGCCCTCGGCGTGCAATGTCTGGTCGCAAATGACACCAATGCCATCGCCCATCTTCTCCATGTCGAGGATGCCAGCCTCGGCACCTCCTTTGCCGTTCTCTATCTCGGATCCGGCATCGGCCTCGGCCTCATCGTCAACAACGCGCTTCTTGAAGGAACAGATGGCTCTGCGTCGGAATTCGGCCACATGGTCTGGGCACGCAATGGTGCGATATGCCGCTGCGGCCGACGCGGCTGTATCGAGGCCTATGCCGCCGATTTTGGCATTTTCCGCTCAGCCGAAGGCGGGCTCGAAGGTGTTCCTCCTGCCGCCATCGCGCCGACCAAGGCCGAGATGCACGCCCTCGCCGCGCGGGCACGGGCAGGCGAGCCACAGGCCCTCGCTGCTTTCAGCCAGGCGGGCGCCGCGATTGGCGACGGGCTGAGCAATCTCGTCATGCTCCTGAACCCGCAGCGCATCCTTCTCGCCGGACCCGGTACCGCGCATCTCGATCTGCTTGAAAAGGGCCTTAAGCAAGGCCTCGCCCATGCCGCCACGAATGGCGACAGCCCTGCCCTCACCGTGCTCGATGATCCGCGCGATCTTGAGGAGGCAGGTCTCTTCGCCCTCGCCTATACAAGGCTTGACCGCGAAAACTTCGCAAAGCGCGTGAGTGTCGAGGAGGTCGCGGCCCGACGCGAGAATTCTATGGCCCCGAGTATAGTCTGACCGGCGTGAAACAAGTCTCACCCGGCGAGATCAGTGTTCTAAGACAGATTGACCGGTCGGATCTCGCGCAGGAGCTTGCGCTTCATCGCCTCCGCGAAGGCGCGATAATCGTCGGCAATCTCAACGAAGCTGCCGGGCCCGCCGATCACATGGTTCTCGAAATATCGATTGAGATGGGGCACCTCGTTGAGGATCGGCAGGCCATTGATGGTTATGCCTTGTGCGACGGCGCGGTCGCGTGCCTCGCTCACCGGAATGCCGCGCGACCAGGTGCTGGTGCCGTCGCCCTGAATGTCAATCACCTGCCGCTCGGCAAAGAACGGTGCATTATCCAGCAATTCGGTGGCAAAATCGAGCGCGCTGCCGATGGCCGTCTCCCCGGCGGCAGTATGGCGCGGCTGACGGCGAAGCTCCTCTGCGACGCGCGTGGCATCACCCGGAGAGGCAATCACCACCCAAGGCACGACGACGGCCTGAATGTCCGGCCCTGACCACTGGAAAATCGTGACCCCGATCCGGCCGTGCTGACCGCTGGCCACAGCGGCGGTCACTTCCGGCGACAGAAGCGCGGTCGCGATCCCTTCGACCTGCAACTGGAACTCGCGCGCATTGACGCTGAAGGAGCAGTCGATCGCGATGACGAGATTAAGGTCAGTCTGCTGAACTTGTGATCGGCTGTAACGTATGGCACCGAAAACGATAAGGCCTACGAGAAGAAAGGTGGAAAGAGTGGTGATCGGGAGAACTGTCGGAAACATTGCTCGACTTTTCATCCCGGCCCTTTCGTCCTGTTCTTTGCGAGGACCGGCTACTCAAACCGGCCCTTTCCCGTGGTCCATTAACGTGGTGTCAGACCCCTGAGCCGCTCCGAGCGCCGCCGCAACAACTCAACCATCGTCAAGAGGATGACCGACAAAAAGACCAGGATCGTCGCGACCGCGAGAATCGTCGGCGAGATCTGTTCCCGAAGACCGGTGAACATCTGCCACGGCAATGTCTGCTGTGACGCCGTGCCGACGAAAAGCACGACAACCACCTCATCAAAGGAGGTGATGAACGCAAACAGCGCACCTGAAATCACACCCGGCAGAATGAGCGGCATCTGGACCTTGAAGAAGGTCGTCACCGAATTGGCGCCGAGTGAGGCCGCAGCGCGGGTGAGCGAGCGGTCAAAGCCGACAAGCGTCGCCGTCACCGTGATGATAACAAAAGGTGTGCCCAGCGCCGCGTGGGCAAGGATGACCTTCAGATAATTGACGAAATCCTGACCAAGGCCAATTTCATTTGTCAGGTAATTACCGACCCAGGAATAGAAAAAGAACATGCCTGTTGCCGAGATGATCAGCGGCACGATCATCGGTGAAATCAGGATCGCCATGATCACGGACTTGTAGGGAACATGGCTCTGGCTGAGGCCGATCGCCGCCAGCGTGCCGAGGGTTACCGCGATCACCGTCGCGATCGGCGCGATGATGAACGAGTTCTTGAGCGCTCTCTGCCAATCCGGATTGGTGAAGAAGTCTCTGTAATGCTTCAGCGAATAGCCTTCCGGATCAAGGCTCAGCATCTTCGGCGTGAAGGTGAAGAAATTCTCTGCGTTGAAGGACAGCGGAATGATGACGATGATCGGGAAGATCAGAAAGAAGAATATCAGTCCGCACAGAACGCGAAAGCCGTAATGCCAAAGCTTGTCGCCGGTAGTTGCATAGGAAGGAAGCGCGCTCATAACATCACCCCAGTTTCACATTATCGATGCCGACGAGCTTGTCGTAAACGTAAAAGAGCAGCACCACCATGATGAGAAGGATCGATCCGAGGGCTGCTGCAAGGCCCCAGTTGAGAGAAGCCGAAATATGATAGGCAATCCTGTTCGAAATGAACACACCGCTGGTGCCGCCGACAAGTTCGGGCGTGATGTAATAGCCGATCGCCAGAATGAAGACGAGGATCGCACCTGCTCCGATACCGGGAATGGTCTGCGGAAAATAGACCCGCCAGAACGCCGTCCAGTCGGTAGCGCCAAGACTTTTTGCCGCCCGCACATAAGTCGGCGAAATCGTCTGCATCACCGAATAGAGCGGCAGGATCATGAAAGGCATCAGAATATGGGTCATGGCGACGATGGTCGCGAACTGGTTGTTCATCATCTGCAACCGGCTGTCATCGGCGACCAGACCGATCCAGACCAGAATATCGTTCACCACTCCCTGTTGCTGAAGCAGTACCTTCCACGCCGAGGTGCGCACCAGAAGCGATGTCCAGAACGGCAGCAGGATCAGGATCAGCAGCATGTTAGAAATGCGCATCGGCAGATGGGCGAGAAGATAGGCAATCGGAAAGCCGAGAATCAGGCAAGTTCCGGTAATGACCAGAGACAGAAACAGGGTTCGCTCAAACAGAAAGATGTAAAGCCGTTCGTTTTCCGGCACACGCTCGATATCGCCGCGCGCTGTGCGTTTCAGATCGACTGACGCAAGGAAATAGCTATCCGTGACGCGCGGTGATAGGCGCTTGATGACTTTCCAAGTATCGATCTTTGCCCAGCTTTCGTCCACGGCCTTGAATGCCTCGGCATAGGGCGCTTCCATGCGCTTTGCCTTGGAGCCGGTCTTGCGAAAAAGGCCGGACATACCGGGTTCATCATAGTTGAGTCTCAGGCCGACTTTCGTATGGGTCTTGTCCTCGAAGGCCTGAACCATATCGGCATGAAAGGCAGCGAACACCTTTTCATCCGGTAGCGAGCCCGTGGCAGGATCCCAGTCGCGCAGCGCGACCACTGTTTTTGGCAGCGTGTCACCTACGATATTGTTCTCAACCGATCGGAAAAGCATCGAACCGATCGGAAACAGAAAAGAAAACAGAATGAAGCCAAGCAGCGGCGCGATCAAAAGGAAGGCGCGCAGTTTCTGTCGGCGAAGCGCCCGCGCGAGCGATACTTTCAGCGGCGTTCCATCGGCTGTTCGCATGACGCCACCCGACCCGGATGTTGGCACTTCATTGTTGCCTATGATGTCGGTGGTACTCATGCAACTCCCCAATTCCCGCTTCCTCCCCGTTGACAGATCGCATCAACAGGCATTGCGCGGCGCAGACCAGATCTGCGCCGCGCGAACGCATCGATCACTTACTTTGCAAGCCAGGCCTGGAATTTTGCATCCACGTCATCGGCGAAGTTTGACCAGAACTCGATATTGTTCACGAGAACATTGCCCGCATTTTTCGGGTCGGTTGGCATGTGAGGCGCCATCTCGATGCCGAGTTCCGCGTGTTTGCCAACGAGAGGGGCAGACGAGGCGCGTGCCGGACCATAGGAGATGTATTTCGCCTGATCCGCAAGACGCTGCGTGTCGGTCGCAAATTTCAGGAAATGCAGAACCCGATCTTCGCGGTCTTTCGGCAGGCCGGCAGGAACGACCCAGCCGTCAAAGTCGAATACCTGATAATCCCACAGCATGCTGACAGGCTGTTTCTGCTCAACGATCACTGAGAAGAGACGGCCATTATAGGTCGAACCCATCGCGACTTCGCCATCGGCAAGAAGTTGTGGGGTATCGGCACCGGCGGACCACCAGACAACCTCACTCTTGATGGTGTCGAGTTTTTTCAATGCGCGTTCGACGCCTTCCGGTGTCTCGAGCACTTTGTAGAGATCGGCCTGTGCAACGCCGTCACACAGCAGTGCCCATTCGACGTTTTTCTTCGGGCGTTTTTCCAGAGCGCGTTTGCCAGGGAATTTTTTCAGGTCGAAAATGTCACAGACCGAGCTTGGTTTCGCGCCGTTCCAGGCCGCAACGTCGTTGCGAAAGCCGAAAGTGGTCGAGAAAACGATCTGTGGGATAAAGCACTCGGAAATCAGCGAAGAACCGAAATCCTTGCTTGCCGGTGTGCCATCAGGCGCAGCCGCAAGAACCTTGTCGGCATCGATTGGTTTTACCAGACCTTCGTCGCAGAGGCGAACCGCATCAGGCCCTTCAGCGTCGAGCAGGTCCCAGGTGATGTTCTTGGCTTCAGCCTGAGCACGCAGTTTCGCCACACCTTCGTTGGCCGATGCGTCGAAAATAACCTTCACGCCCGTCGCCGCCGCATAAGGATCGGTATAGGCCTTGATCTGTGAATTCTGGTAAGCGCCGCCCCATGACACAACGGTCATTTCTTTGGCGCAGCCCTCGCACGGTTCAAGCTTGACTTCGGCCATGACCGGCGCCGTGAAGGCAACAGCCGCAGCCGTTGCCAAAAACAACATATTGAATTTCATATCATTCTCCCTGTTTTATGCGGTGATAAGCCGCTTATTGCGGTTTTGAACCGCGTTAGCCCCTTGTGCGCGGGCACAAGGGGCAATTTCGTTTTGGAACCTAAGCAACCGCGTCGAGCGCCTTGCAATCGACAGACTGCCAGCCCACCTGCACCATGTCGCCGCAGGCGATCTGGCGGCGTTCGGAACGATTGCGCACCTTGACGATAAACTCATTGTTTCCGGCAACATCCATCCGCACGCGGATATGGTCGCCGAGATAAATCAGTTCCTCGATTTTGCCCTCAACCATGTTGTCCATCGGACTTTCAGGCGCAAGTTCCACGCGTTCCGGGCGCAGCGACAGCGTTGTGGGTGAGCCGACGCCGCCGACATTCACCGGGTCGACCTTGAGCCGAAGACCGCCGGCAACCTCGACCGAGCAGCTTTTCCCGTTGAGTTCGGCAACCCGGCCATTCAGCTTGTTGTTCTCGCCAATGAACTGGGCGACGAACGAATTCTGCGGGCTTTCATAAAGCGCGGCCGGCGGCGACAATTGCTGGATGACGCCGTCATTGAAAACCGCAACACGGTCCGACATCGTCAGCGCTTCGGTCTGATCATGCGTCACATAGACGACGGTAACGCCAAGATTGTCGTGGATATGCTTGATTTCATACTGCATTTGCTCGCGCAGCTGCTTGTCGAGCGCGCCGAGCGGTTCGTCCATCAACACGAGTTCCGGGTCGAAAACGAGGGCGCGGGCAACCGCCACACGCTGTTGCTGGCCGCCGGACAATTGCGCCGGGCGGCGCGAACCGAAAGCGCCAAGCTCGACCATGTCAAGCGCACGCTTGATACGGATTTCCTGCTCAGATTTCGAAATTTTGCGCATCTGAAGTGGGAAGGCGAGATTTTCCGCCACCGACATATGCGGAAACAACGCATAGTTTTGAAACACCATGCCAATGCCGCGCTTGTGCGGCGGCACGTTATTGATCGGTTTTCCACCAAGAAGAATATCCCCGCTGGTCGCCGTCTCGAAGCCCGCGAGCATCATAAGGCAGGTCGTCTTGCCCGAACCCGATGGCCCGAGCATGGTGACAAATTCGCCCTTCTTGATGTCAAGATTGAGATTTTTTACAACGAGTGTCTCGCCGTCGTAACTTTTTTGCACGTTCACAAAACGAACATGATAATCTTTGTCCACACTCACTCTTTCAACTCGCCAGAACTGACTTTCGCCTGCTCTTTTCCACCCGAATTACAGCATATGGTCGGTTAAACCACCCGCTCGCTCTCCCGAAAGCATGTTTCAACAAAGCAGGTTTGGTTGTAAAGGGTAAATTCATGCATTCTTGTACTATACGTAAATTTTGTTCAATTTGACCGCGGAAGAATAAAAAGTGGGCGATGATACATCCAAACCTGATGAAAAACATGGCTATGCATCGGGCAGGCTGAACCTTCCCTTTGTTGGCCACTGCACCTTTGCAAAGTCCCCAATCGGCCAGAACTTCGATCATATCGATGCAGACTGCGCCATTCTCGGCGCTCCATTCGATTCAGGCACGCAGTACCGTCCCGGTGCCCGCTTTGGCCCGCGGGCCATCCGCGAGGCGTCAACGCTGTTTTCCTTCGGCCATGCGGGCGCCTATGATCACGAAGACGACGCTGTCTATCTTGATCGAAAGGATGTCCGGCTGATCGATATGGGCGATGCGGATATCGTTCATACAGACACCGTGAAAAGCCATGCGAATATCGAATGGGCCGTGCGCAAGATTCTGGAGAGCGGCGCCCTGCCGGTTGTTCTGGGGGGTGACCACTCGATCAATATTCCCTGCATCCGGGCCTTTGACGGTGAGGAACCTTTCCACCTTGTCCAGATCGATGCTCATCTTGATTTTGTTGATGAGCGCCATGGTGTGCGCTATGGCCACGGCAACCCGATGCGCCGGGCCTCGGAACAGGCGAACGTCACCGGGCTCAGCCAGTTCGGCATCCGTAACGTCTCCTCGACCGCGAAGGAAGGCTATGACGCAGCGCGCGCGGTCGGCTCAGATATTTTGTCGGTCCGCCAGTTTCGCAAACTCGGCGTTGAAGCGGTGCTGGCGCGCATACCATTGGCAAGCCGATATTATGTCACGATCGACATTGACGGTTTCGATCCCTCCATCGCGCCAGGCACCGGAACACCGAGCCATGGCGGGTTTGTCTATTATGAAATCCTTGAACTTCTCCAAGGCCTGACGAAACGGGGAAGCGTGATCGGGGTCGATCTCGTCGAGGTTGCACCGGATTATGACCGCAGTGGCACAACCAGCTTTCTTGCAGCACAGCTTCTGATGAACTTCATCGGGTTCATTTTTTACCAGAAGGCGCAGCGGCGGACGGGGCCGAAGGCATAAGCGAGGCCCGGATATCCTCGATGACCGGCTCGCCCGCAGGACGCGATTTCACGCCGTAATCGGCAAAGAATTGCGGCCCGACAGCAGGATCGCTCCACGCAAGTCCCAGCATATAGGTCGAAAGATCGACGCCCTCGACTTCGCGCACCCGAAGCTTCGGATCGCGCGCCGAGCATCGCCAGAGAATATCGAGACCAGCAAAACGGTACCGGCACTCGTCACTTGCGTAAAGCGCCATGAGATCGTTCACGATTTCGGAATTCCCGCTCGCCGCGCCGTTATTTTCAACCGGCAGGAAACCGGCCATGATCGCCGGTGAGAAGGTCAGATGCGGGTTGCGGTCTATCTGCGCCACGCCATAGGCGGAGTAAAGAACCGCACCGGAATTCGGATCGAACTTGAGTTCAGAACCCGCCCCGAGGCCCCACCAGCGCTTCGGAAGGGCGCCAGCACCGACGTTCTCAAACCATTTCTGATCCGCGCGCATGAGTTCTGCAAGCTCCGCGCGGTAGATCGGATCATTCGCAAGTTCGCCGCAGAAGAAAAAAGCGAACTGGTGGTTGAAGTGCGACGTGAACTCGCGCGAGTCAACAGCAAGAACCGTGTGGCCATCATAGTCCTTCTGCGGCAGGTTCGTGGTATCAGCGATATATTTATCCCAGAACACGCTGGCCGGGCCCGCAACGCCGCGGCTCGATTCAACCGAACGGCCAAGACACGGGATCACCACATATTCATCGAAAGGCAGCGACCAGTAGCCGTTTTCGATCTTCTCTTCCGCGCCCCAGAAAACCTGATGCATGCCCGGACGGTCCCCGAAGCGCATGGCCTGACCCCAGTCAACCCCGTCGACCAGACTCTGGGCGAGACGGGCGGCGGCGCGCGCCTGCGGATCGGCGTCGGACTTTGATCCGAAATAGCGCGCAGTCATGGATGCGCCAATACCGAGAAGCGTTGTGTCGATGGTCGAGAATTTTTCGCCGCTCGCATCCTGGCTGTCGCCGGTATAGGGATTGATGAAATGTTTGAACCAGCCGCTTTTCGAGCGCGGCGTCTTGAACAGCGCGTCTTCGTCCGTGTTGAGAAGATTGGCAAGCGTGATCCGTGCCTTTTCAGCGGCATCGTCGACAACACCGAGCTGATCACCGATGGTGAGCGAAATCAGGCCAATGGCCGTGGAGGCAATCGAAGAGACGAGGGAATCCTGCCGCACATTGTCAAGATCGACCCGGTCAAGATATTGCCCGGTCGCATCAACCCGCAAATGCCTGTCATAAAACAGAACCGTATCAACAAGTTGCTGGCGGACGAATTTCTGCTGATCATTGAGTGCGCTTGTCTGTTTATTCGGGGTGATTGCGATCGTGGCCTTGCCTTCCGGTAACTGGGCGCCCTGAAAGTCCGTTGCGTGCACGCCCGATGGGGCAACCAACAAAAACAAGATGGTAAGAACCGTAGAAAGTATACGCTGATTGACCTGCTGGTAGAACATCAAAAGTACCTGTTACCTAAAGTGCCGTATTAAGCAGGGCTTCCCATACGCTTCTTCTTTGCGTCTTGCACGTAAAAACAATATCAAATCTTATTAAGAATGCGTGAAATTTCGGAAGCGGCCGAAATCTCACGCCTGATTGTTGTTAACTCGCTTTCAGCGCCTGCGGGCGGGATTTCTTTACAAGAAGCCGGTTCAGCGCAGACAGATAAGCCTTTGCCGAAGCAACCAGCGTATCGGTATCAGCCGCGCGACCGGTTACCTGGTGGCCATCCTCTTCGAGACGAACCGAGACTTCCGCCTGGGCATCGGTCCCCGCGGTCACCGCGTGGACTTGATAAAGCTGGAGGGTAGATTCGTGCGGCAGGATCGACTTGATTGCGTTGAAGGTCGCATCCACCGGACCATCGCCGGTTGATTCCATCGTTACATGCTTGCCGTCCATATCGATGGTGATGATCGCTTTCTGCGGGCCTCCGGTGCCGCAAATCACCGTGAGCGCCACCACCTTGTTGGTCTCGCTCTGGGTCGCGACCTCGTTTTCGACAAGTGCCTCGATGTCCTCGTCATAGACATTCTTCTTACGGTCGGCGAGGTCCTTGAAGCGCTTGAACGCATCGAGAAACGCATTATCACCCAATTCATAGCCGAGTTCGGCAAGCTTCTCCTTGAAGGCATGGCGGCCCGAATGCTTGCCCATGACGAGCGAAGTCGCCTTAACGCCGACCGATTCCGGGGTCATGATTTCGAACGTGCCCGAATTCTTGAGCATGCCATCCTGATGAATGCCGCTCTCATGGGCAAAGGCGTTCTTGCCGACAATCGCCTTGTTGTACTGGACCGGAAAACCAGACACGGCAGACACGAGTTTAGAGGCCCGCATCAGGTGAACCGGATTGATGCCGGTCTGATAGGCAAGCACATCGCCGCGGGTGCGGATTGCCATGACGACTTCTTCCAGAGCGGCATTGCCTGCGCGCTCGCCAAGCCCGTTGATCGTGCACTCGATCTGGCGCGCGCCACCGGCAACGCCGGCAAGTGAATTTGCGACCGCGAGTCCAAGGTCGTTGTGGCAATGCGTTGAGAATATAGCCTTGTCGGAATCCGGCACGCTCTCGCGCACCGCGCGAAACATCGCTTCATACTCGCCGGGGGTTGCGAAGCCGACTGTATCGGGAAGATTGATCGTGGTCGCCCCGGCGCGGATAGCGGCCTCAACCGCCTTCGACAGATACTCGATGCCCGTGCGTGTTGCATCCATCGCCGACCATTCGACATCGCCACAGAGATTGCGGGCAAGCGCCACTGTCTCCCGGATGATTTCCAGAACCTCGTCTTCGCTTTTCGCCATCTGATATTTGAGATGGATCGGCGAGGTCGAGACGAAGGTGTGAATGCGTCCACGCCGCGCCTTGCGCACGGCATCGCCACAGCGGTTGATATCGCCGGGTATCGCGCGCGCAAGACCGGCGATCACAGCCCTGTCGGCGCGCTCGGCAATCTTCGATACCGCTTCGAAATCACCATCAGAGGCAATCGGGAAACCGGCTTCGATAATATCGACGCCCATATGATCGAGGAGTTCTGCGACCTGAAGCTTTTCCTCGAGCGTCATCGTCGCGCCAGGCGATTGTTCGCCGTCACGCAGTGTCGTGTCGAAAATCAGGACATGTTGCTTGTCTTCTGTCGGAGCTTGAACCTGGGTCATCGGGCTTTCCTGCTATGCAGACGCGCTCTCATGGGCAGCGTCGGAAGTGTTTAACGTTTATGACGGACGGTGAAAAGCGGCATCTCGCACGCGGGCTCACCGGTAAACCGAAATCCCCTGAGTGCCCGCCTGATCAAATCCGGCTGACGACGCTCAGGGGCGTCTAAGGAGAAGAAGACGGGCAACATTATGCCAAGATGCAAAGACGGCTGCAAAGCCGCTCAGGCGCGCGCTCCGCTCATTCCGTTCGTTTGTGGCACATGAAAAGGCCAAGGCGCGTTTCCATTAAAGAGTTGCCGTCAGATCATACCAGTTGACGCCGAATAAGCAACGCATTCGTTCACTGGACGCACAGATCCTTGGCGTTTGCCGCTCCAATGATAGGAGAGCAAACAGCCAGGCTGTATCCAGGATACTCCGCCAACACTCAGGCGTAGATTTCGCCTTCGGCAACGATGACCGCAGAACCACCGATGCGGCCGGCAAAATAGGCACCGCCCTCAATGTCAATCTCGAGCATGATGTCGGACGGGCGACCCATCTGATACCCCTGCTCGATCAGAAAGACATGGGTGTCATCCTTGAGCTTTTCATAATCGGACGATTGCACCGGCAAGCGCAGCAATTGCACCACCCGTCGCCGGATCCTCTTTGATGCCAGCACCTGGCCAGAACATGCGCGCCTGAAAGGCCGCTTCCGGCGCAGCCCCACCGCGCGCATAAACGAATGCATTGTCACGGCCCGAATTCTCAAAAGCGCGGGACCAGGCGTTGAGATCAGGCCGCACCCGGCGCAGCGCATCGAGGCTGCGAAGCGGCACCAGCGTGAACGGCACCCCGGCGCTATAGATGGCTGGCCGGTGCCGGTCGAAGCCGATATCCTCTTCATCAAGGCCGAGCGCACTTGCAATCTGGATGCGGGATACCGAAGGCTGAACATGAACCGGTTTTTGCGGCAGCGTGAAGGTCGCATGCCCCACCCGACCCGGCTTGACAACGACACCCGCGCGCACCAACCCAACCCTTTCTTCCAGCGCAATAGCGATATCGCTTGCATGGGCGACAGCGCCCAGTTTGCGCCGCCCGAGAAGAACGGCCGTGCCGACCGTCGGATGCCCGGCAAATGGAAGCTCCGCGCCCGGCGTGAAGATGCGCAGTGCAGCGCTGTTTTCTAGCTTTTTCGGTGGGAAAACAAAGACTGTCTCGGAAAGATTGAACTCGGCCGCGATTGTCTGCATCGCCGCATCGGAAAGGCCTTCTGCCTCGAACACAACCGCAAGCGGGTTGCCCTGAAATGGCGTCTCGGTGAAAACATCCACAATCACATAGGGGCGGCGGCGGGCTTCGTGTATCATTCCATCATCCTGAAACTGCCCGCGCAACAAAATCGTTGCGGGCGATCCACAATGATGGAATTTCCCACCCTAGCCTAGCCCCAAAACAGCAAAGCCGACCGCGCGACAGGGTTGAAGTAAATTGATGCACCTCACGCAATCGGGCATGCTCGCGTTGATTGGACGGAGCCGACGCGGGAGCACCTGCATTTAGCGCTGGCGACGTTCCTCGATCCGGCGATCGCGACCAACACGCTTTTCCAGAAATTCAGGCAGCCACTGACCACCACTGGTATTTTCGTCCCCTGAAGGGTCAGCCATGTCCGCCTGCAGCGTCGCGGACTGAGGTTCCGCGCGATGCAGGCTCTCGTCTTTCGGAACGAATGCATGATCCTGCGCGCCCGACGGGTTTGCAGCCAGGTCTGAGCCGACTTCTTTAACCGGAGGGACACCGGACAGCGCTGCCGTGGCGGCTCCAGCCTCCATTTTGGGATCAGCCGGTTGAGGCCCATGCAGTTCCAGTTTTGCATCTTTCGGCATGGTCGGCGCGGCGGCGCCTATCTTATCCAGAAAGCGTACACCAAGCGCTTCCGGTGAGCGCCAGACGATCTGGACGGGGCGATAGGAGGTTCCCGGATATATATTCAGCTCGAACTCAGCCGGAATGATGTGGTTCTGCGTGACCAGAAGCATTGCACCGGTTTCAGATTCGTTGCGCACCGTGCAATCGGCCGAGCAATAGCGTTCACGGAAAATGATCTTGCCCTTTTTCAGGGTGCGGTAGCGAATGCTCGCCCGTTTATCGGCATGTTCCGTCATTGACCAACTCCTGCGCGGCCAGACTTGCCAACGCGACTTCTGTCTTGTCGCCTAAAGCATTAACAGGGAAAATTTAAGGCCAGCTTAATCCGGATGAGCACACGGCGAAAAAAGGCCGGCTTGCGCCGGCCTTTTTACTATAACCTGTTGGAAATATTAATTTTTAGACTTATCAACAAGCGCATTGGACTTGATCCATGGCATCATGCCCCGCAGCTTCGCGCCGACTTCCTCAATCTGGTGGGCATCGTTAAGACGGCGGATCCCTTTGAACCGGGCCTGACCTGCCTTGCATTCCTGCATCCATTGCGAGGTGAACTTGCCAGTCTGGATATCGGTCAGAATCCGCTTCATTTCGGCTTTGGTCTCAGGTGTCACAACCCGCGGACCAGACATGTACTCGCCCCATTCGGCTGTGTTTGAAATCGAATAGTTCATGTTGGCGATCCCGCCTTCATAAATCAGATCGACGATGAGTTTGACCTCATGCAGGCACTCGAAATAGGCCATTTCCGGCGCATAACCTGCCTCGACCAGGGTTTCGAAACCGGCACGGATAAGCTCGACCAGGCCGCCGCAAAGAACCGCCTGTTCACCGAAAAGGTCCGTCTCGCATTCCTCCTTGAACGATGTCTCGATAATGCCGGAGCGGCCACCGCCAACACCGGACGCATAGGAAAGCGCGAGTTCGAGCGCATTGCCGGACGCATCCTGATGAACCGCAACGAGACATGGCACGCCGCCGCCCTTCTGATATTCGCCGCGCACCGTGTGGCCCGGACCTTTCGGCGCGATCATCATCACGTCGACAGTACTTTTCGCCTCGATCAGGCCGAAATGGACATTGAGCCCGTGCGCGAAGGCAATCGCCGCGCCGTCGCGGATATTCGGCGCGATGTGATCGCGATAGATATCGGCCTGAAGTTCGTCAGGCGTCGCCATCATCATGAGATCGGCATAAGCGGCAGCGTCCGCCACGTTCATCACCTTGAGACCGTCGGCCTCAACCTTTTTCGCCGTACTCGAGCCTTCGCGGAGGGCGACAACGACATTCGGACAACCCGAATCCTTTAGGTTGAGCGCATGGGCGCGGCCCTGCGAACCGTAGCCTATGATCGCCACTTTCTTTGATTTGATAAGATTGAGGTCTGCATCCTGATCGTAATAAACGCGCATTGTTTTCTCCCTAAGTGCGTTTCATTTATGATTATTCTTCATTTTCAACGCCGTAGAGCGTGAAAAATCTCTCTGTCGCCTGCCTTGCATCGTTCTTTATATCCACAAGGGCGGGGGAAATCGCATCGCCAAGCAGCGCGCGGATCTGAACATCGCGCACCACCAGGCCGAAAAACACGCGGAAGGCCTGATCGAGATCATCAAAGGCAAGCACGCCGGAGCGCCGCCCGAGATCAAGCAGCGGCTTCAAGCGGGCAGCCATGGCAAAAGGCCCATTGTTGAGGACGATCCGGCCAAGATCAGAATTCGAAGAAGCCGCGAGCCGGTTGAGCGCAATCGAAATGTCGCCGGTCAGAACTGTGAGCCAGTTTTCAGCGAACCGGGTGAGCGCCGAGTGCAGGGCAGCAGCGCCAATCGTCTCGCCCTTCGGCACCTCGATGCGCACTTTGGATGCCTGCCACTGCACGGTCGCGGTGAGAAGTCCGTCGCGGTCGCCGAACCATTTGTAGAGCGTTTCCTTGGAACAATTGGCCCGCGCGGCCACAGCATTCATGGTAATGCCCTCACCCGCCTCAACCATCAGCGCAAGCGCAGCATCAAGCACTTCGCGCTGACGCACGGAGAATTCCGTCACCGGTTTTGCAAGGGCCAAAAGATCCAAAAAGCGCGTCCAGATAACTGTACCGTACCGTACGGTACAGTTCTGTACCGGGTTGGGAACCACATTGCAAGGCCCAAGATGCGCAACGAAAAGACCGCTGTCGCGCTTGCCTGCCGGATTTATGTCTGAACGCCCTTGCCGCACGCTTTGAGAAAGCGCCGCACACTCGCCGCCATTCCGTAGGTCAGTGCGTCAGCCGTGAGCCCGTGGCCGATCGAAAGCTCCGCGATCATCGGTGCTGCTGTGACAAGGGGCGGCACATTGTCGACGGTAAGGTCATGACCGGCATTGACCCCGAGCCCGATTGCATCAGCGGCCAGAGCCGTCCGCGCGAGCGCTGCGACGGTTTTTGCAGCAGCAGCACTTCCGACAGCCTGGGAGCCATAGGGCCCGGTGAAGAGCTCGACCCTGTCCGCGCCGACATCAAGCGCAAAGGCGGGCACACGCTCATCCGGATCGATGAAGAGGGCAAGGCGCATCCCCTGCCCTTTAAGGCGCTGGATCGCTGAGCGCAGAAGCGCCTCATGTGCCGGAATATCCCAACCGTGGTCCGATGTCGCCTGTGCCGGATCATCCGGCACGAAGGTCACCTGAGCCGGACGGATTTCCTCGCAAAGCGCGAGAAAGCGTTCGTCCGGATATCCTTCGATGTTGAATTCCCTGCCCTGAAACGCGGGCTGGCCCAGAAGGTCCGCCAGATCAAAAACATCGTGACGGCGGATATGACGCTCATCGGGGCGCGGATGGACGGTGATTCCGAAAGCGCCGGCTTCAAGCGCGATGCGGCTCAGATCCACCACGCTTGGCCATGGCAGGTCGCGGCGGTTTCTCAAAAGCGCAATCGCATTCACATTGACGGAAAGTTCCGTTGCCATTGTTCGCTCCCGCCTGCTCACGCATCATTGATCCCGCCAGCACCGCGGCTCACCGCCGCAACGCCGGTTTTGCACACTTCGACAAGCCCGAGAGGCCGCATGATCGATACGAACTGCTCGACCCGGGGCGAGCGGCCGACCATTTGAAAAATGAAATGATCCGTCGTCGCATCCACGACTTCCGCCTTGAACGCGTCGGCAATCCGCAGCGCTTCGAGCCGCATTTCGCCCGTGCCCTTGACCTTGACAAGCGCAAGCTCGCGCTCGAGCGGCTTTTCCTGCCCACGCTCACGGGCAAGCTGGCTGAGATCCTTCACCACATGAACCGGCACGATCCGGCTCAACTGGCTTTTGATCTGCTGAAGCACGCCCGGCGTGCCCTTGGTCACGATCGTGATCCGCGACAGGTGACTGTCGTGCTCTGTTTCTGAAACGGTCAGGCTCTCGATATTATAGCCGCGCCCGGAGAAGAGACCGATCACACGGGCAAGCACACCCGGCTCGTTATCAACCAGAACGGATAAGGTGTGGGTTTCCTCGACATCGCCATTGTCGACAAGAAAATAGGCGGATTGATGTTCAGTTTTCGGCATGTCATGTCCCCGTTTGAGAAGGTTGAAGGCCACCGCGCGCAACGGCGATGCCGGTCAAAATGAGAAGAAGGGCGAGTGCGTCGTTGGCACCGGGCTGTTCGCCAAAAATCAGGAAAGCCCATCCTACGCCGAAAATCGGTACCAGCAAGTTGATCTGGCTGAAAAATGTGGCCCCCTGGCGGCTGATCAGAAACACCAGCATGAAGGTCGCAAGCACCGTGTGAAAAACCGAAAGAATCGCGACCGCCGAAAGTGCCTCGAAAGAATAGGCCAAGTGAAACGGGCCATCGAAAATAAAGGCACCGACAACAACCGGGATCATGCCATAGGTGATCGAGAGGCAGACCAGCGGAATGGGCGGCACATGCAGGATTGCCTTTGTGACAATCGTGTTCGCGGCATAGCATGAAGCGGCAAGAAGCACGGCAAGCTGGCGGGTGATGTCGCTGCCGAGACCGGCGAGAAGCACCGGTCCGACCAGAATGACCGTACCTATAAAGCCGATTGAAACGCCGGCGGCCTTTTTCGACGAGAAGCGCTCATCTGTCGTGAAGAAATGCGCAAAGACCAGGGTGAGAAGCGGCATCACCGCAAGCAGGATCGCGGTCAGCCCCGGCGGCACCACCATCTGTCCCCAGGCGATGAGATAAAACGGCAGCCCGGTGCCGAGAATGCCGGAAAACGCAACCAACAAATGGGTCTTCAACCGGCGCGGCATCGACCCGCCGATCACGAAGAACAGCGCCCAAATAACGACCATCCCCCCGATGAGGCGATAGGCTGTCTGGGTTGCAGGCGGAATGTCCGCGACCGCGATCTTGGTGAAAATGAAGGAAGACCCCCACAGCGCCCCGAGCGCGAAGAGAACCAGATAATCAACCAGCCCCGCTCGCGCGCCGGTCATAACCGAAGGTCCGCTGAGGCACCTGAGAAAAGCGCAGCGCGAGGCGTCATTCTGCGTGGGCCTTGACATCGACCGATGCAAAAGCGGCGATGATCGCATCTGCGTTCAGTTTTCCGGGCCGTGGTTCCTGAAACGCCACCATGATCGGGCGTTCTTCGACAAAAACCGCAATCCACTTCTCGTAGATCACCCCTTTGGCGTCCTTCTGGTTGCCGCGAAAAAGCAGTACGGGCTTGCCTTTCCAGGTGATGGTCTCGGTCCCCTCGACATGGATGCCGCGATTGTTGAGTGTCGGCGTCGCCCGCTCGACCGAGGCGAACAGGGCGCCGAGCGAACCGATCGACTGCACCGGGAAGACATTCACCGTGATCGACCCGCTGCTTTGAATATCTTCAACCCCGGGAAAACGCTTCGATACGACATAACCCTTCGGTGGCACGATGGTAACATCCGTCGTCGGAACGTCGACCCGCGACGGCTTGAAAATATCGCAGCCTGCGAGCGTCAAAATAAGGAGGAACGCACTGAAAATCCTGATCATGCTCGTGCTTCGACCGCCTGACAATCAGACGAGGGTCGCTCCTTCCCGATCAATCGCACTTTCGATATCCGCATCGCTCACCGCATCCGAGAGCAACATCTCGTTATGCGCCTTGCCGGAAGGGATCATCGGAAAACAATTGGCGAGCGCCGCGACGCGGCAATCGAAAATCACCGGACGCCTGACCTCGAACATCTCGCGGATCTTGTCGTCAAGCTGATCCGGCTTGTCGCAATAAAGGCCAACACCGCCATAGGCTTCGGCAAGTTTCACAAAATCCGGCAACGCATCGCTGTAGGAATGCGACAGGCGATTGCCATGCAAAAGCTGCTGCCATTGCCGCACCATACCCATATATTGATTGTTCAAAATGAAAATCTTGACCGGCAATTCATATTGAACACAGGTCGACATTTCCTGAAGCATCATCTGGATAGACGCATCGCCCGCTATATCGATGACGAGGCTTTCCGGATGAGCGATCTGGACGCCCACCGCCGCCGGAAAACCATATCCCATCGTGCCGAGACCGCCCGAAGTCATCCAGCGGTTGGGTTTTTCGAAGCCGAAATATTGTGCAGCCCACATCTGGTGCTGACCGACTTCGGTTGTGATGTAGGTGTCATGGTCCTTGCTCAGCGCGAACAACCGCTCAATGGCATATTGCGGCATGATGACATCCTTGTTCGCCCGGTAGCCGAGGCTTTTGCGCGCCCGCCAGAGGTCGATCTGTTTCCACCAGTCCTTGTGCGCCACCGGGTCGACCTTGCGCTTTTCTTCCTTCCAGACATGGATCATCGCAGCCAGAACATGTTCGCAATCGCCGACAATCGGAATATCGACCTTGATATTCTTGTTGATCGAGGATGCGTCAATGTCGATATGGATCTTGAGAGAGCCTGGCGAAAAGGCATCCGTGCGCCCGGTGATGCGGTCATCAAAGCGTGCGCCGATACAGACCATGACGTCGCAATCATGCATGACCATGTTGGCTTCATAGGTTCCGTGCATACCGAGCATGCCCAGCCACTGCTTGCCGGATGCCGGATAGGCGCCAAGCCCCATCAGCGTTGATGTCACCGGAAACCCGGTAATCTCGGCGAGTTCGCGCAACCGCTCCGTCGCGCCATCACCGGAATTGATGACCCCGCCGCCCGTATAAAGCACCGGGCGTTTCGCGCCCGCAAGCGCGTGAACCGCGGCACGGATCGCATGCGGATCGCCCTGCAATTGCGGCTTGTAGCTCTTGTGGTAGCGACGCTGTCCGGTCGTATAGAGTCCGGTTGCGAACTGAACATCCTTCGGAATATCGACAACGACCGGACCGGGCCTGCCGGTGGTCGCGACATGAAATGCCTCATGCAGAATGCCTGGAAGATCATCAACGGACTTCACGAGCCAGTTGTGCTTCGTGCAGGGCCGGGTGATGCCGACCGTGTCACATTCCTGAAACGCATCATTGCCGATGAGATGGGTCGGCACCTGACCGGTGATGCAGACAAGCGGGATCGAATCCATCATCGCGTCGGTGAGCGCTGTCACCATATTGGTCGCACCGGGACCGGAGGTGACGAGAACGACACCCGGCCTGCCGGTTGAGCGGGCATAACCCTCCGCCGCATGGCCTGCGCCCTGCTCGTGACGCACAAGAATGTGTTTCACGTCTTCCTGCTGAAAAATCTCGTCATAGATCGGAAGAACCGCGCCACCCGGATAGCCGAAAATATGCTCGACCCCATTGTCGCGAAACGCCTGAAGAACCATCTGCGCCCCGGTCATTTCAACTCCAGAGCGGGACGCGGCGGTCAAGATCGCGTCCTTCACTGCGTTACTGGCATCCATCGTCTTCCTCCATCGGCGCTGCTTGCACCTGTTGCCGTCGCTTTCGGGCGGCCCCGTCATTGTGTCGTGAGAGGCAAACTGCGGCAATAAAAAAGGCCCCTTTGAGGAGCCTGTTGCCGCACATCACCGATCCGAGAAGCTAGTGCGCTTCTCCGGCAATGTGCCCCGTCACCACAAGAATGAACCGTGTCATCGTTTCCACTCGAAATTTAAGTGCGTCGATGGTTAAGACGATGGATGTTTGCTGTCAAGAGTTTGTTGTCGCGGGCCATCATCCGGGCCGAGCCGCAACCAGTCCGCGCCCATCTGGTTGCGAAGCCAGGTCATCTGTCGCTTGGCATAGCGGCGGCTCTCGCGTTTTGCATCGTCAATCGCCTCTTCGAGCGAGAGCACTCCGGCAAGATGAGCAAGCAATTGCGGCACGCCGATCGCCTTCATCGCAGGCAGCATCGGATCGAGCGCGAGGGTCGCAAGATCAGCAACCTCTGAAAGCGCGCCGTTGTCGACCATTGCCTCAAAACGCGCATCGATAGCGGCGTAGAGAACGCTGCGCTCCGGCAGGACCACGATCTTGCGACAATCCGCCGGATCGAGGAGCGGCGTCATTGCCGCCATCTTCTGCGCCGCCTGCCAGTGCAGAATCGATTGACCGGACGCGTCGAACACCTCAAGCGCGCGCAGGATCCGCTGGCTGTCCGATGGTCGGATCACCGCCGCCGCCGCCGGATCGCGGATCGCGAGAGCCTCATGCATTGCCGCCGCCCCTTCACGCGCGAAGGCATCCCGCCACGCTGCCCTTATGGAAGCCGGGATCGGCGGGATTTCGGCAAAGCCTTCTGTCAGCGCCTTGAAGTAAAGCCCGGTACCGCCGACGAAAATCGGCAGTGCCCGCGCGGGTAATTGCGTGATGAGATCGCCCACTGCGGAAAGCCAGGCTCCGGTGCTGAAGGCTTCTGACGCGCTGACAAAACCATAAAGGCAATGCGGCACTTGCGCCTCTTCCGCCGGTCCGGGTCGCGCCGAAATGACGCGCAGCTCGCGGTAGACCTGCATGGAATCGGCGTTGACAATGATCGGCGCGCGCCCCGCCGCCCGCGCGGCCTCAGCTTCGGCAAGTGCGCGCGAGGACTTGCCGCTTGCCGTCGGTCCGGCTATCAAGACCGCGCTTTCTTTCATCGTTTGAAACCTGTTCCCATGAACCTTGTTGCAACCCTCATATCACATCCGGCAAGGCCGCAAATCTCCGATCAGGTCATAGCGCATGTCGAAGCCGCCCTTGGCCGCAGGGTGGCCGTTACCTGGTTGCAGCCGGGGGTTGCCTGCGATATCGCGCTTGACGAGGCGGAACGCACCGCGTTCGAGGCTGTTGCGCCACGCCTTCATGAAGGCGGAATTGATCTCGCCTTTCAGGATCAGGACAAACGCCGGAAGTCGGTTTTGATCGCCGACATGGATTCAACCATGATCGAGCAGGAATGTATTGATGAACTCGCCGACATGATTGGCGTCAAGGACCGGGTCGCAGCCATCACCGCGCGCGCCATGCGCGGTGAAATCGCGTTCGAACCAGCCCTGCGCGAGCGTGTCGGGCTGTTGAAGGGCCTGCCGCTTTCCGTCATCGACGCGGTTGTGGCAGACCGTATCACGCTTCGCTCCGGCGGGCGCGAACTCGTTCAAACCATGCGCGCCCATGGCGGCTATACGGCCCTTGTCTCGGGTGGCTTTACGATTTTCACATCGCGGATCGCGCATAGGCTGGGGTTTGACGAAAACCGCGCCAACACGCTTCTGACGGAGAACGACGCTCTGAGTGGCCTCGTCGAAGAGCCGATCCTTGGATCGGAGGCGAAAATTATCGCGCTTCAGGAGATCTGCAAAATGCGCGGTATTTCGGAACAAGATGCAATGGCGATTGGAGACGGCGCGAACGATCTCGGCATGATCCGCCTCGCTGGATCCGGCGTTGCCGTCCACGCCAAGCCGAAAGTTGCCGCTGAGGCTGATTTTTCAATCAGCCACGGCGATCTGACCGCACTTCTTTTCCTTCAGGGCTATACCCGTCAGGACTTTGTCGCCTGACGATTACCGATTCAGGCGCGGCGGCTTCACTCGTCGGTCTTAATTGCAACAAACCGCAATTCACCATCGGCGCTCGCGATCAGGAAAAGCGCTGATTTGCGGTTCCGGCTCTTCAGCGCGTCAAGGCGCTCTGCCACGTCCTTGCGCGTTGCAACCGGCTGCTGGCCGACCTCGACCACGACTTCGCCTTCCGAAATGCCTTTTTCCGCGGCCTTCGACCCTTCCTCCACGGCGGTGATGACAAGGCCTCTCACCGAACCGTCGAGCTTGTATTGCTCGCGCAGCCCATCGCTCAGCTCTTCGAGAGTCATGCCAAGAAAGACGCTGGTATCCTCCGCGCCAGGCGCGTTTTCGGCTTCGTCCTTCGCGTTACCGGATGCCTCAGCAATTTTCTCGCCCTCTTCCAAACGTCCGAGAGTGACCGAAAGCGTGACCGGCTTGCCCTGACGCAGGACTTCAATATCGACTGCCTTTCCGACCGGCGTATCAGCGACCATGCGCGGCAGGTCTTTCATTGTGGCAATGGCGCGACCGTTGAATTTGGTCACGACATCACCCGCCTTGATGCCCGAGACTTCGGCTGGTCCCGTTTCGGTGACGCCGGCAACCAGCGCGCCACGGGCCTTGTCGAGGCCGAGACCTTCGGCCAGATCTTCGGTCACTTCCTGAATGCGTACGCCAAGCCAGCCGCGCCGCGTCTCGCCAAATTCCCGCAATTGCTCAATCACGGCAAGCGCCGTATCACTCGGCACCGCGAAGCCGACACCAACCGATCCGCCACCGGAGGGCGAGAAGATCGCGGTATTGATCCCGATCACTTCGCCGTTGCGATTGAACAGCGGACCGCCGGAATTGCCCTTGTTGATCGCTGCATCGGTTTGCAGGAAATTGTCATAAGGCCCGGAATTGATGTCGCGGTTGCGCGCGGAGACAATGCCGACCGTGACCGAACTCGTCAGTCCGAAAGGATTGCCGATTGCCATCACCCAGTCGCCAACGCGCATGGCCTCTGATGATCCGAAACTGACGAAAGTCAGTGGCTTTTTTGGCATAACCTTCAAAACGGCGAGATCGGTCTTGTCATCCTTGCCGACGAGTTCCGCCGTCAGCGCATCGCCATTCGCAAAATTGATCGTGATCTCGTCCGCACCTTCGATAACGTGATTGTTGGTCACGATGATGCCGCTGCCGTCGATGACAAAGCCGGAGCCCAGCGACTGCACCCGCCGTGGTTTTGCAGAATCATTTTGCTGGCGATCGAAAAACTCTTCAAAAAACTCTTCAAAGGGCGAACCGTCCGGTGCCTTCGGTCGTTCCGGGCCGCGATTGCGGGTGATCGCGCTGCCGCCTACATTGGTTGCCGTTGAAATATTCACCACCGCATCAAGCAGCTTTTCAGCCAGATCAGCAATCGAATCCGGCCCGTTTTCCGCCCGCGCAGGCTGGAGGGAGGAAATCAGCGAGCTAACGGTAAGAAATACGATCACTGCGATCGCACGAACGGCTCTTTTCCGGGATAACAGGGAGCGAAAAGTCAGGGATTCGCGGATCAATTCTCTTCCTCCGAAAGGTGCCGTCAGTCAGGTTTACCATGTTGCGAAACTCAGACAAGATCAACGTAAGTGCAATCATCATCAGCAAGATCAGGCTGGCATAACGCGTATTTGATCATTGCGGCAGGATTTTAGCCACCAGCAGAGACGAGCGCATGGGCGGCAAACGCCTCAGGCAAGGCGCAACGATCACAGGCGCACAAACCAGACCAAGAAAACACCAACAAAAGCCGCCACAAGCCCAATGATCCTCAAGGTCGCGGACGGTGTTTCCTTGATCCGGATCAGCATGGATTTTACCTGATCGGGAAAGGCCGCATAAGCCAGCCCCTCGATCACGAGAACAAGCGCGAGACCGGTGAGGATGTCTCTCATCGGTCCCGAATGCCTATTGTTGTGGCGCGACAGGCGGGGTCACGGCAGGCGACGCTGCCGGGGCTGCGGCGGCTGGGGCCGCCAGTTCACCCGCCGTCGGCAGCTTGCGCTCAGTCGGGCCTGCACCGAAATAGCGGAAGAATTCAGAATCCGGTGACAGAACCAGCGTGGTCCCGGAATTCTCGAGCGCGCTTTCATAGGCGCTCATCGAGCGATAGAACTCGAAGAATTCCGGATCGCGGCCAAAGGCGCTGGCAAAGACGCGGTTGCGTTCGGCATCGCCCTCACCGCGCAGGATTTCACTGTCGCGTCTTGCCTCGGAAACGATCTCGACCACCTGACGGTCGGCGATCGCCTTGATGCGCTGTTCCGCCTCGCGGCCACGGGCACGAAGCCGCTCGGCCTCAGCAAGGCGCTCCGCCGACATGCGGTCGAAGGTCTGCTGTGAGACTTCCGGGGTGAGATCGGTCCGGCGGACGCGCACATCGACAACCTTGAGGCCGAAAGCGCGAACCTGCGGAATCAGGAGTTCGCGAATCTCAAGCATCATTTCATTGCGCTCCTCGGAGAGCGCTGCTTCAAAACCGCGACGACCATAAACGTCACGCAAGCCATCGTTGAGGCGGGTCCGCAGAAGCCGTTCGGCCTGATCGATATTGCCCGAAGCCCGCTCCTTGAACAGCCCGAGATCCTCGATTCGGTAGACCACAAAGGCATCGACGATATAAAACTTGCCGCCGCTGACTTGAACCGTGATGTCCTCAAGATCGAGGCGCAGAAGGCGGTCCTCAACGATCTGGACGGTCTCAACGATGTTGGTCGGCAGTTTGAAATACAGGCCGGGGTCCTTGATCAGTCGGGTGATTTCACCAAACCGCAGCACGATCGCCTGCTGGCGTTCGTTGACGACGAATACCGAGGAATAGGCAATGAAGGCAACAAGGGCAAGCGCGCCCAGAATGATCGGCAAACGATTGTTCATGGTTATTGACCTCTGACCGTTGGTGCCGTTGCCGACGTGCGATTTCTGATTTCCGGCAGAGGCAGGTAGGGCACAACGCCCGGTCCGCCGGCATCATTGCCCAGGATTACCTTGTCGGAGCCTTTGAGGACCTTTTCCATCGTCTCAAGGAAAAGGCGCTTGCGGGTCACGACCGGCGCTTTGGCATATTCTTCATAAACCGAGACGAAGCGCTGGGCTTCACCATTAGCTTCAGCGACGACACGAGTCTTGTAGGCAGCAGCGGCCTCGCGCATGCTGGCTGCGTCTCCGCGTGCGGCACCGAGTTTCTGGTTCGAATAGCGGTTGCCTTCCTCGACGAAGCGATCTTCATCCTGTTCGGCGCGCTGCACTTCGTCAAACGCATCAGCCACTTCGCGCGGCGGTGCCACATTCTCAATTGCAATCCGGTTGATCTGAATGCCGGCATTGTAGCTCTCGAGGGTCGCCTGTGTGATGGCACGGACTTCCTCGGAGATTGCGGCGCGCTTGTCACGGAAAATATCCTGCGCGAGACCGCGCCCGACGACTTCGCGCATGGCGCTTTCGGAGACCTTGGTCACCATGTCTTCAGGCGATTCGACATTGAAGAGGTAAGCACGCGGATCAACCATCTGCCACAGAACCACAAAGGCGACCTCGACGATATTCTGGTCTCCCGAGAGCATAAGACCCTGCCCCGCTCCGCCGCGCGTCGCCGTGCCGCCGATTTCGATACGGTTCTCGGTCACGGCCGCTTTTTCAACGGTCTCAAAGGGCCAGTAGTGGAAATGCAGACCCTGGCTTGAAATCTCGGCCTTGGGTTTGCCGAACAGAAGCTCGACACCAAGCTGGTTTGGCTGGATCGTATAGAAGCATTGATAAAGCCACAAGGCGACAAGCACGAGCCCGACGGCCCCAAACATGAGGCTGTTTGGCGTACCACCGGGAATGGCCTGCCGGATGCGCTCCTGTCCGCGGCGAAGGATTTCTTCAAGGTCTGGTGGCTGATTGCCGCCACGGCCACCACCCGCAGGGCCACCGCCCCACGGTCCGCCGCCGCCATTGTTGCCGCCGCCGGGATTGCCCCAAGGACCCTTGTTTCCACCGCCGCCAGTATTATTGCTCCATGGCATATTCGAATTTCCTCAACTTTGGGAATGATTTGGATATCCCACCACGTTCCTTGTTGTGGGTTATAGGTTACGCATCCCGAGCTTTCAATGTTTATGCCTCAACAAAATCCGTATTGGCTATGAAAGCCCAGACGAATGGTTAAATCGTCACGCACAAACGCAGGTAAGATGAGACTTGCAGAGCCGGATAACTATGCAGACCGCCGTTCATAAAGGCGGTAGACCGTCTCGGCGCTATCTTTTTCTGAGGATGGGAAGCGTTCTTCCGCAACGACTTTCCAGATGCTTTCGTCGATATCGGGAAATCGCGTATCGCCTTTCGGTGCAGCCTTGACATGGGTGATATAAAGCCGGTCGCTGCGACCGATCGCCTCGGCATAGATCTGCCCGCCCCCGGTCACCATGATTTCGCCCATACCGGATTGCAGCGCATCATGGCGCGCAATGTCGAACGCAGCCTCGAGTGAGGCCACGACCACCGCACCTTCCAAAGCCAGCGACTGATCACGGCTGACCACGATATTCAGCCGGCCGGGCAAGGCTTTTCCAACACTTTGAAAGGTCCGTCGCCCCATGATGATGGGCTTGCCCATGGTCAGCGCCTTGAAGCGCCTGAGATCGGTCGACAGACGCCACGGCATGTCATTATCGGCGCCGATAATCCCGTTTTCCGCGACAGCCGCGATCATTGAAAGGGTCACCTTCGCGTCGCTCATACCGCGACCGCTGCCTTGATATGTGGCGCCGCGACATAATCAACCAGCGTAAAGTCTTCCTCGGTGAAATCGAATATTCCCTGCCCGCGATCCCTGATCAGCATTCTGGGAAGCGAACCCGGCCTGCGGCTCAACTGTTCGCGCGCCTGATCCTCGTGATTGGAATAAAGATGCGCATCGCCGAATGTATGAATGAATTCGCCAGCTTCGAGCCCGGTGACTCTTGCCATCATCATCGTCAGAAGCGCATAGGACGCGATATTGAACGGCACGCCGAGAAAAATATCGGCCGAACGCTGATAGAGCTGGCAGGAAAGCCTTCCATCCGCGACGTAGAATTGAAAGAGCGCGTGGCAGGGCGGCAGGGCCATGGCGTCCACCTGCGCCGGGTTCCAGGCGGAAACGATGAGGCGTCGGCTGTCTGGATTGCTCCTGATCTGCTCGACAACAGCGCTGATCTGGTCAATCGATCCATTGCCACCGACCGTCGGCCAGGAACGCCACTGATAGCCATAGACCGGCCCGAGATCGCCGTTTGCATCCGCCCAGGCGTCCCAGATCGAAACACCGTTCTGCTTCAGATAGGCGATATTGGTGTCACCCGCGAGAAACCAGAGCAGCTCGTGGACGATGGATTTCAGATGCAGTTTTTTGGTTGTGAGCATGGGAAATCCCTCGCTCAGATCAAAGCGCATCTGATAGCCGAAAATCGACCGCGTTCCTGTCCCGGTCCGGTCGCCTTTGATGGCACCATGATCAAGGACATGGCGCAGAAGATCGAGATATTGCCGCATGGCCCGTGCTCTCGCCTGTCATCGTGTTTCGATATCGCGGCAATACCGCCGCCAAACCGTAACCCGAAAGCTGTTGTCAGAATCTAAACGGAGATTGCCAAAAACAAGGCGAGCGGGTCAAACCCGCTCGCATCACTTTTTGTTTTTCGCACAGCTTGGATGATTGGCTGGCAGTGCCTGGATCAAATATCCAGGTCCAAATTGGTCTAGAGGGAGTCGAGCTTGCCCACTTCTTTCGCGCAGAGATAATAAAAGGTCACGCGCGATTTGTTGGATTTGGAGTCTTTCATGGTCTCGCAGACTTTGGCAATCGTCTTGTCGCAGGCCGCGTCATCGGTCAGGCCGAGTTTCTTCTTCATCCACTTGTCGCGAACACGCCCCAGTTCGGCTTCGTCCGAACACGAAACGAGTGAGGAATCACGGTTGCGCAGCGCAATGCCCAAATGGCGGACAATCTTGCCCACAATAGCCTCATCGGCACCGCTATCGTATTTCTTCACATCTGCAAAATAATCACTCATGAATCCTCATCCCCATTAAATTTGCTTTGTTTGGAGTGCAGATGCCGCCTCGAGCCCGGATTCAGGAGAGAACGGCTGACACTCGTTATTGAACGCGGTAATCAACACATGGATTGCGACACTTTTCAAGTAATGAAGAATGATTGATCGTGTAAAAACCGCACTCAGTGCTTTTATTGTTGATCACATGGCATCGTCCCGGGGCATCTCAGCAAGAAACGGGAATATTTTCCCCGGATTCATGATGTTATGCGGGTCGAGAACCTGCTTGATCGACCGCATGAGATCGACGGCGGGTCCGAGTTCCTTTGCGAGATAATCCTGCTTGCGCTGGCCTATCCCATGCTCGCCTGTGCAGGTGCCGTCCATCGCAATGGCGCGCAGCGCCAGACGGGTGATGAAATCATCAACCGCCGCCACCTCCGCCTTGTTGGCGGGATCGAGCAGCACCTGAACATGGAAATTGCCATCGCCGACATGGCCGACGATCGGTGCGAGCAGGTGGTTCTCGGCAATGTCCTTCTGGGTTTCAGCCATGCATTCGGCAAGCCGCGAGATCGGAACGCATACATCCGTTGCAATAGCGCGCTTGCCGGGGGCAAGACTGAGCGCAGCCCAGTAAGCGTCATGGCGGGCCTGCCAGATGCGCGCGCGCTCCTCCCGGTCCATGGTCCAGATGAAGGCGCCGCCACCATGGTCCGCCGCAATCGCATTGAAACGCTCGGCCTGTTCGCGAACGCTTTGCTCGGTGCCGTGAAATTCGAGCAGAAGCAGCGGTTCTTCGCGCAGGCTGAGTTTCGCATAGCGGTTGACCGCCTTCACCTGAAGCGGGTCGAGGAGTTCGATCCGCGCCACCGGAACGCCCGTCTGTATCGTCTCTATAACGGCACGGCAGGCAGCCTCTTCTGTGGGAAACGAGCACGAACCGCCGGAAACCGCCTCGGGAATGCCGTAAAGCCGCAGGGTGAGTTCGGTGATAATGCCGAGCGTTCCTTCCGCCCCGATCAGAAGCCGCGTCAGGTCATAACCGGCAGATGTCTTGCGCGCGCGCTGCGCAGTCTTCACGACGGTGCCATCCGCCATCACAGCCGTCAGCGCAATCACATTGTCCCGCATCGTGCCATAGCGCACGGCGTTGGTCCCGGAAGCGCGGGTTGAGGCCATCCCGCCCAGGCTTGCATCCGCCCCCGGATCAATCGGAAAGAAAAGCCCGGTATCGCGCAAGTAGGTATTCAGTTGGTTGCGGGTCACGCCAGCCTCGATCGTGCAATCGAGATCATCGGCATGGACCGCCAGGACCGCATTCATCTGGCTGAGATCAATCGAGACGCCACCGTGCGGCGCATTCACCTGTCCTTCGAGGGAAGACCCAGCGCCAAAGGCGATCACCGGGACGCGAAATTGCGCGCAGGTCTTGACGATGTCGGACACTTCCTGCGTCGTTTGCGCGAATACCACGGCATCCGGCGCCTGATTGGCAAGCAGGGTCGTGGTGTGTCCGTGCTGCTCGCGCACGGCCTGCGCCGTCGAAAGCCGCTCGCCGAAACGCTGGCGCAAAATCTCGATTGCCATCCCAATCGTCACGACACACCTCCTGCAAAAAACCGGCCCGCAATAATCCAAGACCGCGGTCCGCAAAGCGTCCAGGCCACCCATAGGCAAAGCGAATCTATTCTGAAAAGGCGCACTGTGACAATGCAATCGCTTTGTTGAAAATGGCGGTGAATTTTTGCTTTCGCCGACGGGGCGGCGTAGCGTTGGAAAAACCAGCAGAATCGCTCCGAACCCATATGCCAGAAGCTGAAGAACACAATCCGGCCGAAACGCCTGCACCGTCCAATACTCCGGTGCGCGCGCTCAACCGCTTCGTGAAATCGCTTCCCGGCCTTGTCGCCGCGTGGCACTGGGTGCGCCCGAACATGACTTATTTCCTAACCACGCGCCAGCCCCTGCTCTGGCTCTTGGCACTCCTTATCGGTACCAGCGTCGGCGGCGGCGCCATTGCCTTTCGCGAGCTCATTGCAGCCTTTCAACTGATCTGGTTGCAGGACATGAGTGAACTGGTCGCGAGCGCCGCCCGACGCCAGCCCTTTTGGGTGATTCTGCTTGCCCCCGTTGTCGGTGGCGCGATTGTGGGCCTGCTTCTGGAAAAGGTCATGCCCGGCAAGCGTGCCCTCGGTGTCGCTGATGTGATCGAAGCCCGCGCAATGCCCGCGCGCAGGATCGGATTTCGCAGTGGCGTCTGTAGCGCCCTGATCGCGGCCGTATCTCTTGGATTTGGTGCAAGCGCCGGGCGCGAGGGCCCGCTGGTTCACCTCGGCGCAACAATTTCCAACCTCTTTGCTGAAAAGATGCGTCTCGGCGAGCGCGCAAGCCGCATTCTGCTTGCCTGCGGCGTCGGAGCGGCAGTCTCCGCCTCGTTCAATGTACCGATCGCCGGCGTGCTCTTCGCCCATGAAGTCATTCTCGGCCACTATGCGGCAAGCGCCTTCGTGCCGATCGTCATCTCGACTGTCTCCGGCACGATCCTGACCCGGCTCTACTTTGGAGAGCATGCGGCCTTCATCATTCCGGACTATCAGATCATCTCTTATTGGGAGTTTCCCGCCTTCGCGATTCTTGGTGTGGTCGCAGCCATGGTTGCGGTGGGATTTCAGGTCAGTCTCATCGGCGCTGACTGGATTGCGCGCAATATCAATCTGAAGCTCTGGATGCGTCCGGTCCTAGGCGGATTGCTCGTCGGCGCGATTGCCACGTCCTTTCCGGAAATTCTCGGTGTTGGCTACGAGGCGATCAATGAGGCGCTCTATGGCCATCTTTCGATCGCCCTTCTCATCAGCCTTACCGTGATGAAGACGCTTGCAACCGCCATCACGCTTGCCTCCCGCTTCGGTGGCGGCGTCTTCTCGCCCGCGCTTTATCTCGGCGCGATGACCGGTGGCGCCTATGGGCTGATTGCCGCCTCGGTATTTCCACAGCTTGCCTCAAGCGGTGGCGTCTATGCCATTCTGGGCATGGGCGCGGTCGCGGCGAGCGTCATCGGCGCGCCGATTTCCACAGTCCTGATCGTCTTTGAACTGACCGGCGGCTATACACTGACGATCGCGCTTCTGATTACGGTCGCCATCGCCTACGGCATCACACTCGCGCTGCACGGGCGCTCTTACTTTCACTGGCAGCTTGAAATGCGCGGGCTTTTCGTTCAGGACGGCCCACACAAATATCTTGTGAAAAATGCCCGTGTCAGCGAAATCATGCGGCCACTCGAAACGCCACAACCGTTCGATCCCGGCAGTGGCGATGCGTATCTGCGCCCGTCGGATACGCTCGAGACGGCGCTACGCGTCTTCGACGCCGGCGGTCAGGAGCGCATTGCGGTGGTGAAACAGAATGACGCCACAATCATGATCGGCCATGCGGTGCAGGTTGACGCACTGCGCCAGTTCAATTCCGCCCTGATCAGGGCAAGCGAGGAGGAGCACCGATAGAACGTCTGGCACACCTTATCCTGATAGCGTCACTCATGGTGCTGGTGACGGCGGCGAGCCTTCCACTCGCCCGATCGGTCCCCGCGCTTCAGGGTGTTCTGGGCGAAGATAATCGGCGAATTCTCGCTGCCGATCATCCCGCGGCAGAAGCGGTCGGGCGGTTGAATTTTGCAGGATACAAAACGAAGCGGCTCTGCACGGGCACGCTTGTTGCCCCCGATGCGGTGATCACCGCAGCCCATTGCCTGATCGACCGGCGCACTGGATCCATCTTCTCGACGAATAGCAGGCGCCTCATCTGGGGAGGGTGTCGGGAAACGGCGAAGAGCCTTCGGAACCGAACTGGAAACTTGATATAGTGCTCGCCGCAGCGAGATTCGCACCCTATTTGAGAAGCATGGCACGTAACCCGACCAAACCAGCTAGAGCACCGGATGCACCGCCGCCCGGCTGGGCAGACGGCATTCCGCCACATGACGGCAGCGATCTTGGGCCCGATGCTTTTGCCCATGGCGCAGACGACGATGCGGATTACGACCATTTGCCGGATTTACCAAACCCAATGACTGGCAAAGAAGCCGTTGACGCGCCCGCCGTCGCATTGCGCAGCACGGGCGGGATCGCCGCCCGTGCCCTCGCCGCGCGCGCGGGACCCGGCCGCATCGATTACATGAATGGCCTCAACCCGGAACAACAGGACGCCGTTGAAAGCCTTGACGGCCCGGTCCTGGTGCTCGCGGGCGCAGGCACCGGCAAGACACGGGTGCTCACGACCCGTATCGGCCACATTCTTGCAACCGGCAGCGCCAACGCCCACCAGATTCTCGCTGTCACTTTCACCAACAAGGCCGCGCGCGAGATGAAACACCGCATTGCGGCCATGATCGGCGACACGGTGGAAGGCATGCAATGGCTCGGCACCTTCCACTCAATCTGTGTCAAGATCCTGCGTCGACACGCCGAACTTGTCGGCCTCAAATCGAATTTCACCATTCTTGATACGGATGATCAGATCCGCCTTCTGAAACAGCTTTTCGAAGCTGAAGGGATCGACAGCAAACGCTGGCCCGCGCGCCAGTTCGCAGCCCAGCTCGACGGCTGGAAGAACAAGGGCCTCACCCCGGCGATGCTGCCCGAAGGCGAGGCGCGCGCCTTCGGCAACGGCAAAGGGCGCAAACTCTATGAGGATTATCAGGCTCGCCTGAAGACGCTCAATGCCTGCGATTTCGGCGATCTGCTCATGGAATGCCTGCGGCTCTTCCGCGAAAATCCGGATGTGCTCGGGCAATATCAAAGCCGCTTTCGCTATATTCTGGTCGACGAGTATCAGGATACCAACGTCTCGCAATATCTCTGGCTCCGCCTCCTCGCGCAGCAATCGGCAAGCCGCGCCTCGGCAGCGGCGAGCCCGCGGGCAAATATCTGCTGCGTCGGTGATGACGACCAGTCGATTTATGGCTGGCGCGGCGCGGAGGTCGACAACATCCTGCGTTTTGAAAAAGACTTCCCCGGCGCAAAGGTAATCCGCCTTGAACGCAACTACCGCTCGACCAGCCATATTCTGGCCGCCGCCTCGCATCTGATCAGCCATAATGAGGGCCGCCTCGGCAAGACACTGTTCACCGATCGCACGCTGCCGAATGAGGAAAAAGTCTATGTCGCCTCCGCGTGGGACTCGGAAGAGGAAGCGCGCGCCGTCGGCGAGGAAATCGAGCAGCTCCAGCGTCAGGGCAAAAAGCTCAATGATATTGCAATTCTTGTGCGTGCCTCCTTCCAGATGCGCGAATTCGAGGACCGCTTTGTCACGCTCGGCCTGAACTATCGCGTCATCGGCGGTCCGCGCTTCTATGAGCGCCTCGAAATCCGCGACGCGCTCGCCTATTTCCGCGCGACGGTTCAACCCGCTGACGATCTCGCCTTTGAGCGCATCGTCAACAAGCCAAAGCGCGGTCTTGGCGACAGCACGATCCGGCTGATTTACAACACCGCCCGCGCCCGCAATGTACCGATGATGCACGCCGTCCTCGACCTCATACAGACCGAGGAACTGAAGCCGAAACAGCGCGCCACTCTGCGTGATCTCATGGAACAGTTCCATCGCTGGGGCCAGCAGCTCGAAAACATGCCTCATACCGAACTTGCCGAAATGATTCTCGATGAAAGCGGCTATACGGAAATGTGGCAGAACGACCGCTCCGCCGAAGCGCCGGGCCGCCTCGACAACCTCAAGGAACTTCTCCGCTCAATGGAGGATTTCGAGAGCATGGCAGGTTTTCTCGAACATATCTCCCTCGTCATGGACCGCGACAGCAGCGAGGCGCTCGATGCCGTCTCGATCATGACGCTGCATTCCGCCAAGGGACTGGAATTTGACACGGTCTTTCTTCCTGGCTGGGAGGAAGGCTTGTTTCCGCACCAGCGCGCCCTTGATGAAAGCGGCCGCGCGGGGCTGGAGGAGGAACGCCGTCTCGCCTATGTTGGCGTCACGCGGGCGAAAAAGCGGGCAAAAATCTGGTTCACCTCGAACCGCCGCATTCACGGGCTCTGGCAGTCCTCCATCCCGTCGCGCTTTCTCGACGAATTGCCGCCCGCCCATGTCGATATCGTCGAAAGCGGCACGTCTTACGGCGGCTACGGCGCTGGCTCTTCCGGCGGCCAGTATGGCGCCTCCCGCTTCGACCTGCGCGATCCGTTCCAGAACACCTATGCCACCCCCGGCTGGCAGCGCGCGCAGAAAAACAAGGCAACGCAGGAAGCCTCGCGGCAAGCTTTTCAGGAATCCGGTGGCTATCGCGGACAGAAATCGGCCTCAGGCAGCAAAGCCGGGCGCTTCATCGACGGCGAACTGGTTGCAAAGTCGGTCGTCGAAACCATCTCCGATTTTGCGGTTGGCGAACGCGTCTTCCATGTCAAATTCGGCTATGGCGCGGTTGCGTCGATTGATGGCAACAAACTCACGATCGATTTCGAAAAGGCGGGCCAGAAACGGGTGCTCGACAGTTTTCTCGAGCGGCACTGAAAAGCCGATCCCAGAGTCGCAGGCGACAAGCCCAAAAGTCGCAGGCGCAAGGCCGCGGTTATTCTTCGAGCCGGTTCGCAGGCACCCATTCCTTCAGCGCAATGCCGCCGGTGAAGTGGTTGCTTGCCGGGATCTCGCGGAAAAGGACATAGATATCTTCCGGTGTGACGCCAATTTCGTTTTTCAGGATCGCGGCAATCGCATCCACCAGCGCTTTCTTGCGAACCGCTTCGCGCCCGGGGCGCAGGTCCACCGTGATCAGCGGAATGCCATCGCCATATTCCGCGACAACACCATAAATCGTCACATAATCAAACTTGGTCTCTTTCGGCGCGAGGGTGACGAGAACCGCCTTTTTCACGCTGTCGCGAATACGCAGCATCGTCGCGCGATCGGTCTGATCCGAAATTTCGATGCGAATGGCCGGCATGATGTGTTTCTCTTTTCAAATGTCCGAATTCGTATAGTTTACTGACGAGATCATAAGAACTGGTAACGAAAATGTCAGAGGGTGCGCTGAAATCCACCTGCCATTGCGGCGCAGTCGAACTTGCTCTCAATATGCCGAATGGGCTTGAGGACATGCGCCGCTGCAATTGTTCGATCTGTTCGCGCCGTGGCACGATTGTAGCGACGGTGCACAAGGACGACCTTGCTGTGGTGCGCGGGGCCGACAAGCTCTCGCTCTATCAGTTCAACACCAATACGGCGAAGCATTATTTCTGCTCGGTCTGCGGAATTTATACCCACCACCAGCGCCGCTCGTTTCCCGATACATTCGGCGTCAACATCGCCTGCATCGAGGGGGTGGATCCGTATGCGCAGGAAAATGTTCCCATCACCGACGGGCGCAATCATCTCCGCGACCGAAAGACCGCCCTTTGAACGACGGTCGATCACAACTCACCGGATCAGCAGGGCATTCCTGACGGCAAACGGCCAAGGCCACGTGCCTATTCGGCCTTGATGTCGAGATTGAGCGCTTTCACAAGCTCGCTCGGCAACTGCTGCAACATCAGGAAAATTCCGATCAGGGATTGCTGCTCTTTTGGTTCCATCGAAAGTGTCAGGCTTTTCGGATCAGCCAGAAACTTTGCAATCTCGGCCCGCGCTTTCGCCTGAAATTCCGGATTCTGCAACAAATCGAGCGGCGCGCTCGCGAGCACACCATATTGCGCCTTGACTTCATCAGGGCTGGTTCCGGTCTGACTTGCAATATAGGTCGCGAAACGGTTGATGAAAGACTTGTCCGTGACCGAAAGGCGCAGGGTCGCAAGCTTGAGCTTGTCAATATCCGCCGCCGCGGCCTGCGGTTGCTCGAGCATTTCGCGCGAGATGCCGGTAATGGCGCCCTCCAGATGGCTATCCCCGATCTCATCGGCGGAAACTGTGGTCTCATCGAGATGCAGCGTCGATGTCGCCGGGTCCCAGTGCATTTTGCTTGTCCCGTTCATGACGAGGGTGTCATAGCCAAGCGCTTTTAGAAGATCGATAATGTTGTTGGGCCCTGACCATGTTCCAAGGGGAACGGACAAAGTGTCAAATGTGAAATCAACCACGGTTGGGATCAATTTCACATAGTCCCGCAAAGCCACCGCCACCTGATCGATCGAAAACGAGCCGATTTCGCGGTTGACGACAATGTTCTCGGCCGTGAGGCCGCCCAGCGTGGAGGCCGGAGCCGCCGCAGGATCGAAAAGCGCGAGGAGTGCCGGATTGGCGGCCGGCTCATCGGTCGATTGTGCCAGTTCCGCAAATTCTGGAAACCGCACATCGCTGATTGCGAGCCTGCCCAGGGTCGCGCTGCCCTTATCCGTAGAGGGACGAATGTCGACATTGCTGGCGATGATCGAGCCGATACCTTCGATCGACGAAAAACGATCGACCGCGATGGTTTCAACCCTGGTCGATGCTGCATCGGGTGGCGTGATTTCGAGCCCTTCCAGCGCCGCGCCGACATATTCCGACATCGGCCGGAAAATCGCCATGGCACGCTGAAACGCGTGCGGCTCAGCCGCATCACCATTTTCCGCCAGGGCCTTGTCGTCGAGAGCGCGGATACTTTCGAGAATGGCGCGCGGCGGGCGCGTAAGCTGGCGCACCCGGGTCGCAGTAATCAGCGCCTTGGCCAGACGGGTGGTGCCGTCCGCGCTGGTGAACACGAGATTTTCAAACGAGAGCGGGCCGCTGATCGTGCGCCATTCGCTATCGCCAATACCGTCTTTGTAATGCGCCGGCAGGATCGCCCGCGCATTTTCCGAAAAATCATATTCTGAAACTGAGAAAGCGCCCGTCACCATCCGGAAATCGCCCGAACTCGAACCCGTCTGCTCGATTTCGACCGAGCCTAACGCAAGATGCCCGAGCACATGATCCGTGATGGCAGCAAGGCTGAGCGCGCCTGTTCTGACCGTGGTCTTGGCCGTGCCGTTCGAAAATACAAGTGTCGCCGGACTGACATTCATCGCCTTTAACGAAATTTCTGCAAGAAAGACGTGGATGTCGCCCAGCAGGAATGCTGCAAGATCGCGCTTAGGGGGAGCAGTCTCTTTTGCATCTTTGACAGCGACAGCGGGGAAAAGAAGATCCATCTGCGGGAAGCTGAACTCAGTGATGGCGATATCCGGAAAATGCGCACTCACCGCCCCGAAGCTTACCTCAAGCTTGCCGATACTGAGAAGATCGCCTTCAAGACCACCGCCTTTGGCGGCTGCAAGTTTGGCGGCAGACAGGTCTTTGATGGTGATGCTTCCCGCATCATCGCTGTCGTTTCTGATCACGATCTCGGCGACGGAAAGAGCATCGCCCTCCTGCGCGACCCCGGACAGGGTGGCGCTGAAACCGCGTTGTCTCAATTGATCGAAAAAGCCCTGAAGCACGGCCTCGCTTGAAAAAGCAGGACCGGAAAAGGCAAGGATCACGCAAAGGCTGACCAGAACCGGCTTGAGCTTCCAGAGTGACGTCATCAAATTTCCCCTTGGAACAGGCCTTTCAAAGCCGGATTATTCAGGTATGTACCAGATGGATTTTTTAGTGTCGATTGAAAGCCGCGCAATCCTTCACGGTACACATCGTTGAAGCGCGTGCACGAAACCAATAAGACTGGAATTCGACGGACGACACCATCGAAGTTGCGCCAGGCCAGGACAGGACAGGACAGGACATCGCGAAAGTGAAAGTCGCGCCTGTCCTCAGGCCCGAAGCAAGGGAAAACAGGAAAGCCCACATGACTTACGTTCTTACCGGTTTCTTCGCACGCGACCTCGCCGAGGAAATCTCCCAGCGCGCCGCCAATTCGGATGCGCTCTTCTATCCGGCTGCGGCAACTTTCGAGGAGCCGGGAAATCCGCAATCCTGGCGTGTCGACATCTATCTTCATGAGGATGTGGATGAAGCCGTCCTGATCGAGGAACTCGGCCCCGATGCCGCCACGATGAAAAAGGCCGCCCTGCCCGAAGACACCGACTGGGTGAAGGAAGGCTTGAAAGACCTGAAACCGGTCATTGTCGGGCGCAACTTTGTCTATGGCAGCCATGACGCAGACAAGGTGCGAGCGCATCATCATGCGATCCTGATCGAGGCCAATCAGGCCTTCGGCACAGGACATCATGGCACGACAGCAGGCTGCCTCGAGGCGATCGCCCTTGTCACCAAGCGCTATCGCTACAGAAATATTCTCGATCTTGGCACCGGCTCCGGTGTTCTTGCTGCCGCCCTCGCGCTTGAAACGCGACTGCCCGTTCTTGCAACCGATATCGACCCGGTATCCGTCAGCGTTGCGCGCGAAAACATGCGGCTGAACGGCGTGCAGAATCTGGTGAGCTGTATCACCGCCGCCGGTTTTCACCATCCGGTATTCCGGGAAAGAGGTCCGTTCGGCCTTGTTGTCGCGAATATTCTGGCTGGGCCCCTGCGCGCCCTCGCCTATCCGATGAGCAAGCATCTTGCCGCCCATGCGACGATCATCCTCTCGGGCCTTCTGATCCATCAGCAGGCATCCGTCCTTGCAGCATACCGCGCGCAAGGGGCAAGTCTCAGCGCCGCGCTGCACCGCGAGGGTTGGACAACGCTGATACTGGAAAGACCATAGATCCTGCGGCCCAGATGGAAACGGGGCCAAAAGGCCCCGTTTTTGATTCTGGTATCAAACTTTCTGATATCGCATTCTCATGCGCATTTTATCCAGAAAGAGGGATTTTTCAGTAAAATCCTAGACCGGAAAAGAAGCAGAATCTTTTTTCAAAAGATCTTTCCGATTGTAACCTCTGCTCGTCAAGGTCGCGTCATCGAGGGTGAGGAGATAACCATTGATATAACGGTTCGCCTGACGCTGTCTTGCTTCGATCAAGCCTGTAAAGAATGATTTTTTATTCATGGCATTTCCTAAAGTTTCTGAAAGTCGGTTGGGAGGGACCGAATTTTCTTCACAGTCCTAAAATAGTCTTTCACAAGCGGTTCCGGTAGGCACAATAAAGGGTTGCTGCACTGCAAAAAATGCATAGACCCTTTGTTAAGATTTAAGAATCTGCAATCAGATCGTCACATTCGCTCAGGGCCCCATCCGGAAAGGACCACAGGCGTGCATGGCTGCCTTTTTGAAACCCACAAAAGATTGCCGGGCACTCTCGCTTTCGGCTATGGGTTGGGGCGTCATGTAAACGGCTCGGATCAACATGTTTCAGGATTTTTCAGCCCCCCCCGAAGGCGCCGGCAACCCACAGCGCATTGCGAAGCTGCGGGAGGTCATGCGCGCCGCCGGCTTTGACGGATTTCTTGTTCCGCGCGCCGATGAGCATCAGGGCGAATATGTGCCCCCTCATGCCGAACGCCTCGCCTTCGCGACGGGCTTCACCGGGTCAGCCGGGATAGCGGTTATCCTTCACGACAGGGCTGCGATCTTCGTGGATGGCCGCTACACGCTGCAGGTCCGCGATCAGGTCGCGACCAGTGTGATCGAGCCGATCAACAGCGCAGATCAAACAATAGTCGCCTGGCTTGAGAAAACGCTGAAGCCCGGCATGCGGCTTGCCTATGACCCCTGGCTGCACACGGTGAACGATGTCGCGAAACTCAGCAAGGCTTCGGAAAAGGCAGGCGCGAACCTTGTCGCGAGCGATAATCTGGTCGACCGAATCTGGCAGGATCAGCCCGCCCTGCCAGCAGCGCTGGTGAGCCTCCAGCCTCTCGAATATGCAGGACAAGCGGCCTTTGAAAAGATCACGGCCCTGCAAGGCGAAATCCTGCGCCTGAAAGCGGCGGCCTTTCTTCTGACTCAACCGGATTCGATCTGCTGGCTTTTGAATATTCGCGGCGCCGATGTGCCGCATACGCCGCTTGTCCTTGCGTTCATGATCGTTCCGGCTTCGGGCAAGGCGGAGCTTTTCCTTGATCCGGCGAAATGCCCGCCCGATATTCGTGATGCACTCACCCCTTACGTCACCCTGCGGCCCCGCGACGCCCTCCTGCAGAGCCTTGAGGCAATATCCGGTCCGATCGCCCTCGATCCGTCAAATGCTTCGGCTGTCTTCAAAACCCATATCGAGGCGGCAGGCGGCGCGCTGATCGAAGCTCAGGATCCGTGCATCCTGCCGAAAGCACGCAAGAACGCGGCAGAACGCGAAGGCAGCAGGCGCGCGCACCGGCGCGACGGGGCGGCGATTTGCCGTTTCCTCGCCTGGCTTTCGCGCAGGCCGGCTGAAGCGCTTGATGAAATTCAGGCCGCCCGCCAGCTTGAAACTTTCAGGCGCATGATGGGAGAGGCTGATGGAGTGCGGCTTTGCGATCTGTCATTCGACACGATTTCCGGCTTCGGGCCGAATGGTGCGATTGTGCATTACCGCGTCACCGAAGCGACCAACCGGCGCTTTGAAAACGGCACGCTCTATCTCATCGATTCCGGTGGCCAATATCAGGACGGCACCACCGACATCACCCGCACGGTGGCAATCGGCACACCTGACGCTGCGATGAAGCGCCATTTCACACTGGTTCTCAAGGGCATGATTGCGATCGCGCGTCTGCGTTTTCCAGAGGGAACATCGGGCGCGCAGATCGACGCCTTCGCACGCCATGCGCTCTGGCAGCACGGCCTTGATTTCGACCACGGCACCGGCCACGGCGTCGGCTCGTTTCTCGGTGTGCACGAGGGACCACAGCGCATTTCCAAGATCTCTACTGTTCCGCTGGAGCCCGGAATGATTGTTTCCAATGAACCTGGCTTCTACAAGACCGCCGCCTACGGCATCCGCATCGAAAATCTGCTCATTGTCACAGAGCCTGCCGAGATTGCAGGTGGCGAACGGCCGATGATGGGTTTTGAAACCCTCACCTTCGCCCCGATCGACCGCACATTGATCGAACCGGACTTTCTTGATGCGGGTGAGCGCTCCTGGCTTGATTTCTATCATTGCGAGGTCAGACAGCGCATCGCGCCTTTGCTCGAAGGCCAAGATCGCCTGTGGCTGGAGGCTGCAACCCGGCCGCTCTGAACGCCTCTCACCCGATCAGCCTAAAAACCGGCAAAGCGCAGGCCGGAAAGCACGACAAGACCGATCAGGATTGTCGGAATCACCGAAAAGCGAAAGGCGACCAGCAGCGCGACCATGAAGGCCAGCCGCTCCGCCAGACCGCCATTGATCACCGGCGGAATGACGATGGTCGTCAGCACTGCCGCCGGTATGGCATCAAGCGCTGCCAGGACGCGCGGATGAAATCGCCCGAACCGCGACACGATGAGATAGCCGGAAGAGCGGGTGATGTAGGTGATGGCGCCTAGCGCGAGGATAAGCCAGATCGTTTCCATCAGCGCGGGCTCTCTTCCGATTCGGATCCGGCAACCGCCCGCTTCGGCCCGATCAGCGCGCCAACAAGCATGCCGACGCCAGCGCCAATGCTGATATGCCAGGGCGAGCCAACAGTCACAATGGCGAGAAAGGTCGCGATGCCGGAGGCAAGCACCACATAGACCCAGTTGCTTCGCATACGAAAGCCAAAAAGCAGGGTCAGAAAATAGATCGGCAGGATGAAGTCGAGACCATAGACTTTCGGATCTTCGATCAGATTGCCGAAAATATAGCCGATGATGCTGAAAATCACCCAGACCGGATAGAGCAAGGCGGCAATTCCGAAATAATATGAGGGCGTCAGGCCGACATCGCCGCGCGTGCGCGCGCCTTCCTCGAACCGTTTCTCACTGAGTGCGAAATTCAGATCAACAAGGAAGAAAAATCCGACGAAGCGCTGCGCCCAGGAGAAATTGCCAAGTTTGTGGGCAAGCGATGCGCCATAGAGCACATGGCGGAAATTGATCGCAAACACCACAAGGATGATCGTGAAATAAGGCAGCGGCTCCTGCCAGAATTGCAGCGCGGTGAACTGGCTCGCACCCGCATAGACAAGCGACGTCATCAAGGTGGCTTCGGTGAAGCTCAACCCCCTCTCCGCCGCGACACCGCCGAAAACCAGCGCAAAAATCGAGGCGGCGGCGCAAACGGGAAGACCATCGCGGCAACCGCGCCAGAATTCTGTAGGGTGTTTCATGAGGGCACTCGTCTTGCCGGGAAGGGAAACCGAGATTAATCGACGAAAACGCGGAAGTCGCGTTCATTTTCGTGATGGACTGATCACGAAATCAAATCGAACCAGCCTTGTTCGTCAATTGTTTCAATGCCGAGTTCGCTCGCCTTCTTCAGTTTGGAACCGGCACCGGGACCGGCGACCAGAAGATCGGTCTTCGCCGAGACGGAACCTGCAACTTTCGCTCCCAAACGCTCCGCCATGGCCTTTGCCTCGTCACGGGTCATCTTTTCAAGCAATCCGGTGAAAACCACGGTCTTGCCCGCAACCGGCGATGCGCTTGCAACCGCTTCCGCCGGGCGCGGGGTGACTTCCCTCAACAGCGCATCAAGCACGCTCAGATTGTGCGGCTCGCTGAAAAAGCCAATCAGCGCATCCGCCACCGTTTCGCCGATCCCATCGATATTGACAAGATCGGCATAGGCTTCGCTGCCGCGATCAGCGGCCCCGGTTGCAGCAATCCGCAGAGCATCGAAGGTTCCATAGGCGCGGGCGAGAATTTTCGCGGTCGTATCGCCGATATGGCGAATACCAAGAGCATAGATGAAGCGCGAAAGATCGATGCTCCGCTTGTCATTGATCGCCGCGAAAAGATTGGCAACCGAGGTCTCGCCGAAGCCATCCTTGTCCTTGAGCCGTTTCAGCGACCGCTTGTCGCGGGCCTCAAGGGTGAAAATGTCGGCAGCATTCATGATCCGGCCATCGCCATAAAAAGCCTCAATCTGCCGGGCGCCGAGGCCCTCGATATCGAAAGCATTGCGCGAGACAAAATGTTTCAGCCGCTCAACCGCCTGCGCCGGACAGATGAGCCCGCCGGTGCAGCGGCGCACGGCATCCTTCCTGCCCGTCTTGGCATTGGTCTCGCGCACGGCCTCGGAGCCACAGGCCGGGCAGTGATCGGGAAAGACAAAGGGCAGAGCAGCCTCCAGGCGCTTTGAAAGGTCGATATCGACAATCTGGGGGATCACATCGCCCGCGCGTTGCAGCATCACCGTATCGCCGATCCGCAAGTCCTTGCCACCGCGGATCGGCAGACCGTCCTGCCCGATGCCGCGCACATAATCCTCATTATGAAGCGTCGCATTGGCAACCATGACACCACCGACGCTGACCGGTTCGAGCTTCGCGACCGGCGTAAGCGACCCGGTGCGGCCGACCTGAATCTCGATATCACGCAGCACGGTGCTTGCCTGCTCGGCTGGAAACTTGTGGGCAATCGCCCAACGCGGCGCGCGGGTGACGAAACCAAGCCGCGCCTGAAGATCGAGCCGGTCAACCTTATAGACCACGCCGTCGATATCATACTCAAGAAGCGCACGGCGCGCTTCAATCGCGCGATAATGCGCGAGAAGGTCGGACACGCTCGAAAAACAGGCCATCAGCGGGTTGATCTGAAAACCCCATTCACCAAGAAGCGCCACCATGTCCATCTGCGTGTCCCGCGGCAGCGCGCTCATCTCGCCCCAGGAATAGGCGAAAAAGCGCAAGGGACGCGCAGCCGTCACCTTTGCATCAAGCTGGCGCAGCGATCCCGCCGCCGTGTTGCGCGGGTTTACATAAGCCGGCCTGCCATCTGCTTCCATGCGCTGGTTGAGCACCAGAAAATCGGCCTTCGCCATGAAGACTTCGCCGCGCACTTCGACGACATCGGGAATATCGCTGCCGGAAAGGCGCTTCGGAATATCCTGAAGAGTTGCAAGATTGGCCGTGACATCCTCGCCCGTCGCACCGTCGCCGCGCGTCGCACCGCGCACGAAGAAGCCTTTCTCATAGCGCAGGCTCGCCGAGAGGCCATCAATCTTCGGCTCCGCCGTGATCGCGACGGGCGTTTCTGCACCGAGGCCGAGAAACCGGCGGATACGACCGACGAAATCCTCCACATCCGCATCATCAAAAGCATTGTCGAGCGATAGCATCGCAACCGAATGGCTGACTTTGCCAAACCGCTCGCTTGGAGAAGCGCCCACGGCATCGCTTGGGCTGTCCGTGCGTTTAAGCTCTGGGAAGCGGGCCTCGATCGCGCTGTTGCGCTGCTTCAGTGCATCATACTCCGCATCGCTGACACGTGGAGCATCCTCGCGATAATAGGCCGCATTGTGCGCCGCGATTTCGTCGGCCAGCGCCGAAAGCTCAGCCTCGGCCTCATCCCCGGTCAGCGCCGCCACAGACTTTTTCCGAATATCCGTCACAAAGCCTTACCTTTTACCGCCAGCCATCAATTGATCCGCCGCCGCGCGGGCCTCATCGGTGATGGTATGCCCGGCAAGCATGCGCGCAATTTCCTCGCGCCGTGCCGCTTCGTCAAGAAGCGTGAGGTCGGTCGCGACCCGGTTTTCGCCTTTCACCGCCGCTTTATGGATCAGGAAATGGTGTTGCGCCCGCGCTGCCACCTGCGGCGCATGGGTGACCGAAAGCACCTGAACTTTTTCGGCAAGCCGGGAAAGCCGCGCGCCGATCGCCTCGGCCACCGCGCCGCCAACGCCGGTATCGATCTCATCGAAAATCAGCGTCGGTGCGGAGCCTTTGTCCGCAAGCGACACCTTGAGCGCGAGAAGAAAGCGGGACAGCTCGCCGCCTGATGCGACTTTCATGATCGGTCCGGGGCGGGTTCCGGGATTGGTCTGGACATGAAATTCCACCGTGTCATAGCCGCTCGCTCCCGGCCGGTCGAGATCGCTTGCAAGCGCCACGGAGAAACGCGCGGCTTCAAGCTTCAGCGCGGGCAGTTCCTGCATCACCTGATTGGCGAGATCGCCCGCCGCCTCGCCGCGCCGCGCACTCAGGATGAGAGCCTCCTGATGATAGGCCAGGAACGCCCGGCGCTCTTCATCCTCCAGCGCCTGCAAGCGCTCCTCACCGGTCTCTATCGCCTCAAGATCGTTCATGAAACGCACCGTGAGATCGGTAAGCTGATCAGCGGTCACCTTGTGTTTGCGGGCGGCGGCGCGCAGGGCAAACAGCCGTTCCTCCACCCGTTCCAGTTCCTGCGGATCGAAATTCGTCGTGCGAATGGCCTCCTCAAGCGCTGCCGTCATGCGGTCAAGCCCATCAAGCGCGCCCGTCAGCCCTTCGATAGCACCATCGAGAAGACCCGGCGCCTGCTCGGCCTTGCGCTCGAGCTGGCGCAGAAGGCTCGACAGCGTTGGCACGGGCGAGGCATGGCCGCTCACCACCTCATAGGCTTCGTTGATATCGGTTGCGATCTTCTCGACATTCATCATCGACTGGCGCCGTGCGGCGAGTTCTTCCTCCTCGCCAGCTTCCGGCTGAAGTGATTTGAGTTCCTCGAGCACGGCGCGCAGATAATCGCGTTCGTTCTCGCTCGCCTCGACCTTGACCCGCAAATCCTTCAGGGCGCGCTCCTTCTGCCGCCAGCTGCGATAGGCAATGCCGACCGCATTGCCCTCATGGGCAAGCCCGCCAAAGGCATCGACAAGCGCCCGGTGACTGTCGGTATCGACCAGCGCGCGGTCGGCGTGCTGGCCGTGGATTTCCACAAGCATAAGTCCAAGATCGCGCAATAACCCGGCGCTCACCGGCTGATCGTTGACAAAGGCTTTGGTGCGGCCATCCGCGCGCTGGACCCGGCGAAGCAGGATGTCGCCTTCATCGTCAATATCGTTTTCCCGCAGGAGCGCGCGCACCGGATGATTGAGCGGCAGGTCGAACACCGCCGTGACCGATCCACTCTCCTCCCCCGAGCGCACAAGTCCGCCATCGCCGCGCGCGCCGAGGGCAAGCGAGAGACTGTCGAGGATGATCGACTTGCCCGCGCCGGTCTCCCCTGTCAGCACAGACAGGCCCGAACGCCATTCGACGTCGAGCCGTTCAATCAGGACAATGTTCTGGATACGCAGAGAACTGAGCATAACCGCGCTTCGAGCAGCAAGAAAGAGCGTTCAAACCTTATATAATCGGGCGGCTCAAAGCGACCAGAAGTTAATTTGAATGCCCCCAGAGAAATGGCTCAGATGTCTTTCTTCTTGCCCTGGAAAGGCACGAACCTCGAAAGACCGACGCCCTCTTTCGCCGGGCTTTCGACCTTCTCAGAGACAGCCGCTTGCACGGGCTCGTTGACTTTCTTACCGGTCAGAAGCTTGAAAGCATCGCGGTGCCATGGCGAATCTGGGTAATTATAGCCAAGCAGGGCAGCGTTCGACCGAGCGTCATTGACAAGGCCAAGCGCGAGATAGCTCTCCGTCAGGCGATAAAGCGCTTCTTCCACATGATTGGTCGTCTGATGGTTTTCGACGACGAACTTGAACCGGTTGATTGCCGCGAGATGCTGACGCCGCTCCTGATAATAGCGTCCGATCTGCATTTCCTTGCCGGCAAGCTGATCCGACAGGAAGAGCATTTTCTTCTTCGCGTCTTCTGCATATTTCGAGTCGGGATAGAGCCGGACGAGATCGCCATAGGCCTGAAGCCCCTTGTTGGCATCGCTCTGATCAAGAACAACGGCACCGACTTGCTGGAAATAGGATTCGCCGATGAGATACTGCATATAGGCGGCGTCCGAACTGCCCGGATAAAGCTGCAGGAATTGCTCGGATTTGCTGATCGTCTTGTCATATTCCTTGGTTCGAAAATGAGTGTAGGCCGAAAGAACCAGAGAGCGCTGCGCCTCGGCTGAGAACGGACTCTGTTTGTTGATTTCGTCAAAGGCCTTCAGGGCTTTTTTGGTCGACCCATCGTTGAGGCTGCGCACACCGGCATTCAGCACCCTGTCGGGTTCCACTTCGGGGCGCGCGGCAATAGCAGCAAGCTTCTTGTCTTCTGCGTCCTGTTTGCGTTCAGTGTGGGTTTTTGTGAACCGGTCGGTAAACGAAAGAGCAGAGCACCCGGCGAGCGTAACCGGCCCGAGCAGGACCAGCGAAATCAGGATTTTCCGAAGCATTCATGTTCCCCAAAGTTGTTTCCGGTCTCAAAACCGTGCCTTGCGATCGTCCCAATCGGTTGAACCCGACCCATTAAACACGATTACCCAGATACATAGTCGTACATGGTCGGATCGATAGATTGGGCATGGCTCAGGTAAGGATTTGAGAAAGTTTTGAACCGCCAAATCCGATTCCCTGAACACGCTATAAGTCCGCGCGCTTATATCACAGATAAAAAGGCAAAAAAACGGCCAAATCGTTTTGCACCGAACGGCGTCAAAACCGATTGCAGGAAAGAGCCATTGTCACCTTTGCCGTCGGCCTCAAGACACTGAAGGTGCAAGCGCAACAGCCTGATTTCCAAGATGATCAGCACGACCGACGGAAGCCCCGGATGCGCCCAGCGCGCCATTGGCTTCCACATAGGACCAGGCTGTCTTATCGCTTATCAGTGCCTTGAGCACCATCGCATTGAGTTTATGCCCGCCACGATAGGATCGATAAGCCCCCAGAATCGGCAGACCGCTGAGGGCAAGATCACCCACGGCGTCAAGAAGCTTGTGGCGCACGAATTCATCGCCAAAGCGCAGACCTTCCGGATTGACGACGCCGTCGTCGCTGATCACGACCGAATTGTCGAATGAGGAGCCAAGAGCATAACCGGCTTCCCACAATTTCTCGACATCCCGCATGAAGCCGAAAGTACGTGCGCGGGCAATCTCTTTTGCAAAGGAGTCAGGCGTCAGTTCGAGCGAATAGCGCTGCCGGCCAATGGTCGGGTCATCGAAATCAATCTCGACATCGAAGAAGCAACCGTCATGTGGCGTGAATTCGCCGAAGGATGCCCCCATATCCACACGTACCGGACGTTCAACGCGAATGAAACGACGCCTCGCCGCCTGCGCCATCAAGCCGGTTTTCAACAGGCTCGCCACGAAATCATGAGAACTGCCGTCCAGAACCGGGACTTCCGCGCCATCAATTTCGATGCGGGCATTATCAATGCCAAGCGCGCGAAGCGCTGCCATGAGATGTTCGATCGTCGCGACGAAAATTCCGCGCGGATCGCCGATAATGGTGCAAAGTTCTGTGGCGCCGACACTGGAATGGATCGCCGGTATTTCGACTTCCGAGCCGTCCGGCGCTGTGCGAACGAAGACAATGCCGGTATTGGCATCAGCCGGGCAGATTGTCATGGAAACGGGCAGATTGCTGTGCACACCTTTGCCGTCGAATGTCACCGGTCCGCAAACGGTGTGCTGTACGGCAACTCTGCCAGTCGGCGCTTTATGCTCGGCCATCAAGCCTCAAACCTTTCGAACAATCGACTGTAACGCCCAAGCTATTTCAAGTGGCGTTGCACAATCGGCTCTTCTTAAACTTAGAACCTCAAATCCGCCTGAACCGTCCAATCCGGATTTCCGATTGCCTTAAATGTGTCAAGGCTGTGTCAAATTATCGTCATTGCCAGGGGTAAACAAATCACTCTTTCTAACCAATTATTAATAGTAATTATTATTTAAAAACAGAGGCTTAAATAGATCGAGCAGGTCGCAGAACCTTCCGCGACCTGCTGGTCTCCGCTTAGGTTGCCTGACGGCGGAGGAAGGCGGGAATCTCAAGCTGATCTTCCGCAGCGGCAGGTTTCTGGCTCGGCACCACACGGCCCTGCAGATCAAGCTGACCGGCTGCCGGTGCATAACCACCCGCATGTCCCGACCCCGCATAAACGGGCGCCGCATCTCCTGGAATGGATGCTGCCCGCGGCATGGCAGGCTTTGCAAAGGCGCTCTGCACAGTCGGATGAGGGGCCGGATGAGGGGCCGGCTGAGGGGCAGGATAGGCAGCCGATGGCTGTGGCTGATGGTACACGGGTTGTTGAACCGGCTGGGCCATGGTCGCCATCGGCGCTGTCGCCGGAACATGCATCGCTGCGGGATGCACGCCCTCATGATGCGCGGCGTCATCATCGCGGCGCCCGCCGAGGGTTGCATTGGTAATGCGTTTCAAAAGGCCGAGCGCGCCGCGCTCTTCGGTGTGGCCCATATCGAGGCTGCTTGTTGCTTTCGCGCGGATTTCTTCCTGAACGATCATCGGAAAGTCGTCGACACTTGGCATGCGCGGAGCGACAAAAGGCGCTTCAGCGACAGGCGGGATGAAGGGGCCCGATGGCGCGGCTGGCACGTCGGCAGGGGCAGGCGCTGTCTGCTCAAACTCTTCAACGGCAGACATTTCACCGGCATTCTGCGCAAGCTGAAGTGCTTCGGCGCTTGGCGTGAACGGCGTGATGGTGACAGCCGGGTCGCTTTTGGCGACCGCAGGCTGGGGAGCAGGCTGCATGACCGGCTCACTCGCAGCCACAGGCAGCGGCGCAGATGCTGTCGCCTGAAAGGGGGCCTGAACGGAAGCGGCAGGAACATCTGCTTTCGCCACCGGAATTGCAGCCGAAGGCCGCATGAAGCTGGACGCCGGCTTGATTTCCGGCAGCGCGGCACGCTGAGTGCCATGTTCGATGCCGGTCGCAACAACCGATACACGGATAATGCCTTCGAGTGATTCGTCAAAGGTCGCACCGAGAATGATGTTCGCGTCCGGATCAACTTCCTCGCGGATGCGGGTTGCCGCTTCATCGACTTCGAAAAGCGTGAGATCGTTGCCGCCGGTGATCGAAATCAAAAGCCCCTGCGCGCCGTGCATCGAGGTCTCGTCAAGGAGCGGGTTCGCAATCGCGGCCTCCGCCGCAAGGGTCGCGCGGTTCTCGCCGGATGCTTCGCCGGTTCCCATCATCGCCTTGCCCATTTCACGCATGACCGAGCGCACATCGGCAAAATCGAGGTTGATGAGACCTTCCTTGACCATCAGATCGGTGATGCAGGCAACACCGGAATAAAGCACCTGATCGGCCATCGAAAAGGCATCGGCAAAGGTGGTTTTTTCATTGGCAACGCGGAACAGGTTCTGGTTCGGAATGACGATCAGCGTATCGACATTGGCCTGAAGTTCCTCAATTCCCTGTTCGGCAAGGCGCATGCGACGGCCGCCTTCGAACTGAAAAGGTTTTGTCACGACACCGACAGTGAGAATGCCCATCTGGCGTGCAGCGCGGGCTACCACCGGCGCGGCACCCGTGCCCGTGCCGCCACCCATGCCGGCTGTGATGAATGCCATGTGCGAACCGGAGAGATAATCGTTGATCTCGTCGATCACTTCTTCGGCTGCCTGACGCCCGATTTCAGGCTGGGATCCGGCACCAAGGCCCTCCGTAACCTGAAGACCCATCTGCACGATGCGTTCGGCGCGCGAACTGGAAAGCGCCTGAGCATCGGTATTGGCGACCACGAATTCCACGCCCTCGAGCCCGGATTTGATCATGTTGTTGACGGCATTGCCGCCTGCGCCACCGACACCGAAAACGGTGATTTTTGGTTTCAGTTCTCTGATATCCGGCATTTTGAGATTGATGGTCATGGTGTCCTCGTTGGTGTCGCTTGGTGAAACCGGCTTTCTGGAAAGCGGCGGCTCGAATAGGGTGAATTGCTGAACGGTTTGTTGCTGCGGCTTGTTGTCTTGCGGGCATTTATCCATCGCCTGCTCCGGCGGATCATCGCTTTGTGTCATGGTCAGAAGTTCTCCGCGATCCAACGCCCCATGCGCCCGAAATAGCCGCCAGTTCCGGTCATCGCACGGCCCGCATTGTTGCGGCTGCGCGAACGGCTGGGCGACCAGCCGATGTCATCTCTCGAATCGGATGTTTGCGGATAGATCATGAGCCCGACAACGGCGGAAAACGCCGCGCTGCGCGCTTCCGCCGGAAGGCCTGTGACCCCGAGAGGACGGCCAAGCCGGACGTTTTTGCCAAGGATGGAACGGGCAAGGTCAGCCATGCCGGTGAGCTGGCTGCCGCCGCCGGTCAGCACGACACGCCGCCCGACAAGGGCTGCAAAGCCCGACGCATTGAGCCGGTCGCGCACGAGTTCAAGGGTTTCCTCGACCCTCGGGCGGATGATGCGGGCAAGAACCGAAGGCGGAACGTCAGCGCCGACGCCGCTTTCGTCGCCGATCTGGTTGACCGGCACGGAATCGAAATCGCTCACCGTGTCCGGCAGCACGCTGCCATGTTTCACCTTGATCAGTTCGGCATGGCGCAGCGATGTCGACAACCCGCGCGCAAGATCCATCGTCACATGCTGGCCGCCAAGAGCGATGCCGTCGCAATGAACGAATTTCCCCTCCATGAAGACCGATGCGGTCGTGGAGCCGCCGCCAAGATCGATACAGGTCACACCAAGTTCGGCCTCATCGCCGGCAAGGCAGGCAAGACCGCTCGCGAAAGGCGACACAACGAAACTTTCAACCGCAAGATGACAGCGATTGATCGCGACTTCGAGATTGCGCAGCGAGGCATCATTGGCGGTCACGACATGCATATCGACTGCAAGGCGCTGGCCGATCATGCCACGCGGGTCCTTGATGCCGCTATTGCCGTCAATGGCATAGCCGATCGGCAGCGAATGGATTACCGCCGCCTCATCTTTGGCAGAATGGTTTCGTCCTGCATCGAGCACCCGGCGGATGTCATTCTCTTCGACCTCCTGCCCCGCGAGCGAAACACTTGCGGAAAATGCATCGCTGAGAAGCCTGCCGCCGGAAACATTGACGATGAGGGATTCAACCGTCATGCCCGCGCGTCGCTCTGCCGCATCGACCGCGACACGGATCGCCTGCTCGGCCTCATCAAGATCGACGACGACACCGGCCTTGATCCCGCGGGAGCGCTGATGACCGAAGCCAATGACCTCGATCACATGAGTCCGACCGGCGAACTCGATGCCCTCCGGCTTGGGATGCAACCGGGCGATCACACAGCAGACTTTCGACGTGCCGACATCCAGCACGCTGATCACCGTCGAGCGGTTGGGCGAAAGCGCCTTCGTTCCCGGTTTTGCCGATGGTCCAAAACGCAGCATCAGATATTTTTCTCCTTGCTGCGATGTTCCTTGCGGCGCTCGAGCGCTGCGCGGCGGTTGACCATCGCCTCCTCGGAGAGCTGCATCACAAGGCGGTCGTCAAGGCGCATGTCGATGCTCACCAGATCTTTCGAAAGAAGCGCCTTTTCCTCGTCGAGCTTGGCAAGCCGGGCAAGCGCGATGCGCGCGCCGACTTCCGGCAGTTTCACGGTAACGCGGTTATCGAGCAGAATGTCCCAACGGCGCTCGGAATGCAGAAGCGATGCCTGAACGCGCGACTTGATGCTCGGGAATTCATCGAGAATGGCGAGGAAAGCAGCGCCCTGACGCTGCGCGCCATGACCGACAAGAATGGGCAGCGCGCCGTAAAGATCGCGGTTGAACTCATCAAGAACAAGCCCATTTCGGTCAACCACGGAGATGGACTGCCCACGCTGCCATACGGCAAAAGGCTCCCGCTCCTTGAGGTCGATGCTGAGCTTGCCGGGGTAGACTTTACGCACGGACGCCGATTCGATCCACGGCTCGCGCAGCAGCGTTTCGTGCGCGCGCGCAACATCGAAGGTGACAAGCGAGACACCCGGCGCAAGGCCCAGAATATCCAGAATATCGCGCTCCTTGACAAAACGCTGGCCGGAGATGGTGACCGCGTGAACGTCAAAACCCGCAGAAGCAGTGGTTTCAGAGACCAGCCTTTTCGCTTCGCCGCTCCAGACCGCGCCATAGACCGCGGACCCCGCGATGAGGGCTGCGGAAATCATGGTCATGAAATAAGGTGGCAAGGTCTCCACACGCGCTTCCGCGCGATGGAAAAAACGGCGCATAAAAAGCTGACGCCGGCTCAGGGGCTGAACCGGCTCGGAACGTGCGCGACCAACACTTTTTGGTGCCCGTTGCTTCTTGTAGGCTATCGCCCGCAACTTGCGTCCTCCACCATCCATGTTACCAGATCCCTGAAACTGTGCCCGGCATAAGCCGCCATTTCAGGCACCAGTGATGTCGGCGTCATTCCAGGCTGGGTATTGACCTCGAGGCAGACAAGATCGTGATTTCCGTCTGCACGCTGGTCAAAACGGAAATCGGCTCGACTCACGCCACGACACCCCAGCGCCTGATGCGCCTTGACGGATAGATTCTGTATACTTTGGTAAATATTTGGTAAAATTCGTGCCGGAAGAATATGTTTTGATCCGCCGGGAGCGTATTTTGCATCGTAATCATAGAATTTGTGATCGATTGAAACAATTTCGATGACGTCGAGAGCCTTGCCGTTCATCACGGCGCAGGTAAGCTCGAGCCCCGCGACATAGCGCTCCACCATCACGACATCCCCGTAAGGCCAATCACTTGCAGTCAGTTGCTGGGGCGGATGAGCCATGTCCTCGGTGACGATCAGAACGCCGAAAGACGAGCCTTCATTGACCGGTTTTACGACATAGGGGGGGCGCATCGGGTGATGATTGCCGATAGCGTGACGATCCATGATGAGGTGCTCGGCGACCGGAATGTCGGCATCCTTCATCACCGCCTTGGCGCGGTCCTTGTTCATGGCAAGCGCAGACGCCATCACCCCGGAATGGGTATAGGCAATGCCGAGCACTTCGAGCACACCCTGGATCGCGCCATCCTCACCAAAGGGACCATGCAGCGCATTGAAGGCGACGTCGGGCCGCAATGCGGAAAGGACCGAGGCGACCGAGCGGTCGACGTCGACCTCGCTCACCCGGAAACCGGCCTCCCGAAGCGCCTTCGCGCATTCCGTTCCACTCGACAGGGACACCGGGCGTTCAGACGACCAGCCGCCCATCAGGACCGCAACATGTTCAGCACTCATCAAGGCCCCTTCCGCAAACGCAAACGCAAGCCCTTAAAATGCGTGATTCGTAGGCAGAAGTCATGAAATCGCCCCCGCCATGCGCTGGCGAGTTGGGGATGAACTCGCCCGTCTGCCCTAGCTTGGGCAAAAAGCGCTGAACCCGGGATCACGACAAGAAAAAGCCCGCGTCAGACGCGGGCTTTATGGATCAACCAGGGTGACAGAAGGTGCCGGAAGATGGATCAGGCAGCGACCTTGATCGCACCAAGCAGAAGACCTTCGCCGGCCTCCAGGCTGAGGAAGATACCGACGCCCACAACAGCCGCGCCAACAAGCCGCGCCTCCAGTGAAGGCACCGCTGCCGGCTTTGGTGTCACCTTGCCAATCATGGTCAGAACTGAACCGCTCGCAACAGCGATCGCATATTGAATCACGGCAAGGCCGACGACATAACCCGCAAGAACAGACAGGTTCAGCGTTGCCTCATTTGCCGCCATCGTATCGCCGAAGGCGGAGCCGTGGAACAGGCCGAAGACGCCGAATAGCGCAAGTGCCGGCACGCGCTTGAGCGCGCTTCCTGAAACCAGAAGGCCGCCGACGGTGAGCAGGGACAGAACGATCACGGTTTCCTTGACGGGCAGATCGGTACCGAATGTCATCATCAGGCAACCCGCGATCATCCCGCCGATATAGGCAAGCGGTGCCAGCCGGGCATGGCCGGTATAGAGCGCTGCGACACCCATCGCAATCACGAAGAACAGATGATCGAAGCCGAGAATCGGATGCCCGACGCCGGACAGAAGACCTTGGCTGAGTGTGGTCATCGGCAATCCGCCGAGCGGATGATGCGCGAAAGCAGGTACTGCGGATAAGGCAAGCGCCGCGCCTGCCAGAATAAATTTTCTCATGTCTCGTCCCCTTCAGAAATGTCTGTTTGAAGAGGGGCTGATCGTCAGAAAGAAAAAAGATCGTCTCTTTCAACTCCCCACGGAACACCCCGTCCGTCGTTAAATCACACAGCTTTTCTAGAGCTGCTGTCCGGCTGGTTTCCTGGCTCGCGGGTCGATGCACGGCCACCGCCTTCCCGGCTTTCAGAACGAAAGCCAGTGGCATTCAGGTGACGCGCTCTCCGCTCACAGTCGCGGGGGCGGCTACAGATCAGGAACCCTCGATGGGTCGTCCCCTTCTGTATTCCCATTTGATCCCCAGCGCCTTGCACCAAGCGGGGAACCGAACATCCTTCAGTTGCCGACAAAATCATCAGGACGTCAATCGCAAAATGGTCAGCGCCTGTCGCTTTTGCGACGAGAAATCAGAAAGGCTTGCCTTTATCCTGTCATTCATGACCAATAGACGTTCTCCAAAGCGGACACAAAGACCACAGAAAGAGGCAGGGAAAACGATGACCAGTTCCGATATCCATTTCGACAAGCCGATGCGCGGCAGGATCTACGGCAGCATCCTTGAGACAATCGGCAACACCCCGCTGGTGCGCCTGCCTGCGCTTTCCGCCGAGCATGGTCTCGTTGCGGATCTCTGTGTCAAATGCGAGTTTTTCAACCCGATTGCGAGCGTCAAGGACCGCATCGGCGTCAACATGATCCTCGATCTTGAAAAACAGGGTAAGCTCAAGCAAGGCACGACCCTGATCGAACCGACATCGGGCAATACCGGTATCGGCCTTGCCTTTGCCGCCGCCGCCCGTGGCTACCGGCTGATCCTCACCATGCCGGAATCGATGTCGATCGAACGCCGCAAGATGGTAGCGCTTCTCGGGGCAGAGCTCGTTCTGACCCCGCGCGAAAAAGGCATGGGCGGGGCAATCGCGAAAGCCGGGGAACTTCTTGGCGAGATACCGAATTCGATCATGCCGAGCCAATTCTCGAATCCGGCCAATCCCCAGATCCATCGCATGACGACAGCCGAAGAAATCTGGCATGACACGGATGGCAAGGTGGATGCGATCGTTGCCGGTGTTGGCACGGGCGGCACGTTCACCGGCCTCGCGCAGGTGCTCAAGTCGCGCAATCCCCAGATCCGCATGATTGCCGTCGAACCAAGCGCAAGCCCGGTCCTCGCTGGTGGCAAGCCCGGTCCGCACATGATTCAGGGCATCGGAGCAGGTTTCATTCCCGACAATATGGATGTTTCCCTCATGGACGAAGTCATTGAGGTCGACAATGATAAGGCCTTCGCGACAGCACGCGCCGTCGCGCGCACGGAAGGCGTACCGGTCGGCATTTCATCGGGCGCTGCCATTTTCGCGGCAATTCAGGTGTCAAAACGTCCAGAAATGACGGGAAAACGGGTGGTGGTCATTGCCGCATCCTTTGCCGAGCGTTATCTCTCCACCGCCCTGTTCGAGGGATTGGGCGAGTAATCACCACCCGTTTTCATCCAGGAACACCGTGCGACCATGCCAGATATCGGCCTTGAACTTCTCTCCTCTCCCGAAGCCTGGGCAGCATTTCTTGCGCTCGTCACCCTCGAAATCGTGCTTGGAATCGACAATCTCATCTTTCTGTCGCTGATCACGAACAAACTGCCCGAAGCGCAGCGCCCCTTCGCCCGGCGGCTTGGGCTGGGCCTTGCCCTTGGCCTGCGGCTCGCCCTTCTCGGCGGGATCAGCTATCTGGTCGGCCTGTCTGCTCCGGTGATCGACCTCGGCTTTACCGGCACGGCCGACAGCCACGGCAATCCGAGCTTTGAAACCGCGTTTTCGATCCGCGATCTCATTCTGATCGCGGGCGGTCTGTTTCTGATCTGGAAGGCAACCCGCGAAATCCACCACAAGGTCGACAGCGGCGATGAGCATTCAAAAGGCGCGCTCGTCACCATCGGTCTTGCGAGTGCGATCGTTCAGATCATTCTTCTCGATCTCGTCTTTTCCATCGACAGCATTCTGACCGCCGTCGGCATGACAACGCATCTCCCGATCATGGTGGCTGCGGTCGTTGTTGCGGTAGGCGTCATGCTTCTGGCGGCGGAGCCGGTGTCGCGTTTCATCAGCCGGAACCCGACCGTCGTGATGCTCGCGCTCGCCTTTCTGCTCATGGTCGGCATGGTGCTTGTCGCGGACGGCTTTGGCGTCCACGTGCCGAAGGGCTATATCTATGTCGCCATGGCTTTTGCGATGTCGGTTGAGGTCCTCAACATTCTCGCTCGCAGGAAAGCTGCCTGAAGACGTCACCTTGAAGCCGGGGGCCTTGCGGCCTGCGGGCCGATCACACAGTCCTGTGCGCCGGTCAGACCTCGCGCTGAGGCGGGCGGAATTCGGAAACAGCGAGGCCGTCTTTCGCCTCGCCGATCCGCTTGATTTCCCATTCGAGCAGGATGCCCGAATTTTCATAGACACGCTGGCGCACCGTCTCACCGAGCGTTTCAAGATCGGTGCCGCTGGCCATGCCGGTGTTGATCATGAAATTGCAGTGCAGCGTGCTCATTTCTGCCCCACCGACCCGAAGTCCGCGACAGCCTGCCGCGTCGATCACTTTCCAGGCGCTCAGGCCTTCAGGGTTCTTGAAGGTTGAGCCGCCGGTCTTCTCTTTCACCGGCTGCACCGTCTCGCGGTGGTGCTGGACGGCTGCCATCGCAGCCTGGATCGATGCCGGATCGGCGGGAATTCCCTCATAGAGCGCCTCGGTGAAAATGTAATCCTGAGGCGCCGACGCGTGGCGATAGGCATAGCCCATGGCAGCCCTGTCCAGCACATGGCGCACGCCTTTTCGGTCAACCGCCACAACCTCGATCAGCCGGTCTTTTGTCTCCGTGCCGTTTGCGCCCGCATTCATCCTCAGCGCACCGCCGATGCCGCCCGGAATGCCGTGGTAGAAGGCGAAGCCGTCAAGCCTGCTTTCGAGAGCAAAAGCTGCGACCCTTTTATCGGCAAGTGCCGCCCCGGCCCGAATGCGGCTTGTCCCTTCCCGCGCGATGCCGCCAAAGCCCTTGGCGGAAAGCCTGATCACGACACCGGGAATGCCGCCGTCGCGAACCAGAAGATTGGAGCCGATGCCAACGACCATCACCGGAATTTCCAGAGGGAGATTCGAGAGGAAGTAAGCAAGATCCGCTTCGTCTGCGGGCTGAAACATCAGTTGTGCCGGGCCGCCGACGCGAAACCAAGTCACCTTGCTCATGTCGGCATTGGCCGTCAGCCGACCGCGCACGCCATTGATCCAGTCACCAAGCGTCGGTATCAGATCTGGAAAGCCGGCGGGAAAGCCCATGTCAGGCTCTCTTGAGATCGGCAAGCTCGCCCGGCAGCGCATAAGCCCAATAGGTGATGCTGCCTGCGCCAAGACACATGACATAATCGCCCTCCGCGGCCTCCGCGGCCACAAGCTTAGCGAGATCCGATGGCCCGTTGGTCACAAGCACGTTGCGATGGCCGCGCGCGCGTATGCCATTGGCGAGGCTGTCGCGGTCCACGCCCTCGATCGGCGTCTCCCCCGCCTCATAGACCGGGGCAACAATCACCGTGTCGGCATCGTTGAAGCAGGTGCAGAAATCATCAAAAAGACTGTGCAGCCGTGTATATCGGTGCGGTTGAACGATGGCGATCACCTTGCCTTTCGCAGCCGAGCGCGCCGCCTTCAGAACGCTTGCAATTTCGACCGGATGATGGCCGTAATCGTCGAAGATATCGACACCATTCCAGCTTCCGGTATGGGTAAAGCGCCGCTTGACGCCGGAGAACGTGGCAAGGCCCTGGCGGATGTCTTCTGCCTCGATACCGAGCGCGGCAGCAACCGCAATCGCGGCAGTCGCGTTCGAGACATTGTGCTGACCTGGCATTGGCAGGACGAGATCGAGAATTTCGGCATTTTCCGCTTTGTGGCGGTTTTGCAGGATCACCGAGAACCGCGACGATCCGCCCTCGGGCCGGACATTATGAAAGCGCACATCGGCCTGCGGATTGAAGCCATAAGTGATGATGCGCCGGTCCGCGATCAGGCCGACCAGACGCTGCACTTCGGGATGGTCGATGCACATGACCGCAAAACCATAGAAGGGTACATTCTCGACAAACAGCCGGAAGGCCTCCTTTGCCCTGTCGAACGTGCCGTAGTGGTCAAGATGTTCAGGGTCGATATTGGTGACAACCGCGACATCGGCCGGCAGTTTCACGAAAGTGCCATCCGATTCGTCCGCCTCCACCACCATCCAGTCGCCATCGCCCATCCGCGCATTGGTGCCATAGGCATTGATGATGCCGCCATTGATCACGGTCGGGTCCCTGTGCCCCGCCTCAAGCAAGGCTGCAATGAGCGAGGTGGTCGTGGTCTTGCCATGGGTGCCGCCCACCGCAATGGCGGATTTGAAACGCATCAGCTCGGCCAGCATTTCCGCGCGACGCACCACCGGCAGGACGCGGACCCGCGCTGCCACCAATTCCGGGTTTCCGGGTTTGATCGCAGACGAGACGACCACCACTTCGGCATCACCGAGATTGTCTTCATGATGGCCGACAAAAACCTTGATACCCTTGCCGCGCAGGCGCGCGACATTGGCGCTGTCGCTCGCATCCGAACCCTGCACGGTATAGCCCTGCGTCTGAAGGACTTCGGCAATCCCGCTCATGCCGATACCGCCGATCCCGATAAAGTGCACGGGTCCAATATTCTGTGGCATCTTCATTGGATCAGTTCCTTTTGACGAGGGTTAAGCGCTCGGTCGGTCGGCGACAGATTGATCAGGGCTCTGGCCCGAGGCAAGGGCTTCCACGACCTTGGCAAGGCGCAGTGCCGCATCGGGACGCCCTTGCGCCCGGGCATTTGCCGCCGCGACCGCAAGGCCGGCGCCGTCTTCCATGTGTTTTTCAAGTTCGCGGGCAAGCCATTCAGGCGTGACCTCGCTCTGCGGCACGACCCAGCCGCCACCATGCTCGACCAGAAGCGCTGCATTCGCGGCCTGATCGTGATCGAGGGCATGGGGATAGGGAATGAGGATGGCAGGCCTTCCGATCACCGCAAGTTCCGCCGTCGTCGACGCACCGGAGCGCGAGATGACAAGATGGCTTGCGGCGATGCGGGCCGGCATATCGGTGAAAAAGGTCGCGACATCGGCGCGCACCGCCATCACGTCATAGGCCGAGCGCACCGCGATCTCATCCTCGGTGCGGGCTTGCTGGACAATTCTGAGCCGCGCCCTGAACTCCGGCGAAAGAAGCCCTATCGCTTTCAAAACGACAGCAGAAAAGAACTGCGCGCCCTGACTGCCGCCAAACACCGTGAGCCGGAACTCACCGTCCGCGACCGGCGACGCATAGGCCGTCTCCGCGGCGACAAGCACGGCGTCGCGTACCGGATTGCCGGTATAGATTGTCTTGATCATGGTTTCCTGCGCAAGCGGCAGACCGAGCGCAACGGCGGATACCCGGAAGCTCAAGAACCAGTTCGCCCGGCCAAGCACGGCATTCGCCTCATGGATCAGGCTCGGCACCCCCCTGGTCGCCGCCGCAAGAACAGGTGGCACGGTCGGATAGCCGCCAAAACCCACAACCACGTCCGGTTTGATGCGCCTGATCAGATTGAGCGCGGAAAAATAGGATTTTGCAAGAACCAGCAGCGCTTTCAGAAGCTTCAGAGGATTTTTGCCGGCAAGCGTCGCGGATGCCAGCCGATGACGCTCGGATGCCGGGAAATCCTTTGCATAGGTCTCGATCCGGTCATCGGAAACAAGATGCACGTCAAAACCCCGGCGCATCAATTCACCGGCAAGCGCGTGAGCGGGGAAAAGATGCCCCCCCGTTCCGCCTGCGCAAAGCAAGGCGCGCTTTCTGATTTCGGCTTTGGTGTTCATCGGCTCAAGCTTATGCGGTCAGGCCCATCGGCGTGTCCTGCTGCTCTCGCGCATTGAACATCATCCGCGAGGGCTTTGGACGCTTACGCGCGAGACCTAGCACCATACCCATGGCAACCGCAATGGAGAGCATCGAGGAACCGCCATAGGATATGAAAGGCAGGGTCATGCCCTTGGTCGGCACGAGTTGCAGATTGACTGCCATATTGATCGCAGCCTGCATGCCGAACATGATCATCAGCCCGCCCACGGCAAGCCGGACGAACGTATTGTCCTGACGGAAGCCGAGATAGATCCCGCGCATGACGAGCAGAGCAAAAATCGCGACGAGTGCCATGCAGGCAACGAGACCGAATTCCTCACCGATCACCGCAAAGATGAAATCCGTATGGGAATCGGGGATACCGCGCTTGACGATGCCCTCGCCCGGTCCGCGCCCGAACCAGCCGCCGCTGTAAAACGCTTCGAGTGCTTTGTCGACCTGATAGGTGTCTGTGCTTTCCGGGTTCAGGAACCGGTCGATCCGCCCTGCCACATGCGGCAGCAACAAATAGGCGGCAACCATGCCACCGGCGGCAATCAATCCAAGAATGACAATCCATAGCCACGACAGGCCCGCCATGAAGAACACTGCGCACCAGGTCAGGGTGACGAGGGCTGTCTGGCCGATATCGGGCTGAGCCACCAAAAGCGCGGCAAAGATTGCAAGCAGCACGATCGCAAACACATTGCCGGGAATTTCCGGCCGCCGGGCCTGTTCTGAAAAAAGCCAGGCGACAAGCAGAATGAATGCCGGTTTCACGATTTCGGAGGGTTGCAGCGAAAAGCCCGCAACCGAAATCCAGCGCCGCGAGCCTTTGACGGCCTCGCCAGCGAAAAGCGTATAAACCAGAAGCGCGACGCCGACAAAAAACACCGCCGCCGCCAAACGCCGGATTGAGCGCGGCGACAATAACGACACACCCAGCATGATACCGATGGCGGGAAGGGCAAAGACCGCATGGCGCTTGACGAAATAATAGCTCTCCAGCCCGTGCAGTTCGGCAATGGCGGGACTTGCTGCAAAGGATAGAATGAGGCCCAGAAACATCAAGGCAATCAGACCGAAGAGCATCGGCTTGTCGATCGTCCACCACCAATTTGCCAGAGGCGATCTGTCTAATCTCGAAACCATCAAACGCGCGCCTTCTACCCTTTGGTCAACAGCCCCTGGACGGCTGTGCGGAATGCGTTGCCTCGCACCTCGAAATTGGCGAATTGATCGAAACTTGCACAGGCCGGTGACAACAATACGGCGGTTGTCTGCCCTTTTGCGTGCTTCCCGTTCAAAGCCATTCTAAGCGCCGCTTCGGTCGCGCGGTCCAGTGTTTCGCATTTCGAAACGGCGACCTTCCCCTCAAGATCATGTGCAAATTGTTCGCTCGCTTCGCCAATTAAAAAAGCATGAACGATCTTTGGAAAAAATTCGTTAAGCTCGGCGATGCCCCCCTGTTTGGCTCGCCCACCCAAAATCCAGTATATACTATCAAAACTATCAAGCGCGCGCGCGGCAGCGTCCGCGTTTGTCGCTTTCGAATCATTAATGAAGAGGATACCATTTTTTTCGCCGACCTGCTCCATCCGGTGGGCGAGGCCCGGAAAAGAGCGCATGCCTGCCTCGATAACCGGATTTGAAAGCCCCACGGCGCGGCAGGCGGCATAGGCCATCGCCGCGTTTTGAAGATTATGCCGCCCGCGCAGGCTCGAAATACCCGCCATATCAAGTGCCGCCTTGCCATGATCGAGGAGGATTGTGCCATCGAAGGCAATGTCGGCCGCCATCATGACCGAGACCCGGTCAAGGCTGCGACCAGCTTCGGCTCGTTCCGCGGCAATCGCGCGCGAGAGCGCATCATCGACCCCGACAACCGCATGGTCCGCCCCCCTCACCAGCCGCGCCTTGATCGCCGCATAGTGCGCCAAGGTGCCGTGGCGATCGAGATGATCAGGCGCAAGGTTGATATGCAGACCGACGGACGGCTTGAGACCGGGGGCAAGGTCGATCTGGTATGAGGAACATTCGATGACATAATGACGCCCCGCAACCGGCGGATCGAGGGTAAGCACCGCGCGCCCTATATTGCCGCCGAGCTGCACATCACGGTCCGCCATTTCAAGAATATGGGCGATGAGCGCGGTTGTTGTCGATTTGCCATTGGTGCCGGTGATGGCAATAAACGGGCAATCCGGTGCATGGGCGAGCCGCTCCCGGTTGAACAGCTCGACATCGCCGATGATCTCGATCCCGGCCGCCTGCGCCATTTCGACGGTCCAGTGCGGCGCCGGGTGGGTAAGCGGCACACCGGGCGAGAGAACCAGCGCGTCGAATTTCGAAAAATCAGTATTGCGGAAATCAGCCGTCGCAACTCCCGCCGCCGCCGCGGCCTCCATGCGCACGGCATTGTCATCACAGGCCAGCACCCGCGCGCCGCCGGCTGCAAGCGCTTCTGCCGTCGCCAGCCCCGAACCACCCAAGCCGAAAACCAGGACGGCCTTGTTGCGGAATGTCGTTACAGCGATCATGTCAGCGCAGCTTCAGCGTGGTCAGTCCGATCAGGGCAAGAATGAAGGCGATGATCCAGAAACGGATGACGACCTGCGGTTCCGTCCAGCCTTTCTGCTCGAAATGGTGATGGATCGGGGCCATGCGGAATACGCGCTTGCCGGTGGTCTTGAACGAAATCACCTGAATGATGACCGACATCGCCTCAAGCACGAAAAGGCCGCCGATGATGGCAAGCACGATCTCGTGCTTTGTCGCAACAGCAATCGTGCCGAGGGCGCCACCAAGACCGAGCGAGCCGGTATCGCCCATGAAAATTGCCGCGGGCGGCGCATTGAACCATAAGAACCCGAGCCCTGCGCCAATGATCGCGCCGCAAATGATCGCGAGCTCCCCGGTCCCCGCCACATTGTGGATTTGCAGATAATCGGCAAAGACCGCGTTGCCGGAAAGATAGGCGATGAAACCAAACGATCCCATCGCAATCATAACCGGCACAATCGCAAGGCCATCCAGACCATCGGTGAGATTCACCGCATTGCCGGTGCCCACGATCACGAAAGCTGCAAAAGGAATGAACAGAATGCCGAGATTGAGGAGAAGGTCTTTCGCGAAAGGAAACGTGAGGCTTGTTGCGAAAGGTGCGCTGCTGTTTTCGGTAATGTACCAGACGGCAATACCCGCGATCAGAAATTCGAAGGCGAGACGGATCCGCCCGGAAAAGCCTTTGTGGCTCTGCTTCGTTACCTTCAGATAATCATCATAAAAGCCGATCGCACCGAAACCGAGTGTCACGAAAATCACCATCTGGACATATGGATTGGTCAGATCAGCCCACAGCAGGGTCGAGACAAAAAGTCCGCCCAGAATCATCAGCCCGCCCATGGTCGGCGTACCCGCCTTGGAGATGATATGGCTCTGCGGTCCATCCGCCCGTATCGGCTGGCCCTTGCCCTGGCGCGCGCGCAGTTTCTTGATCATCATCGGACCGAACAGAAACACCACGAGCATCGCCGTAACGGTTGCAAGCCCGCCGCGGAAGGTGATGTAGCGAAACACGTTGAGAACGGGAAAGCTGTCGGAAAGATGGCTGAGCAGAAGGAGCATGATTCAGGTTCAATCACTGTGAGAGAAAACAGCCATCAGGCCGGATAACGTGTGGCGAGAAGATCGACCAGCGGCCCCATCCGGCTCCCCAGAGACCCTTTGACCATAACGGCGTCCCCTTTAGCAACCGTTTCAAGAAGGGCCTCCTGCAAACCGCTCGCGCTTGTTGCATATATCCCCCGCATTTTATCGGGCAGCGCGTCGAACAGTGATTTCATATGCGGGCCGCTGGCGAAAACCCGATCGATTCGGGCTTCAATGAGCGCTTCCGCAAGGCCCGCATGAAGCGCCTCGCTGGCGGTGCCGAGTTCGAGCATATCGCCCAGAACCGCAATCCTTTTGCCGCCCTCGCCGAGCGGGGCCGTGCCGAGAAGGCTGATTGCCGCACGCATCGAGGCCGGGTTCGCATTGTAGCTTTCATCAAGAACCAGAAAATGTCCGCCATCCCTGGCGAGATTAAGCCGGGCCCCTCGCCCCTTCGGTGCGCTCAGATGCCCGAGGGCCGAAAGCCCGCCCGCGACATCTGCACCCGCAAGGTGAAGACAGGTCGCGACAGCAAGCGAATTCTGGACGAGATGGCGCCCCGGCGCACCCAGTTGATACGACATCCGTGTGCCAAAAACCTCCGCCTCCACCACGGAATGATCAGGCGCGAGATCGACATTGACAAGCCGTGTGTCCGCATTCGCCACCTCGCCAAAGGTCGCAACCTGCACGCCTTCGGCTCTGGCAAGTGCCAGCAGGAACTCAAAATGGCGGTTGTCGCGGTTGAGAACGGCGGTGCCGCCCGGTTCTATCCCGGTAAAGATTTCCGCTTTGGCGCGGGCGATTTCCTGCTCGCTGTCGAAAAACGCGAGATGAACCGGCTCCACCGTGGTGATCACCGCCACATGCGGGCGCACCTGTGCGACCAGGGGCACGATTTCACCGGGATGGTTCATGCCGATTTCATAGACCGCATAGGCAAGATCGGCGGGTGTGCGCGACAGCGTCAGCGGCACACCCCAATGATTGTTGAACGAGGCGACAGAGGCATGAACCATCCCGGAGGCGCCAAGCGCGAGGCGCAGCATCTCTTTCGTGCCGGTCTTGCCGACGCTGCCGGTGACTGCAAACACCCGCCCCATGAACCGCGCGCGCGCGGCACGACCGAGATCCTCCATTGCCGCAAGCACATCATCAACCACGATCAGCCGCGCAGCATCCACATCCGGATCGGCACCAAGCGCTGCGGCCCGTTCGCGGGCGACCACGGCAAAGGCCGCACCCTGCCGAAGAGCTGGCGCGACGAAATCATGGCCGTCCATCCGCTCACCCCGGATTGCGAAGAAGAGATCGCCTGCCGCGACCGAGCGGCTGTCGATCGAAACACCCCATATGGCGCCGTCGGACGGGTCTGGTTGAGCAAGACCGCCTTGAGGTTCAAGAAGCTGGCCCGCCACGGCGCGCAACACCGGATCTGCTTGCCAGAGCGGGGATATCGCGGAAGCATCTGTCATGGGGCAACCTTCAAAGATGGAAAGGAAAGAAGGGGCGTGGCCTTCCTTATACAAAACCCTTAACCTGATTCAGGCCCGGCGTTAATCGCGCGTCGAACAACCTCATGGTCGCTGAACGGCAAAGTGACTTCGCCGATAATCTGGCCGGTCTCATGGCCCTTGCCTGCAATAACGACCACATCGCCCTTGGTGGCACTTCTCAAAGCATGAAAAATCGCGCGTTCCCGGTCGCCGATCTCCTCGCCTGCGGGTACTGCTTCCATGATCATGGCGCGGATCGTCGCAGGCTCCTCGCTGCGCGGGTTGTCATCCGTGACGATGACACGGTCGGCCTTTTCCGCCGCCACCTTGCCCATCAGCGCGCGTTTTCCCCGGTCGCGGTCGCCGCCCGCGCCGAAAACGGCAATCAGGTGGCGCGCCGCATAGGGGCGAAGCGCATCGAGCACATTGTCGAGTGCCTCAACCTTATGGGCATAATCGATGAAGACGAGGGCACCCGCCGTGGTCGTGCCGACATATTCAAGCCTGCCCGCCTCACCCTTCAGCGTTTCGAAACTGGTACAGATCACGTCAGCAGACAGGCCGCTTGCAAGCGCCATGGCACCGGCAACAAGCGCATTGGATACCTGAAACCGCCCGACCAGCGGCAGCAGCACCTCCACCGGTCCATGACCGAAATCAAGCGTCAGCCGCTGGCGGAACCCGTCGCGGGCAAGCGATACGAGACGGATCGCCTCGCCCTTGCTGCCAACCGTGAGCGGCGCACATCCCGCGGCACGGCCGCGGGCGAGCGCCTCCTGCCCATAGGCACTGTCAAGATCAACCGCGAACGGTGCATTTCTTGGAAGAAGCCGCTCGAAGAGCTGCATTTTCGCGTGAAAATACGCTTCGATTGTTGGATGATAATCCATGTGGTCACGACCGAGATTGGTAAAGCCGCCAATCCCGATACGAACCCCGTCAAGCCGATACTGGTCAAGCCCGTGGCTGGACGCCTCGAGTGCCAGATGCGTGACACCCTGCCGCGCGAGCCGGTCAATCGTTTCATGAAGATGCACCGGGTCGGGCGTGGTCAGGCTGCCATAGACCGATCCGGTCGGGCTTACGACGCCGACCGTGCCGATGCTTGCCGCCACCTTGCCGGAGCCAAGCCACATCTCGCGCAGAAAGGCAGCAACCGAGGTCTTGCCCGCTGTGCCGGTAACAGCGGCAATGGTCGCCGGTTGCGCCGGATAGAAGCGCGCCGCCATCTCGGCCAGGGTCTTGCGGGGATTATCGGTGATGATCCTGTTCGCCGCCTTGAGAGCGGCGGTGGTCTGCGGCTCAGGCGTATCGGTCAGGATTGCTGCGGCGCCTGCGGCAAGAGCAGCCTCCACAAAGGCAACGCCATCGCTCCGACTGCCCTTGAGCGCCGCAAAAACAAAACCAGGCCTTACTTCCCGGCTGTCGGCTGTCAATCCCGCAATCGGAACACTGCCATCGCCGATCAGGAAAATGCCGGGCGGCAAGAGAGTGTCTAGCCGGGCGGGACGGACCAGCACATCCGCGGCATCATTTTCGCTCATGAAGGATCATCCTCACCGTTCGCAAACGGTTTGCACCTGCTACCGGCGGTAGTCAACCGCCGTGAGGACCGGCGTTTCGTCGAGCCGAGGCGAAACGCCGAGCGTGGTCGCAATTCGCCGGATGATCGCCGCCGTCGTCGGCGCCGTATTGAGGCCGGCTGTCGCGCTGTGCTGACCCTCGACTGGCTTCGGCTCATCCAGCATCACCAGCATGACATAGCGCGGATTGTCGATCGGAAATGCGGAAAGAAAGGAGTTCAGCCTCTTGTCGGAAGCGTAGCGCCCGTTCACCACCTTCTCGGCGGTGCCGGTTTTGCCACCGACGGCATAACCTTCGACTTCAGCGCGCTTACCGGAACCCTTTTCGACATTGAGGCGGAAGAGATAGCGCATCTTGGCGCTGGTTTCAGCCGAGACCACCTGTGTTGCCAGCCGATCGGCTTCATCGACACTGCGCGAACGGAAGGTCGGCGGAATGAGTTTGCCACCGTTCAGCATCGCCGCAGCGGCGGAGACCGTCTGCAACGGCGTGACCGCGATACCGTGACCGAACGAGATCGTCATGGAGTTCAGTGTTTTCCACTCCTTAGGAGACTGCGGCTTGCCGATTTCAGGCAATTCATGTTGGGCCGGTGCGAGCAACCCGAGGCTGCGCAGAAATGCTTCATGCTTCTCCATGCCAACCGTCAGCGCCATTCTGACCGTGCCGACATTCGAGGAATAGGTGAAGACCTCGGGAAGCGTCAGGATCCGGCGCTGTGCGTGAAAATCGCTGATCTTGAAACCGCCCTGACTGATCGGCTTGCGCGCATCGAATGTATCGGTCATCTGGACGAGGCCGCTGTCGAGCGCCATCGCGGTGGTGAAGACCTTGAATGTCGAGCCCATCTCGAACACGCCTGCTGTCGCGCGATTCAACGCATCTTTGGAAAATGTCGCCGGAATATCATTCGGATCATAATCCGGCAGCGAGGACATCGCGACAACTTCGCCGGTATGGGCGTCGAGAATGATCCCGACCGCGGCAATCGCCTTGTAGAGCGCCATCGCCTTGGCGAGTTCATCGCGAACCACGTGCTGAACCCGCATGTCGATCGACAGCTGAAGCGGCTTCATCCGTTCGCCCGAGCCGAGACCAGCCGCGCGCAGGTCTTCAAGCCATTGGTCGTCGACGAATTTCTCGAAACCGGCAATGCCATGATTATCGATATCGACATAGCCAACAAGGTGTGAGGCAACCGAACCGCCGGGATAAAACCGCCGTGTCTCGCGATCAAACGACAGGCCCGGAATGCCAAGGTCGAGAATCTGCGCCTGCTGCGCCGGCGTCATCTCGCGCTTGATCCAGACGAAATGACCAGGGCCGCGCAGGCGCTCAAGCAGCTTCGCCTTGTCAATATCCGGGATCACTTCAGCGAGGCGGTCGAGCGCTTCCGCAGGAAACTTCATCTTCTGCGGGTCGGCGTGGAGCGAATAAGTGGTCAGATCCTTCGCTATGACTTCGTTGTTGCGGTCGACAAGGTCGGGTCGCGAGGTCATCAGCACATTGGCGGCGGGAGAATATGTACGCGCGATGTCGGCAGGATCGACGGCGCCAAGATGTACGAGCTTCGCGGCGATGCCGCCATAGACCACAAGAAACCCGAAAGCAACGAGCAGGAGGCGGCTGCGCGTCATGTCAAGCCGCTGCTTGCGGCTTCCCTCGAGGGTGATTGCGGGCGTGTCAAATGGTTCGCCCGATGCGGACACGGCGCTGAATCTTTTCCGAAAGACCATTCCTGGCGTTTGCATGATGGTTGCCTTGCGTCTCTACTGGATGTTGCTATCGGAACCGCCTGCATACCCGCCGAGCGCATCCCCCTGCTGAAAGGGGCTGAGGTCAAGCGGTCGCTGGGGCAATTCGTCGAGGGTGATGATCTGATCGACCTTGAGCGTTTCAAGTCGGAGCGCATCGGCATGACGCTCTGTCAGTTCCTGAAGCCGCGATGGCTGGGTGAGCACGCTGAGGTCTGCCTTGAGGAGGTCGATCGTATCCTGCTCATGCTGAATTTCACTGGCCAGCCTGCGCACGTCTTCAGCAGCGCTTTCCGCCCGCCGCTTGGTTTCGAACGTATAGCCCGCACCCGCCACCATAAGACCGACCAGAATGAGATAGATAAGACGACGCATCATCAGTTTCCTTCAAGACCAAAGGGAAGCAGCGGCACACCGAGCGCACGCATGTCGAGGCCGCGGGCGGGGGCGATGAGCCTTTCGGCGGCACGCAGTTTCGCCGAACGCGCGCGCGGGTTGATGGCGGTCTCTGCATCGCCTGCCAGAACCGCGCGCCGGGTCAGATCGCGCAATGTCGGCTGAGCAGCGGCCACCTCCGGCAGATGGCGCGAACCGCCGCCGCCAAGCGTTGCGCGGTCGCGTAGAAAGCGCTTTACGATGCGATCTTCAAGAGAGTGGAATGTGACGACCACGAGCCTGCCGCCTTCGCGCAGGATGCTCTCTGCCGCAACAAGCGCGCGGCCAAGTTCTTCCAGTTCGCGGTTGACGAAAATGCGCAGCGCCTGAAAGGTGCGCGTTGCCGGGTGAATGCGATCACCGGGGCGCTTGCCAACTGCGTGCTCGGCGAGCGCCGCAAGCGCCGCTGTTGTCTCGATCCGGCCATTTTCGCGCGCCGTGACGATGGCGTGGGCGACGTAGCCTGCCTTTTTCTCTTCGCCGAGGGTTGCGATGAGACGCTGAAGGTCGGATTTCCTGAACGTGTTCACAACATCGGCGGCGCTCAGTCCGGCGCGTTCCATGCGCATGTCGAGCGGCCCGTCAAAACGGAACGAGAACCCGCGCTCCGCCTGATCGAGCTGCATCGACGACACACCGATATCAAGCACGACGCCATCGACCTTGTCGTGGCCGAGGGCGCGGGCATGCGCGTCAAGATCGCCGAAGCGGCCCTCGACAAGGGTGAGCGAGCCGCCCGATCCGGCTTCCATTTCCCGGCCATGAGCAATCGCAGTCGGGTCGCGGTCGATGCCGATCACCTGGCCGCCGGCGGCGAGAATGCCGCGGCTGTATCCGCCATTGCCGAATGTCGCATCAATAAACACACCGCCCCGCATCCCATTCTGTCCGGGCGCGAGATAGTCGAGAACCTCGCTCAGCATGACAGGGATATGCGGCTCGGCGCTCATTCGGCAGCCCCGATAGCGCGCTTGTTGCGGATGCGGGTGCGGACATCGCTGATATAGGCATTGAAAGCGGCTGGCTGCCAAAGCTGGAACGAGGTGCCGCGCCCGGCGAAGAGGACATCATCGGCAATACCGGTATGCTCACGGATGGCATCGGTGAGAACAATGCGGCCATCACCATCAATCTTGAGATAATCGCTGCCGGAGTAAAAATGCGCGGCCCAGTCGTCATATTCCGTTGAGAAAGGATCGATCTGGCCGATACGCGCCTCAAGCTCCGCGAGGAGGCTCTGACCGCCCGCGATCACGGAAGAGGATTCAAGCGAAAGCTGCGTATAAATCTGTTCATCCCCCGAGCGCTGAAGAATGGCGCGAAATGATGGCGGAACAGATACGCGCCCCTTTGCGTCGACCTTCTTTGTAAAATTGGAAACGAACCGTTCCATTACGCACGCACACAACTTTCCAACGCGACACCGCGCCCATGAGAGTTCCGCGCAGAGTTCCGCGCAGAGTTCCAATGCCTCCAATGGATCTCATCTCGCCCTCAGGCACATTTTTTCCGCCAAATCCGCGCTGCAAAACGGAAGCACGCATTAAATTTGGGTATAAATGGGATAACATGGAAAATACTGGGCGTCAATGGAATCAATCGGGATTTACCGCTGAGAATGCAGGATTTCCAAGCTTTTCCGCTCTCAAAATCTGCTCTCGAATGAACACACAATTGAACGGACGCACGCGTCGAAAGGGGAACAGAAATAAGGTGCGGCAACCGATTATTGACACGTGGCGGCTTGTCGAGATGACGCGGTTTTGCAAGAAGTCACGGCGAAGGCGGGAAGCCTTAGGCCAGAGATGGTGAATGAAGGGTAAAGGCGCATGATTGTTGTTATCGTCACGATTGCCACGCTGATCACCGGGATTGCCGCCGGTCTCGCGGGCGTTCCACCGCTGGAGGCCGCACTGGCCGGCCTCGCGCTTGGCGGGACGGTGGGGGTGATTTATTATAATATTTCCGGCAACAGGAAGGTCGTGCGCGCCGCGCCCGAGGTTTTGGAACGCGCACGAAAAATGCAGCCGAAACGGGCCAAAGCCGGGCTTTATCTGCTTCGCAAGGGTTATATCGGCAGCAGGCTCGGCATGGATGTCGCGATTGAAGGCGTTGCAAGCGGCCAGTTGCGAAGCGGCCTGTTTCTTCATGCCGAAGTCGAACCGGGCACTTATGACGTGACGGCGCGCCCGGCGCGCAATGCGAATGAGACAACCCACGAAAGCGTCACGCTTCAAGCGGGCGAGACGGTGGTCGTGCTGATCGCGCTTTCCCGTGGCGGCATCTTCAACAAGGCAAAAATGGTTCAGGTGCGAAACCGCGACGACGCGCGCGCCATGATCGGGTCAGCCGAAATGATCGTGCCCGAAACATCTGCCGACAAGTCATGAAACGGAAAGCAGGAGACGGCGAAAGCAGATGTCAGTTGGCCTGTAAGCCGGGTTCTGTATGGCACGGGCGTTTGACCGCCCCTGCGTGGTAGCCATTCATCTTGGCGCGCTCTTGCAAGCACGCTCACGCAACCCACCCGGACAACTGGGCTGGAAACGACCCTGTCTGTCTTGACGGGGCATAAACCCCGACAGACGCGCTGTCCCTATTCGGTCTTGCTCCCGGCGGGGTTTGCCATGCCGCCTTTGTCGCCAAAAGCGCGGTGGGCTCTTACCCCACCCTTTCACCCTTACCCGGCCGCTTGCGCGGCACAGGCGGTATCCTCTCTGCTGCACTTTCCCTGAAAAAGCATCCTGAGATGCTTCTTCGCCGAACGTTATTCGGCGCCGTGTTTCCATGGAGCCCGGACTTTCCTCTCGTTCAACCTTTCGGACCCGCCTTGCGGCTTCGGAGCGAGCGGCCACCCGGCCAACTGACAGCCCAGATGTGGAGGATTGCGGCAAATGGGTCAAGAGCCAAATCCCGGCATTCTCGAAACACCGCGGTCCCCAGGATAGGCTTCAGGTGAGAGTTGTCAGAAGCCGGTGCAATGTCGCAATCGTCGATGCGTCGGCGATGCCGTCGACGCGGGATTGCCGCCAGTGCCGCTGGAACGCGGTGACCACATCTTCGGTCTGCTCGTCAAAAACGCCGTTGACCTCGATCCCGTAGCCGTAAAGCGCGAGCATCGACTGGAGCGCCTCGATCGGCTGCCCGCTTTCGCCGCGCTGAAAGAAGCGCCCGTCGCCAGGCGGTTCCTCCGGCACAAAATGCCCGACACCAGCGGCATGAAGCCGGTTCCACGGGAACAATTCCCCCGGATCCTGCTTGCGGGCTGGCGCGATATCAGAATGGGCAAGCACCCGCGCGGGCCGGATGCGATTACGATTGCAGATATCCTGTGAAAGCCGGATCACCGCCTCGATCTGCACATCGGGAAACGGGACATAGCCGTGTTCATGGCCGGGATTCGAGATTTCAATTCCAATGGAACGCGAATTGTTGTCTGTACACCCGCCCCAGGAAGATACGCCGGCATGCCAGGCGCGGCGCTTTTCCGGCACCGACTGAATAATCCGCCCGTCTTCGAAAACGAAATAGTGGCAGGAGACCTTGCTCACCTCCATGCAGAGCCATTTCAGCGCCTTTTCTCCCTCGGGCATGCCGGTATAGTGCAGCAACAGCATATCGGCCGGGCCACCTTCGCGCTCGTTGATATTCACCGCCGGGCAGACCTCATCGACGAAACGGCTGTCGGCTGTAAAACAGGGTTCGTTCAAAGCCCGCGCTCCTTTTCGAGTTCCGCGTAAGCCGCGTTTATGGCAGCCATCTTGTCGTTTGCGATCCTCACAAATTCAGGCGGCACCCCGCGGGCAATCAACCGGTCCGGGTGATTTTCGAGCACAAGCCTGCGATAATGTTTCCTGAGTTCGAAATTGCTCCAGCTCGGATCCGCGCCAAGGATCGCATAGGGATCGTTCCGCCCGCCCCGCACATGCCGCGCCCGGATCGCGCCAAAAACCTCATCCTCAACGGCAAAAATCCTGCCGACTTCTTGGAGAAAGGCGAGTTCGTTGTCATGGATGATTCCATCAGCCTTGGCGATATGGAAAAGCCCGTCGAGAATGTCTTCCAGAAAATCAGGATCATGGTGATAGATTTTCTGGATCTGCCTTGCATAGGCGTCAAAGCCACGGACGTCCTGTTTGGCGAGATTGAAAACGCGCGCAACATTCGCAGCCTCCGCCTCGGGAATTTCGAAAATCTCCTTGAAGGCGTTGATCTCGTCATGGGTGACAACGCCATCCGCCTTAGCCATTTTGGCCGAAAGGGCAATCATCGCCATGGCGAAGGCCACCTGGCGCTTTTCCGGGCTCGAAGACCCGCCACCGAGAACAGCTGTAATTGCTTCCCACACACCTGCCACAGGCGATGTGTTCGCAATTGCCGTTGCAAATTCAGCAAATCTCGTCCAGATGCTCAAATGGTCCCCAACACATCGTCATGCAGGTGTTGAGAACACTTCATAATAGACCAGGCCCCTCCTGACGAGGCCTTTAAGCCTTCATGTCATCACAAAACAGGTGCGCCTTTGCCAAGCACGATCAGCAGACAGAACCTCGGCCTTATGCTCGGCCTTCTCGGGGTGGTGATTTTCGGGGGCACGGTTCCGGCGACACGGCTCGCCGTCATGGAGCTTCAGCCCTGGTTCATCACTTTCGGGCGCGCTGCTGTCGCAGGCATCATTGCAGCCGTGATCCTGCTTGCATTCCGCCGCAGCCTGCCGGGCGCGCTGTGGCGCTGGACTGTCCTTTCGAGTCTCTGCCTGGTAATCGGCTTTCCGGGCTTTCTCGGCCTTGCGCTTCAGACCGTTCCTGCCGCCCATTCCGGTGTCGTGCTCGGCCTGCTGCCAATCACGACGGCAATTTTCGCGGCCTTTTTCGCAGGCGAAAGCCCCTCGCCCACCTTCTGGCTCTGGTCCGCTCTGGGTGCTGCCATCGTCACCATATTCGCATTCCGTGATGGCGCCCCCGGTCTGGCATTTGGCGATTTCTGGCTCGTCTGCGCCACACTTTCCTCATCCCTCGGCTATGTCTTTTCCGGCAAGCTCAGCCGCCAGAAACCGGGATGGGAAGTGATCTGCTGGCAGCTTGTCATCGCAGCACCCATCGTCTCGATCGGCCTTTTCATATTCTGGGACAGCAACATTCTGACCGCGAGCGCGAGCGCGAAGTTGAGCTTTGCCTATGTCTCGCTGTTTTCCATGCTGATCGGCTTTTTCGCGTGGAACGCCGGCCTTGCCATCGGCGGCATTGCGCGTGTCAGCCAGATGCAACTCCTTCAGATTTTCGTCACCCTCGCCATTTCCGCGATCATCCTCAACGAGGAGGTGACGATTGAGACCGTGGCCTTTGCAAGCGCAGTGGTAGCCGTGATCTGGTTCGCTCGCAAATCCAGAATCAAAACTTCACCTTGATCGCAGATGACCTGAAACGGGTGAATCAACTCCCGCGCTTAATCTGATAAGATATTGAATTATAATTCTTTTCAAAATCAGGAATGCCCCTGCACAGCCCTTGTCTGATAAGGCGCTTCAAGCGCTTCGATCATCTCTGCTTCAAGCACGATATCAAGCGCTGCAATTGCATCTGAAAGATGATGCGGCCTGGTCGCCCCGACAATCGGCGCGCACACATGCGCTTTTGAGAGCACCCAGGCAAGGGCGACCTGGGCCGGCTTGACCTTGAGATCTGCCGCAACCCCGCGCACCGCAGCAAGCACGGCATGATCTGCATCCGTGCCGAAATAACCGAGCGCGAGCCTGTCGGTCCCGGCGCGGCTCGTGGCACTTTCATCGATGCCTTTGGTAAGGAAACCGCGCGCCATCGGCGACCAGGGCGTGACGCCGATCTGTTCGCTGAGACAGAGCGGCATCATCTCGCGCTCTTCCTCGCGGTAGACGAGATTGTAGAAGTTCTGCATCGATACGAATTCCGCAAATCCATTCGCCCGCTGGATGCCGAGCATTTTCATGAACTGCCACGCAAACATGGACGACGCGCCGATATAAAGAGCGCGTCCGGAGCGCACGACGTCGTTCAGCGCGTCGCAGGTTTCCTCCATCGGGGTGTCATGGTCGAGCCGGTGGATGATGAGAAGGTCCATGTAATCCATGCCCAGCCGTTCAAGCGACCGATCGACCCCCTCCATGATGTGCTTGCGCGACAGACCCTTCTGGTTCGGCTTCTCGCCCATGGCAAGACAGACCTTCGAGGCGACCACAACCTCGTCGCGTGGCACGCCCATGAGCGCCTTGCCGAGGATCACTTCGCTCGCACCGCGGGAATAAAAATCGGCCGTATCAAAGAAATTGATGCCCCGGGCCAGTGCGTCATGAATGAACGGTATGGAAGCCGCCTCATCCAGCACCCAGGGGTGAACGTCCCAGCCCGGCGTGCCATAGCTCATGCAGCCAAGACAGAGTTTCGAGACCTTGAGACCGGTTTTGCCGAGACGGACGTAGTTCATGGGGAAGAACCTCGCAAGTGATGGGTGCTGATCCTAATCACAATAGCATTGCAATTGCACCCGCAGCCTTCCAAAGTCGCGATAGAATTTCGACGCGCGGACGAGGCACGGAAACCCCATGCAGCCTGAGACAGAATGCCGATCATCCACCTGGGATTTCTGGATCGACCGGGGTGGCACGTTCACCGATATTGTCGGGCGCGCCCCCGACGGCGCGCTCCATCCGCACAAGCTGCTCTCGGAAAATCCGGAAGCCTATGCCGATGCCGCCGTACAGGGCATCCGTGACCTGCTTGGATTGAAGTCCGGCGAAGCGATCCCGCCTGGCCGCATCGGCCATGTCAAAATGGGAACGACCGTTGCGACCAATGCGCTGCTTGAGCGCAAGGGCGACCGCACCGCCCTCGTGATCACAAAGGGCTTCGGCGACATGCTGCGCATCGGCTATCAGGCGCGGCCCGATATTTTTGCAAAACGCATCATTCTTCCAGAACAGCTTTATACAAGCGTCATCGAGGCTGCCGAGCGCGTGCTCGCCGACGGTACGGTTGAAGCAACCCCCGATCCCGCAGCGCTGGGAACGGCACTTCAAGGACTCTATGACGACGGCATCCGCTCTGTTGCCATCGTTTTCATGCATGCCTGGGCCTTTCCCGAACATGAAAAAATCGTGGCGGACATTGCGCGGCAGGTAGGCTTTACGCAAATATCCGTCAGCCACGAAATCTCGCCCCTGATGAAACTCGTCGGGCGCGGCGATACCACGGTCGTGGATGCTTACCTCTCGCCGATCCTGAAGCGCTATGTCGATCAGGTTGCCCGCGAACTCGGCATTGCCGCCAACAGCGCAGGCAACAGTCCGCGCCTGTCTTTCATGATGTCGTCGGGTGGCCTTACGGCGGCAGGCCTGTTTCAGGGCAAGGACGCGATCCTGTCCGGCCCTGCCGGCGGCGTGGTCGGCGCGATCAGGACCTCCGCCTTCGCCGGACATAAAAGGATCATCGGTTTCGACATGGGCGGCACGTCGACCGATGTCTCTCACTATGACGGCGAACTCGAGCGCACCTTCGAGACCGAAGTTGCCGGTGTGCGGATGCGCGCGCCGATGATGCGCATTCACACTGTGGCCGCCGGTGGCGGTTCGATCCTTCATTTCGATGGCGCGCGCTTTTCCGTTGGCCCGGATTCGGCGGGCGCAAATCCGGGACCCAAATGCTATCGCCGGGGCGGCCCCCTCGCCGTGACCGATGCGAATGTCATGGTCGGCAAATTGCAGCCGGAAAACTTTCCCGCGGTTTTCGGCCCAAATCAGGATCAGCAGCTCGACCGCGAGGCGGTCAAGGCTGCCTTCACCGCGCTTGCCGCAGAGCTCGGCGACGGGCGCACGCCGGAAGAGGTCGCAGACGGCTTTCTTGCGATTGCCGTCGACAATATGGCAAACGCCATCAAGAAGATTTCCGTCGAACGCGGCTATGACGTCACGGATTACGCCCTCACCTGTTTCGGTGGCGCGGGCGGTCAGCACGCCTGTCTCGTTGCCGACAGTCTCGGCATGAAAACCGTCCTGATCCATCCGTTCTCGGGCATCCTGTCTGCCTATGGCATGGGCCTTGCCGATATCCGCGCGAGCCGCCAGAAATCTGTTGTCAAGCCGCTTGAAGAGGCACTCGAAAGCATCACGGAACTGCTTCAGCAGCTTGAATCAGAATCAAAGGGCGAACTTCAGCAACAGGGGATAAGTGATTCTGAAATCGAGACAATTTCTGTCTGCCACCTGCGCTTCCAAGGCTCCGATACGACCATCCCGATCCCGCTTCAGACGTTTGACTCGATGTCTGAAGCATTTCATGCAGCGCACAAAAAGCAGTTTGGCTTCACGATTTACGACAAGCCGATCGTGATGGAAGCGCTCGATGTCGAGGCCGTTGGCGGGGGGGCTGAGATCGACGAACCGGAGGCAGATCTTGCAAGCGGCACACCGGCGGGCACGCCTTCTGCCTTCTACTCGGGCGGCGCATGGCATGAAACAATCATCCACCGCCGCGACGCCGTGAAACCCGGCCATCAGATTAGCGGCCCGGCACTTCTGATCGAACCGCACCAGACCATCGTGATCGAGCCGGGTTGGCGCGCCGAAATCTCGTCACGCGATCATATCATCCTGCGGCGTATTGCCCGAAAGGCGCGCGCCCGCGCCGTCGGCACCGATGCTGATCCTGTCATGCTCGAAGTGTTCAACAACCTCTTCATGTCGATTGCCGAACAGATGGGGGTGACGCTTCAGAACACGGCCTATTCGGTCAACATCAAAGAGCGGCTCGATTTCTCCTGCGCGGTGTTCAACCGGAAGGGCGCGCTGGTGGCGAACGCGCCGCATATGCCGGTGCATCTCGGCTCGATGGACCGCTCGGTCGAAAGCATCATCGCCCAGAACGAAGGGCGGATGAAGCCGGGCGACGTCTTCGCGCTCAATGCGCCCTACAATGGCGGCACCCATCTGCCGGATATCACCGTGGTCACACCGGTCTTCGATGATGCGGAAAAGGAAATCCTGTTTTATGTCGCCGCGCGCGGCCACCATGCGGATGTCGGCGGCCTCGCTCCCGGTTCGTTCACACCGCGCGCAACCAGGGTCGATGAGGAAGGCGTTCTCATCGACAATCTGCTTCTCGTCGATGGCGGCATTTTTCAGGAACAGGCGCTGCGCGATGTGCTGCTCAACCATCCTTATCCGGTACGCAATGTCGAGCAGAACATCGCCGACCTCAAGGCGCAGATCGCGGCCAACAAGAAAGGTGCGGCAGAACTCCACAAGATGATTGATCACTTCAGCCTGCCGGTTGTTGAAGCCTATATGGGTCATGTCCAGGACAATGCCGCCGAAAGCGTGCGCCGCTTCATCGACGCCCTCGCCGATTGCGCCTTCGACTATCCGACCGATCAGGGTTCGGTGATCAAGGTGCGTATCAGCGTCGACCGCAGCAAGCGCGAGGCAACCGTCGATTTTACCGGAACATCGCCGGTTCAGTCGAACAACTTCAACGCCCCGGAACCGGTCACGCGCGCGGCGGTGCTTTATGTGTTTCGCGTCATGTGCGAAGCGCAGATCCCGATGAATGCGGGTTGCCTCGTGCCGATCCGCATCGTCATCCCGGAAGGCTCGATGCTGAAACCCACCTATCCGGCAGCGGTCGTCGCAGGCAACACCGAAACCAGCCAGCACGTCACCAATGCTCTGTTTGCGGCGCTCGGGGCAATTTCCTGCTCGCAAGGCACGATGAACAATCTCACCTATGGCAATGCCCGCCACCAGAATTACGAGACGATCTGCGGCGGCACCGGTGCCGGTCGGCTGAATGACGGCACCGCCTTCGCGGGCACGGATGCTGTTCATGTCCATATGACCAACACCCGCCTTACCGATCCTGAAATCCTCGAATACCGCTTTCCCGTGGTGCTTGAGGAATTCTCGATCCGCCGCGGCTCGGGCGGCAAGGGCAGGTTCAAGGGCGGCGACGGCACACGCCGCGTCCTGCGCTTCCTTGAAGCCATGGAATGCGCGCTTGTCTCGTCGCACCGGATCATTCCGCCTTACGGTCTGGAAGGCGGCGACGCAGGTGAATGCGGCGCGCTCTGGGTCCGCCGCAAGGATGGATCGCAAACGCAACTCCAGGGCTGCGACCAGACCGATATTGCCCCGGGCGATGCAATCATCCTGCACACCCCGACCGGCGGCGGCCTCGGCTGAACCGGCTCCTGTGGTTTGCACATATTCTGGGGATCACCACTTGATGCCATGATCGCGTGCGGTTTACTGTTCCAATTGCGGGGACACCGCGGGGTTCGTCAAAAATCAGGAGCATATTCAAATGAAGTGTTTTGGAGCAGGACTAGGCGCAGCCTTGATGGTTGCAGCAAGTATCGCACCGGCTGGGGCGGCCGGTTCCAGCATACGCATCACCGATCCGATGGAAAGCAACATTGTTCAGATCAAACGCTGCACCTTCTATCATCCGGATGGATACAAATACAAAGACGAATGCCCGAGTGAGTTCGACAAGGGAAGCCGCAAGAAACGGGCAGCCATCGGCGCGGGCGTCGGTGCGGGCACGGGTGCGATCATCGGCGCGATTGCGGGCGGCGGTCGTGGCGCGGTGATCGGTGCGGGTGTCGGCGCGGGCGCGGGCGCGGTGGGTGGAGCCCTGTCCGTCAAGAAGTGCTGGTACTTCGACAATGAAGGCCGCAAAGTCAAAGTGAAGTGCAACCAGTCACGCTGACCCCCAAAACACTCACGCCTGGGAGCGCGGCTGCGCGCGGGGGCTGATCATCAAAACAAAACCGCCGCATCAAAAGAAGCGGCGGCAAAATACAGCGTTGGTTTTTTCTTTACGCCGATGATCGCCGGTCGCGGAGAAAGCCGGTCGCGGAGAAAGCCGGTCGCGGAGAAAGTATGTAAGTTCAGGCGCGTCCGCGAACGCGGGTCTCGATATCGCCGCGCAGCAGGCCGATATCGGCAAGTTCGCGGTTTGACATCGACTTCAGAATGCGGACATTCCGGCGATACTGGCGCCAGCGGCGAATGCCTTCAATCAGTTTCATGGTCTTCTTCCTGTAGGGTTTTTTCGGGCTTGTTTGGGAGGATCGATATCACCAGCAGGCCCGTGGCACTGGTGACAGGATGTCGTTAGCGACCGATCAGCACTTTGCGTCCGTGGCGTACATAACCGATATCTGCCAGACGGTGATCAGGCATATGGTTGAGAATATTGTTGCGCTCACGCTTGCGGTGCCACTGGCGAATTGTTGAAAAAATCATCATCTTTTTGCTCCAGTTGCAAACGGGGACCGGAAATGCACCAGTCCTGCGTTGCTTATGCTGCTGAAATAGTAGTCAAAAGCTTAAAGAACCAGCACGGTTAAGGCATGTCAGCCATGCGCTGGGCGCAGCCTTCGCACTTGCAGCATTTTTCTTGCCGCAGCCCGCGAAGAATGGTTATTGAACCAGAACCAAAGCGCGCGGCGGCCAAGGCAGTGCCACCCAAGGAAAGACGATGACGCCGATGGCTGACTTCAAGGGAAAGAGGATCTGTCTCACCGGCGGCACGGATGGCATTGGCCTTGCCCTCGCCCGACTGTTCGCAGCCGCAGAAGCCGATGTTCTGGTGATCGGCAGGCGACCGCCGGAAGCGGTAACGCTTCCCCCTTCGTGCCGGTATTTCGCAGCCGATCTTTCCCGCAGTGAGAGCGCCCCCGACATCAGCGCGCATTGCCTGCACCTCGGCTGGACAGAACTCCATGCCCTCATCCACAATGCCGCCACCGGCTATGTCGGCACCATCGCGGCAGAGAGCCCGGCTTCGATCCGGACCCTGTGCGAGACCAATCTCAAAAGCCCGATTGCACTCACGCAGCGCCTCTTCCCGCTGCTTCTGAAGTCAGAAGGAAGCGTCTGCTTCATCGGCTCGACCCTTGCAGGCCGCACAGCGCCGGACTTTGCGACCTATACCGCAACCAAGACCGGCCTTCAGGATTTTGCCCGCAATCTTCGCGTGGAATGGCAGGGCCGCATCCGCGTGATCGAGGTCGATCCCGGCCCGACACGCACCGCCTTTCACGCCAAGGCAGGGATGGAAAATCCACCGCTTGCTGAATTCTACATGACGGCGGAAGAAGTCGCTCAGGGTATCTTGCGCGCAGTCGCATCGGGTCGCCGCAAAACCCGGTTCGGCGCGGGCGCGCTCGCCTGGCACGCCGTCCGGCGGCGCATTCCTGGAGGGTGGGCATGACTGTTCTCATCACCGGGGCGGCAAACGGTCTTGGCGCGGCTTTGACCCGCCAGGCGGTAGCGCGGGGTGAAGCGGTGATCGGCATTGACCGCGCCTTCGATACGCTGTCGAATTTCACAGAAGCAAACCCGCTCAAAGTCAGCGCCGATCTTGCCGACCTCGATAGCCTTGCCTCGCTGGTGATGGTCGCAACCGCAAGCGGGCCTTTATCGACGGTCATATTCAACGCGGCGGTGAGTGCGACCGGGCATTTTGAGGATATCCCCGGCGACGCCCATCAGCGTCTCATCGACATCAACCTCACCGCACCGCTGTTGATGACCCATGAGCTGTTGCAGGCTGACCGGCTAAAGCGGGACGCGACGCTCGTTTTCATCGCCTCGCTTTCCGTCCAGGTCGGCTATCCCGGCGCCGCATCCTATGCCGCCTCGAAAGCAGCGCTTGCCAATTATGCGGCGAGCCTGCGAAAAGCAATGCGCCCGCAGGGCATTCATGTTCTGACCGTCTATCCCGGACCGATGCAAACCATGCAGGCAAGTCGCCACGCGCCGAGAGGCGCGAGAGAAGAAGCAAGAATGACCGCAGATGATGTCGCAACACTGATATGGCGAGCGATTGCAAAACGAAAGCCAGAGCTTGTTCCCGGCGATTACAACAGACTTTTCGCCCTTGCCGGAAAGATCGCACCGCGCCTCATGACCAGGACAATGCGCAAAATAATCTATGACAAACTGGACCACCCTGTTTATTAAGGCGCCCACGTAGCACCCATCCGCGCACCAATCCCTTGAAAGCCCGCATGACCCTATCCATTGACCGATCCGCTTTTGTTGAAACCGCGCTCGCCCTTGCGCTCAAAGCGGGGGAGCGGATCATGGAAATTTACATGACCGATTTCGCCGTCGGCACGAAGACCGATTGCTCGCCGGTGACCGAAGCGGATACCGCCGCGGAGGCGATCATCCTTGCGGGCCTGCGAAGCACCTATCCGGCACTTCCCCTGATTGCCGAAGAAGCGGTCGCGGGCGGGCAGGTCCCTGAGATTGGGGATACGTTTGTCCTGATCGACCCGCTTGACGGCACCCGCGAGTTCACCAGTCGAAACGGGGCTTTCACCGTGAATATCGCCTTGGTTGAAAACGGCGTGCCTGTTGCCGGCATTGTCCATGCCCCTGCCCTCGGCAGAACCTTTGGCGGTATCGTCTCGAACGCAGCGACGGGCACACAGGACAGCGAACAAACCGCGGGCGCATTTGAAATTGTCAACGCTACGCGGCAGGCAATTTCCACGCGCAAGAGCGCAGAGCAAGACCGCATTGCGGTTGCAAGCCTGTCGCACCGCGACACGGATACCGATGCCTTCCTGAAAGCCGCGCATGTCGAGAAAATCGTCTCGATCGGCTCGTCGCTGAAATTCTGCCTCCTTGCGGCAGGCGAAGCCGATCTTTACCCGCGCTACGGGCGAACCATGGAATGGGACACGGCGGCGGGTCACGCCGTTCTTGCCGCTGCCGGCGGCATCGTCACCCGCACCAATGGCGCGGCTTTTCTCTACGGCAAGAAAAACCAGATCAATGATGCGGATTTTGCCAATCCCGGCTTCATTGCCTATGGCGATCCATCGCTCGCCATGACGCTCGGCAACCCGGACTGAGGTCGATTCCGCCGAGCGCTCACGCGGTTTCGATCAAACGCAGATTTGATTTTACGCATTGGCAGAGCGGTGATAGAAAACGCGACAACATCCACTCAGGCGCCCGATAGCATCCAATGAGAGCATCCAGTCGGCGCGCTATTTTAAAAATGCGCCGCAAATGATGCGCGTTGATCGGTCAGGCAGGGAGCTGTTATTCTGCATCTTGGGCTTTTGTTGAAACATCGGCGTCCATCTTGATTTTCCTTTGCCAGCATTACACATTTCCACCAACCTGATCAGATAACGGATATGTTCCCCGCAATGAACACATCAGATTGCTCGTTTGAATGTCCGGCTGCATTGCCAGCAGGGATAAGCAATTTGGTGCTGGCGAGGCATTCATATCTGATCTCGAATATCTGATCTCGGCCGAAATTGCAGTCATGAAAACGACCGATAGCATTCTGTGAAGGATTTCTGCCATGCCTGCCGTCGTTTCGAAAGAAACTTCTCCGAAATTCTGTACCGGCTCGACGATGCGCCATGTCATCGTCATGGCGTCGACCGCCTCGATCGGCCTGATGGCGATCTTTGTCGTCGATTTTGCCAACCTCTTTTATATCTCGATGCTCGGCCAGCAGGAACTCGCCGCTGCGATCGGCTATTCCGGCACGCTGCTTTTCTTTCTGACATCGGTTGCCATCGGCATCATGATCGGGGCGACGGCGATTGTTTCACGAGCGCTCGGCGCTGGTGACAGAGAACGCGCCCGCCTGCTCGCGGGTTCCTCCGCCATATTCATGCTGGTTGCAATGTCGGCAATCGCCGCGATGTTTTTTCCGTTCATCCCAAAGGCCGCAGCGATGATCGGTGCAGAGGGAAGAACGCTTGAGATCACAATTGAATTTCTCCGTATCGTGGTGCCCTCCGTGCCTCTTCTCGGCCTTGGGCTTGCGTTTTCGGGCATTCTGCGGGCGACGGGCGATGCAAAGCGGGCGATGTATGCAACGCTTTGCACCGGGGTCATGACAGCAGTGCTCGATCCGTTGCTGATTTTTGGTCTCGACTTGGGGGTCATGGGGGCAGCCTATTCAACCGCCGTCTCACGTGTCGCAACCATTGGCCTTGCGCTCTACAGCATCATCAAAATCCATGACATGATCGCGCTTCCGCCGGTTTCGATGATCCTGAAAGACGTTCGCCCGCTGCTTGTGATAGCAGTCCCGGCGGTGCTTGCAAATGTGGCGACACCCGTCGCTAATGCTTATGTCACCTCCTCGGTCGCCATGCTTGGCGATCAGGCTGTAGCAGGATGGGCCTTTATCGGCCGTCTGATTCCGCTGGCCTTTGGCCTGATCTTCGCGCTTTCAGGCGCAATCGGCCCGATTATCGGCCAGAATTACGGGGCTGGTCTTTACGACCGTGTGCGCCAGGCGGTGATCGATTCACTCACGGTTACGATTGTCTACACCCTGATTGTCTGGCTTTTGCTGTTCATCGCGCGCGACTATATCACCGCCTCCTTCAGGCTTACCGGGGAAGCAGCAGCACTGGTTGATTTCTTCATCAACATCGTCATCGTGACTTTCCTGTTCAATGGCGCGCTTTTTGTTGCCAATGCGACATTCAACAATCTCGGCTATGCAACCTATTCAACGCTTCTCAATTGGGGCAAAGCGACTGTTGGGACGATTCCCTTTGTGGCCGCAGGCGCGATGATGGGTGGCGCAAAAGGGGCGGTCGCCGGACAGGGCATCGGTTATATCGTCTTCGGCGTTGTCGGGGTTTTCCTGTGCCTGCGGGTCATCAACAAGATTGCCGCCATGAAGAAATCCGACCTGCCGGTGGCGGAACCCGCGGTCACGATGAATGCCATGCCAGACTTCGCTTCAGCAAAATGCGCTGGCATGTGCATGCATCAGGAAAAAGGCGAGATGGAAATCCGGCCGACGCCGGTGGTGAAAGTCGCCTGAGGTCGCCCCTCAAGCCAGTTTCCTTAAGCCTGGCGAAGCCGGTAGCCGACGCGCGGGAAGTGAACCACCACGTCGCCCGCGCGTTCATTTGACATGGCAAGGGCGACAACATCGCGACCGATGGCGTGAAGTTTGCCTGCAATCGGCACCTCCCCGCTCGCAGTCAGCGGTTCGATCGTTACCGCCATGCCTGTCCTGAAGCCCTCCGGGTCACGCGGATCTTCGACCGCAGGTGAGGTTGGCTTTGCCGCGCGGGCAATCGCCAGCGCATCGGCACAACTCATCACCGTCATCCCGCCATGGCCGAAATCATCCATTCGCGCGGCCCATTCCCGCAACGCCGGAAATTCTTCGAACAGCCCCGCAGCACCCTGATAGCGCTCGCGCAGAAACCAGTAGACATACCAGACCAGAACATCCGGCAGACCTGGCTGATCGCCGAGAATGAAGCGCGCGCCGCTTGCAAAGCGCGCATCGACCCAGCCGAACTGGGCGCGAAGCTGGGCGAGCGTGTGCGGCATATCAGCCGCCTCCTTTGCCATGTCATATCCGGAACCGAGATAAAGCCTGGCACGATCGGCAACGAAATCTGCGGGAAGATTATCCGAGACTGGTGCCAGCACCGCCTTGAAGGCGAGCGTAAACAATTCGCCGTCGGTCCAGCGCGAAAGGCCGAAGGGCATGCCGCCGATCCCGATCGGAAACAGGGTCGGCTCAGGCACACGCTGTTCGATCTCACGGATGATGCACTGCGTATCACAGTAAATATCGGCGCCGATCTGCAACACCGGAATGCGCCGGTAACCGCCGGTCATCGCAAAAAGCTCAGGGCGCGGCGGCAGGCGGTTCTCCTCAACTGAAACCCAGTCGATACCTTTGATGCCGAAGATCTTGCGGATCTTTTCGGCAACAGGCGACGGTGGATAATGGTGCAGGATAAAAGCGCTCAAAGATCACGCACATCGACGAAATGGCCCGCAATGGCAGCAGCAGCGGCCATGGCAGGCGACACCAGATGGGTCCGGCCCTTGAAGCCCTGACGGCCCTCGAAATTTCGGTTGGATGTGGAGGCGCAGCGTTCTTCTGGCTTCAGCTTGTCCGGGTTCATGGCAAGGCACATCGAACAGCCCGGTTCGCGCCATTCAAAGCCTGCCTCGATGAAAATCCGGTCAAGACCTTCGGCTTCCGCCTGCGCCTTCACGAGACCGGAACCCGGCACGACCATCGCGCTCACCCGTTCAGCAACCTTCTTGCCGTCGAGAATACGCGCTGCCGCGCGAAGATCTTCGATGCGGCCATTGGTGCACGATCCGATGAAGACACGATCAATCGCAATATCGGTGATCTTTGTTCCGGCCTGAAGACCCATATAATCAAGCGCGCGCTGCTTTGATATGCGTTTTGTTTCTTCGGCAATATCGGCCGGGTCCGGCACGACGCCTGTCACTGAAACGACATCCTCCGGCGAAGACCCCCACGAGACAATCGGCGGCAGACTGGAGGCATTGAGCGTGACGACCTTATCGAAATGCGCGCCCTCGTCGGTGTGCAGCGTTTTCCAGTAGTCGAGCGCCATATCCCAGGCTTTGCCCGTTGGCGCCTTGGGGCGACCCTTGACATAGGCAAATGTCGTCTCGTCCGGGGCAATCAGTCCAGCGCGCGCGCCGCCTTCGATCGACATGTTGCAGATCGTCATGCGGCCTTCCATGGAAAGCGCGCGGATTGCTTCGCCGCAATATTCGATGACATAGCCGGTGCCGCCCGCGGTGCCGATTTCACCGATAATCGCCAGGATGATGTCTTTGGCCGTCACGCCCTCGGGCAGGGTGCCGTTAACTTCGACCTTCATGTTCTTGGCTTTTTTCTGGATCAGGGTCTGAGTTGCGAGGACATGCTCGACCTCGGAGGTACCGATGCCATGGGCAAGCGCGCCGAACGCACCATGGGTCGATGTATGGCTGTCGCCGCAGACAATCGTCATGCCCGGAAGGGTGAAGCCCTGCTCCGGGCCGATAATATGAACAACGCCCTGACGCCGGTCATGCTCGGAATAATATTCAACATTGAAATCGGCGGCATTTTTCGCAAGCGCTGCGATCTGAATAGCCGATTCCGCGTCAGGATTCGGCAGCGACCGGTCCGTGGTCGGCACATTGTGGTCGACAACAGCAAGCGTCTTTTCCGGGGCGTGGACCGTGCGACCGGTCATGCGCAATCCCTCAAAGGCCTGCGGACTCGTCACCTCATGCACGAGGTGCCGGTCGATATAAAGCAAGGCGGTGCCATCCTCCTGTTCATGGATCAGGTGGTCGTCCCAAATTTTGTCATAGAGCGTTCTGGCTGCCATCAAGGAACCCTTGTCGTTGTTCGTTATTGCGTTGCTTGCGTCGTCATCTCCGCCCAGACCTGCCAGCCATTGCTCTCATTAGGCGAGTGGCGGCGGAACTCCGTCAAGATGATAAGCTTCTCTTATGGTTCAATGTCCGTTGGCCGGTCAAGATCACGCTCATGAAAACCTGTCGATTCGGGCGGGCGAAATCATGCAAAAAGGCAGACAAGGCCTTTTAAGAAATTATTCATCTGTATCGTAAAAACAGCTATATTTCAAACATTTGACTTGATTGTTGTATTTTAGGCACGCTCTTTCACCCAAGATTTCAGAAGCTCTCAAATATGTGATGACTATCAGAGGTTTCGCCGTATCTTTGCCTTGATTCAGCCCGGATCATGACATAAATAATATTCAAATAGTTTGGACCCAAAAGACCTTTAGGATATTTCTGATCTGAGGGCTTTAGCGTTTTTTACAAAGGAAAATATGATGACACGCGTTCTTAAGTCTGTCCTTCTTGCCAGTACCTTTTCTGGATTGATCGCAACAGGCGCCCTGGCAGCAGACCTGCCCGACAATGCGGGCGAACCGCTTCCCGTTACAGCCAGTGCTTATGATTGGTCAGGTGCCTATCTCGGCCTGCAAGTCGGTGGTGTATTCGGCGGTGATTTCGACAACAATGCCGGTCTCGATCTCGGCGGCAACTCCGGCCTGCTACTCGGTGGCAATATCGGCTATAATCACCAGATCAACAAGTTCGTTGTCGGTATCGAAGGCGACGCCAACTATGCAACCCCACAAGCCGAAGTCGGCGCGCTTGATGCCGATCTCAATCTTCTCGGCACAGCGACCGTCCGTCTCGGCTACACGCCGATTGACCGTGTCCTGACCTACTTTGAAGGTGGCTATGCTTTCGGTGTGGTTGACATCGCGGTTCCAGGCAACTCTGACAGTAATTTCCACAACGGTTTTGCGGTTGGCGGCGGCGTTGAATATGCAATCACCGACAATATCCTGTCTGGTCTTGAATATAACTATGTGAGCTTGCAGGACAATAATTTCAATTTTGGCGGCGGCATTACCGCAGCTGAGTTCAGCGGCCACACCGTGAAACTCAACGTGAAGTACAAATTCTAATCAATACGCTCTAGCGTCTTGACGAACAAATCAACCCGCCTCTGCAAGGAGGCGGGTTTTTTATTATACGAGCTTTGTTATCCCAGGGCGCGCGGTAAAGAGGCATGAAAATCCGCAAGCGCATCAGCGCTGCGGATGAGCCCGAAATGCTAACAAGGCGAAATGACTGCCCAAGAATTCGAAAAACGGGTAAAGGTCCGAGAGACTAGGCATCGGCCTCGCCGCTTCGTTGAAAAACCCACTCAAACAAAGAGTGAAAGCCTTTAGACGCTTGTCATACGCCAGTCCGCGGCCACCTCTGAAAAGAGGGACAACGCGCATGGAGGCATGAGCCGATCGTCATGCAGAGCCCCTTTTCTCAAAGAGGAAATTCTCAATAAAAAACCGCGATACAAAGATCGCGGTTTATAAACTTCAGGCTTTCAACACTCTGGCAACACTATGGGCTGCTCGGTTATTCGTTGACTGGTTTGTCTGCGGCTGCGGCGGCAGCAGCTTCTGCTTCAGCAGCGACCTTTGCTGCTTCGAGAGCGGCGGCTTCTGCTTCAGCGGCGGCCTTTGCGGCTGCTGCTTCTGCGGCGGCCGCCTCTGCTGCTGCAATCTTCTCGGCTTCCTTGGCCGCTTTTGCTTCAATCGCGATCTGACGTTCGCCTTCCTGCAGGCGGCGCGTGCGCACATCGGTCGCCTCGGTGATGCGGGCGGATTTGCCGCGACGATCACGCAGGTAATAGAGCTTCGCACGGCGCACCTTGCCGCGGCGGACAACTTCGACACTATCGATCATCGGTGAATAGATCGGGAAAAGGCGCTCGACCCCCTCACCATAGGAAATCTTACGCACCGTGAAGCTCTCATTGACGCCGGAGCCCTGGCGCGAAATGCACACGCCTTCATAGGCCTGAATGCGCTCGCGGGTGCCTTCGGTCACACGGACATTGACGCGCAGGTTGTCGCCTGCCTTGAAGTCCGGCATGGTCCGCTTCGCGGCCATTGCTTCCATCTGTTCTTTTTCAAGCGTCTCGATAATGTTCATCGCATTTTGCCTTTTTGATTGAAAGAACAACCAGAGCGCCTCTCCGTATTTCCGGCCGGGCCTGTTCCATCCCGGGGCGAATGCGTTGTTCGAGTATGATGAAATTTGCCTGTCTATACGTGACAAGGCTCTGATTGTCGATAGGACTTTGCAAGAAAACAAACGCGCGGCTGTATGCTTCTCCTGCCTTGTTGGTCGCGCCTTTCAGCCGTGCCTTTCAGTGCGCATGAGGCAATGGCCCTTTGGCCGCCAGGCCGCCGATCTTGAAGGGAACCTCGACCTGACCCGCGACCGCGAAATTGAGACGAACATTAACGATCGTTCCCTCAACAAACGGCGATTTGAGATCAAGAAACATCAGGTGCTGGCCGCCTGGCTGAAAAATCACTTCGCCACCAGCGGGAATATCGATTGGCCCCTCTAGGTGGCGCATCTGCATCACATTGCCGACATGCTCCATCGAGTGAAACTCGGTCTTTTCGGACACATCCGAGGTCACCGAGAGAAGTTGATCTGCGACCGTGCCCTGATTGCGGATCGTCAGGTAACCGGCACCCACTTTCGCCGCCTTGACGGTTGCCCGCGTCCAGGCACCGCTTATTTCAAGTCCGCCAATTTGAACAACGCCCTCGCCCTGCTGTGCTTCATGGCCAGCATCATGACCAGTCTCATGGCCTGTCCCATGACCAGTCTCATGGCCTGTCCCATGACCTGTCCCATGGCCTGTCCCATGGCCTGTCCCATGGCCTGTCCCATGACCACTTTCCCCGGCTTTATGCTCGGCATTTGCTGTCTGTCCGCTGGCAACCATGGCAGAGACCATGATGATAGCTGCAAAAAACGTCGAAATCGGCAGGAGTTTGAATAACATAGACAGACTTTCATAAGAGTTCGCACAATGAATTGGTGCCGTTATAGCAGACATCTTTTTCGGGTATAGTGTGTTTGCATCAAAGTCTTGTCAGCGAGGATTGATGCGTTCAGCGCGACAGGAATTTCATTGCCCCATCAAGCCCTGCAAGCGTGAGCGGGAACATGCGGTTTTCAATCACCTGTCTTATCATCGCAACGGATTGGGTATAGGGCCAGTATTGCTCCGGCACGGGGTTGAGCCAGACCGAGCGTGGAAACCGCGCCACGATGCGGCGCAACCATGCTTCGCCCGGCTCCGCGTTCCAATGCTCGACCGACCCGCCCGGCATCGCAACCTCATAAGGCGACATTGACGCATCACCGACAAAGACCACCTTGTAATCGGGCCCGTAGGTGTTGAGAAGGTCCGCAACCGGCATCTGTTCACGCCAGCGCCGCTGATTGTCTTTCCAGACGCCCTCATAAACGCAGTTGTGGAAATAGAAATAGTCAAGGGTCTTGAATTCGGTGCGCGCCGCTGAAAAAAGCTCCTCGGCTGCACGAACATGGTCATCCATCGACCCGCCGACATCCATGAACAAAAGCAGTTTGACCGCGTTGCGCCGTTCCGGGCGGGTTTGCACATCGAGATAGCCGTGCTCGGCGGTCGATCGGATCGTTCCGGGCAGATCGAATTCCTCAGCCGCGCCTTCGCGCACCCATCGCCTGAGCCGCCGTAGCGCGATCTTGATTGTGCGGGTGCCGATTTCGCGCCCATCATCGAGATCGCGGAATTCGCGCTGGTCCCACACCTTGACCGCGCGACGGTGGCGCGAGCCATCCTGTCCGATGCGCACCCCTTCCGGATTATAGCCATAAGCACCAAACGGCGAAGTGCCTGCTGTTCCGATCCACTTGCTGCCGCCCTGATGCCTCTTTTGCTGTTCTTTCAGGCGCTCACGCAGGGTTTCCATCAATTTATCGAAACCGCCAAGCGCCTTGATTTCCGCCATTTCTTCCGGTGTGAGATGCTTTTCGGCAAGCCGTCGCAGCCATTCCTCGGGGATTGCGCGTGGCGCTGGTCCCTCGGCTGCGTCCGCTTCGCCCGCAATCGCGTCCAGGCCATTGAAGCACTGTGCGAAAACCTGATCGAAACGGTCATAGTGACGCTCGTCTTTGACGAGGATCGTGCGGGCAAGATAATAAAAGGCGTCAATATCGTAGCGCGCGAGGCCGGCGTCCAGGGCTTCCAGAAGCGTAAGATATTCGCGCAGGCTCACCGGCACGCGCGCCGCTTTCAATTGGAGGAAAAACGGAACAAACATCGCCGAGCCTCAAAAATCAGTCAGGACAGCAACATAGACCGCCGCATAATGGCAGGCGGTAGCGACGAGAACGAAGAGATGCCAGATCGCATTCGAAAACGGCAGGCTCTCCCAGAGGTGAAAAATCACGCCGACGGAGTAAAGCACACCACCAAGGCCGAGAAGGCCAAAAGCAAGGCCGGACATCGAGGCCATCAACGGCCAGAGCACCAGAACCCCAATCCAGCCGAGGGCAAGATAAAGCGCGACCGATAGTTTGGTGTGTTTCTGTTTGAGCCCGAGCACCAGACCTGCGCCGAGCAGGGCGACGATCCAGACGGTGCCAAGAAGGCCGAAGCCGACGGCGCCACCCATTTTCAGCGCGGCAAAGGGCGTATAGGTTCCGGCAATCTTGAGAAAGATCGCGGCCTTGTCGAACCGGCGCAGGACGACTTTCCAATTGAGAACCGGGGTCAGGTGATACGCCGCCGAACAGGAAAGCATCAGCACCATTGCCCCGCCATAAACAGCGAGCGCCGCTGTTTCATAAGCGTGCTTCTGCGCGAGTGATAAGGTGAGGAGAACCGCAAGCGCGGTCACGCCGAATACAAGTCCAGCAACATGCACCGCCCCATCGGCAACGCGCTCGCGCAGGCTGTAGGCCGGATAGGCATGGCTATTGTTCGGCTTCACTTTGGAGGAAGTCACAGAGGTCACGTCGTCGAAAACCTTTCCAGCGTCATGGCCCTTGATCCTCGCCCTCATTCAGCAAAATTACAATGACGCAATGATGGCGAGGGTGAATAGCGACAGCACCGTCGAGAAAATGATCGCCCGCACGATACGTGTCGTGTTCACGCCATGCTGGAGTGCGATCACGAAAGGCATTGCACCGCAAGGTCCGGCGGCGGTTAAAACGAGCGCTTTCAGCCAGATATCACCGCCGCCAAAGCCATCTGCCGGCGCGACCGCCAACGCTGCGGGAAACAAAAGCGCAAAGCCGAGAAAGGTCAGGAGCGGATGGAATACGAGCTTGAGGGTGACCGTCGTCCAGGCAGGTCCGTCGCGAAAATCAAGCGCAACGCCACTCAGCACCACACCAAGGGCGAACATTGACGCCGGTGCAGCCGCGCCGCCTGCGAATGTGGCATAGGTCATGATCCCTGCATGAACCGGCAGCGCGAAGAAGCCGACGCCAAGACCAAGGATAAGCGCCACAATCATCGGGTTCTTGAAAAACACCTTTGCCGCGGAAAGCGGCGATCGTGCGCCGCTCACCACGATATCCATATAAAGAAACGTCGCGCCAAAAATCAGGAACGCATCAAAGGTAATGATCGCAAGCAGCGGAATCTTGGCTGCATCGCCATAGAGGATGGTTGCGATGTAAATCACGAAAAAGACGTGGTTGGTGAAACAGCACGCCATGCCGAGCAGAAGCGATTCACGCGGCCCGAGGCGAAATCCATAACGCATGATGCAGAAGCCCAGCGCATAAAGGGTCATGCTCGCGACAAAATAGATCGTCACAAAAGCAAAGTCGAATTCACGAAACGGCACGCTTGCAAGAAATGAAAACAGCAGCGCCGGAAGCGCCACCATCACGACGAAGCGGTTGATGGTCAAAGCCATCGCGGCATCAAAGATCTTCATCCTTCCAAGGACATAGCCGACACCGGCAATCGCAAATATCGGCAGGATGGGATTGAACAGCGCATCCAGGATCGGAGGCACCTAGCGTCCCTCGCGCCGCGCGAGAAAGGCAAGCCGCTCGAAAAGATGCACATCCTGCTCGTTTTTCAAAAGCGCACCGTGCAATTTCGGTAACGCGCTTGTGGCCTCGCCGCGCAGGCTCGCCGGATCGACATCCTCGCTCACCAGAAGGCGGATCCAGTCGAGAGCCTCAGAGGTCGACGGCTTTTTCTTGAGCCCCGGCGTTTCGCGGATTTCGAAAAACTGCGTCAACGCCGCGCGCACCAAGGATTGCTTGATGCCGGGAAAATGCACGCCGACAATCTGCGCAAGAATTTCCGCATCAGGAAATTTGATGAAATGAAAGAAACAGCGGCGCAGAAAAGCGTCCGGCAATTCCTTCTCATTGTTCGACGTGATGATGACCACGGGTCGGTTCACCGCGCGCACCGTCTCACCGGTCTCGTAGACGAAGAACTCCATTCGGTCGAGTTCCTGCAGAAGGTCGTTTGGAAACTCGATATCAGCCTTGTCGATCTCATCGATCAGAAGGACCACCTTGGCGGGGGCGCTGAAGGCTTCCCAGAGCTTGCCCCGCTTGATGTAGTTTGTAACGTCACTGACACGCGGATCCCCAAGCTGGCTGTCTCGAAGCCGCGACACGGCATCATATTCATAAAGCCCCTGTTGCGCCTTGGTCGTGGACTTCACGTGCCATTCGAGGAGCGGAAGACCGAGGGCGGCGGCGACCTGGCGCGCAAGCTCGGTCTTGCCCGTACCGGGTTCGCCCTTGACCAGAAGCGGTCGCTCCAGCGCAATTGCAGCGTTGACCGCGACTGAAAGATTCTGGTCGCTGATGTAAGAGTCGGTCCCGTTGAAGCGCATGAAATGTCCGTCGAATATGCGAAGCTCTGCGCCGCACTCTCCCTGATTGCGGCCTGGAGAGCAACCAGGAAATCGCAGGTCCTGAAGCGTGTTTATGCCTGGCTTTTTGCCCGTACCATGCGCACGGCGGAGCCCTGAAGCTCGATCAGCATCGCCTTCGCATAATCACCATCGATACCGGGATATTGCTCGCGCGCCGTGTCCGCAAGCCGTTCAAGCTGGCCCAGTCTGCGGCAGCGGAATTTTGCAAGCGCGCCGTAAGCTTCCTCGCTGACACCAAGTCCTTTGCACAGAATGCTGATCGGCTCTGAATCCTTGTTGGCAAAAAGACCCTTGACCGTTTCCTTCGGCAATTGGCCATTTTTCGCCAGAACTTCGATAATATCCACAAAGCGGCTCTTCTCGCAGAACAGCTTGATCATCGTATCAAGCGGGTTCTCCTTTGCGGAAGGTTTGCTCTCGCCACCACTCAAATCGTCAATAATGCTCTGCAGACGATTGTCGAGTTCGCCCGGCGGGCTATCGTCATATTCGTAGAACAGCGCCGCCGTCTCATTCTCATTCATCGCGCGGATCACACGAACATCATTGGTGCGCATGATCTCCTGAACTGCTTCAGGGCTTAAATCCTTTCGCGCGACGAGCATCAGCCGGTGCTCCGTTGTCGTGTATTTCGCGATATGGACCTGGCTTGCGGGCGGCAACACGCTGCCCGGCTCAAGGAACATGCCAGCGATGGTTATATCGTCGCAGGCAAAATAGAGATAGATTTCCGGTGGCAAACCTTTCGTATCGGCAAGTTGCTCCGCCGCATTGGCGCGGACCCGATAGTCGGCAAGACCGAGTAAAAGCCCAATGATTTTAACAAATTTTGCTTCATCGGCATGACCGATAATGCGATGCTTGACGGCCTTTGAACACAGCCCGACGATCAGCGCATGGAGGTTTTGAACCTCCATGCTCTCAAGGGCTTCTTCAAAAATCTTAGCAAGAGACATGCACCATCGCTCCGGCCGCTTTAAAGCCGCGTCTTTTCAGCCCTATCACGCTATGGTTAATCTTTAATTTATTGACTTTAAAGACGAATTCAAGAAACGGCGAATTGCCCGCCTTCCGCCGCTTTTCAGAACAAAACACTTATTGATACGAATGGTCCCATTTTAGACTGCATAAAATGGCGACTGTATTGGAATAAACATATCGCCTTGATACGTGACCTTGCACACTATTTCTCACATTGAGTGCGACGCAGCATTAATTTGATTAGACAACAGGGACATTTTGATGAACACTTTATTTTAGTGCGGCACCGATTGATTAAATCAGGATAAAATTTCGGATCCGCAAAGTTGACACAGAAGTGAAAGAAACTTCAAACAGGGCATTCAGGGGAACGACGGAGGCAATATGGAGCGTTCATTTGGTACTCTTGTAACTTTTGCGGCATTTCTGTTCGTGGCAGCAGTTGTAGCCGGAGTGATGTAGAAGTCCCAACCCGCAGGTCTATCTGTAGACGGGTGCACAAATCAGGAAAAAGCCGGGGTCATCAGCCCCGGCTTTTTTGTTGCCTTGTTTCAGGTGCGGTGGAGTTTCAGGTGCGGTGGAAATCGCGTGCTCTGCGCGTCTGCGAAGAACGCGCCGACGGCGCTTAAGCAGCGGCCTGCTCCAGCGCCGAGCCACGAACACCGAGCATGTGGCAAATGGCGTATACGAGATCAGCCCGGTTCATCGTATAAAAATGGAAATCGGAAATGCCCCGGTCGACAAGATCCAGCACCTGTTCGGCAGCAACAGCGGCTGCGACGAGCTGACGGGTCGCCGGATCGTTTTCCAGACCATCGAAACGTCGATGCAGCCAGGCCGGAACATGGGTGCCGCAGCGCGCGGCGAAATTTGCGACCTGCTTGAAATTGTGAACTGGCACAATGCCCGGAATGATCGGAATGGTTACCCCCGCGCGGCGCACGCGTTCCAGATAGACTTCAAAGGCATCATTGTCGAAAAAGAACTGAGTAATTGCCCGGTCGGCTCCCGCATCAACCTTGCGTTTCAGGAACTCGATATCGGCCCAGATGTCGGCGCTCTCCGGGTGTTTTTCGGGATAGGCCGAGACCGCCACCTCGAAATGGCCGCGCTTCTTAATCGCGCTGACAAGATCCGCGGTGAGCTGATAGCCGCCCGGATGGGCGCGGTAAGCAGCGCCCACGCCATCCGGCGCGTCCCCCCTAAGCGCGACGATGTCCGTCACCCCCGCCTCATGATAGGCATCAAGAACCGAATCAATTTCCGAACAGGTCGCCCCGACACAGGTGATATGCGCAGCCACCCGCAGATTGGCTTCCTTGACGATGCGGCTCACTGTCTTGTGGGTGCGGTCGCGGGTCGTGCCGCCCGCGCCATAAGTGACTGAAACAAAGGTTGGCGCCAGCGGCGCCAGACGTTCGACCGAGTTCCAGAGTATTTCGACCTGCTGCTCGCTATGCGGTGGAAAGAACTCGAAAGACACGCTGATTGGCGCGCTGTCGTCCCCGATTTTGTTTCTGTTGCTATAAATTCTTGGCATATCCGTCCTTCACATCCTGTTCCGGACCCGCTTTTCGCAGGTCAGTTTTTCACGGCGGTCCACAGTTTGACCGTCAGTTTTTCACCCGACAGCGCTTCCGGATCGAGTTTGATCGTTTCAAGCGGCGTCAGACCGACATTCTCGATCCAGCCAAGCATTTGCTCATCGGCAAAACCGAGCCGGCGATGGGCATAGTCCGTGCGCATGAATTCGAGCGAATGCGGCGCGAAGTCGACGATCAGCCAGCGCCCGCCCGGGGCCGTCACCCGCGCAACCTCAGCCAGCGCGAGCGCCGGATCATCCAGATAATGCAGCACCTGATGGATTGTCACGAGATCATATTCCGACGCAAGAAGGCCGTTCTGGAGGGTCATATTATAAACATCCGCCTGACGAACCTGGATGACACCAGCACTTGATGCGAGCTTGTTGCGCGCAACCGACAGCATACGCGGATTGGCATCAATGCCGACCGCGCGTTCGGCATAACCGGAAAATAGCTCGATCATCCGTCCTGTTCCGGTCCCAACATCAAGATGATGGCGGAAACGCTCGCCGGCGATGGCGGCCAGCATCGCTGCCTCAACAGAATCCTCCGGCACATGGCGCGAGCGCACATCATCCCATTCGCGGGCATTGGCATCGAAATAGCTGTTTGCGGCATCAGCATGCGATTGACGCACCTGCTGCAACCGGGCGTGATCGCGCGACAATTGCGGATCCCCGCTATCGAGATTGGCAATCAATGTTCGAATGAGCATCGCGCCGGGGCCGGAATCGGCAAGCCGGTAATACACCCACGCCCCTTCCGGAAAACGCTCGATCACGCCTGCATCGCACAGAAGCTTCAAATGACGCGATATGCGCGGCTGGCTCTGGCCGAGAATGAGGGTGAGATCGCTGACCGTGAGTTCGCACTGCGCAAGCAGCGCCAGAAGGCGCAGGCGCGTTGCCTCGCTTGCGGCTTTAAGCCTGCCGAGGAGTGCTTCAAACGACATAGGCGATGTGGCGTCCACGTGGCCTCTCCAAAATCATATAAAGATATGTTTATACGAATTTCAGAAAGGTCGCAAGACTGCTTAAGCTTGTCCCGCCTTGATACTCAGCCCGATTGAATGGCCGATCTCCTGACCGCCCTCATGCGCGTCCGCGGGCTGAAGAAAGGCTTGCATTGCGGGACTGGAAAATACGTTTCGCGACTTCCGGTTTCAGGTTTGAATGGGCCTGAATGGCGCGAAGCCGTGTCTGATCTGTCAGGATACGCCGCCATGGGCCGGTTTTCAGCATCGCGCGGACAAGCTCGATGTCAAAATCCAGCGCCTTGAAAGCGACAATCGCCGGGTCAACCTCGCGGCGCGAAAGCCAGTGAACCGCATCTTCGAGCGGCAGCCCGGAAATTCGCGAGAAAATTCCGCATACGCGAGGAAAATTATCCTGACGCGCGGCATCAAGAATATCCTGATGTGTGAGCTTTTTAACTTGCTCATGCTGAAGGACCACCTGAAACGCCGTGTCATATTCAAAGCCGAGAATGCTCGACATCGAAAGAACGCGCTTCTGGGCAACGGCTTTTGCACGGTCGAAATGGGCGAGAAGGTCTTTGCGTCCGGCTTTCGCAAGCTGTTCGCGCACCGAATCACTTGCTTCCGAAACAAGGCGCGTGATGACGCTTTCAGGCAGGTTGGGCCGTTCCAGCAGCCCCATCTGGATCTTTTTGTTCTCGCGAGCGCGGTTTGCGAGGAAGGTGACCGAGCGGTCGGCGAGCTCTGCGCCATAATTGTGGGCAAGCCGCTCCCAAACCTCGATCGTGCCGACGCGCATCAACTCATTGGTCACGGCAACGCTTACGGTCTTGCGCTCGGCAATCGCCTCCAGATGATGTGGCCCGCATTGGCGCACAACGGCCAGCAAATCTTCATCGAGAAGCACGGGCGACTTGCAAAGCACCGGCTGCGCCACCTGAATGGGTTCCATCGCGAGATATTGAACAACCCGGCGCGGCGCGGTTTCAAGATCGGCAAGCCGCTCTGAAATCCGCACACGAGCCTCGATCTCAACGAGGCTGATCAACTGCGTGAGCACGTCCTCGCACATATCGACCTGATCCGGCGACCCCCTGTCAGCCGAAGTCTGAAACAGATCAAAGACGAGGCCGAACAATTTTTCTTTCGACGCCTGCTGACTTGCAAGTCCGCGCAGAGCCGCGAGCACGTCGTTCTTGTTTTCCATAGTATCCAGCATGAAACACCTGCCTGATGAACCCGATGAAACAACGCTAGCATGCAGATGTTGACATCACTCCAACATCGCGCCGAAACTTTGTGCCAAAATTCAACTAAATTCCGCGGCTTGGATCAAAGCTTTGTTAACCATGCTTTCCGTGTAGAAAAACGCGCGAAACCCATTTATGTCGTTAAACTGTCATGATCGAAGCCTAGCCGATCGCGATCGGATTGTTTCAAATTGCGTCGAACCAGCCTATAACAAATTTCATGAGGCATGAGCCGATTGAGCCCAAGCCACCCATTCCCGAGCCACGCACCAAGGACAGACGGATGCCCGCTTCCAGACCCGGTTCCGACAACAAGAAAACAACGGTAGACGCCGCTCTGGCGGTTGCCAGCGATCGCGCCGAACATCTGCGCAAAGCCGTTTATCAACACAAGGCCGGAAGCCGCGCGGGCTTTTCAGAACGCCTTTTTACCTGGATGTTCAAAGGCCTGGTCTATCCCCAGATCTGGGAAGATCCCGATGTCGATATGAAAGCCCTGAAAATCGGGCCGCAATCGCGCATCGCGACCATCGCATCCGGCGGCTGCAATGTCCTTTCCTATCTGACACAGGATCCGAAGGAAATTATTGCGGTTGATCTCAACACCGCGCATATCGCGCTCACCCGCCTGAAGCTGAAGGCGGCAGAGAAGCTTCCCAATTACGATACATTCTACCGCTTCTTCGGTGAAGCCGATGAAAAGGCGAATCTGCGCACCTATGACCGCTTCCTCAAAGATGCAGTCGACCAGCCCACCAAGGATTATTGGGAAGGTCGCGACCGTTTCTTCAGAAAACGGATTACGCTTTTTTCACGCGATCTTTACCATCACGGGCTTCTTGGTTATTTCATCGGGGTCGTACACTTCACCGCGAAGCTTTACGGAATCAACCCTGCCGACATCACCAAGGCAAAGACGCTTGAGGAACAGCGTTCGTTTTTTGAAGGCTCCCTCGCCCCGCTTTTCGACAAGAGGCTGATACGCTGGGTGACATCGAAAAAATCCTCGCTCTTTGGTCTCGGCATTCCGCCCGCGCAATATGATGCGCTTGCTGGCGGCGGCGAGATGGCGGTGGTCTTGAAACAACGCCTTGAAAAACTGGCGTGCCACTTCTCGATGACCGACAATTATTTTGCCTGGCAGGCCTTTGGCCGTGGCTATGCCCCGCTGACGCCTGCGCAGGCTGGCAGCGATTCCACCGGCAGCGCCGGCCCGTTGCCGCCTTATCTGCAGGCGCGCTACTTTGACAAGATCAAGGCGCATGCGCACCGGGTTTCGGTCAGCAATATCTCCATGACGGAAAAACTGCGCGCAGAAGCCAGTCAGAGCATGGACGGCTTCGTGCTTCTGGACGCGCAGGACTGGATGACCGACATGCAGCTCAACGAGCTTTGGGACGAGATCACGCGGACGGCAAAACCCGGCGCACGGGTTATCTTCCGCACCGCCGACGAAGAGACGCTCCTGCCGGGCCGCGTCCATGAAACAACGCTCGACCAGTGGACCTACGAAGAGGCCGAATCCCTCGCCCTCAATGCGCAGGACCGTTCAGCAATTTATGGCGGTTTTCACCTCTATATAAAGAAACAGGCATAAGGCATTGGCAATCGACACCGGTCACGCCGGCCTGATGGACGGGATCTATAAATCCCAGCGCCATATTTATGATGTCACGCGGAAATTTTATCTCCTCGGGCGGGACGGCCTCATCGAGGAATTGCAACCAGACGACGGCGACAGCGTTCTTGAGGTCGGCTGCGGCACCGGCCGCAATCTCATTCAGGCAGCACGCCGCTACCCCTGGGCCAGGTTTTATGGCTTCGATATTTCCGAGGAAATGCTTGCAACCGCCCGCGCGAATGTCGAAAAGGCCCACCTTTCCGACCGTATCACCCTTGCCGTCGGCGATGCGTCTGCTTTTTCGACCATGGACATGTTTGCCCTGCCGTCGGTCAACCGGGTATTTTATTCCTATACATTGTCGATGATCCCGCCGTGGGAAGAAGCTGTTCGCCAGGGACTGAAAGCCCTTGCGGCCGATGGCTCGCTGCATGTGGTCGATTTCGGCCAGCAGGAAAACCTGCCGCAACTCTTCCGCGCCGGATTGCAGAAATGGCTTGCGGCATTTCACGTTACACCGCGTCCGGCGCTTGCCGGAGTGCTTTCGGCGCTGGCAGAGGAAGCGGGCAGAAAAGGACGCTTCATGCCGCTTTTTCGCGGCTATGCATGGGCCGTCACGATTCGCTAGGACTTTGCTTTTGCTTCGATGCCCGAAGGGCAATGTCGCCGAGAAAAATCAATCCGCCGAAACCGACAGCAAGGACGATGCCATAAAGCGGCGCAACGACAAAGATCAACCCGTCTTGCGCGTCCGGCTTGGTGTTCCAGAAGAAGGTGGCCCCGAAGAGGGCGCACCAAAGCATCATCAGCAGGACATTGAGCGCGCACAGCGCATAGATCATCGCCGCCGTTTTCAAAAAACGCCCGAAGACCCACACAAGAATGAACGGCACCATCAGCGCCACCCCGAAAAACAGAACCCCGCCGATTTCGATTGCCGGTCCGCGCCAGTCCACCGGATAAAACACTGACGCTGCCGAAAGCGCAATTGCCGCGGCCGTTAGGGTGAACAAAAGACGGTGTGGGCGCGTCAAGACCGGTTCCTCAGCGCGTAAACGGCTGATATTTTATCCGGCGTGGGTTTTCCACCGCATCCGGGCCAAGGCGGCGCTTCTTGTCTTCTTCATAATCCTGGAAGTTACCCTCGAACCATTCGACATGGCTGTTGCCTTCAAACGCCAGAATATGCGTCGCGAGCCGGTCGAGGAACATGCGATCATGGCTGATGACGACGGCACAACCGGCGAAATCCTCGAGCGCATCTTCAAGCGCCCCAAGGGTCTCAGTATCGAGATCGTTGGTCGGCTCATCGAGAAGAAGAACATTGGCGCCTGACTTCAGCATTTTTGCGAGGTGAACGCGGTTGCGCTGGCCGCCAGACAGGGTGCCGACCGGTTGTTGCTGATCGCCGCCCTTGAAGTTGAAACTCGAGCAATAAGCCCTGCTGTTCACTTCGCGCTTGCCCAGATGGATGATGTCGTTGCCGCCCGAGATTTCCTGCCAGACGGTCTTTTTCGGGTCCATGTCGTCGCGGCTCTGGTCGACATAGCCGAGCTTCACGGTCTCACCGACACGAATTGTCCCGCCATCCGGCTGTTCCTGCCCGGTGACCATTTTGAACAGCGTCGATTTACCGGCCCCGTTCGGGCCAATGACACCGACAATGCCGCCCGGCGGCAGCTTGAAGGAAAGGTCGTCCACCAGAAGCCTGTTGCCATATCCCTTGCGCAGGTCTTCGGCTTCGATCACCACATCGCCGAGACGGGGACCCGCCGGAATGATGATCTGCGCCTCGTTCGGCGAGCGGTCCTCGTTGCGTTTCAGAAGCTCGTCATAAGCCTTGATTCGGGCTTTGGATTTCGCCTGCCGCGCTTTCGGGCTTGAGGATATCCACTCGCGTTCACGTTCGAGCGCTTTCTGGCGTGCGGCATCCTCGCGACCTTCCTGGCGCATGCGTTTCGATTTCGCATCAAGATAGGCCGAATAATTGCCCTCATAGGGAATACCATTGCCACGGTCGAGTTCGAGGATCCAGCCGGTCACATTGTCGAGGAAATAACGATCATGGGTGATGATCAGAACCGCGCCCTTGAATTCGCGCAGGTGCTTTTCGAGCCATGCCACGGTTTCCGCATCCAGGTGGTTGGTCGGCTCATCGAGAAGAAGAAGATCCGGCTCCGAGAGAAGCAGCTTGCAAAGCGCGACGCGCCGCCGTTCCCCACCCGACAGATTGTCGACCGCGCTATCCGATGGCGGGCAGCGCAGCGCATCCATCGCCATTTCGACCTTGCTTTCAAGATCCCAGAGGTTTTCCGCATCGATCTGGTCCTGAAGCTTTGAAGCTTCATCCGCCGTTTCGTCGGAATAATTCATCATCAGCTCATTGTAGCGGTCGAGGATCGCCTGCTGCTTCGCAACGCCTTCCATGACATTGCCCATGACATCCTTCGTCGGATCAAGCTGCGGCTCCTGCGGCAGGTAGCCGACGCTCGCGCCTTTGGCGACCCAGGCCTCGCCGACGAAATCCTTCTCGATACCGGCCATGATCTTCAGAAGCGTCGATTTGCCCGATCCGTTCGGACCGAGGACACCGATTTTCGCGTCTGGATAGAAAGAAAGATGGATGTTATCGAGCACCTTCTTGCCGCCGGTATAGGCTTTCGAGAGGCCTTGCATGAAATAGATGAATTCGCGCGCCATGAATGATCCCGGGCTGGTGCTGGTCTGATGTCGGTTCGGGTTTGTTTAAGAGGTTCCCCGCCGCCGCGCAAGCCCTGCGGCAATGACCCGCCCCGCCACCGCGGAAGAAGCGCGGAACACGCGGCGAGACATGAACGGTCACAGTCAATTGAAGTGAGTTTTTGTGCGATCCGGTTCATCTTTCAAACAACGCCAAGGAGTTCCTGATGCGCCATCTTTTTCCAACGATCGTGTTTTTCCTGTGTGCTGCCATCATGGTTTCGGCTAGCCCCGCCCTTGCCTGCGGCAAGGACACGAATTGCGAAATCGGCAACCGCTTCTACCGGGTCAAAATGCCAGAGGGTCATGACGGTAAAAGCCCGGTCGGCGCCGTCATCTTCGCTCATGGTTATCGCGGCAGCGCAGACGGCGTGATGGCGAACGAGGCGCTCCTCAAGGCCGTCTCAGATCTCGGTCTGGCACTCATCGCCGTAAAATCCGCCGGGCCGGATTGGTTGATCGCGAACGCCCCCTCGCAGGATCCGTCCGAAGATTTCGTCGAAATTCAATATTTCGACGCGGTGATCGCGGATCTCGAGAAGCGCTTTCCGATCGACCCTGCTCAGCTGATGATGACCGGCTTTTCCGCAGGCGGCATGATAACCTGGACCCTTGCCTGTGAGCGCGGCGACAGATTTGCGGGTTTCGCCCCGATGGCAGGCACATTCTGGGCCCCGATCCCGGAAAGCTGCCCTTCAGCTCCGACAAATGTCATCCATTTCCACGGCGCAAAAGATGACGTGGTGCCGCTCACGGGCCGCGCGATTGAGACAACCCGTCAAGGCAATGTGTTCGACGTTCTCAAACGCTATGCAATGCAGGGCGGCTTCAAGGGAGAGGAACGTTCGACACCGCTTGATCTTCAATGCCTGACATCCGAGAACAAGGACGGAAAACGCCTTGAATTCTGCCTGCACGGGGGAGGACACGAATTTACCGCCTCCTATGTCGTTTATGCATGGGACAGGCTCCGCAGGATCGGCGCGGTCAACTGATTGCAGGTTTGGCTGTGATCGTCATCCTGGCACTCCTGAAAAACCTGAAGTTTGAAGCAGACTTCGATAAGGATCAGACCCCATCTTCTTCCAGCGCGGAATAAGGGTAAAAGTTACCAAGCCCAGAATATTTCGCAATAAATCTATGCTCAAAATAAGTTGAAAAACGAAAAAAAGCGGCTTAAACGAGCAAGTGCCGCGATGTGGGACCCGATCAAGCAACCCGGTCGAGCGGCTCCCGGCCAGCGAAATACGCATCAAGATTGTCGAGCGCCCGCATGCCCATGGCCGTACGCGTCTCGAAGGTTGCAGAACCGATATGCGGGAGCATGAAAACATTGGACAATTTCGAGATTTCGGGGTTGCCGCCCGGTTCCTTGACAAACACATCAAGACCGGCAGCAAAGAGTTTCCCCGATTGCAGCGCACGCACCAGCGCCGCCTCATCGACAAGCGCGCCACGGGCGCTGTTCACGAAAATCGAGCCATCGGGCATCAGCGCGAAGAGCGCATCATTCATCATGCCTTTGGTCTCCGCGGTCGCCGGACAATGCAGCGAGAGCACATCGCAATGCGGCAGCAGGTCCTCGACCGTCGCATGATAGGTCGCGCCCTTTTCGAGTTCGGGCGAGAGGCGCTTGCGGTTGTAATAATGGATTTCCATGTTGAAGCCGCGCGCGCGATCCGCCATCACCTGACCGACGCGACCCATGCCGATGATACCAAGCCGCTTATTGGTCACTTCCACACCCATCATGAAAGTGGCGGGCGACCAGAAGTCCCATTTCCCGGAGCGCACGAGTTCATGCGCCTCTGCCCCGCGCCGTGCAGCGCCGAGCATGCACAGGAAAGCAATCTCCGCTGTTGCATCAGAGAGTACGTCCGGCGTGTTGGTAACCACCACGCCTTTTCTGGCGGCGGCGGCAAGATCGATATGATCCGTGCCGACCGAGTGGGTCGCAATGATCTTGACCCGCGGCGGCAGCGCCTCAATCACGCGCGCGGAAAAAATTTCCGAATGGCACGGCAGCGCCGCGTCCACGTTCTGGCAGCGTTTGATCAGTTCATCTTCTGAATAGACCTGATCCTGCGGATTGAAGATCGCATCATAATCGCGGGCAAGCCGCGCCTGAACGGCGTCCGTCAATCGGCGGGGAACGAGAACGACCGGTTTCGATACCATGAAAGTGCCTCTGGCTAGCGTTTGTTGGCCATCATCTGTTCTGCCGCCTTCTGGCGCGGAGCAACAACCAGCATGCGGTAAAAGTCATAGCCAGCCATGCCCATGCTCACTGCACAGACCACAATGAGCGCAGGCTGTGGCACCCAGATGACCACCACAGCTAGAAAAAGACCGAGACAACCCAGGGCGATGATTGCGATTATAGTGTTGGTCATTCATTCTCTCCCACTCATACCCGACCCGCAGGCTCAGGCGTTGCTTAAAGCCTTTATCAGCCAGTTCGCGGTGCGAAGCAACTGACCATCCTCACCCTTGCCACCGACCAGTTGAACACCGACCGGCATGCCATCCCCCCCGACGAGAAGCGGCAGGCTCACCGACGGCAAGCCAGTAAAGCTCCACAGCGAACAGGCGCGCGGATCACCGGTGTTCTCGAGCGTTTTTGGCGCCTGCCCGAGCGTGGACGGCGTCAGCACCGCATCATAGCGGCGCATGATCTCGTCAAGACCGCCCCGGAGAACATTCTGCCATTCCCGCGCAGCGAGATAATCATGCGCGCTGATCGTCTTGCCTTCCTTGATAATCGTCTGAAGATGCTCGGAAATAGGCGCCGCCTGCTCGGCATATTTACCGAGATTCTGGCTCATTTCAACGGCCATGATGACCCGGATCATTTTCTGGCATTCTTCATAGATGCCCGGAAGCGGCACGATGTCGACGCGCCCGCCCAGAAATTCCAGCAATTCCTCAAAGGCGGCTTTGGCGTCTGCCGGCGCGTCTTCCCAGCCCGGCGGGGCGATGAAGGCGAAAATCGGCTCGACCGGCACTTTGCCTTCGGCGGTCTTCAAAAATTTCGGTGAAGGCGCTGGCACGACACTCTCGTCCACCCCATCCTCGCCGACGAGAACATCCGCAAGCAATGCCGCGTCCGCGATGCTGCGCGCGAAAGTGCCGACCTGATCAAGCGACGGCGCAACCTTCAAAATGCCAGTGCGGGCGATCTGGCCGAAACCCGGCTTGAAACCGACGACACCGCAGAAAGAGGCTGGCCTGATCACGGAACCGTTGGTCTGGGTGCCGACCGCTAGCGGCACCATGAAATCCGCAACCGCGGCCGCCGATCCCGCCGAAGACCCCCCCGGCGTAAAGGCCGGATTGTGGGGGTTACGGGTCCTGGTCGGCTGGTAATAGGCACCCTCGGTCGTCGTCGTCTTGCCGAAAACGATCGCCCCGGCGGCACGCAATTTGCGCACAATGCTCGCATCCCGCGCGCGCCGACCTTGATCGTGCTGGAGGCCGTTTTCGGTCGGCATGTCATTGGTGTCGATAATATCCTTGAGCGCAACGGGAATAGCATGAAGCGGGCCAAGCGACTTGCCGTTCACGCGCGCTTCATCGAGTCGGGCGGCCTGTGAGAGCACATAATCGGGGTCGATATATTGAAACGCGCCAACTTCCGCATCACGCGCGGCAACCCGCGCGAGACAAGCTCTCGCGATTTCGACGGCGGTAACCGAGCCTTCGACAGCAGCGGGAACAAGCTCCGTCGCTGTCAGGAGGTGCAGGTCCTGATTCTTCCCTGCCATGGATCGTCCTATCTGGCGTAGAGCAGATCAGGGAGCCAGTAGATGATTACCGGAACCTGATAGACCACGACCATCGTCAAGATTATCAGTGCCAGAAATGGCATGACGCCCTTGAAAATATCGGTGAGCTCAATGCCCGGCGGCGCGACGCCCTTGAGATAATAGGCCGCCATCGCCATCGGTGGGGTCAAGAAGCTCGTCTGCAGATTGAGGGCAATCAGAATACCGAAGAACAGCGGGTCGATCTCGAAATGCTTGAGAAGCGGCAGGAATATAGGCACGAAGATGATGATGATCTCCGACCATTCAAGCGGCCAGCCAAGCAGGAAGATGATAAACTGTGCAAGAAGAAGGAACCCGATCGGCGACATGTCGAGACCGATCACGAACTCACGAATGATTTCCTCGCCGCCAAGTTTCGAAAATACCGACGAAAACACCCAGGAACCAACAAACATCCAGCAGACCATCGCGGTCGCCTTGACCGTCAGATAAACCGATTCCTGAAGCTTGTCCCAGGTCAGAGAGCGATAAACGACGGCAAGCAGCAAGCCGCCAAGCGCGCCGATCGATGCCGCTTCCGACGGCGTTGCGAGACCGAAAAGGATCGCGCCCAGAACCGACAAGATAAGGATGGCGAGCGGAAAGAACGACGTCAAAAGCATATAGAACATTGTCCCATAGCCGAGACCCTCGGTCACACTCTTCGGCGGCTTCGGCGCAACAGACGGGCTCAACGTCGCCCGAAGGATCACATAGACCATGTAAAATCCCGCGAGCAGGAATCCGGGCAGAAGAGCCCCTGCATAGAGCTTGACAATAGAGACGTTCGATGTCGCCGCATAGACGATCAACATGATTGAAGGCGGGATCAAAATACCGAGGCATCCCCCCGCGCAGATCACGCCGGACGCGAAACTTGCATCATATTTCGCCTTCAGCATCGCCGGAAGAGCAAGAAGCCCCATCAAGGTCACGACCGCGCCAACAATGCCGGTCGCCGTTGCAAATAGCGCGCAGGTGGCGAGCGCCGCAACCGCCATGGAACCCGGCAGCCGTGATGCGGTTATATAAAGTGTCTCAAACAGGCGCGACACGATATTCGCGCGCTCGACGATATAGCCCATGAACAGAAACAGAGGAATCGCCGTCAGAACGTCGTTGCTCATGACCGAATAGGTCTGGTTCACGAAAAGAAACGAGATCGTGTTGAAGCTGCCATAGGCATAGGTGCCAAAACCAATGCCCATCGCCATAAGCGTGAAGGCAATCGGAAAGCCAAGGAAAATCGTAAGGATGAAGATGCCAAGCATCGACACCGCAATTTGTGGGTCTGTAAGTCCGAACATGATTAGTTGCCCCTACCCGTGACTTCTGGGTTATTCTTCACGAATTCCTCTGACAATATCGCCGAAGCGCCCTTTTTCAGAAGGACGTCCTCGAGTTCCTCGACATCATCGGCCGCGTGAACGGGCCATTCGTTGGTTCTCATCGCGACGATGCAGCGGCATAGCTGCGCCAGGCCCTGAATGAATAGCAGCAGGCCTGCCGCGACGATGACCATCTTGAACTGGAAAACCGGCATGCCGGCCGGGCTGAACACGCTGACTTCCCATCGTGCGGGATCGGCGGCGGGCATCGAACGCTGGGCATATTTGAAGCCCGCATAGATCAGCGCGATGACACCCGGAAAGAAGAAGATGAAGTAAAGGATGAATTCAACCTTGGCCTGCGTTTTCGGCTGCCAGAGACGATAGAGGAAATCGCCCCGGACATGCGCATCACGCGACAGCGCATAGGCACCTGCCATCATGAACATCGTGCCATACATCATATAGCTGAGGTCGAACGACCATGACGTGGGATCGCGAAGGAAATAGCGGACGAAGACTTCGTATCCGGTACCGAACGTCATCACGAGTATGCACCACGCAAAGGCTTTACCGAACCACTCCGTGATACGGTCTACGAAATTGATAAAGTTGATCATAATCCCCTCACGCGACACAATGCGCCCTGGCCACGGAATCACCAATTAGGAAGGACCGGGTATGAAAACCCGGTCCTCAACACGCTTTATGAATATTTCCTAGAAGCTGAGCTTGCCTGGGAAGTAGTGATCAAAGGCAAGCTTGAAGTCAGCCGCGTTGGTAAGGTCGTAGAAAGCGACGCGCTCCGCCCACGCTTTCTGGCTGTCAACAACCTTCTTGAAGAACGGATCCTTGTTGAGGTCTTCAAGAACCTTATCCCAGCTGTCGAGCTGCGCCTTCATGATGGAAACATCAGTCCGGTATACATTGACGCCGTCGTTCTTGATCAGGGTCTCCAGATCGCGGGAATAGGTGTCCATAGCGAGGTTGTAGTTGGCAGTATTCGCCGCTTCGGCCGCGTATTCGAGGATTGCTTTTTCCTCGTCAGAGAGCGCATCGAACTTCGTTTTGTTGAACAGGATTTCGAAATATTCGATCGCCTGGTGGAAAGAGCCGAGGTGATAATGCTTCGAAACATCCTGCGCGCCGAACTGACGGTCGGAAGACGGGTTGTTGAATTCGAAAGCATCGATAACACCGCGCTCAAGAGCCGGAACGATCTCACCGCCTGGAAGCTGGGTCACTTTGAGGCCCATGCCCTGCATGACGTCAGCAGCAAGGCCGACGGTGCGGTATTTCAGACCCTGCATTTCATTGATTGAAGTGACATGCTTCTTGAACCATCCAAGCGGCTGCGCCGGCATTGGCATTGCGAAGAAAGCAACGACATTGAGGCCGAGAATCTTCTGCACGAGCTCTTCATAAAGCTCTTTACCGCCGCCATACTGGATCCAGGCGATCATCTGAGCCGCGTTGGCGCCGAAAATCGGGCCGGTGCCGAACAGCGAAGCTGCTTTGTTCTTGCCGTACCAATAGGACGGAACCGAGTGCGCCGCGTCGAGCACGCCATCATTGACCGCGTCCTGAACCTGAAACGCTTTAACAACAGAGCCTTCCGGCAGATATTCGATGGTCAGAGCGCCGCCCGACATTTTGTTGACGCGATCGGTATATTGACGCGCCATGTCGGAAAATGTGGCGCTCGCGCCCCATGAGCCCTGCATGGTGAGTTTGGTTGCCGCTTTGGCAATATGTGGCGCGCCGAGCGTTCCCGCAGCGGCAGCAGCGCCACCGGCAAGAAGGCTTCCTTTAAGGAATTTACGGCGTGTTTGATTGGTCTGTTCTGACATTGACATCCTCCCAAGATTGTCATTTTTATGGCGAGCCACGGTGACAGGATCTCCCGACCGTTCACGAATTCGCGCTCCCTTCATGTATACAGACCTGAAGGAAAAAAACAATGCAAGAACTTTCGTGAATGGTAAAGCGATGCAAAAACCGCCTGACAATGCGCAACAGCTATTTGCCGATTTCCTGAAAATCGTCTAAGTTCGCAAGTAAAATAAAAGCACGGGTCAATAATCGCGGGGTGATCTTGCCGCACAGCGCTTCAAACAACAACAGCAACAGCTGCAAACGGCAACAGACCACGAACACTCACGCAGGATTGATCCCGGACGCCTGCCCACCAGGAAAATGATCTTTTGAGCCTTCCGCCGAAGCATATCCTGATCGCATCGATGCCGAAGGCCGCGGGCACATATCTGCTTGATTCAATTGAGCGTCGCTCGAAGCTTCACCGGGTCAATCTGTTGCCGGGCATGGATCGGCGTGAGATGGAAATCTCCAATACCCGCGCCATCTTGAACTGGCCGAGGAACTATTTCACCGGTGCGCATCTGTGTGCATCAAAGGCAACGGACCGGATCATCCGTCATCACGGCATGAAGACCCTCGTTCTTCACCGCAATCTTTTCGACTGCGCGATCAGCCTGCGCGACCATGTCCGCCGCGAGTCGACGGTCTTCTCAATGGCTTATTTTGACGCCCGCTTTGCCAGTATGGATGACGCAGAACTTGAAAGCGCCATCGTCGACCTTGCGATGCCCTGGTATTTCAAATTCTACCTGAGTTGGAAAGCCTCGCGCCAGCCCGTGCTGTTCCTCGGATACAGGGACGTGGTTGAACGTGGCGAGGAGACATTCGGGCGCATCGCGGCCTTCACGGGGGTGCGTTTCCATGCAGCCCCCGGCGAGACGCAGCCAGGCTTTGGCGAGAGCCGTTTCAATGTCGGCACATCGGGCCGCGGTGAAGCCATGTCCCCGAAGGCCCGCGACGCCCTCATCGCCCTCGCCCGCCACTATAACCACCACGACCTGTCGGAGATCGGCTTTTGAGGGGCTAGCCGGGAAGGACACCCCTCGACGATCCGGCAAGCCTTCCGTGCTGGACGGTCATGACGCTTGTTGTTTGACACAAGGTTTGAGGAGAAAGCGGGATTGGGCGGTTTTCGATGTATTTCAGCAGTTTACTTGGCTCTGGGCGGGAGGTTTCGGGTTCGCTTGAAATATCAGCATTATGGTGTCTGACATCAGCACCTACCGGACAGATATAGGGGTTTGAACAACGGAGGAATTCTGGTTCATCGAAGCCATTATGGAGCGAAGATGAACAAGACATCCGAAACATCGAAGGACGCCGCTGACAAGCTGGTCAGAGGTATCAAGCGGAAGACCCACAAACACTACTCTGCCGAGGAGAAGATCAGGGTCAAGGGAATGTGTTTTTGGCCTTATGCGGCCTGCTTTTGCAACATCATTTTCGTAGCAAACAGGAAGACGGTAGAATCTGGTCAACACCGCATGCAGCTTGCATATGCCTCATGCGGAATCATATAGCTCATGCCGCCTTCTCCTACTGACAAGGCCGATTGGGTGTCTTGTGGCAAGCTTTCCGGACCAAACGAAGTTTTCCTTGACACTCAAGTTGTATTCGCCTAATCATCAAGCGTTTATAACATTAAAAAGTAACGGCGACTGGGAGGATTGCTATGAAAAACCGGCTTTTATCAGCTGTCGGATCACTGAGTGTGATGATTGCGGCATCCGCTGCATGGGCAGACGGACACGACGGAGCGATGGACGTTCCCAAGATCACTGCATCGGTTGTCTTGGAAGGGCGTAATGCGCCATGGGACATGGCTTTCTTGCCGGACGGCACAATGTTCTTCACCGAAAAATGCGACGGCCTTTCTGTAAGAACCAAAGATGGATCCGTCAATGCCCTGTATGGAATGAAGGATTCCAAGGGCTTCGCAGACAGTGGCAGCGATCTGTTCTGCGAAGGTCAAGCCGGTATGCTTGGCGTGGCAGCTGACAGGCATTTCGCGACCAACCGCACCTTGTACGTCTATTCGTCTTCGACAAAGTACCATGGCGATGGCTGCAAGACCAATTTCGAAAAGTGTGACGGCAATATCGTCATGAGGTTCAAGGTCAGCGACGACCTGACAAGCGTGTCTGACAGAACTGATATTGTTAAAGACATCCAATACAAGCCGTTCGACTCCAATCAGCCCTTTGGGGGACCGGGGGCGCATAACGGCGGCAGGATCCGCGTCGGGCCTGGCGGCGATCTCTGGGTAGCAGGTGGTGATCGCCACAGAGGGATTTGTCCGCAGGACGGAACACTGCTTTGTGGCAAGGTTCTGAGGATCGACGGGGACGGAAATGCGCACCCGGACAACAATCCGCCCAAAGGTTTTGACAAGCGTATCTACACCTATGGGCACAGAAACGTTCAGGGTATCGATTTCCGACCCAGCGACGGGAAGGCTTTCACCGCAGAACATGGGCCTTGGCATAACGACGAAATCACGGCGCTTGTAAACGGTGGTAATGCCGGTTGGGATCCTGCCCAGAAGACAGGCGGCAGAGGCGAGTGCCCGGATCAGTACTGTGGGTATGAGCCAAACCAAACGGAAGGCATGGACCCCGCGATACGCGCGGCATACACCCCGATGAGCGACACGCGCTTCAAAGACCTGATGCCACCGACGTGGAACAACAACGGGTTCTCTCAAGGCACCGGTTCTGCCGCCTTTCTGAAAGGCGAGAATTGGGGCATCTATGAGGGCCGCCTGGCCGTCGGTATCATGGGTATTGCGTTTGGCGATACGCCGGGAGGCTCAAGAATCGACCTGATCAGCGTGACGCCCGACGGCCTGGGCATCAACGGAATCACGCAGATGCCGATGGGATTTTCGGCGAGATTCCGTGGACTTGCCATGGGGCCGGATAACGCGCTCTATGTCGCGACTGACGAGGGCGAAATCTACAAGGTGACAGCAGAAAGCATGCAGTAATTTTGTAAAAGAAGCGCCCGTGCCATTCAGTTGGCGCGGGCGTTTTTTTAAATATTTTGAACGACATGACGCTGTGAAACGACGCTGAATTCAATGGCCCACGACCTCGCCCTCACCCGGCCCGTTCATATGTGCTATCTGATCGATCTGATTATCGAAAAACTGGAGAGCGCGGAGGCCCTTTTGAAGACCTCTCAAGAGCCATGAAAAAGGGCTTTGAAGAGGGCTTGAACGGGACCTGAAAAAGGGGGTGAAACCGGGCCGGAAAAGAGGCTTCGCAAAGGGCAAAAAAAGAGCCCGGAAAGACCCTCAGAAACGGGCCGGAAAAGACCCAAAAAAAGACCCCGAAAAGGGGCGTTCAAAAAAAAACAATTGGCGGCCACGTGCCGCCTTTTTCAGGCCCGAAAACAGGCTCTAAAAATCTTTGTCATTTTCGTGCTGCATAACAAACCTGCTGGCAAAATTCTGCAAACCATCTGGCAAGCTACATTCTGCAAACCATCTGGCAATGTTGTTTGACACAAGGTTTGAGGAGTAAGCGGGATTATCCGGGATTTTGCGGGTATGTGCGGTTTTGCTTTATATTTCAGCGGTTTATTCGGCTTTTGGTGGGCGTTTTCGGGATCGCTTTATGAACCGATATTATGGAACTTTTTTGATATTTCGGCAAAATCGGGCGATTTTTGAAGGCGGATTTTAAAGGATTTTAAAGACCGTTTTTTACGGCCTGAAAACATCGTTTAAGGCCTTGTTTCCGTTTATTAAACAGGTTCTAAAATTCTGCCTGAAAAAGGCTCTTTAAAAGGCGGTTTTGTGCACTGCACAAGCAAAACGTTTACGGACACTTTGTCCATAAACGTCAAAAACAGCCAAATCAGAAAAATATTATTCAATAAAATCATATCGTTATAGTGTCCGTAAACGTCTTCCGCTGGTGCGGAAAGCGCACTTTGTTTACGGACAAGCCAGCGCAGGTTTTTTCAGGCTTTTATCCCCCTCAAAAGGCCCCCTGCCCAGAAGACTTTTCCATGTACAATTATGCTTTCTTGGGCCTCTTCTGCGGGGATATTTTCGGGCTCATAATGGGGGTTGTCGGAGGTGATTTTTATATCGCCATTCCGCATCACCTGGAGGCGTTTTACCATGGTGCGATCTGACACTGTTATGACGAAAATTCCGCCGTTGGAAAGCTCGCGTTTCTGGAAGTTCAGATTGATGAAAATGAGGTCGCCATCGGTGATGGTTGGATACATGCTGTCGCCTGCGGCTTCGAGGGCTGCGACCCTTGCGCCGGCGGGTGCGAGGGCGGCGAGCCAGGCCGCTGAGACGACCAGAAAGTTCTCTGCACCTTCCTCCTGAACGAGCGCGCCGCTGCCCGCTGCGGCCTGCACCGCATAGCGCGGAATGCTGACCAGATTTTCGCCAAGGCGTGCGCCAGAGCGAGCGGCGGCATCGGTGGCGCTGTCACCTGTGACAAGCCAGTTCAAGTCAATTTCCAACTTATCACGCAACAAAACAAGAAATTCTATTGGGACCTTTCGAGCGCCGGTCTCATAAGTTCCATAAGTCACTGGCTTCATGCCGATCTCTTGGCAGAACTCTTCTCGTTTTTTTGTACCTCGCACTTTGACAAGGCGCTCGCCTATGCCAGGCGCGATTTTCAGAGGTTTGCTCATAATTGAAATACAAAACGTATTTTGTTCTTTACATAACGCATTTTGTAATATACTCTCCCCTATATGGCCGCTTGTCAGCGGTAAACCCCTTCAAGCGAAGACCAGTTGTCAGGCTCTTCTTCGCAGAAACGGATGATGATGATGGACCTTGAAGCGGCTGAGCGCCGCCTGCGCGAAATTCACTATATCAAGAACGAGCTCGCCTTTCGAGGCCTGACGCTCAACTATCTCGACCGGAAAAACGGTTATCCTATCCGCACATGCAGCGAGGCGCTTTACCGGGCGAATGCCAAAGGTGAAGAGGCGATTGCCGCTGCTCTCGGTGTCAAGCCACATACTCTATGGCCTGAACGCTATGACCCACTCACCGGTCAACGCCACTCGCCTCAACACCCCGACGTTTATAGACGGGCACCGTCGAAGGCGGAAATACGAAAAATACGTGAGGCGCAGTCATGAGACCTGCCAATCCGTTTGCCCTTAATCGCCCAGCAAAACGCAGCCGGATTGCAACTCTGGCCCTGTGCCTGACCCTGATCACCCTCAATATCGCTCTTTCTTATCTCATCGCTTTTCATGTTTGGAGTTAAAGCCATGAATGATCCTTTCGAGACTGCCTTTGCGCCACAGCGCGCTTCACGCCCCACGAGACCCCTGCCGCCGCTCCTCCCCCTCCCGCAAGAGGCGGCAGATGTTGCGTCCCGTCTGGACTGCCAACCCAGAAATCCAGACGGGACGTATTGCGAGCATGAAGACAATTCGGCGTTCATGATGCTGTTTCAAGCGTCCGTGAAAGCCGTTCGAGGATCGTTCAAGCACCTCTCGGAAGACGATATCGCGATGCCGCCACATCAATGGTTCGATGCGGCGCTCGCGCGCCAGATCGCGCTGCATGTTCTGGTGACGCGCTTTGATGTGCCGAAAAACCGGATCGTGGCGGAACTCAACCGCTCGAAGCTCGCGGTGAAGCGGGCCATGGAGGCGGTTGAGGCGCGGCTCCGCAACCAGGCATTTTCCGAGACCTATGAGACGATTGTCGAAGAGACAAAAACCCAGATTGCGGGAGGGCAGCGCCATGACTGACGAGAGCAAAAAAACAGCCAAAACAGCCAAAACGGATGCTGTGAGCCTGACCAACACGAAGGGCGCGGTTTTTGAGGAGATCAGGCTTGAGGACATTCTGGTTCAGGATCGCCTGATACCGGTTAATGAGGCGCGGGCTGACCTTCTTGCACTATCGATTGCAGCGCTTGGGCTGATGAACCCGATCACGGTGCGGCGGACGCCGAATGGCCAGCGCAAGCTGATGCTGGTTGCCGGTGCGCACCGTGTGCGCGCCTTCGAGCTTCTGGGTCGCGGCAGCATTGCGGCGCATGTGGTCGAGGCGGATGCGAAAGAAGCGCGGCTTCTTGAGGTGCTGGAGAACCTTGCGCGCAACGAGCTGACAGTGCTCGACCGCGCGGTATCCATCTTCGAATATCGCCGCGCCTGGGAGGCCCGCTTCGGCAAGATTACACGCGGCAAGCCGGTGAGAAAGGAAAATAGTCCTAATTGGGCAAACATTGCCCAATTAGGGTTAGGTTCCCAAGATCATAACTATCCAGCCTCGGCGAACCTGGTTGAGATCGGCATGGATGGCCGGTTTGGCGATGTGATTGCCGCGCGGATGGGCATTTCAAAGCGGTTAATCAAATATCTGATGATGATCGCGAAAAACCTGCCCGCCGATCTCAAGGATCAGATCCGCGACACGACGATTGCCGACAATCAGCGCCAGCTCCTGACGCTTGCCTCGCTGCCACCGGAAGTGCGGGCCAGGGCGGCGGAGGCATTGCGCGCCAAGGATAATGATTTCGAGGCCGCGCTTGCCATGCTCACCACGCGGCCTGCCCCGAAAAGCCGCTCGGACAAGCGGTTTGATACCGTGATTGTCAATATGTATTTTCTGAGCAAGGACGACCGGCGGCGCGGCTTTCAGGAAATGTTCCGCCTTTATGGCGATGATGCCGAATGGGCGCGCCAGAACCCGCTTCCTCCTTATGAGGAAGCCGATGGCTCTGATCTCCAGAGCGAAGGGGATGCGTCATGACGATCCTCACGCCCGACCAGGCCGATTTCTTCGACAAGCCGGTGTTTCCGACGCGCAGCGCGGCGGCGAGCTATGATTTCGAGCGCTTCCGCTCGCGCATCAAGCGTTCGATGTCCGAGGTCATTCGCGAGCGCAGCCTTGACCGGCGCGCGCTCGCACAGGAAATGGCGCGGCTCATCGGATCTGACACTTTCTCTAAAGCCTCGCTCGATACGCTGACCTCTGAGAGCAAGATCAACCACAATATCAGGCTTGACCAGTTCAAGGCCTTTGTGATTGCGAGCGGTGCGGTCTCGCTCTGGGATGTGGTGCTGTCGGATGAGGGCCTTCTCGTCATTCGCGGCGACGAGGCGCGGCTTGCCGAGATTGCCTATTGGCAGCAAGAGCAGAAGAAGATCATCACCAAGCTGAAGACGCTGCGCGCGCGGCCTGTCCTGACCGACAGGGGCGCAAAGTAATGGACGGCTTTTTCACGCCAGAACAAATCCTTGCTGCCAATGACGGCTCACTGCCGTCAACCATTCAAGGTTTGAACCGCTTCATCCTGAAGCAGGGCTGGCGGAAAACCGATCGGGCGCGGCAGACAAGCGAGCGCGGGCGTGGGTGGCACTATCATCTCTCGCTTCTGCCCGAAGGTGTGCAGGAGCGGCTATGCCGCCAGCATGGTGAGGCGGCGGAGGCGGACACGGAAAACCGCGCGCAGACACCGGAAGAACTCTGGTCCGCCTATGAAACACTCTCACGCAAGCACAAGGATGAATGCCGTCGCCGCCTGGCGCTCGTTCTCAAGGTTGAAGCCCTCGAAGCCACAGGCGAGAGCGCTTACGCCGCGCGGCTCACTATCGCAACGCAGTGCGATGTTGCGGCGGCGACATTGGAGCGCTGGATCAGCCGGCTTAATGGTGTTTCACGCACCGATTGGCTAGCGGCACTAACCCCTGTCTACAAGCCCGCCAACACGCGCGCGGACTGCCATGAACAGGCCTATCAGGTGTTCAAGTCGGACTATTTGCGGCTGGAAGAACCCTCTTTTTCGGCCTGTTACAGGCGGATGAGGGCCGCCTCAAAGAAGAATGGCTGGAGCCCTGTTCCCTCCGAGCGCGCCTTGCGCCGCCACCTCGATCAGGATGTGCCGGTTGCCGTCCAGATGATGGCGCGCAAGGGCCGCGACGCGGTGAAGGCGCTTTATCCGGCACAGCGGCGCGACCGCACGACGCTGCACGCGATGCAGGCGGTCAACATGGACGGCCACAAGATCGACGTTTTTGTCTCGATCCCAGGCCGTGAAAAGCCGGTCAGGCTCTTTCTCGTTACCATTCAAGACCTTTACTCGAACAAACATCTCGCCTGGCGGCTCACCGAGGCCGAGAACAAGGAGACCGTGCGCCTGGTCATCGGCGATATGGTCGAGCGGTATGGCATTCCAGATGAGATGGTGCTCGATAATGGCCGATCCTTCGCGTCAAAGTGGATCACCGGCGGCGTTGCCACCCGCTATCGCTACAAAGTGCGCGATGAAGACCCGAACGGTCTTCTGACCACGCTCGGCGTCAAAGTGCACTGGACAACGCCTTATTCCGGCCAGTCGAAGCCGATCGAGCGCAGCTTTCGTGACCTCGCGGAAGAGATTGCGAAGCACCCGCTCTGCGCCGGGGCCTATACCGGCAACCGGCCTGAAAACAAGCCCGCGAATTATGGCACGCGCGCCGTGCCGGTCGATGACTTCGAGCGGCATGTCAACCAGCAGATAAGGGCCTGGAATGCGCGCCTGGGCCGCAACGTGCCCGGTGCCAATGGCCGCAGCTTCGATCAGATGTTTACGGACAGCCTGGCGCTTCCCACAACCATCGTGCGGGTGGCAAGCGAAGCGCAACGCGCGCTCTGGCTTCTTGCCGCCGAGCGCCTGCGCACGCGCAAGGGCAATGGTGAAATTCATTTTTTCGACAACCGCTACTGGCACCCGGCGCTTACCGATCATGCCGGTCAGCATGTGATCCTGCGCTTCGACCCCGAGAAACTGCATGCGGGCCTGCGGGTCTATGATCTCAATGATCAGCTCATCTGTTATGCGAACTGTGTTGCCAACACAGGCTTCTTCGATGTCGAGGCGGCGCAGAGCCAGAGCCGGAAGCGCAACGCCTATATCAAGAACATCAAGGAAAATATGCGCCTCGTGCGCGAGATGACGCCAGGCGAACTCGGCGAACTCTATGCCGATGGCGATCCGGTCGATCCGGTGCCGCAGCGTGAGCGCCCGGCAATCCCGCGCCTTGCCGTGGCCCAGTCCATGGCCCAGTCAACAGCCCTTGCGATGCAGATGGTGGAAGAGCCGACCGTCCTCTGGGATGACGAAATGGAGGCGGGTTTTGCCCGATCCCTCCGACTGATCGAGGGAGGGCTTCGGGACGAATAGCTGATCTGCGAGGGATGCCCGGAGGCGGGCAAAAAAAGGGCGGGGAAAGCCCCCGCCAGTCGAGCGCCAAAGCGCCTACACAATATGGGGATAACATGGAAAAAGATGCGAGCACAAGCTGGGAATTGCCCGGACACCCGGAGGCGGATCAGCCCGGCCCCGGCAGAACAGAAGCCGACTTCAAAAAACGCGAGGAACTTGTCCGACAGATATCGCAGAAGGCCGCGCTGAACGGCTGGAGCAAGGCAGAAGCCGCGCGCCGGATCGATATGGCGTCGGGCACCTTCCATCAATGGTTCAGCGGCAAATATGCCGGAAGGCTCGATGCGCAGAACGAGAAGGTGATGCAGTTTCTCGCCTCATCCGAAACGATGACGCGGCTTGCAAATTCAATCCCGAAATCGCCACCCTTCATCGAGACAAAGTTTGCCCGCGACGTGATGAACATGCTGACGGCCGCGAAGATCATGCCCGCCATGGTCATGGTCAGCGCCGAAGCCGGTATTGGCAAGACGGCAACCGCCCGCCACTACAAGGCGCGCACACCGAACACGTTCATGGTCACGATCAGCCCGCACACCAAGACCGTGCACGGCACCCTGCTCGCGATTGCCGAAGCGCTCGATATTCATCAGCCGAACCAAGCGAAGATCGTGAGTGCCATCGGAAAGCGCATCGAGCGCATCGGCGACGGGACCCTCATCATTGTCGACGAAGGGCAGAACCTGATCGACGAGAGCATCAATCAGCTTCGCCATTTTGTCGACATGTATGGCTGCGGCATTGCCCTTCTCGGAAATTCAGAGACCTATACCAGGTTTCACAAAACATGGTCGGACGGGCCGCATTACGGCCAGCTCAAACGGCGCATCTACAAGCGCATGAATGTCGAAAAGCCGCATCTTGAAGACCTCACCGCCTTCATTCACGCCTGCGACATCGCAGAGCCGGAAATGGTCCGGTTTCTGACCGGCGTCGGCCTCAAGCCCGGAGCCCTCGGACAAGTGGATATGACGGTGAAGCTCGCAAAAATGAGCGCTGCCGGGTCGGCGCAGCCATTGTCTATCGGCCATCTGAAGGCAGCCTGGCAAAGTCGGGATGTGGGGGCACTCGCATGAACAGGCACGATGATCATTTTCTCTCCGCGACCCTCTTGAAGCTGTCGTCTGAGTTTTCGCTCTTCAGCGAAAACGACCAGAGCCTGATGCCAGACGCAATCCGGTCTTATGCGACCCTGTTCGAGACGCTGGCCCGGCTCGCCTTCGCAATCGAAAAAGGTGCGTTCTTGCTCGATATTCTGGCCGATCAACCGCGTGTCATGGAAATCCTCAACCGGCACATTTCCCCCGAGATGGCCGAAGACCTCGCCGAAGACCTTCTATCCGAGAAAGGAACGATGCAATGACTGCAAGCCCCTTCGATGCAGCCGAACGGCTTTTGGAAATCAGAAAAAAGATCAGTCCTTATGTCTTTTATGGGGTGGAGCTCAGCCCGCAGGACGTGATCGCCCTTCAAGCCGATCTGGGTGAGATCATCAGAGAAGTAAAGATGATCGTGAAAGAAAACACTCTCTTTCACCGGAACTGGGATGCCGTTTCTAAAACTCGGAACGTTATCCGATTTCGATCAAAAACAACCACAGATGGAGGCTGCGATGAGTGAAACCATCAATCATCCGGCTCACTACACCAGCCATCCATCTGGCCTTGAGTGCATCACGATCACGCAACACATGAATTTCTGCATCGGCAACGCCGTCAAATATCTCTGGCGCGCCGGGCTTAAAGGCGATGCGCTTGAAGATCTGAAAAAGGCGCGCTGGTACATCCAGCGTGAGATTGACCGCCTTCAAGACGCCGAGATCCCCGCAACAAAGCAGGAAAAAGGATCAATCGAATGAGCAACGCAGCCACACCTATCCAGAATGGTTATCAATACGACCCGCAGGCGCTCCTCGATGCGCGTGCCGCAGGCATTGTCGATGTTTTCGGTCGCGCCTGCATGCAGAACGCCAAGGGCGGACACGATCCGGTCGAGACGATCAAGCCGCAGAACCGGCTTCAGGATGAGTTGGTCAGGCAATTGTTCTTCTTTGCCGAGCCACTCTCTGAACAGATCAGCCGCTTCAAGGAGCATTGCTTCGCCGATATCTCGGATTTCGAGGCGCTGCTCGCGCAGGAATACAACGCCACCATCGGCGGGAAAAAGGGCAACAAGACCCTCATGACCAATGACGCGCTGATGAAGGTCAGCGTTCAGGTTGCAGACCAGATCACCTTCGGGCCTGAACTCCAGATCGCGAAAAGCCTTGTCGACGAATGCCTGATCGACTGGTCCAGTTCAGCCGGGCCGGAGCTGCGCGCCATCACCAACCTTGCCTTCGATGTCGACAAAGAGGGCACCATCAATCGAACCGCACTCTTCACTCTTCTGCGCTACGAGATCGAGGATCCGCGCTGGCAACAGGCCATGCGGGCGCTCAGGGATGCCATTCGGGTCGTTGGCAGCAAACTCTATATGCGCTTCTACAAACGGTCGTCGCAGGATGCGCCCTGGCAGGCGGTCTCCCTCGACATGGCCCGCGCGTGAGGGGGCAATCATGAGCGCGCGCGGTCTTCTCAAAGCAGCACAGAAAGAATTCGGTCTCGATGACGCGGCCTATCGGGCGCGGCTCGAACGGGAAACCGGCAAGACATCATCGAAAGACATGACATACAAAGAAATCCAGCGCTGCCTGGAGAGCTTCAAGAAAGACGGCTTCAAACCCGCCTCGAAGGGCGCGCGAAGAGCCCTTGAAGGCAAGTATGCGCCGAAACTACAGGCGCTCTGGATCGCAGGCTATAATCTGGGGCTTATCCGGAACAAGCAGGATTGGGCACTCCTCGCCTTCGTGAAGCGTCAGACCGGCATTGACCACGTCCGGTTCCTGCATGACGCCAGGGATGCCTTCAGGGTGATCGAGGCGCTCAAAGGGTGGCTCGAACGTTCCGGCGGCGTCGACTGGAGAACAGATGTCGCGGGAGAGCCCTACAGGAGCCTGCCGCAATACCGGATCGTGCTTGCTCAATTCGGCAAAATCCATGGCGCGCAACCGGATATTCAGGCCGCCCTATGGCGCGCCTTTTGTACTGAAATTTTCACCTTAACCAGGACGCGAACATTCGACGACCTCACCGATCATGACTGGCTCACCGTCGTGAACCTGTTCGGAAAGCGCATTCGGGAGAAACATCATGGATGATCTGATTGCCGTTTCTGTCCGCCTCCCAAACGGCCGTCTGGTCAAGCGGGCGGCATTGATCGATATTCCGGCGATCCGCGCGATCAGTATCGACCTGGGGCTCGGCCATATCGCGGTCGAACATGACGGCCACCTTAAGTGGGATGACCTTCAGGTGATCAAGGCAAACGTCTGGGGCGAGGATGCTGCGGCGATAGAAATATATCCGCCCGCGTCAGAGGTGATCAACAACCGGTCGATCCGCCATCTCTGGCTCCTCGGGCCGGACGATTGGTGGCCGAACCTCACGCATGAAGGAACGGCTCAGGCAAAGACGCTGCGGGAGCGGTTTCATCAGGAGGCGCAAAAGTGAACCCGCCTATGGGAGCCCGCCCTGACCTCTTTGAACTCGAAAGACAAAGAGCCGTCTTGCGGCTTTTCGCGGATATTGAAGCCCGCGCCCTGATGATCCGCCGCTTGACCCGGCGTTCGACCAAGAGGATCGCTCTCGAAGCTGTCCAGTGCGAGAAGCGCATGGCGATGATGCGGCTGGAACTCGGTCTAGGGGACGGGGAATATCGAGGGCTATGAGTAATAAACTCCCCCCCGTTCTGGCTGAAATGGCCGACTTTATAGGCCTCAAGGCGACACTGGAACTCGTCGAGGCAAAAGGCGGGCAGCGCATCCATATCCCGCTTGTAAAGACAATCACGCCGGAGCACTGGCTTGCCCAGCTCATCGGCATTGAGGCGGCGCATAGCCTCTCTCGCGCCTATTGTCACCAAGGCGGCGTCCCGCTCGATATTCCGATCTTCACCAATAATTATCTGAAATACCGAAACCGCGAATATCAGCGGCTTGAGAGCTTAGGCTATTCAGCCAATGAAATTGCTACCATGATGCAGATCACCCGCCGCTCAGTGTTCAAACGCCGCCGCAAGACCAGGAACGGTGAGCCTGCTATTGGTCACAATAGCAATCAGCATGATCTTTTCTTCTCGAAAAAACAGTCCAGATAACAGGCGGGGTGAACCTGGTTCACCCCGTCAAATCACGGGACTGAGCCTTAGTGTCCGATCATGAACTTACTTCTGATCGGACGTTTTCATGTTGCCAGTCAATCTGTCTAAAATCCAGAAGCGCCTCACGGAACTCGGCTTCGACGCGGGGCCACAAGACGGCATTCTGGGGCCGCGCACCGAAAAGGCGATCATCGATTTCAAGAAGTCGATCGGATTGAAGCCGCGCGCTTATATCGGGCCGCGCACATTGTCCGCCCTCTTCGATGTGCCTGCGTTTTCGAGCGTTGCACCCGATCCCCTCGCCAGTACCGGATCCGCATTGCCCTGGTTTGCACACGCGACACAGGTGCTGGGCCTTCATGAGCAGCGCGATCATGGCGCACTCAGAAAATGGTTCGACAAGGCGGTGAGCTGGATCGATCCGCGCCAGATCCCGTGGTGCGGCGCTTTCGTCGCGACGTGTCTTCGAAAATGGAACCCGGACATCAAGCTGCCCGCAAATCCGCTCCTCGCCCGCGCCTGGCTCGGTTTCGGTGTCGCCTCAAAGCCTCAAATGGGGGCGGTCATGATCTTCAGCCGCCCGCCATCGAAACTATACGGCCATGTCGGTTTTTATGCAGGCGAGACCGCCACGCATTTTAAAATTCGCGGCGGCAATCAGAAAAACGCCGTCACCGATACTTTGATTGCCAAAACACGCTTCCTCGGCGCGCGCATGCCTGCCGGGTATAGCGGTACGGGCAAGCGCGTTACTGTGACGAATAACGGCATTTCTACCAGCACCAATGAGGCGTAAGGCGCGCCTTTCAAACCAAAGACAGGAAAAAAACATGACCTTCGGATTTGTGCAATTGACCAGCAAAACCTTCTGGCTCGGCGTCGCCATGCTGGTTGCCGGTATCATCAAGCTTGCCGGGATCGATGTTCCGGTTCTCGGTGACCTTATTCTTTCAGCCTATCCGGACATGGACGGCGGCGCGCTGCTGTCTTCGGGCCTTGGTCTCATCTTCCTGCGCGAAGCGGTCGAAAAGGTGGGCGCTAAATAGGCGCGCCGGCCATGATTGCATCGCTGGTCGGCATCCTCTCAACCATATTCCAAATCGTCGAGCTCATCGCCGCTCGGCGGGCTGATAAACGAAAGGAAGGGGTCGGAGCGATGCAGGCGACCCTGGAGGCATTGACCAATGCATATATCGTTCTCTCAAAGATGGAAGATGCCGCGCGGCGTGATCGCGATCTTTATGATCGCGATCCTGGCCGCGTGCTCGCCGATGATCCGAACAACCGGGATCGGCGCGAACGCAACGATCAAGGCGAAGACGCCCGCACCTGACGCGCGAACCGCCCGTGCCGAAAAAGGCGACCGTCCGGTGGTCGCCTGTCTCGGTTTTCGGCAGATATCGTTCAGCGTCAAGAGTGACAGCGAGGAGACCATCCGGGAAATCCGCGATCACAACGCGCGCTTCCGCGCAGCCTGCGGGATTTAACAATGGAGATGATCCTTCTCAGACTGCTCGAAAGTGGCGGGCCGCTCGGTGTTCTGGCCGCGACCGTGATCATCGCGGTCGGCGTCATTCTTTTTTTAAGGGCCAGGGGCGTGATCGGTTTTGCGGCCCCCCCTGAAAAGGACAAGACGCTGAACCGTCTGGAGGCAATCGCGGTGAGCGTGTCGGATCTTGACAAGAGGCTCCAGGATGTCGAACACGATTTGCGCCAGAGGCCGAATATCGACGATTTTCACCAGATCGAGATTGCCATGGTGCGCGTCGAGGAGACGCTGCTCGGCTTTGGGCGATCAACCGAGGCGACCCGTCACTCCGTGACGCGCATCGAGAATTATCTCCTCGAATATGGGAAATCGAAGAATGTTTAACGACTATGAGAAGCATTTCAACGAGGAGGCGCGGCTCGTCATTCTGGCCGCGCTCCTTGAGGAGGCAGATTATCGGCTCAACGACAATCTGCTCGCAAAGGTCTTGCAGGTTTATGGCATCAATCGCGGTCGCGATTATGTGCGCAATCAACTCGCCTGGCTTGAGAAGAACACGGGTGCTGTCCGTCTCGTCAAGGCCGGTGAGGCCGTCATCGCAGAGATTACCGAGATCGGAATTGATCATGTTGAAAAGCGCACGGTTCTAAGCGGTGTGATGCGCCCGTCCGCGTCGAGGAGCTAGGTCATGGGCGCGCGCAAAAGAAGGGTGGATGGACGGGGAAGGCTCTCCTCCATCGACCTGTTGCCGGACGCCGCTCATGAGGCTGTCGTGTGGGCGAAGCGCGAGCTGACATCGCGCGACCGGACCCAGCTCGATATATTGGAAGAGTTCAATCAGCGGCTCGCAGAAATTGATCCCACCATCAAGCCGATTTCTCAAAGCGCTTTCAATCGCCACTCGCTTGGTATCAGCATCATGGCGCGGCGGCTTCAGGAGCGGCGCGAAATGTCGGCGATCCTGGTCGAGCGCTTCGGCCCGGAGGCGTCGGACGATCTCACGATCATGGCGGCTGAATGTCTGAAAACCCTGATCTTCGAATTGCTCGGCGAGGCCGGGGAGGCGGGAATGGCCCCGATCGAGGCGATGCGGCTTGCAACGGCACTGAAACAGGCAACGCAGGCGCAGCAAGTGTCGAGCGATCGGCGCGTCAGGCTTCAAGCGGAATTTCATAAAAATGCAGTCGAAGCCATCGAAGAGGTGGCAAAGGCAAAAGGCATCGCGGCACCGACTGTCGCCGATCTCAAGGCGGCGTTTCTTGGTATTAAATTTGTCGAAGCCGACAGC
>JACESI010000006.1 GCA_013911885.1 Hyphomicrobiales bacterium | reverse complement strand
ATGTCGGACTACCTGTTGACTGCGTGAATAACCAGTGAGAGCGGCCATTTCCTAGGGGCGGCATTTCTATATTCGCCGGTTACGCGATCGCGTCACGTCCGAAAAAACGTTGCCATTCAGTAGACATACAGGACAGGGCGGAGGGGCTCAAGGGCCGGGCGCGACGATCCAGGAGGTGCTTGCGAGAAATACCGTTATTTTGGAGCGCCCGCCCCGGCGGCGATGTCCATCCAAATAAAATTCGCTCTAAAGCCGCAGGCCCGCCAGGGCGAAATAGGCGGGAGTCCCACTCGCCTGCTGGCGCCCGGTGGTCATGACATCGACGAGAAGCACCATGAATGCGGCAAAGAAGATCACCGTGATAAGGATCATTGTGCAGGATTGAAGAAAGCGGATCATGAATCGGGCCATGCTGTTTGAAGGGTTCAATCTTCCCTGATCCTGCATGATGCCTCATGAATACGGCGTGAGAGGAGGCTTCAGGATACGTTCAAAGAGGTTACCGGAACATGTCGACAATTCAGGGAAATCGCTTATCCACTATCGGGATTAAAAGCGTGGAAGCGCGATATTGACGATCCTGCCAAGATGGCGCACAAGGAAATCATGGAAAACACAACGCTCCCATGTCGCGCGAACAGCGCATTCGTGATTATTGGCTAGTGCGCAACAGTCGGCCAACCGTTTCCTATTCTCGCAGTGATCAGAAAAGAACGGCCAGGCCAACCGGACAGGGTTTTGCGCCATGATGTCCTGATTACGAAAGCTGTAACGGCTGGGCAGCGACGCTTGCAGAGCGAAGGGTGAGGCAATGGCCGAGCGCAAGACATTGGTTCTTTACAATACCCTGACGCGGGCGAAAGCGCCATTTCTGCCGATTGATGCGGCGAATGTGCGGCTTTATGTCTGTGGCCCCACCGTTTATGACCATGCCCATATCGGCAATGCCCGGCCTGTGATCGTTTTCGATGTGTTGTTCCGCCTGCTTCGTCATCTTTATGGCGAAGCGCACGTCACCTATGTGCGCAACATTACCGACGTGGACGACAAGATCAACGACCGGGCGCTGCATCTCCATGAAGAGGAAATCAAGACCGGGGTGATGACTATCAACCACGCAATCCGCGAAGTTACGGAAAAGACCGAGCGGCAATTCAGGGACGATATGCAAGCTCTTGGCTGTCTCGATCCGACGCATCAGCCACGCGCGACCGAGAATATCGAGGGTATGATCGTCCTGATCCAGATGCTCATCGACAAGGGCCATGCCTATCTGGCAGAAGGCGGGGAGGGCTCGGAAGTGCTGTTCAGGGTCGCCTCGATGGAGACCTATGGCGCGCTCTCGAACCGCAGGATCGAGGATCAGCAGGCGGGCGCGCGCATTGCGGTCGAAGCGCACAAGGAAAATCCCGGCGACTTCGTTTTATGGAAACAGTCGGATGCGAACACGCCAGGGTGGGACGCGTATTTCACGACCCACGGCGAGCGGCAGATGATTTTCGGCCGTCCCGGCTGGCATATCGAATGTTCGGCGATGAGTGAACGCTATCTCGGCCAGACATTCGATATTCATGGCGGCGGGATTGATCTTGTTTTCCCACACCATGAAAACGAGATCGCCCAGAGTTGCTGCGCCTTCGGTACCGATCGGATGGCCAATGTCTGGATGCATAACGGCTATCTTCAGGTTGAGGGCCGCAAGATGTCGAAGTCGGACGGGAATTTCATCACCGTGCACGAACTTCTCCATAGCACGAAATTCGGTGGGCGGATCTGGCCGGGCGCGGTGCTCCGGCTTGCCATGCTGATGACGCATTACCGCGAGCCGATTGATTTCAGCGTCAAACGCCTGGAGGAAGCGGAAAACACTTTGCAGCGGCTTTTCCGCCGCGCCAGGGAAGGCGCGGATGCCGGCGATCACGGCGGCTTTCATCTTGCCCTGGCTGATGACCTCAACACCAGTGCCGCCATTCATGCGCTTTCCGAGCTTTCGGGCGCACCGCTGAAAGCAGCGCTTGCGTTTCTCGGTTTTTCGCCAGAAACAGGCCTCGTTGCGGGCCACCCGTCAGAACAAAGCGCGCGGATCGAGCAATTGATCGCGATCCGGCTACAGCATATCGCGGATAAAGACTGGGGGGAGGCTGACCTGATCCGCGATCAGCTTCTCACCGAGGGTATTCAGCTCAAAGATGGCAAGGATCCGGTAACGGGTGAACGCACCACCAGCTGGGAAGTGATAAGATGAACAACAGGCGCGAACGGCTTTATATTTACGACACGACGCTGCGCGATGGTCAGCAGACGCCAGGGGTGGATTTTTCATTGAATGAGAAAATCCAGATCGCAAAGATGCTCGATGAGCTTGGTGTGGATTTTGTCGAGGGCGGCTATCCGGGCGCAAACCCTACGGACACGGCCTTTTTTAACGAGAGGCGGACAGAAAGCGCCGTCTTCACCGCCTTCGGCATGACGAAGCGCGTCGGCGTCTCAGTCTCCAACGATCCGGGGCTGAACACGCTTCTCGCGGCAGAAGCGGATGCGATCTGTTTTGTTGCCAAGGCCTGGGATTATCACGTCAAGGTTGCGCTTGGATGCACGAACGAGGAAAATCTTGAAAGCGTTCGGGAAAGCATCAAGGCCGCGCGCGAGGCCGGCAAACGCGCCATGCTCGATTGCGAACATTTCTTCGATGGCTACAAGGCCAACCCCGATTATGCGCTGTCGGTTGCGAAAACCGCCTATGACGCCGGAGCGGAGTGGGTGATCCTTTGCGATACCAATGGCGGCACGCTGCCCCATGAAATTGCCGAAATCGTGAGTGCCGTGGTCCCTCATGTGCCGGGCGATCATCTCGGCATCCACACCCATAATGACACCGAGAACGCGGTCGCGAATTCGCTCGCTGCCGTGCTTGCAGGAGCGCGTCAGATTCAGGGAACGATCAACGGAATCGGTGAACGCTGCGGCAATGCAAACCTTGTCTCGCTTCTGCCGACACTGCTTTTGAAGCCGGAATTCGCAGCGCGTTTCGAACTTAAATCAACACTTGATGAAATTAAGAAAATAACAGCATTATCAAGAGTTTTTAACGAAATAATAAACCAGTCATCAAACCGGCAGGCGCCTTATGTCGGCACCTCGGCTTTTGCGACAAAGGCCGGTATTCATGCCTCCGCCATCATCAAGGAGCCGGAAACTTATGAACATGTGCCGCCGGAAACGGTTGGCAACAAACGGCATGTCATGGTGTCCGAACAGGCCGGAAAATCAAACCTTCTATCCGAGCTTGCGCGCATGGGGATTGAGATCGACCGCAACGATCGCCGCCTCGACGGGCTGTTGCAGGAGATCAAGGAGCGCGAGTCGCGTGGCTATTCCTATGAAGCGGCGGACGCCTCGCTTGAACTGCTGGCGCGGCGACGCTTCGGCAAGATCGACACTTTTTTCGAGGTCGACAGTTTCCGGGTGATTGTCGAGCGGCGCTTCAACGCGCTCGGCAACATCGTCACCTATTCTGAAGCGGTGGTGAAGGTGAAGGTGGACGGCGAGGAATATCATTCGGTCGCCGAGGGCAATGGCCCGGTCAACGCGCTCGATATCGCCCTGCGCAAGGATCTCGGCAAATATCAGGAACAGATCAAGGATCTCGAACTCATCGACTTCAAGGTCCGCATTCTGAACGGGGGCACCGAGGCGATTACCCGGGTTCTGATTGAAAGTCGGGATGGCAAGGGCAATCAGTGGTTCACGGTGGGCGTGTCGGAAAACATCATTGATGCTTCGTTTGATGCGCTGGTCGATTCAATCCGCTACAAACTGTTCCGGGAAAACCACACCGCATAGCATCTTGAAGGCGGAATTGTGCTCAGAAGCGCTCGCTGATGCGACCGGGCGCTTCATCCCCGCTTTGCCGAAGGAGCGCCGTGCGGATCACGGGCAGAACGTCGTTGATCGCGGCCGCGCTGAGGCAGGCAACGGGGGGCTCCGCGCGGATGAAGCCCGTCTTTTCCATATGCGCAAGAAGCACGAAAAACGGTTGCCAGAAGCCGTCGATATCGGCAAGAACAACCGGCTTTCGGTGTTGACCAAGCTGCGCCCATGTCAGTTGCTCGACCAATTCTTCGAGTGTGCCGATGCCGCCGGGCAGGGCGACAAATGCATCAGACTTCTGGTACATCAGCATTTTTCGCTCATGCATGGTCTTGGTGATATGGACTTCATCAAGTTCATGCAGGCTCTCGCCGATCTTTTCCACTCTTGTCAAAAAATGCGGAATAATGCCCGTAACCTTGCCGCCGTGATCGAGCGCACCGCGCGCGACATGGCCCATCAGCCCGAGATTGCCGCCGCCATAAACAAGCCTGATATGCTCCTTGGCGAAAAGGGCGCCGAGTTGATAGGCCGCTTCTCGGTAGAGCGTTCCTTCGCCATCCTTCGAACCGCAGAAGACGCAGATGCTTTGAACGGCAGTCACTGTATGGTGCTCCTTCTGGGCGGCCCATTCTGGGGATTGGACGATGAGTGCGGCCATAGAACCCGGTTTGCTGGATAGGCACTTGCGACTTTGATATCAGTGGGCGTTGCCAGAATCCCCTGCTAAGGTATCTTGTGCAAAACAGCAAGAACAGGTGTTGCCGTTTTTCTGACTGATAAATCGGCGAGGAATGGCGTATATGCAGGCGTGCATTTGCCAGAACCAAAGGTCTCCACGGTGAAACGTATCGCTCTTTTCTTATTCTTCGTCGTGATCCTGGCCCTTGGCGTGCTTGGCTATCTGGGCCTTGAAAAGGCGAACAACCCGGTAAAGACCGCAGTTGCTGAAAAGGCTGAACAAACGGCTGCGACCGAGCAGGCAGCCTCCGGTAAAGCCGCTGATGCAAAGGCGGAGCGCCCCGCCATTCAACAAGGCAGTGAACAAAAAGGTGAAACCGGGGGCTGGACACCGAATTTCGATGTCGTGCGTGTTGAAAAGAACGGCGAGACCTTGATTGCCGGGCAGGGCGCACCGAACGCGCAAATCCTGATTGAGAGCAACGGCAGGATCGTCGCCGAAACCCGCGCCGATGAAACCGGCGCCTTTGTCGCGATCCCGTCGGAGCCCTTCAGGGGTGAAAACAATGCTGTCGTGATCCGCTCAATCGACGACAAGGGCAATGAGACCGTGTCCGATCAGGTGGTCGCAATCGGCGTGCCGGAAAAAGGCGAGGCGCTGGTGGCGCTGGTCGAACCCGGCAAGGCAGTTTCGATCCTCCAGAAGCCGACGGCCACAGCAGAAAATGCAGTAACGCCTCCCTCTCAATCGGGTCAGGCTCCGCAAACCGCGGTGCCCGGAACGCCCGATAGATCTCAAGTCACAGCCATTGCGACACCACCAGCAGTACCCGCTGATGAGAAACTTGCGACCGTCAGTCCAGGTGCCGCCGATGGCGCGAGCGGCAGTTCTGCTGAGGTGCCAGCCACGCCAACACCGTTCCCGTCTGTAGCTGCCGCCCAGAAAGAAACTGAAAAGGCATCGGAGAATGCAACCCAGAGAACAGTTCAGAACGGGGCCCAAGCCGCAGGTGAGGAAACAAGACGGATTGCCCGTCTCGTCAAGCCCGATGATGCGTCCGCCGCATCCACGAAAGAGGGTGAGCCCACAGGCGCGGCAGGCGAAGGCCGGACTGACGTGGCGCCAGCTGAAGCAAAAACGGAAGCGACTGGAACAAGTGATCCTTCATCACCGCCGACAATCGTATCCACAGTTGCTGCCCCCCCGGCACAGGCGGACCCAGCCGTTCCCATTGCGGCGCCGCAAGTGACAGTGGAAGCGGTCGAGGTTGACGGGGAAAAACTCTTCATTGCCGGAGCTGCCGTCCCCGGTTCAACGGTCAGGGTCTATATCGATGGAGAGGCCGTTGGCGACGTGAAGGCGGGTGAGAATGGCCGCTGGCTGTTTGACCAGAGTAGAAATCTCACCTCTGGTGATCATGCCATCCGGGCGGATACGCTTGATCCGTCGTCAGGCGCGGTGACGGCGCGTGCTGAGGTGCCGTTTGTCGTCGAGGAGCGAGCCCTTGCTGATATTCCGGCGGCGACAGGGGGAACGATCATCATCCGCCGCAACGACAATCTGTGGACCATTGCAAAACGTCTTTACGGCGATGGTCTGCGCTATACGGCAATCTACCAGCAGAATCGGGACCAGATCAGAAATCCTGATTTGATCTATCCAGGCCAGACCTTTACGCTGCCTTCGGAGGAAACCCTGAAGAACGAGGCCAACTGAGCAGCGGTTAACCCGGATCCTTTTAAATCAGCGTTTTCGTATTGAATGTCGGATATTTCCCGGGCACACAGCGCCTGCGCATTGATCCGAGCATAGAAATTCTGGCATTGAAGAAGTGGCGCAGAACATTACTTCATCCCTATAATCAGGCGACCCAGGCCCTTCCGCTTGCCCGCTGAACCAATCCCAGAGGCACACATGGCTATTAGTGAGCCTGCCCAAGAGGCAGCAGGCGAAGAACTTTCGAAACCGGAAAAAACCAAGCCGGCGGCACCGAAGGTGCGGGCTGATGGCGGCGATTTCGAGACGATCAAAAATCTCTGGCCCTATATCTGGCCCGCCGACCGCAAGGACCTGCAATGGCGGGTCGCAACGGCGATGGTCTATCTGATCGTCGGCAAGATCATCACGGTGCTGACACCCTATACATTCAAATGGGTGACCGATGCCCTTGTCGGCAATGACCAGGTGCCGGGCTATCTTCCGGCCTGGTTCGTGGTTCCTGTTGTTCTTGTGATCGCTTATGGGCTGACCCGCATTCTCGCCATGGTGTTCAACCAGATCCGCGACGCTTATTTTGCCGAAGTCGGCCAGCACGCGGTGCGCCGCCTGTCCCAGCGCACGTTTCGCCACATGCACAATCTGTCGCTCAGGTTTCACCTTCAGCGGCGCACCGGCGGCCTGTCGCGGGTCATCGAACGTGGCGTCAAGGGAATCGAGGCGATTGTCCGGTTCACCATCCTGTCCGGCGTGCCGACGCTTCTCGAATTTGCCCTGATGGCAGGGGTTTTCGCCTGGCAGTTCGGCCTGTCCTATGTGACGATCCTTGCGGTCACGGTATATCTTTATACGTGGTTCACGGTCCGGGCGAGCAACTGGCGGATCAATATCCGCCGCGACATGAACAATTCCGATACCGATGCCAATTCGAAGGCGATCGATTCGCTCCTCAACTTCGAAACCGTCAAATATTTCGGCAACGAGGAAATGGAAGCGCAGCGCTTTGATGGCTCGATGGCGCGCTATGAATCGGCGGCGGTCCGGGTCTGGACGTCGCTCGCCTGGCTCAATATCGGCCAGACGGTAATCCTCACCATCGGGATGGTCGCCTGCATGATCTTGTCCGCCATGGCGGTGCAGGCGGGCACGCAATCCATCGGCGATTTCGTGATGATCAACGCGCTTCTGATCCAGCTCGCGTTCCCGCTTAATTTCATCGGTTTCGTCTATCGAGAGATCAAGCAGGGCCTTGCCGATATCGAGGAAATGTTCGCGCTTCTGGAAGTCGATCCCGAAATCAAGGATAAGGTCGGCGCAGAGCCGCTCCGCGTGAGCGAGGGCGCGGTCCGGTTTGAGAATGTGCAATTTGCCTATGATCCCGAACGGCTGATCCTCAAAGGTCTGGACTTTGAAGTGCCCGCGGGCAAGACGGTTGCCATTGTCGGACCTTCGGGTGCCGGAAAGTCGACCATATCGCGGCTTCTCTTCCGCTTTTATGATGTGACCGCCGGGCGCGTGACGATTGATGGTCAGGATGTGCGCGACGTCACGCAGAAATCCCTGCGGGAAGCGATCGGCATGGTGCCGCAGGATACGGTGCTTTTCAACGATACTGTCGCCTATAACATCCGCTATGGCCGACCCGATGCGAGCGATACGCAAGTCTATGAAGCCGCGCAAATGGCACAAATAGCCGATTTTATTGAAACCCTGCCGGATGGCTTCAAAAGCGAGGTCGGTGAGCGCGGGCTTAAACTGTCAGGCGGCGAGAAGCAGCGCGTTGCAATTGCCCGCACCATATTGAAAGCGCCACCGATCCTGATCCTCGATGAGGCGACCTCAGCCCTTGACACCAACACAGAGCGCGGAATCCAGTCAGCCCTCGAAAAGGTATCGCAAGGGCGCACCACGCTGGTGATTGCACACCGGCTTTCCACAGTCATCAACGCCGATGAGATCATCGTGCTTGAAAAAGGCAAAATTGCCGAACGGGGACGCCATGCCGATCTTCTGGAAAAAGCAGGGTTATATGCCTCGATGTGGCAGCGCCAACGCGAGGCGAGTGAGGCCGAGGAAAGGCTGCGGGCTGTTCATGAGAACGATGCGGGTTTCATCAAACGCGGTCAAAGGGCAGAAGACCTCTTGTAGAACCGGTCTCTGCGGCTCTTTCCATCTGGCCGAATTGATGGCAGAAGGAGCGCAACCTTAACTGTGGGATGCGCGCCATGTCTGTGATCGATTCCATCCGCTCCGCTCTCGTTCCGATCCATCGCGAAGGCCACCGCTTCATCGCGATTGCCGCCATCGGCACGCTGGCGCTTGGCTGGCTCGCCGAGCCGCTGTTCTGGATCGGTCTCATCATTACAGCCTGGGTTGCCTATTTCTTTCGCGATCCGAGCCGCGTCACCCCGCTTGACGACAAACTGGTGATCAGCCCGGCTGACGGAAGAGTGAGCCTGATCGGGCCAGCCGTGCCGCCAGCGGAACTCAACCTCGGCGACACACCGATGATGCGGGTCTGCGTGTTCATGAACGTCTTCAACTGCCACGTGAACCGCGCGCCGATCTCCGGACGGATCGTGCAGATTGCCTATAAAAAAGGCCTGTTTCTCAATGCCGATCTTGACAAGGCGAGCGAGGACAATGAGCGCAACGGCCTTGTGATCAAGGGTGCGAATGGCACAATCGGCGTCGTGCAGATTGCGGGTCTGGTGGCGCGGCGGATTGTCTGCTTCACCCAGAAAGACCGCGACATTCAGGCAGGAGAACGCTTCGGCCTCATCCGCTTCGGCTCCAGGCTCGATGTTTATTTGCCGGAGGATGCGGTGGTCGACGTGCATGTCGGCCAGATCATGACCGCCGGCGAGAGCGTGCTTGCGCGGTTTGGCGAAGCATCTGGCATGCGTCCTGTCCGGATTGATTAGGAGGATCGAGGATGGAGACCGGATTTCAGCCGCTTGACCCGACCGGTGCTTCGAAGGGCGAGACGCTTGTAAAGAAGCGCCGCCAGATTCCCTACCGTTTGATTGCACCCAATCTGGTGACCTTGCTCGGCCTTTGCGCCGGTCTGACGGCGATCCGCATGTCCATCGAAGGTCGCATGGAACTGGCCGTCATCCTGATCATCATCGCTGCCGCCCTTGACGGGATCGACGGTCGCGTCGCGCGATTTCTGAAGGGTTCGTCGAAATTCGGAGCTGAGCTCGACTCTCTCACGGATTTCGTCAATTTCGGTGTTGCCCCCGCGATCATGCTTTTCATGTGGGGATTGCAGGATTATCGCTCCATCGGCTGGATTGCGAGCCTTATATTCGCAATTTGCGCGGCACTGCGCCTTGCACGCTTCAACGCGGCGCTCGACAACCCGTCAAAGCCCTACTGGCAGACGAAATTCTTCACCGGCGTTCCCGCTCCGTCCGGCGCAATCATCGGCATGTTGCCGATTTATTTGTCTTTCCTTGGCATTCCCGCGAACGAAATGACTCAGGGGCCAGTCATTCTTTATGTGCTCGCTATCGGGTTCCTGATGGTGAGCAACATCCCGACCTATTCCGGCAAGACCTTTGGCAGCGGTGTTCCGGCGGACTGGGTTCTGCCGATCATTCTGGGCGTTGTACTTCTGGTCGCGCTTTTGGTCACCTTTACCTGGTGGTTCCTGACCATCGGGACGCTGGTCTATCTCGCCGTCATTCCGTTCAGCTGGCGGTCTTATCGGCGCCATGCCGCAGATATGGCGATCAGCAAGGAATAGATCGGCTCAGATGAGCGGGACGAAAGGGATTCCGCAGGCCGAAAGGCTCATGGCAGCAATCGATAGTGCCAGCGATTGAATAAAGAAGCGCAATTTTTTACCCGCGTTTTGAAGTGGCGACAGGCATATCCTGAGAAATGCTACCCTAATTCGCTTATTCGGCGGCTTCAGGCAAGGATTGATTGCCTTTTATCCTGATCTCTGTGGCGTTCCCCGTTTTCACCTGAACCTCTGATAATGGCACTTCCATAAGCGTATTTTCTCGGGCCTTTCGGAAAAGACGTCGTGTGAACATTCGAATGCTGCCGAAGCGGGCTGACAGATTGGTCGGCAGGGCAAGCATGCTCGGGATTAGAATGAGGGTTAGGAGCGTCGAAAAGCCAAGGCCGAAAATGATCGCCGTCGACAATTGAACCCACCAGATCGAGGTAATGCCGCCGACCACGACAAGCCGGTCGAAGAAGTTCAGGTTGACCTGCGTCGCCATGGGAATGAGACCCGCAATCGTCGTGATTGTGGTAAGAAGGATCGGACGCAGACGCTGCGCTGATGTCTTCACGATCGCCTCGGCGAGCGGCACACCCTCTTGCCGCATCCGGTTATAGGTATCGAGGAGCACGATCGCATTGTTCACAACGATCCCGGCAAGGGCGATGATGCCGGTGCCGGTCATGATGATCGAGAATTTCTGGCCGGTCACCATCATCCCGATCAACGCGCCAAAAACAGCCAGAATGACCGTCGATAGGGTCAGGATGGTCTGGTAGAAGCTGTTGAACTGGGTGAGAAGAATGACGAACATCAAGAAAAGCGATCCGACCATCGCCTTCGCGAGGAAAGCGCCGGATTCCTTCTGCTCCTCATCCGCTCCCCGGAACCTGAATTGTATCGTCTCGTCCCATTTTTCGGCATTGAGCCAGGTCTGGACCTGCTTCACCTTGTCGTCCGGTGTCATGGCGCGGTTTTCGAATACTGAACCCGGTTTCAGGTTGGCCTTGAGGTCCATAGCATAAAGCCCGTTTCGACGCGTGATCGATGACACTTTGGGCGTTGCCTCGCGCTCGATGAAATTCGACAGCGGAACGAGGCCCTGATCGGTCCGCAGGCGCAGATTGTCGAGGGTTGCGAGGGAGCGCTGCTCCTGCGGCAGGCGCACGCGGATATCCACCTCGTCGGTGCTGTCATCCGGTCTGTAGGTGCCGATCAGCACGCCGTCTGTGACAAGCTGAACCATGCTCCCGATTGCCGCGACCGTCGCGTTGTGGCGCGCGGCCTGCTCACGGTCGATGGTGAGTTCGAAGGTCACGCCGGGGAGTGGGCGGCCGTCTTCGATGTCCTGGATATCCGGCTGGCTATCGAGAAAAGCCCGCACGCGCGTGACGGCTGCGACCATCGTGTCATAATTCGTCGATTTGACTTCGAGCCTGAGATCCTTGCCGGTGGGCGGGCCACCTTCGATTTTCTTCGGCTCAACCCGGATACCGGGGATCGACTTTGTCTGTTCGCGGATCTGGGCTTCGATCCAGGTCCAGGCCGGTCGATCCCGGTAATTTTCAAGCTCAAGCGAGATTTCGCCGATGGCGTCGTTCGGTTTGTCCTGGACCTCCGAGACGCTGCCGCTGGCGCTCCGGCCGCCGGTAGGGGACGTTGCGGTTGCAACCGAACTTCTCACACCTGGAATGCGCAGGATCACCTCTTCGACTTCGCCGACAATCTTGCTCACTTCATCAATCGAGAGATTGCCCCGGGCCGAGACGAAAACAATCGTGTTGTCCGGTTCCTCGTTGACGAAGAACTCAACGCCCCTGAAATTTGACTGAAGGAAGAACACCGTCGCAACACAGAGCGCAATCGTAAGCCCGATCACAGCCAGATTGCCGGTAAGCGTGTTTGCAAGGCGGTTGATCATTCGCGCATAGACACCGGTTGCGCCGGTCATGTTTTCAAGATCGAGTTCAGCGTCAGAGGAAAGGTTGATCACCGGGCCACGCGCGGCCGCAGCCCTGTCGCTGCGCGCTTTCGACCAGCGCGCGAGCGGATAGGTGATGAGGCCCACGAGCAATCCGCCGATGATGCTCAGTCCCGCTGCAAGATGGGGTGCGGTGCTATCCTGTCCGAGGGCTGCAAGAAGCGGCGCGGCCTCGAAAGCCAGCAATCCAGCCGCGGCAAGAGCTGCGATAGCGACAGTGACGGCCACGGAACGGCGCCCCAAAAAAGCAAAGATCTGGCCGAGCACAGCACCGGATGCCGGAAGAAAGACCATGGCCGTCAGCAGCGATGCCGAGAGCACGATGATCACCATGATCGGCAGATAGCTCATGAATTCGCCCGGAACACCCGGCCATAGAAGAAGCGGCAGGAACGCTGCGAGCGTTGTGGCCGTTGAGGAGACAATCGGCCAGAACATCAGCTTCGCCGCTCTGATATAGGCCTCCTCATGGTCCATGCCTTCGGCAATCTTTCTGTCCGAATATTCCGTCATGACGATCGCGCCATCGACGAGAAGGCCAACGGTCAGGACAAGCCCGAACATGACCATGATGTTGACGGTGTAGCCGGTGAGACCGAGTATGAGAAAGCCGACGAGAAACGACAGCGGGATCGAAAAGCCGACGAGAAGCGATGACTGAACGCCAAGGGTGGCGACCACCACGATCATCACAAGGAAAATCGCGGTCAGGATCGAGGCTTCGAGGGAGCCCAGAACTTCATAGATGAAGCCGGACTGATCAAGCACGAAATTCACCTTGACCGCTTCCGGCCAATCCTTGGTGAATTCGCCCACGACGCGGCGCACTTCCTGGTTGTTCGCGATGATGTTCTGGCCGATCCGCTTGACGACCGAAATCGCGATCGCAGGTTCGCCGTTGACGCGGGTAACGCTGGCCGCATCCTTGAACGTGCGGTGAAGTTCCGCCACATCGCCAAGCGTGATGACGGCCTCGCCATTCTGGCGGATCGGAATGGCGTAAACATTTCTGACATTTTCGACGAGACCCGGCACTTTCAGCGAGAAGCGGCCATTGTCGGTGTCAAGAAAGCCGCCCTCGACAAGCTGATTGTTGAGGGTGACGGCGTTGAGAAGTTCACTCTGAGTGATCGAATAGGATTCGAGCTTCTGGAGATCGATGGTGACTTCGAGCACTTCCTCGCGCTCGCCGAGAAGATTGGCTTCGCGCACGGTCGCGATGGCTTCGATCTCATCCTTGAGGCGGTTGGCCAGTCGGTGCAGCGTGCGTTCGGGCACCTGACCGGAAAGCGTCACAAATATCGTCGGCTGAAGCGAGAAATTGGTCTCGGTGATGATGGGCTCATCGGCATTCAGTGGAAACTCCGCCTGCGCCTGATTGACCTTGTCGCGAATATCAGCGAGCGCCTCGTCCTTATCAAAATCGATGTCAAATTCGAGTGTCACCGCCGCGCCACCTTCATGGGCGATGGCGATGATTTCCTTCAATCCGTCAAGACCGCGCAACTGAGTTTCCAGCGGGCGGACAAGAAGGCGTTCAGAATCCTGCGGCGATATTCCCTGCTGAAACACCTGAACCGCAAATACCGGTACGTCGATATCCGGGTTCGCCTCTTTCGGGATGCCGATATAGGTTATTGTTCCCGCGATGAACATCACGACCATCAACGACAGGACGGTCTTGGGCCGACGCAGAATGGCCTCAAGCGCGTTGATCATGACCGCGCCTCCGCCGTGTTCAACACCACTTCGACCTTCTGCCCCTCGATCACGAATTCCTGGCCACGTGTAATCACGCGAACCGTTTCGGGAAGGCCCGAAACCCAGCTGCCTTCGCGCGTGTCTTCAAGAATGCGGACGGCCACGAACGAAACCATGCCGTCTTCATCGACAGTGCGAACGCCGAGCACGCCTGCGTCGTTCAAGCTCAGCGCGGACGCGGGAACAAGATGGGCCTGATCGCCCGGCAGTTCGATTTTTGCAATCGCCGTCACACCGTCGCGGATTTCGCCGTTGCTGTTTGGCAGCGCGATCTCGATGCGGAAGGTGCGCGTGTTCGCATCGGCAGAAGGCGCGACATAGCGGATTTCACCCGCCCTCGTTTGACCCGTCACGGTCGCGACCTCTGCTGCTTCGCCCAATCGGATCTGCCCGATATAGCGCTCCGAGACCTGCGCGATCATGGTCATCGTTTCCGGCTGCATCACGGTTGCACAGACGTCGCCGACCTGAAGCATATCGCCGGCTTTTGCATAAGGATCCTGGACAATGCCATCAATCGGCGCGGTGATGCTGGTGCGGGCAAGTTCAATCTCGGCGGATTTCAGTTGCGCCTTTGCCGCATCGAGCAAAGCGCGGTTCTCATTCAGCCGGGCACTCGTGGCATAGCCGCTTTTCTCAAGGCTCTGGGCTGCCTGAAAATCGAGTTCGGCTTTGTTCAGCTCCGCCATTCGCTGGGCGACGAGGGCTTCCCGGTCGCCGACATTCAGGGTGCAGATGAGCTGGCCTGTCTTGACACGCTCGCCCTTGACGACATGGCGCGCGTTCATGAGCCCGGTTGTTTCCGTGCGTACCGCAATATTGTCGCTTGCTTCGGTGCTGCCGCGCACCTCGATCACGCTGACATGCTCAGCACTTCTGAATATTTCAGCCTGAACGCGGAACAGGTTCGCGTCGCTCTCCTGCTTGCGTTCGGAAATTGTCGCGGGCTTCGCGTCCTCTCGCCCGCCTTGCACGATATCGCCGGAAAGCATCCATCCCGCAACGGCGGCGGAAAGGCCGATCGCAAGAAGATAAGGGGTAGGGATGCTCATGATGTCACTCCCCGATCAACGTGGATCACAGTCATTCTGCGGCCTCCTTTCGGGCGATTGAGGCGGGATCGGTCGTCGCATTGAGGCCCGCTATACCCTCCAGCGCCCCCCGATTGGCGGAAAGATAGTTCAGGGAATTCTGCATGCAGTCCATGCCATAGCGCGCGGCCCAACCGATACCGCTTGGTAACGTGTCATTACCGGCAAAGCCGGAAAGCAGCTGGATTTCTGCCTGAAGCTGCCTGGCACGGACCTCGATCGCGCGCCGCACGGCCGCAGGCGACAGAAATTCAGCGCACATGGCAATCATCAGGAATTCCGAACGGAAGACGTCTTTCTGAGGCGGCTCCGTCAGGCTTTCCAGGAATTCCGCGCGTCCTGATTCTGTGATCGAATAGATTTTACGGTTGTGCTTGCCAGGTTCCAGTTCCTCGCGACACGTCACAAAACCGTCGCGCTCAAGGCGGTTGAGGGCGGGATAAATCGAACCATAGCTCGCATCGACGAAATGGCTGTACTTGCCTTCTGTCGAGAGCTTGCGAATTTCGTATCCAGTCGCTTCCTGAAAATACAGGATCGCAAGACACAGGGTTTTCACGTTCATCTCTCGAATCTCCCAGGGCCGGATCGCGATTTCGGATGCGCCGCACATTACGATTCATATATCGAACCAATATATATCGGTTCTATATGTATCGGTACGATATATAGGATGACCATGCCGCTTGGCAAGCCCGCAACGCTGCCATGGTGAGAATATATAAAAAGAACGGGTTCGGCTTATATGAGCTGTGCCCGGCGCATCCCCATGCCTCGGACAGAAGGCCGTGATTGAGTTGCTGTGGAAAGCGGGTTGGGTCGCCGTCCTGATATAAACTCTGCACCGTCATTTCCCTTTTCCCGGCGCAGCAATTTATCGGAAAAATACTTCAATTCCTGACGCTTGATGTCGAGTTCCGCATCGCAAATCAGCCCCTTGAATGGAGAGCCGATCAGATCGGGCAGGGGGTGCATCCGGTTCATTTCCCAACTCCGCAGCATTCGCGCCTGGAACGATCACAGTGTGTTAAAGCTTTTCGCCATTTTTGAGGCGCGTCTGGGGTGAAATCTTGACAATTCTGTCACGCCCGCGCCCACGCCTTGCGTCAACCGGATCTGGTCGGACCGAAGATCATTCCATTGTCTTCCGATTACTGCTGCCCATAACTGCTACTAGCAAATTATTCAGCTTGCAGAGATGGCAAAAATCCTTTTGTCTTGATCGGGGCGCTGTTTCCGGGGGAGCTAATGCCCTTTTCCGGATGCTGGTATGGGGTGGTGAGTGATCCGGTCAGGCCGCACGATCTGTGCTGCAAAGAGTTCTGTTTTCAGCGTATCTCTCGGTAGTGTGTTGATGGCGGAGCCTGTTGTCTGGCTCATTCTGTCGGGACTGGTGCTTACGCCGATGGCAAGGCAAAGTCATGCCGCAGAAGCCACTGCACAAGATCTTGATTGCAAGCGCTATGGCGATACCTATCGACCGCTTTTTGATCTCGGCAGCTGCTTCAAGACCGACAATCTTTTCGACCGCGCGCTCGTCATCAACGACCCGGACAATGTGGACGGCAAGCGCGGTGCGGAATTCGATCTGCGGCTGAGGAGCGATATCAAGGTTCTCAAGGACGCTGATATTGGACAATTAAGCGCGTTTTTCCGCCTTCAGGCTGATTATGACCCGAGCATTTCCGAAGATTACGTGGCTGCTTTGAGCCGACGCGATTTTGCGGTCGGACTTGAAGCGTTCGAACTCCGTCTTGACCGCGGGGGTGTCGGCTACATCCTCGGCAAGGTTGAAAATGCCGGCGCGACGGTTGTCTCGAATGGGTTTACCGACCGCGGTGCCGAAAGCCTGAACGCGCGCTCAAGCCTTGGCGCCGCACTGGAACGCTCCATTGCGGGATTTCACCTGCGATTTTCCCTGAGTGATCCGCGCGCGACCACCGATGCATCGCCGATCAGTCCAAATTTTGGTGTCGGCGTTAGCCGCAAATTGGGCGCGTTTGAAGCAGGCATCGGCGCTGCCCTGATCAATGTCGACGATATTTCGAATACCGCACGAACACGTCAGGCGGTAAGCAGCGGCGCTCCTGTAGAGGTCGCCGCCCGCGCGACTTTCGGCTATGGTCTCGGGATCGATGTGAAATATGCGGTCGAGAACCTCAAAACCTTCATCGGGCTGACCTACGCCAAGGGAGCGTCAAACGATGTGGTATTCTCCTTTGCCGACGGTTTTGATGCCCTGACCCTTTATGCAGGCTTGAGCCGAAAGCTTACGCGCACGATCACATTCAATGCGGATTTTTCTTATGTGACGGCGGTCGAGAAGGGTTTTCGAAACGAAAATGGTTTTGAGACAGCCGCCAATTTCGTCTGGCAACCTGTCGATGACTGGAAGTTTCTTGCGGAAATCGGCTTTGACAATGTCGACAGTTTCGGCGCGGGCGATGGTTTCTTTTTTGAACTGGAACCGCGCGCCGACTTAAGCTTCCTGTTTCAGGTGAGTCATCTTTTCTGAAAACCCGACGCCGGACGCATTGCTCTTACACAGTCTTTTCAAACAATGCGTTGCCATGATAGCGGCTTGCGCAAGTCAACAACTATTGTTAAAAAAAGATTAAAATTGACGAGGCGAATATCTGGCCCCTCGCAAGTTTGTGACCTTCGGAGGAAATTGAATGTGGGATTGTCGTCCGGGTCGCTGGGTTTTGCCCGGCTTTGTAACCGTGTTGCTTCTGACGCTGGTTGCCATGATCTTGAGAGCAGACCTGATCGAAGGAGATCTGGCGAGCCGGGCACTGCAAAATCTTGCGACGGAAGATTCCTGGGCGAAAGTTGAACTCGACGGCCGCGATTTGACCCTTTCCGGAACGGCTCCCTCAGTGGAAGCCAAGGCGCGCGCGCTGCGTCTTGCCGATGGTGCGTTTGGCGACAAGGGAACCGGCACCTGGGGTGTTCGTGTGGTCAACGGTGCAAGCATCGCTGACCTGCCCGTTCAATCACCCTATGCGACCGGAGCGGCGTTATCCGACAACGGCATCAAGCTTATGGGCTTTGTTCCCTCTGAGCTTCTGCGCACCGAGATTGCAGCAAAGGCGGCGGCCACATTTGCGGATAAAAAGATCGATGATGCGATGCAACTCGCAGCCGGCGCACCGGCAGGTCTCGCACCGGCCATGGCATTTTCGGCAAGCCAGCTCAAGCATCTTTCGAGCGGCACTTTCACTTTGAGCGATGGCGCTTTGACAATATCCGGTATCGCAGCCGGTGATGCCGATTATGATGCGGTTTCCGCTGCTTTGTCCGGCCCATTGCCGGACGGGATGACGCTTGCCTCGGCGAATATCATGCCGCCGAAACTTGCGCCCTATCCATTTGCCGCGAGCCGGGCTGCTAACACGATCACTCTGACCGGAAGGGTGCCATCGAATGTTGTGCGCCAGTCGCTGATCGACCGTGCGCAAGCCTTGTTCACCGGCGCAAAGGTGAGCGATCAGTTGAAACTCGCATCCGGCGAACCGTCGGATTTTGCCGATAAGGCCGGTTTTGCCATCGATCAGTTGAAGCTGCCTGAGGAAGTCGCAGCCTCCCTGAGCGACAGCACGCTGAACCTGACGGGCAAGGCATCAACGGCCGATATCGCGACTTCCGTGCGCACGGCACTCCGTGGCGTGCTGCCCTTCGGCCTTGGTCTCGGTGATCTGACGATTTCTGCGCCTGAAGCCCCGCCCGTTGCCAAGGTCGAAGCGCCAACACCGCCACCCGCGCCAGCGGCAGTTTCCGAAGCTCCCCCCCCTGGTCGCGCCCGTTGCCAGGGTCGAAGCGCCAACACCGCCACCCGCGCCTGAACCGGCAAAGCCTGCTGCGGTATCGCCCTATATATTCTCTGCAATCAAGAATGGTGTATCGGTCATTCTCACCGGTTCCGTGCCTTCCGACGGCGTGAAAGAGCGCCTTCTTGCCCGGGCGAATAAACCCGGGCTTGAGGTTTTTTCTGCAGAAGCCACTATTGCCGCCGGTGCCCCGGAAGGCTTTGCTGAAGCTTCCTCTGCTGCGGTCGATTTCCTGTCTTTCTTCAGTGACGGATCCGTGCTGATTTCCGATCGCAAAGTCGCCATTGACGGTACGGCCAGGGACACCGGAGCCTATGACGCCGCGATTGCCCGGGTCTCGGGCGCGTCGCCGACTTTCGATGGTGGCCTTGCGATCGTCTCTGTCAATATTGATCGCCCGCTGGTCACACCTTATATCTGGAGCGCGCGTCGACTGGGCAAGGTCATCACGCTTACAGGCTACGCCCCCGATGCGAAAACCCGTGACGGCGGCGCGGAAAACCAGAAGAAAAGCGCCCCCGATGCGACCGTCATTAACCGGGTGGAAATTGCAGACGGCAAGCCCGCCAATCTCTCCTGGAGCGATGCGACCGGCTTTGCCACATCGCTGATCAGCCATCTCAAGAAAGGCGTCGTCAGCCTCACCAATGATGAATTGTCGGTCAATGGCGAAGCGGCGACACCAGAGAGCTATGACGAGGCGCAGAAAATGGTCGCAACGACCATGCCCGCCGATCTTGCGAAGGGCACGATCGTGATCCGCCGACCGACGGTTTCGCCATTCACGATGACCGCCCGGCGCGATGGCGACATCGTTCAGCTTTCGGGCTTCTCTCCGGACGAGAAAACCGCCGCTTCCATTTCCGACTGGGCCAAACGCAGATTCGGGACCGCACTCAATGACGTGAGTGTCAAGCTTGCCGCCGGTGCGCCCGTTGGTTTCGACGGTGCGGTGAATGCGGCGTTGCTGGCACTGAGCCGACTCAATCAGGGCAGTTTCAGCATCAGCGACACCACAGCCAATTTGACCGGGGAGGTGCCGTTCGGTGCGCCGCTTGAGGAAATCCGCGAACGTTTTGAAAACGGCATGCCGTCGGGCTTCCGTGCCACGGCGACGCTCACCCAGGCACCAAAGCCGGAGGAGGTGACGGCCGAGACCTGCGCCACACAGATTCTGGATACGGCGTCAAAAAACAGGATCTATTTCGCGTCCGCGAAAGCGACGATCCTTTCCGATAGTTTCGGCCTTCTCGATGGCATTGCCGCTGCTGCCCTGAGCTGCCCTGTCGCCCGGTTTGAGATCATCGGGCATACCGATTCCGACGGTTCGGAGGATGCGAATATCCGTCTCAGCAACGCGCGCGCACAAGCAGTTGCGGATTATCTTGTGAAAGCTGGCGTCGCCCGCACGCGGCTGGAAACACTTGGGCTTGGAGAGAGTGAGCCCGTTGTCGCCAATGACACGGCGGAAAACAAGGCACAGAACCGGCGTATCGAATTCCGGCTCATCAAGAGCCAATAGGGGGACTTTGGGATGGATTATCTGATTTCACAATTGTGGCTGTTTTTGCTTCTGGCGTTCATTGTCGGCCTGGCGGTCGGCTGGATGACCTGCAAGCACAAGCCGGCCTGAGGACCATTCAATGTTCATGCTCATTATCCAGTCACTGCTTCTGATTGCACTTGCCTATCTCATCGGCTGTCTTCTTGGTTGTCTTGCCAAGAAGTTATTCGCAGTGCCGGATGAGCCACGTTATGTCACCGCCCTACCTGAACCGGTAAAAGCTCAACCGGTAAAAGCTCAACCTGTAAAAGCTGAACCGGTAAAAGCTGAAATGGCAATGCCGGCACCTGCCGCACCGCTTGCGGCAAGTCCATCGGCTCACGCGCCTGAAACCCGCGCTGAGGACATTTATGCGGCAAATGCAGTCGATATGGTGATCCCGGCCGGCAAAGATGAAGAGGCCGCACGGGCGGATGCGGTCGGCTCACGGCCAAAGGTTCTGGCCGCGCCGCTCGCCTCCGGCAAGGACAATCTCAAGCGCATCCGTGGCATCGGCCCCAAGAACGAAAGCGCTCTGAACGACCTTGGGATTTTTCATTTCGCCCAGATTGCCGCTCTCAATGCGCGGGAAGTGCTTTGGGTCGGCAGCTTCCTTGCTTTCCCGGGCCGGATCGAACGGGAAAAATGGCTGGATCAGGCAAAGCTTCTGGCAGCCGGCACCGAAACCGACTTTTCAAAACGCGTCGACAAGGGTGAGGTGGAAACCTCGAAGCCGAAAAAGTGAATTGCGGCGCGCTCGGGCGGCGGTTCAGGCCGCAGTTCAGGCCGCAGTTCAGGCCGCAGTTCAGGCCGCAGTTCAGGCATGAGCCACGTCAAGAGCCTTCAGAAACGCGAAAATGGCCTCAAGGGCTGGCGGATAAAGCAGGCTTGGCACATGCCCCTGATCGGGCACAACAACGCTCTTGAGCGTTGGGTGAGCGCGATCCATCATATCGAGGGTCGCTTGTGAAAAAAGGTCCGATATCCCGCCGCGGATGACGAGAAGCGGCTTGGCGCGAAGGGACATGAATTGCGGCCACAGGTCGGGCGGCGGATCATCGGCGGAGATTGCCACAAGCGTCTTGATCAGGCCCGGATCAAAATCAAGGACGGGAGCACCGTTCTTGTCGGCAAAGGTGAGGCGCGCGGCCTGCATCCAGTCCTCGTCATTGTTGTTCGGAAAACTGCCACGATGGACTGTACGCATGATGTCGGCGGCATCCTGCCAGTTGCGCGGCTGCGGCATCTGCGAGACATAATTCTTGATCTTGATCAGGCCGGTGACATCGATCGTCGGGCCGATATCATGCAGGATCACGCCTTTCAGAATGCCGGGCCGCAGGGCACCGAGGAGCATGGCAATGATACCACCGCGCGACGTGCCGAGGATCGCCACATCGCGCAGCCCAGCCGCCGTGATCGCATTCAGCACGTCCTGCGCCTCGGTAAGGGGATGATAATTTTCCCAATTCGGATCATAGTCGGAGCGCCCGCGGCCGCGATAATCGAGGGTCAGCACCCGTCGTGGCGCGTCGGAATCCTGGCTGATCAACGTTGCGAGCGCATCAAAGTCGCGCGTACTGCGGGTGAGCCCCGGTAAGCAGACAAGCGGCATGGTATCAGACAGGCGGTTGCCGTAGTCGCGCCCGCGAATCGTGAGATCGTCCATCGTCCGGCAAGAGAATTCCCGCCAAATGTCGGCGCCTTGTGTCTCTTCCAAGATGAACTTCCTTGTCCGGGTTGGCTGGTTTGGTGGATCGTACCCTTCACCGTTTAAGGCAGGTGTGGATTTGTTTCAAGAGCATGGCCGCGCCCTTGCAGGCTTTGGGATCTGTGCTTGTCGGCCTGTCCTTCGAAAACAACAGAAGCCAGAGTTCCGGCGCTCAACGCGCCTTATTTCCGGTTTTTCGGGTCTTGCCGTCCGGTTGCTTAAATTCTATGGTCCGCTGCCACGGGCGGGCAGAAAAAGGCCCGGTTTGTTCTTTCTGATCTGGATGGTTGACATGTTTCAAGGTTCGATGCCGGCGCTCGTCACGCCGTTTGCCAATGGTCGTCTCGATGAGACAACCTTTGCAAAATTCGTTGACTGGCAGATCGCGGAGGGATCGCACGGTCTGGTGCCGGTCGGCACGACCGGGGAATCGCCAACGCTGTCGCATGACGAACACAAGCGGATCGTCGAGATCTGCATTGAAACAACCAAAAAGCGCGTGCCGGTCATCGCTGGTGCTGGCTCGAACAACACCGCTGAGGCGATCGACCTTGCGCGCCATGCCGAGAAGGCAGGCGCGGACGGCCTTCTCGTCGTCACGCCCTATTACAACAAGCCGGATCAACGCGGCCTTTACGCGCATTACAGGGCGATCAGCGCAGCAACGGCGCTGCCGATCATCATTTACAACATTCCCCCGCGCAGTGTGGTCGACATGTCGGTCGACACGATGGCGCGGCTCTTCAGGGACTGCAAGAACATTGTCGGCGTCAAGGATGCGACGGGTGATCTTGCCCGTGTCGCGCAGCAGCGCATGGTGATCGGTGAGGATTTCATCCAGCTCTCGGGCGAGGACATGACCGCGCTTGGCTTTAACGCTCAGGGCGGGCGTGGCTGCATATCCGTCACCGCAAACATTGCGCCACGGCTTTGCGCCCAGTTCCAGACCGCAACCCTCGAAGGGCGGTATGGCGATGCGCTCGCGATCCAGGATCGTCTCGCACCGCTGCACAAGGCGCTTTTTCTTCAGCCGAACCCGTCCGGTCCCAAATATGCGCTCGCAAAGCTCGGCCTTATGGGCGAGGACATGCGCCTTCCCATGGTGCCTGCCTCCGATGAGGTGAAACAGGCAATCGACGCAGCCCTGATCCACGCCGGACTGTTGAACTGAGATCAAGCAGGGATCGTGACCAGGAAGCCCGCCAAGAAACCAAGCAACCGCGTTGCGGCTGACAATCGCCGGGCGCGGTTCAGCTATGAAATCGTTGAAACTTTTGAAGCCGGGATCATTCTGACCGGTACTGAGGTGAAGTCGCTGCGTCAGGGAAAATCAACGATCGCCGAATCCTATGCGAGCGAAGAGGGCGGGGAAATCTGGCTGATTAACGCCTATATTCCCGAATATCTTGAAGCGAACCGGTTTAACCATCAGCCCCGGCGCAAGCGCAAGCTGCTTCTGCATCGCCGCCAGGTGGAGAAACTCTCCGCCGCCATTCAGCGGGAAGGCATGACCCTCGTGCCACTGAAAATGTATTTCAATGATCGCGGACGCGCCAAGGTCGAGGTCGGCCTTGGACGCGGCAAGAAACTGCATGACAAGCGGGAGACCGAGAAACAGCGCGACTGGGGCCGGGAAAAGGCGCGCTTGCTGCGCGACCGCGGCTGAACCTCTAGCGATGTGTTTTTGAACGGACCGCCGCCGCTATGCGTCGAGATGCGCCCGGATCGCCACGAAAACATCCTCGAACATCGCCGTGGTGAGCCTTCCGGTATTCGTGTTGTAGCGCGAGCAGTGATAACTGTCGAAAATCAATCGACGATCGCCGCATTGATGCACAGCGCCGTGCGAGAAAGGATGCTGCTTCAATCCAAGCCCCAGTGTTCTGAAAACCGATTCATGAGCGATGCGCCCGAGTGCGAGGAGCGCGATCACGCTTTCGTATTCGGCCAATGTGGCAGCGAGAAAGCGGCGACATGTCGCGATTTCCGCCGGTGTCGGCCTGTTTGCGGGCGGAACGCAACGCACGGAATTGGTGATCGCACAATCTGTCAGGATCAAGCCGTCATCGGCGCGGGCAGCATATTCACCGATCGAAAAGCCAAATTTCTGAAGCGTTGAATAAAGTAGATCGCCCGCGTAATCGCCGGTAAAGGGTCTGCCGGTGCGGTTCGCGCCCTGAAGGCCGGGGGCAAGCCCGACGATCATCAGGCGCGCGTTCGGATCGCCGAATGTCGGAACGGGCGCATTGAACCAGTCCGGCTCCCGGTCTCGTTGTTCTTTGATAAACGCTGAAAGACGCGGGCAAAGCGCACAGTCGCGCGGCGGTTCGCCATTGCAAGGAGATGGTCTAATGAAGGGCATGTCGCGGATCGGCCAAACGAGCCCGGCAATCAGCGCCCGACAGACACTATATCCTCGTCATATTCCTCGTCGTCATCAACCTCAACATGGCGCACAGGACGCTCCCCCGGATCGCGACCGATCGCGCCGCGCAGGGTTTTCAATTCGATAAAGTGATCAGCCTGACGGCGCAGTTCATCGGAAATCATCGGCGGCTGAACCGCAAGCGTTGAAACCACGCTCACCTTGCGCCCCTTGCGCTGGACGGCTGCAACAAGCGAGCGAAAATCACCATCGCCGGAAAAAAGCACTAGATGGTCGGCATGTTCCGCCGCTTCCAGCATATCGACCGCGAGTTCGATATCCATATTGCCTTTTACTTTCCGTCGTCCTTGTGCGTCTGTAAATTCTTTAGTTGGCTTAGTGACGACCTTGTATCCGTTATAGTCCAGCCAATCGATCAGCGGACGAATGGAGGAATATTCCTGATCATCAGCGAGAGCTGTATAGTAATAGGCGCGCAGTAAATAGGATTTCTGCTTGAAATCTTTTAGCAGACGACGATAGTCAATTTCAAAATCCAATGATCTTGCGGTTGCATAGAGATTTGCGCCGTCAATAAATAAAGCGACCTTTTCCCTGGAATCAAACATGGTACATAATCTCCAGTCTTTAAATGCTTTTTGAAATAGCGGGGAGTGAGGTAATATACTTGATGAGATACGAGCACCTAGGCCAAAAAATAATAACTTTCAAATCACGTCTTTATGAGGTCGACACGAAACAGGTTAATTTTAAGCACTCATGCGCAAAAGTGAACGAACACTTTGTCGCAAAGGGTCGTCTCCAGACACGAAATGGTGTTTTCGCTGTTACTTCAGGTTGAGGAAAGGCCGATCGAATCGCATGTTGGTCTTGCAATTTCTGGCCCCGCGAGTATAAGCCGAGGACTTTTTTCCTTCCGCCGTTTTTTGGAGAATTTCATATGGCCCGAGTCACTGTCGAAGACTGTGTTGACAAAGTGGAGAACCGGTTCGAGCTGGTTCTGCTCGCCGGTCATCGCGCACGGCTGATCTCAACCGGTGCGGAAATCACGGTTGATCGCGACAACGATAAAAATCCGGTCGTTGCCTTGCGCGAAATCGCTGAAGAGACCATTTCGCCCGAAGACCTCAAGGAAGACCTCATACACTCGCTTCAGAAACATGTCGAAGTCGACGAGCCTGAAGTCGACATCGTTCCCGTGGTTGAAGCCAGCAGAGCTTCGATGGACGCAATCGCCGCGACTGGCGAGGATGACGATGGCGAGATCGGTTACGATCGCCTGTCCGAGGAAGAGCTGCTGCGTGGACTGGAGAGCCTCGTTCCGCCCGATCGTCCAGACGATTATTAAAGACCTTTCTGCCGTCGCGACGGTGCGCTAGGATATCCGGATCACCCCTGGAACAGATTTGCCGACTTTTCGGCTGATTTGAATTGGTCCCGTCTTGTTGCGAATATTGAAAGGCAGTGCATCCGTCCATGATGCGGCAATATGAACTTGTCGAACGCGTGATGCGCTATAATCCTCAGACCGATGAGGCCTTGTTGAACAAGGCCTATGTCTATGGGATGAAGAAACACGGCCAGCAGAAACGCGCCTCGGGCGATCCCTATTTTTCTCATCCTCTTGAGGTTGCGGCGATCCTCACCGATATGCGTCTTGACGATGCGACGATCGCCGTGGCCTTGCTGCATGATACGATTGAAGACACCGACGCAACACACGCTGAAATAGACAAGCTTTTCGGCTCCGAGATCGGTCGCCTGGTTGACGGGCTGACCAAGATCGACCGGCTCGATCTTATCTCGCGAGAGGCGGCGCAGGCAGAAAACCTTCGCAAACTTCTTCTTGCAATTTCCGATGATGTGCGTGTGCTCATTGTGAAGCTGGCTGACCGGCTGCACAACATGCGCACATTGCATTATGTTCCCGAGGAAAAGCGCCGCCGTATTGCCGAGGAAACGCGGGATATCTACGCCCCGCTCGCCGGGCGCATGGGCATGCGCGAAATGCGCGAGGAACTGGAGGATCTCGCCTTCCAGGTCATCAACAAGAATGCCTATGACGCGATCCACGAAAGGCTTTCGGGGCTTCGCGAGGCAAACCAGGTGAGTATTGATGCCGTGGTGAGCGATATTGAGGCGCTGCTGCGGGATGCCGGTATTGAAGCGCGGGTTTCAGGCAGAGAGAAAAAGCCTTATTCGATCTTCACGAAGATGGAACGCAAGGCCGTTGGCTTTGAGCAGTTGTCTGATGTCTACGGGTTTCGCGTCATCGTCAAGACAGTCCAGGATTGTTACAGAGCGCTTGGTGTCATCCATACACGCTGGGCTTCTGTTCCGGGTCGGTTCAAAGATTTTATCTCGACGCCGAAACAGAATGATTATCGGTCGATCCACACCACCGTCATCGGCCCGCGCAGCAGACGCGTTGAATTGCAGATCCGCACCGAAGACATGAACGAGATCGCCGAACTCGGGATTGCTGCGCATTCGCTCTACAAGGACGCGGCCAATGACCGGACTTTTGGGGCGGAAGAGCGCACCACGTGCCTGCAGCGTGACAGCCACGCCTATATGTGGCTGCAAAACACCGTCAAGCAGCTTGCCGAACGCTCCAGTCAGGACGAAGACAATTCGCTCGATTTCATCGAGAACACAAAGCTCGAACTGTTTCATGACCAGGTCTTCTGCTTCACGCCGAAAGGACTTCTGATCAGCCTCCCGCGCGGCGCAAATTCGATCGATTTCGCCTATGCCGTACACACAAAGATCGGCGATAGTTGCGTTGGTACGAAGATCAATGGCCGGATCATGCCGCTGGTCACGCCGCTCAGCAACGGCGATGAAGTGGAAATTCTGCGCTCGCCAGCCCAAAAGCCGCTTGCTGTCTGGGAAAATCTTGTTGTAACGGGAAAGGCCCGCGCTGCGATCCGAAGGACAACCCGGGCCGAAGTGCGTCGCCAATATGCTGGCCTCGGTCAGCAGATTCTGCGGCGCCATTTCCAGAATGCAGACCGGCCTTATTCGGATAACATGGTCCGTGAGATCATGTCCCGTCTTCGCATCCACGATCAGGACGAACTCATGGCGCGCATCGGACGCGGCGAGATATCCCCATCGTCCGTGATCGAAATGATCTATCCCGAAACAAAGGGGAGGGATGCCGGAAAGAAACGTGTCCCCGCGCACACGAGCGAAGGGTGGTTTGGCATTGGTTCGAAAGTGCTGCGCTTTAAAATTCCAGGAAAGGCGCGGCGCGGTATCGTGGAGGAGGGGCCATCGATTCCGATCCGCGGCCTTTCGCCTGATCTGCCGGTAAAATTTGCCGAAAAAGGCGGCGCCGTTCCAGGAGACCGCATCGTTGGCATTCTGGAGCCGGGTGTCGGTGTTACCATCTATCCGATTCAGTCCCAGTCGCTCAGCCGATTTGATGATACACCGGAACTCTGGCTCGACGTCCGCTGGAATGTCGAAGAGGATTCAACGGAGCGTTTTCCGGCGCGCATTCTCGTAAGCGCTATCAACGAACCGGGGACCCTTGCCAAGATTGCCCAGATCATCGCAAATCGCGGCTGCAACATAGAGCGGATTGAATTCAAGCAAAGCGCTGTCGATTTTACAGATATCGAGATCGATATTCTGGTAAATGACCTCAAAAGACTCAATGCCGTGATGTCTGAAATTCGCAGTTGCCCCGTGGTGAGCACAGTGACTCGGATCAACGATTGAGGCGACCTCAGACGGCCTTCCGGCCCTGATCAAATCGGGAAGATGGTATGAAACAGAAAGAAGTGCTGGATATTTTCAGGCGGTCTGGCGCCATATTGGAAGGCCATTTCATTTTGTCTTCGGGCCTTCGCAGCAAGGTTTTCCTGCAAAAAGCCAAGGTTTTCCAATACCCCGCGGAGACAGAAAAACTCTGCCGGGCGCTCGCTGAGAAGATCAGGCAGGCGGGTCTCGGCAACCTTGATGCGGTGGTCTCGCCCGCTGTCGGCGGCATCATTCCGGGCTATGAGACGGCGCGCCACCTGAATTTGCCCGCGCTTTATGTCGAACGAGAAGGCGGCGAATTCACGCTTCGCAGAGGATTCGAACTTGCGAAGGGCGCGCGTGTCCTCGTCGTCGAGGATATTGTCTCGACAGGCCTTTCCGTGCGCGAATGTATTGCGGCCCTTGTCGCTTCGGGTGTGGATGTGGTCGCGGTCGCGTGTCTGATTGATCGTTCTGCAGGGGAAGTTGATGTCGGCCGTCCGCTGATAGCCCTCACCGAATTTAAAGTGGATGCCTATCCGGCAGACAATTTGCCGCCCGAATTGCGCGCTATCGAGCCTGTGAAACCGGGCAGCCGGGGGCTCAAATAGAAATGACGTATTAACCCCAGGCTTTTATGATTGCTCGCAGACACCACATAGGGCGCAAATGTCTGCATTGCCCCAATTCCCGTTCCCGGTTTATTGAAAGTAGCCAGATCAAATGCTGTTCAAGCGGCGCTCCAAGGAAACTCTGATCCGTCGGTTCCGTATCGCGCTGTGGCCCCGCCGTTCCTGGTGGCGCAGCATCAAATATCTGCTGTTGCGTGTTCTGCGCCTGACGGCGTCGCCGCATGTCATCGCAATGGGTGTTGCAGCGGGCGTTTTCGCATCGTTCACGCCGTATCTGGGCTTTCATTTCATGGTAGCCTTCTTAATCTGTTTTTTTACGGGCGGCAGCTATTTTGCCGCTGCCACGGGCACATTATTCGGCAATCCGCTGACTTTCCCCTTCATCTGGGCAGCGGTTCTGTCGGCCGGCCGCCTCGTTCTGCACGGTAGTGTTGACGGGGGTGGAACACATTTGTCGCTCAATGATCTCAGCTTCAGCATGGTGTGGCATTCCTTCGAGACCGTCTGGCCCATCATTAAAACCATGAGCGTCGGCTCGGTTCTGGTTGGGGTACCGTTTGCCTTTGTCACCTATTTCATCATCCGCCAGATGGCGCGCGTGTATCAGCGCTCGCGGATCAAGCTGCTGGCGGACCGCGCGCGCGCTGTCTGGGCAGACCGGCTCGACCGGCAACTGAAGGCGGAATATGAGGCAAGCCTCGCCGCGCAAGCATCGGAAGTGGATGACAGAGCCTTTAACGAACCGGATGGCCGCGTTTCGAAGACCAAGGCAGCCTCATGATCATCGGGCTCGGGTCGGATCTGATCGACATTCGTCGCGTCGAAGAGACTTTGTCGAAATTTGGCGATCGCTTCACGAACCGCGTCTTCACAGAAATCGAACGCAAGAAATCGGACCGCCGCAACCAGCGCGCCGCGTCCTATGCCAAGCGCTTTGCGGCCAAGGAAGCCTGCGCCAAGGCGCTCGGAACGGGCCTGCGCGCCGGCGTTTTCTGGCGTGATATGGGTGTCGTCAACGCCCCGTCGGGCCAGCCGACCATGCATCTCACCGGCGGGGCGGCTGCACGCCTGCATCGCATAACGCCGAAAGGCTATGAAGCGCGCATTCACGTGACGATCACCGATGATCATCCCTGGGCGCAGGCCTTTGTGGTGATCGAGGCGATTGATCCTATGGTGGCTAAAAAGCGCGTTCCGGCAGAATAAGCGCCGGCACTGCTTGTTTCGGCGTTGCCTGTTCCGGGCAAGCGCTTTACAAGCCTTTCCATCAATCCATGTTTGGCGGTGCATCAATGAGCAAAGAGCAGATCAAAAAAGAGGAAGGCGGTATCGGCGAGACAATCAAGGTCGTCTTGCAGGCACTTCTTCTGGCGCTTGTTCTGCGGTCATTCATCGTTCAGCCTTTCTCGATTCCCTCAGGTTCCATGATGGGAACCCTACTGATTGGTGACTATCTGTTCGTATCCAAATATTCCTATGGCTATTCGCGGTTCTCTTTTCCGTTCGGCATCATCCCGTTCGAGGGACGCATTCTAGCCGGTGCGCCGGAACGCGGCGATATCGCGGTTTTCCGCCTGCCCACCAACACCTCGACGGATTACATCAAGCGCGTCATCGGCCTGCCCGGCGACACGATCCAGATGATTGATGGTGTGCTTCACATCAACGGCACCGAAGTCAAACGCGAAAAAGTCGATGACTTTCAGGACAATGACCGGGGTGGCTCTGAGCGCCGGGTGGCGCGGTATCGCGAGACGCTGCCCGACGGCAAGTCCTATCTGACACTCGATCTTGTTTCCAACAGCCGCGCTGACAATACGGACGTCTACACGGTGCCTGCGGGTCATTATTTCATGATGGGGGACAACCGCGATAACTCGCAGGATAGTCGCTTCTCAGAAGTTGGCTATGTGCCGGTTGAAAATTTTATTGGGCGAGCTGAATTCCTCTTCTTTTCCCTCAAGGCCGGAACATCTGCCTGGCAAATCTGGAAATGGCCAACCGATATACGCTTCGGGCGGCTATTCAACGGTCTTCGGGCTAATCGATAAGCCGTGATGGCTGGGTCGGAGCCGCCTTTGCCTGATCTTTCGCTTCTGGAAGCAAAGCTCGGGCATGATTTCAAAGAGCGCACCCTTCTCGTTCGGGCACTGACGCACCGTTCGGCGCTTTCGACGCGCTCCGTCAGCGAGAGCGACAAGACCGGTCGCGACATGTCGTACCAGCGGCTAGAGTTCATGGGCGACCGGATCCTGGCCTTCGTGATCGCGGAAATGCTATTGACCCATTTCCCTGATGCCGAGGAGGGTGAACTCGCCCGCCGCCTGACCGGCCTTGTCCGCAACGAGACTTGCGCCGAAGTAGCGGATGAGTGCGGCCTTCCGGCTTGCATCATTCTGGGCGATGGCGAGAGACGGGCGGGTGGGCGACAGAAGGCCGCGATTATCGGCGATGTTTGCGAGGCTGTTATTGCCGCGATCTATTTCGATGGGGGAATGGACCCGGCGCGGCGCTTCGTCGATCGCTATTGGCGTCCGCGCATGGAAAGCTGGACGAAACCGCTGCGCGATCCGAAGACCGCGCTTCAGGAATGGGCTCATGGCTTGAGGCGTCCGACGCCGCTTTACCACGAAATTTCACGCACCGGACCGGACCACGCCCTGTCCTTCGTGATGGAAGTGCGTGTCGAGGGAACCAAGCCGAGCCAGGGCTCGGGCAATTCAAAACGCGAGGCGGAGCAAAAAGCGGCGTCCGCTTTTCTCGTTCGCGAAGGGATATGGGAACAGGATGACCATGACTGAGAATGCACCGCGCTGTGGTTTTGTCGCCCTGATCGGTGCACCGAACGCGGGTAAATCAACCCTTCTCAACCGGCTTGTCGGCGGCAAGGTCTCGATTGTTTCGCACAAGGTCCAGACCACCCGTTCGCTGGTGCGCGGTGTGATGGTGCGGGAGAGCACGCAGCTCATTTTTGTTGATACGCCGGGCATTTTCGCGCCGAAACGCCGTCTTGACCGCGCCATGGTCTCATCGGCCTGGGGCGGGGCGGGGGACGCCGATTTGATTGCGCTTCTGATCGATGCCGAACGCGGTATAGACGACGAGGCGAGCGCCATTCTCGATACGCTGAAAGAACGGCATCAACCGCATATCTTGTTGTTGAACAAAATCGACCTGGTCGAACGCGCAACCTTGCTCAGCCTTGCCGCACGGCTGAATGAACGCGCGAATTTTGAAGCGGTATTCATGATATCGGCTGAAAAGGGTTTTGGTTGCGACGACGTGCTTTCCTACCTCCAGGAAAAAATGCCGGCCGGCCCTTGGCTGTTTCCTGAAGATCAGATGACGGACATTCCGATGCGTCAGTTTGCAGCCGAGATAACGCGGGAAAAGCTGTTCCTGCGCCTGCATCAGGAATTGCCCTATGCCTCAACCGTCGAGACGGAGGCGTGGACCGAGATGAAGAACGGCGATGTGCGCATCGAGCAGACCATCTATGTTCAGCGCGACAGTCAGAAGAAGATCGTGCTCGGCAAGGGCGGGCAGACGATCAAGGCGATCTCCACCGCCGCGCGCCGCGAGATTTCGGAGATCCTCGAACGCAAGGTGCATCTGTTCCTCTTCGTGAAGGTGAGGGAGGGCTGGCTGGACGATCCCGAACGCTACCGCGAGATGGGGCTCGAATTTCCGCGCTAATAGTGACGGCCCAGCCGATGACATGTTTTCAGCCCGTCAGCCACGCCGACATTGGCTTTTCCCTTTATGGTTTCTCGGATCTCTTATTCTCATTGATATCGGTTGTATTTGAGTGCGATAGTAACTGTGGTAATCGACATAGCTGTCTGCCGTCAGTCGCGATAGACGTGGGGTAAGAAAATGCGGGAATATATAATGCGCGTCGCAACTATGAAGCGCTGCTTCGTCCTGTTGATCGGATTTGGTCTCGGCGGTGCTGTTTTCGGACCTCTGGCCGTGCTTGCACAAAGCGGACCACCACCGGTCGATGTCGCGCCGCCGCTTGTCGAAAAAATTGTCGATTGGGATGAATTCACCGGTCGCTTTGAGGCGGTGAAACGGGTTGATGTCCGCCCGCGGGTTTCCGGTTTTCTTCAAGAGATCAAATTCAGCGATGGCCAGATCGTCAAGAGGGGCGATCTTTTGTTCGTGATCGATGCACGTCCGTTCAAGACCGAACTTGACCGGGCAAGGGCCGAACTTGATGCCGCCAAAGCCGAGCAGACCCGCGCGCTCACGCAGCTGACGCGCGGTCAGGAATTGGTCAGCAGGCAAGCCCTCGCGCAGAGCGAGCTCGATGAGCGGCTGGCCAATCGCCTGCGCGCCGATGCACAGGTGGCGATTGCGGAAGCCGCGATCCGAGAGGCGGAACTCAATGTCGAGTTCACCGAAGTCCGCGCGCCTTTCGATGGCCGTATTTCCGATCGCAAGGTCGATGTCGGTGCTTTGCTCACCCAGAACGATACCCGCCTTGCAACCGTGCTCGCCCGCGACCCCATCCATCTCACCTTCACCGGCTCGGAAGCGGATTTTCTGAAATATTCCCGTCTCAGCGCCAGCGGCAGCCGGGAGAGTTCGCGCACGGCGGCAAACCCTGTCGAAGCCCGCCTCATTGATGAACAGGGCTGGCCGCACAAGGGCACGATGAATTTCGTCGACAATGAACTCGATCCAAATTCCGGCACCATTCGGGCGCGCGCCGTCTTCCCGAACGGCAATGATCTGCTCGCGCCCGGTCTTTTTGCGCGCCTGCGTCTGATCGGCTCGGGTGAATATGAGGCGTTGTTGCTTCCGGATGAAGCGATCCTCTCCGATCAGGCGCGCAAGATCGTGCTCATCGCCGATGAAGCGGGCAACGTAACGCAGAAAACGGTGAAGACCGGTCCACTATACAAGGGAAAACGGGTCATCCGCTCCGGCCTTGAAGCAACCGACATGGTGATTGTTGCTGGTGTCCAGCGGGCACGGCCGGGGGGCAAGGTCACGCCGCAAAAAGTTGAACTCACTCTTGATGCATCGCCATCACCCGCGCCAGTGAAATAGGGGCGGGAGGATGAACCTGCCGCATTTCTTCATCGACCGCCCGATTTTTGCGACGGTCATCTCGCTGGTGATAACGCTCCTCGGCGTCGTCGCCTATTTCAGCCTTCCTGTCGCGCAGTATCCCGCAATCGCGCCACCGACGATCCAGGTCAGCGCCAACTATCCGGGCGCTTCTGCGGAGGTTGTGGCTGATACGGTCGCAACCCCGATCGAGCAGGAAATCAACGGTGTCGAGAACATGCTCTACGCCGTGAGCCAGGCGACCGGCGACGGTGCGCTTACGATCACGGTCACCTTCAAGCTCGGCACCGATCTCGACGAGGCGCAGGTACTGGTGCAGAACCGGGTAGCAATTGCGGAACCGCGCCTGCCGGAGCCGGTTCGTCGTCTCGGCATCACCACCCAGAAGAGTTCACCAGACCTGATGATGGTCATCCACATGTATTCGGATGACGGAACGCGCGATCAGCTTTATGTTTCGAATTATGCGCGCACACAGGTCGTTGACCGTCTCGCCCGCATCGACGGTGTTGGTCAGGCGCGTCTGTTTGCCGAGCGCGCCTATTCGATGCGCATCTGGCTCGATCCGGAACTGATTGCAGCCCGCGCCATGACGGCAGGCGAAGTCGTCGCTGCCTTACGCGCCAACAACGTTCAGGTCGCATCCGGCACGATCAACCGCCTGCCGGTGCCCAATCCCGGCGCCTATGAGATCGCTGTAGAAACCCAGGGCCGCCTGCTCAATCCGGAGCAGTTCGAGGAAATCGTCGTCAAGACCGGGGAAGATGGCGCGCAGGTGCGTGTCAAGGATATCGCTCGCGTTGAACTCGGCGCTCTCGATTATTCGACAATCGGCTATCTTGACCAGAATGCTGCGCTGCCGATCCTGATTTTTCAAAGACCCGGCTCCAATGCGCTCGAGACGGCAGAAAACGTCCTCGGCGAGATGAAGGAGCTCTCCGAGGCGTTCCCCGTCGGCGTCGCCTATGACGTGATCTACAACCCGACGGAATTCATCGAGAAATCGGTGAATGCGGTCTACAAGACGCTGATCGAAGCGATCCTGCTCGTTGTTCTTGTGATCATTTTCTTCCTTCATAGCTTGCGCGCGGCTCTCATTCCGATTATCGCCATTCCGGTGTCTCTGATCGGCACCTTCGCCGTCATGGCGGCATTCGGCTTTTCGCTCAACAACCTCACCCTGTTCGGGCTTGTATTGGCGATCGGCATCGTGGTTGATGATGCGATCGTGGTTGTTGAGAATGTCGAGCGCTATCTGCGGCAGGGCAAGAGCCCGCGCGAAGCAACCCGCATCACCATGACGGAGGTATCCGGCGCGCTGATTGCGACCAGTCTCGTGATGATGGCCGTGTTCATTCCCGCTTCCTTTGTGAGCGGGATAAGTGGTCAGTTTTTCCGTCAGTTCGCGCTCACCATCGCCGTTTCAACCGCGATTTCGACCGTGGTCTCGCTCACCTTGTCGCCCGCCCTCGCAGCGCTCCTGTTGCGCCCTCATCAAGAGACGGATCACAAGCGTGGCCTTATCGGCTCGTTCTTTCATGCGCTCGCTGCGCCGATGCGCTGGTTCAGCCGAGGTTTCAACTATACATTCGACAAGATTGCCGGCGGCTACAGCTATCTGGTCCGCGGCCTGATCCGCGTCTCTGTCGTGATGCTGATTGCCTATGTCGGTCTTTCCTATCTCGGTTATTCGCAGTTCCAAAAAGCGCCGCGCGGCTTTATTCCCAACCAGAATCTGGGCTATCTCATCACCGTCATCCAGTTGCCGCCCGGTGCCTCGCTGGTGCGCACGGATGCGGTCGTGCAAAGAGCGATCAAGCTCATTCTGGAGCATAAGGGGACAGCACATACGGCAGGCTTTGCCGGGTTCAGTGGTGCCACCTTCACCAATGCATCAAACGCTGGCGCGATCTTCTTCACGCTCAAGGATTTTGATGAATTGGCCAGACTGGGCTTGACGCAGGATCAGATCCTGAATGAAGTGCAAGGCTCGCTCGCAAGCATCAAGGAAGCGGTGGTTTTCATCGTCGCGCCGCCGCCTGTGCGCGGTATCGGCTCGACCGGCGGCTGGAAACTCTATGTTCAGGACCAGCGCGGCAGGGGCAGCGTGGCACTTGAAGCGGCAACGCAGCAATTGGTTGGCGCGGCCAATCAGACCCCCGGTCTTGCCCGTGTCTTCACCCAGTTCGATACGGCAACGCCGCGTCTTTATGCCAATATCGACCGCGTGAAAGCAGAGAAACTTGGCGTTACGCCAGACCAGATTTTTGAAACACTTGAAGTCTATCTTGGCTCGGCCTTTGTCAACGATTTCAACTTTCTGGGCCGCACTTTCCGCGTGACGGCACAGGCGGACGGCAAATTCCGTGATGATCCGGCTGATGTCGCCAACCTCAGGACACGCACCGCAACAGGCGGCATGATGCCGATCGGATCGGTTGCAACCTTCGAGCAGACGACCGGTCCTTACCGTGTGCCGCGCTACAACCTTTTCCCGGCGGCGGCGGTGCAGGGTTCAACCACACCGGGAACCTCGACAGGCGAAGCAATTGCTAAGGTCGAGGAACTCGCAAAATCACTGCCGAGCGGTTTCGGGTATGAATGGACCGAACTCGCGCTTCAGGAAAAGCTCGCAGGCGATTCGACGCTGATTATTTTTGGCCTGGCCGTGGTTTTCGTCTTTCTTGTCCTGGCTGCCCAATATGAAAGCTGGCTCCTGCCGCTTTCGGTCATTCTGATCGTGCCGCTTTGCCTGCTCGCCGCGATCAGTGGTGTTCTTTACAGGGGCATTGACAATAATATCCTGACGCAGATCGGGCTGATTGTACTTGTTGGCCTTGCATCCAAGAATGCGATCCTGATTGTGGCGTTTGCAAAGCAAAACGAGGACGAAGGCAAATCCCGGCTCGAAGCGGCAGTCGAGGCTGCGCGTTTGCGCCTGCGCCCGATCCTGATGACGTCATTCGCCTTCATTCTCGGCGTGGTGCCGCTGGTGATCGCGACCGGGGCAGGCTCGGAAATGCGCCAGGCGCTCGGAACGGCCGTATTCTCGGGAATGCTCGGTGTCACTTTCTTCGGGATTTTCTTTACGCCGGTGTTTTATGTGCTCTGCCGCGCGCTCGGTGCCTTGATCGACCGGACAAAGAAACCGCGCCCAGGTAAGGTTAAAGACGCTCCGGTTGTTTGAGACCGGCGCTTTTAATCGTGCGCAGGTATTCGGAAAGGCTGCAGGTGTCAGCCGAGATATATTTGGCCTGCCGGATAACGCACCCGCGGCATTGTGCGGGTGGCCAGGAAAAAGCCAAGGGTAAGCGGTCCAACCCGGCCAATGAACATGATGATGATGATCACGGCACGGCCGATCGGATCCAGTTCAGCGGTTGCCCCGCGTGACAGGCCGACGGTACCGAAGGCCGAAACGACTTCAAAGGCAAGGTTTAACATGTCGCCGTCATGCGAAATCGAGATGATGAAAATTCCGCTCGAAATCACGATGATGCTGATCGTCATCAGCGCCATGACCTTCATCACTTCTTCGTTGCCAAGACTGCGGCCAAAAATATGCAGCGCCGATTGGCGCTTGAAAAAAGCGATCGTGGCAAGAATGAGCACCATCAGCGACGTCACCTTGATGCCGCCGGCTGTCGACGTACTGCCCCCGCCAACGACCATCAGCATCATCATCAGGATGGACGTGCTGTCGTGGACTTCGGCGATGTTGATCGTGTTGAAGCCGGCGGTGCGCGGGGTGACGGCCTGAAACCAGCTCGCCCAGAGCTTGGTTGAAGTACTTTGGAAGGCACCAAGCGTGCCTGGATTGTTCCACTCGAGGGCGGCAATCAAAACCCACGCGATGACAATGAGTGCGGCTGTTGCGCTCAGGACCATCTTGCTATGCAGCGCGAGGCGGTCCCACCGGCGCTTCTGGATAATGTCTCCGATCACGACGAAGCCAAGACCGCCGACGATGAACATGAAAGGCACGGCGATGTTGATGATCGGGTTTCCTGCCCATCGCGACAGGCCATCTGGGAAAAGCGCAAATCCTGCATTGTTGAACGCGGAAATCGTGTGGAAGACAGCGTGCCACAGACCCTGAGTCATGCCAAATTCCGGCACGAAGACAACGGCCAGAACGGTAACCCCGGCCATCTCGAACCAGAACGTGCTGACGAGAATGATGCGCACCAGCACCGTTAGGTTGCGGACCGAGACCTGATTGAGGTCTTCACGCAGTATCATGCGTTGCGGCATGCCGATGCTCATCCCGAGAATGGAAAAAAGCAGGACTGTGAAAGTCATCAGGCCAAGCCCCCCAAGCTGAACGAGGATCGCTATGACCAATTGCCCGGCAAAGGTGAACGAGGAGCCCGGATCAACCACCGCAAGACCGGTCACCGTTACCGCGGAAGTAGAAATGAAGACTGCGTCATACCAGGTAACAGCGCCGTTATTGGCAATTGGCAGCTTGAGCAAAACTGTGCCGATTGCGACGAGGCAGAGATAGCCAAGCGCAATCGTTGCCGGCGGATTGAGACGGAATACCTGCCGCTTGATGTTTCGGGCTTTGACCATGTGGATTTACAGGATGGAGGCAAAATCGCGCAAATCAGCGCGTTTACCGAGAAGCAGAAGCAGGTCCTCACGCTGGAGCGTGCAGCTCGAACCGTCACGGCCAAGAAACTCGGTGCCGCGCATGACACCGATGCAACGCAGGTTATAGCGCGTATTATACGGGACCTCCGACAGGGTCTTGCCTTCGAGACTTTTCGGGATGCGGAAGTTCACCACGTGGAAGCCGTTGCCGAGGCTGACATAGTCGCGCACCAGTGGATTGTTGAGAACCTGCGCGATGTGCTGACCGACCTCAACCTCCGGGTGAATGATCCGGTCGACACCGAGTTTGGAGAGGATGCGGTGATGTGTTTTCGTCGTTGCCTTGGCCCAGATCACTGGTACGCCGATCAGTTTGAGGTTGATCGACGAGAGGATGCTCGCTTCGAGATCACGCCCCATGGCGACAACCCCGACATCACATTCGCCGAAACCGGCTTCGCGCAGGGCGGCTTCGTCGCGGGCATCGACAATCAGAGCCTGATTGATCTTGTCGGCGTGGGAACTGACCAGCGCCATGTTGAGATCAATGCCGATCACGTGATTGCCGAATCTGGTCAATTCAGTTGCAACCGCGCTGCCGAAATTCCCAAGACCCACGACGCCGAAGGTTCTGTTCTTCAAGATTCTCTTTCCAGTTCCGGCGATGCTTCGTAGGCCGACAGGAATCAGACGATGATTACGATCAATTTGTGTGTTCGTCCATTGCACAAAACGCATGGCCAAAAGCGATTTCATGTTGTGCCTGCATTGGGCCTGCAAGCAGAGTGTATCGACGTGCTTGTCCTTTCAAGGTCGCAATCAGCCATGTCTCGCCCCAGCATCTTTCGCAATTCTTTCAGATGCATGTCTTGAAATGAATTTTGGAACCGCCCGAATTTTGGCATAACCTGTGCGCGTGCTGCAAAAATCGGGATCACGTGTGATCTGGGAGATGGTTTAATGTTCCTGTCGATCTTTGACGTCTTTAAAATCGGTATCGGCCCGTCATCGTCCCACACGATGGGGCCGATGGTCGCAGCCCGTCGGTTTCTTGAGGAACTTCGCGATGGCGATTGGCCACGACCGACCGGCAGCGTTGCAAGCCACATCACGGCAAGCCTTCATGGCTCGCTTGCTTTCACCGGCAAGGGTCATGGCAGCGACCGCGCGATCGTTCTCGGCCTGATGGGCCAAAACCCAAAAGATCTCGACCCTGATCAGGTACCCGCCATTCTTGCCCGCTGTGAGGCGGAGAAGACACTGAGCGCCGACGGCCATCCGCGCTATCGCTTCGATCCGCTGAACGATCTCCTCTTCGATTATGATGTCACGCTTCCCGGACACGCAAACGGCATGATGTTCAAGGCTTATGATGCCGCCGGGCGGATGCTTTTGAAGCGGGTCTACTATTCGGTCGGCGGCGGTTTTGTCGTAACCGAGGCAGAGCTTGAAGCAGCCCGCAATTGTCCGCCTGAAGCGCCGCATCCCGTGCCTTATCCTTTTGCAAATGCACGTGAAATGTTGCGCATGGCAGAAACGAGCGGCCTTTCGATTGCCGAGATGAAACGGGCAAACGAAGTGGCGATGCATGGGACCGCTCATGTCCGGGATGGCATCGATCAAATTTGGAGCGCCATGGACGCCTGCATCCAGCGCGGCCTCAATAACGATGGCATCCTGCCCGGTGGCCTGTCAGTCAGGCGGCGCGCTTTGTCACTTCACCGCAAACTTCAGCAAAGCGAAAGCAACAACCGCTTCAACCCGATGATCGCCAATGAATGGCTGAGCGTCTTTGCCCTTGCCGTCAACGAGGAGAATGCCGCCGGTGGCAAGGTCGTAACAGCGCCCACCAATGGGGCAGCCGGTGTTGTTCCGGCGGTGATCAAATATTATCTGAAATTCATCGATGGCGCCTCCAAAGAAGGTGTTCAAACCTTTCTCCTGACGGCGGCAGCGATTGGCGGCATCATTAAAACCAATGCATCGATTTCAGGCGCGGAGGTCGGCTGTCAGGGCGAGGTCGGTTCCGCCTCGGCGATGGCGGCGGCGGGTCTGGTTGCGGCCATGAGCGGTACACCGGAACAGATTGAAAATGCCGCCGAGATCGCGCTCGAACATCATCTCGGCATGACGTGTGATCCGATTGCGGGTCTGGTTCAGGTACCATGCATCGAGCGCAATGCGTTTGGTGCGGTGAAGGCCGTTACGGCAGCCTCGCTGGCATTGAATGGTGACGGAACCCATTTCGTGCCACTCGACAATTGTATCGAGACGATGCGCCAGACGGGGCTTGATATGAACGAGAACTATAAGGAAACCAGCAAGGGCGGGCTTGCCGTCAATGTGGTCGCTTGCTGAGACCGCTGTCGGGAACCGGTTCTTTGCCACGATCATTCAATCGGCGATAGCGCCGCAGGGCATCCACAATCGGAATAAGCGCGATGACGAGAAGCGCAAGTCCGGCGAGGAAGGGTGCGCCTGGCAAGTAAAGCGGCATTGCGCTGCCATCCGCCGTGAAATGGGCGAAAAGTTGCGTCATCATCACTGGGCCGAGAATAGCGCCAATGCCCTTGAGGCTTGCAATCGCTCCCTGAAGCTCGCCCTGGGCATTGTCCGGTGTCTCATTCGCCATGATCCCCTGCATGGCCGGTGTCAGAAATCCGCCTAACGCCGCCGGCAGAAGCATGATCCAGAACAGCCATTCAGTGTTTAAAAGCCCGAGCCCGAGAAAGGCAGTCATGGTGAAACCGAGCCCGAGCCAGACCGCGTTCACGGGGCCAACCCTCGGCATGACAACGCGGATCAGCCAGCCATTCACCAGCGCATAAAGAAGCCCGAAAACACCGAGCGACAGCCCAATTGTTCCGCTTGAGAACTGGAAGCGCTCGATGGTGTAGAATGTCCAGGTGCTCTGATAGGCGTGGTGGGCAATTTCCGAGAGCAGGAAGGCCACGATCAGGCCGAGCACGATGCGGTTGCGCGAGACCTTGATAAGCGCGCCGAACGGGTTCGCGCGGCGCCACTCAAAAGGCCGGCGATTTTCCGGCTTCAGGCTTTCCGGCAGAACGAAAAAGCCGAAGATGACATTCGCAAAGGAAAGACCGGCGGCAACGAAGAACGGCAGTCGTGTGCCGACTTCGCCGAGAAACCCGCCAATCAGCGGACCCAGAATGAAGCCGAGCCCGAAGGCCGCGCCGACCATGCCGAAATTCGCCGCGCGCTTTTCCGGCGTGCTGATATCGGCAATGAAGGCAAGACCTGTGCTGATCGAGGCACCGAAGACACCGGCAAAGATCCGTCCGATGAATAGCCAGCTCAGTACTGGCGCGAAACCCATGATCAGGTTGTCGACACCAAAGCCGAAAAGCGACAGAAGCAGGATGGGCCGACGCCCGAAGCGGTCACTGAGCGCGCCCAGGATCGGCGCACAGAGGAATTGTGGTATCGCGTAGGCGATAAGAAGAAAGCCGCCGATCCTTGTTGCATCGCTGAGACCGGTATCGCTGACACTGCGGATGAGATCCGGCAGGACGGGCAGAATGAGCCCAATGCCCGTGATATCAATCAGAAGCGTAATGAAGATGAAGAGGACAGCCTTGTTCATAAAATGCTTGAAGCGTCCTCGCGCTGGTCTCTCACAGTAAAAAGCATCGTGGGCTGCCGCAGGCGTTGCTCCAAAGCCGCACCTTCGGTTCTAGCTGTTTTTTCTAGCTTTTCCAAATGTTGGAAGAAACAAACGCGGCTTTGACGAAAACCTCAGCCGGAGTTCAAGATGTTGTGAGACCGAGCCGTTCGAGAAGCTGCGGCAGGTCCGCGACACTGTCGATCACGTGATCGGCGCCTGCCGCAAGAAGTTTTGCCGCGGCATGGTCGCGCAGGACGGCAATTTCGGCATCCGTCATGGCGGCGAGTTCCTCGTGGGTTCTGCCGACAAAATTACCGGAAAGGGCGACCCCCACAGTCAGACAACCCGCCGCAACGCCTTCACCGATGCCCGGTTCGGTGTCATCAACCTTGATGATCGCGGATGGCGGATAAACGCAGAGATCAACCATGCATTGATAGATGCCAAGCGGTCCGGGGCGTCCTTCTGCAATATCGTCGGCGCAAACGAGATTTTCAGGCGCATAGCCCTGACTTGCGGCAACGGGAAGAACATGCGCCATGATGGAGCGGGTGTATCCTGTCGTCGAGCCGACCTTTATGCCGCGCGCTTGGAGATAGGCGAGGGTGGCGCGGGCGCCCGGCACCAGGGTCGCATATTTCGCGACGATGTTTTCGTTGATCGGCACGAAGACCGCATAGAGCGCGTCGATATCAGCCTTGCCCGGCAGATGTCCATGGACCTTTTGCCAGCGCTCGGCAATGGCCGGCGCTTGCATCATCGCCTCAATATGCTTCCACTTCGGCAGGCCCATCGGTTGACGGGCTTCCGCCATCGTGATGCTCACGTCAAAAGTCGCGAAGGCTTCGACAAAGGCGCCCATGGGTGCAAAAGAGCCGAAATCGATCATGGTGCCCGCCCAGTCGAAAATAACGGCCTTGATCGGGCTGGCTGCCGTTTCGGCATGGCCTGAACCCGGCGTTGAAACATTTAAAGTCATCGTCACCCCATCACCTGAAACACAATTCCGGCTGTTAGGCGCCTTTCATGACATTGCCGTGACGCCACTGTAAAACTGTTGCCATCTGCCTAGGGGCGGTTGTCGAGCGTCAGGGAGACCCGGTCAGCGGGAAACCGCGTCACGGCATACTGGATCCGTTGACCGTCGAGGTCGGCATTAATCCCTTTCGTGATCAGCACAATTGCGCCCGGCGAGAGCTTCAGGTCGCTCGCATCTTCCATCGTCGCGTGGCGGGCTTCGACAAGGGTCGACTGGCGTACATAATCCGCGATGCCGAGCCGGTTCAGCGATTGGGTAAAGGAACCGGTCTCGGCGAAGGCGCGCGCAATGCCGGAAAACCGGGCGGCGGCGAAATAATTGGTCGATCGCGAAACCGGCAAGCCATCTGCTGTGCTGAGAACGTCGAGGCGCAGAACCGCCGCGCCGGATGTAAGTTCTAGCGCGTTCGCCACCTCCTGTGTTGCGCACTCAAGCACCTCGTCAAGCAAGGTTGCTGATGTCATTTTTGCTTGATTGGCCAGTCCGGCGGCAAAGCGCGTTCTCCGCGATATCGGGTAGACGAGGCGAGACTGGCGCTTGATGAAAGTGCCTTGTCCTTGTCTGCTTTCCACAATTCCTTCGTTTGAAAGCGCTGTGATCGCCGCGCGAACCGTGTGTCTGTTCACACCGAAATTGGCCGCGAGTTCCAGTTCCGGCGGCAGACACCCGGCCTTGGCGAGGTTTCCGGTTGCGATGTCAGTTCGAAGATCATCCGCGATCTGGCGCCATAGCGCGACGCCGGAGCGCCGCTCCACGCTGCGTGTCGGACAACTTTCAGTGGTTTTTCGGATACGAGCCAATTTTTGCCTCCGCTGTCATGAGAGCGTCATGACGCTGTTCTAGGAAAAGGATATAACATCTTGTTGTATAGAACAATAGACAAGTTAAGGCGATCAGACTGCGATAAGAACAGCGCACAAGATTGGCTGGCAAGATTGGCTGGCAAGAATAGCAAGATTCAAGAATAGCCAGATTGATGAATTCCGGATGAGATCCGGAATTAAAGGACAAAGCAGATGGCAACAGCCACGGTTGCAGAAGAAGCCTTGAGCGCACGACGCGCCCGAATGGCGGTTCTCGCGGATGCAGACAGCATTGCCCTCATGGAATGCTGGAAAAAACTCGGTCTGGATCCTGAATTTGCGATGGTGCGCGGGCCGGAGACCGGTCTCATCGCGTTACGCGGGCGCATTGGGGGTGGCGGCGATCCGTTCAATTTCGGTGAGGCAACCGTTACACGGGCAACCGTGCGCCTTGCAAATGGCGCGATTGGCCACGCCATGGCTCTTGGGCGCGATGTGGTAAAGGCGAAATTGTCCGCCGTGATTGACGCCCTTTCGGAAGACCTGGACTGCCGGGCGCGGATTGATGAGACCATCATTGCCCCGCTCGCCGAAAAGGCGGCAAGTCGCGACCGCACGCGCGCCGCTGAGACCGAGGCAACGAAGGTCGATTTCTTCACCCTCGTGCGCGGGGAAGACGAATGACAACCCAGGAAACCCGTATGATCGGAGAGGCGGGGTCGTTTGCGGCAGACAGCCTCGTCGGCGGTTTCAAGGAACCGGTATTCGGTTCTCAAGCGGTCTTTCATGCGCTCATGTCAGCGATGGCGCGTCCCGGGACGATCCACGCCCTTGCAGGCTTCGTGACCCCACCCGCGCCGGTGAACGCTGCAGCGGCAGCCATGCTTGCTGCCCTTTGCGATGCCGATACCACCTTGTGGATTGATCCAGTCGTCGACGCTGAAAGTGCCGCGCGCAGCTGGTTCACCTTTCAGACCGGAACGCGCCTCACGTCCGCTATCGCGGATGCGACATTTGCGCTTGTCGTCCAACCGAAAAAAATGCCCGGCCTTGCCTCCATGGAACAGGGATCGGCGGAATATCCCGACCGTTCGACGACACTTGTCATTCAGGTCGACCGACTTTCTGAAGATGGCGGCCTCGTTCTCGAAGGGCCGGGGATCGAGACCACAGCCACGCTTGGTGTTGAGCCTTTGCCTGCCTTTTTCCGAGAAGCGTGGGGAGAGAACAATGCGCGTTTTCCGCGCGGGGTGGATGTGGTTTTCGCAAGCCCTTCCGCGATTGCCTGCCTGCCGCGCACGACCCGGATCATCGGAGGGCCACGCTGATGTATGTCGCGGTCAAGGGCGGGGAAGCTGCCATCCGAAATGCGCACAAGCTGCTCGCCAAACGCCGTCGCGGCAACCCTGATGTCGCCCTTCTGACGCTTGACCAGATCAAGGAGCAACTGACGCTCGCCGTTGATCGCGTCATGGCGGAAGGTTCGCTCTATGACCGCGATCTGGCAGCACTTGCCATCAAGCAGGCGCGAGGCGATCTCATCGAGGCGATCTTTCTGGTGCGCGCCTACCGCACGACTTTGCCACGCTTTGGTTATTCCGAGCCGATTGATACAGCCGAAATGAAAATCGAACGGCGCATTTCCGCGACCTACAAAGACCTGCCCGGCGGACAGATGCTTGGCCCGACTTTCGACTACACTCACCGCCTACTCGATCCTGATCTTGACCAGTCGACAGCGGACGCTGTCGAAACGCGGGCGCCAGACGGCGTGGCGATGCAGCGCGTCTCGGACATTCTCGGTGACGAGGGCTTGATCGAAGCCGATGGCAAGGGATCGGTCAATGGCGGTGAGCCGGGGGATATCACCCGCCAGCCGACCGAGTTTCCAATGACGCGCGACATCAGGCTGCAATCTCTGTCGCGCGGCGATGAAGGCTTTCTTCTTGCGCTCGCCTATTCGACCCAGCGCGGCTATGCCCGCTCGCACCCTTTTGTCGGCGAAATCCGCATCGGTGAGGTGGCCGTCGAGATGGACCTTCCGGAAGCCGGTTTTCCCGTGAGGGTCGGCCACGTTCAGGTGACGGAATGCCAGATGGTGAACCAGTTCAAAGGGTCAGCGAAAGTGCCGCCGCAATTCACGCGGGGCTACGGGCTTGTTTTCGGGCAGCTTGAGCGCAAGGCCATGGCGATGTCGCTTTGCGACCGGGCACTCAGGGCAGGTGAATTCGGCGAAGACATCGTCGCGCCGGCGCAGGACGAGGAATTCGTGATCGCCCACTCGGACAATGTTCAGGCGACAGGCTTCGTCGAGCATCTGAAACTGCCGCATTACGTGGACTTTCAAGCTGAACTCGACATCGTGCGCCGCATGCGCGCCGAGCAGGAAGTGCTTGACGGGGAGGGCGAAAGGCGCGCCGGGGACCGGGAGGCTGCCGAATGACCATCGCCGCAAAATATAATTTCGCCTATCTCGACGAGCAGACCAAACGCATGATCCGCCGCGCCATTTTAAAGGCGATCGCAATACCCGGCTATCAGGTGCCGTTCTCCAGCCGGGAAATGCCGATGCCCTATGGCTGGGGCACGGGCGGCGTACAGGTCACGGCCTCGGTCATCGGCCCGGACGATGTACTCAAAGTGATTGATCAGGGCGCCGATGATACGACCAACGCTGTGTCGATCCGGGCTTTCTTTGCGAAGGTAACGAATGTCCGCACCACCACGAAGACCGCGGAAGCGACGATCATCCAGACCCGTCACCGCATCCCGGAAGAGAGCCTGACCGCCGGCCAGACGCTCGTCTATCAGGTGCCGATCCCCGAGCCGCTGCGCTTTCTGGAGCCGCGCGAGACCGAAACCCGCAAAATGCATGCTCTCGAGGAATACGGCCTCATGCATGTGAAGCTCTACGAAGACATTGCGACACACGGCCATATTGCGACGACCTATGCCTATCCGGTCAAGGTCGAGGGCCGCTATGTCATGGATCCGTCGCCGACGCCGAAATTCGACAACCCGAAAATGCACCGCTCGCAGGCACTGCAACTCTTCGGCGCGGGGCGAGAGAAGCGGATTTACGCGCTGCCGCCCTTTACCAATGTTGTCAGCCTCGATTTCGAGGATCATCCCTTCGAAGTGCAGCATTTTTCAGAACCCTGCGCGATCTGCGGGGCCGAGGGCGTCTATCTCGATGAAGTCGTGCTTGATGATCGGGGAGGGCGAATGTTCGTCTGTTCTGATACCGATCATTGCGAAGGACGTCAGGCTGCGGGCCAGCGCGGCGCGCTCGCAGGTCCCGCTTCGGCACCTGATCCGAAAAATCCAACCGCTGACCAGGCGGAGGGCACATGCTGAACACCGATTTAGATTCAGATGCGGAAAAGCCTCTCCTCAGAGTGAGCAATGTCGCGAAATTCTATGGCGATCGGATTGGTTGCCGCGATGTTTCATTTGACCTCTATCCGGGAGAAGTGCTTGCGATTGTGGGCGAAAGCGGCTCAGGCAAGACCACGCTCCTCAACTGTATCTCGACCCGGCTTGCCCCGTCTGCGGGTGCGATCAGCTACCGGATGCGGGATGGCAGCAGTCGCGACCTTTATACGATGGGTGAGGCTGAGCGGCGATTCTTGATGCGGACCGACTGGGGTTTCGTACATCAGAACCCGGCCGATGGTCTGCGCATGAACGTATCGGCGGGGGCCAATGTCGGCGAGCGGCTGATGGCGATCGGTGAACGCCATTATGCGCGCATCCGTGAGACCGCGACGGACTGGCTCGGGCGGGTCGAAATCAGCGCGGAGCGCATTGACGATCAGCCGCGCACTTTTTCCGGCGGTATGCGCCAGCGACTCCAGATTGCCCGCAATCTGGTCACAAGTCCGCGCCTCATTTTCATGGATGAGCCGACAGGCGGTCTTGATGTCTCGGTGCAGGCCCGGCTTCTCGATCTGCTGCGCGGTCTTGTCAGCGATCTCGGCCTTGCGGTCGTCGTTGTTACCCACGATCTCGCGGTTGCGCGGCTTCTCTCGCATCGCATGATGGTGATGAAAGACGGCTTCGTGGTCGAAAGTGGTCTGACCGACCGCCTCCTCGACGATCCGCACGCGCCCTATACGCAACTTCTCGTCTCGTCGATTCTGGAGGTTTGATATGGCCGTCGCTCTCATCGTCTCGGAAGTATCGAAAACCTTCACGATGCATCTGCGCGGCGGGTTGCAGATGCCGGTTGTGCAGAATGTCGATTTCTCGCTCGCTCGGGGCGAATGCGTTGTCCTCGGCGGTCCGTCGGGGGTTGGCAAAAGCTCGATCCTGAAAATGCTCTATGGCAATTACAGCGCCGATCACGGACAGATTCTGGTTTCCCATCGCGGCCATCACGTCGATCTTGTTGCAGCCGATCCGCGCAAGGTCATCGAGATCCGGCGCGAAACGATTGGATATGTCAGCCAGTTTCTGCGGGTCGTGCCGCGGGTTGCAGCGCTCGATGTGGTAGCCGAGCCACTGACCCAGCGCGGCTTGGCGCCCGATCTCGCCCGCGAAAAGGCTCGAGCGCTGTTCACACGGCTCAATCTGCCACAGCGCCTCTGGTCGTTGCCGCCGTCGACCTTTTCGGGTGGCGAACAGCAGCGTGTCAACATCGCCCGCGGTTTCATCACCGACCATTCGATCCTTCTGCTCGATGAGCCGACGGCTTCGCTCGACGCTGAAAACCGCGCTGTCGTGATTGACCTTATCGCGGAGAAAAAAGCATCAGGAACAGCGCTTCTCGGCATTTTTCATGATGACGAGATACGCGAGAAAGTCGCTGATCGCGTCATCAATGTCGCAAATTTTGCGCCCGCGCGGGCAGCATGAGGAAGAAAGATCCGATGAAAAAGCTTTCTGAAACACCGCTGATCCATCCGAGTGCCGAAGTCACGGATAGTGTCATCGGCCGCTATACCGAGATCGACGCCGGTTGCCTCATCGCGGAATGCGAGATCGGGGATTACTCCTATCTCATCCGCCAGAGCGAAGCCTGGTGCGCCACCATCGGCAAATTCGCGAATATAGCAAGCCATGTCCGCATCAACGCAACGAACCATCCGACATGGCGGGCGACGCAACATCACTTCACCTACCGAGCTGGTGATTATTTCGATAGTGCCGCGAATGAGACTGATTTCTTCACCTGGCGACGTGATCACCGTGTTCTGATCGGTCATGACACCTGGATCGGCCATGGTGCGACGATCCTGCCCGGCGTCACGGTGGGCAACGGCGCTGTCGTCGGCTCCGGGGCGGTCGTGACCAAGGATGTCGCGCCTTACACGATTGTCGGCGGTGTGCCGGCAAAGCTGATCCGGCGCCGCTTCGACGAGACCGTCTCAGCCGCAATGGAAGCACTCGCCTGGTGGGATTGGACGCACGCCAAACTCGAGGCGACGCTTGACGATTTCAGAAACCTTTCCGGCGCCGATTTCATTGCAAAACACCAGACAGGGCTTGAAAAAAACTGACCTGTTGAACGTCACAAAACATACACAAAACCGACACTCGCAATTCATGGCTTCGGTCTAATGCCGGGGAAGTTAACAGAAGGGATATAGGATGCTTGAGCTTTCAAAGGTTTCCCGGCGTTTTGGTTCGACCGTAGCCGTAAACAATGTCACCCTGTCCATCCCGGAAGGCCAGATGGTCGGCATCATCGGTGCGTCGGGCGCGGGAAAATCGACGCTGCTTCGCATGATCAACCGGCTGATCGCCACTTCCGAGGGCGATATCCGTTTCAACGGGGTCGAAACCTCCAGTCTGCGCGGACAGGCTCTGCGCAACTGGCAGCGCGACTGCGCCATGATTTTCCAGCAATTCAATCTCGTGCCGCGCCTTGATGTTCTGACCAATGTCATGCTCGGGCGGCTCAACCACCGATCAACCGTTGCAAGCCTTCTCAATATCTTCTCGAGCGAAGAGCGCGCCATGGCGATTGCCGCCCTTGAGCGTCTCGGCATCGCGGCGGTTGCGATGCAGCGCGCGGGCACGCTTTCAGGCGGTCAGCAGCAGCGTGTGGCGATCGCACGCGCACTCCTGCAACAGCCGAAGGTTATCCTCGCCGATGAGCCGATTGCCTCGCTCGATCCCCGCAACGCACAGATCGTCATGGAAGCCCTGCGCGACATCAACAAGATCGACGGCATTACCGTGATCACCAACCTGCATACACTCGACACAGCGCGCACATTCTGCGAGCGGATTATCGGCATGCAGGCAGGCAATGTGGTCTTTGACGGCAGCCCTGCGGAACTGACCCACGAAGCCGCGCGCAGGATCTACGGCGCGGACGAACTTGACGACGCCTTCTCGGAATCCGTCACATCCACAAGCCTTGCCGCGCCTCGGTCTGAGGAAGTTCGCCCCGTGCTGAAAAAGCGGTCCGCGTCCCGCAACGGCGAAGCAAAACCGGCACTTGCCAATCTCTGAACCATTCTCGAATTGCCCGTCGCCTGGTCGAGCGGCGTGGTTTTACAACCGGAACGACCGACAGGTAACGTCTATTCAGGAGAAAAGACATGTTGAAGAAATTTCTGCTCGCAACGGCAGCAGCTGCCTCTCTCATATCGGCAATTCTGCCGGCACAGGCACAGGATGTGTTCCGCATCGGCATCCTCGGCGGCGAGAATGAAGCCGACCGTCTGCGCAATTTCCAGTGCATGGTTGATAAACTGCCTGCCGCGATCGGCGTCAAGGAAGTGAAACTTTTCCCTGCTGCCGATTATGACGGTGTGGTCCAGGGCCTGCTTGGCGGCACGCTCGATTATGCCGAACTCGGCGCATCGGCCTATGCAAAAGTCTTTCTTAGCAACAAGGATGCGGTCACGCCGATCCTGACCACGGTTCAGGTTGACGGCTCGACCGGCTATTACTCGGTCATGGTGGCGCGTGCCGGTTCGGACGTCAAAACGCTTCAGGACATGAAGGGCAAGAAACTTGGTTACGCCGATCCGGATTCGACTTCCGGCTATCTGGTTCCAGCCGTGACACTCCCGGCTGACATTGGCGGACCGGTCGACAAGTTCTTCGCTTCAACCGGCTTTGGTGGCGGTCACGAGCAGCTCGTCCTCGAAGTTCTGAAAGGCACATTCGACGCCGGAACGACCTGGGCATCGGGTGTTGGCGATTTCAAGGATGGCTACTCCTCAGGCAACCTGCGCAAAATGGTCGACAAAGGCATTTTGAAAATGGATGACCTTGTTGAACTCTGGAAATCTCCACTGATTCCGAACGGCCCGATCGTCGTTCGCAATTCCATGGATGAGGGAATCAGAGCAAAATTCAAGGAATTCATGGTTGCGCTGCCGAAATCCGATCCGGACTGCTTCAAGGCGATCCAGGGCGGCGACTATACAAGCTTTACGGAAGTGACGCCGGAATTCTACTCGCCGATCATCGAAGCACGCAAAGCAAAAGTAGGCTCGTAATCAGCCTTTTGGACCGCCGGGCTGAACAATTTCGGCCCGGCGGTTTTTTCCACATCAAAGTTTGCCGCACTACGGCATGAAGGAAGAGCGATTGCCATGGCGACGCCCGTACAGATTGTGTCCAAACCCGACAATTCGAGAACCGGAATTCCGGTAAAAACCTCGCAGCCTAGATTGTCCGAAGAGGCGCGCCTGATCGAGCGGCACTGGCAGGAAATGGTGCGCCAGCGCAGGTTCTATACCTTCGGCGGGCTCGCCATTCTTCTGGTAGCTCTTGGTGGTTCGCTCTGGTTTGCGAACGAGACGAATTCCGGCAAATTCGTCGAGCGCCTGCCTTTTGTGTTCGACTTCTTCATTGATATGCAGCCGCGCGACTGGCTTGAGCCCTGGCGCGCCCTGTTTGATCTGGCGTCGCCTTATTATGACGGCAGCCAGAAATACGATTATGCGGTGGGGCGGGTCTATTTCACCGAAAGTCTCTATGTGCCGGAATATTTCTATAAAATGCTGGAGACGCTGAATATTGCGATCCTGTCGACCTTGATCGGTTTCACTTTCGGTTTTGTTTTCTGTTTTTTTGCGGCCAGAAACATGACTCAAAATCCTTGGATCAGGTTTTTTTTCCGCCGCACGATGGAAATCTTGCGTGCCTTCCCCGAAATCGTGATTGCCGGTTTCTTTCTTGCCGTATTCTCGCTCGGCCCGATCCCTGCCATTATTGCAGTCAGCATTCACACCATTGGCGCGCTCGGCAAGCAATTCTTCGAAGTGGTTGAAAACGCCGATATGAAGCCGGATGATGGCCTGCGCGCCGTCGGAGCGAACTGGGCCGAGCGGGTCTGGTTCGGCATCGTGCCGCAGGTCATGCCGAACTTCATCAGCTATTTTCTCTTGCGCCTCGAGATCAATGTGCGCGCCTCGACCATTCTTGGTGCGGTTGGCGCGGGCGGTATCGGCCAGCAATTGCGCTTGTCGATTTCCAACGGCCATGAAGCGAAAACCATCGCAATCGTATTGTTGTTGTTCTGCACCATCGTCGCCGTCGATCAGTTTTCCGCCTATTTGCGCAAGAAACTGGTTGGCAACCAGTCTTTCAATTTCGGACAATAAAACCATGGCTATGATCGATGCCGCGCGCATCAGGGAAATTGAGATTGCCTATCCGGAGGCGTTTCGTCCTGGCTTCTGGAAGCGCTATTCCGGTTTTGTCGCGCTTATCGCGAGCATTGCCTATACCGCCTATTGCTGGTGGTTTTTCTCCGTCGGTGCCGTTCTTGCTTCCGCAAACTGGCAACTGGCTGGCCATTATCTCGCAGACTGGGTGTCTTACGAAATCCGGCCGGATATCGAAATTCACGAGAACCACCTCACCGTAAGCTTTTCACGGTTCTCCGTTCTGGGGGAAAATCCGTCGCCGGAATGGCTTGTGAAACAGGAAGCCGTGGTCGAAAAGCGGACGAATCAGGCCGCCGCAGCGTTAGCGCCGGACGGGTCGTCCGGCTCCACCCAATCGTCGGCACGCTCCTTTGTTGCCCCCTCGCAGGCAAATGTCGGCACCGCAAATTCAACGAAATCCTCAGCCGGATCCTTCGTTGCGCCTGAGTTGTCGAATGTTGGCTCCTCAAATACGACTGACGGAGGAACCGGCGGCGCAGGCCTGGTTGAATCCGGCGAGACGGCCCCATCTTCCGAGCGATCATTGACCGAGAGCAGCAAAGAAGTGGTGAAAGCGGATATCGATCTCGGAAAGGCCCGGCTTGTTGTCGAACCCAACCTGGTGTCGGTCCGGATTGACGGCAAGGATTATCGTTTTCGTATCCTGCGTGGCGTGTCGGTGACACCCGAACAACCGCTTGAGCATTGGGCGGTCCAGCGCCGGGAAGGTGCCACTGTCTATCTCGATTTCGGCTGGTCGGGCAGGGCGGAAATTCAGAATGATGACGTGATCGTCTGGCGCCGTTTTCTCGGTTGGGCGAATTTCGTATTTGACAACAACTCGCCATTCTGGGGAAAGTCTGCGGGCGACGTCCTGCATCTGATCTTTGCTGGCGAACGGATCGATCCGGCTCGCTCCAATGCCGCACTTGCCTTCAACAACATCTGGTACAATCAGGATTTTCAGCATGGCGATGTCTGGACTAAGCTGCTTCAGACAATCGTGATGGCCTTTGTCGGCACACTCTTCGCCTCGCTGATTGCCTTTCCGCTCTGCTTTCTTGCCGCACGCAACATAACGCCTAACCGTCTCCTCAATCAGGGTCTTAAGCGGTTTTTCGATTTCCTGCGTTCGATCGACATGCTGATCTGGGCGCTGTTCTTCACGCGTGGTTTCGGACCCGGCCCGATTGCGGGCATTGCGGCGATTTTCTTCACCGACACCGGCACCCTCGGCAAGCTTTATTCCGAAGCGCTTGAAAACATCGACGACAAGCAGCGCGAGGGCGTACGCTCGGTCGGCGCATCGCCCCTTGCCGTACAGCGATATGGCGTCCTGCCGCAGGTTCTGCCTGTGTTTGCCAGTCAGTCTCTTTACTTCTGGGAATCAAACACCCGCTCGGCGACAATCATCGGCGCGGTCGGTGCCGGGGGGATTGGTCTCAAGCTCTGGGAGGCAATGCGCACCAACCAGAACTGGGAAAACGTTTTTTATATGGTGATACTTCTTCTTCTCGTTGTGTTTGCTTTCGATGCGGTCTCGAATGCGCTGAGAAGCCGCCTTGCCGGCCGAGTCCAGTCATGAAGATTGTTTGATGCGCTATGCGATCTACTACACCCCGCCCGAAAACACGGGTCTTGCCACAAGAGCGCGGCTCTGGCTTGGACGCAATCCTTTTGACGGGAGCGCCTGCCGCAAGCCGCACGATTTTGCAGACGAGATCGCCGCACCCTGCCGTTACGGCTTTCACGCGACGCTGAAGGCGCCATTCCGCCTCGCGGAAGGATATACGGAGGCACATCTGATGGCAGCCTTCCGGGCCTTTGCGGCGCGGCAGAAACCGGTGTTCCTGAACACTCTTCTGCTCGCTCGCCTCGATGCTTTTTTTGCCCTTGTACCCGGCGCGCGGAGCACGGATCTTCAGGATCTTGCGGATACCACGGTCGCGACGTTCGAACCATTCCGTGCGGCGCTGCGTGATGATGAGATCGCCCGCCGCAAGCCGGAAAAACTCACGCCTCGCCAGCGCGCATATCTTGCATCATGGGGTTATCCTTATGTGCTGGAAGAATTCCGCTTTCACCTCACGGTGAGCGGCCCGGTAAGCGACGCGCGCGCAGCGGTTCTCGAAGCGGCTCTTCAGCACCATTTCAGCCCCGATATCGGACAACCCCTTATCTTGGACATGATCGCCCTTTTTGTTGAACCGGAACCCGGCGCGGATTTCATCATCCGCTCGACCGCGCTTCTCGGAGAAAACGCGCAAGCCAGAAATCAGGAAATACTTGCCAGATGACACACGAAACTATTCTCAGAAACGCCAGGCTGGTGCTCGAAGACGCGGTCGTGGAAGGCACCATTGTCCTGCGCGACGGGACCATCGCCGAGATCGACCCCGGCGCCGGTAAGGTCGCTGGCGGACGGATCGGGGAAGACATGGAGGGTGATTATATCCTTCCAGGCCTTATCGAACTCCATACCGACCACCTCGAACACCATTACGCGCCGCGTCCGGGTGTGACGTGGAACCTCACCGCCGCCATTCAGGCGCATGATGTGCAGATCGCCGCCTCCGGCATCACCACCGTGCTCGATTGCCTGCGCCTTGGCTCGGACGAGGACGGCGGATTCAAGAAAGGGGAGATGCGGGCGATGTCCGATGCGATCGCAGCCGCAGACAAGGATAGCAGACTGCGCGCCGAACATCGCATTCACCTGCGCTGCGAGGTTTCCGCGCCTGACGTTCTCGACCATTTCGACGAGTTTGCGAATAATGACCGCGTCGCGCTCGTTTCGCTTATGGATCATGCCCCCGGTCAGCGCCAGTTCACGACGATGGAACAGTATATCCTCTATTACAAAACCAAACGCGGCATGTCGGAGGATGCTTTCACGGCCTTTGTCGAACGGCGCAAGAAACAGTCCGAGACCTATGCCGACAAGCATCGGGCACATCTCGCGGCAATTTGTCATGGCCGCGGCATCGCGCTTGCCAGCCATGACGACGCGACACTCGAACATGTCGAGGAATCCCGCGGCTTCGGCGTCGCCGTTGCCGAGTTTCCGACAAGCATGATCGCGGCGGAAGCGTCTCACAAGGCCGGTATGGGCGTATTGATGGGTGCACCGAATATCGTGCGCGGGCGCTCGCACAGCGGTAATATTCCGGCGCGCGCCCTTGCCGAGGCCGGTGTGCTGGATATCCTCTCCTCCGATTATGTGCCCTTCAGCCTCATCCATGCGCCCTTCGTTCTGGCCGATGAGGTTGCAAGCGTTTCGCTGGCTGAGGCGGTCGCCATGGTTTCGGCCAATCCGGCCCGCGAAGTCGGCATGAATGACCGCGGAAGCCTGCGGCCCGGCCTGCGCGCCGATCTTTCGCGGGTCCGGCACAATCCGGGGGATGTGCCAGTCGTGCGCATGGTGATGCGTCAGGGTGTCCGGGTGATTTGATGGGGCAGGTGCGACCCGGGCAGGGGGCACTCGTCCTCATTGTCGGACCGAGCGGAGCAGGCAAGGATACGCTGATTGCCTGGTTGAAAGCCAATCTTCTGAACCCTGACATCCTGTTTGCAAGGCGGGTTGTCACCCGCGCGCCGGATGATGTCTTCGAAGATCATCTTGCAATGTCAGAAGAAGATTTTCACCGGATGCGGCAAGAAGGCGCTTTTGCCGTGACCTGGCAGGCGCACGGCCTCCACTACGCAATCCCGAAAGACGTGCTTGACCATATCCGCCAAGGCGGTGTTGCGGTTGCCAATGGCTCGAGGCGCGTTCTCGATGCATTTGCCGAGGTGTTTCCGACCATGGTTGTGATCGTCCTCACGGTAGAGCGCACCGTGCTCGCGCGCCGTCTCGCCGCGCGGGGACGCGAGACGGAAAGTGAAATCGCTGAGCGCCTGAAACCGGTAGCGATGACGTCCGATGCCCGTTTCAATTGCCTTGAGATCGACAATAGCGGCCCGATCGAGCATGCCGGCATGGCGGTCAAACATCTGATCGAAGAGCTTTGCGGACAGCCCGATGCACGGCATTGATCCGTCTTGCAGCCATGCCTTCTAGTGGATTGACACCGACTTTTCGAACCCGAAAAGTCGGGCCGATCTACCAGCTCAACTCTTTGAAAGGGTTCGCTTTTCATCAACAAACAACCCGACTGAAGTCGGACTGTTTTGTTTCGGGCGAACCACTAGGCAGGCCGACTCAGCGGTTTCATGCCCGGCGCGCTCAGCGATTCGCGCTCGACAATGCTTGTTTCCAGTACGATCTGGCGGGCGGTTGCGCCTTCACGCACCATTTCAAGCAGGGTTTCCGCCGCCATCGTTCCCATCGTGTGGTGTGGCACATGGACGGTCGTCAGTGCCGGGCGGATGATGGTCGCAAGTTCGATGTCATCAAAGCCAGTGATCGACACATCATCGGGAACACGAAGGCCGAGCAAGTGGGCACCCTGAACCGCACCGACCGCCAGAACATCATTGCCGCACATGACCAGTGTTGTTTCCGGATGATCGGTCATGATCGCCGCCATCGCCGCGCGCCCGCATGCAATCGAATAGCGCGTCTCAATGATAGGCATGCAGTTGGAATCAAGACCATGGTCTCGCATGGCAAGGCGTACGCCCTCGACCCGGTCGCGGGCGCGGTCATTGAAGTTGAGACCTGCGGAAATGAACCCGATCTGCCGGTGACCAAGGCCAATCGCCCGTGCTGCGAGGGCGCGCGACGCTGCCAGATTGTCAAAGCCGACATGCGAGGTTTCGGGCGCTGTGGCACTGGTCCAGGCAATCACGAATGGCACATTGCGCTCGCGCAGAAATCGATAGACGGCTGGTTCCCTGTCCCGGCCGATCAGCAGCAATCCATCCGCGCCGCGCGCGATGAGCGTGCGGATCTGGTCTTCCTCGATCTGCGGATCATAGGACGAACTCGCAACCAGCATCGTCGCGCCCCTGCTGACGAGAACCTGTTCGAACGCCTGAAGGCCACGCGCGAAAATCGCGTTTTCCATGGTTGGAATGATCGCGCCATAGGTGTTGGTTCGTTTGGCAGCGAGCGCGCGGGCGCCGAAATTTGGTGAATAGTTCAAGGTTGTGACGGCCTTCATCACGCGCTGGCGCGTCTTATCACTCACTTGCACCGGGTTGTTCAGGCAGCGGGAAACGGTGGCCGTTGAGACGCACGCAATCTGTGCAACGTCTGCCAGTGTTGCAACCTCGGAGTTGAGCGGCTTGGTGTTTTTCATGGCGATCCGTTCGCAGGGAATTGTCGGAAAGAATACCTATTCCCGACGCATCGGCAATGCGGGATTATACCGAAATGTAAGCGCTTGCATTAAGATGATTTTGCTCTAAAGTCTGCTGCGTGGTTCCTGACGGAGCCGGGAGGAAGGTTTCCATGTTTCTCGCTGTCACCGCAGTTTTGTTTTCGGTTTTTTTCGGCAACGTCGTTTTTGCCTCCCAGGGTGGGGTGCCGTTTCTGAACGATGTCCAGGAACTGATTGTTCTGATGTCAGCAACGGCGGCTTTCGTCGTCGCGATCCTTCGGGCAGAGAAACGCGAGCTTGAGACCAAAACCGATATTGACAAACGCTGATTGGGAGAAAAGCGCCATGAAATCTTTAGACACAATTCAGTCGGCCGAGCGCCGCAACTTCCTTAAACTGACAAGTGCGGGCGCTTTCACCGTGGCGATGATCGCCGGCGCAAGCGGCACGCTCTGGTCGCAAGAGGCAATCGCGCAGACCGCCAAGGAAGAGGCAGACCGGGAGAAGGCCGCCGCCCATCAGATGACGATCGGCACGGAATACGTGATCGGCGCATCGCGCAGCTATCCGCTGCTTCAGCTCGACCTCAAGGAAAACATCCAGAACGCGACGAATGGCAAGATATATGTGAAGCTCGCGCCGGGTGGTCAGCTTGGTGTCGGCGGCGCGCTGGTTCAGAAAGTTCAGGGCGGCACCATTCAGGCAGCGCAGCATTCCCTATCCAATTTCGCACCATTCGCGCCTGCGATCGATCTTATCAACCTGCCATATTTCTGCGGTGCAAACCAGAATTTCGTGAATCTCGTCACCTCTGATGCCTGGAAGTCCGAAGTTCATCCAAAAGTTGAGGCAAAGGGCTTCAAGCCACTGTTTTATATCGTTATTGATCCGCGCGTTATTGCCGTGCGAAAGGGTGGGGCCGGTGCTGTAATATCACCGAAAGATCTTGCCGGCGTGAAGTTCCGCGTGCCCGGCTCTGAAATGCTGAAACAATATTATCGTCTGGTCGGCGCGAACCCGACGCCGGTCGCATGGGGCGAAACGCCGTCCGCGATCAAGCAGGGTGTTGCCGATGCACTGGATCCCTCGGTTGGCGCCCTTCACGTGTTCGGCTTCAAGGATATTTTGAGCCATGTCACCTTCACACAGGCCGTGCCGGACAGTCAGGTCTATTCCTGCAATCTCGAATGGTACAACAGCCTGCCTGCGGATGTGAAGGAAGGCATCGAGTTCGCCTCCGAGATCACCGCGCATCAGAATCTTGCCAAAGTCCCGTCGTCGCGCGCTTTCGCCATGTCGGAGCTGCGCAAGTCCGGCGTTGAATTCCACTCTCTGAGCGAGGATCAGCTCAAGGAATGGAGAGAGGCTGGCGGTCACCAGCGGCCTGAATGGGACAAGTTCAAAGTGGATCTCGCAGGCTCGCTCGATGCATTTGCAAAACTCAATGAAGCAGCCAACACCAAAGGCCGCTATTACGTGCACGACGCGTAATCAGCCGGTGATCCACGTTCCCGTCCGTGCTTTCGCGGGCGGGAACCATCGGCCTTTACCGGAAGATTTCTGATAGACCAGACACCGCTTGCTGGGTATCGCCACACCCTTTGGCGAAGCATGCGACGCGGTGCACGGGAGCGCAATCATGTCCACTTTTCTGTCTGCCCTGGACAAGAATGCAGAGCGCTGGGCGCTGCTGTTTTTCTACGTTCTGCTCGTTCTGACCATGTCGGTCGAAGTCATGCGCCGCGAGGTTCTCGCATTCTCCTCCATCTGGGGTGAGGAAATTGTTCGCTATTCCTTCATCTACCTTGCCTGGATCGGTGCCGCCTCCGCTGCCCATGAGCGGGCGCATATCCGCATTGACGTGCTGATGCACTATGTTGGCCCGCGCGTGAAGGCGCTGCTTTATATTATCGGCGATCTGGCGATGATGGCCGTCGCGGTGCTTGCGCTCTACTGGTCGTTCGAAACGGTTGGGGTTTCCTGGAAGTTCAATTCGGTCAGCCATGGTCTGCGTCTTTCCATGGTCTGGTTCCTGATTGCTGTCCCATTCGGTTTTCTGTTGATGATCATTCGCCTTACGCAGTCGCTCCTGCGCGATATCGCCGACTTTCGCGCGGGCAGACCCGTGTTCGAAGGCAACACTCTTTTTGAATAAGGTGATGTGATGCTCTATCAACAAGCTGAAACCGCGATCAATCTTGGCTGGGCATTCTATCTGCCGGTCATTGTCTTCGTGATCATGTGTGCGCTTGCGATTCCGGTCTGGGCGTCGATCGGAACGACGGCAATCCTGATGCTTTACATGTCCGGCGCGCTGCCGATGGCGCTGATCGGCGAATCCCTGTTCGACGGTATCGACGCCTTTGCACTGACCGCCGTACCACTCTTCATCCTGACCGGGGATGTGCTGGTGCGCACCGGCCTCAGTCGCAAATTTCTCGATGTCGCAGAAGCGCTGACCTGCTGGACGAAGGGCGGCTTCGGGTCTGCCACCGTTCTCGTCTGCGGCATGTTCGCCGCGATTTCGGGGTCGGACGCCGCCGGTGCCGCTGCGGTCGGTCGCATGACCATCAGCCGCCTTGTCGAGAGCGGCTATCCCCGACCCTATGCCTGTGCGCTCGTCGCTGCCGGAGCCTGCACCGGCATTCTCATCCCGCCGTCGATTGCCTATATCATCATCGGTCTCGTCCTCGGCATTTCCGCATCAACCCTGTTTCTGGCGGCCCTTATTCCCGGCAGTCTCATCCTGATTTCGATCCTTGTCACCAATCTGGTCGTGAACCGGATTTTTCAATATGAGGGTGGAGAGCCGATCCGTTTTACCGACTGGTTGACCAACCTGTTGAACACCCTGCGCCATGGCTGGTATGCATTTCTGGTACCGGGCATCATTTTCTATGGCATCTTTTCCGGCAAACTGACGCCGACCGAGGCAGGCGCCATTGCCGTCGTCACCACCATTGTGATTGGTTTCATCCTCGGCACCCTGAGATTGTCGGATTTTCCCTCGATGCTGCTTTCGTCGGCAAAGGTCAACGGCATCATCCTGCCGATCATTGCCTTCTCGCTGCCGCTTGCCCAGACGCTTGCGGTGATGGGCGTGCCGCAGGGTTTTGTCGGGGCGGTGACCTCTCTCACCGACGATCCGACCCTTCTTATCCTTCTCATGATCGGCATTCTGATTGCCGCCGGCTGCGTCATGGAGACGACGCCCAACATCGTCATTCTGGCGCCGATCCTGAAGCCGCTCGCCGACAATATCGGCATGAACGAAATTCAGTTCTGCATCATGATGATCACCGCCCTCGGCATCGGCTTCATAACACCGCCGCTTGGCCTCAATCTTTTCGTGGTCTCGGGCATTACCGGTGAATCCGTTCTCAAGATTGCCTGGCGCGCCGTTCCGTTCGTGCTGTTCATGCTCGTTGTCGTGCTGCTGATCGCCTTCATTCCGGAAATTTCAACTACCCTTCTTCCCGATGTCTACAAATAGGAGATTGGCTCCCATGTCTCGTCACTATCTCAAGAAAGCAACCATGACTTCCGCCACCGGCGCGAGTGATGTGCGCGATACGGTCCAGGCCATTCTCGATGATATCGAGGCGCGCGGCGATGCGGGCGCACTCGAATATGCGGCCAAATTCGACAAGTACAATGGCAATATCAAACTGACGCGTGCTGAGATTGACGCTGCGACCGCCCTTGTTCCCGAAAAGCTGAAGCGCGATATCCAGTTTGCCCATGCCAATGTGAAAAAATTCGCCGAAGCCCAGAAAGCGACACTCAAGGATATTGAAGTCGAGATCATTCCCGGTCTCATTGCCGGTCAGAAAAGCATCCCCGTGCGCGCTGCCGGTTGTTATATTCCAGGCGGACGCTACAGCCATATCGCCTCCGCCATCATGACGGTGACGACGGCGCAGGTTGCAGGCTGTTCGCGCATCATCGCATGCTCGCCGCCGCGCCCCGACATCGGCATCGCGCCCGCCATCATCTATGCCGCCGATCTCTGCGGCGCGGACACGATCCTCGCCCTCGGCGGCGTGCAGGGCGTGGCGGCCATGGCGTTCGGGCTTTTCGGATTGCCGAAAGTCGATATTCTGGTCGGACCGGGCAACCAGTTCGTGGCGGAAGCAAAACGTATTCTCTTCGGCCGTGTTGGCATCGACATGTTCGCCGGACCAACCGACAGCCTCATCCTTGCAGACCGGACCGCGGACGCGGAGATCGTCGCCGCCGACCTCGTCGGGCAGGCCGAGCATGGCTACAATTCGCCGGTCTGGCTTGTCACCGATGATGAACCGCTTGCGCGCAAGGTCATGGAGCTTGTCCCCGGCCTTATCGCCGATCTGCCGGAACTCAATGGCAAGAACGCCGAAGCCGCCTGGCGCGATTATGCCGAAGTGATCGTCTGCGACAACCGCGAGGAGATGGCTGCGACTTCCGATGATTATGCGCCGGAACATCTGACGGTTCAGGCTGAAGATCTCGACTGGTGGCTCGGGCGGTTGCAGTGCTATGGCTCGCTCTTTCTCGGCGAGGAGACCACGGTTGCCTTCGGCGACAAGGCCTCCGGCACCAATCATGTTCTGCCAACAAATGGTGCCGCCAATTATACCGGCGGCCTTTCTGTTCATAAATATATGAAGATCGTCACCTGGCAGCGGGCAACGCGCGACGGCGCAAAACCGGTCGCCGAGGCAACCGCCCGCATCTCAAGGCTGGAGGGCATGGAGGCCCATGCACGCACGGCTGATATAAGGTTGCGGAAATATTTCCCGAAAGAGAATTTCGATCTGACCGGATCGGAGTGAGGCTCTGATGGCAGTTGAAAATCCAGCCCGTCTGTTTGATCTCACAGGGAAAATTGCCTGTGTGACGGGTGCAAGTTCTGGTCTCGGGCGGCGCGCAGCCGATCTTTTGATCGGGGCGGGGGCGCGCGTTGTGGGCGTTGCAAGGCGCGCCGACGCGCTCGATGAATGGGCATCTGACAATCCCGGAAAAGCGGCCTATGTTGTCGGCGATCTTGCCCGCCGCGAGACGATCCCAACGATTGCGCGACAGGTGGTGCTGCCCTTCGGCAATCCCGATATTCTGATCAATGCCGCCGGAATCAACACACGCGAGCCGGCCGATCAGCTCACCCCGGAAGGCTGGGACATCACCCTCAATCTCAATCTTGCCGCGCCGTTCTTTCTCGCGCAGGCATTCGCCCCGGCCATGAAGGAAAAGCGATGGGGACGGATCGTCAACTTCGCGTCGCTGCAAAGCTACCGGGCATTCAGCGCAGGCCTTTCCTATGGCGCATCAAAGGGTGGCGTCACGCAGATGACGCGGGCAATGGCCGAAGCATGGTCGGGCCACGGCATTATGGTCAACGCAGTGGGGCCGGGTTTCTTTCGCACCGAACTCACAGCGGCGGTCTTTGCCGACCCGGAACGTGCAGCGCGCAACGCGGCTCAGACCTGTATCGGCCGCAATGGCGAATTGTCCGATATGGACGGTCCGATGCTGTTTTTCTGCTCCGATGCATCCGGCTATGTGACCGGGCAAACCTTGATGGTTGACGGAGGATTCACCGCAAAATGAAGGCACTCGTCTATACCGGCCCACAAATGCTGAGTTTCCAGGATGCGCCGGAGCCGACACCGGGCGAGGGCGAAGTTGTCATCCGTGTCGAGAGCGTCGGAATTTGCGGTTCGGACATGCATGCCTATCTCGGCCATGATGAGCGCCGTCCGGCGCCGCTGATCCTCGGTCATGAAGCCGCCGGCACCATTGTCTCCGGCCCGCAGGCGGGGCGCCGCGTTACCGTCAATCCGCTCGTCACCTGTATGGAATGCGAAGCCTGCCTTTCGAAGCGCGAGAATCTCTGCGCCAAGCGTCAGATCATCTCGATGCAGCCGCGGGAAGGGGCTTTCGCACAATATGTGGCAATGCCACCGCGCAATCTGGTGACAGTACCCGATGCGGTTTCCACCGATCAGGCAGCCCTTGCAGAGCCCATTGCCTGCGGATGGCATGGCGTGCGCCTTGCAGAGCGCGTTCTCGACCGTCCAATGGAAGGCATTCGCACGCTTGTTCTGGGCGGCGGTGCAATCGGTGTCGGTGCGGGTCTGTCATTGATGGCCTTCGGTGTGAAAAGCCCACTCATTGTCGAACCGAACCAGGACCGGCGACAATTCCTGATCGACAAGGTCGGCCTTAATGCCCATGCGCCAGATGAATTGGCGCCGGATATGCTGTTCGATCTTGTGGTGGATGCGGTAGGCTTTGCCACGACCCGCACGGAAGCGTCGAACCGGGCGCGCGCCGGCGGCGTGATCGTTCATATCGGCCTTGGCGAGCCGACAGGCGGGCTGAACATCCGCCGCATGACGTTACAGGAGATCACCTTTATAGGAACTTATACGTATACTGCTCAGGATTTCCGGGATACGGCAGCTGCGATCTTCGATGGCCGTCTTGGCCCCCTCGACTGGATCGAGCAGCGACCGCTCGATGACGGAGCGGCTGCCTTTGCCGATCTCAGGAACGGTGCTGTGAAAACACCGAAAATCATCCTGAAGCCGCACTGATCCAGATTGAACGGGCATGTCTCCGACACGAGCCTGGTCTCTCTTCGGTGTAAGCAAGCTGGACAGAGGTGGCTCGGGAAAACTTGACAGCGGGATAAGTGGAATTTCTCCCTGAATTTGGCTTAGATACCGGAAACAGGAGATACAATGAAAAGACGACCGCGCCTGGCGCGTGTGGCGCGTGAACTGGCGACGCTGTTCGACGCCCGCAGCAAGCCACAGTCGGTCGTCAGTTCCCGCCCCGGTTGGCAGACGCCGCCGCGTTTGCGCCTGAACCTTTGCCCCGCAACGGGGGGCCTGACGCTGCGTAATCCGCAAAGCTCCGCGCCAGCCCCCGTTGCCCACCCCCCAATGGGCAAAACACAGTCCCGGAGTGTCGCTCACGCTGGATAAAAGTTGGGGCAACGCCAGTTCCCGAACCTTACCGGAACTGTGCGTGAACAGATTATCCGGAAATGGCGGTTTTATTAGTGGGGGTTCTTACAGAAGCTTTGTGACGGTGGCCATCGTCCTGATCCGCCTGCACTGGATTTCCATGCACAAAACGTGCACACAGAGGCTTCGAATTGCTGCGTAAGGGCGAGAACAGATGCAAACAAAACTGTGCACGTTCTCTCTTTAGTCCGTTGAAGATAAAGGAAAATCGTTGCGATATCAAGAACATAAACTAGCCGTTGCCCCGATGATGGACTGGACCGACCGGCACTGCCGGTTCTTCCATCGGCAATTGACGAAGCGCGCGCTGCTTTATTCGGAGATGGTGACCGCGGATGCGGTTATTCATGGTGACCGCGAGCGGCTTCTCGGGTTTTCCGACGCCGAACATCCCCTCGCGCTGCAACTCGGCGGCAGCGATCCTTCAAAGCTTGCCGAGGCGGCGCGGATCGGGGCTGAGTATGGCTATGACGAGATCAACCTCAATGTCGGCTGCCCGTCCGATCGGGTGCAGAATGGCACTTTCGGCGCCTGTCTGATGCGCACACCCGTTCTGGTCGGTGCGTGTATCGCGGCCATGAAACAGGCGGTTACGGTGCCGGTCACAGTCAAATGCCGCATCGGCGTTGATGAGCAGGAACCCGGCCCGGCGCTTGATGCGCTTGCCGACTGCGTTCTTTCATCCGGCGCCGATGCCTTGTGGGTTCATGCCCGCAAGGCCTGGCTTCAGGGCCTCAGCCCCAAACAGAACCGCGATGTGCCGCCGCTCGATTATGAACGTGTCTATGCCCTGAAGCAGCGCCATAGGAATGTGTTCGTCGGCATCAATGGCGGCATTACCACGCTTGAGGAAGCCAAGGTGCATCTTGATCATGTTGATGGCGTGATGCTGGGGCGCGCCGCTTATCATGATGCGGGTCTGCTCACCGGGGTTGATGCATTCCTCAGCGGGGATGAAGCGGCGGCGTTCGACTGGGATGAACTGGCTCAGACGATGATCGCCTATAGCGAGGCGCAGATGGCGCGGGGTGTAAGGCTTGCCGCAATAACCCGGCACATGATCGGTCTTTTCCATGGCAAGCCGGGGGCACGGCGATACAGGCAGATTCTATCGGAGGAAGCCCGGCTTGAGGCGGCGCGTCCTGACATCATCGCCCATGCTTTTTCTGCCGTTCACCCGCCTTTATTGGAAACAGCAAGGCAGAGCCGCGTCGGCTGACCCGTCGCCGACAATCAGTCTTTCAGGATGAGACGCTCGCCGCTTACCGAAAAGCCGCTCAAAAGATCGAGAAACGAAAGGCCGAGGAGGCTGATCGACAATGCGCCGTCTCGGGCGACAAGCGCTGCAACATCGTTTCTCACGATGCTGCCGATGCGGATACTGGCAATGCGCACGGGTGCCGCCTGTGTCCGCCCGTTCGCTGTCTCAACGGAGGCGGAGAAAATCAGCCGGGCAGGATCAAAGCCCGCCCGCTTTGCATCCTCGAAAGTCAGCACAACGCTTGACGCGCCGGTATCGACGAGGAGGGGCAGCATCTCGCCGTTGATCGACGCGCGTGCCTGAAAACTGCCGGATTGGGAACGGATGAGTTCGATGTGGTTGTCCGGCCGGCTGATCGGCCTGCCCGGCAGAAGCGCGCCCGCCACCCTTTCGCCAATGAAGCCGAGATCATCGCGAAACGTGTAGGCTGTGACCAGAACCAGACCGGCAAGGATCCAGAGCGCGATGTCCCTGAATGTCTTTGCAACAGGCAGGCGGCGGGAGACGAATGCTGCCGAAATGGCAAGCGCAATCGCGGTGAGCTGGATAAATTGAGCGAATTCGTCCTTGTCGAGACCGGCAAAGCGGGTGCTGTCCGGCAGAAAAAGCAGAAGCGCAAGGGTTGCAAGAAGAAGGCCCAGAAGAAATGTCAGCAAAAATGTGCCGCGCATTCAGGCCTCCGGCATGTCTGGCCGGACTTGCCCGCCTAAAGGCTCGCGGTCGCGCTCCCTTATCCGGGCCCGACGTCGTGTCCGCCGTGCATCGGAAAGCGCCTTCATGCGGTCAGGGACCTGAGCGATGATGCTCTGTTGCTCGTGTGCTGACAGTTCCGACCAGACCGCGATCTCTGCACCAAGACGACCGCAGCCGAGGCAGATGTCGCTTGCTTCGTCCTTGACGCAGATGTTCACGCAAGGGTCGGATCGCCCGGTCATGGTTTCGAAAAGCGCATTGGTCATGGCAGCAATGTAGAAAGACCGGCGAGAATTGCAATCTCGGTCAGGATATGGAGCGCGCCGATTGTATCTCCCGTCTGGCCGCCGATCTGGGCCTTGCAGAGGCGGCGAAAGAAAACGTACACCGCAACGGCGGACAGCGCGGCGATCATGATGTTTCGAATATCGAAGGCGGGCAGGGTGAGGAGAAGCGCGCCGGCGCTCCCGAGACTGAGCGCCAGTCCCGTGGCATATGCGCCTGGAAGGCCAAGACCATAGGAAAGGCCGTGGTCGCGGGCGGGCGGCAAGGAATGCCAGAACGCGACCTGAAACGCGCGTGAGGCGACATGGGCGGCAAGATAAGCCGCAAGCGCCGGACCAAGCCCGCCCGCAAGCAGCGCCGTGAGCGCCGAAAAGCGCACAAGCAGTGCGAGTACAAGCCCGATCACGCCGAAAGCGCCGACGCGGCTGTCCTTCATGATGGCAAGCTTTTCCGCGCGCTCGCGACCGCCGCCAAAACCGTCGGCACAGTCGGCGAGACCGTCTTCATGAAGGGCGCCAGTGACAGCGACCTGCGTCGCCATCGCAAGCGCTGCCGTGAGCATGGTCGAAAACCCGGCAACGGTTGCAAGCGCCATCACGAAGGTTGCCGGAAGTGCAATCACCAGCCCGGCGAGCGGGAAGAATCGCACGCAAGTGGTGAAATCCGGCGCCTTGTCCGGTGTCATCCAGCGCGGGAGCGGCAGGCGGGAGAGAAGCTGGATACACGCGCCGAATTCCTTGGTCATGGTCACAGTCTCTCTTATAATCGTGGCCTCGCTTTTAAATGCTGCCTTGAATGGCTTGTACAGGGTGCACCCTCAGCATTTCATGCATTGCCGAACGCGCGGTTATTGTTTGCCGGGCTTTCGCGCTATAGAACGGTTGTTTTGAGCGTTAGCCGATTCTTTTCGATCCTGAACGGTCTCGCACGCAGATTTTGAGATGGGCTTGAGGCTTCGCCAATGAAGCAAGTGAAAGGTGAGGGGAGCGATGGATAAAGCGGTCATGAAGGATGGTCTGGATGATGTCCGCAACCTGATTCGGATCATGCCGGGGCCGGACCTTGAGGCGGCAGCCGCTGTTCGAAGCCGCGATCGGGAACTCACCAAGCCCCAGGGCTCGCTCGGAATGCTGGAGACCATAGTCGAGTGGCTCGCAACATGGCAGGGCGACCCGAAGCCCGTCATCACCCGCCCGCTTGTGGTCGTTTTTGCAGGCAATCACGGCATCGTCAATCGGGGCGTCTCAGCCTATCCGCAAAGCGTCACCCAGGCCATGGTCGAAAATTTCGCCGCAGGCGGTGCCGCGATCAACCAGCTTTGCGCAACCTACGATCTGGGTCTGAAGATTTTCGATCTGGCCCTCGAAGTACCGACGCCGGATGTCTGCGAGAAGGACGCCTTTGATGCCAATGGCTGCGCCGCGACGATTGCCTTTGGCATGGAGGCGATTGCCGGTGGCACCGATCTTCTGTGCGTCGGTGAAATGGGGATCGGCAACACCACGATTGCCGCGATTCTCTATCACGCGCTTTATGGCGGCGCAGCAGCGGACTGGGTTGGTCCCGGCACTGGCGTGACCTCTGATGCGCTTGCCCGCAAGGTGGCGGCGACGGATCGCGCGGTTGAACGCGCGGGTGGCCCAATCCGCGAAAGCGGCATCGATGCGTTGGAACTTCTTCGTCGGCTCGGCGGGCGCGAGATCGCGGCGATGCTCGGTGCGATTGTGGCCGCACGCCATCAACGTATTCCGGTCATCATTGACGGTTTCGTGGCAAGCTCGGCAGCGGCCCTTCTCCACGCGATACGCCGAGACGCGATTGACCACTGCCTGTTTGCCCATCGTTCGGCGGAACCGGCGCATAAAGCGGTTCTGGCGCGACTTGGCAAGGAACCGCTGCTTGATCTTGGTATGCGCCTTGGCGAGGGCACCGGGGCGGCACTCGCTGCCGGTATCGTCAAGGCAGCAGCCAAGACCCACGCATCCATGGCAACCTTCGCCGAAGCCGGGGTCGCAGGCGCGATCGACTAGGCTCAGGCCATTTTGTGAAAGCCTGAGCGTGGCGATGAGGATTCGTCTGCCGATTTATCATTCATCGGCGCAAGCGCCTGCATGATGCGGGCGCGGGGGAAGGTGACGGTGACAACGGTTCCAGCCCTCAATTTGGATTTCAGATCGAACGTGCCGCCGTGCATGTTGATGAGCGCCTGACAGATCGGAAGACCGAGTCCGGTTCCCTGTTCCGCGCTCTTGATCGCGCTGGAACCCTGACCAAACTGCGACAAGACAATCGGGATTTCCTCTTCAGGAATGCCAGGACCATTATCGCGCACCGATACATATTGCCCGCCACCGGCTGTCCATCCGGCATAGACCGTGATCTCGCCGCCCTGCGGCGTGAACTTGACCGCATTCGACATCAGGTTGAGAATGATCTGGCGCACTGCCCGCTGGTCGACCCAGATGCGCGGCATGTTCGTCTCGGCATTGATCGTGATCTTGATATCCTTGTTGCGTGCACGGATCTCGATCAGCGAATAGCAATCATCCACCACGTCGATGAGCGTTACCGCCTCTTCGTTGAGATCATAGCGACCGGCCTCGATACGCGACAGATCCAGGATTTCATTGATGAGATTGAGAAGATGATCGCCGCTTGAATGAATATCCGCGACATATTCCTTATAGGTTTTGTTGTCGATCGGGCCGAGTAGTCCTTCCTTCATGATCTCGGAAAAGCCGATGATTGCATTGAGCGGCGTGCGCAGTTCGTGACTCATCGTGGCAAGAAAACGCGATTTGGCGAGGTTCGCCTCCTCGGCACGGCGGCGTGATTCTTCTGAAATTGCGGTTGCCTCTTCAAGTTCGAGAATTAGAGAGTCCTTCTCCGCCCGTATGGTAAAGACCTGGATCAGGTTTTTCTTGATCTGCGAGGCCATGATGATGAAAAGCAGGTGCGCGCCAAGGAAAAGACCTGCCATCATGAAAAGGCTCGTATAGCCCGACAATCCGAATTGTATGATCAGAATTATGGTAATCGGGATGGTTGTCGCGAGCATACCCATCGTCAGCGGTGCATTGATGAAACAATATATTGCAACCGCAACCAGAAGGGTCGTGAAGGTAAAGACCGGCTGGCTGAGCGAAGGGGTCGAGACTGGAATGAGCAGGAAAGTCGACCAGATGAGTCCGCTTAGAAAACTCGCGTAGACGAAGGAATTATACCATTTCGCAAGCATTGACGGCTCTTTCGGAAACCCTTTGAGGTAGCGCCGCGCCAGATTGACTAAAAGCACCTGTGCGAACAAGTTTGCAGCAATCCAGATCAGCACGCCGAAATAATTCAGCCAGGTGAGGCCGAAGCACCCGACGAAAATGATCAGAAGCGTCAGAACCGGTGTGGCAGCGCGGTAGTTTCGCGCCGTATTGGCGAGGATTTCCCGGTCAAAATCCCGCGAATGACCGCTTTCCGAGGTTAATTTTTCGCGGGTCTCACGGATCGTTCTCTTCGATTTTATGCGCTCGCTCGCGCGCACGCTCTGGTGGGCTGCGCGTTCCCGTCCGTCCCACTTTTCGTCCCTGAGCGTCGGTAGGTTTTCCATTTTCCGCCTTGGGGTGGCGAAATGCACCCTGATATACCAAGCAAAATTATGCCTTAACGCTTAATATCTGACTGAAAAACATGGTTAAAATTTCCCAACAATGTCCAGAATCAGGACAAACTGAAACTATCAGGAGACCATGGCGGGGCGTACGATTGCGATCGTGATGTTTTGATGCAACCGTCATCGCCGGTTAGGCAACCCGCTGTATATCCTGTCGAAAAGCTAGGATTACTTTGCCGAGCGGGAGGCTGATTGGCACCAGATTGAAAACCCGCTAATTATTGGCGCCAGACCCTTGAATGCAGGGGTCTTGACATGCTGCCGGAGAGTGATGAATGAAACTCCATGAAACAGCGCGTGCGCCCAATCCACGCCGTGTTCGGATCTTTCTGGCCGAGAAAGGGATCACGGTCGAGACTGTTGAAATCGATATCATGACGAGCGAGCACAAGGCCCCGGATTTCGCCCGCCTCAATCCGGTGATGCGGGTGCCGGTTCTTGAATTTGATGACGGGACATGCCTTTCCGAAAGCGTTGCGATTTGCCGTTACTACGAAGCGCTGTCGCCGGAACCGGCGCTGTTTGGCGTCAGCCCGCTTGAACAGGCAATGGTCGAAATGTGGAACCGGCGCATTGAGCATGGGCTTTATCACCATATCGCCCAGGGCTTTCGCCATACCAATCCAGCCATGGCACCGTTCGAGGTGCCGCAGGTCGAAGAATGGGGCAGGGCCAATATCGCCCGGATCGACGCTGATCTCGCCTTTCTTGATCAGGCGCTCGACAATGCGCACTTCATTGCCGGCGCGGGCTTTTCGATTGCCGATATCACGCTTCTCGTTAGTCTTGATTTCATGCGCGTCCTCAAGCATAGCGTCCCGCCGGAGCTCGGCAATCTCAGCCGCTGGTACCAGAACGTGAAGGCCCGCCCCAGTGCCAAAGCCTGAAATGCCCCCACTCGCGGAGCTGATTGCCGAAATTGCGCGGTGCAAGATCTGCCGTGACGACCCTGAGGGCGCGGCATTGCCGCATGAGCCGCGCCCGGTGGTCAGGCCATCGGCGACCGCGCGGCTCTGCATTGCCGGGCAGGCGCCCGGCACGCGGGTGCACGCCTCGGGCATACCTTTCACCGACCCTTCCGGCGATCGCCTGCGCGATTGGCTCGGCATCGGGCCGGATGTTTTCTATGATGTGGAAAAGGTCGCGATCGTGCCCATGGGCTTCTGCTTTCCGGGACTGGATGCAAAGGGTGGTGATCTGCCGCCGCGAGCGGAATGCAGGCGGCACTGGCATGACAGGCTCTTTGCCGCGATGCCGCAGATCGAGCTTGTCATCCTAATCGGCCAGTATGCGCAGGCCTATCATCTCGGTGCCGATCGCGGCAAAAGCCTGACGGAAACGGTCGCAGACTGGCAACGCATCTATAAGCGCCCAGGCTGTCCACGCTTTCTGCCGCTGCCGCATCCCTCATGGCGCAACAACGGGTGGCTCAGAAAGAACCCCTGGTTTGGTGAGCGTGTGCTCCCCCTCTTGCGCGCCGAAGTCGCCCGGCTTGTGCGCTGATCCCTTCTATCACAAAGATATTTCTAATAATCAGAAAGCAGGACTTATCTTTTGGAACAGACAGGCTTAAATGGTGCCGTATCTGGAATGAGGTTTCTCTATGCTTGATCGCTTGGACCGCAAGATTCTTTCAATCATCCAAACCGACGCGACTGTTTCGGTCGCTGAAATCGGCAAGAAAGTGGGTTTGTCAACGACCCCGTGCTGGCGCCGGATTCAGAAAATGGAGGAGGATGGCGTCATCAAACGCCGGGTTGCGATTCTCGATCCGGCGAGCGTGAATGTCGCGGTGACAGCCTTCGTTTCCATCATTACCAACGATCATTCAGACGAATGGCTGCGGCGCTTCGCCGAAGTCATCCGCGAGTTTCCTGAAGTCGTCGAATTCTACCGCATGGCGGGGCAGGTCGATTATCTGATGCGGGTCGTGGTGCCGGATATTGCAGCATATGACCGGTTCTACAAACGGCTCATTGAGAAAATCAAGATATCCGATGTATCGACCACTTTCGCGATGGAGCAGATCAAGTTCACGACCGAATTGCCGCTGAATTATATCGCCTTCGGCAAGCAGGAGAAGGCCACCGGCGAATAGGGCCAGCGTGCAGGGCGGAAGCCGCAGCCTTCACATTACCCGCACGCTACCTGCACCTTGACGCTGCGCCTGTCAGTCGCGCAGCAGCGTGATCAGGCTTGACGTATCGAAGCGATTGCCGCCGCGTTTCTGGATCTGGCTGTAGAACTGGTCGACGAGGGCGGTCACAGGAAGGTGCGCGCCGTTGGCGTTTGCTTCCTCCAGACAGATGCCGAGGTCCTTGCGCATCCAGTCGACGGCGAAGCCGAAGTTGAATTCGTCTTTTGCCATGGTCTTGTGACGATTTTCCATCTGCCAGGAGCCAGCCGCACCTTTCGAGATCACGTCGAAGACCGCTTCGGTGTCGAGACCGGCTTTCTGGGCAAAGGCGAGCCCCTCCGAAAGAGCCTGAACGAGACCGGCAATACAGATCTGGTTGACCATTTTGGTAAGCTGGCCGGACCCGGCAGGCCCCATGAGGCGCGCGGCGCGGGCGAAATGCATGATCACCGGCTCGGCCCTCCTGAAGTCTTCCTCTGCGCCGCCGCACATCACGGTCAGAACCCCGTTTTCCGCACCTGCCTGACCACCGGAAACCGGGCCGTCGACAAAGCCGGCGCCTACGTTCCGGCAGGCATCGGCAAGTTCGCGGGCAACGCCTGCCGATGCAGTGGTGTTGTCGATGAGAATGGCCCCGGACCTCATCGACTGGATGCAGCCATCCGCCCCAGTGGTGACAGAGCGCAGGTCGTCGTCATTGCCGACGCAGGTGAAAACGAAATCCGCACCCTTTGCCGCGTCTTTGGGGGTGGTTGCGAAATTGCCGCCGAATTCCTTCGCCCATTTTTCCGCCTTGGCCGTGGTGCGGTTATAGACGGTCAGCTCATGGTCGCCCTTTTTGGCAATGTGCCCGGCCATGGGATATCCCATCACGCCAAGACCGATGAATGTCACTTTTGCCATTGATTTTCTCCTCGGAGTCATTTTGCTGATTGCTGACGCATACGCGCGCATTATGTCAGGGGATAGCGAATTGTCGCAGTGAGGTACAGACGAAAATTGCCGCCTTTGCCTTAAATCCCGAAGGAAGAGAACGGGATGAAAGCGACCATCGCGCCCTTTTCAAGGCTGGTTGTCTCTTCGCTGATTTCAATCAGCCCATCCGCATCGCGCAAGCCCGAGATGAGGCCGGAGCCGTCGCGGGTGAATTTATCGATGCTAAGGGCACCCGCCTCATCACGCAGAATGCCGCGCAGAAATTCCCGCCGGTCAGCCTTTTTGCGGTCAATCGCGAAGGCTGCCGGCAGCGGATAGCGCACCGGTTCGCGCCATTCTGCTCCGCCAAGCGCGAGGATGATCTGCCGCGCATAAAGCAGGAAACAGACAAAGGCAGCGACCGGATTGCCGGGCAGGCCGATAAAGGCAGCCTCGCCGATATGGCCAAAAGTCATCGGCCGTCCGGGCTTGATTGCGAGTTGCCACATATGACGGCGACCCAGCCGGTCAAGGGCGCTAAGAACATGGTCTTCCTCGCCCCGGCTCGCGCCCCCAGTGGTCAGAATGACATCGTGGTCCCGGGCGAGCGACGAGAGCGTCTCTTCTATAGTGGCAAGATCATCTTTGACAATGCCGGCATTGGTAATTGTTACGGGTAGCGGCCTGAGCAGACTTTCAAGAAGGGGTCCGTTCGAATTATAGACCTGACCCGGCGCAATCGCGGCTCCCGGTTCGATCAGTTCATCCCCGGTCGAAAGAATGGCGACCCGCACCGGGGCGAAGACTGAAACCCTCGCGCGACCGAGGGATGCGAGTGCTGCAATGTCCGGCGGCGTCAGCCGCGCGCCTGGCTTGAACAAGACGGCACCTTCGCGCACATCCTCACCCGCGCGGCGGCAGTTCGCTCCTTTCTTGAGCGCTGCAGGAATGCCGATGAAGCGCCGATTGTTCTCGGTTGAGGGCGTGCAGTCTTCCTGCATGGCGACCGTGTCCGCGCCGAAAGGCATTGTGGCGCCGGTAAAGATGCGCGCGGCCGTTCGAGGCTCGAGGGTGTGCGTCTCGATGTTTCCGGCGGCAATTCGCACTGAGACCGCAAAATCACCGCCGGTTGTCGCGAGATCGGCATGGCAAAAGGCATAGCCATCAACCGCCGCATTGTCCGTCAGCGGCACATTGCGCGGCGCATGGATGGTCTCGGCGACAATTTTTCCAAGGGCCTGCGCAAGCTCCAGGTTCTGTGTGCGGGCAAGCGCTACGATCTGCTTCTTTAGAAGGTCAAGGGCATCGCGGTGGCGCAGGCGATCCCTGTCATGCAGAAAACAATCATTGAGCGAGGGCATTTTCATGAGGAGCGCGCCGATTGTCGCATTTCCGTCAGGCCAACATGGTCAAGAATGAAATCAGCGATGCCTTTGATATCATTGATGTCGAAATCTGGCAGATCGGTTTCGACGGGAAAATCGCGCGCGATTGCAACAATTCCGGTATCGTCTGCGCTGCCACCCAGCGATACAATCGGCTCCTGCGAGCGCGCTTCCGTCCGGCGGCATTCGATTTTGGGGTGAGCCTCGCGTTTGAAACCCTCGATGAGGACGAGATCAACGGGGCACAGGCGCGCAAGCATTTCCGGAAGGGCTGGTTCTTCCGCGCCGCGCAGTTCATGCAGAACGGCCCAGCGCATTTTCGAGCTGACCGCCACTTCCGTTGCCCCGCTCGCCCGGTGACGATAGCTGTCGCGTCCCTCATGATCCATTTCAAAGGTCTTGTGCGCATGTTTGACCGTCGAAACGCTGAATCCACGCCGTGTGATCTCGGCAACGAGTTCGCAGACGAGGGTGGTCTTGCCGGAATTCTTCCAGCCGGTAACGCCGAAGACGCGCTGGTTGGTCATGATACCCTTCCTGTCAGGCTGTCTTGCCCAGAAGAGCTTGCGCTGTTGCAAAATCTTCCGGCGTGTTGATGTTGAAAAACGGATCGAAGGGGGCGCCGTTTTTACTCTCAATCGGAAAATCGGCGGTCTCCCAGTCGTGGCGCTGAACCCATATCAGCACCTTGCGGTTGTCGGGGTCGGCGAGCCATGCCTCGAGATCATCGGCCAATGCCACCGGCCAGAGGCCGAAAGTCGGATGGCGGCGGCCACCGGATGAAGCAAGGACAATGGTTCGATCAGTATTCGCCCTTGCCAGAAGTCGCGAGGCAATATCTTTCGGGAAATAGGGCGTATCCGCCGCAGCGGTGACAATAAAGGCAGGGTTCTGAGGCATTGTCGCGGCATGGCGAAGCCCGGCAAGCACGCCCGCGAGCGGCCCGGCGAACCCGTCGAGCGTATCGGGGACAACGGGAATGCCGAAAGCGGCAAAGCGGTTCGGATCACCATTCGCATTGATGATGACATGATCTGTCTGGGCTTTCAGCCGGGCGAGGGCGTGACCGAGAACCGGTCTGTCGCCGAGCGGCATCAGTCCCTTGTCGCCGCCGCCCATGCGCCGGGAAAGTCCACCGGCCAGAAGAACGCCGAGGATCGTCATTCGGACGGCTCCTCGAGCGAGCCCTTGCGCCGGTGCTTCTGTTCTTCGTCATCCGATCCGGAGGGATCAGCGTCGAAAATGATCCGCTGCGTGCCGGAAAGGGCGATGAAGCGTTTGCCGCGCGCGCGCCCGATCAGGGTCAACCCCGCCTGACGCGCAAGCTCGACACCCCAGGCCGTGAAACCGGACCGTGAGACAAGGATCGGGATACCCATTTTGACCGTCTTTATCACCATTTCGGAGGTAAGGCGTCCGGTCGTGTAAAAGATCTTGCTTGCCGGATTGACCGCGTGACGATGCATGTAGCCGGCGATTTTGTCGACCGCGTTGTGGCGTCCCACATCCTCCATATAGACCAGCGCGCGGTCCTCCTCGCACAGCACGCAGCCATGGATCGCGCCTGCGGTGAGATAAAGCGACGGTGCGGTGTTGATCGTCTTCGTCAGGGCTCCAAGCCAGCTGGTGCGAAGGATCGCGCCTTCCGGAAAGGCAAATCCCTCCAGGCTTTCCATGAGATCGCCGAAGGCCGTTCCCTGCGCGCAGCCGGAGGTGCGGACCTTTTTCTTCAGCTTGTCTTCGTAATTCGTCGCGCGCTCGGTGCGCACCACCACGACGCCGAGATCGTCATCATAATCGACGTCGGTGATTGCATCGTCGCTCAGCAGCATGTTCTGGTTGAGAAGATAGCCGATCGCAAGCAGGTCCGGATGATCGCCGATCGTCATCATGGTGACAATTTCCTGCGCATTCAGATAAAGCGTCAGGGGCCGCTCGGTCACAACCCTTGTGGTCACCGGTGTGCCAGTGTGGTCTATGCCCGTGACATCGGTCGAAAGACCGGGAGCGTCCGGGTCCGGCATGATGATGAAGTCGCTCATGGCGAGAGATAAATCATGGATTGTGCGAGGGCGCAATGCGCGCGGGGGCAGGCGGTTGTCCCGCTTCAAGCCTGCTCACCCAAAGGCCGCAGATGAGAGCGGCGGTGGCGGTCGCGAGCATGACCGATGCCATCGGCCAGATCGACAGATGAATGTCGAGCCATTCAGCGGTGAGCGTGGCGCTGATCGCGCCAAAACCGATCTGGGTAAACCCGGTCATCCCGCTCGCGGTACCTGCAAGGTCCGGCCTTATGCTGATCGCGCCTGCAATCGTTGAGGGAAGGGCAAGCCCATTGGCGATCGAGGTCAGAAACATTGGCGCAAAAAGGCTGAGCGGATGAATGAAGCCTGCGGCGAACAATCCGATGGCGATCAGAAGGCCCGCAAGATTTACAAGCGTGCCCGCGATGATCATGCGCACAATGCCGAACCGTTCGGCAAAGCGGCCGGACAGGAAATTGCCGAACCCATATCCGGCGGCGATAAAAATGAAATAAGCACCATAGCCGGTCGGCGAAAGGCCGAGAACGGCGCTCGCAAAAAGCGGCGCGCCGCCCATGAACGCAAAATAGACAGCAGAGGCGAAACCGCAGGTGATTGCGAAGGCAACAAAGCGCTGTTCCCTGAGCAGGGTGCGGTAATTCGACGCGAGACCGGAGAGACTGGTTTTCTTGCCGAGATAGGGATTGGTCTCGAAAAGATTGATGTAAGCCCCGATGAAGACGATCAGCGAAAAACACAGCATGAAAAGCGAACTGCCCCACCAGCCGACATGTTCCTGCAATGCGCCGCCGATCAGGGGAACCGCCATCGGCGACACGGTCATCGCCATTGTCACATAACCGATCATGCTCGCGGCTTTCTCGCGGCCATAAAGATCGCGCACGATGGTGCGGGCAAGCGCGATGCCGGTGCAGGCACCAATGCCCTGAATGATGCGGCCCGCAATGAAGACTTCAATGCTCGGAGCCAGGAGGCAGATGATGCTGCCGACTGCGGCAAGGATCATGCCGGCCAGCACGACCGGTCGCCTGCCGAAAAAGTCCGACAAGGGGCCAAGGACCAGTTGCGCAATGGCGATGGCGACCAGAAAGAGCGACAGCGCAAGCTGCACCCTGCCGTAATCCGTGCCGAAGGTGGAGACGAAGGCCGGCATCGACGGTGCAATGATGTTGATGCCAGCCGGCGCAACCATCGAGATTGCGACCAGGATCAGAACCGACGGTTTGCGATGGCCCGGCGAGAGGCCGGATGAGGCGGCGGGCGACGGGCTGATTGATGGATCAAAGGACAAGCGCGACCTTTTCAATGTCAGCCTGGGAACCGACAATGCGTGCCCGAAAAACGGAAAATCCGCAAGCTCTGAAAGCAGCGGATTGTCCTTTATAAACGACAGAGACTGGTGCCGTGACCGATCAATTACTTGGATATTTTTTTGCCCGTGTGAGCGAAGAAATCATCGACCACAGGACTTTGGAGCGTTCTTCCCGCGCGCGCTGTGCATAATTGGTGGCATGTTTTTGTGCATGATATGTCATCTTTTTTTCCTTTTTCTGTAGAACCATTTCGTTCCTGATGGCGTAGAAATAAGCGATTGCAGGGCAGGCGACAAACGGGTAATTTGCGTCGTTCACTTAAAGAAATTTGATTCGATATGCGTGACCGATTACCCCCTTTGAATGCCTTGAGGGCTTTTGAGGCCACAGCGCGGCATATGAGCTTTTCCCTTGCGGCGGCGGAACTCTTCGTTACGCCGTCTGCGCTTTCCTATCAGGTGCGCCAGCTTGAAGATCATCTCGGGCAGAAGCTTTTCGCACGCCTCAACCGCTCGATTGCGCTCACCGATGCAGGCGCGCGGCTCTATCCCGGCATTCATGCGGGATTGCTTGCCATGACAGAGGCCGTCGCCAGTCTGCGCGGGGCAACGCCCGACAATGTGCTCGTGGTTTCGACAGGCCCCGCCTTTGCGGCAAAATGGCTGGCACCGCGCATGTACCGCTTCATCGAGGACAATCCCGAAATTGAGTTTCAGTTGGCCGCGAGCCTCAAGCTTGTCGATCTTGCCACGGACGAAGCCGATCTCGCCATCCGCTATGGATACGGGGATTATCCGGATCTTCATGTCGAGCCGATCTTCAACGATACGGTGAAGCCGATGTGCGCGCCGGAACTGATCGCACGCGGCCTGAAGACGCCGGGTGATCTTAAGAATTTCACGCTGTTGCACGATGATTCGATCAAGCACATCAGCAACGCGCCCGGATGGCCGGAATGGCTGCGTCGGGCGAATGTGCGCGATGTCGACGGCACAAGGGGCGTGCGGTTCAATTATGCCGATCACTGCATTGATGCGGCTGTCGAAGGTGCCGGGGTCGCGCTCGGGCGCACCTCGCTTGCGGGGCGTGAACTGAAGTCGCAACGGCTGGTTGCGCCTTTTGACATTGATCTTGCGACCTCCGCATCCTTCTGGTTCGTTTGCCATCCGCGGGCACTGGAAAAGCTCAAGGTTCAGCGATTCCGCGACTGGATCTTCCGCGAGGCAGCCCTGACTTAGGGGAGATGGAACGGCGTTCCGGGGTCAGCGGCTCTGGGGTCAGCGGCTTTGCGGAATGCGGCGTTCGCGGTCGCGGTTGATGGCGAGCCGCCGCTCCCGGTAGAGCGTGTAAATCCCGCTTGAGACAACGATCAGGCTGCCGATGGCGCTGTAGAAATCGAGCTTCTCGTTGAAGACGATGTAGCCGATGGAGGTGGCCCAGATGAGGCTGGTGTAGCGAAACGGCGAAATGACCGCGATTTCACCATTGCGCACGGCAGAAACCGCGCAGAAATAGCCGACCAGTAAAAAGCACGAGGCCATCAGGATGAGACCGTATTGTCCGGGCTCCACCGGCACGAAACGGCCAGCTCCTGCTGTGAAGACAACACCGGTCAGCGTGATCGCAATAGAGGTGGCCAGCGAAAAGGTAAGCGATGGAATATGGGGCGGCGCGTTGCGCGTGATCAGATCGCGCACGGTCGCGAAGCCGACGCAAAGGACAATGTAGAACGAATAGACACTGAAATTCTCAAATCCTGGTCGCACGATGATGAGAACACCGACAAAGCCGACAATAATCGCAAGCCAGCGCCGCCAGCCGACGGGTTCATGGAAGAACACCGCGCTCCCGACCGTTACGGCAAGCGGGACAGCCGCGAAGATCGAAGCGGCATTCGCAATCGGAATGTGTTTGAGGCCGACGAGATAGGTGTAGGTTGCGCCGATTTCCATCAGCGCACGCCACCAGATTACCGGCTCCGACAGATCCTGCCGAAGGGTCGCGCGTTTTCCCGCGAGGACAATTGCCGCAACCATGGCGGTTGTGATGATCCCCCGCAGGAGGACGATCTGCGGGATCGGCAGCGAATCGCTCAGATATTTGACCGTCGCATCATTGAAGGTGAAGACAGCCATGGCCGTGACCATGAACAGGCTGCCCCGCATATTCGAGGAAAGCATTTGGGATCCAGATTCTGGTCGGGATCGTCGCGGATCTTCTGCGTCTCAGCCGCCGGTCATGCTCATGTGGCGACCAACGGCAGGTTTTTGCTGCCGCCGGTCAATAATGAAGTCATGTCCTTTTGGCTTTAAACGGATGGCGTCGTCAATCGCTTTGTAGAGTGCTTCATTGTCCGCAGACTGGCGCATGGGCGCACGCAGGTCGGCCGCGTCTTCCTGACCGAGGCACATATAGAGCGTGCCGGTGCAGGTGACGCGCACGCGGTTGCAGCTTTCGCAGAAATTATGGGTCATCGGCGTGATGAAGCCGAGCCTCCCGCCCGTCTCCGCAACATCGACATAACGTGCCGGACCGCCGGTCTTGTGCGGATTGTCGGTGAGGGTGAAGGTCTCGGCCAAGCGCGCGCGCACGGTTGAAAGCGGCAGATACTGGTCGGTCCGATCCTCGTCGATCTCACCGAGCGGCATTGTCTCGATCAGCGTGAGATCATGCCCCTCGCCATGGCACCAGCGCAGCATATCCTCGATTTCGTGTTCATTGTCGCCTTTGAGGGCGACCGCGTTGATCTTGACGGCGAGGCCCGCCTTCTTTGCAGCCGCAATGCCGGCGAGAACCCTCCCGAGATCGCCGCGCCGGGTGATCCGGCGAAACTTGGCCTCGTCCAGCGTGTCGAGCGAAACGTTGACCCGACGGATCCCCAAGGCTGCCATTTCGCTGGCATATTTCGAAAGCTGCGATCCGTTGGTCGTCAGCGTCAATTCGTCAAGTTGCCCACTTTCAAGATGGCGCGAAAGCGAACGGATAAGGGTCATGATATCGCGCCGAACCAGGGGTTCGCCGCCAGTCAGGCGCAGTTTCCGTACGCCCTTGTCGATGAAAGCCGTACAGAGGCGGTCGAGTTCCTCAAGTGTCAGCACGTCGCGTTTCGGCAGGAAGGTCATGTCTTCCGCCATGCAATAGGTGCAGCGGAAGTCGCAACGGTCCGTCACCGAGACACGCAGATAGGTGATCGCGCGCATATAGGGATCGATGAGCGATGGCATTGCCGGTTTGACGGCGGGAGCGGCAGGCCGCATCGGTTCGGGCGTGACACCCTCAAATACGGGACGGCGATCAGGTGAAATGATCGTTGCCAAAATGCACTCTCCTCCTACAGTCTGGCGACGGTCTGGTTTGTCCGTTCTTGTTCCAGAAGTCCAAACTATTGGGTTTTTATAGCAAATCAAGGTTAATGGGTCAAAAGCAAGTGATCGTTCGGGCGGGCGACCCGTCGATCGAGAAGAGAGCTTGGACCTGTCGCATGGCGCGACTATGCAACGCGCCCGCCCTGAACCACCCTGAACCTGCCCTGAATCCACGGTTTGGCGTGCGTCAGGCTCCAAAGGATGGTGCATTCGCGGGCGCGATTGAAATCTGATATTTTCCAACAGACCTTGCGCTGCCAGATTCTTTGCCGTACCTAGCGCACGAACATCTTCGAGGCCTCATGGCGGAGTGGTGACGCATCGGATTGCAAATCCGCGCACCCCGGTTCGATTCCGGGTGAGGCCTCCAGATGTTCCAAGCGATTGATACAAAACGGTGTTTGATATCACGTGATATATTGGGGGTTTTCGAATGGCTGATTTCGAAAGAGCGCGTCGACAGATGGTTGACTGCCAGATCCGACCCAACGATGTTACCGATTACGATATTATCGAGGCTTTTGGTGCGGTGCCCCGAGAGATTTTCCTGCCGCAAAGCAAGAAACCGATCGCCTATATAGATGCCGATATCCGCGTTGAAAACGGCGATGTCGCCGATCAGGATCGCTATCTTATGCAGGTCATGCCGTTTGCGAAAATGGTTCAGGCAGCGCAAATCAAGCAGGATGATTTCGTTCTTTGCGTTGGCTGTGGCGTTGGATATGGCGCCGCCATTGTTGCCCGTTTAGCCGACAGCGTCATTGGTCTTGAAGAGAATCAAAGTCTGCTCAGCCGCGCCCGTGATGCCGTTGAACTGCTTTCTATTGAGAATCTGGCGATTGTTGAGGGCAAGATTGAGGCAGGGTACTCGTCTGAAGCGCCATTTGACGTGATCCTGATCGAAGGATCGGTCGATTTTGTTCCAGATGTGCTTTTTGGGCAATTGCGGGATCACGGCAGGCTGGTTACGGTTGTCGGTAAAAGCTTATCGGCCTCGCTCTGCGTATACCGCAGGACGGGTGACGATGTTTCGGTGATGCGTCTTGGCAATGCTTCAGTACCAATGTTGCCGGGCTTCAGGCGCGAAGTTTCTTTCAGTTTTTAACCAAGTGCGTTCTGAATTATTTGGACGTTTTGGACTGATAGAAAAACTGGCAAAAAACAATGGCCGTATCTGCGTTAGGTTCCTGTGACAAAAGGTAATTTCGAGAAATTTCAGTTTTTGTTAACCATAATTATGCATGGTATGACCATTAAGTCTGAGGCCGATTTGCATAGCGCCTTTCGTAGCAAATCAAACCATTTCTCATGTGCTTGAGTAGAGACATCGAGAATCAGATTTTGTTTTGACGGTGCCGTTTAGGAAGCAAAGAGAAGTTGGAGCTTTTGTTATAATGGATATCAAACGCTTCGCTTTGATTTCAGCTGTTGCTGGCAGCGCACTGCTTGTTTCGTTCACGGTTCGCTCGGAAACGCTTCATTCCGCTCTTATCTCTGCCTATTCAAACAATCCGACCTTGAATGCGGCGCGTGCACAACAGCGCGCGCAGAATGAGAACGTGGCGCAGGCCCGTGCCGGTCGCCGCCCGACCATCGCTGCAACGAGTTCGATCGGTCTCCAGAGCCAGCGCAGCTTCCAATCGGGTGGGTTTGGCACGGGCGGTTTCAACGATGATTTCGGAACCGCCAGCGCCGGTCTGACCCTGTCGCAGAACCTGTTTAACGGTTTTCAGGTCTCTAATAATATAAAGTCAGCCCAATCCGGCGTTCGTGCTGGTTTTGAAAGTCTGCGCAATACCGAGCAAACCGTTCTGCTGAGTGCGGTAACCTCCTATGTTGACGTGATCCGCGATCGCGACATCATGAACCTGCAGGAGCGCAACACCAACTTCTCACGCGAGCAGTTGCGCGCGGCCAAGGCACAGGCGGATGTCGGTGAAGGCACGCGCACCGACGTTGCCCTCGCGGAGGCGAATCTTGCTGCTTCATTGTCGAACCTCGCGGCAGCAAAGGCAGCGTTGCGCGCGAGCGAGGCCACTTATCTTCAGGTTGTTGGTATTCAGCCGGGCAAGCTCGCGTCACCATCCGATGCTGTAAAATATCTGCCGCCCTCTTTGGATGCATCCCTGAATGTTGCGCGCAGCGAGCATCCCTTAATCAAGGCTGCGCAACATAATGTCGATTCCGGGCAATTCAACGTCAAGGTGAATGAGGGAACACTGCTTCCCTCCGTCTCTCTCAACGGCAATTATCAGCGTAGCATTCAGGCTGGTACTGCGGACCTTAACGCGGATGTTGGATCTTTGACCGCGAATTTGACCGTTCCTCTCTATCAGGGGGGCGCTCGCTTCTCAAACATTCGTCAGGCCAAGGAAGTCGTGAATCAATTGCGCATTGAGGTTGACGAGACCCGCCGCCTGATCGACCAGACGGTGCGCGCATCCTGGGCCGAGCTCGAATCGGCGCGCTCGCAAACTCAGTCTGCACAGGAAAATGTCCGCTCCTCCCAGATTGCCCTCGATGGCCTTGTCGAAGAGCGTAAAGTCGGAGAGGCGACAACGCTTGATGTTCTGAATGCTCAGTCAAACCTTATCACCGCCCAGGTCTCTCTTGCGACAGCACGGCGCAACCGCATTGTTGCCTCCTACAGCCTGCTTTCATCCATTGGGCGCTTCACCGGCGAGCAGGTCGATGTGGCTCAGGCGACCAATGTCATCCCGACCCAGGTACACTATAAACAAGTGCGCGATAAATGGTTCGGTCTACGGACGACATCGGGTAATTAGCAACAGCCTCGCTTCACCATTTAGTCTGACATTATCTGCGGATAAGATAAGCGACGCATTGCCCTGATTTGTCGAAGTCTGCATTTACGTTAGACTTGAAAAATCCGAATCAGCGAAATGCGTTTTTGTGCTGACAGGCTTGCTGGAGATGTAAATGGCGACTGCGAAAGCCGCTACCGAGCCGTCGATGGAGGAAATTCTCGCGTCGATCAGACAGATCATTGCGGATGAGGATACGCCCGCGCCGCCGGCTCAGAAAGCAACCAGCAAAAGTGCGGCTGACGATGCCTTCGACGCTGGCGGGCAGGAAATGTCCGCGGATGACGTTGACGCCCTTTTCGATGCTCCTGAAGAACTCGATCAAAGCGCGATTGATGCCGCGTTTGGTGGCAGCGATGCGGGCGAGGAAATGTCTGCCGATGATGTTGATGCCCTGTTCGACAGCGCGGATGAGGCGGACGACGAGGATGTGCTCGATCTTTCAATGAGCCAGACCGTCGCAGCTGATGACGATATTTCCTTTGACGTCGCTGACAACGAGCCAAAGCCTGAGCCTCAGCGCGCCGCGGCGAAACCCGTCGCGCCAATGGCGGGCGCATCGAAGGCTGCTGTTGCAAAGTCGGCTGCGCCAGTCCGGGCGGAAGCGCCGCTTCTTTCGAGTGCCACCGCGAATGCTGTGCAATCTTCTTTCGGCGCACTCAATTCAGCGATGAACATGTCCTCGTCCAACACGCTTGAAGATGTCGTCAAGGCAATGATGCGTCCGCTTCTGAAGCAATGGCTGGACGAAAACCTGCCAGAAATGGTCGAACGGCTGGTTCAGGCCGAAATCGAGCGGATGCGGAACCCCTGAAAATTTCGCCGGGTGATGAGATGAAATCGGCTCTACGGTCGCGATATCTCCTGGATTACCGGATCACATGACATCATGTCGGTGAAGACAGTTTGTCCGGTGAAGACAGTCGGTGGTTCGTGATAAAGCCTGCGGGAGTTGACACAAATCCCGTCATCCTCTTAACACGGGTGACTTTTCTCTCGCCGTCAATGGATCCACAATGCTCGACAAGACCTACGACGCGGCAAGCGTCGAACCTCGCATCTATGCCGATTGGGAAAGCGCCGGTGCCTTTAATGCCGGTGTGAACGCGAAAGCGGGCGCGGACCCCTATTGCATTGTGATCCCGCCGCCCAACGTCACCGGCTCGCTGCATATGGGCCACGCGCTCAACAATACGCTGCAGGATATCCTGGTTCGTTTCGAGCGGATGCGCGGGCGCGATGTGCTGTGGCAGGTCGGCACCGACCATGCCGGGATCGCGACGCAGATGGTGGTCGAACGCGAACTTGCCAAACACCAGGAACCCTCGCGCCGGGAAATGGGTCGCGAGGCGTTTCTTGAGCGCGTCTGGCGCTGGAAGGCCGAATCCGGTGGCACGATTATCGGACAATTGAAACGTCTCGGCGCATCGTGTGACTGGTCGCGTGAGCGCTTCACGATGGATGAGGGCTTGTCCGCCGCCGTGCTCGAAGTTTTCGTGACGCTGCACAGGGAAGGTCTGATTTATCGCGGTAAGCGTCTCGTCAACTGGGATCCGCATTTTGAAACCGCGATTTCCGATCTCGAGGTCGAGAATATCGAAGTTGACGGGAATATGTGGCATTTCAAATACCCGCTGGCGGGTGGCACAACCTATATCTATGTCGAGAAGGACGCGGACGGGGCAATCACGCTTCAGGAAGAGCGCGATTATATTTCGATTGCAACGACACGGCCTGAAACGATGCTTGGGGATGGCGCTGTCGCGGTTCACCCGGATGATGAACGCTACCGCCCGATTATCGGCATGCTTTGCGAGATTCCTGTCGGGCCGAAAGAGCACCGTCGCCTGATCCCGATCATCACCGATGAATATCCGGACCCCGCTTTCGGCTCCGGTGCGGTCAAGATCACCGGCGCGCATGATTTCAACGACTATCAGGTCGCAAAGCGCAATGACATTCCGCTTTACCGGCTGATGGATACCAGCGCTGCAATGCGCGATGATGGCGCACCTTATGCCGTGGGCGCCCGACAGGCGCTGGAGATCGCCAAAAGCGGCGTGCTGCCAGGCGAAGGCGATGTCGATCTGATCAACCTCGTGCCGGACGAATATCGCGGTCTGGACCGCTATGAGGCGCGTTCGCGGATCATCGCTGCGATCAACGCCGAAGGTCTGTGCGTCACCACGCGGGACGAGGCGGGCAATCTCGTTCCCCTTGTTGAAGAAAAGAAGATCATGCAGCCTTTCGGCGACCGCTCTAAAGTGGTTGTGGAGCCGATGCTGACCGATCAGTGGTTTGTCGATGCAAAAACCCTCGCAGAACCGGCTCTTTCTTCCGTTCGGGAAGGACGGACGAAGTTCGTGCCCGACGCCTGGGAGAAGACTTACTTCCAATGGCTTGAAAACATTGAGCCTTGGTGTATTTCGCGGCAATTGTGGTGGGGCCACCGGATACCGGCCTGGCACGGTCATGACGGGGCCATTTTCGTTGAGAAGACCGAAGCGGAAGCCCACGCTGCCGCCGCAAGGCACTATGGCAAAGCGGTCACGCTTACGCGCGACCCGGATGTCCTCGACACGTGGTTTTCCTCTGCGCTCTGGCCATTTTCGACCCTTGGCTGGCCCGAAAGGACCGCGGCGCTTGAGAAATATTATCAGACCGATGTGCTCGTCACCGGGTTTGACATCATCTTCTTCTGGGTCGCCCGGATGATGATGATGGGCCTGCACTTCATGAAGGAGGAGCCGTTCCACACGGTCTATATCCACGCGCTGGTTCGCGATGAGAGCGGCGCGAAAATGTCTAAATCCAAAGGAAATGTCATCGATCCGCTTGATCTCGTCGATGAATTCTCGGCAGACGCCGTGCGTTTCACTCTTGCAGCCATGGCGGCACAGGGACGCGATATCCGGCTTTCGACGGAGCGCGTCGCAGGCTACCGTAATTTCAGCACCAAGCTTTGGAATGCCGCGCGCTTTGCCGAGATGAACGGCTGTTGCGTCAGCCCCGGATTCGATCCGGCGGCAACCACGCTCCAGCTTAACCGCTGGGTCCTGACCGAACTTTCAAAGACGGTAGCCGCCATCACCCGCGAAATCGAAGCTTATCGATTCAATGATGCGGCGGCGTCGGCCTATCGTTTTGTCTGGAATACCTTCTGTGACTGGCATCTCGAACTCGCAAAGCCGGTTTTCAGCGGCGAGGATGAAGCAGCGAAGGCGGAAGTGCGCCAGACGACCGCCTATGTTCTCGAAGAGATTCTGAAGATCCTGCATCCATTCATGCCGTTCGTGACCGAGGAATTGTGGTCGCGCACCACACAGGCCGAGAGCCGTGGTGGCTTCCTGATGCATGCGGCCTGGCCGCTGCCCGGCCTTGTCGACGCGGCGGCTGCCGACGATATCAACTGGCTGATCGACCTTGTTCAGGCGATCCGTTCGGTGCGCGCGGAAACCAATGTTCCGGCAGGGGCGAAAACCGATCTCGTGCTGGTGGATGCAGCGCCGCTTGATGGCGAACGCCTGATGCGCCATGAGGCAGCCATTGCCCGGCTTGCCCGCGTCGAAAAAATGACGACCAGTGATGTCGCACCGAGGGCGTCGGCACAGATCGTGCTCGGTGGTGTTACCGTTTGTCTGCCGCTGGAAGGCGTCATCGATTTCGGTGCAGAGCGGACACGGCTTCAGAAGGAAGCCGGCAAATGCGGCGACGAGATTTCCAAGATCGAAAAGAAACTCGGCAATGACGCCTTTGTTGCAAAAGCGCCCGAATCTGTCGTCGCCGAACAGCGCGCGCGGCTTATCGATCTCAAAGATACACTCACCAAGATTGAGGATAGTTTATCGCGGCTTGGTTGAATTTTAGCGGCTTGCGGTACCCTTCCGTCCGAAACTCATCCGATCACTGCCTTGCTTGATGGTCACAGTTGTGATGCTTCTGCAACAACAGGGATTGATTGTTTAACCATCACAGAATTCGTGTGAAAAGCCGCCTCGTTTTTGGCACATTCTGGAGCAATTGAACTCAAGTCCGGATGTCTTGAAAGCCGTCCGAGGAGAACCAGATGGGCGCGAAGACAATCGACAAAAGCAAACTGCCAAGCCGCCATGTGACGGTCGGGCCGCGCCGCGCGCCGCACCGCTCGTATTATTACGCCATGGGCATGACGAGCGAGCAGATCAAACAGCCTTTCGTCGGTGTAGCGACCTGCTGGAATGAGGCGGCGCCCTGCAATATTTCCCTGATGCGTCAGGCGCAGGCGGTCAAGGCTGGTGTGTCCGCCGCAAGCGGCACCCCGCGTGAATTCACGACGATCACTGTCACCGATGGCATCGCCATGGGGCATGAGGGCATGAAGTCCTCTCTCGTCTCGCGTGATGTGATTGCTGATTCCGTCGAGCTTACCATGCGCGGGCATTGCTATGATGCGCTGGTCGGGCTTGCCGGTTGCGATAAATCCTTGCCGGGCATGATGATGGCCATGGTGCGGCTCAATGTGCCGTCGGTGTTTCTTTATGGCGGGTCGATCCTGCCTGGCCGGTTCAAGGGCCGCGAGGTGACGGTGCAGGACGTGTTCGAGGCGGTGGGTATGCACTCGGTTGGCAATATGTCCGATGCCGATCTCGAAGAACTCGAACAGGCGGCATGCCCGTCGGCCGGGGCCTGCGGTGCTCAGTTCACCGCCAACACGATGGCAACCGTGTCCGAGGCGATTGGTCTGGCACTGCCTTATTCCGCCGGCGCACCGGCTCCTTACGAGTTCCGCGACAAATTCTGTTTTGCAGCAGGCGAGAAGGTGATGGATCTCCTGCGTCTCGGCATTCGCCCGCGCGACATTGTCACCCGCAAGGCGCTTGAAAACGCGGCGACCGTGGTTGCAGCCTCCGGCGGCTCGACCAATGCGGCGCTGCATCTGCCCGCGATTGCAAACGAGATTGGCATTGATTTCGATCTTTTCGATGTTGCCGAAGTCTTCAAGCGCACGCCCTATATTGCCGACCTCAAGCCCGGCGGGAAATATGTTGCAAAGGACATGTTCGAAGTCGGCGGCATCCCGCTTCTGATGAAGACGCTCCTCGATGCTGGTTTCCTGCATGGCGATTGCATGACCGTCACCGGACGCACGATTGCCGAGAACATGGCCGCGGTGAAGTGGAATGACGATCAGGATGTCGTTTATCCCGCGACGCGACCGATCACGGCGACCGGCGGTGTGGTGGGTCTCAAGGGCAATCTCGCGCCTGAAGGCGCGATCGTGAAAGTGGCGGGCATGAAAAACCTGACCTTCACTGGTCCGGCGCGCTGTTTTGACAATGAGGAATCGGCGTTCGAGGCGGTCTCGAACAAGCAGTATAATGAAGGCGATGTTTTCGTGATCCGCTATGAGGGCCCGAAAGGCGGTCCCGGCATGCGCGAGATGCTTTCGACCACGGCCGCCCTTTACGGGCAGGGGATGGGCGACAAGGTGGCCCTGATCACCGACGGCCGTTTCTCCGGCGCCACCCGTGGCTTCTGCATCGGCCATGTCGGCCCTGAGGCTCAGGTCGGCGGACCGATCGGCCTTCTCAGGGATGGCGACATTATTTCGATGGATGCCATCGAAGGAACATTAAATGTTCAACTTTCGGAAGAAGCGTTGGCTGAACGCCGGAAAAGCTGGAAACCGAAGGATACGGCATTCGGTTCAGGTGCACTGTGGAAATATGCCCAGACAGTGGGTTCTGCGCAATTTGGCGCGGTGACCCATCCTGGCGGCAAAGGTGAAGTAAAAGTCTATGCCGACATTTAACAAGAACAAGAGCCTCAAAGGCCTGTTGGCAACGATCTTCTCAGCCGGGGCTGTTTTCCTCTGCCTATCGGCCGGTGTCGGTTTTGCGCAGGTCGTGACAGACAATACTCAAGTCGGCGTCCAGGGCAGCGCCCAAGCCGGGGCCGAAACCGGGGTCCAGGTCAGCCCGTTCAAGTTTCATGACCTCGAGGCGAACCACGACAGAAATGCCGCTTTCGGCGGCATGATCACCAATCCGGACGCCGCCGATGCCGTGGATTCAGTGAAGCGTCTTGAATATGCAGCAGAAGGCGGAAGCCCGGTTGCAATGTGGCAGTTGGGGCGGATCTATTCGAGCGCACCGGAAGGCCAGAAAAACCATCTGCGGGCCTTTGAGATGTTCAGCAATCTCGTCACGTCTCAGGGCGATTTCACGCCCTATTCCCGAACTGCCCCTTTCACCGCCAATGCGCTTGTCGCGCTTGGCAGCTATTATCGCACTGGCATTCCAGATACCTATGTTCAAAAGAATGCGGAACAGGCGTGGAGCATGTTTCTGACGGCTGCAACCTATTACGGGGATCCGAAAGCCCAGTTTGCGCTGTTCGAGATGTGTGACGCGGAAGCCAAGGATGTTTGTTCGGATATTCAGGCCGGGCGCTGGCTGAAACGCTCTGCCGATAATGGCCATATCAGTGGTCAGGCCCTTTTCGGGATGCGGCTTTTTGATGGGGAAATGGGGTTTCGCCGCAACAAGGTCGAGGGGTTGAAATGGCTCAGTATCGCGCGGGAACGGGCAGATCGTATCGAGCTGGAATGGGTCCATGCCATGCATGAGCAGGCATTCGCCCTCGCAACGGTTCATGAACGGGAAGAGGCGAAGGCGCGCGCTGAAATCTGGATGCGCGATCACTGCAAGACAATCACGGCTTGCTGATTATGTTCTTGCGAACGGATCCGTGTTGCACGGATCACCCGGCGGGCAAACGCTCAGCGGATCTGTTTCGAACTGAAATCGAGCGTTGCACTTGAAAAGCGGTCCGCATCGCCAGACAACTGGTTTTGCGTGAGCGGGCAGAGATTGCCGGTGAGCTTCCAGGCTGTATTGTTCAAAACAAACTCGCACCGCGCCTCGCGCAGTCCCTCATTCGTCTTGATGCAGGTGATATTGCCGACTTCGACGAGCTCGCTCGTTGCTGTGCGGCAATGACAATTGCGATGCACGTAATCATTCGCAAGCGCCGGACCCGCAACCATGAAAAGGCAGGTGAGTGAAGCGATAAACCTTGCGCGGGACGTATCGATCAGGAAACGGAATGCCAAAACAACCCTCCAGGTGATCAGCCGATCGACCCGGCTGAAACTGCGGTTGAGGCAAGCATAACACCGCGTAGCGGTCACGCATAAGGAAATTTAGGCGGCATTGAGCCTTGCTGTGCCTTCGGCATAGTGGATGATGACGGGCACATGGTCCGAAGGCTTTTCCCAGCCGCGCACCTGTGCGTCGATTGCTGCACCTTCGAGATGAAGCGCCGCCTCGGGCGAAAGCAGCATATGGTCGATACGGATCCCGTTGTTTTTCTGCCAGGCGCCAGCCTGATAATCCCAGAACGTATAGACCTGACCCGCATCGGTAACGCTGCGGACCGCCTCCGTGAGGCCAAGATGGCAGAGCGCGTTGAAAGCAGCGTTGGTTTCGGGGCGAAACAGCGCATCGCCGCGCCATGCTGCCGGATCGTGGCAATCCTTCTCTTCAGGAATGACATTGTAGTCGCCCGCAAGAATGAATGCCTCCTCGAGGGTGAGACGCTCCCGCGCCCATTGCTCAAGGCGCTTCATCCAGGACAGCTTGTAGGGATATTTCTCCGTATCGACCGGATTACCGTTCGGAAGGTAGAGGCAGGCCACCCGCAGCGGGCCGTTCGGGAGCGAAAATACCCCTTCGATGAACCGCGCCTGTTCGTCCGCTGGATCGCCGGGCAGGCCGCGACACACTTCTTCGAAAGGCAATTTGGAAAGGATCGCGACGCCGTTGAAGCCTTTCTGGCCATGGGTTTCGACATTGTAGCCGAGCGCTTCGAAGACCTCGCGCGGAAAGGCTTCATCCTGACTCTTGATTTCCTGCAAACACACGATATCCGGACCGGCCTGCTTCAACCAGGTTTCCAGCGTTTCGACACGCGCCTTGATGCCGTTGATGTTCCAGGTCGCGATCTTCATGATCAGATGGTGAAGCTCGTCCCGCAGCCGCAGGAAGCGGTTGCGTTCGGGTTTTTGATCTGGAAAGACTGGCCGATAACACTGTCCACGAAGTCGATTTCCGATCCGGCGAGAAAAGGAAGCGAAACATCGTCAATAAGAACGCGGGCATGATCGCGCTCGAGCACGAGATCACCCGGTTGTTTTTCCGCATCGAGATCATATTTATAGGAAAAACCCGAGCATCCGCCGCCTGCAACGCTGATGCGCAGAGCCGTCCCATCGGGTTCAGCACTGAGAATTTTGGCGATGCGCTTGGCCGCGCTCGCACTCAATGTGACACCGGGCGAATTGCTGATCATTGTGGTATCCGAGGATGCGTCTGTCATGGGAATCCCTTAGAGTTTCCGGTAACAATGTTTAACTTGATAAATAGGGACAAGAATAGGCAGTGTCAAACCGCATCGTCTGCTTGCGATGTGCCTCAAGGTCGATGGAACCGGATTATGATGATGCCCGATCACGGTGGCAAAGCGGATGGAAACGGCGAAGGCGAGGGCCGCGCCCACTTTCCGATGATCGGCTATGGGCGGGGCGCGCTTGCGCCCTATGCGAGCGACCCGGCGGGAACGCGCGGGCGCGCTGTGCAGGAACCTGAAAGCCCGACACGCACCGCCTATCAGCGCGATCGCGACCGGATCATCCATTCGACCGCCTTTCGCAGGCTGAAGCACAAGACGCAGGTTTTCATCTTCCATGAGGGGGATCACTACCGCACCCGGCTCACTCACACGATCGAGGTGGCGCAGCTTGCCCGCTCGATTGCCCGCGCGCTTAGGCTCGACGAAGATCTTGCAGAAGCGCTGGCCCTGGCCCACGACCTCGGGCACACTCCCTTCGGCCATGCGGGCGAGGATGCGCTTCAGCGCTGCATGGCGCTCTATGGCGGTTTTGAGCACAATGGACAAACCCTGCGGATCGTGACCGAGCTGGAGCGGCGCTATGCGGCTTTCGACGGGCTCAACCTTACTTTTGAAACGCTGGAAGGGATCGTCAAGCACAATGGCCCGCTGACCGACCTTGCGGGAAATTCGATCGGGAAATATGCCCATACCGGTTTGCCCCATGCGATCCGCAACCATGCCCGCAAGCGCGATCTGCTGCTTTCGACCCATGCGAGCCTTGAGGCGCAGGCTGCGGCAATCGCGGATGATATCGCCTATAATGCCCATGATATCGACGACGGTCTGCGTGCCGGATCGTTCGGGCTCGATGATCTTGCGGATGTGCCGCTGGTCGGCGAACTTCTGGTCGAGGTGCGTGAGCGGTATCCCGCTCTCGACAAGAGCAGGACAACCCATGAACTTGTCCGCCGCCTGATTACCCTTCTCGTTGAAGACGTCATCTTGACCGCTCACAGCAATCTCACTGCATTGCAACCGGTCTCTGCCGATGCAATCCGCCATGCCGGGCGCACGCTGGTGACATTTTCCCCCGCGATTTTGGCGGCGGACCGGGGCATCAAGGCGTTCCTGATGGAGCATATGTACCGCACGCCTGCGATTCTTCTGATCCGCAACAACGCCGAGGCAATCGTTGCGGATCTCTTCCATCGCTACTGCGCACAACCCGGCGAAATGGCGGTGGAGTGGCGGGCAGAGGCGGAAGAGGCAGCCGCAATAACCAGGGCAGAAACTGGGGGAGGGGCAGACCTTGCCCGCCTCGTCTGCGACTATGTGGCTGGCATGACCGACCGTTTCGCCGTACAGGAACACCGTCGTCTATTTGACGTTACCCCGGTTTTGCGCTAGGCGCGGTGGATGAAGGGTGCACGGCGCAAATCGTGTTTCCCGCAAACCGTTTCACCTCAGACAGTGGATGATTTCATGAATATTTTCAGCCTGTTTCAAGACAGGGTGATTGCCGCCGCCAGGACCCTTTCTTTGGAGGGTGTGGATTGGGGGATGGTGGACTTTTCAAAGGTCGTGGTTGAGCCGCCGCGCGATCCCCTGCATGGCGATCTTGCCTGCAACATTGCGATGGTGCTCGCAAAGCCGCTCGGGCTCATGCCGCGCAGCTTGGCGGACAAACTTGCCGAGAGCCTGCGGCTTGATCCAGACATCAGCGATGTTGCGATTGCAGGTCCGGGCTTTGTCAATATCCGTCTCGAAAACGTATTCTGGATCAAGCATCTTGCAGACATTCTAAAGGCGGGCAAACGTTACGGCGCAGATTTTGTTGCTACACCGCGCAAGGTCAATGTCGAATATGTTTCAGCGAACCCGACCGGGCCGATGCATGTTGGCCATTGTCGCGGGGCCGTTTTGGGCGATGCGATTGCAAATCTGATCGCCTTTGCAGGGCACAGGGTCACCAAGGAATATTATATCAATGACGCGGGCATGCAGATCGACGTTCTCTCGCGCTCCGTTCTGCTGCGCTGTCGCGAGGCGCTGGGCGAGGAGATCGGCGCCATACCCGAGGGGCTTTATCCGGGGGATTATCTGAAACCCGTCGCACAGGAACTGGCTCAAAAACACGGCGCTGCTCTGTTCACCATGCCCGAGGCTGATGCGATGGCGATCGCGCGCGATGCCGCCATTACCGCGATGATGGAACGGATCCGTGGCGATCTCGCGAGCCTCAACGTGCATCATGACGTGTTTTTCTCCGAGCGCAGCCTGCACGCGAAGGGCGCATTGGGCAGCAGCCGGATCGACGAAACGCTCGACCAGTTGATCGCGCGCGACCTTGTTTATGTCGGAACCTTGCCGCCACCCAAAGGCCAGCTTCCCGAAGACTGGGAAGACCGGCCGCAGACACTCCTGCGCGCCACTCAGTTTGGCGATGATATCGATCGGCCACTCAAGAAATCTGACGGCGACTACACATATTTCGCAGCCGACGTCGCCTATTTCCGTGACAAGTTCGAGCGCGGCTTCGAGGAGATGGTCTATATTCTCGGGGCCGATCACGGTGGCTATGTGAAGCGGCTCGGTGCGGTGGCAGAGGCAATTGCGGGCGACAAGGCATCGCTTGCCGTTCTGCTTTGCCAGCTCGTCAACCTTCTGCGCGATGGCGAACCGGTGAAGATGTCAAAACGCTCCGGTAATCTCATTACCCTGCGCGATGTCGTCGAGGAAGTCGGCGTCGATGCTGTGCGCTTCATGATGCTTTACCGCAAAAGCGACGCGCCCCTCGATTTCGATTTTGCCAAGGTGACCGAGCAGTCTAAGGATAATCCGGTCTTTTATGTCCAGTACGCCCACGCACGGGCGCATTCGGTTTTCCGCATGGCCATGGAGCGCACGGATATCAAAGAATCAGACTGGCGTGGCGTCAGCGCTTCTTCGCTCGCCCGCCTTGCCGACGAGGCCGAGATCGCGCTCATTCAAAAAATGGCCGCATTTCCACGCATACTGAAAACATCTGTGGAAACAAAAGAGCCACATCGGATTGCGTTTTATCTTTATGAACTCGCCAATTCTTTTCACAGTCACTGGAATATTGGCAAGGATCGTCCGGAATTACGTTTTGTTAATGATAAGGACAGAGAATTGACCTGTGCAAGACTTGCCTTGGTGGCTGCCGTTAGTGACGTGATCGCTGCCGGTCTAGCCATTATTGGCGTTTCTGCGCCTCTCGAAATGCGCTAGTTTTTGCAGTAGTCTCGACTTTCAGCCCGCTTTCGGTGAAACTCGGCTGAAAATCCATGAAGGTCCGTCATGTCCCAGAAGTCATCCAGCCAGATCAATGAGCCGCCGCTTCGTGAAATCCCGGATGACCCGCTTGCCGAACTTGCCCGCCTTGTGAGCGCAGGCAGTGTCTTTGCGCCGATGCCGCCCGCTGCTCAGCCAGCACAAAACCCCGCTCAGCCAGCACCGCCAGCGAATTTGTCGGAACCCAAAGTCAGCCCGCGTCATGATACGCTCGCGCCCGCGCCTGAGGCAATCTCGGTCTATAAGGCGGGAATCGACGAATTTGATTATGCTCTGGGCGCGCAGCTTGAGGCCGAGCTTGTCAACGAACTTCAGGTCGCCCCGGATGAGCCGCAGGCTGCCCCGATGGCGGATCTTGCGCCAAGCCCGAGGCTGGAGGCTGCGTCCTCCTTTGTTGCCCCAAAGGCCGCTGCACCGGTCTTGGCCCCAAAGGTAGAAGCCCCAAAGGTGGAAGCCCCAAAAGTCGCTGGCCCAGTAGTCGCTGCCCCGCCGGTGGTTGCGGTTCGTGAGCTGACGCCGGCGCCCGTCGCTGAAGCAGCAAGCTTCGGCAAGGCGGAAACGGGAAAACCTTCGGAAGACGCGATTGAGGAAGCGCTTAATCTCGACAGTTTTTTTGATGAGGAATTCGGGCGCCTCGCTGCCCCGGTGCGCACGAATGTTGCCGCCTCCGAAATCAGCCCTGATCGAAAAAGCGACACCGCTTATCTTGATGATCACGGTCTCAATTTTGCCGACCTTGAAGCCGAGATAGCGGCAGCGACACGCGCATCTGCCGCATCGACGGAGCCGATACCGGGAGCAGCACAGCCCTTATCCGCGCAGAATGGCGATCAGGTCGAATATTTTGATCAGGCTCCGCGTGCTGCTTCCCAGCCGCAGCCTGCCGCAGCGTCGGGTGGCTATGCCTATCAGGACGAGAGTGGAACTGATCCGCTCGATATGATCGATTTGTCCGATTCCGCCGACGAGTTTGCCCCTTCGCCGGAGCCGCGCGTCAGATCAGGTTTCGGTCGTCTGGGTGTTGCTGTGGCTGCAATCCTTCTCCTCGGTTCGATTGGCGGCATTGTCGGCTATTATTTTCTTGGCAGCGGCAGCAGAGACGGCGACGCGCCGGTGATCCTGGCAGAAGATGTGCCCGTCCGCGTCAAGCCTGACAATCCGGGCGGCAAGGAAATCCCGAATCAGGACCGCACCGTTTATGAAACCATTGCAGGCACGGACAGGGGGCCTGCTGGCGGTGAGCTTGTCGATCGTTCGGAAACGGCGATCCTGTCGGAAAATCAAGATGACGTGCCGCCGCGGGTGGTCCTTCCAGGCGCATCCGCATCGCCTGAATCGGGCGAGGTTTCATCGACCCGACCGCCAAGCGGTCCGCGCACGGTGCGCACCGTGATCGTCCGTCCGGACGGAAGCGTGGTTGAGCCTGAAGCAGGTACGACACAAAAGCCGACGGAACAGGCTGCACCATTACCGCCACGTTCGATTGTTGCCAACACGGCTGCACCGGTCGCCCCGATTGCCCCGGTCGATCCTGTAACGCCAGAGGTATCGCTGACACCGCGCAGCGTGAACACCGAGACAGTATCTGCCGAACCCGCTTCGGCAGCGGATGCTGCAAGCCCGGCGGAGAGTTCCGCCGCAACTGCTGAGCTGAAGCCGGTCGATCTCGCGTCGCTCGCGCCGCTTCCGCGGGCAAATACCTTGCGCGGCCAGCGCGTGAGCCCTTCTGACCCTGCACGGCCTGCCGCTGTGCCCGCGGCTGTTCGCCCGCCTGCTATTGCGCCGCCAACGCCGCTTCGTCCGGGTGCCACGTCAGCATCGGTTCCGCCGGCAGGTGCCGTTCCCGCACCGGCTGCTTCAGCATCCGGCGGTTTCGTGGTTCAGTTGTCCTCGCAACGTTCGGCGGAGGACGCCCAGAAAAGTTTCCGCGATTTCCAGCGCCGCTATGCATTTCTTGAAGGCTATACCCCGAATATCCAGCGCGCAGACCTTGGTGACCGGGGCATTTTCCATCGGCTTCGTGTCGGCCCCTTCGAGCGGACTTCCGCGATCCAGCTTTGTGAAAAGCTGAAGGCTTCCGGTGGTGATTGCATCGTGCGGCCAAACTGAGAACCGGGATGATCCCCCAGAAAGCATTTATCTGTGGTTGCAGAGGCTTCTCTCTGACGGATGAGGAAGCCCGCTTTTTCGCGCGCGAACGGCCGTGGGGTTTTATTCTTTTCAAGCGCAATTGTGACAATCCGGAACAAATTACGGCGCTCACGGCGCAGTTGCGCGAAGCAGCCGGGGCACCGGGAGCACCTATATTCATTGATCAGGAAGGGGGCAGGGTTCAGCGTCTCCAACCGCCGCACTGGCCGAAATATCCTTCGGGACAGGCTTTCGCTGAGCTTCACGCTGTGGACGCGGAAAGTGGCGAGCGGGCGGTCTATCTTGCCGCGCGTCTGATTGCGGCCGATCTCTGGCCGCTTGGCATTGACGCTGACTGCCTGCCGGTTCTCGATGTGCCGGTGCCGGGCGCGCATGATGTCATCGGCGACCGCGCCTATGGCCGCGATCCGGCGGTCATCGCTCACCTTGGCGGCATTGCGGCAAGCGGTCTTCTGGCTGGCGGCGTTCTGCCGGTGATCAAGCATATTCCGGGTCATGGCCGGGCCGGTGCTGACAGTCATTTCGAATTGCCCGTCGTGACAGAGCCGCGCGCGGGGCTTGAAGCGGTTGATTTCGCGCCGTTCCGCGCTCTCAACACCCTTCCGATGGCAATGACGGCGCATGTCGTCTACACCGCGCTTGATCCGGACGCCCCCTGTTCCACTTCTGTCAGCGTGATCCGAGACATTATTCGCGGTTTCATCGGTTTTGACGGACTTCTGATGTCGGATGATGTGTCAATGAATGCGCTAGATGGGGAAATCGGCGACCGCACGGCTGCTTGTTTTGCAGCCGGATGCGATTTCGTGCTTCACTGCAACGGTAATTTGGAAGAGATGCTGGCCGTTGCGGAGAGGGCACCAGTGCTGGAAGGATTGGCCGAAGAGCGCGCGCTGCGGGCGCTCAGCTTTCGCAAGGCGCCGACGCCCTTTGACGCCAAGGCTGGCCACAACGAACTTCGAGCCTTGATGTCACGCCTGTCCGTTTAAACCACATCTCGCCCAGCTCTCGACCCAGATGGGGTTTCGGCATGAATGAAGATCATCAGGATTGGGACAAGGACCTGCGCCAGCGCATGGCGGATCAGCCGATCGATGCCCTTCTCGTCGATGTCGGCGGTTTTGAGGGGCCGCTTGATCTTCTTCTTGAACTTGCCCGCAAACAGAAGGTCGATATCGCGAAAATATCGATCCTGACCCTGGCCGAGCAATATCTCGCCTTCATCGACCGCATGCGCGACATGCGCCTCGAACTTGCAGCGGATTATCTCGTCATGGCGGCCTGGCTCGCTTTCCTGAAGTCGAAGCTGCTGCTGCCGGAACCTGAAAGCGAAGAAGAAGAGAGCGGCGAGGATCTCGCCCAGATTTTGGCCTTTCGTCTGAAGCGACTGGAGGCTATGCGGCAGGCCGCTGCATCACTCATGAACCGTGATCGTCTCGGGCGCGATGTGTTTGCCCGGGGCCGTCCCGAACCCGTGGCGATTGTAAAAACCAGCGCGTTTTCCGCGACGCTTTATGATCTTCTGACGGCCTATGCCATGCAGCGGCAACGCCAGTCTGTTTCGGTGGTTCATGTCCATGCCCGCGAGGTCTGGTCGCTGAAAGAGGCGCGGGAAGTGTTGCAGCGCCTGATCGGCGCAAGTGGTGACTGGACGCGGCTTGACCGGTATCTGCTTGACTATATGATCGAACCAGACAAGCGCGTCTCCGTGCTTGCGAGCAGTTTTTCGGCATCCCTTGAACTCGTGCGCGAGGGCGCCATGCAGATCCGGCAGGAGAAGGCTTTTGCCCCGATCTATATGCGCCGTGCATCCAAGGAGGCGCCATGACCAAGGATCACGAAAAGCCAGAGGAAACGGCGGTCGTCATACCGTTTCATGCATCGGAGAAAAAGGTTGAACCGGCGCCTTTCGCCGATCAGGAGCGCCACAATATCCGGGTGGCAGAGGCGATCCTTTTTGCGTCCGCTGAGCCGGTCAGTGCCGACCAGTTGAAGAGCCGGCTGACGGAGGATGCCGATATCGATTTCGTCCTCGGTGAACTCCGCCGTCATTATGCGGGGCGGGGGGTCAATCTTGTCAGGGTTGCCGGTGGCTATGCCTTCCGCACGGCGGAGGATCTGTCCTTTCTGTTGCAGAGGGAAGCGGTGGAGAGCCGCAAATTGTCGCGCGCAGCCCTCGAGACGCTGGCGATCATTGCCTATCACCAGCCGGTTACGCGGGCGGAAATCGAGGAAGTTCGCGGCGTTTCCGTCAGCAAAGGCACGATTGATGTGCTGATGGAGACAGGCTGGGTGCGTCTGCGCGGCCGCCGCCGTGTGCCCGGTCGCCCGGTCACCTACGGTACGACCAGCAACTTCCTCGACCACTTCATGTTGGATGGCGTGAGCGATCTTCCCGGCCTCGATGATCTCAAGGCTGCCGGAATGCTCGACAGCGCCATACCTGCCACCTTCAAGGTACCGCTGCCGAGCGACGATGCCGACCTTCAGCCCGATGAGGATCCGCTGGACGAAGATGATCTTCGCATGTTGGCGGACTTGATTGATGAGGACGAAGAGGCTTAGAAGGGCCGGATGGACCGTCTGATCAGCAAGCCTTTTTCCAGCGCGAAATCCCCTCCCGGCCGGCGCGGCGCGGCGGGGCCGAGTTTTGCCGGAAGTGTCGAGTTTGAGAGCGTGTCGCGCCGCTTTGGCGATGTTGAAGCGGTGCGCGATGTTTCGCTTTCGATCAGGCCGGGCGAGACCATCTGCCTTCTCGGTGAATCGGGCTGCGGCAAGACGACGCTGCTGCGGATTGCAGCCGGGATTGAAACGCTGACATCCGGACGTGTCCGGATCAACGGCGAGGAGGTCTGCGGGCCCGGGCGGCATATTCCGCCGGAAAAGCGCCGCGTCGGGCTCGTGTTTCAGGATTATGCACTGTTTCCGCATCTGACGATTCTGCGCAATGTGATGTTCGGTCTGACGGCGCTGAGCCGACGTGAGGCGGAGACGGTGGCCCTTCAGGCGCTGACCCGTGTCCAGATGCAGGATTATGCCGAGGCATTTCCGCATATGCTGTCCGGTGGCCAGCAGCAGCGGGTGGCTCTCGCCCGCGCCATTGCGCCACGACCGCAGGTGCTTCTCTTCGATGAGCCATTTTCGGGCCTTGATACCGTTCTGCGCGAGGAGGTGCGCCTGGAAACCATGTCGGTGCTGCGTGAAACCCTGGCGACCAGCATCATTGTCACCCATGATCCTGAAGAGGCTCTTGCCCTTGGCGACCGGATCGTGCTCATGCGGGAGGGAAGGATCGAACAGATCGGCACCTCGGAAGACCTTTATCTGAGACCGCGAAACGGCTTTGTCGCGGGCTTTTTCGGCGGCCTGAATTCCTTTTCCGCGGTCGTGGCGAACGGCACGGTCCGAACGCCGCTCGGCGATTTCGCGGCCCCGGGCTTCGGCAATGGCACATTGGTTGACATTTACGTGCGTATTGAAGGCGTTGATGTGCGCGACGTGTCGCCGGCGGATGGCCTTGCCCATGGCCGGGTTCTGGCGCAGCGTTTTGCGGGCGACAAACGGCTGATCAGCGTCCTCGTCGACGGTGATCAGGCGCCCTTGAAACTCAAGATCACAGCCCGCCACACTTTGAAGTCGAACCTTGTTTCCTTCGTGGTCGATCCTGCTTCTGTCCTGATATTTACCAGTCAGACGAAATAGTGATTGCAGATGCGGGGGGATAAACGCTATTTACAGGGAAGAGAGAAAGCGCACCCACCTTTGCAAAGGTGAGTATAGGCTGTGCTGAGAGGAGAGTAAAATGTTCGGTTCAATCGGTCCATGGCAGATTATCATTGTCGCCCTTCTGGTCGTTCTTCTGTTCGGACGCGGCAAGATTTCCGAGATGATGGGCGATGTCGCCAAAGGCATCAACAGCTTCAAGAAGGGTCTCAAGGAAGACCCGGAAAAGGCAATCGACCATACCCCCGCGGAAAAGGTCGCAGACACGGTCAACGACAAATCGAAAGCCAGCTAGGAAGCGTTTCGACGCTCCAATAGGCGCGGCCGGTCTTCTGCCGCGCGATAACCAAGCAGGCGATCATGTTCGATATCGGTATGTCAGAAGTGCTGGTGATTGCCGTTGTGGCGATTATCGTGGTGGGCCCCAAGGATCTTCCGGGGCTGCTGAAAACGGCTGCACGCTATATGGGGCAGCTGCGCTCCATGGCGCGGGATTTTCAGAGCCAGGTCAATGATGCCATTCGAGAAAGCGAACTCGACAGCGTGCGCGATACGATGAAGAGCGTGAGCAACATCAACCCGCTCAACGATATCAAGAACGAAGTCAGCAATTATATGGACAGCGCCCGCGCCTTCGATGCTCCCGATGAAGAAGCGCCGATGTCGTCTTCTGTGGCTGAAAACAAGACCCCGAACACGACAACAGCGATTGATTCCGGCGTTCCGCCCGTGACACCTTCTGATCCCGCGCCATCGGCGAAAACGTCGTCTCAGCCGAAATCGGCCAAAGCGGAAGGACCAGTCCCCCCGGTCACATCAGGCATGCCAGTCAAGTCAGGCAAGCTTGCGGCCCGTTCCAAGCCGGTTCCTGCCAAGCCGGTTCCTGCCAAACCAGTTGCGGCAAAACCTGCGGCGAAAAAATCCGCCATACAGTCAAAAAAGACCGAGGGCGGCTCGCCCGCTTCCTGAAAGAGTAGACAATATTGATGAAGCAGGAAGAGAACCTTGACGGATCGAAGGCCCCTTTGGTCGAACATCTGACCGAATTGCGCTCGCGTCTGATTCGCTCGGTCATCGCGATCGGTATCGCTTTTGTGGTCTGCTACATATTCTCTGAAACAATCTTCAATATTCTGATCGGGCCTTACGAGACGGCTGCCGGAGCGGAACGGGAAATCCGTTTTGTTTTTACCGCGCCGCAGGAATATTTCTTCACGCAGGTGCGGATCGCCTTTTTCGGGGCACTGTTTCTTGCTTTTCCGGTTTTTGCGAGCCAGATCTACATGTTCATGGCGCCCGGCCTCTATCGTCACGAGCGAGCGGCCTTCTATCCGTTTCTGATTGCAACGCCGATCCTTTTCTTTCTTGGCGCATGCCTTGTGTATTTTCTCGTGATGCCGCTTGCGTTGAGCTTTTTCCTGTCGCTGGAGCAACACGAGCCGGGCAAGGCAATCATCGAAAACCTGCCCAAGGTTTCGGAATATCTGAGCCTCATCATGTCGCTGATTTTTGCTTTCGGCCTTGTCTTCCAGTTGCCTGTGGTCTTGACGCTTCTCGCCCGGGTGAACATGATTTCGTCGGATACGCTTCGCAACCGGCGCCGATATGCAATCGTGATCACCTTCGCCCTGGCCGCACTGCTCACGCCGCCTGATCCGGCAAGCCAGATCGGACTTGCGCTGCCCACACTCCTTCTCTACGAAGTGTCCATATTTTGCGTGAAGCTCGTGGAACGGCAACGCGAGCGCAGCATGCGGGACGCTGAAGCCTAGGGAGATCCGGGCAAGCTTCGCCGCTCACGCACCGATCTTCTGCCGTGTTGAAACAGGCGATAGTTTACCATGCTCGATATCAAGTGGATCCGCGACAATCCGGAGCTTCTTGACGCCGCGTTGAAAGCGCGCGGCGCCGGTCCGATGGCGGCCGACCTTGTCCATCTTGACAATAGGCGCCGGGCGCATCTTACAGCACTTCAGGATGCCCAGGAAAAGCGCAATCTTGCTTCCAGGGAAATCGGCAAGGCGAAGGCGAGCGGTGACGAGGCGGCCGCCGAAAAGGCGATCAGCGCGGTTGCGGCGTTGAAATCATTCATCCAGTCCGGCGAAGAGACCGAACGCGCGCTCAATGATGAGATCGACAAACTCCTGTCCATCCTGCCGAATGTGCCGCTTGCCTCTGTCCCGGTGGGCGCGAGCGAGGCCGACAACGTGCTTTATCGCAGCCACGGCGTGAAACCGGCTCTGCCATTCAAGCCGAAGGAACATTATGAGATCGGCGAGGCCATGGGCCTTATGGATTTTGACGCGGCGGGAAAGCTTGCCGGCGCGCGTTTCGTGGTGCTCAAGGGGGCGCTTGCGCGCCTTGAGCGGGCACTGTCGCAGTTCATGCTGGACCTTCACACCAGTGAACACGGCTATAGTGAAGTCTCACCGCCGCTTCTGGTACGCGATGAGGTTATGTTCGGCACCGGCCAGTTGCCGAAATTCGCCGAAGATTCTTTCCGCACCACAGACGGGCGATGGCTGGTGCCGACCGCCGAAGTGCCGCTTACAAATCTCGTTCGCGATGACATTCTTGATGAAAGCGCGCTGCCTCTGCGCCTGACAGCTTTTACGCCGTGCTTCCGCTCCGAGGCGGGATCGGCCGGTCGGGATACACGCGGGATGTTGCGGGTGCACCAGTTTCCCAAGGTCGAGATGGTCAGCATAACCCGGGCGGAGGATTCCGAGGCTGAGCTTGAACGGATGCTCTCCTGCGCCGAGGAAATCCTGAAACGCCTCGAGATCCATTACCGTGTGATGACGCTGTGCACCGGAGATATGGGCTTTGGCGCGAAGAAGACCTATGACATCGAAGTCTGGCTGCCGGGGCAGGATACCTATCGCGAGATTTCGTCCTGTTCGGTCTGTGGCGATTTTCAGGCTCGCCGGATGAATGCGCGCTATCGGGTCGAAGGCGAAAAGCGTCTGCAATTCTGTCATACGCTGAACGGTTCCGGGCTTGCCGTCGGCCGCACGCTGATCGCGGTTCTGGAAAATTATCAACTTGACGACGGCAGCGTTGCTATTCCGAAGGTTCTCCAGCCCTATATGGGCGGTATCGAACGAATCTTCTGAAGGACAGATCCTCTTGCGCATCTTGCTCGTGAATGACGACGGGTTCTACGCCCCGGGCTTTGGCGTGCTGCGCCAGATAGCGGCAGAGCTTTCCGATGATGTCTGGGCCGTGGCGCCGGAGAGTGACCAGAGCGGCATGGGCCATTCGCTCACCCTCAGTCATCCGCTGCGGGTGCGTGAAGTCGACGAGCGCAGCTTCGTTCTGCGCGGCACGCCTACCGATTGTGTGACCATGGGCGTGCGCCAACTCATGCCGGAACCGCCGGATCTGGTGCTTTCCGGCGTCAATCTGGGCCAGAACGCGGCCAATGATGTGACCTATTCGGGAACAGCGGCAGGCGCCATGGAAGGCGCCATTCTCGGCATCCCCTCGATTGCTCTGTCTCAGAGGGTGGATTGGGCGGGAGATGGTAAAATCCACTGGGAGACCGCACTCGCCCACGGGCCGGACCTGATCGATCGGCTGCTCAGAGCGAAATTCAGTGTCGGCACCTTCATCAATGTGAATTTTCCCGACCGTATCCCGGAAGAGGTCGAAGGCGTCGATGTGGTGCCGCAGGGCCTGGTTGATCATGAACTCGGTGCGGAAAAACGCCGCGACGGACGTGGCCAGCCTTATTACTGGCTGACCTTCAAGTCGGGGGCGCTCATCTCCGAGTTTCACAATGATGTCTCGGCGCTGCGGGCGGGCAGGATCGCGGTGACGCCGATGCGGCCTGATTTTACCGACCACGCGGCCCTTACCCCCCTGCGCCATGCGCTCAAGCGCGGCTGATCAAAATGACATTCAGCCGTGTCCTGTCGTTTTTCGCCCTTATACTCGCGCCGCTCTTCTTTGCCTCGAATCTTCTGTTCGGTAAGGTGGTCATCCCGAATATCGAGCCTTGGACACTGGCTTTCATCCGCTGGGGTCTGGTGAGCCTGATCCTGTTGCCCTTTGTTACTCGACCGCTTTTTGCAGAATGGAGCCATATTCGCCGAAACCTGCCGCTGTTCGCGATCATGGGTTTTCTCGCCATGTGGATCTGTGGCGCGCTCGTTTATTACGCCCTGTCGCTTACAACGGCGACGAATGCCACACTGATCTATCTTTCCGCGCCGGTCATCATCATCATTGCGGAAGCATTGGTGCGGGGGCGGCGGATCAGCCTGCGCGAGGGCATTGGCATTGCGGCGGCGACGCTGGGGGTCGCGACGATCTTGCTGCGCGGCGATTTCAATGCGCTGTTTCACCTGCAATTCAATGGCGGTGATCTCACCATGGTATTCGCCGCAATCGCCTGGGCGGTCTATTCCGTGGTGTTCAAGAATGAGAGCCTCGTCCGGCTTCCGAGCACCTTGCTGCTTTTTCTGTTCAGCGCATCCGCTGCCGTTCTCCTCGCGCCATTTGCCCTTGTCGAAGTGATCTATGTGAGCCCGGTGCCGACCAGTCTTTTCGTCTGGCTCAATATTGCCGGGATCATTTTCAGTTCGTCGCTTGCAGCGTTTCTCGCCTATCAGCATTCGGTGCGCACCGTCGGCCCGGCGCTTGCGGGAATTTTCATGTATCTTCTGCCCGGTTATGGTGTCGGGTTGGCCGTCTTGCTGCTTGGTGAAAAATTCGAACATTTTCATCTTGTGGGTGTCATGACCATTCTGGGCGGTGTTATCCTTGCGACATTTCCGGTTGCCATGGTGCGCCGTTTGCGCAAGCCCGTTTCGGAGGGGATTTGAGAGAAGCACTAAGCCCCGATCGCCTCAACCAGATCTCGAATGAAGAGACAATGGCACTTCTGCTCGCCATTCGCGGGCAGGGGATCATGGAGCGCTCCCTTCTCAATGCCTTCGAGGCAACACCAAGGCGGATGTTCCTCAATGCGGGTCAGGTTCATGGTGGTCTGTCGCCTGAGAGTTCCGCGCCGATTTCCTGCGGCCAGGTACAAACCGCGCCGACCACGATTGCGCGCGTAGTCCGGGCGCTCGCCATCGAACCGGGTGATGCGGTTCTCGAAATTGGCACGGGTTCCGGCTATCAGTCCGCGATCATCGCAAGGTTCTGCCGAAAACTGCATACGCTGGATCGCTTCCGCACGCTGATCGATGAATGCCACGTGCGCTTTCAGGGATTGCGGCTGACCAACATCCTCGCCGAACTCGGTGACGGTGAGCAGGGCGTTGATGGTAATGATGTTTTTGATCGCATCGTGGTCAATGCAGCCGTGAAGAGCGTTCCCCGCCGCCTCTTCGAGCAGTTGAAGCTTGGTGGCACGCTGGTTGCGCCGTTGATTGATGGGCAGGGTGCGGTCAATCTCGTGGTTCATGCAAAGAAACAGGGTGGAATTGAGCAGCACCTGCTTGGCCCCGCACGCTATTTGCCGATCATTCCCGGAATAGCGCAGCGGCTTTAAAGCTTTATTCAGGTTACCGGGTTTTAATGACGGCAGTGAAATTTGCAGAACGAGTTTGGTTATGTGTACTCGCGTCTCCCGGCACAAGAGCCGTCTTTTTTTCAACGCAGCCTTTATCAGCTTTGCTGGCGTAATTTTTGCCGGATGCAGCGAGAATGCATCGCGCTTCGACCATCTTTTCACGTCGTCCGTCACCCAGCCGACTCCTCATCAGGGTGTTGCGCGCTTCTCTGATCCGACAAATTTGCCACAGGCGGACCTGCCTCAGAAAATTCCGCAGCGCGTCGATGCGCCGCCGGTGCCGGATCCGAACGCCAATCTGTTCAACGCGCGCAATGTAACCCGCCTCAATGCCGGACGCGGTTTTGGCGCGGAGCCTCGGTCGCAGGTCTATGCCGAGCCGCAGGCGCGCTACGCTACGCAACTTGACGGCAATCCGCAGTTCGGCTCTTCACTGTCTGGCGGTTCCCAATATGGCGCTCCGATTGCCGGGCGTCAGGCCGCCCTTGCGCCACAGATCGGTGGTCGTCCATCCTCGATTGCGAGCCAGCCGCTCCCGCCGGTGCAGACAATTCCCCGACGCACCACCCTCGCAACACCTTCATCGCCATCCTTTGGCTCGCCACCCTTTGCCTCGCAGGCCGATGCCACGGCTGCGGCAGCGGATCGTGGCCGCCTGACGCTCGATCAGGCGCGCGCGATCAATGACAGCGAGCGTGCTGAAGCACCGGTTGCACCCTCCTTGGGGCGGAGCGCTTCCCTTGCGCCGTCTCTAGCCAGTAATTCCGCGCCTCAATCCCTTGGCACCCTGTCTTCACCTTCCGCCTCACAGGTGGATGCGACGGACTGGACGAAGCGTTACCTTCCCGTGCCGACCGGGTCGCCGGGCGGGGCTTCCGGGGGCGCGCCACGTGCTTATACGCCGCCTGCGGGAAGCGGGATCGATCAACGTCCAACGAGTTCGATTGCAGCCGCTCCAGCGCCGCGCATCATTCGTGCTTCAGCCGGTCAGTCGGCTATTTCGAGCGCGCCGGCGACGGTCGATCACCAGACAGTCGCAAGCATCGCGCAACCTTCCGTGCCGAGTGCCGGCAGAGGCGGCTGGTCTGCTGCCGGCGGCACCTATGTCGTGCTCGCGCAGGGAGACACATTGGCATCTCTGTCGCGCCGCTATGGTGTGCCGGTGAAAGAGATCGCTGCGGCTAATAATATTTCCGATCCCGCTTCCGTGCGCGCAGGCCAACAGGTGCTGATCCCGACCTATGGCTTTGTGCCCGCGCAGAGCGGCCAGGCAGTGGCGGCGGTTGCTGCTACTCCGGGCGTCGATCCAACTGTAACTTCGACCATCGCACGGCCCTCCGCCACCGGCTTTGTCACACCGCGCTCGCGCCCGTCCTATCAGCCGCGCGCCACAGCCGCCGTTCTGCCGATCAATAAGCCTGAGACCGCAAAACAAGCCCTCGTGCGCACGGAAAGCGCTCCTGTTACCGCTGGTTTGCCGAGAATTGAACAAACAAAGGCATCGGTTGCAGCCTATCAGCCACCCCGGGTCCAGCCGGCACCGCCAGTTGTTGCAAAAGCCGAGCCCGCCAAAACCGCGACAAAGGCGGAAGTCAAGGAAACCGGCTTTATCTGGCCAGTTCGCGGGACGGTGATTTCGGAATTTGGCAGCATCCAGAACGGCGCGCGCAACGATGGTATCGACCTCGAGGTGCCCAAAGGCACGCCGGTGCGCGCTGCTGCATCGGGTGAGGTGATCTATGCGTCGAACGGCCTTGCGGATTATGGCAATCTTGTTCTCGTGCGTCATCCGAACGGTTTTGTGAGCGCCTATGCACATAACAGCGAGATCAGTGTGCGGCGAGGCGATCAGGTCCGCCAAGGGCAGGTTCTTGCCAAATCCGGCGACAGCGGTTCAGTAACCTCGCCGCGTGTTCACTTCGAACTGCGCGAAGGAAAGCAGCCGGTTAACCCGTCCAAGCATCTGCCGGGCTGATTATCTTCTGACCGGTACTGCCCCAGGAGAGCCAAAGGCCAGACGCCCTCGGCTCTTCTGGCTCAATCGAGCGTGATGACCTTACCGAGGCGCCCGGCGAGGTCCTGAATATATTGCCAGGCGACGCGGCCCGACCGGTTGCCGCGGGTTTTTGCCCATTCGAGCGCCTCGAAACGCAGGCGTTCCGTTGCGATGTCGAGATCATAGCGCGCGGCGTAACCTTCGATCATGGCAAGATAATCCTCCTGCGTGCATTTGTGAAATCCGAGCCAGAGGCCGAAGCGATCGGACAGGGAGACTTTCTCTTCCGTCGTCTCCGAAGGGTTGATCGCCGTCGAACGCTCGTTCTCCATCATATCGCGCGGGATCAGATGGCGACGGTTCGATGTCGCATAAAAAATCACATTGTCCGGGCGGCCTTCGACGCCACCGTCAAGCGCGGATTTGAGCGATTTGTAGCTCGCGTCATCGCCATCGAACGACAAATCGTCGCAGAATACGATAAATCGGTGGTCAAGACCGCGCAGAAGCCGCATCAGAGCCGGAAGACTGTCGATATCCTCGCGGTGAATTTCGATCAGTTTCAACCGGGCAGAAAGGCCCTCACGTGCATTCTCCTGGTTGATCGTGCGCTGGGTCGCTTTCACCAGGGAACTTTTGCCCATGCCGCGCGCGCCCCACATCAGAACATTGTTGGCCGCAAAGCCGCGAGCGAACTGGCGTGTGTTGTCGAGGAGTTTGTCACGCACGAGATCGACGCCGACAAGAAGGTCGAGATCGATCCGGTTGATCTGGTCGACAGGTTGAAGGAAACTCTCTTCCGCCCGCCAGATGAAGGCTTCCGCTGTATTCGGATCGAAAGCCGGTGTTTCAGGGGGCACAAGACGCGCGACAAGGGCGATCAGGCCATCGAGTTTCGCGCTCAGGATTTCTGTATCGGTCGGGCTTTTGGTCATCACGATCTGATCTTTCCTCGCTGGCTTTCGGTGGTTGCCTGCGCACTTACCGCATCCTTTGCCAGCGAAATGGGTCTTTGCTGCCTGGCACCGCAAGGCGAAGACAACGATGACGCATGGGCGCTGCCAGAGGTCCCGGTTGAAAAAGCTGAAAACAGAAGAAAAGGCAACCGCTTCAGGCGTGAATGATTTGCAAATCAGGAGTGTCTAGGTATAGTCCGGCCACTTTTGGCAGCATGATCCGCGAAGGATATGGCTGTCCGTATCACGACCGACCGAGAGGGAACTTCCATGTTTATCACACCAGCCTATGCACAGACAGCAGGTGGCGCCGGCGAGGCCCTGTTTGGCATTCTGCCCTTCATCCTGATTTTCGTAATCATGTATCTTTTCATCCTCAGGCCACAACGCCAGAAGATGAAGCAGCATCAGGAGATGATCGCCAATGTTCGCCGTGGCGATACGGTTGTCATGGCCGGTGGCCTGATCGGCAAAGTGGCGAAAGTGATCGACGACAGTGAAATCCAGCTCGAAATTGGCGAAGGCGTCAAAGTGCGCGCATTTCGCCCGATGATCCATGAAGTACGCTCGAAAGGCGAACCCGTCAGCGCCGAGTAATTCAGGCTTCATGCCGCAATTCGGGGAAGTTTCCCCGAAAGGGAACCAATAATGATCCATTTTTCCGTCTGGAAAACCACCCTCGTTCTCCTCACCGTGATTGTGGGTGTGGCGCTTGCCTTACCGAACCTGTTTTCCGAAAAGGCCCTTCAGTCGCTGCCGTCATGGTTGCCGCATGATCGCATGGTTCTTGGTCTCGATTTGCAGGGCGGCTCTCATCTTCTGGTCCAGGTCGAGCGCGAAGGCCTGGTCAAGGAACGCCTGCAAATCCTTCGCGATGACGTGCGCACGGCGCTGCGTGGCCAGAATGCGGAAGGCACCGGGGTTGAGCGGATCGGCTATACCGGTCTTGGCCTCGTCGGCAACAATGTGCAGTTTCGACTGCGTGATCCGGCCGATGCCGAAAAGGCGCGTGAAGCCCTTTCCAGTGTCGTGCAGCCTTCGCTGTCCGACGTGTTTGGCGGCGGCACGGTCGCCGAGGTCGAAATGTCCGACGAAAACGGCCTGTTCCGCCTTTCTCTTACGGAAAACGGCATCGACCAGCGGCTTGCCTCGGCGGTTCAGCAGTCGATCGAAGTCGTTCGCCGCCGCATTGATGAGCTGGGCACCACGGAACCGTCGATCCAGCGCCAGGGAGCGGATCGCATTCTCGTTCAGGTGCCGGGTTTTGATGATCCGGAACGCCTGAAAGATCTTTTGAGCCAGACGGCGAAACTGAGTTTCCGTTTTGTCGATCAGTCGATGTCCGCCCTCGATGCCGAAGCAAGCCGCCCTCCGATCGGCGCGCAGGTTCTGGAAGCGCACGGTGTCGAGGATCGGGCAGCCGGGGTGAAATATCTTGTCGAGGACCGTGTCATTGTGTCGGGTGAGGATCTGGTTGACGCTCAACCGGGCTTCACGCAGCAGACCAATGAGCCGGTTGTGACTTTCCGTTTCAATAATGCGGGTGCGCGCAAATTCGGGCGCGCCACGCAGGACAATGTCGGGCGTCCGTTCGCAATCGTGCTGGACAACAAGGTCGTCTCTGCACCGCGCATTCAGGAACCGATCCTGACCGGCAGCGGACAGATCACCGGAAGCTTCACCGTGCAGTCAGCCAATGAATTTGCCATTCTTCTGAGGGCAGGGGCACTGCCGGCGGAACTGACCGTTATCGAGGAACGCACGGTCGGTCCGGGTCTCGGGCAGGATTCGATCGATGCCGGATTTTTGGCGGCAGTTGTCGGCTCCATTGCCGTGATTGGGTTCATGATCCTGGTTTACGGCAAATTCGGCCTGATCGCCGACATCGCGCTCGTCGTCAATATCGCCATGATCATCGGAGCCTTATCGCTGCTTGGAGCGACCCTGACGCTGCCCGGCATTGCCGGTATTGTTCTGACGGTCGGCATGGCGGTTGATGCGAATGTGCTGATTTTCGAGCGCGTGCGTGAGGAAATTCGCGCTGGACGTACGCCCCTGCAGGCAATCGACGCAGGTTATTCCCGCGCGCTCGGCACCATCCTTGACGCGAATATCACGACCTTCATCGCCGCCGCCATCCTTTTCTACCTGGGCTCCGGTCCGGTAAAGGGTTTCGCGGTCACGCTTGTAATCGGTATTTTCGCGACCGTGTTCTGCGGGTTCACCTTCTCGCGCTACATGGTTGCGCAATGGGTGCTGCGGAAAAGACCCAAGACCTTGTCGCTTCGCTGGATTCTGGACATGGTCCCGGATGGCACCACCATAAAATTCATGCGGCTTCGGCGTTTCAGTTTTCCTATTTCGGCCATACTCGTGGCTGGTTCGCTCGCCCTTTTCGGGGTCAATGGTCTCAATCTCGGGATCGATTTCAAGGGCGGAACGATAGTCGAAATCAAGACCACCGATGGTCCGGCAGACATCGGCGCCATCCGTGGCAAACTCGGCGCGCTCGGACTAGGCGATATCGAGGTGCAGGAATTCGGTTCGCCGGATGATATTCTGATCCGCGTTCAGCAACAGGAAGGCGGCGATCAGGCGCAGCAGGAAGCTGTCCGAAAAGTGCGCACAGCCCTCGGCGAGGCAAATATCGACTACCGGCGGATCGAGGTTGTCGGTCCGCGCGTGTCGGGAGAACTGACACAGGCCGGAACCATCGCCGTTCTGGTCGCGCTCATTGCCGTGCTGATTTATATCTGGTTCCGCTTCGAGTGGCATTTCGCGGTGGGCGCGGTTATAGCGACGGTTCATGACGTGGTGATCACGATCGGTCTTTTTGCGCTGCTACAGCTCGATTTCAATCTGTCGACCATTGCAGCCGTGCTCACGATTGTAGGCTATTCGCTTAATGATACCGTGGTGGTCTATGACCGAATTCGGGAAAACCTCCGCAAATACAAGCGGATGTCGATTGCCAGTGTCCTTGATCTTTCGATCAACGAAACGCTTTCGCGAACGGCGCTCACGTCGGTGACGACCCTGATCGCACTTCTCGCGCTTTATTTCCTCGGCGGTGATGTGATTCAGTCCTTCACCTTTGCGATGATCTGGGGCGTCATAATCGGAACCTGTTCATCGGTCTTCATTGCCGCACCGCTTCTGATCATGCTCAATCTGCGGCCTTCCCATATCAAGGATGAAAAAGCGGATCAGGAAGACAACGAACCAGCCGCGATATGAAACAGGCCGGGCCGGGAAATCGCGGTATCGAAATCCGCGAGGCGCATTTTCCGGGGCGTGCGCCGATCGATGCCTATGGAAATGGCGGCTTCCGTTTTGCCGACATGTCGCATAAAGGATCGATCCTGTGTCTGCCCGATGGCATCCGCGGTTGGAAGGTGGCGCGCCTTCAGGACCTCACCGATGACAGTCTTGAGGCGGTTTTCGCCTGTGCCGATATCGATGTCTTCCTGCTCGGCCTTGGTCTCGAAATCCGACCACTTGCGTCAGCACTCCGCGCCCGCTTTCAGAGTGCCGGAATCGTTGTCGACCTGATGAGCACCGGGGCCGCCGTGCGCACCTACAATGTGCTTCTCGGCGAACAGCGTGCTGTCGGCTGCGGGCTGATCGCGGTAGATTGAGGCATGAGCGATCTCGACTTCTGTCTCGATATTCTGCGCCGCCATGACCGGGAACGCTATCTTGCGAGCCTGCTTCTGCCGCCGGAGGCGCGCGCGGATATCACCGTGCTTTATGCCTTCAACGCTGAAATTTCGCGCCTTCGCGAGATCGTGAGTGAGCCGATGCCCGGTGAAATCCGGCTGCAATGGTGGCGCGACGCGCTCCTTGGTGAACGCAAATCCGAGGCGATGGGACATCCCCTGGCGCGCGCGCTTTCACAGGTGATCCGACAACGCGATCTGCCTCATGCGGCCTTTGATACCATTCTCACGGCCCGAACCTTCGATCTTTATGACGATCCCATCCCGACTTTGGAGGCGTTTGAGGCCTATGCCGGAGAGACGGAATCGCTTCTGTTCCAATTGACTGCCCTCATCCTCGGCAAGACATCTTCAGACGCGCTTGCCGATACGAGCGGTCATGCGGGTGTGGCTGTCGGCGTTGCCAGCGTCCTTCGCCATTTTGCCCGCGACGCGGCGCGTGGCCAGCTCTATCTGCCGCTCTCGATCCTTGAAAGCCATGATTTATCGCGCGAAAAAGTACTGAACGGTGAGGGTGGGCGCGCGCTTGCCGCTGCCATGTCGGAATTTGCGTCCTTCGGGCGCATGCACCGCGAAAAAGCCGAGGCCGCCCTCGCGCGCCTGCCGTCATCCATGAAGCCGGTATTTCTGCCGCTCTGTCTCACCGAGCCGATCTTTCGCAAGGTCGGAAAGCCTGGTTTCGATCCGCTGCGCGACCGGGTGGCGCTATCCCAGATCAAGGCACAATGGCTCCTCTGGCGCGGGTTTCGTTAGATTTATTCGGCTGCTTCGCGCTCAGAAAGTCCGAGCCATGTGCGCGTATCGGCAAGCGCGCGAGCGGCCATTGCCTGTTTCTTGCTGCGTGTTTTTTCTTTACCGCGAATGCGCCTTCCGGCGCTTGCACGATCAGAAAAGTCCACCTCGATCGGCGGAAACAGGCCAAAATTGATATTCATCGGCTGAAAAGAGCGCCTGCTGCCCGTCTCCTCGTCGGCGAGGTGCCCGCCGGTAATATGAGAGAGAAGCGCGCCAAATGCCGTCGTCTGCGGGGGCAATTGCTGCCCGCCGCTGGCAAAGCCGCTGGAGAGTTCCGCTGCAATAAAGCGTCCGGCGAGCAACCCGATGGCAGCCGATTCGAGATAACCTTCGCAGCCGGTGATCTGGCCTGCAAAACGGATCCGCGGGTCTGATTTCAGGCGCAGTGTCTGGTCAAGAAGTTTCGGCGAATTGAGGAAGGTGTTCCGGTGAAGGCCACCAAGGCGCGCGAATTCCGCATTTTCGAGCCCCGGTATCATGCGGAAAATATCAGCCTGCGCGCCATAGCGCAGCTTGGTCTGGAAGCCGACCATATTATAGAGCGTGCCGAGGGCATTGTCCTGACGCAACTGGACGACGGCATAGGCCTTGACCGTCGGATTATGGGCATTGGTCAGTCCCATCGGTTTCATTGGTCCGTGTCGCAGGGTCTCCCGCCCACGTGCCGCCATGATCTCAATCGGCAGGCAGCCATCGAAATAGGGCGTATTCTGCTCCCAGTCCTTGAAATCCGTGGTGTCACCAGCAATCAGGGCATCGACAAAGGCGTGATAGCCCGCCTCATCAAGCGGGCAGTTGATGTAATCCGCGCCCGTGCCGCCGGGGCCGACCTTGTCATAGCGCGACTGGAACCACGCCTTGTCCATATCGATGCTGTCTTTATGGACGATCGGCGCAATCGCATCAAAGAAGGCAAGCGCGTCATGACCGGTCTTTTCGCGGATGAAGGCTGCCAGAGGATCAGATGTGAGCGGGCCGGTTGCAATCAGAACCGCGCCCCATTCGTCAAGCGGCACATCTGCGACTTCGCCGCGCGCAATCGTGACTTTCGGATGTTGCGCGAGGGCCGCTGTTACGGCATCGGAAAAACCGACGCGGTCAACGGCAAGGGCGCCGCCCGCAGGCACCTGATTGGCATCCGCCGAACGCATGATCAGCGATCCGGCAAGGCGCATTTCGGCATGCAGCACGCCGACAGCATTGTTTTCGGCATCATCCGAGCGAAAGGAATTCGAGCAGACAAGCTCGGCCAGACCATCGGTCTGATGCGCTTCGGTCAGGCGGAGCGGGCGCATTTCGTGCAACACCACGTCAATGCCGCGCTCTGCCAGCTGCCAGGCTGCTTCGCTTCCGGCAAGGCCGCCGCCGATGATATGGAAAGGTTTTGTATCGACCATGGCCGGACGCTAATGCCGATCGTGCGGCGATGCAATATCGGCATGATCAATTAGCATCGGAGCAATGTGAAGACCTTAAAGTAAAATCGCCCGCCGGGGGAGGAGGAGTCCGGCGGGCGTTTTACGCAGAGAGGGTTCTGGGAGGAGGAAGAACCATCTCATTTAACGAGGCCATCTGGGAGGAGGGTGATGACCCCGTATTCCTTAGAAGCACCACCTGTTTTCTGAGCTTCGATAATTAGAAAATAGCGACTTCCGGAAAATTGTGCAGCGCAAAATAAGAATGCCAGCGATGCATTTAACGCATGGCTTGAAGCTCAAGGAATGCAAAAAACCGATGCACTCGATAAGAATACGAGAACCTGGTTAATATTTTGTGAAAACCCGCTTTACTCCGCTGCCGAACTGCGCGAGAGCGCCCGTCGTTCAGTGAGGTCATTGAGGAAGCGCCCGGTATGGGAACGCGGCTCCTGCATCACGGTTTCCGGCGTTCCGACCACGACGATCTCGCCGCCGCCATCGCCCCCCTCCGGGCCAAGGTCGATGATCCAGTCGGCCGTTTTTATGACTTCAAGATTGTGCTCTATCACGATCACGCTGTTGCCGCTTTCAACAAGCTCGTGCAGCACTTCGAGGAGTTTGGCGGTATCATGGAAATGCAGACCTGTTGTCGGCTCATCGAGCAGATAGAGCGTGCGGCCTGTCGGGCGCTTGGACAATTCCTTGGCGAGCTTGACGCGCTGCGCCTCGCCCCCCGACAAGGTGGTCGCCTGCTGGCCGATCTTGATATAGCCGAGGCCCACCCTTTGCAGCGTCAGAAGTTTGTCGCGGACCACCGGAAATGCGGAAAAGAACGCAACACCCTCATCGACGGTCATGTCGAGGACATCGGCAATTGATTTTCCCTTGAACTGCACGTCGAGTGTTTCGCGGTTGTAGCGCTTGCCGTGGCATTGTTCGCAGGTGACATAGACATCCGGCAGAAAATGCATCTCGATCTTGATCACACCGTCGCCCTGACAGGCTTCACAACGTCCGCCCTTGACGTTGAAAGAGAAACGTCCCGGCGCATAACCGCGCGCCTTTGCTTCCGGCAGGCCCGCAAACCAGTCGCGGATCGGCGTGAAGGCGCCGGTATAGGTGGCGGGGTTCGAGCGCGGCGTGCGCCCGATCGGCGACTGGTCGATATCAATCACTTTGTCGAGATGTTCAAGACCATCGATCCGCTCATGTGGGGCTGGGTTGTCGCGCGCGCCATTGAGCTTGCGCGCAACGGCCTTATACAGCGTATCAAGCAAAAGGGTCGATTTGCCGCCGCCGGAAACCCCGGTGACGCAGGTGAAGACGCCGAGCGGCACATCGACGGTTACATTTTTCAGGTTGTTCCCGGTCGCGCCGACAATGCGGATCTGGCGCTGCTTCGATGTCTTGCGCCGTTTTTGCGGCGTCGCGATCGAAAGCGCGCCGGAAAGATAACGCCCGGTCAACGAATGCGGATTGGCCATCACTTCGGCCGGGGTTCCGCGCGCAATGATCTCGCCACCATGGATCCCCGCAGCCGGGCCGACATCGACGACATAATCCGCTGCAAGAATGGCATCCTCGTCATGTTCGACCACAATCACCGTGTTGCCGAGATCACGCAGGTGCTTCAACGTCACGAGAAGGCGATCATTGTCGCGCTGATGAAGGCCGATCGAGGGCTCATCAAGCACGTAAAGCACCCCGGTCAGCCCGGACCCGATCTGGGAAGCGAGGCGGATGCGCTGGCTCTCACCGCCGGACAGAGTGCCCGAATTGCGCGAAAGCGTCAGATATTCAAGCCCGACATCGTTGAGGAAACGCAGACGCTCCCGGATTTCCTTGAGAATGCGCACCGCGATCTCGTTCTGCTTGGCGGTGAGCTTCGACGGCAGGCTCTCGAACCAGATGGCAGACTTGCGGATCGACATTTCCGATGCTTCACCAATATGATGCCCGGCAATCTTAACGCAAAGCGCTTCAGGTTTCAGACGATAGCCCGCGCATGTCTCGCAGGGGGTCGCGGACATGAATTTCTCGATCTCCTCGCGCGACCAGCTCGATTCCGTTTCGCGCCACCGCCGCTCGAGATTGTTGATCACGCCCTCAAACGGTTTTTTCGTTTTATAAGCGCGCAAACCATCATCATAAGTGAAGGTGACAGGCTCCTCGGTGCCGTAAAGCAGCGCCTTGCGCACCGGCTCCGGCAGCTTTTCAAACGGCAGCGAAGGTTTTACCTCAAAATGCCGGCAGACCGCTTCAAGGGTCTGAATATAATAGGGTGATGTTGATTTGGCCCAGGGCGCAATCGCGCCTTTCAGCACCGAAAGGCTCTCGTCCGGCACAACGAAAGATGCATCCACACGCCGCTCGCTGCCGAGACCGTCGCAGCGCGGGCAGGCGCCGAACGGATTGTTGAACGAGAACAGGCGCGGCTCAACTTCGGCAATCGTGAATCCAGAGACCGGGCAAGCGAATTTCTCCGAGAATGTCAGGCGCTCATGGGTCTCATTCTTCGATTTGTTGGCGGAGCCGTCCGCAGTCTCCTGCGCCGGCAGGGGCTTGTCAGCAAATTCTGCAACGGCAAGCCCGTCAGCAAGCCTGAGAGCGGATTCAAGGGAATCGGCGAGGCGGGTTGCAATATCGTCCCGCACGACAATGCGGTCGACGACGACGTCGATGTCATGCTTGAATTTCTTGTCGAGTGCCGGTGCGTCGGAAATATCATGAAAGGCGCCATCGATCTTCACCCGCTGGAAGCCTTTTCGCATCAGTTCGCTGAGTTCCTTGCGGTATTCCCCCTTGCGACCACGCGCGATGGGCGCGAGCAGATAAAGCCGCGTACCCTCTTCAAGCGCCATGATTGCATCAACCATCTGGCTGATTGTCTGGCTTTCGATCGGAAGACCGGTTGCGGGGGAATAGGGCACGCCAACCCGCGCGAACAAAAGCCGCATGTAATCATAAATTTCAGTCACCGTGCCGACGGTGGAACGCGGGTTTTTCGAAGTGGTCTTCTGCTCGATCGAAATCGCCGGCGAAAGGCCCTCGATCAGATCGACGTCCGGCTTCTGCATCATTTCCAGAAACTGGCGCGCATAGGCAGACAGGCTTTCGACATAGCGGCGCTGACCCTCGGCATAGATCGTATCAAAGGCGAGCGATGATTTGCCGGACCCGGATAGACCGGTCATGACGACCAGGCTGTCGCGGGGAATGTCGAGGTCGACATTTTTCAAATTGTGCTCGCGCGCGCCCCGAACGGAGATGAAGCGGTTTCTATCGTTGGATAAGGCCACGTTTGCTTTTCCTGAAGTTGCCGGGATGCGAGAAATGTTCAATCTCACGCTGTTTTATGACAGCGTCGGAAATTGTCGAGGTTTGGGCGAGCAGATGATTCATTATTTTGATTGTTGCGTCGCTGTTTATCACAATCTGAAATGAAAAAAAGAACAAAAATAGAACAAATAGGTTGAATATGGTTTGTGGATAATGATAATGCGAAAAGGCGCGTTGAGGCCTGACTGATATGGTGGCGTTTATCGACCCGGTGGCCAAGCGTCCCGACGGATAAGCGGCAGGGTCCATCTTGTTTGAGGAAATGGTATGGCTGGCAGTATAAACAAGGTTATTTTGGTTGGTAATCTCGGTGCTGACCCGGAAATTCGACGCACCCAGGATGGACGACCGATCGTCAATCTCAGCATTGCGACCAGCGAGGCCTGGCGCGATCGCAATTCGGGTGAGCGGCGCGAAAAAACCGAGTGGCACCGAGTGGTTATTTTCAACGAGGGTTTGGCCAAGGTCGCCGAAAGCTACCTCAAGAAAGGCTCCAAGGTCTATCTCGAAGGTCAGTTGCAGACGCGCAAATGGCAGGACCAGCAGGGGCAGGACAAATATACGACCGAAATCGTCCTTCAGGGCTTCAATTCAAACCTCACCATGCTTGATGGTCGTGGCGATCAGGCTGGCGGCGGGGGTGATTATGGTGGTGGCGGCCAGATGGGTTATGGCGCCAGCAGCGGATCGCCCGGAAGTGGTCCCTCGGGCAGTCAATCCGGCAGAAGATCGGATGACATGGACGACGAAATTCCGTTTTGATCGTCTTGTTTCCGATGGTCAGGCAGAGGCAAAAGGCCAGCGACTGATGCGCGATTGATAATTTCGAGATCTGGGGCTGATATCCTTAGGATCAAGCAGGCTTGTGATTGGATGAGATCACAAAACTTTTCGATTTCAATAAATTATCTATCATTTGACTGGAGTTCGATCTGATATGAAAATCAAATGTGATATTTATAGGGAGGACTGAAATGAAAAAAATCGCCTTGGCAATTACCGCAACTATTTTTTGCCTCAGCACTGCGCAAGCGGCTGATAAAGCATCGGCTTCACTGGTTGACCCTGCGGGCAAGGAAATTGGCGTCGCCCATCTGACGCAAGGGGCAAAAGGGGTGTTGATTCATCTGAAAGTGTCGGGCCTCGCGCCTGGAAAACATGGCTTGCATCTACACGGTGTTGGTGTTTGTGATGGCGGGGAAGGTTTCAAGACCGCGGCCGGTCATGTTGGCAAAGTAGACGGTGGCCATGGTCTTTTGAACCCGAAGGGTCCTGAGCCTGGTGATATTCCGAATATTTTTGTTGGCGCCGATGGCACTGGCGAAATGGAAGCATATACATCGCTTGTTTCGCTGAAAGAGGGCGACCATAATCTTCTCGATGCGGATGGATCAACCTTGATTATCCATGAGGGACCAGATGATCATATCACGCAGCCAATCGGCGGCGCCGGCGGTCGGGTTGCGTGCGGTATTATCAAGTAACAACTGATTGTCTATTAGGCTTACCCGTGGGTTTGGGTTAGGTCGAGCCAAGGGAAGCGGGATAGGTTTGACCATGCACTTATTGTTTGTGCACCGATTGTTTCTGCGTCGGCTTGATATGTTGTCGGCTTGTCTCTTTTTGATGCTTGCCTTGCCCGCTATGGCGGGCAAGGCGGATGTAACCGATGTTTCGGTTCGCTCTCTCGGTGCAGGAAAATGGCTTTTCGACGTCACGGTGCGCCATGACGACACCGGCTGGGAGCATTATGCCGATCGGTGGGAGGTGGTCGGACCGGACGGAACGATCCTCGGCACAAGGTTGCTTGCCCATCCCCATGTCGACGAGCAGCCGTTCACGCGCTCCGGCGAGATTGCCATTCCCGAAACGGTAAGCGAGGTCACGGTGCGTGCAAACGATTCAGTTCATGGCCTTGGGGGTACGGAACTGAAGGCAACACTGCCGCGCTGAATATGGCCTAATTTCCGGCTGCAATCGCCAGAATTCCATCGACAACGAACTGGACGGAGAGGGCGGCAAGTAGAATGCCGAGGAGGCGGCCCAGCAACGCCCGGCCGGTGACGCCAAGCAGCGGGTCGATGCGATCTGCCAAAAGAAACACCACGAAGCAGAGAGCAAGGATGGCCCAGATTATACCGATGAGGGCACCATAGGTCGCAATGGACGGCTCGGACGATGCAAGCAGAACCGTTGCTGAAATCGCACCGGGGCCCGCCATCAGCGGAATGGCAAGCGGAAAGATCGCCACCTGCCGAACCTGATCTTTGGTGATTGCAAGTTTGGCGGTATTGGTTTTTCGTTTCTCGCGGCGTTCGAAAACCATTTCGGCGGCGGTCCAGAAAAGCAGCAGGCCACCGGCAATCCGAAACGCGGAAAGCGTAATGCCAAGCGAGGCAAGCAGGACGCCGCCCAGAAGCGCAAAAACGGTCAGAATTCCCGCTGCTGTCAGGCAGGAGCGCAGCGCCACCGTCCGCCGCTCGTCTCGGGACATGCCCTGTGTAACGGCAAGAAATATCGGCGCGAGGCCAATCGGATCAATGATCACGAAAAGTGTCGTCACCGCATTGGTGAGCCAGTCAATCGGCATCGCAAATCCCTTCTCAAACCCGCGTCAGTCCATGGCGGCAACGTTTTCAGGTCCCGTGCCGCGCATTGTTCATGATTATCGCAGTTAAATCCACCCGCCTTGCTATCATGCTGAAAATAAGCACTTTTAATGTGTGCATTCCGCCGGTTGAAATTTGCTATGCGGCGCGGAATCGCCTATGATCAGGCGACTGTAATAAAGTGTGGATTGTTCCTTGACCGACCAGCCGATTCAGCCGCCATCCGAGGGCGGTTTTTTCGATATTGATCCGATCTCCATCGTCGATGAAATGAAGCGTTCCTATCTCGATTACGCGATGAGCGTGATCGTGAGCCGGGCACTGCCGGATGTGCGCGACGGATTGAAACCGGTGCATCGCCGCATTCTCTATTCGATGCATGAAAACGGCTATGACTGGAACAAGGCCTATCGCAAATCGGCCCGTGTTGTCGGGGATGTGATCGGTAAATACCACCCGCACGGCGACAGCGCGATTTACGATGCGCTGGTGCGCATGGCGCAGCCTTTCTCGCTGCGGCTGCCGCTCGCCGATGGTCAGGGCAATTTCGGCTCGGTTGACGGTGATCCGCCTGCGGCGATGCGCTATACCGAAATCCGGCTTGAAAAGGTCGCCCATGAGCTTCTGAGCGATATCGACAAGGACACGGTCAATTTTCAGGACAATTACGACAATTCCGAAGTCGAACCGACGGTCCTGCCGACGAAATTCCCCAATCTTCTGGTCAATGGCTCCGGCGGCATCGCGGTCGGCATGGCGACCAATATTCCGCCCCACAATCTCGGCGAGGTAATTGCCGCCTGCAAGGCCTATATCGACGATCCGGCCATCGACATTGAAGGGCTGATGCAATTCATACCCGGACCGGATTTTCCGACCGGCGGGCAGATTCTCGGCCGTTCCGGCATTCGCTCAGCTTATCTCACCGGGCGTGGCAGCGTCGTGATGCGCGGCTGTGTCGCCGTTGAAGAAGTGCGCAAGGAACGCGAAGCGCTGATCATCACCGAAATTCCCTATCAGGTGAACAAGGCAACGATGATCGAGAAAATCGCCGAACTGGTCCGCGACAAAAGGGTTGAGGGCATTTCCGATCTCCGCGATGAGAGTGACCGGAACGGTATGCGGGTGGTGATCGAACTGAAGCGGGATGCTGTCGCGGACGTTGTCCTCAACCAGATCTATCGTTTCTCGCCGCTTCAAAGCACGTTTGGCTGCAACATTGTCGCCCTTAACGGGGGCAAGCCGGAGCAGTTGAACCTTCTCGATCTCATCCGCGCCTTTGTCAACTTCCGTGAGGAAGTCGTCACCCGCAGGACCAAGTTCCTCCTGAACAAGGCCCGCGAGCGGGCGCATGTCTTGGTCGGCCTTGCCATTGCAGTTGCCAATATCGACGAAGTGATCGCCCTTATCCGAAAGGCGCCGGACCCGGCGACCGCTCGTTCCGAACTGATGGAGCGGCATTGGCCAGCCAAGGACGTGGCGCCGCTCGTTACCCTCATCGACGACCCGCGCCATGGCCTGGAAGCGGATGGCACCTACCGCCTTTCGGAAGAACAGGCCCGCGCGATTCTTGATTTGCGCCTCCAGCGCCTCACGGCTCTCGGTCGTGATGAAATCGACGACGAACTCAACAAGCTTGGCGAACAGATCCGCGATTATCTTGATATTCTGGGCTCCCGCGTCCGCGTGATGACCATCATCAAGGAAGAACTCACGAGCATTGCCGACGAATTTTCGACGCCTCGCCGCACCGAAATTCTCGAAGGCGGCGCCGATCTTGAGGATGAGGATCTGATCCAGCGCGAGGATATGGTGATCACGGTTACCCATGGCGGCTATATCAAGCGCGTTGCACTCGATACCTACCGCGCGCAGCGGCGTGGCGGCAAGGGCCGCTCGGGCATGGCGACCAAGGATGAGGATTTCGTTACCCGCCTCTTCGTTGAAAACACCCATACGCCGCTGCTGTTCTTCACATCCAGCGGCATCGTGCACAAAATGAAAGTCTGGCGTCTGCCGCTCGCAATGCCGAACGGTCGCGGCAAGGCGCTGATCAACCTTCTGCCATTGGAACCAGGCGAGCGCATCACCACGGTCATGCCGCTGCCGGAAGACGAGGCAAGCTGGGAAACCCTTGGCGTGATGTTCGCCACAAACCAGGGGAGCGTCCGGCGCAACAAGATGTCGGATTTCGTGCAGGTCAACCGCAATGGCAAGATTGCGATGAAGCTCGAGGAAGGCATGGATATTCTGGGAGTCGAACCCTGCACGGATGCCGACGATGTCTTGCTGACCACCGCGAAAGGCCAGTGCATCCGCTTCCGCGTGAGCGATGTGCGCGTCTTCCAGAGCCGCGATTCGACCGGCGTGCGCGGCATCAGCCTTGCGGCAGACGATCAGGTGATCTCCATGTCAATTGTCCGCCATTTCGACGCAACGCCGGATGAACGGTCAACCTATCTGAAGCAGCGCCGCCTTATTGCGGGGGATGCCGAGGAGGTGGTGATTGCCGATGGCGAGGATGAAGGTCTCACCGGTGACGCCCAACTCTCAACCGAGCGCTATGCTGAAATGAGCGCTGCGGAAGAATTCGTTCTGACATTGAGCGAGAAGGGGTTCGGAAAGCGCAGTTCGCTTTACGAATATCGCGTCTCGGGGCGGGGCGGAAAAGGTATAGCCGCGATGGCGATGACGAAACGCAATGGCGCGTTGATTGCCTCCTTCCCGGTCGATGACAGTGACCAGATCATGCTCGTCACGGATGCGGGCAAATTGATCCGGGTTCCGGTTCAGTCCGATAACGAGCAGATCCGCGTCATGGGCCGCTCGACACAGGGTGTCACCGTGTTCTCAACCGCCGAGGGCGAGCGTGTTGTCTCGGCCGAGCGCATTACAGATGTCGGAGAGAGCGAAGGCGACGATGCGGTCGGTGGCACCCATGGCAGCACAAGCGACGAATCCGGGGGCGTACCAGACAATGAATGACGGTGGATGAACCTTGAGAAAGATCATTAAATGATTGAACTGTCTATTCTTATTCCGTATTTTATTGCCTGTGTCGTCATTGTCATCGTACCTGGACCGACCGTCACGCTGATTATTGCCAATGCCTTGCGCCATGGCAGCCGAGCGGGCCTGATGAACGTTGCCGGGACGCAGGCGGGCCTGTTCGTGATGATCGTTATTCTGGCCGTCGGCCTTGAGACGATTGTCGCCAATCTGAGCCAGGTGTTCGCCGTTCTCAAATTTGTTGGCGCTGCCTATCTTATCTGGCTCGGAGTGAAGTTGCTGCGCTCCGATGGCCGCCTTGCCGCGCCGCAACCGACGCTTCCTTTGCGTTCGATGACAGGTTATTTCTGGCAGGGCGTTCTGGTGATCTGGTCGAACCCGAAAGTTCTCCTTTTCTTTGGTGCCTTCATTCCGCAGTTTGTCGATCCGTCGGGTAATACGGGCCTTCAGATCGTTGTCCTCGGAACGATTTTCATGCTGACTGCAACTGTTTTGGACAGCTTCTATGCCCTTGCCGCAGGCAGAACCGGTTCGCTCCTCGTTCGCAGGAATGTGGTCATCATTGAACGGCTGAGCGGCGCGTTTCTGGTCGCGGGCGGGCTCTGGCTTGCCTTCACGCGCCGCGTCTGAAGCGATATCAGAAACACCGTTGCAGAATTCGCATTCACTCTGTATCACCGTCGCATGAAACGCATTGCTTTTTACGCAGGGTCGTTCGACCCGATTACAAATGGCCATCTCGACGTGCTGAAACATTGCGCATCGCTCGTCGATGAGGTCGTGGTGGGCATCGGGATTCATCCGGGAAAGGTGCCGCTGTTTTCGTTTGAAGAACGTTCGGCGCTGATCAATCAGGTTCTGATAGCCACACCCGGCCTTGGTAAAACGCCCGTGCGGCTGGTGGCGTTTGACAATCTCGTGGTAACCGCTGCCCGCAGTGCCGGGGCTTCGATCATCGTGCGCGGTCTGCGGGATGGCACGGACCTTGACTACGAGATGCAGATGGCGGGGATGAATGGCACGCTTGAGCCGAACCTGACCACGGTATTTCTTCCGGCGTCACCGCTTGTTCGCCCTATTACCGCCACGCTGGTTCGGCAAATCGCCGCGATGGGCGGCGACATTTCCTCTTTCGTACCCGAGGCCGTGGCGCGCGCGCTCAAAACTCGATTTGCCTGACACATTTCCGTTTCGTGTTTCGTGCCTGAAAGGACAACCTGATGAAAACGCTTCTGAAACAAATTGCATTCGCGGTTCTGCCCGCTGTTTTCCTGATCTTTGGCTCGGCCTCGCTTCGCGCGGAGGAGGTTCTTGTGCTTGAGACCACAAAGGGCACGGTCGAAATCGGCCTTCGCCCCGATCTTGCCCCAAAGCATGTCGCACAGATCACCAAACTTGCAAAAAGCGGGTTTTATGACGGGATCGTTTTTCACCGCGTGATTGAAGGTTTCATGGCCCAGACCGGTGATCCAACAGGCACCGGCTCAGGCGGATCGAGTGAGCCGGACCTTCCGGCGGAATTCTCACCGGCTCCTTTTGATCGCGGTGTTGTCGGCATGGCCCGCACACAGGATCCGAACAGCGCCAATTCCCAGTTCTTCATCATGTTTGCCGAAGGACATTTCCTCAACAACCAGTACACGGTTTTCGGCAAGGTCACGAAGGGCATGGAGGCAGTCGACGCGATCACACGCGGTGAAGGCCAGGGTGGCGTCGTGCCTGTGAGCAAACGCGACAAGATTACAAAAGCAACGGTGGTCACGCGCTAGCGTCCCGACCGAAACGAGACCAAAAGCCGAAAACGCGGGAATAAGACGGTCCTGCGGAAAATTAGTCTGAAAGGAACAGTTACCCTGATGAATGATCCAGAAAACACATTGATCATGGAAACAACCGCAGGCACGGTCACGATCAATCTGCGCCCTGATCTCGCCCCCGGCCATGTCGAGCGGATCAAGGAACTTGCCCGCGAAGGATTTTATGACGGTGTGGTTTTTCACCGCGTCATCGAAGGCTTCATGGCGCAGGGCGGCGATCCGACGGGAACCGGCATGGGGGGCTCTGACAAGCCGGATCTCAAGGCCGAGTTCAATAGTGGCAAGCATGTCCGGGGCACCTGCTCGATGGCGCGTTCGCAGAATCCGAACTCCGCCAATTCGCAATTTTTTATCTGTTTCGCCGATGCGCCATTTCTCAATGGACAATATACCGTCTGGGGTGAAGTCACCGACGGCATGGACAATGTTGACAAGATCAAGCGGGGCGAGCCGGTGAAGAACCCGGACAAGATCATATCTGCCCGCATTCAGGCCGACGCTTAAAGCCTTTCCGGGACAACCGACAGGATGGCTTTCAGCTTGCTGGAAGCCATCTTTTTATGAGTGAGGCCGTGCCGTGCGGGTCGATCTGTTCGACTTTGAATTGCCCGAGACGTCGATTGCGCTTCGACCGGTGCGCCCGCGTGATGCTGCCCGTATGCTTGTCGTTAAACCGGGCGGCGTTCCCGAATTTGCCGATCACGGCGTGCTTGATCTGCCGGAGATCCTCAGTCCCGGCGATGCGCTCGTCTTTAATGACACACGGGTAATCCCGGCGCAGATCGCAGGCACGCGCAGGCGGAAGATGGCGGAAGGCGAAATTACCGCCGGGATCGACCTCACGCTGCATCTTCGCACTGCCCCGGACCGCTGGCAGGCTTTCGCGCGACCGGCGAAAAAACTTGTGCCGGGCGATCTGATCGCCTTTGACGGCCTTGATGCCTGTGTCACTGAAAAGCGCGATGGCGGTGAGGTCGGCCTGCAGTTCAGCCTCTCGGGCGAAGAACTCGATCACGCGATTGCGCGTATCGGCCATATGCCCCTGCCACCCTATATTGCCCTGAAACGCGACGAAGACGCGGCGGATCGGGAGGATTATCAGACAATCTACGCCCGCAATCCCGGTGCCGTCGCCGCCCCCACTGCGGGATTGCACACGACTGAACGTCTTCTTAAGGCGATTACGGCGCGGGGAATTTCAATTCATCATCTGACGCTGCATGTCGGCGCGGGGACATTCCTGCCGATGAAAGTCGATGATACCGGCGACCACCACATGCATGCGGAATGGGGTATGATCGATGCCGAGACCGCAGCGCGCCTTCAGGCTGTGCGCGATAGAGGTGGACGAATTGCAGCGGTCGGCACCACAAGCCTGCGCCTTCTTGAAAGTGCCGCCTCAAGATCCGGGCGGATCGAGGCCTTTGCCGGTGAAACCGATATTTTCATAACGCCCGGTTATCGGTTCAAGGCGGTCGACCTTCTCATGACCAATTTTCATCTGCCGCGATCAACGCTTTTCATGCTGGTATCCGCGTTTTCAGGGCTTGACCAGATGCAGCGCGCCTATGCCCATGCGATTTCTTCCGGGTATCGGTTCTACTCCTATGGCGACGCCTCATTGCTTTTTCGCGCCGAGGCGGAACAAATTCCACAGATGGATCAAGGGCGCCCGTGATGACACAAGCATTCTCGTTCGAACTGAAGGCCCGTGACGGCGCGGCGCGGCGCGGCGAAATCCTGACGCAACGCGGCGCTATCCGCACGCCCGCCTTCATGCCGGTCGGCACCGCTGCAACCGTGAAAGCGATGTATCCGGGTCAGGTGCGCGATCTTGGCGCCGATATCGTGCTCGGCAATACGTATCACTTGATGCTTCGCCCTGGTGCGGAGCGGATTGACCGCCTCGGCGGCCTCCACAGCTTCATGAACTGGCCGCATCCGATCCTCACCGACAGTGGTGGGTTTCAGGTCATGTCGCTTTCGACCCTGCGCAGCCTCAATGAGCACGGTGTTACTTTCAAGTCGCATGTTGATGGCGCGAAATATGAGATGACGCCGGAGCGCTCGATCGAAATCCAGTGTCTGCTCGGCGCCGATATTCAAATGCAACTCGATGAATGTATTGCGCTTCCCGCCGATGCGGCGCGGATCGAGGCGGCGATGGAGCTTTCGCTCCGCTGGGCCGAGCGTTGCAAGCAGGCTTTCGGCGAGCGCCCGCAACAGGCGCTTTTCGGCATTGTGCAGGGTGGCGATCATGCGGGTTTGCGCGAGCGCTCCGCCGATACCCTTTCGGCCATGAACCTCAAGGGCTATGCAATCGGCGGTCTTGCCGTCGGCGAGCCGCAAGATGTGATGCTCGCAATGCTGGAAGCGACATGCCCGCGATTGCCCGCAGAAAAACCGCGCTATCTGATGGGCGTTGGCACGCCGGATGATCTTTTGAAGGCAGTGGCGCGCGGGGTCGACATGTTCGATTGCGTGATGCCAACGCGGGCAGGGCGGCACGGCCAAGCATTTACCCGTTTCGGCAGGATCAATCTGCGCAATGCCCGCCACGCGGATGACCCGCGCCCCCTCGATCCCACATCATCGTGTCCTGCCGCAAGTCAATATAGCCGTGCCTATCTGCATCATCTGGTGCGCTCCAACGAAGCGCTGGGCGGCATGCTTTTGACCTGGAACAACCTCGCCTATTATCAGGATCTGATGCAGGGCGCGCGGTCAGCAATTGAAGACGGAGTATTCGGCCTTTATTGCGAAAGCACGAGCGAGGCCTGGGCGAGGGGTGATTTACCAGCGCTCTAGCAACTGCCGGAATTTCAAGGAACGACTGTAAACCGTCATTTGACTCAGAGATGATAGAGGATTCACGCGTGTGTGAGTTCTGGTAACGATTTGATCGCTTCTCATTGATTGGCAAGTTATCGGATGAAAGATCATATTCAAATCATCGAAGGACAAAAGGTCCAACGAACCAGATACGGAAAACCTGAAAGGTTCACATCATGAAAAAATTTGTAGCATCTGCTTTTGCCGCCGCCACAATCCTTGCTTCTGGTGTTGCGTTCGCTGAAGGAAAGTTGCCTAGCGATGAAGCATTTACAAAGTCTGTAATTTCTTCGATCGGCAGCAACAAAACAGCGACTGTCGAAGTCGGCTCATCATTTAATGGCCCTGCTTCCGGATCAAGCGAACTCACCTCAGGTTTGACTTCAGAAGACATAAAGTAAGAACGGTGAATCGTTCACTAACAACAAAGAGGCAGCCTTCTAGGCCGCCTCTTTCCTTTTTTTGAGAGGCTCTTTTCCTATTTTTCCGGCACGTGATTGTCGAGTTCGCGAAGCCAAACAGCGGCAGAACTGTCGGACGGTGCGCGCCAGTCACCGCGTGGGGATAGTGAACCGCCTGAGGCGACCTTCGGTCCATTCGGCATGGCCGAGCGTTTGAACTGGCTCGTCTGAAAAAACCGCCACAAAAACACCCGCAGCCATCTCCGTATCGTCGCCAGATCATATGCGCGGCGCTTGTCATCGGCGATGTTCGGTGGCCAGTGCCCGGCTTGCTGATCGTGCCAGGCGTGATAGGCGAGGAAAGCTACTTTCGACGGGCGGAACGAATAGCGGGTGATATAATAAAGATTAAAGTCCTGAAGCGCATAAGGGCCAACCACATCTTCCGTCTTCTGCGTCGGGTTTTCCCGATTATCACCCGGTATAAGTTCCGGTGAAATCTCGGTGTCGAGAATGCGCATGATCACCTTCGATGTCGCCTCGCCGAAGCGGTGCGATGCCGCGACCCAACGAATCAGGTGCTGGATCAGTGTTTTAGGGACCGAGCTATTGACATTGTAGTGGCTCATGTGGTCGCCGACACCATAAGTGCACCAGCCGAGTGCCAGTTCGGAAAGATCGCCTGTACCAAGCACAAGGGCATCGTGCATATTCGCAAGACGGAAAAGCGTTGCGGTGCGCGCGCCCGCCTGAACATTTTCAAAGGTTACATCGTAGCGTTTTTCGCCTTTTGCATAAGGGTGGTCGATATCCTTCAGGGTTTGAAAGCTGACCGGCTCCATGTCGATTTCCTCGGCGCTGACATCAAGCGCGGTCATCAGGTCCCAGGCGGAAGACTTTGTGCTGGCCGACGTGGCGAAGGCGGGCAATGTATAGGCGAGGATGTTCTTGCGCGAAAGGCCGAGCCGGTCAAAGGCCTGGGCCGCGACAAGAAGGGCATGGGTCGAATCGAGGCCGCCCGATACGCCGATCACGATCTTCTTGATCCCGCTCGCCGCAAGCCGTTTTTCAAGGCCCGCGACCTGAATGTTGCAGGCCTCAAAACACAGTTCATCGAGCTTCGCGTCCTCGTTCGGCACATAGGGATAGCGGTTGAGGCTGCGGCGAAGACCAAGATCGGCCTTGCCGTCGGCTGCGATCTGAAACCCGATCCTCCGGAACGGTGCGCCGCGATGCTCACCGGCACAATCGGCAAAAGTGGTGTGGCGCATGCGCTCCTGGCGTAGCCGCTCAAGATCAATATCGGCGGTCACGAGTTGCGGTTCCATCGCAAAGCGCGTCGCCTCGGCCAGGAGCTCGCCGTTCTCATAGATCATCGCATGGCCATCCCAGGCAAGATCAGTGGTCGATTCGCCTCTGCCGGCAGCGGAATAAAGATAGGCCGAATAGGTGCGGGCGGAATGAACCCGGCAAAGCGCATGGCGGTAATCCGACTTGCCGACCGTGACATTGCTTGCCGACAGATTGGCAATCACATGCGCCCCCGCCATAGCCGCGAAAGATGACGGCGGAATCGGCACCCAGACATCTTCGCAGATTTCAACCGCAAGGCTGAAATCCGGAAAATCCTCGGCGTGAAACAGAAGATCGCATCCGAACGGCACTGGAACTCCGCCCAGAATGACCGTATCCGAGATCAGGTTGGTGCCCGGCGTGAAGTGTCGCCGTTCATAGAATTCGCGATAATTCGGCAAATAGCGTTTCGGCACGAGACCGAGAATCCGACCGCGATGGATAATGGCTGCAACGTTGTAAAGCAGCGAATGGACACGCAGCGGCAGGCCGACAATGAGAACGGGATGCAGCGTCCGGCTCGTCTTGACAAGGTGCAGCAAGGCTTCCTCGCAGGCGTCAAGAACCGCATCCTGAAACAGAAGATCGTCAATCGCATAAGCAGAAAGGCAAAGCTCGGGAAACAGGACAAGACTTGCCGCCTCCTGATCAGCCCGCAGGGCCATGGTCTCGATCGAGGCGAGATTGGCGATTGGATCGGCAACGATCACAGAGGGCGTGGCGGTTGCAACGCGGATGAAGCCGTGTGTGTGAAGATTGTAGAAGTTTCCGGCCTTGGCCATCGGCACGCCTTTTGCATTCACCGTCAGTCACCCGTAGCGGGCGCTGCCACACGACCCTGATGGTCTTGACCATCCTTATCGCACCTCGCGCCAACAAGGCAACAGGCGCGGCCAGATTGAAGCCTCGGCACCTTGAGGAGAATAGGAAAGCCAAACTCTGGCTCATCCGCCGGTGAGGCAGGTGAACCAGGGTCGCAAAAAGCAGGCTTAATCAGCGTTCAGGGAGATCTTTATAGGGTCTTGGCGCGGCACCGGAATAAAGCTGGCGCGGTCGGCCGATGCGTTGCGACGGATCCTCGACCATTTCCTTCCACTGCGCGATCCAGCCAACGGTGCGCGCAAGGGCGAAGAGAACGGTGAACATCGTCGTTGGAAATCCGAGAGCTTTCAGGGTGATGCCCGAATAGAAGTCGATATTCGGATAAAGTTTTTTCTCGATGAAATATTCATCGGTGAGCGCGATATGTTCGAGTTCCATGGCAACTTCGAGCAGCGGATCGTCCTTGATGCCGAGGCTGTTCAGCACTTCATGCGTGGTTTTCTGCATGATTTTCGCGCGCGGGTCATAGTTCTTGTAGACGCGATGGCCGAAGCCCATCAGTCGGAACGGATCATCCTTGTCCTTCGCGCGGGCGATGAATTCGGGAATGCGGTCCTTGCTGCCGATTTCGGCAAGCATGTTGAGTGCTGCCTCATTTGCACCGCCATGGGCCGGACCCCACAGGCAGGCAATACCGGCCGCGATACAGGCAAACGGGTTCGCGCCCGACGAGCCGGCAAGGCGCACGGTCGATGTCGATGCGTTCTGTTCATGATCGGCATGGAGGATGAAAATCCGGTCCATCGCGCGGGAAAGCACCGGATTGACGACATATTCCTCGCACGGCACGGCAAAGCACATACGCAGGAAGTTCGACGTGTAATCAAGATTGTTGAGGGGATAAACGAAAGGCTGGCCGACGTGATACTTATAGGCCATTGCGGCGATCGTCGGCATTTTCGCGATCATCCGCAGGGATGCCACCATGCGCTGGTGCGGGTCCGTGATATCCGTGCTGTCGTGATAGAACGCGGACAACGCGCCGACCACGCCGCACATGATTGCCATCGGATGGGCATCACGCCGGAACCCGGTGAAGAAACGCGACATCTGCTCGTGGATCATCGTGTGATAGGTAACGCGATGAACGAAATCATCTTTCTCCGGCTTGTTCGGCAGATCGCCGTAAAGGAGAAGATAACAGGTCTCGAGAAAATCGCCCTTCTCGGCCAGATCCTCAATCGCGTAGCCCCGGTGCAGGAGAATGCCCTTGTCACCGTCAATGAAAGTGATATCGGAATCACATGAAGCGGTCGACGTGAAACCCGGATCGTAGGTAAACATGCCGGTTTTTGCATAGAGCGACGAGATATCAATCACGCTCGGTCCGATAATACCCTCGCGTATGTCAAGCTCGATGGTTTTTCCATCGATGCTGAGTTGAGCTTTATTTCCAGCCATATTCTTTCTCCATTGTAACCCTGAGCGACGACTGCGAAGGGAAATCCACGAACTGTTCACTTCTATCCGACGTGTCGCGGATAAAAGCTTACATGCTGATTTGCCGCTCCTTTTCGGAACAGAATGCTTTCAAACGGCTGCTGCGATGCATCAGGTCATATTTACTGGATCAAAGCCTGTGCCGGATCTATAACCTGATCGACGCATGAGAACCTCATCGCCCGTTTCGCTCGAGACGATATGCTGCCTCGCAGCATAAAGCAACCGATCGGGGTATCGGTAAAACGCCGACTGTCAGTCTTTTTGATCACAAATTCGAGCTATGGATTCTTGCCTGCCAAGAACATCGAGCACGTCAAATATGCCGGGCGATGTGGTCGTGCCTGTAAGGGCAGCGCGCAAGGGCTGTGCGATCTTACCGAGTTTCAGACCTTCAGCCTCCGCAAAGGCCCGAACCGCCACATCAAGCGCATCGGGGTCCCAGACGGCGAGCTTGGTAAGTTGATCTGCAAGCCGGGCGAGTTGCGCGCGGGCGTCCGGCGTGAGGAGTTCGCGCGCCTTGTCATCCAGAGCGAGCGGGCGGTTGCGGTAAATGAAAGAGGCGTTTTCGATAAGCTCCACAAGCGTTTTGGCGCGCTCCTTGAGGCCGGGCATCGCTTTGAGAAGCTGCGCCCGCCTCGTCGCATCGAGAAGCGCGATGATTTCCGGCCCGCCCGCCATTTCCGGCAACATCCGGTCGATCGCGGCAATGAGGTCTGCATCCGGCATATGGCGGATATAATGGCCGTTCAGCGCTTCGAGTTTTGCAAAATCGAACCGTGCCGCCGCCCGGCCCATGCCCTCAAAGCCGAACCAATCGATCATGTTTTCAGGCGAGATGATTTCCTCGTCGCCCTTCGACCATCCAAGCCGGAGAAGGTAGTTCTTGAGGGCAACCGGCAGATAGCCGAGGGCGCGATAGGCTTCAGCCCCAAGCGCACCGTGGCGTTTCGAGAGTTTAGCACCATCCGGCCCGTGGATCAGCGGAATATGGGCAAAGACTGGAATTTCCCAGTCCATCGCCTTGAAAATTGCGATCTGCCGCGCGGCATTGGTGAGATGGTCGTCGCCGCGGATGACATGGGTCACGTTCATGTCGTGATCATCCACCACCACCGCCATCATATAGGTCGGCACCCCATCAGAACGCAGAATGATGAAATCGTCGATATCCTTGTTTGCGAAGCGGACATCGCCTTGCACCTTGTCGTGAACAATCGTCTCGCCATGCTGTTCGGTCTTGATCCGGATCACCGGGGCAACGCCCGGCGGTGCTTCGGCAGGATCGCGGTCGCGCCAGCGCCCGTCATAGATCGGCGGGCGGCCCTCCGCGCGCGCGGTCTCGCGCATGGCGTCGAGTTCCTCCGGCGAGGCATAGCACCGATAGGCTTTGCCGCGGGCGAGAAGCTCCTCGGCAACTTCCTGATGCCGGGCAATCCTTGAAAATTGCGAAATCGGTTCGCCGTCCCAATCGAGCCCGAGCCAGCTCAGGCCGTCGAGGATCGCGGCAACGGCCTCATCTGTCGATCGCGCGCGGTCGGTATCTTCGATCCTGAGCAACATCCGTCCGCCGTGGCGCTTGGCATAGAGCCAGTTGAAAAGCGCCGTGCGTGCCCCACCGATATGCAGATAACCGGTCGGCGAAGGGGCAAAACGGGTGACGACTTGCTTGCTCATTCAAAAATCCGATCTCGGTCGCGATCACGCGGATCGCTTTTCTGGTTTCAGGTCAATTCGTTCTGGTCTTGTCCGGAATGCCCACCGGTCAGCGGCCTCTAGCACGAAGCGCCATTGCAATGAAGCTTGGTTTTCAACAAAATGCCCTGAGGTGGGGCAATCAGTTCATGAAGCGTGGCGAAAACGACGGGCTGAAAAAGCGGGAGACATGGCACAAGGTGGCGAAGCCGCTTCCATGGCGGCCCTTGCCTTTTTTGCTCGGACCGCCGCGTCTCCTCGCCATCCTGCGATACCGCATCGGCACATGGTTTTCTGATCAACACGCGCGCGAGGTGCATGAGGCTGAGCCGCTGATCTGGCTCACCCTTCTCTTCATGCTCGGGATAGCGCTTTATTACGCCGCGCCTCAGGAGCCGGTTCTTGCTGTGGTCGCACCCCTTGCGGTCCTAGCAGGCCTTGCGGTTTTCCATTTCCGCAGGGATGGCGGATGGTTTTTCGGTTCATTCGCTGTCTTCGCCCTTATGGCTGGTTTTGCTTATGGCGCATTTTACACCACGTTTAACGACGTCCTCGTGCTGGATCATAAGATCCGCGGAACTTTCGAAGGCGTGGTGGAAGCAAACGAGCGGCGCGCCGACGGTTCGAGGCGGCTTCTCGTCAGCGATCTGACGGCGCGCGGACGCACCCCGGCGGCAGACCTTCCGGAGCGGGTGCGGGTACGGGTGCTTGCGCGGGACTTTGTGGCGGAACCGGGCATGCGCGTCCGGTTTAGCGGTGAACTCGGCCCACCACTCGGCCCATCGATGCCAGGAAGCTATGATTTCGCCCGCGATCTTTACTTTAAAGGTATCGGCGCGAGCGGCTTTGTCTTCGGAAAACCGACGGTTCTGAAACAAACGGACCCGGCGCATCATGGTTTTTCGAGCGCGCTCGCAGCACTTCGCGCCCGGATCTCCGATCGTGTGATCACCGCATTTCACGCCAATGGTCAGGACAGCATCGCGGGTGTTGCCATGGCGCTTCTGATTGGCGAGAGCGGCAATGTGACGAAGCAGGCGCGCGCCGATCTGGTTGCGTCCGGGCTTGCCCATCTGCTTGCGATTTCGGGCCTCCACATGGCGCTTGTCGTCACCTTCATTATCGGCATGGTGCGCGCTATGCTCGCGCTCCATCCGCGTCTTGCGCTTGCCTATCCGATCCGTTCCATTGCCATTGTTTGCGGTCTTGCGACCGGGCTCGTTTATTATTTTCTATCGGGCGGCAGTGTCTCGGCGACGAGGGCTTTTGTCATGGTTGCGATCATGACGGGGGCACTTTTGGTCGGAAGGCGCGCGCTTTCGGTGCGCAACATCGCCCTTGCCGCGCTTGCGGTCCTGCTGCTTTCACCTTATGCGATCATGGCGCCGGGCTTCCAGATGTCTTTTGCGGCGACCCTGGTCCTGGTATCGTTTTCGGGTATCTGGTTTGGTCGGGGCCCCGATCATAGGACGGGTAATACCATCCGCTCCCGCCTTTTTGCGACGTTCAAACGCTATCTCATGGGACTGATCGTAACGTCGCTTCTCGCAGGTACTGCGACCGGCCTCTTTGCCGCCTTTCACTTCTACCGGGTCGCACCCCTCGGGCTTTTTGCAAATATCATCGGCGTGCCCTTGTTCAGCACTCTGGTCATGCCTTTCGGTTTTCTTGGCATGGTCTTGATGCCTTTCGGCTATGAGGCACTCGCGTTCAAGGTGATGGGCATCGGCATTGCGGCGGTGCTTGCCGTTGCGCATGAGGTAGCCGGATGGTCGAACCTGTGGACGCGAACGGGCATGCTGAATGAAAGCGCGGTCCTGCTTCTCACCTTCGCGCTTATTCTTGCCTGCGTGATGCGCTCGCGCCTGCGGCTTCTGCTCTTGCCCTTGTTTCTTATTGGCATGCAGCTCTTACCCCAGAAAGAACGACCCTTTCTTCTGGTCGCCGAAGACGGCAAGACCATCGCGGTGACGGTCGAGGATAAGGCCGGAGGGGAACCGTCGCTTGCCGTGTCGGGTTTGCGTTCCGGCCGGTTCGAGGTGGAACTCTGGCATGCGGCGCTGGGCCTTTCGCCACCGGATGAGAAATCGAAAAAAACGGCACAGAAAAATGAAAAACCATCGGGGAAATCGTCAAAAAATGACGGTCCCATGCGCTGCAATGCAGATGCCTGTGTTTATACAGGCGAGGGCATAAGCGTCGTCCATATTCGCAAGGAGGTCGGTTTTGCGAGACATTGCGGGGTTGCCGATATTATTGTAAGCGCAATCGATGTGCCGCCACGCTGCGGCGAGCGTGCCGACACCAGAAATCGCGACAGGGCTGGCAATCGGGTCAGTGAAGAGGAAAGTGAAGAAGTCATTGAACAAGGCAGCGAACAGAAAACTGAACGGCTCGCTCGACCGGCGCTTGTCATCGACCGGAAAATCCTTGCGGCGAGGGGCGCGCAGGCTCTGTATTTGAGGCGTGACTCAGATGGTGCCATTCAGCACTTTTTCCTGCGCTCCGCCATTTCTGAAACCCGTCGCCCATGGCACCGCCATTACGAAGTCGATCCCAAAATCTCACCAAACAGGTCACGAGGCGATCCGTGATAAGTCAATACTGCCGGTTACGTGCCAATTCGTGACCAGTCGTCACTGGCATTGCTCCAGCCAAGTCAGATCAGTATTGCCGGATAAGGCCGACGAGTTTGCCCTGCACCTTGACCCGGTCGGGACCGAAAATGCGGGTTTCATAGGCAGGGTTAGCCGCTTCGAGTGCAATCGAGGCGCCCTTGCGGCGCAGCCGTTTCAGGGTTGCCTCTTCCTCATCCACCAGCGCCACCACGATATCGCCGTTTTCGGCGACATTCTGGTTTTTGATAATGACCGTATCGCCATCAAGAATGCCCGCGTCGATCATCGAATCGCCACGCACTTCGAGAGCATAATGCTCGCCGCTCGAAATCATGTCAGGCGGCACATTGATCGAATGGGAATGTTCCTGAATGGCTGAAATTGGCGTGCCGGCGGCGATCCGCCCCATGACAGGGATGGTGACCGTGCCGCCCGCTTCCGCGACGCCCTCCCGCATATACTGGTTTTTACCGCGGCTTCCCTCGATCACGCTTGGCGAGAAACCCGTCGAGCGCCCGCGTGCGGCGAGGCTTGGCGCGGCCGATTCGGGCAATTTGAGAATTTCAAGAGCCCGCGCCCGGTTCGGCAGGCGGCGCAGAAAACCGCGCTCTTCCAGCGCCATGATCAGTCTGTGGATGCCGGATTTCGAGCGCAGATCGAGCGCATCCTTCATTTCGTCGAAACTGGGCGGAACGCCGGATTCCTTCAGACGTTCGTTGATGAACATCAGGAGTTCATGTTGTTTGCGTGTCAGCATGGAGGAGGTCCGTTTCGCTGGCTTGAAAAGAATACAAATCAAGAACATTATTAGATGTTCTATTTGTGTTCTGCAACTCTAAATATTTCATTAATTTTAGCTGGGGCGGGTTTTTTCTTTCAACCTCACCGTTGCACCGGCGTTTGCGGGATCAGAAAGTGAAAACCGAACAGACATCGCCCGCCATCGAGGCCGGGGCATTGCCAGGCTGGATGACGAGTACATTCGATCGTGCGAGCACCGAGAGGACGGAACTGTCCTGTTCCGGGTCGCAGGCAACATGCCACAGACCGTTGACGCGCTCGCCATAGCCACGCAGATAGGCCTGGCGTGGTCCGTTGGCCGGAAGGGCGGCTCGAAGGATCCCTCTTTCGATCGGGTGGGCCGGGTCACGCCCTTGCATGAAAAGCAGCAGCGGCTTCAGAAAAAGCAAGCTGCAGACCAGGCTGGAGACGGGGTTTCCCGGCATGCCGAGCATCAGCATCCGATCCAGCGCACCAAACATCAAAGGCTTTCCGGGGCGCATTGAAATCTTCCAGAAATCGAGCGTGATGCCTTTCCGCGCAAGGGCGGGCTTGATGAGATCATGATCTCCGACCGACGCTCCGCCGAGGGTTACGAGTATGTCGCATTGCCGGGCTGCCGCCTCATTAAAGGCTTTGACGAGCGATTCCGTGTTGTCTGCCGTTATGCCGAGGTCGACAGGCTCGCCGCCGCAGCCACGCACGATGCTTGCAACACCGTAGGCATTGGACGCGATGATCTGGTCGGCGCGTGGCGTTTCGCCGGGATAGACGAGCTCGTCGCCATTCGAAATGATCCCGACGCGGGGCTTGCGGTGCACGGCAAGCTTTGCATGATTCATCGCGGCTGCAAGGGAAAGCGCGCGGAAATCAAGCACGGTGCCGGCGGCAAGAAGCGCTGTGCCGCGCGCAAAATCCATGCCTGCGGGGCGAACATAAAGGCCGTGCGCCGGGATTTCCGTAACAATGATCTGGTCGCCGTCGCGCCTTGCGTCTTCCTGGATCACTATCGTGTCGGTGCCCTGTGGCAGCGGTGCGCCGGTGAAGATGCGCACGCATTCCATCGGGCCTGCGGAACCGGCAAAAGCATGTCCCGCCGCCGCTTCGCCGATGACCCTGAGGGCCGCTCCCGGAGCAAGATCGGCATGGCGCACGGCATAACCATCCATCGCGGAAGCGTCGAAAGGCGGCTGGTTGCGGCTGGCGCTGACTGGCTGGGCGAGGGTGAAGCCATCAGCCTCATGAAGCCCGAGATACACCGCATCGGTTTGCCGGGCGGCTTTCAGAACGCGGGCGAGGGCCTCTTCGACCGGCATCAGCATGTTCGCGCGCCCTTCCTTCCCATCATGTCTTAAAGCCGATCACAATCTTCGTTCTCCGGAAGCGCTGAAATCGCCGGATGCGCCGCCGCTCTTTTCAACAAGGCGAATGCCGCTGATCGTCATGCTGCGGTCGACCGCCTTTGCCATGTCGTAAATGGTGAGGCAGGCAATCGCAGCCGCGGTGAGGGCCTCCATCTCGACGCCGGTCTGGCCGAGGCATTTCGCCATCGTTGCAACACGAAGGCCGGGGAGCGCCGGGTCCGGCGTGATGTCGACACTGACCTTGGTCAGTGCCAGCGGATGGCAAAGCGGGATGAGATCGGCGGTGCGCTTCGCGCCCATGATCCCTGCAAGTCTTGCGGTGCCGATGACATCTCCCTTTTTCGCATCGCCCGCGAGGATCATGGCAAGGGTCTCGGGTTTCATCATCACGCAGCCTTCGACACGGGCAATCCGCGTGGTGACGTCCTTGTTGGCGACATCGACCATATTTGCCGTTCCGGTCGCGTCGATATGGGTGAGACGGTCGGTTTTTTCGCTCATCCGGCAGATCCTTTGCTGGGCTCGATCCCCGGCATCAGGAGCGCCCGGGTGGCGGCCTCGATATCAGCCTGGCGCATCAGGCTTTCGCCGACCAGAAAGGTCGTGATGCCGATTGCGGCGAGCCGTGCTGTATCGGCGTCTGTAAAGATGCCGCTTTCGCCAACCAGAAGCCGATCTCCTGGTACATGCGGCGCCAGCGCCTCGGCGGTCGCAAGCGTCACATCGAAGGTCTTAAGATTGCGGTTGTTGATGCCGAGAAGCGGCGAGGAGAGGCGAAGCGCGCGATCAAGTTCGGGCCTGTCATGGACTTCGATGAGGACATCCATCCCGAGCGTGAAGGCGGCCTCTTCCAGCGCCCGCGCCTCATCGTCGCTGACTGCGGCCATGATGATCAAAATGCAATCCGCCCCCCAGGCACGGGCTTCAAAGACCTGATAGGGCTCATAGAGAAAATCCTTGCGGAGTGCTGGCAGGTCGCATGCCGCGCGCGCCGCGATCAGAAATTCGGGTTTGCCCTGAAACGACGGCTCATCGGTGAGAACTGAAAGACAAGCCGCTCCGCCGCGCGCATAGGCCTCTGCGTGGCCGGGAGGGTCGAAATCGGCGCGGATCAGACCCTTGGACGGGCTTGCCTTCTTGATTTCGGCGATGAGCCCGTATTGGCCGTTCTGCCGCTTTTCTTCGAGAGCTTTCAGGAACCCGCGCGGCGGTGGCTGGTCGGCACTCCGCGCCTTGATCTCGGCAAGCGGCACGGCCAGTTTTGCGGCGGCGATCTCCGCGCGCTTGTAGATCTCGATCTTGCGCAGAATATCCGTCATGGCGCGTTCGAGACCTTGATCAACGCATCGAGGGCATGAAGCGCCCGGCCTGAGGCGATGCTCTCGCGGGCGGCTGCGACCCCCTCACGAAGATTTTCCGCCTTACCGGCTACGATGAAGCCCGCCGCAGCGTTGAGTAAGACCATATCGGCATGAGCGGATTGTTCGCCCGATAGCACGGCACGAAGGGCCGCCGCATTGTGTGCCGGATCACCGCCCTTGACCGCCGAAAGCGGAGACCGGTTAAGGCCCGCGTCCTCGGGTGTCACAGTGAATTCGCTTAACGTTCCGTCTTTCAGTTGCACCACGCTGCTTGGTCCACTGATTGAGAGCTCGTCGAGATTGCCCTCGCCATGGATGACCCAGACATCTGTCGATCCGAGGCCTTGCAGCGTTTCGGCAAGTGGCCGCAGCCAGCGCTTGGCGAAGACACCGAGAACCTGACGCTTGACGCCGGCCGGGCTTGCCATCGGGCCGAGCAGATTGAAAATCGTGCGGGTGCCGAGCTCAACCCGCGCCGGTCCGACGAAACGCACCGCTGAATGATGGTTCGGCGCGAACATGAACCCGATACCGGCTTTCGAAATGCAGCGCGCAATCGCCGCACTGTCAAGGGCGAGATTGATGCCGAGAGCCGACAGCACATCACCGGCTCCCGATTGCGAGGACATCGCCTTGTTGCCGTGTTTGGCAACCGGGACACCGCCGCCCGCGAGCACAAAGGCGGCCGCGGTTGAAATATTGAATGTGCCGGATCCGTCGCCGCCAGTGCCGACGATATCTACCGCATCGGCCGGTGCGTCGACAGGCAGCATTCTTGCCCGCATGGTCGAAACGGCGCCCGAGAGTTCGTCAACCGTTTCCCCGCGCACCCTGAGCGCCATCAGGAAGCCCCCGATCTGTGCCGGCGTTGCGGCATCGGACATGATGAGGGCGAAGGCCGACGCCGCCTCGTCTTTTGTCAGGTTCGCACCATCGGCAAGACGGGCGAGAAACGGCTTCAGAGCGGAAGGATCAAGCGCCATCGGTTGCTACCGTTTCCCGCTATGTCGCGCGGCAATGTCGAGAAAATTACGCAGCATCAGGTGGCCATGTTCCGAGGCGATGCTTTCGGGGTGAAACTGGACACCGTGAACCGGATGACTCTTATGCATGACGCCCATGATTGTGCCATCGGGCGCCGTCGCCGTCACTTCCAGTGTCTCGGGAATGCTGTCTTCCTGAAGCGTCAGGGAATGATAGCGCGTGACCTTGACCGGGCCGTTGATCCCGGCAAAGACGCTTTTTGCCGTATGGCTGATTTCGCTCACCTTGCCATGCATGAGGCTCTTGGCGCGCACGACATCGGCGCCATAAGTCTGACCGATGGCCTGATGGCCGAGGCAGACGCCGAGGATCGGCAGCTTGCCATCAGCCTTGGTGATGAGGTCAAGACAGATGCCAGCCTCGTTCGGCGAGCAGGGGCCGGGCGAGAGGATCACGCCCTCCGGCTTCATTGCAAAGACATCCTCCACGGAAACCTTGTCATTGCGGTGAACAATCAGATCAGCGCCAAGCTCGCCCAGATAGTGAACGAGATTATAGGTGAAACTGTCATAATTATCGATGACGATATAGCTCATGTCGCTTGCCTTTTTGGCGCGGCGCTGGGGCGCGGTGCCTATTGACCCTTGTTCACCTGACTTGCAAAGCGCACGGCTTCCTCAGCCGCCTTGAAGAGCGCTTTCGCCTTGTTCACACATTCCTGATATTCGCTTTCGGGAACTGAATCTGCAACAATTCCCGCGCCTGCCTGAACGTACATCTTGCCGTCCTTCACGATCGACGTGCGAAGCACGATGCACGTGTCCATGTCGCCGTCGGCCGTGAAATAGCCGACGCAACCGGCATAAATGCCACGTTTTTCCTTTTCCAGTTCGTCGATGATCTGCATTGCCCGAACTTTCGGTGCGCCGGAGACGGTACCTGCCGGAAATCCTGCGGCAAGGGCGCTGATCATATCATGGCGCCGGTCGAGCCTGCCGGTCACATTTGAGACAATGTGCATGACATGGCTGTAATATTCGAGAAAAAACTGGTCGGTCACCTTCACCGTACCGATTTCGGCGACCCGTCCCGCATCATTTCGGCCAAGATCGAGAAGCATGAGGTGCTCGGCGCGCTCTTTCGGATCATTGAGAAGATCGGCGGCGTTCGCCTTGTCCTCTTCCGCGGTCCTGCCGCGCGGCCTCGTGCCTGCAATCGGGCGGATCGTGACGTCGCCATCGCGCACACGCACGAGGATTTCTGGGCTTGAACCGGCCACCGCAAAGCCTGGAAACTTCAGAAAAAACAGATAAGGCGCAGGGTTGGTCCGGCGCAGCGCGCGGTAAAGCGCGAAGGGTGGAAGCGTGAAGTCGGCTTCAAAGCGCTGGGCAAGGACAACCTGAAAAATATCGCCTGCGGCGATATAATCCTTCGCGCGATGAACCATCGCGAGATAGTCGTCTTTCGTCGTGTTGGAGCGGATTGCAATATCGCTTTCGCTCGCCGTGCCATGCACCGTTTTATCAAGCGGCGTGTCGAGTTCGTCGACCACCCCGGTAAGCCGGTCAAGCGCCTTCGCATAAGCCCTGTCCGCCGTCATATCGCCCGCCGGGCGGACGGGGGTGACGACGATGATCTCGTCTTTCACGCTGTCGAAAATGATGATCACCGTCGGGCGGATCATGATCGCATCCGGTACGCCGATCGGATCCGGGTTGATGTCGGGCAGATGCTCGATAAGGCGGACCGTGTCATAGCCGAGATAGCCGAAGACACCGGCGGCCATCGGCGGCAGATCGTCGGGCAGCTTGATTCTTGACGTTGCGATAAGTCCGCGCAGGGCGTCGAGTGTCGGCTCCGTGCAGGGGGTGAAATTTGCACCGGTCAGGGCATTGTGATTGATTTCTGCCGTGTTGCCCGTGGCGCGAAACACCGCATCGGGGTCGAGGCCGATGATCGAATAGCGCGCCCGTGCCGCGCCGCCTTCAACGGATTCAAGCAAAAAGCAATTCTCGCGCCGGCTTGAAAGCTTCAGCATGGCTGATACCGGCGTCTCAAGATCGGCGACGAGGCGGGTATAGACCACCTGTGGTTCGCCCGCCTCATAGCGTCGGGTGAAAATATCCTTATCGGGGGCGAACATCGGAACCTTCAGGCCTTGTCATTGGTTACGGCTGGAGCCGTCGAGATTGGTCGCCTGTTCAAGAGCTCCCGCGTTGATCGACGTGCCCACGGTCTCGCGTGTCTGCGTGATATAGGTCTCGATCAGATCGTTCTGGAGGCTGGTGCGCAGATTGTCGGCCTGCTCTTTCGGCAAGACTGTCGCTCCGGCTGCGACGTCTTTCACGACGATCAGGAAAGCCTGATTGGGCAGGTCGCCGGGAGCGCTTGCCTTATGGCCTGTCGGTCCCTGGAAAATCTGTTGAACCGCTGCGCCGCTCAGACCATCCACCGGCTGGTTGCGTTTGATGCCAGACGCTTGCGAAACGGCGCGGCCGAGTTCGCTTGCCATCGTCTCGAGGCTTTTACCGGACTGGAGTTCCTTCAGGAGCGTTTCTGCCCGCGCATCGACGGTCTTTTGTATCTCGAGCCTGATCCAATCCTCCGTCACCGTTGCCTTGACCTCTTCAAGGAGGCGGTCCCGGGAAGGCTTGATCTCGGTCACTTCAAACCAGACAAAGCCATTACGGTTGACCTCGATCACGTCGTTTTCGACACCGACATCTGTTCGGAAAGCATCCTGCAGCAGCCTGTCGCGGCCGGGCGTCGAAACATCAAGTTCACCGCCCGCAAGAAGGCTGCCGGTCTCGGACACGTCTTTGATCGTCATGAGTTTGAGCGAGAATTTCTCGGCAATTTCGGCAAATGTGTTGCCTGCCGCGCGGGCATCCTCGATTGCATCATAGCGTTCGACAAGCTTTTGGTTGTTCTTTTCGGCTGCAATATCCTGGCGTATTTCATCGGCCACAACGTCAAGGCTTCGGGTCTCGCCACCATTGATCGCATCGACATAGACGATTGCCCTGGTGAAATCGCCATCGATGACATCGCTCGCCGTTTGCAGCGGCAGGGCAAAGGCGGCGTCGGCGAGCTTCCGGTCGATCATCTGATCCCGACGCAAGGTACCGAGGTCGACATCTTCAGCCGTCAGACCGATTTCACTGACCAGTGCATCAAATGTCTGTCCGGCCTTGATCTTGTCAGAAGCAGCACGGGCCTTTTGTGGTGTGTCGAAGCTTATCCGGCGTATCTTGCGTGTCTCGGGAACGATATAGCGTGCCTTGTTCTGCTCGTAGATGGCGCGAACTTCTTCGTCGCTCACATCCCCGGTGCCACCGAAATCCTTCGCGGAGATCGGAAGCAGGGTGAGGCTGCGGTATTCGGGGGCGCGGTAGGTTGCCTTTTCTCTTTCGAAAAAGGACTGAAGCGTCGCATCATCGGGAGCGGTGACCGGGGCAATGTCGCGAATGTCAATTTCAATGTAATCGACCGTGCGTTCTTCGTTAAAATGACGCGCGATGGCGCTTTCGAGGACCTTGGGCACCGGAACGCCTGCAATGAATGTATCGATTACCTGCTGGCGCAGATAAGTGTTCTTCTGGCTCTTCAGGAAGGTCGTCTCGCTCATGCCGGCGTTCTGAAGAAGCCACTGATAGCGGGACGGGTCGAATTTTCCATCAGCGCCCGTAAATGTCGGGTCATTCAGAATTTCGGCGCTGATTTTGTCATGGGATACGCCCATGCCATAGACCCTGGCGCGATCATCGAGGGTTGCCTGATTTATCATGCGGGAAAGAACCTGGCGATCGATGCCGAATTGAAGCGCCTGCTGCGGGGTGATGCGCTGGCCGAACTGTTCCGACATACGGTTGATTTCGCCGAGAAATTCGCGCTGGAAATCAATCACCTTGATCTCGCTCGAACCTACGGATGCAATGGTGTTGCCCGAAAGGTTGAATGAAGCGCCGGTTACGCCCCAGATCGCAAAGCTCAGGATCAGGAGGCCAAGCAGAATCTTGGCGATGAAGGTACCGGCGGCACTCCTCAGGAAAGTCAGCATCGACAATGGCCTTTTAGCGATCGGGTCTGTTTCGGGTATCAGGGTTTGCAACATAGGCGGCAGTGGCTTACGTCGCAAGCAGCAAGTCGTCAACGTGTACAGCATCAAAAGACGGTATTCATGGCCCAGCCAAGGCTCTCACCCGCCAGAATCTTAAGCCATCTTAAGCCTGAATCTTAAGAAAGTGGCAGCCCCGGGCGCGTCTGCTTGCATAGCGGGTTTGTTCTGGTAAACCGCGATAGGGACAATTCGGGATTTCGGGAGAGCATGATGGCAATCAAGCCGCTGGTCGCTGGCAACTGGAAAATGAACGGGATGACGAGCACGATCCCGGAGTTTGATAAACTCAGGGCAGGTTGGCGCGAAACGCAGGCGCAATCGGTGGATTTGATGATCTGCCCGCCCGCGACGCTGCTCGCAGCGCTTGCTGTCCGGCGCGGCGCAGTGCTGATCGGCGCTCAGGATTGCCACCCGCTCGAAAAAGGTGCGCATACCGGCGACATAGCTGCCGAGATGCTGGTCGATGCCGGCGCGAGCGCAATCATTGTCGGCCATTCCGAACGCCGCGCAGACCATGCTGAAACAGATGCAATGGTGCGGGCGAAAGCGCTTGCCGCGATGCGGGCGGGCGCGATTGCGATTGTCTGTGTCGGCGAGACACGGTTGGAGCGGGAAGCGGGCGATGCGCTGCGTGTCGTTCTCGCGCAGCTTGCGGCTTCCGTGCCGGACAGCGCGACGGCGTCTTCCGTCGTCATTGCCTATGAGCCTGTCTGGGCCATTGGCACCGGCCTCATTCCGACAATCGCTGATGTTGCAGAAATCCACAGCGCAATCCGGGCTGCACTGATCAGCCGGTTTGGTGGCGAAGGTGTCGCGATCCGCATTCTTTATGGCGGCTCCGTGAAAGCCGACAATGCTGCCTCGCTCATGGCGGTTGGCGATGTCAATGGCGCGCTGGTCGGCGGCGCAAGCCTCAAGGCCGATGATTTTCTCGCCATTGCCGCCGTGTATAATCCCTGAGATTGCCCTGAGATAGCTTGTCTCGACGGGATTACCGGACGATGCTTTCAATTCCAGTCGCGACCCGTTTCAGCGTAATTTCGTACTGGCTTTTACAGGGTAAGTCTTGTAAGCCAGCGGGCGAAAACCCGACTTGCGGGTCGAATATTTTCTGAAAGTGGGCCGAAATGGAAACGGTACTGATCGTTGTGCACCTGATCATCGTGATCGCCATGGCAGGGGTTATCCTGCTGCAACGCTCCGAAGGCGGCGCGCTTGGCATGGGCGGTGGCGGCTTCATGACGGGAAGAGGCTCTGGCAATCTTCTCACCCGCACCACGGCAATCCTGGCAGCGGCCTTTTTCGCGACCTCGATCGGCCTGTCCATCGTTTCAAACTATGGCTCCGGCACGTCGGTTCTCGACAACCTTCCCGGCGCCTCCCGCGATGGTGGCCTGCAACCGCTGGTCCCGACGCCAGCAACGCCTGAAGGGGCTGCTCCCGGCAATTCTCCGACAAGCGGACCACAGGTTCCAAAGCCCAACCCTTGATGCTTGCCGACATTAGCGATTTTTCGCGATGCCGCCAGCGAGCGGTTTTCTGCCTTGGTTGAAAAATGATTCGGGAAAACTCCGTATCATCCGCTTTTGCATTTGGATTTGAAATTCAGGACGTTATTCTGCACGCCCATGGCACGGTATATTTTCATCACAGGTGGCGTGGTTTCCTCGCTTGGTAAAGGTCTTGCATCGGCGGCGCTCGGCGCAGCGTTGCAGGCGCGCAATTATAAAGTGCGGCTGCGCAAGCTCGATCCCTATCTCAATGTCGATCCGGGGACGATGAGCCCGACCCAGCACGGCGAGGTTTTTGTTACCGATGACGGGGCGGAGACCGATCTCGATCTTGGCCATTACGAGCGTTTCACCGGGCGCCCAGCCAACAAGCTCGACAACATCACCACCGGCAGGATCTATCAGTCGATCATCACCAAAGAGCGTAAGGGCGAATATCTCGGCGCGACGGTGCAGGTCATCCCGCATGTGACCGACGCGATCAAGGATTTCGTGCTCGACGGAAACGACGACTATGACTTCGTACTCTGCGAAATCGGCGGCACTGTCGGCGATATCGAAGGCCTGCCGTTTTTCGAGGCTATCCGCCAGCTTGGCAACGATCTGGAGCGCGGGCAGGCAATCTATATTCATCTGACGCTGATGCCTTATATCAGCAGTGCGGGCGAGTTGAAGACCAAGCCGACGCAGCATTCGGTCAAGGAATTGCGCTCCATCGGCATTCAGCCGGATATTCTTTTGGTCCGATGCGATCGCCCGATCCCTGATGGCCAGCGCCGCAAACTCGCGCAGTTCTGCAATGTCCGCGAATCAGCCGTGATCGCCGCCCTTGACGCGGAAAGCATTTATGATGTGCCGATCGCCTATCACGATGTCGGTCTCGACAATGAGGTGCTGGCGGCTTTCGGCATCAAGGATGCGCCGGAGCCTGATCTGACACCATGGCGCAGCATTTCGAATATTCTGAAGAACCCGGAAGGCGAAGTCACGATTGCCATTGTCGGGAAATATGTCGATCTGCACGATGCCTACAAGTCCCTGATCGAGGCGCTCGCCCATGGCGGCATCGCTAACCGCACCCGCGTGAAACTGGAATGGATTGCCTCTGAAATCTTTGAGAAGGAAGACCCGACGCCCTATCTCGAGACGGTCAATGGCATTCTGGTCCCCGGCGGCTTCGGCGAGCGCGGTGCGGAAGGCAAAATCGCCGCCGTGCGCTATGCCCGCGAGCACAAGGTGCCTTATTTCGGGATATGTTTCGGCATGCAGATGGCGGTTCTTGAAAGCGCCCGCAACCTCGCCGGCATTGCGGATGCGACATCCTCGGAATTCGGTCCCGGAGGCCAGCCGATTGTTGGTTTGATGACGGAATGGACCCGCGGAAACGCGCTCGAAAAACGCTCCGAGACGGGTGATTTGGGTGGAACGCTTCGCCTTGGGGCCTATCCGGCAGCTTTGAGGACAGGCAGTCTGATTTCGGAAATCTACCAAAGTCCGACGATCATGGAGCGCCACCGCCACCGCTATGAGGTGAATGTCGCCTATCGCGAGACATTGGAGAAAACCGGACTGCTGTTTGCCGGCATGTCGCCCGATGGCATTCTGCCGGAAACCGTCGAACGGCAGGATCATCCGTGGTTTGTGGGCGTTCAATATCATCCGGAGCTGAAAAGCCGGCCACTTGAGCCGCATCCTCTGTTTTCCTCCTTCATTTCGGCAGCACTTGACCAAAGCCGTCTGGTCTGATGATTCTTGTCGAATGATCCGCGCGATTGATCATCTGGTTCTGCCGGTCGCTTCGCTCTCCGCGGCGCGGACGCGCTATGAAGCCCTCGGTTTTGCGGTGAATCCGATCGGGGTGCACCCGTTTGGGACCGCGAATTGCTGTGTCTTCCTCGCGGACGGTACATATGTCGAGCTTCTAGCCATCCACGATCCGGCGCGGATTGCCGAAGTCATCTCCGTCAATGCCTTTGTTGCCATGGACCGTCGTTTCCGGCAGAGCGCCGGACCGGAGGGTCTTTCGGCAGTGGCGCTTCAAAGCCACGATCCAGATGCGGACGAATTGGCCTTCGCCGCGGCGGGTAGGGGCGGCCAGAACCGTCTCGCCTTCACCCGCAAGGCGATCCACCCGGACGGAACGGAAGACATTCTGAGTGTTGATGGCGCCTTCTGCATTGATCCGGGCGTGCCATCCCTCGGCTTTTTCACCTGTCACTGGCGGAGTGCGCCGGAGGTCGTGGCCCGCATCAAGAAGCCCGGCGCCCACCGCAACGCTGTTGCGGCACTCGGCACGGTATGGATTGTCGCAGACGAGCCGCGGGCGGTGAAACCATACCTTGAGGTCGCACTTTCCGGACGGTTAGACGAGGTGCCGGGCGGGTTTCGTCTTCGGCTTCAAAATGCCGACATTGCGCTGATCGACGGGGATGAATTTCGCGCCATGACCGAGAGCGTGCTGCCCTTCGCACCGGTTGCGGGCGCTGCCGTCACCTTTGTGTCGAGCGATATGGCAATAACGCGGCAATGCCTTGAACAGGCAGGCATCGACTATCACACACGGCAAGGCCGCCTCATCATTGCGCCAGTGCCGGGGCAGGCGACCACGATCCTGATAGAAGAACAGCAAGGACACTGACAATGGTTCCGAATTCAACGGTCAAGACCGGCAAGGTTTCTTTCGACAATGAAGCGCCTTTTGTATTGATCTCCGGTCCCTGCCAGATGGAGACGCGCATCCACGCGTTGATGCTCGCGGAAGCGCTGAAGAACATCGCCGACCGTCTGGGCGTTCCTTATGTCTTCAAGGCGTCGTTCGACAAGGCGAACCGCACGAGCCTGAAAGGCGCGCGCGGCATCGGAATCGAGGCGGCGATACCGGTCTTCCGGGAAATCCGCGAACGTTTTGCCATTCCCGTTCTGACCGATGTACACACCGAAGAGCAGTGCGCCGCCCTTGATGGCAATGTCGATATTCTTCAGATTCCGGCTTTCTTATGCCGACAGACCGATCTTCTGATCGCGGCGGCGAAAACGACCTGTGTCGTCAACATCAAGAAGGGTCAGTTTCTTGCCCCCTGGGATATGACGAATGTGCTCCAGAAAGTGACCGGGAGCGGCAAGAAGGATGTGCTTCTGACCGACCGGGGCTCAAGCTTCGGCTATAATACGCTGGTATCGGATTTTCGCGGTCTCAAGACCATGGCCGAGACCGGTGCTCCGGTGATTTTCGACGCGACCCATTCGGTACAGCAGCCGGGTGGTCTTGGCGGTGCATCAGGTGGCCAGCGGGAATTCGTGCCCGTTCTTGCCCGGGCGGCCGTGGCTGTCGGCGTTGCCGGTCTCTTCATGGAATGTCATCAGGATCCGGACAATGCACCCTCTGACGGGCCGGTCATGGTGCCGCTCAATCAGATGGAGCCGCTGCTGCGCGGTCTGGTCGCGCTTGACTCTGTAGCGAAAGAAAACCCTTTTTCCTTCGCGTAAAAAAGTCTGTGGCGCATACGCATCAACGTATGGCTCAACAGACTGCTATGGGCTGATGCGACCGATTGCGTTTTGTGATCATGATTAGTTGCTTTATGTCTGTGTTTGCGCACTCAGCTGTAAAAGCTTTCGAGAAATGTGGCCAATCATTGAATTTTAACATCGCGTGAGGTCTGCGTTACGTTGATGCGCAAGATTCGCTTGGTAATGGCTTTTCATTTTCCATTTGATCGGCTAGGACGACAGAAATCATTGGGTCCCTCGCGGGCAAATGGCGATTTGAGGCACGTGCTACAGTGAGGAAGACCATATGACCGCAATTATCGACATCACCGCACGTCAGATCTTTGACAGCCGAGGCAATCCTACAGTCGAGGTTGACGTAACCCTTGAAGACGGGTCGATGGGCCGCGCGGCTGTGCCGTCCGGTGCTTCTACGGGCGCGCATGAAGCTGTCGAATTGCGGGACGGCGGCAGCCGGTATCACGGCAAGGGCGTGATGAAAGCGGTCGAAGCGGTGAATACCGAGATTTTCGATATCCTGAGCGGCCTTGACGCCGAAGATCAGTTAAAGATCGATCAGGCAATGATCAATCTTGACGGAACACCGAACAAGGCGCGGCTCGGTGCAAACGCCATTCTCGCAGTCTCGCTTGCCACCGCCAAGGCCGCCGCCGATGCCGCGGCCCTGCCGCTTTATCGCTATATCGGCGGAACGCAGGCGCATGTATTGCCGATGCCGATGATGAACATCATCAACGGCGGCCAGCACGCAGACAATCCGATCGATGTGCAGGAATTCATGATCATGCCGGTCAAGGCCGTGTCGATCGCTGATGCTGTGCGGATTGGCTCCGAGGTTTTTCATACGTTGAAGAAGGGCCTTTCCGCTGCCGGTCACAACACAAATGTCGGCGATGAGGGTGGTTTTGCTCCGAATATCGGTTCCACCGTGGAAGCACTTGATTTCATCATGGCCTCGATTGAGAAGGCAGGTTACAGGGCGGGCGAAGACGTGTGCCTCGCGCTCGATTGCGCCGCGACCGAATTCTACAAGAATGGGCAATATGTGCTTGCCGGTGAGGGCCGGAGCCTTTCATCGGATGAAATGGCTCATTATCTCGCCGATCTCGTCGGGCGCTATCCGATCCTGTCAATTGAAGATGGTATGGCGGAAGACGACTGGGACGGCTGGAAGGCGCTGACGGAGGCGGTTGGGCAGCGATGCCAGCTTGTCGGAGATGATCTTTTCGTCACCAATACCGCGCGGCTCAAGGACGGTATCGCACGCGGCTGTGCCAATTCGATCCTGGTCAAGGTCAACCAGATTGGCACGCTTTCCGAGACGCTTGACGCGGTCGAGACGGCTCACCGCGCAGGCTATACCGCGGTGATGTCGCATCGCTCGGGCGAGACGGAAGACAACACCATCGCCGATCTTGCGGTGGCAACGAATTGCGGCCAGATCAAAACCGGCTCGCTCGCCCGCTCCGATCGGATGGCGAAATACAACCAGCTTATCCGCATCGAGGAAGAGCTCGGGCCTCAGGCGGTCTATCGCGGCCGGTCGGCGCTCGGCGTGCGGGCGAACCGTTCGTAGAACACAGGATCAAGACGCGCGGAAACTCCCTCTGCTGTCGATCCGGTTTTTCCGCTCGGGTTTGAAATCTCGCTGATTTAGCAAATTCTTAAACAAAAATATGCACAGTGATCGCTTGTTGTAATCGCGTAACCTGGTGCTTCATGGCTACTCGCCAGCGTAAAAAATCCTTTCTCAACCGCTTGTTACTTCCCGCTTTTTCGCTCGTCTTTCTCGGATATTTCGGGTTTCACGCGTTTCACGGCGCCTATGGTCTGATCGGCTACTGGAGCATTCTGGAACGCAAGGCCGAGCGTGAGGCTGCCCTTGCCATGCTGCGGGAAGAACGCCAGCAGCTTGAACACCGCGCTGTGCTTCTTGCCAGTGGCAGCCCCGACAGGGAGACGATCGATGAACTTGCCCGCGCCAAGCTCAACGTGATCAATCCGGATGAGGTTGTTTATCTCTACACGTCGAATTAATTTCTCTAAATTTGTTAATTTATAAAAATAACTGAAATAAGATTAAATTTAGTTTATACTGTAAGTTCAACCGCTTGTGTGCGATGCGGCAAAAAATAACGCTCTTCCCTTGCCTTCAATTCTTTGCTAGCGTTTGCTACCTTTCGAGAGGGGGAGTGCATGGCAGTAGCGGCGAAGAAGACCGTCGGAAAGGCAAAAGCCGATTCCGCAAAAGATTTTTCCAAAGATCAGGATATCGAGGCTTATCGGGAAATGCTCCTGATCCGGCGCTTTGAGGAAAAGGCGGGCCAGCTCTACGGCATGGGCCTGATTGGTGGTTTCTGCCATCTTTACATCGGTCAGGAAGCTGTGGTCGTGGGCATGCAGATGTGCATCCGTGAGGGTGAGGATCAGGTGCTTACCGGATACCGCGATCATGGCCATATGCTCGCCTGTGGCATGGATCCAAAAGGCGTTATGGCGGAACTGACCGGACGTATGGGCGGCCTTTCCAAGGGCAAGGGCGGCTCGATGCACATGTTCTCAAAGGAGAAGCAGTTCTTCGGCGGGCATGGGATCGTCGGCGCGCAGGTGCCAATCGGTGCCGGGCTTGCCTTTGCAAACAAATATCGCGGCAATGACCGCGTTGCGCTGACCTATTTCGGCGATGGCGCGTCCAACCAGGGCCAGGTCTATGAAAGCTTCAACATGGCTTCCCTGTGGAAGCTGCCTGTGATCTTCATCATCGAGAACAACCAGTATGCCATGGGAACCGCGGTGTCCCGCGCTTCGGCGCAGACCCAGTTCGCCCAGCGCGGCGCGTCTTTCGATATTCCGGGTATCAAGGTCGACGGCATGGATGTGCGCGAAGTCTATGCCGCCGGTCAGGAAGCGGTTGCCCACTGCCGCAGCGGCAAGGGCCCGATGATCCTTGAAATGAGTACCTATCGCTATCGCGGTCACTCGATGTCGGACCCCGCGAAATACCGCAGCAAGGACGAAGTGCAGAAAATGCGCTCTGAACATGACCCGATCGAGCAGGTCAAGCTGCGCCTCATTGAAAACAAATGGGCAAACGAAGACGATCTCAAGGCGATCGACAAGGAAATCCGGCAGGTCGTCAACGATGCGGCAGATTTTGCGACAAACGATCCAGAACCGCCGATTTCCGAACTTTATACCGACATTCTGCGCTAGGAGAGGGTTCCCATGCCTATTGAAGTATTGATGCCCGCCCTTTCGCCGACCATGGAAGAAGGCACACTGGCCAAGTGGCTCGTCAAGGAAGGCGACAGCGTCTCCTCCGGTGACGTGATTGCCGAGATTGAAACCGACAAGGCGACAATGGAAGTCGAAGCCGTGGACGAAGGGACGATCGGCAAGCTGCTTGTCGCTGCCGGCACCGAGGCTGTGAAAGTGAATACACCGATTGCGCTTCTGCTTGCAGATGGCGAGAGCGCCACTGAGATGAAAGCCACAGGGGGGACCGCCCCGGCAGACGCACGGGAACCAGCCGCGAAAGACACGCCGGCACCCGTTCCCGCTGCCGCAAAAAGCGGTCCCGATGCGCCGCTGGTGGCAGATGATCCCGATATTCCAGAAGGCACGGAAATGGTCTCGACCACCGTGCGCGAAGCCTTGCGCGATGCCATGGCAGAGGAAATGCGCCGCGATGACGATGTTTTCATCATGGGTGAGGAAGTCGCTGAATATCAGGGTGCCTACAAGATCACCCAGGGTCTGCTCGATGAATTCTCCGCGCGACGGGTGATTGATACGCCGATTACCGAGCACGGCTTTGCCGGTCTCGGTGTCGGCGCGGCTTTTGCCGGTCTTCGCCCGATCGTCGAATTCATGACCTTCAATTTCGCCATGCAGGCGATTGATCAGATCATCAACTCGGCCGCGAAAACACTCTATATGTCTGGCGGCCAGATGGGATGTCCGATCGTTTTCCGCGGACCAAACGGTGCCGCATCCCGCGTTGCCGCCCAGCACAGCCAGGATTATGCCGCCTGGTACAGCCATATTCCGGGCCTCAAGGTTGTCATGCCCTATTCGGCGGCGGATGCGAAGGGGCTCCTGAAGGCTGCGATCCGGGACCCGAACCCGATCATTTTCCTCGAGAATGAAGTGCTGTATGGCCAGAAATTCGATGTGCCGAAACTCGATGATTTCGTGCTGCCGATCGGCAAGGCGCGCATTCACCGCAAGGGCGACGACGTGACGATCGTGTCCTTCGGCATCGGCATGAAATATGCCATCGAAGCGGCGGATATTCTGGCAGGCATGGGCGTTCAGGCTGAGATCATCGACCTTCGCACCATCCGCCCGATGGACCTCGATACGGTTCTCACCTCCGTCATGAAAACCGGGCGTTGCGTGACCGTCGAGGAGGGCTTCCCGCAGTCGTCGGTCGGCTCTTATATCGGCAGCCAGATTATGCAGCGTGCGTTCGATTATCTGGATGCGCCGGTGATTTCGCTCTGCGGTAAGGATGTGCCGATGCCTTATGCGGCAAACCTCGAAAAGCTTGCGCTTATTACGGTTCAGGAAGTCGTCGATGCGGTCAAAGCTGTCACTTATATGAACTGACGGCATGAATTGAGGCGGCCGATGATCAAACTGGATCCGAAATCAGTGCGATATGACCGCATGAATGACGGCGTCCAGTTCGATACGGCAGCCCGGAGCGGAAGGCGTCCGGGATTGGTGATCGAAATTGCGAAGGACGCTCTCGAGGAGCATTTCCGCCGTCAGCTGGATGCGGATGCTGCGGTCCTGAGGGCGGTCGAGATACAGACATTCATTCAACAGGCGGCCAACCGCATCCCTGAAGATGACGGAAAGATACGCCTCACAAAAGCCACGCTGAGCGGGCGGGACTGGGAGTAGAAATCATGCCAATCGAAATTCTGATGCCCGCATTGTCACCAACAATGGAGGAGGGCACGCTCGCCAAATGGCTGGTGAAAGAGGGCGACAGTGTTTCCTCAGGCGATGTGATCGCCGAAATCGAGACCGACAAGGCGACGATGGAAGTGGAAGCTGTCGACGAAGGCACGATTGGCAAAATCATGGTCGATGCGGGAACCGAGGGCGTGAAGGTGAATGCAGTGATCGCGCTTCTTCTCGCTGACGGCGAGGACGCATCCGCGCTTTCGGGTGGCGCAAAGAAGGAGCCAGCCAATAGCGGTGCAGCGTCGCAGGCAATGAAGTCTGAAGCGCCTGCGCAACAAGCGCCGACACAGACTGTCGCTTCCGCCCCGACCGCCGTCTCCGCTCCTGCTGCCAAGGCAGGCGGCGAGCGGGTCTTCGCATCGCCGCTTGCGCGGCGGATCGCTTCCATGGAGGGGCTGGATCTCAACAAGGTTACCGGCAGCGGGCCGCATGGTCGCATCATCAAGCGCGACATCGAAGCAGCGGTGAAATCCGGCAGCGCCAAAGCTGGCGCGACTGCATCTTCCGGGGCGTCCTCCGGTGGGGCGGCCGCTGCCAAAGCCCTGCCGGCCGCCATGTCTGATGAGGCGGTTCTCAAGCTGTTTGAGCAGGGTTCATACGATATCGTTCCGCATGACGGCATGCGCAAGACGATTGCAAAGCGGCTCACCGAATCATCACAGACGATCCCCGGATATTTCCTCACGGTTGATTGCGAACTCGATGCGCTGATGGCGCTGCGCGAAGAAATCAACGCGGCAGCACCGAGCGTCAACGAAAAACCCGCCTACAAGGTTTCTGTCAACGACTTCATCATCAAGGCGCTGGCGCTCGCGCTCAAGGCTGTGCCGGAGGCCAACGCCTCCTGGACCGAGGGCGGCATGATCGTGCACAAACACGCCGATATTGGTGTTGCCGTTGCGATTGATGGCGGCCTCATCACACCGATCATCCGCAAGGCCGAACAAAAGCCGCTGTCGGTTATTTCGAACGAGGTCAAGGATATGGCCGGTCGTGCGAAATTGAAGAAGCTGGCGCCGGGCGAATATCAGGGCGGCACGACGGCGGTGTCAAACCTCGGCATGTTCGGCGTGAAAAACTTCACCTCGATCATCAATCCGCCGCATGCGTCGATTGTTTCCATCGGCGCGGGCGATCAGCGCGCGGTCGTGAAAAAGGGCGAACTTGCCATTGCTACCGTGATGACGGCGACCTTTGCTTTCGATCACCGCGTGATCGACGGCGCCGTCGGCGCGCGCCTTGGCGCGGCTTTCAAATCCTATCTGGAAAAGCCGATGGCGATGCTGGTCTAGGTCGGCGTTGATGAAAAGCCTGCTCGCCTTTGGTGACAGTCTGACCTGGGGCTTTATCCCCGGCACACGCGCGCGCTATCCGTTTGATCAGCGCTGGCCGAATGTGCTTCAGGCCGAACTCGGGGCGGGGTTCAAGGTTTATGAAAACGCGCTCAACGCGCGAACGACCGTCCATGACAATCCGTTCCGTGATGATCGCAGCGGTCTTCGTGTTCTGCCGGTGCTGCTCGAAGCGCACGCGCCGCTCGATCTCGTCATCCTGTCGCTCGGTTCCAACGATTTTCATACCAATTACGGCCTGTCGCCGATGCATGTGGCGCGCGGGATGCGTCGCCTCGTCCAACTGGTAAAAACCCACCAGACCGAACCTGGCATGCCCGTACCCGAAGTGCTCGTCGTCTCTCCCCCCCGTATCGTCAGGACGCAGGATCCTTATTACGCCGGCATGTTCGGCGATACCCATGCGGTTTTCGATCAGCTCGCCCCGCTCTACCAAGCGCTCGCGCTTGAAGAGGGCGCTCATTTCTTTGATGCCGCCAAGGTCGTAAGTGCTGCGCCAACAGACGGCATTCACCTCACCGCCGAAGACACCGTTGCCCTCGGCATCGCGCTCGTCGCGCCGGTTCAAACAATACTTGGTTCATAGGAGACAGGCCATGTCCAGCTACGACGTACTTATCATTGGTGGCGGACCGGGCGGTTATGTTGCCGCCATCCGCGCTGCGCAATTGGGTCTCAAGACGGCGGTCGTCGAACGGGAACATCTCGGCGGCATCTGCCTGAACTGGGGCTGTATTCCGACCAAGGCGCTGCTCCGTTCGGCGGAAATCTTCCACTATATGCAGCATGCAGGAAATTATGGCCTGTCCGCGGAAAAGACGAGCTTTGATATTGCAAAGGTCGTTGCGCGCTCACGCGGGGTTTCGGCCCAATTGAACGGCGGCGTCGGTTTCCTACTGAAGAAAAACAAGGTTGACGTGATCTGGGGCGAAGCCGAGATCCTGAAACCCGGTGAAGTCAAGGTATCCGTGCCCAGGAAAAAGGCTGTAGAGCCGCAGCATCCAGCACCCAAGGGCACCAGGGGTGAGGGCACTTACCAGGCAAAACACATCATCATCGCAACCGGCGCCCGCCCGCGCGCCTTGCCCGGAATAGAACCGGACAAGGACCTGATCTGGACCTATTTCGAAGCCATGGTCCCCAAAACCATGCCGAAATCACTCGTGGTCATGGGATCGGGTGCGATCGGCATTGAGTTTGCCAGCTTTTTCAACACGATGGGCGCTGATGTAACCGTCGTCGAACTGATGCCGCAGATCATGCCGGTGGAGGATGCGGAAATTTCGGCGATTGCCCGTAAACAGCTCGAAAAGCAGGGCCTCAAGATCATCACCGAAGCGAAAGTGACGAAGGTCGAGAAAGGCAAAGATGAAATCACTGCCCATGTGGAGACCAAAGACGGCAAAGTGACCGCGATCAAGGCGGAAAAACTGATCTCCGCTGTGGGCGTTCAGGGCAATATCGAAGGTCTCGGCCTTGAAAATCTCGGTATCAAGACCGATCGCGGCTGCATCGTCATAGATGGCCATGGCAAGACCAATGTTGCTGGCATTTATGCCATCGGCGATGTTGCAGGCCCGCCGATGCTCGCACACAAAGCGGAACATGAAGGCGTGATCTGCGTCGAAAATATTGCGGGTCTCCATGCCCATCCGATGGACAAGAAAAAAATTCCAGGCTGCACCTATTGTCATCCGCAGGTCGCAAGCGTTGGTCTTACTGAGGCAAAAGCGAAAGAGGCGGGTTACAAGGTCAAGGTTGGTCGTTTCCCGTTTGTCGGTAACGGCAAGGCGATCGCCCTCGGCGAGCCGGACGGCCTTGTCAAGACGATCTTCGACGAGAAGACCGGCCAGCTTCTCGGGGCGCACATGGTGGGTGCAGAAGTGACCGAACTCATTCAGGGTTATGTCGTGGCGATGAATCTCGAGACCACCGAGGAGGATCTGATGCACACGGTCTTCCCGCATCCGACGCTGTCGGAAATGATGCATGAGAGCGTACTTGATGCTTATGGCCGGGTGATCCACTCCTGATCGGGTCTCTTGTTCCGGCCTCTTATCAGGCTGGCCGGTGCGGCATGAAATAAAGCCTTGTGGTTTGCATCACGGGATTTTATTTCAGGAGAGCTGTTTCAGTGATAAGCCGAGGGGGCGCCCTGCCTTCAGGGAACGCCGGATCAAGGCGGGCAATCGTGCCAGACAAGGTTTTGCAGGGGAGATGCCTGCGGCAGACATTAACGAAAAGGGTGAAAATCATGGGTTTTATTTTCTGGATACTTATCGGCGGCGTCGCTGGCTGGATCGCCGAACGGGTCACCAACAGCAACCATAGCCTGTTGACCAACATTCTCGTCGGCGTGGTCGGGGCTTTCATCGGTGGCTGGGTGTTCACGTTTCTCGGTCTTCAGGTCGGTGCGGGCATAGCCCCATCGCTCGTGACCGCCGTGGTTGGGGCGCTCATCCTTCTCTTCGGGCTTAAATTCATCAAAGGCCGTGGCTGAAGGCGCTCATGCCGCTACTTTGAACGAGGTGCGGTATAAGGAAGCAAACAGAAGCACGGATTTAAGCACCAGGCCCGTGCGCGAAAGGACAAGCCGTCATGGTTACGGTTCTTGATACACGCTCGCGGACGAAAAGCCTCGTCCGCCATCCGGAAAAGGCGCACAGGCCGGAAACGCCGCGTCTGCCGAAGCCCGCCTGGATTCGTGTCAAGGCGCCGGGATCGCCTGCCTATGAAGAAACCCGCAAAATCGTCAGGGAAAACGGCCTCGTCACCGTATGCGAGGAGGCCGGCTGCCCGAATATCGGCGAGTGCTGGGAGAAGAAACACGCAACCATGATGATCATGGGCGAGATCTGCACCCGCGCCTGCGCCTTCTGCAATGTACGCACCGGCATCCCCGATGCGCTCGATGCGCATGAACCGGAAAATGTCGCGATTGCCGTCCAGAAACTCGGCCTTGAGCACGTCGTCATCACCTCGGTCGACCGTGACGACCTCGAAGACGGCGGTGCCGATCATTTTGCCCGCGTGATCCGCGCGATCCGCGCACGCTCACCCGGCACGACGATTGAAATCCTGACGCCGGATTTCCTGCGCAAGCCCGGCGCACTCGAACAGGTGGTCGCGGCAAAGCCCGATGTCTTCAACCACAATCTGGAGACCGTGCCATCGAAATATCTCAAGGTGCGTCCGGGCGCGCGCTATTTTCATTCGCTCCGGCTCTTGCAGCAGGTGAAAGAGCTGGACCCGGCGATTTTCACCAAATCGGGGATCATGGTCGGCTTCGGCGAGAGTCGGAACGAGGTTTTGCAGGTCATGGATGATCTGCGCTCAGCCGATGTCGATTTCATCACCATTGGTCAATATCTTCAGCCAACCCCGCGCCACCATGCTCTTGTCGAATATGTGACCCCGGAAGCCTTCAAGGCCTATGAGACGATTGCCTATTCGAAAGGGTTCCTGATGGTTTCGGCAAGCCCGCTTACCCGTTCATCGCACCATGCCGGCGAGGATTTCGCCCGCCTCCAGGCAGCGCGTGGCCGCCGGAGCTGACTGATGCGCTCCTTTGAAACGCGGCGGGTGGTGCGCCATGCTGCAAGCAACATGTTCGACCTTGTTGCCGATATCGACGAATATCCGAAATTCGTGCCGCTTTGCGAAGCGATCAAGGTGCGTGGACGAAAGCCGCTTGAGGATGGTCGCGAAATCCTGGTTGCCGACATGACCGTTGCTTACAAAATGATCCGGGAAACCTTCACGACCAAGGTGACGATGGACCGGACGAAAGCCGAAATTCTTGTCGAATATCTGGATGGGCCGGTGAGCGAGCTTGAGAATCGCTGGCAGTTTATCGCTCGCGGAGAGGCGGCAAGCGAAGTTGTCTTTCAGCTGACCTATGAATTCAAAAGCCGGGTTTTTGCTGCCGTCATGGGTGCTATTTTCGACCGGGCCTTCAAATCTTTCGCCGAAGCCTTCGAGCGACGGGCGGATGCCGTTTATGGTGTGGCGAGCTGATCGCGCATCATGGAAAGCGCCTTGAGAACCGTCGCCCCCCGAATGGCGCTTCGGCCGATATCGCCAAATGTCTCCCGCGACAAAACAGGCTTTCCGCCTTTCCTGAGGGCTGCGATGTAAACCAGGCCGACCGGCTTTTGCGCTGATGCGCCGCCGGGTCCGGCAATGCCTGTAACGGCGACCGCGATATCGGCAAGGGAACGGGAAAGCGCGCCTTCGACCATGGCCGATGCCACTTCCGCGCTTACCGCGCCATGGGTGGTGATGAGCGGCATGGGAACGCCCAGAAGATCAGCTTTCGCCTCGTTTGAATAGGTCACGAAACCCCGATCAAAAACGGCCGATGAACCGGCAATTTCCGTGAGAGCTGCGGCAATCAAACCGCCCGTGCAGCTTTCCGCCGTCGCGGCCTTGAGGCCGTGCTCTGTGAATTCACGAATGAGTGCCTCGGCACTCGCAAAGAGGGCAGGGTCAAGCATGCGCTAATCCTCGAACGGGAGTTCGAGTGTCGCGGTTGCCATCGCGGCGATGCCTTCCTCACGTCCGGTAAAGCCCAGTTTTTCAGTGGTCGTCGCCTTGACCGCGACGCGCGAGACGGGAAGGCCGCAAATCCGCGCGATCTCAGCGCGGATCGTGTCGCGGTGCGGTCCGATTTTCGGCGCTTCGCACATGATGGTCAGGTCAAGATGCACGATGCGTCCGCCGCGCGCCCTGACCCGGTCACAGGCGTGAATGAGGAATTGATCGGAAGCAGCCCCGCGCCATTGCGGATCGCTCGGCGGAAAATGGCTGCCTATATCGCCCTCGGCGAGCGCGCCGTAAATTGCATCGGTGAGCGTGTGAAGTCCGACATCGGCGTCTGAATGGCCTTTCAGCTTTTTCGTATGCGGGATCGAGACGCCTCCCAGAATGACCGCATTGCCCTCTTCAAAGGCATGGACATCAAATCCGTTGCCGACGCGTGTTTCCTTCATGATTTTTGCTTCCTTCAGACGTTTGGCCTCGTCGATATCGTCGGCTGTCGTGATTTTGATGTTCTCCGTGTTTCCGAGCACGATGTGAACATCATGATCCGCCGCTTCCATGACCGCGCAATCATCCGTGAACGAGGCATCGATTGCCTGTTCATGCGCGTCAAGCAAGGCCTGAAAATGAAAACCCTGAGGGGTTTGCGCTGCCCAGAGATGGGTGCGGTCAACGGTTTGATCGATTACAAGCGCGCCGTCAGCATTTTCGCGCCCGCGCTTCAGGGTGTCAACCACCGCAAGCGCCGGGAGAACGGCGGCATGCGTTGATAGCGCGGCCACAACCCGATCAATGGTCGCGGGCGATACGAAGGGGCGCACGGCATCGTGCACGAGCACATGATCGGGAAGAGAATCAGAAGAAAGGGATGCGAGCGCGCGAAGGCCCGCCAGAACCGATGCCTGCCGCGTCTGGCCGCCGCTTGCGGGGGCGAGGACTTTCTGATCCTTTATTCCGGCGGTGGCCTCGGCATAAAGGCTGAAATCGTCGGCGTGGATCACTGGCAGGATCATGTCGACCGCCGGATGCGCCTGAAAGGTGGCGAGTGTTTCGGCGATGATTGCCCGGTTTGCGATCCGGCGATATTGTTTCGGACCCTGATCGGGTTCACCAGACCGGCGCGCGCGCTCACCGCGACCTGCGGCGACGACGACAACGGCGACTTTCGGTTTTTTCATGCTGCAGGGGTCCCGCTGTGCTGGCAAATGTTCTATTGCCATACGCGCGGCGCCGGCTTCTTTCAATAAGCGACGGCGAAATTTGCGGCTTCACGAAAAAGACCTTGTTCCGCAGCTCGTATTGTCTAATATGTAGGCAAATCGAAATGCGCTTAATTTTTACTCAAAAACGCTTGCGACCTCAGGGGGAAATTCACCGATGCTGATTGGCGGGTTAAGGTTGAAAAACCCGGTTCTGCTTGCGCCGATGTCCGGCGTCACGGATCTGCCGTTTCGCACGCTCGCAGCGCGGATGGGTGCGGGCGCCGTTGTGTCGGAAATGATCGCCAGTGAGCAACTCGTCGATGAAGACGCGGAATCGACCCTCAAACTTGCAGGTGGCAGCCTTTTTCCGCATATCGTTCAGCTCGCCGGGCGTGAGGCAAAATGGATGGACCTTGCCGCACGCCGTGCACGCGAGGGCGGTGCGGATATCATCGATATCAATATGGGCTGCCCTGCGAAAAAGGTGACGAGCGGTTATTCGGGTTCCGCGCTGATGCGCGATCTCGACCATGCCATGACGCTGATCGAGGCAACGGTGAATGCCGTTGATTGCCCGGTCACGCTGAAAATGCGGCTCGGCTGGGATGAAACATCAATCAATGCGGGCGAACTTGCAAGGCGCGCGGTGGACGTGGGGGTCCAGATGATCACGGTGCACGGGCGGACCCGCTGCCAGTTCTACAATGGAGCGGCAAACTGGGCCGAAATTGCCAAAGTGGGTGCGGGCCTTGCGGTGCCGCTCACGGCAAACGGCGATGTCACATGTGTCGAGGACGCCGCACAAATTCTGAGGGAGACCGGCGCTGCCGGTGTCATGATCGGGCGCGGCGCTTACGGGCGCCCGTGGATTCCAGGGCACGCTGCGCATTATCTTGGGACGGGTGAGATCTTGCCGGAGCCGGATGGTGCTGATCTGGCGGATATCGTTCTTGAGCATTACGAGGCATTGCTTCGCCATTATGGCCCGCTGATCGGCATGCGCGCGGCGCGCAAACATCTCGCCTGGTATCTTGATGCAAACCCGAAGCGGGCAACAAATACGCAGGCGGACGAACGCCAGCACCTTCTGACCGCAACCGACATCGACGCAGTTCTGGCGATGATCCGCGCCATCTTCAGCCGACCAGCCGATAGCGCCCCCGACCCCCTGGAGCGGGAGCAACAGGCGGCATGATTCACAGAACGAAAGAGACTGACACCACGGCAGGCGATGCGCTGCAGCGGCGGGTGCTGAATGTGTTGCCGCACCCAGTCCTCGTGGTCGGTGCTGATCAGCGCATCGTCTACGCAAATGATGCCGGCCAGGAATTCTTTCAGGCCGGTCTTCCCTGGCTGGAAAAACATCGGATTGCCGACATCATGCCGTTTGGAAGCCCGGTCCTCGATCTGATTTCCCAGGTTCGCGAGCGCAACGGCCCGATCAACGAGTATCGCATCGACATCGGCACCCCGCGCACCAGCGGCCCGCGGGTGGTCGATGTGTTTGCCTCGCCGATGCATCAGGGCGACGGTGAAGTCATCCTGATGTTTCAGGAACGCACGATAGCAGACAAGATCGACCGGCAGCTCACCCATCGCAGCGCCGCGCGCAGCGTGACAGGGCTTGCCTCCATGCTCGCCCACGAAATCAAGAACCCGCTTTCCGGTATCCGCGGCGCCGCTCAGTTGCTGGAGCAATCGGCAAGCCCGGACGACCGTGCGCTGACGCGGCTGATCATGGATGAGGCAGACCGGATTGTCGGCCTCGTCGACCGGATGGAGGTCTTTTCCGACGAGCGCCCGATCGAGCGCGCCCCAATCAACATTCACTCCATCTTTGATCACGTTGTTTCCATTGCGGAAAATGGTTTTGCAAAAGGCATCCGCATTACCAAAAAATATGATCCCTCCCTGCCGCCTGTTTATGCCAATCGCGACCAGCTCATTCAGGTTTTCCTCAATCTCGTGAAAAACGCGCAGGAGGCGATGGAGCATTCGGGTGATCCTGAAATCATGCTGACGTCGGCCTATCGCCCAGGCGTTTTGATCGCGACATCAGGCAGCGCAAAGCGCATCGCCCTGCCGATGGAGTTTTGCGTGATAGACAACGGCATCGGCGTGCCGGAAGACATGCATCCACATCTCTTCGACGCCTTCATCACCACCAAAACCAACGGCAAAGGTCTCGGCCTTGCGCTTGTCGCTAAAATCATCGGCGATCATGGTGGTGTGATTGAATGCAAGTCGCAGCCAAAACATACAGCGTTCCGCATTCTCCTCCCGGCCTACAAGGATGCGGGGCGCGTTCCCCCAGCGAAGGACGACGATTAATGGCAAAAGGACAAATTCTGGTTGCTGATGACGATGCGGCGATCCGCACCGTTCTCAATCAAGCCTTGTCGCGGGCTGGATATGAAGTGCGGCTGACATCGAACGCGGCGACGCTCTGGCGCTGGGTTGCCGAGGGCGAGGGCGATCTCATCGTTACTGACGTCGTCATGCCGGATGAAAACGCCTTCGACCTGCTGCCGCGCATCAAGCGCGCCCGGCCTGAACTTCCCGTCATCGTTATGAGCGCGCAGAACACATTCATGACCGCGATCAAGGCCTCCGAGCGCGGTGCTTATGACTATCTGCCGAAACCGTTCGATCTTACCGAACTCATCGCGATCATCGGGCGCGCCCTCGCGGAGCCGAAAGCGAAGAGCACGACAGAGCGCGGCGGCAATCAGGATGACATGCCGCTCGTCGGACGCTCCAGCGCCATGCAGGAAATCTACCGTATGCTTGCCCGGTTGATGCAAACCGATCTCACGGTCATGATCAACGGAGAATCCGGCACGGGCAAGGAACTTGTCGCCCGCGCGCTGCATGATTACGGCAAGCGCAAGCACGGCCCCTTCGTTGCGATCAACATGGCCGCGATCCCGCGCGACCTCATCGAGGCCGAGCTTTTTGGTCATGAGAAAGGCGCTTTTACCGGCGCGCAGGCCCGCGCCACCGGTCGTTTCGAGCAGGCGGAGGGCGGCACGCTGTTTCTGGATGAAATCGGCGATATGCCGATGGACGCCCAGACACGGCTTTTGCGGGTGCTCCAGCAGGGCGAATATATGACCGTTGGCGGGCGGACGCCGATCAAGACGGAGGTCCGGATCGTTGCCGCAACGAACAAGGACCTGCGGCAACTGATCAATCAGGGCCTGTTCCGGGAAGACCTCTATTTCCGCCTGAATGTCGTGCCGCTGCGCCTGCCGCCGCTGCGCGAACGGGCGGACGATATCCCCGATCTCGTCCATCACTTCTTTGATCTGGCTGAGAAAGAGGGGCTTGGTTCAAAACAGATCGAGAAGAGCGCGATTGAGCGGCTCAAGCGCCACAACTGGCCCGGCAACATCCGCGAACTCGAAAACATGGTGCGCAAGCTCGCCGCGCTCTGCCCGGAGGATGTGATCACCGAGCAGATCATTGCGTCCGAATTCGATCAGGCCGACGATACCGCCCTGATGCGGCGCGCGGATGCCGATCAGGAAACCATGAGCGGGTCGATCGAACGCCATCTCGGCGTCTATTTCAATGAGTTTGGTGATAATCTTCCGCCGCCTGGTCTCTATCACCGTCTGTTGCGGGAACTCGAATATCCGCTCCTATCGGTGACATTGTCAGCGACGCGGGGCAACCAGATCAAGGCGGCGGAACTTCTCGGGCTCAACCGCAACACGCTGCGCAAAAAAATACGCGACCTCAAGATTCCCGTCATCAGGATATCCGGCTGAAGCGCCATTTCATAGAAGAGCTGTTTTTGCGTGGTTTTTGCCCGTTTTTTGACAAATTTGTCGTGACATTGCGGCAGAAGCCTTGTGTGTCTTTTCTGTAACAATTACCGTTGTATTTTGATCGCATTGGAAAACGCTTGTTGCCGGACATTCTTTCCGGCCAGTTGGGCAACCACTCTTCATGGCGCAAGATTTCACAGCCGACGATTTGAAAAAGGCGGAACCGGACCTCGCCTTCGTCAAAATGGGCGCAGGCGCGAATTCGCCTGATAGCGGTCGCGCGAGTTCGGCGCTGCGTCCGGGGCGGCTGTTCGGCCTCACGCTTGTCAGCGTCTCTCTGGTCACGACCCTCGTCGCCTTTGCCATTCTGATGGGCTTTACAGGGATTGAGCCGAACGAATATGTGACACAGATCATCGCCGCGACGATTGCGGGTCTGATCTTTTGCCTTGTCGTGACGGTCGGTTTTGAGATTTTTCGTCTGTGGCGCGCGCGTCTCAAGGGCAGGGCGGCGGCGCGGCTTCATATTCGGCTTGTCAGCCTGTTTGCTTTCATTGCCGCTGTGCCGGCACTGATCGTTGCCGTTGTCGCCAGCCTCACGCTCGATCAGGGGCTGGACCGATGGTTCTCCGACCGCACGCAGAGCATCGTGCAGTCGTCGGTCATCGTCGCGCGCTCCTATCTCAATGAACATGCACGCTTTCTTCTGGCGGATATCGACGCCATAGCCCGCGATTACGAGCGGATTGGCAATGTGGTCCAGACCAACCCGAGCCAGCGCAAACTGTTTCTGACAACGCAGGCGCAAATCCGGAAAATTCCGCATCTCCAGATTATCGACGGCAACGGTGAAGTGATCGACAGCGCTCATTTGCCGAGCCCGCGCGAATGGCCGGAAGTGCCGGAAGTGGCGCTCATCGATGCCAAGAAGAGCATTGATCGGGTGCCGATCTTCATCAATCCGGGGCGCACTAAAAATCTGGTCGGCGCGATTATCCGGATTGATCAGTTCGAGGAGAAGTTCCTTTATGCAGTCAAAGCGGTTGATCCGAAAGTCGTGCAATATTTGCGCGACGCAGAGCTGAAATCGGCCGAATATTCCTCGCTTCAGGCGTCGCGAACCGGAACCCAGATCGCCTTCGCCCTGCTTTATCTGGGTGTCGCGCTTGTGCTTCTTGTGTCTTCGGTGTGGCTTGCCATCAATTTTGCCGATAATCTCGTCAACCCGATCCGCCAGTTGATGCTCGCCGCCGAACAGGTCTCAAAGGGCGATCTTTCCGTTCAGGTTCCTGTCCGAAAACGCGAAGGCGATATTGCCGCGCTGAGCGAGACCTTCAACGTGATGACAAACCAGCTTAATGATCAGCGGCGTGATATTCTGGACGTGAACGACAAGCTCGATCAGCGCCGGCGCTTTATCGAGACCGTTCTTGCCGGTGTCACGGCGGGTGTTGTCGGGGTGTCAGCCGACGGGCGTATCGAGGTCATCAACCGCTTCGGGCTATCGCTCATCGCAGGCACTGAAAAAGACATTTTGGATAAACCCGTCAGCGAGGTGATCCCCGAGGTAGCCCCCTTGATCGACATGGCGCTTGCAAGCGGCCGCGACGATCATCGTTCACAGATTCTGCTCGCCAGACGCGGCATGGAACTCACCGTAAACGCACGCATCACCGCAGAATTCTCGGATGGGAAACGCGACGGTTTTGTTCTGACGCTTGATGATATCACGGAACTCGTCACTGCACAGCGCACCTCCGCCTGGGCCGATGTCGCCCGTCGCATCGCTCACGAGATCAAGAACCCGCTCACACCGATTCAGCTTTCAGCGGAGCGTCTCCGGCGCCGTTTCGGCAAGGACCTCAGCGAGAAGGATCAGGAGGTCTTCGACAAATGCACCACGACGATTGTTCGTCAGGTTGGCGATATTGGCAGGATGGTTGACGAGTTCTCCTCTTTCGCGCGCATGCCGAAGCCTACTTTCGCCAAGGGCGATATGCGCGAATGTCTGAAGGAAGCCGTCTATGTGCGCGAAGTGGCACAGCCTGAATTGCGCTTCGCGATTGATCTACCGGCCGAGCCGATGATCGGTTATTTCGATGAGCGGCTGATGTCTCAGGCCATCACCAACCTTGTCAAGAATGCGGGAGAAGCGATTCAGAAACCGGAAGACGACGACGGAGCCTTCCAGGGAAGGATTATCCTGCGTGCGACTGCGGATCGCGACCAGATGGTCGTCGAAATCATCGACAATGGCCGCGGTTGGCCGAAGGAAAACCGCAACCAATTGCTTGAGCCTTATATGACGACAAGAAAGAAGGGAACCGGCCTCGGCCTTGCGATCGTGGTCAAGGTGGTCGAGGACCACAACGGGCGTGTCGAGCTTCTGGATGCGCCTGATTTTGCCGAAACGGGCAGGGGCGCCATGGTGCGACTGACGCTGCCAACCCACAGTGATATGGCCGAAAATGCCGAGGCGGCAGCCTGATGCTGAACCAATTTACCCAATTTTTCCAATCTTCTGATAAGCGAGCATTGTTTTAAATGGCTATTGATATTCTGGTTGTAGACGACGAAGACGATATCCGCGAACTTGTAAGCGGCCTGCTTGAAGATGAGGGCTATGAGGCGCGTACCGCCGCGACCAGTCATGATGCCATCGCCGAGATTGAACGCCGCCGCCCGGCCCTGGTTTTTCTCGACATCTGGTTGCAGGGCAGCGAAATGGATGGGCTCGGCGTGCTTGATGAGTTGAAAAAGCATCATGAGGGCCTTCCGGTGATCATGATTTCCGGCCACGGCAATATCGAGACGGCGGTCTCCGCGATCCAGCGCGGTGCTTATGATTACATCGAGAAGCCGTTCAAGATGGATCGCCTGTTGCAGGTGACCGCCCGCGCGCTGGAAATTTCGCGGCTCCGCACCGAAATCCACGAATTGCGCCAGCGCGCGGGTGTCGATAACAAGCTTGTCGGCCAATCCTTCATCTTCCGCCAGATGATGCAAACGGCACAGCGCATCGCGCCAGCCAACAGCCGGATCATGATTTCCGGCCCTTCCGGGTCCGGCAAGGAACTGATCGCCCGTGAAATTCACAATCTGTCCCATCGGCGAGAATCACCCTTCGTCATTCTGGCCACAGGCGGCATTGCACCGGACCAGATTGAGGAAGAGCTTTTCGGCAGCGAATCAGCAGACGGAAGCCCGCGTCGGACCGGCGCGCTTGAACGCGCCCACGGCGGTACGCTTTATCTCGACGAAGTCGCCGATATGCCCTTCGAGACGCAGAACAAGATTTTGCGGGTTCTGATCGACCAGCGGTTCTATCGGGTGAACGGGGCAACGCCGGTCAAGATCGATGTGCGCTTCATTTCGTCGACCGCGCGCAATCTCGAGGCGGAAATCCAGCAGGGCACGTTCCGCGATGATCTGTTTCACCGTCTCGCGGTTGTGCCGCTCAGGGTTCCGGCACTTTCCGAACGGCGCGACGACATTCCGTTTCTGGTCGAGCACTTCATGGACCAGATTGCTGAATCTCAGGGCCTCGCGAAGCGGCCGATCGCCGATGACGCCATGGCGATCCTTCAGGGCCACACCTGGCCGGGCAATATTCGTCAGCTGCGCAACAATGTCGAACGCCTGATGATCCTTGCCACCGGCGAGCCGGGAAGTGCGATAACGGTCGATCTTCTGCCTTCGGAAATCGGTGCCTATCTGCCATCCGCACCCAATGGCTCAGGCGGCGGTGAGCATCTGATGGCGATGCCGCTTCGCGAGGCACGCGAGATTTTCGAGCGCGAATATCTTCTGGCTCAGATCGCGCGCTTCGGCGGCAATGTCTCTCGCACGGCCGATTTTGTGGGCATGGAACGCTCGGCCCTCCATCGCAAATTGAAGTCTTTGGGCGTAACCGGAAAGAACGCACAATAAAACGCTGAAACCAGGGCTGGAATTGCGCTAGAACGAAGACTCAAAACCGAAGATGCGAAACGGCGAGGGGCGAACGCATGAAAGTTGTGATCTGCGGCGCGGGGCAGGTGGGCTATGGGATCGCCGAGCGCCTTTCCAATGAACGCAATGATGTGACGGTCATTGATTCATCGGAAGCGCTTATTCGCGGCATTCGCGAGACGCTTGATGTGCGGGCTTTCGTGGGTCATGGTTCGCATCCCGACACCCTTAAACAGGCAGGCGTCGGGGATGCAGACATGCTGATTGCGGTCACCCTTTACGACGAAGTGAACATGGTGGCATGCCAGGTTGCCCATTCGCTATTCAAGGTGCCGACAAAGATTGCCCGTATCCGCGCTCAGTCCTATCTCAAACCCGAATGGCAGGATCTGTTCTCGCGCGAGCATTTGCCGATTGATGTAATCATTTCGCCGGAAGTTGAAGTGGGCGAGATGTTGTTGCGCAGGCTCCAGGTGCCGGGTGCCGATGATACGGTTCTGTTTGCGGACGGACATGTGGCGGTGGTCGGCATTCACTGCGATGAGAATTGCCCGGTTGTCGAAACACCGCTCCGGCAATTGTCGGAACTTTTTCCCAATCTCAACACGGTTGTGGTCGGCATCGTTCGCGGCGACAGCCTGTTCGTGCCGCAATCCGATGATGCCATGCAGGTTGGCGATCTTGTTTATGTCGCCGTCGAGCGCGACCAGATCCGCCGTGCACTCGGCATTTTCGGTCATGAGGAGGTTCAGGCAAACCGCGTGGTGATTGCGGGGGGTGGCAATATCGGACTTTATGTCGCAAAATCCATCGAGACCCTGCGCGCCCGCGCAAAAATCAAGATCATCGAGAGCAACAAAGATCGGGCGATTGCCGTTGCCGACCGTCTGCAGCGAACGGTTGTCCTCAATGGCAGCGCGCTTGACCAGACAATCCTGATGGAGGCCGATACAGGCGAAGCCGATATCATGATTTCGCTTACAAACAACGACGAGGTGAACGTGCTTTCCTGCGTCATGGCCAAGCAACTCGGCTGCAAACGCACCCTTGCGCTTCTCAACAACCGCGGCTATCCGGGGCTTATCCGGCTTCTCGGTATTGATGGTCATATCAATCCGCGCCAGGTCACTGTCTCGAAAATCCTCCAGCACGTCCGCCGCGGTCGCATCCGCGCGGTGCACTCGGTTCAGAACGGCATGGCTGAAGCTATCGAGGCGGAGGCGCTGGAGACGTCGTCTCTGGTTGGCCAGCCCTTGCGTGATCTCGAACTCGGCGACGGTATCAGGATCGGCGCGATCTATCGCGACAAGCATGTGATCATTCCCGATGGCGATACCAAGATCCGCGCCAAGGACCGCGTTGTGATTTTCGCCCATGCCTCGCGCGTGAAGCATGTCGAACAGATGTTCCGGGTCAGCCTCGACTTTTTCGGGTAGGCTGAGCGATGTTCGGAGTCTTTCGTTTTGTGGCTATTTGGCTGAGTGTGGTCGGGCTGATCATTGCCATTGGCGGGCTGATTGGCAATCAGGCGGGGCCGGAGTTCAACAATCTCATTCTCGCCATCCTCACGCTGAATATCGGCATCTCGCTCTATTTCGCCCTGCGTTCACGCAAATGGGCAATCGATCGCGCCGAAGGCATGCTGCTTCTCGTGATCATATGGACCTTGCTGCCGGTGCCGATCGCGCTTTCGCTCGTGCAGAGCACGGGATTGAGCCTGATCGATGGTTATTTTGAAGCGACATCGGCGCTTACCACAACCGGCGCTTCGGTTTTCAGTCAATTCGACAATCTCCCCTCATCGGCGCTTTATGTGCGCGGCCTGACGCAATGGCTGGGCGGATTGTTGACGCTTCTCGGTGTTGTCGTCATTCTTGCGCCAACGGGGCTTGGCGGTCTGCCGACCCGGCAGGTTGCGCTGATCAACCGGGAGAACAGCTTTACAAACGACAATCTGCGGCACCTCTTCGTCATGATCACGAGTGGCTATCTCGCGCTGACGGTGGCGTGTTTCGCCTGCCTTGTCGCAACACAAGTGCGTCCGGAAAGCGCCTTTCTCATCACCCTCTCGACAGTCTCTTCCGGTGGGATCGTCTCAGGCGATACGCCGTTTTCGGAAATCGGCAACGGACTTGCCCCTTTTGTCCTCATCGTGTTCATGACGCTTGCCGGCACAAGCATCTTGTGGCAGCGCCTCATCCTGTCCTGGCGGGTCGACTATCTGGTTCAGCACCGCGAGGCATATTATTATTTCGGGGTCATGCTGGCGCTCGGCTGCGCTTTCACGATGACGTTTTTTGCAAAGGCCGGGTCCAGTGCTGTCCTGAGCCCGCTTGATGCGATCCGCGAAGGATTTTTCACGGCGGCATCGCTTGTCAGCACGACCGGTTTTGAAATCCGCAACAGCAGTTTCACGGTGCTTCCCGCCGCAATCGTGCTTGCGATTGTTCTGGTCGGCGGCTGCACCTTCTCGACCGCAGGCGGCATTTCGTTTTACCGCATTGGCGGTATGGTTTCCCATGCAATCAATGATCTCAACCAGTTGATCTATCCAAACAGCGTATCGCGCTCACAGTTTGGCTCGCAGCATTATGACACGGCGTTGATTAAGGGCATCTGGACCTATTTTTTCGTGCTGACAGTGGTCATGATGGTCGGCACGTTTTTCCTCGCGACGCGGCTTAATGACTTTGAGGCAGCGCTGATTGCAAGCGTCGCTGCTCTTTCCAATATCGGCGGTTTTTATTCAACCGGGTGGAACGAGACCGGCCAGTGGGTCACTTTCGGGCAGATGGACGGCGCGAGCAAGGCAACCCTGTCTGCCCTGATGATCCTCGGGCGGCTGCATGTGCTGGCGCTTCTGGCAGCCTTCAACCGCTCCTATTGGCTTCGCTGAACGGACGGGCTAGGAAGAAACATGGAAGGCGTTTGAGGGAAGCAAAATGAGCCGGATTGCCTATGTCAATGGCCGCTATGTTCCACACGGCCAAGCAAGTGTCCATATCGAGGACCGCGGCTATCAGTTCTCGGACGCGATCTATGAAGTCTGCGAGACACGCGACGGCAAGCTGATTGATCTGCCTGGCCATCTTGACCGCCTGGAGCGATCGGCGCAGGAACTGCACCTTGCGCTACCGATGAACCGCACGGCATTGACCTTTGTCATGGGCGAGGTGACGCGGCTCAATCGCGTCGAAAATGGTTTGGTCTATCTCCAGATCTCGCGCGGCGTTGCCCCACGCAATCACCATTTTCCGAAACCTGATACGCCGCCCGCAATCGTGGTGACCGCGCGCTCCAGTTCGCGCGCGCTTTCCGAGAGCAAGGCCGCCCGCGGTATCTCGGTCATCTCGGTGCCGGACATTCGCTGGGAACGTGTCGACATCAAGACCGTCTCGCTGCTGCCAAATGTCCTTGCGAAAGAGAAGGCGAAGGCGGCTGGCGCCGACGAGGCATGGTTCCTCGATGAAAATGGCGATGTGACCGAAGGCGCGTCAACCAATGCGTGGATCGTTACCGTGGACAATGTTCTCGTGACCCGTGAGGCGACTGGCAGCATTCTGAAAGGGATCACCCGCATGGGCGTGATGCGCACGGCGGAGGCAGTGCAGTTGCGCGTCGAGGAGCGCCGTTTCACACTCGAGGAAGCAAAGGCTGCAAAGGAGGCGTTCATATCGTCTGCGTCCACCATCGTGATGCCCGTTGTCAAAATCGACGGACATGTGATCGGTGACGGCACACCCGGCCCGGTGGCAAAGCGACTGCGCGCGCTTTTCCACGACCATGCGCTTTAGGTCAATTCAGCGTTGTGGTTGCCGTGGGTGGCTGACGCATAGGCCAAGGCACTGATCGGGGCTTCCTGAATGATCTTGTGAAATGACCATGCTTGTGTAAGCCTGTGCTGGGCGCGGTTGAAATCAACTCTCAAAAACATTGTCGACCCTGCGGTCAACGCGTCCGATACAAGAGGGCTTATAAAAAGAATGGCTGAACGCTCCCAGAACCTTCAAGACACCTTTCTCAATCATGTGCGAAAATCGAAAATTCCGCTGACCGTTTTTCTGGTGAACGGTGTCAAACTTCAGGGCGTGGTGACCTGGTTTGATAATTTCTGTTTGCTGCTGCGTCGGGATGGGCACTCTCAACTCGTTTACAAACACGCGATTTCGACAATCATGCCCGCTCAACCGCTGCAAATGTTCGAATCGGATGAAGAATAGTCCGGGACGTCCGATCTCGCTGCAAATGCCTGACACTTTACGGACAGATTGAATCCAAATGATTCAGATCGTTTCGTATCGGTTTGGGCAGAAATTTCTTTCGACAACACCCTGAGTGATATTTTGAGTGAACCTATTGTAACCGAGAGGCCGCGTACAAGATGTGCGGTCTTCGTGCCGCTGATCGGTCGCGGTGGCCCCAAGAAACCGATTGCCGATCCGGATGCGCCTTCTGGCAGCGGCAGGCGGCAGCCGTTTCGTGCACCGCAGGCGCAGCTTGAGGAAGCCGTCGGTCTTGCTGCCGCGATTGATCTTGATATCGTTCTCACCGATATTTCACGGGTACCGAACTTCAAACCGGCAACGCTTTTCGGCAGTGGCAAGGTCGAAGAACTCAAGCAAGCGATGATCGAGAATGCAGTCGATCTTGTCATGGTCGATCATCCCCTCACGCCGGTTCAGCAGCGCAATCTCGAGCGTGCCTGGCAGGTCAAGGTTCTCGATCGCACCGGTATGATCCTCGAAATTTTCGGGGCGAGGGCGCAGACCAAGGAGGGGCGGCTACAGGTCGAACTCGCTGCACTCCGCTATCAGCGCGGTCGTCTCGTTCGGTCCTGGACCCACCTCGAGCGTCAGCGCGGCGGCGGTGGATTTCTCGGCGGGCCGGGCGAAACCCAGATCGAATCCGACCGGCGCGAATTGCAGAACAAGATCGAGCGACTTGAAGAACAGCTCGAGGAGGTGCGCCGCACCCGCGCGCTTCACCGCAAGCAGCGCGTGAAACAGGAAATCGCGGTGATCGCTTTTGTCGGCTATACCAATGCTGGCAAATCCACACTCTTCAACCGCATCACCAATGCCGACGTGCTCGCAGAGAACCTTCTTTTTGCAACCCTTGACCCGACCTTGCGCAAGATGACCCTGCCCGAGGGTACGGATGTCGTCTTCTCCGACACGGTGGGCTTTATCTCGAAACTGCCGACCGATCTTGTCGCCGCCTTTCGCGCGACGCTCGAGGAAGTCATTACCGCCGATATCATCGTTCATGTCCGCGACATTGCCCATCCCGACAGCCGCGCGCAGGCCGAGGATGTGCGCAGCGTGCTTTCGGACCTTGATGTCGATGTAAGCAACCCCGAGCGCCTCACCGAAGATGGTCGCCATTATCTTGAAGTCTGGAACAAGGTCGATCTCCTGACGGAGGACGAACGCGAGAAAATGGACGATCTGCTGATCGGCCAGGATTTTCCATCGGTTTTCCCGCTTTCAGCAACAACAGGCGAGGGCGTCGATCAGCTTCTGGCATTCCTCGAAAAATGCGTCAATGCCGGACAGGTGATGCGCACGCTCACGCTGGAGGGTGCAGAACTTTCGAAACTCCACCGCCTCTATGAGCTTGGAACCGTCCTTGACCGGCAATCCACAGAGGAAGGCGCCGTTATCATCAAAATCCGCTCGGAGCGCTGGCCGGAGATCGACCGTATCTTCAAAAAATAGTATAAGTTATTATTTTAAAACGCTTTTTGCCTCTTGCCAATAGCGCTCCATCGTCTCAAGATCAGCATCGCTCAATTTCGTATTTGATTTCTTCAAACTATCTTCTATATAATTGAAACGATTAATGAATTTGTCATTTGTCTTGTGTAATGCTGCCTCGGCATCAATGCCAAGATGGCGCGCGAGATTCACGGCGACAAAGAGGATGTCACCCAGTTCTTCCGCGATGCTCGAATGATCGCCATGGCGCGCGCAGGCGCTTTCGAATTCCGCGAATTCCTCGCGCAGCTTGTCGAAAACGAGATCGGTGTTGTTCCAGTCGAACCCGACTTGGGAAGCGCGTTTCTGAAGTCGCATTGCGAGAGTGAGCGCGGGCAGGGCCTTGCTGATACCATCGAGATGGCGCAGGGGCGCTTCCTTCTTGTGCGGGCGTGCAGCCTTTTCTGCCGCCTTGATGCGTGCCCATTCGCCCGCCTTAAGCCCGCTCTTCTTTTGGGCATCCGTGCCGAAGACATGCGGGTGGCGGCGGATCATCTTGCGGGTGATGGCCTCGACGACATTGCCGAAGTCGAACGCGCCGCTCTCGCTCGCGATTTTGGCGTGATAGGCGACCTGAAGCAGCAGATCACCCAATTCGTCGCAAAGATCCGCCATGTCGTTCCGCTCAATCGCATCTTTGATCTCATAGGCTTCCTCGATTGTGTAAGGCACGATGGATTCAAAGGTCTGCTGGATATCCCATTCGCAACCGGTTTCCGGGTCGCGCAGACGGTCCATAATTTCCAAAAGCCGGGAAATATCCTGACTTGGCGCTAGATCGCGGTAATCGTCATCCATGTCGAGGCTCTCATGCATTGTTGTTTTCATGCTTATAGGGCAGAGCGGCGCGCTTTGCAGGCCCAATTATGGCTTCCCAATATAATCCCAAGAGAAAGAGGATCCGCTTGCCAGTACGGCTCTCAGGCATCGATCGTTCGCATAATATATATTATGGAATATAAATTGACATGCATCCGGCTGTTTTCATTGCTTTTATTCAACCGGCATTTCCAGCTTGAGCCCGTCATAGGCTGGCTCAAAACCATCTGGCAATTCGGCGCTGAGTTTAGCGAAATCGAGGTCGATGTGCATATGGGTGAAGATTGTCCGCCTTGGGCGCAGGCGTCTGGCGGCTTCCATGGCTTCTGAGAGCGAGAAATGGCTTGGATGCGGCATATAGCGGAGCGCATCCACAATCCATGTCTCAACCCCGGCAAGCGTTTCGAAGGCCTGTTCATCAAGTGCGCTCACATCGCTCGAATAGGCAAAATCGCCGATGCGGAAGCCAAGGGAGAAAATATCGCCATGAACCTGGTTGAACGGCAGCGCCGTGATCGGGCCGCCCGGGCCGTCGATGGTAACCGGCGTTCCGGCCTCGATGCGATGATCCATCAGGATCGGCGGATAGCTGCCGCCCGCAGGCGTTTTGTAGCAATAACCAAAAGCCTGATGCAGCCGCTCGGCGGTTGCAGCATCGGCATAGGTTGGCACAAGGCCGCGCTGAATGATCCAGAAGCCGCGAAGGTCGTCGATGCCGTGAATATGGTCAGCGTGGGCGTGGGTAAACAGCACGCCGTCGATGCGTTCGACATTCTCGCGCAGCATCTGTTCGCGAAGATCGGGCGACGTGTCGATCAGAACTCTCGTTATACCCCCCTGCTCTGCCACACGCTCGATCATCAAAGAGCAGCGCAAGCGCCGGTTTTTCGGGTTTTTCGGGTCGCAGGCACCCCAGTCATTGCCGACACGCGGAACACCCGGTGAGGAACCGCAGCCAAGCACCGTAAAAATCAGAAGATCCACGGCCCGATGTCCTTCATTTGCCACTTGCTGCGCTATTGCGGGCAATTTCCGGGCGCGGCACTTTGCTGAACAGGCGGAAGAAATTCTCCGTTGTCTGGCGGCTGATCTCCTCAAGCGAGACGCCCTTCACCTCGGCCAGAACGGCGGCCGTGTGGGCGGTGAAGGCCGGTTCATTGCGCTTGCCGCGGTGTGGGGCAGGCGCAAGATAAGGCGCATCGGTCTCCACCAAAAGGCGGTCCATGGGCACGTTGGCGGCAATAGCGCGCAACTCGTCGGCGTTCTTGAACGTTATAATGCCGGAAAACGATACATAATGGCCAAGGCTGACGCCCACTTCAGCGAGCGCCGGACCGGAAGAGAAACAATGCAGGATTGCCGGAAAAGCTCCCTTGGCGGTCTCCTTTTCAAGAATATCGATCATGTCCCGGTCAGCCTCGCGCGCATGGATCACGAGCGGTAGACGGCTCTCGCGCGCGGCCTCGATCTGGATCTTGAAACTCGCGGCCTGATTGGCGGGCGTTGCCTTATTGTAATGATAGTCGAGCCCCGCCTCGCCGATGGCGACGACTTTATCATGATGTGTTTTTTCTATTATATCAGATAGGGTAATATCAGTTTCTTCATCTGCATTATTGGGATGAGTGCCGACCGAGCAAAAAACCGAAGCAAACCGGTTTGCGACCGCGAGAACCTGATCGAACTTCCTGACGCGGGTCGAGATCGTCACCATCCGCCCGATTCCGGCGGCCTGAGCGCGGGCGACGATGGCGTCGAGTTCATCAGAAAAATCAGGAAAATCGAGATGGCAATGGCTGTCGACAAGCATCGGGATCAGGCCCCCTCTTCGCCAGCATAACGCGGGAAAACACCCTCCGGCTTGTCGATAATCGTCCCTGCCGCGATCCGCGCGCCGATATGCGCGAAGTCGCGTTCATCATCTGCGATCTTGAGAATATCAAGCAGCTTGCTGGCTGAAACCGGAACGGCCGGCTGGGCGAGAATGGCGACCTGGCGAACAATCTCGGCGGTGACATAAAGCACGGCCGCCATGCGCGCCGGGTCGGTTTTCTTCAGCGCCCACGGCTCCTGTGCTGCAAAATATCGGTTCGCCTCCGCAACCACGTCCCAGATTGCTGAAAGCGCATGGTGGATCGCGAAGTCGGCCATGGCGGCGCGGCACTTGTCGATCATCGCATCGGCCATGGCGAGCATGTCCCGGTCTGCATCACTATAGGCCGCCGGGGGGGCCAGACGTCCGTCAAGACTTTTGAAAACCATTGATAGCGAGCGCTGGGCCAGATTGCCGAGATCATTTGCAAGATCGGCATTGACCCGGTTCACAATTGCCTCATGACCATAGCTTCCATCCTGCCCAAACGGCACCTCGCGCAGCAGAAAATATCGAATTTGGTCGATGCCGTAATGACTTGCGAGCGTGAACGGATCGAGCACATTGCCGACCGATTTCGACATTTTCTCGCCTTTGTTCAAGACAAAGCCATGACCGAAGACCCGTTTCGGCAGCGCAATCCCGGCAGACATCAGAAAGGCTGGCCAGTAGACAGCATGAAACCGCGTGATATCCTTGCCGATAATATGCACATCGGCAGGCCAGTACTTTAGAAATTTATCAGATAAAACATCTGGATAGCCAATTCCGGTAATGTAATTTGTAAGCGCGTCGACCCACACATACATAACGTGCTTCTCATCGCCCGGAACCGGTACGCCCCAATCGAAGGTTGTTCTGGAGACGGAAAGATCGCGCAGGCCGGATTTGACGAAACGCGTGATTTCGTTTCGCCGCTCTTTCGGACTGATGAAGTCGGGCACGGCGTCATAAAGGGCGAGCAGACGGTCTGTGTAGTCTGACAGGCGGAAGAAGTAGCTCTCCTCATCGACCCAGTCGACCGGCGTTCCCTGCGGGCCATAGCGCTTGCCGTCCGGTCGCAGCTCGGTTTCGCTCTCGTCATAATAGGCTTCGTCGCGCACCGAATACCAGCCGGAATAGCTGTCCTTGTAGATATCGCCGCGCTCGACCATTTTCTGCCAGATCGCCTGACAGGCAGCGATGTGCTCCGCCTCGGTCGTGCGGATGAACCGGTCTGGGGCGCAGCCAAGCGCCGGGCTCATATCCTTGAAAATAGCCGCATTGCGGTCGGCGAGTTCCATCGGAGTGATGCCCTGATCGCGCGCGGTCTGCATCATCTTGATGCCATGCTCGTCGCTGCCGGTCTGGAAGAAGACGTCATATCCGTCGAGCCGGAAAAACCGGGCGATCGCATCGGTCGCGATGAGTTCATAAGCGTGGCCGATATGGGGCGCGCCATTTGGATAGACGATGGCGGTTGTGATGTAGAAAGAGGGTTTTTGGGACATGACAGGTGCTTTTATGGATTGGCGCTGCGCAGGTCCTGGAACAGCGCCAGAACGGTCTGCTTGCGATCAAGGTTGATGCTTTTCTCGAGCGCAAGCCGCGCGTGCACCTTGTCCCACACCTCGGCCCACCTGACAAGCGACCTCGCCTCGCCGCCCTGTCTGACTTTGGCGCCGAGATGGCTTTCCAGATAATCGACAAACAAGGCGAAGAGATCGTCCGCGCCGCGCGCGCTGATCTGATCGGCAAAGCGATGAAGCTCCGCCATGCTGTAGGCCGGACCGGCGTCGAGGAGGCGCTGAAACGTCATGAGAATGTCTGCGGTGTCGCCCGCGCTGAACCGATAGGCCCGGCGCACACTGCCGCCGATGATCGCGCCATGATCCCTGATCGCTGTCGCGATATCGCCGTCAGCAAGGCCGGGGGCGGCATTGCGCAGCGCGCGCGCGAGCGGCGCGTCATCAAGTGCGCGAAAGGCGAGCCGCTGGCAGCGCGAGCGGATCGTTGGCAGAAGACGGCTTTCCTGATCACTCAACAGAAAAAACAGCGTGCGGGGGGGTGGTTCCTCGAGGATTTTGAGAAGGGCATTGGCCGCGTTCAGGTTCATGTCGTTGGCGCTGTCGATCAGGGCAATCCGCCAGCCAAGATCGCCCGCCGTCGAGCCGAAAAAGCCGACCGTGCGCCGCACCTCCTCGACGGTAATCACGGTGCGAAAACCCTTTCCGCTTTCCTGCATTGGCACCCGAAGATGAAGGATATTCGGGTGTCCGCCGCGCGCGACCTTGCGAAAGACCGGATTGTTCGGGTCCGCCGCCCGGTCGAGATCGTCGGTTGTAACGGCGCTGGCCTGCCCGTGGACACTGAGAAAATGGCGCGCGAGCCGAAACGCGAAAGTGGCCTTGCCAACCCCCGAAGGTCCGCAGAAGAGCCATGCATGATGCAGCCGCTGCGAGCCTGCGGCGGCGAGGAAGCGGGCTTCGCTCTCTGCCTGGCCGACAAAAAGCCCGTGCTCGAACGGTTGAAGCAGGCCGTCGATCCGGTCGGCAATCATGAGTTGGTTGCTATCGCCGGCCATCGCTAGCGCCTGCGAGGTTCTGCGCTGCGCTCCAGGAGGCGCGAGCGGACCATCGACCAGATGACATCGGCAACGCTGTCTGAATCCTGCGCTGCGTCAATCACGATACACCGCCTGGCTTCCTGACGGGCAATCGTCAAAAAGCGCTCGCGCCGCGCCGCATGGATTGCAAGCGTGTCTTTTTCGAACCGGTCGGCTACCTCCCCCCCACCTTTGCGCTCCAGACGGGACTGAACGCGCGCCATGCCGATCTCCGGTGCGATGTCGAGGATCAGCGTGAGATCGGGTGCGCGTCCCGCGATACTGATTGCTTCCAGTGCCCGGATTTCAGCGTCCGACGCTCCCTGCGGCCCCCCCTGATAAGCCCGCGTCGAATCGATGAACCGGTCGCACAGGACAATTTTTCCGTCATTGAGCGCAGGCAGGATCGTCTCTTGCATATGATCGAGCCTTGCTGCGGCGAAAATGGCGACTTCTGTGGAAGGCCCAAGGGCTTCGGCCGCGCCGCTCAGGAGGAGATGGCGGAGAATTTCGGCACCCGGGGAACCGCCCGGCTCGCGGGTGATGACGACGTCGTTGCCTGCCGCTTCCAGCTTTTCGGCAAGCAGCCTGATCTGGGTTGACTTTCCTGCCCCCTCGCCCCCTTCAAACGTGATGAATGTTCCAGGCACGGGAACTCCGGTTAATTGCCGCTTCGGGTGACACCCGGCTGACGCGGAAGGTCAGCTTGACGGCTTCAACGATCCTAACCAGCCGATTGTCAGTTCGTAAATTGCATCAATTGCGCGCTGTTGCAATGTTCCGGTCTCGATATTCTCATGGGTGAAAACCGGAACCGAGAGCGCCTTGATGCCATCGACTTTGACGATGAGCTGGCCGACTTCCCTGCCCGGCTCAATCGGCGCAATGAGCGGTCCCTTGTAGGATACTTTTGCCGAAATCTGGCCGTATTGGCCCTTGGGCAGGACAAGCGACACGGAACGGCGGGCAGCGACGTCGACCGCCCCTTTTTCGCCACCGAAAACGCTGGCGCTGCCGATCACTTCGCCGGGGGAGAACAGCTCGACCGACTGGAAAGAGCGAAAGCCCCAGTTCATGATGCGCTTGGTTTCCTCGGCGCGCTCATTTGCCGTCTTGAGGCCGTTGATCGCGACAATCAGGCGCTGATTATCCTGAACGGCCGAACCGACGAGGCCGTAGCCGGATTCGGTGGTAAAGCCTGTCTTGATGCCGTCGCCACCAATCCCGGCGCTGAGCACCGGGTTCCGGTTGAACTGGCGGATATTGTTCCAGGTGAATTCCGGCTCGCTGAAATAGTGATAGAAATTCGGGAACTCTTCGACGAGATATTTTCCGAGCACCGCAAGATCGCGGACGGTCGTATATTGTGCCTCGTCAGGCAGACCGGTCGCGTTTGTGAAATTCGAGTGAGCCATGCCGATACGCCTGGCAAGCGCGTTCATGCGCCCGGCAAAAGAAGTTTCCGTACCGGACATTCCTTCGGCAAGAATGATTGCGGCGTCATTGCCTGACTGGACAGCAATGCCGCGGATAAGATCTTCAATCGCAATTTTTGAATTGAGTTCGGCAAACATGGTCGAGCCGCCGGATGTGGCGCCGCCCTTGCGCCAGGCGTTCTCTGATACGAAAAGCGCGTCGGTGAGACTGAGCTCCCCGGATTTGAGCGCCTCGAATACAACGGCGAGTGTCATCATCTTCGCCATGCTCGCAGGCGGCGTCTGCTCATCGGCGTTCTTCTCGAACAGAACCGTGCCTGAAGCAGCATCGATCAGGATCGCGTGCTCCGCCTTGGTGGCAAATTCCTGACCGAAAGCCGACACTGTCATGAATGGCGCGCCAGCTGCCAGAAATCCCGCGAGCAAGAGACGCATAATCATGTAAATCCCCCGATCTGCTGGAAAACAACCCTCCCGGATAAAGGCTGTTTTTGGTTGAAACATGCGCCGAAACACGGCTCATCTTCTTCTCTCTGGCATTATAAGGGATTTAGCGTGTAATGACAGCGCCTGGTGCAAGTTCACGGGCGGCTTTCAGGGCAAAAGGTAAACTGCTCTCGAGTTCAAGCCGAATCATCTCATGATTATCGATGGTTTCAACCGCCACCGAGACATCGCCGAATCGAGCAAGTTCATCCTTCAGGCTCATGGCTTTCTCGCGATCGGCGTAATGACCGATGAGGATGGTGCGCTGTTCGGCGGTCTTCCAGCTGAAAGTGCCCAGGGTGTCATTGATCAGAACCTGATCAAAGATATTTCGGATGCGTGCGGCATCCGCATCTTTGGCAACATAGGCGTTCACGCGGTAAGGCCGAGCCTGCGGGATCGCGATGCCGGGTGCTGCAACCGGTGTGCTTGTTGAATATCCAGAGGCAAGGGGAAGTGCGGGCGCCGCCGTCACAGGCGTCAGGTAGCGCGGCTGCAACACGAGAGGCGCGCCGTTTGAGACCAGCTTTATTGGATTGGCGATGCCATCGCTTGATGGCTGCGAGGAGGCGACAATCACCGGACTGCTCGGGACCGAGGCTGCAAAGGAGGGCTGAGCCGGGATCGATGTCTGGGCCGTCAGACCCGGTGCAAATTCGGGCCGCGCGACGGGGGCAGCCGAAGCAACCACAACGTTCGGCACATCCGGCGATGAGGGCGTTGCGGTTTCAGGCGGCAGCCCGGCATAGGCGAAAAGCTTGTTGCGCGCAGCGATTTCACTTTGATCGACCGAACCGGGCCCCTCATAGGAGGCCAGCAGAAATTTCTCGTCCTGGCCATGAACCGGCGCTTTGCCGACATATTCGACGCGAACCCTGGCTAAGCCGCCGGCCCTCGTTCCGAGGAGTTCCGCTGTGCGGTAGGACAGATCGATGATCCGCTCCTTATGGAACGGGCCACGGTCGTTGACACGCACAATGACTGAACGCTGGTTCGAAATGTTGGTCACCTTGACATAGCTTGGCAATGGCAAGGTCGGATGCGCGGCGGACAGGCCCGTCTGATCGTAGATTTCGCCATTAGCGGTTTTACGCCCGTGGAAATTCGGGCCGTACCAGGACGCTATGCCGACTTTATCGTAGTTCGGCTGCTCTTTCGGCGTGTACCAGCGGCCATTTATCTTATAGGGCTTGCCGATGACCGCCCTTCCCCCGCCGCGTGGAACCGGCACGAACGCCGACTTGACAACGCGCTCGCTCGCCGGACCATAGGTTTTTCCGGCCTCGAACTTCGGCTTGGTGACAATTTCGCCCGGAAGACGATCCCTTGACGCCTGCTTGGAGCCATTCGATGTGGCGCAGGCCGCAAGCGTGACGGCCATGGTCAAAAAAAACGCGCGCGCAAGATAAGGCTTCAGGAGGCTTTTCTTCATTGCGCGGCGGTAACCTCAGGTCATGAATTGAAAATGTCGGAAGTCACTAAAGCCGCGACTCCATACGTTTACATGCCTTATGTAACATGAATTCGCAGGAAATGATCAACCATTCCTTTAAATTGTTATTACACGATGAACAGGGCGTTAACGTTATTCGATCCGCCCTTCTCCCTCGCGCCCGTCTGTTCGTTTCCAGCGAAAATTCTTGCCCTCAAGATCGCTGATGGCGAAGCATGTTGTCTTTCCCTTGTACCATTCTGTCCATTGTTGGCAGAGCTGATCGTTGCGCACCCACCACTTGCCCTGGTCTTTAGGCGCAAAAAACCGCCCGAGTCCAACCGCCGAGCCATCGCCTTTGACAATACCGTTTTCGCCGTAACGAAGCGGAAACTCACCGCCAATGGGAATCTTGAGATAGACCTTTTTGCCGCTGACGAGATTTTCAATTGCATCGCCGTCAAGGGTTGAGGCAAACGATGCGCCGATCCCGGCAAAGCTGATGGCACAAGCAAGCGCAATCGCCGCAGGTATATTTGAAAATGGCGAAGAAAGGAACATTCGGGCTCTCCTTCAGGTTTCCTGTTTAGTTGTATCCCTACCTGCTAACTTACGCGCGCGCGTCGTTTTGGTTCACGATGAGCAGAAAAAATCGACAAATCCATGGCTGCACCATAATCTTTGTCCCCTTCCCGCTTTTGTTCTTGAAATTCCTGATCCATCATCGCATTAAGCAAGGATGGAGAGGTGGCAGAGTGGTCGATTGCGGCGGTCTTGAAAACCGTTGAGGCGCGAGTCTCCGGGGGTTCGAATCCCTCCCTCTCCGCCATTTGCTACAGTCGTCGAGATTTTCGAAGTTGTTAAATGGGAAGTTGTAGGAATAACAAAGGGTTTCCCCTTTGAGCGTTAGGTTCGAAAATACAAAATTCAGCAATTCCCTTTTTTCTTCTACGCTCGAACTTAAGAACGCCTTGTGCGCTCCCATAGCCACTTTCATCAGTGTCCGTCGTCGAATGATTTGAGATTTTTTGGGCTGTGGAAGAGTGGAGTTTCCGACTTGGCTTACGGTTTGATTTAAGCCGCTTTGGCG
>JACESI010000005.1 GCA_013911885.1 Hyphomicrobiales bacterium | reverse complement strand
TTTCCAGGGTGAGGTCGGCCAGCGCCTCCTTCAGGTCGCGGCTTTCACGGCGTAGCGCTTTTACTTCCTCGCTGGTGGCAGAACGGGCGGTGTCGCCTGCAAGGCGCTTCTTGCCCGCTTCGAGGAATTCCTTCGACCAGCTGTAATACAGGCTCTCGGCGATCCCTTCGCGGCGGCAGATCGCGGCAATGCTGTCTTCACCGCGCAGCCCTTCAAGCACGATGCGGATTTTATCCTCCGACGAATGGTGCTTGCGCGTGGCACGGCGGATGTCCTTGATCGTCTTCTCGACCGCCGATGTCTGCGGCCCGGTTTTCTGTCTCATCTTCGCTTCCTTTGAATGCGCTACGATGAGCCGAAAATCCTCTCTTCTCAATTAAACCGAATCTGTCTCAAGGGCGCTGATGTCGGACAGCTTGCGGTTCTGGTGAAGGTGTCGCGTGAACTCCTTCAGGACTCGATTAATATCGAAACCATCTTGCCAAACGTCCTTGCGGCGGCAATGGCGGCGGAACTTGATCGGGTGGCTTTGATCGGCACCGGCACGGCACCGCAACCGCGCGGCATCGTGAATTTCTCAGCCGTGCAGTCGATTGCGCATGGTGCAGAACTCACCGCCTACACGCCGCTGATCAAGGCGCGCACGTTGATCAAAACCGTAAACCATCCGGGCGTGTCAGCTTATATCATGCACCCGCGTGATGAAGGCGCACTTGCCAGCTTGACGGCAACCGATGGCCAGCCGCTCGCCTTGCCGCCTGCCATTGCTTCCGTTCCAATGCTGACGACCTCGGCCTTGCCGGTCGACCTTGGCACCGGAACTGACGAAAGCATGATCATTGCTGGCGATTTCGCCAAGCTCATGATCGGCCTGCGGCACGGCATCCAGATTGAACTGCTCAAAGAGCGCTACGCCGACTCTGGCCAATACGCGTTTATCGCTCACATGCGCGCCGATGTGCAGGCGGAACACGAAAACGCGTTCGTCAAGATTTCCGGCATTGCGCCGACCGCTTGATGACAAGATCGGCGCGCGGCTAGCGATATGCCGCGCGTCACTGGCAGGGTTTTCTTGATCTTACCTGCCACGGACAAGACGGCGAGTGTCCGAAATAACCCCGTCAGCCCGTGGCGGGACCTTTCGCCGCGCGACGGGCATTCTCCTTCCAAACCAGACAAAACGGCGACTAGGATAGGCAAGGCGCAGCTTTTGGTTTTTTAAGGTTGTGTTATGCCAAAAATCCGGAAACGCGTGTACGGGCTTCCCTGAGTCAAACAGGGCATATTCCCGCCAAACCATCAAACGCATCATGTCATGTTGCGTTTATGTCGCGTAGATTTGCCTAGCGTGGTGGAAAATCGCGTTACCTTGGTTGTTACCTACAACAGAGAGCCGAAAGCAACCAATCGCTAAGTCATTGAAAAGGTTGGCTGGGGATCGTGGACTCGAACCACGACTAACGGAGTCAGAGTCCGTCGTTCTACCATTAAACTAATCCCCAGGAAGCGCGGCAAATTTCTGACTTGGAGGTTCATGCCACCAAGTGAATGGATTTTCCACGATCCTTAGTCTTGGACGGGTCAGATACGACGCGGAACCGGTTGTGTCAAGGTGGAGGCTCCGGCTGCAACGGGTTAAAGCCTGCACCGCAATCTTCAGAAATTCGGGATCTTAAGGTATTCTGTGGATGGGGTCACTGAGAGCAAATGTCCTTTCAGGTCAGCCTCGGATCTCATTCAACCCTTCCGCCTCCCGCCTGATCCGCACGGCAAGGCTCGTCTCATCAATCAGCACATCCTTGTAGCCGACAACAGCGCCTTTTGCGATCGGGTTCCTGAGCCTGACATGATGGGCAAGGCCGATCGGCAGAGCGCCGTTTGCCTTGCTGATATCTGCCGGGCACGCGCGGCCCCAGACGGTGTACCCGCCCTCGCCGTCCAGCATTTCGCCCGCCTTGAGATCGCGTTTCGTAACAGCGACAGCATCGCCGCGAAAGGATCGTGTCGTGCCGGTCGGCTCACCGCGCAGCGCGGCATTGAGAACCGACACGCCAAGCTCAAGCCCGATCATGTGGTAAGGCCGGTAAAGACAGGCATAGCGCCCGCTCGCGTCGGTCTTCATGCCATATTGCTTGAAACAGGAAGCGGCATAATCGTTCGGCGCTTCGAACACGACATAAACACCCCAGCGCAGATCGCGGTAGACCGGGCGACCATCGCGCTCGAGCGAGGAGACGACTTCGGCAATGCCCGCCTTTTCCAGAACCCCGCCTTCGCTTTTCGGGCGCAGAATTGTTGGCAGATCGTCGACACCGCATGGCGGAAACAGAAGGCCGTTTGTTGGCACATCAAGATCACAGGCATTGGCAATCGCGCACATTTCAATGCCGGACTTGGTGCCATCGAGAAACGAGTTGAACATCTGCGGGTTCATGCCCGCCGCCTTCGCTTCTTCCGGAGTAAGGCCGTAATGCGTCCAGACATCATCCGGCGTTACGCAATGATAGGCAGGCAGGTATTTCGTGCCCTTGCCCGCGGCCACGACCTTGAAACCCGCTGCGCGCACGCTGTCGACAATCTCTGCCGTGAGCGCCGGCTGGTCGCCATAGGCCATGGAGTAAACCACACCGGCCGAGGCTGCGCGCCGCGCAAGTGCCGCCCCGGCCAGAACGTCCGCCTCGACATTGACCATGACGATATGCTTGCCATGTTCAAAGGCCGCAAGCGCGTGGGCAATGCCTGCGCCTGGGTTTCCGGTCACTTCGACCACGACATCGACATCATCGCGTGCGGCAAGTGCAGCACCATCCTCGATAAAGTCCGTTGCAGCTATGCGCGCCTCGTCCCAGCCGACCGTGCGGCAGGCGGCCCGCGCCCGGTCGGGCGAGAGATCCGCGATCACGCTAACCGTAAGGCCGGGGGTCGTCGGCACCTGATTGAGGAACATCGAGCCGAATTTTCCAGCCCCGATCACGCCGGCGCGCACGGATTTCCCGTCCGCACCATGGGCGCGCAATTTTGCCATGAGATTCATGCACTCCTCCTCCCAGAGTGAGATGCGGGGAGAACCCGCTCGCCCCATTACGCGCGCTCAGACGTCCAGGTCTTCGACTTTTCCGCCACCGCCCAGAACCCGCTGCGCCAGCGCCGCTTCCATATATTTATTGAGCTCGCCATCAAGCACTGCCTGCGGATTGCCGCTTTCGACCCCGGTGCGCAGGTCCTTGACCATCTGGTAAGGTTGCAGCACATAGGAGCGGATTTGATGGCCCCAGCCGATCTCGGTTTTGGCGGCTGCGTTGGCGTCTGCTTCCGCCTCGCGCCGCTTCAATTCTTCCTCATAAAGCCGGGCGCGGAGCATGGCCCAGGCGGTCGCCTTGTTCTGATGCTGCGAGCGGCCATTCTGGCACTGGGCGACGATGCCCGTCGCAAGGTGGGTGATGCGCACAGCCGAATCGGTCGTGTTGACATGCTGTCCCCCGGCGCCCGATGAACGGAACGTGTCGATCCGCACGTCGCTCTCGGAAACCTCGATCTCGATCGTGTCATCAATGACCGGATAGACCCAGACGCTCGCAAAGCTGGTGTGGCGCCGACTCTGGCTGTCAAAGGGTGAAATCCGCACCAGCCGGTGGACGCCGGATTCGGTCTTGGCCCAGCCATAGGCATTATGCCCCTTGACGAGAAGCGTTGCTGATTTCAGTCCCGCCTCCTCGCCTTCCTGCATCTCGAGAACTTCGACCTTGAATTTGCTGCGCTCGGCCCACCGGGTGTACATGCGCGTCAGCATCGAGGTCCAATCCTGGCTTTCGGTCCCGCCCGCGCCGGAATGAATTTCGATATAGGTGTCGTTCGCATCCGCCTCGCCGGAAAGCAGCGCTTCGACCTGACGCCGCGCGACCAGGATCCGCAAATCGATGAGCGCCTGTTCCGCCTCGGCGATGACGGTTTCGTCATCTTCCATCTCGCCGAGTTCAAGCAGTTCGACCGTATCGGAAAGGTCCTTCTCGATTGCGCGCACACCGGAAAGTTGCTCGTCGAGTTGCTGGCGCTCGCGCATGACTTTCTGCGCCACAGCCGCATCATCCCACAAATGAGGATCTTCTACCCGGGCGTTCAGCTCCTTGAGGCGTCGTTCTGCACGATCCCAGTCAAAGATGCCTCCTCAGCAGAACAAGCGTCTGCTCGATTTCGTCTACGGTCGTTTCAATTTCGGCACGCATAAAAGGTTCCAGAATTTCATTATTACATCGGCGGGCAGAATAGTCGGGACGGCGCCGACGTCAAGACGCCACGTCTGCCGAATGTTGATGGTCAGCAGAGGGTCAGTAAAGACCGCCTGTGCCGGAGATGATCGCGCGGTCGGTCTCCCGATTGCTCGTGATCGGCGCACCATTGAGGGCTTCAGAATAACCGATAATATCGGTCTGGCTCGGCGGCGCGGTTCCTGGCTTGAAGGCTTCAAGAATGGTGCCTTCATCGTTTGCCGCGGAGCGCAGGCCCGTGCGGCGGTCAATCGGAATAAGCGTCAGACCTTCCGGCACGCGGAATTCAATCGCCGGTTTGCCCCGTAAAGCCTCCGATACGAACTGGGCGAAGATCGGAGCGGCGATGACACCACCGGTATTGCCCTTGCCCATGGCGCGCGGCGTGTCATAGCCGAGATAGACGCCGACAACGAGGTCGGGTGCATAGCCGACAAACCACGCATCCTTCTCATCGTTGGTCGTTCCGGTCTTGCCGGCAATGGGCTTGCCCACACTTTTCACCGCCGTACCAGTGCCATGCTGAACCACGCCTTCCAGCATGGAGGTCATCTGATAGGCTGTCATCGGATCAAGCACCTGCTCGCGTTCGTCGATCAGGGTCGGTTCGGACTGGTTTGCCCATGTCCCCGCGTCGCAGCCCTCGCAGATGCGCCTATCATGTTTGAAAACGGTTTTGCCGTAACGGTCCTGAATCCGGTCAATCAGCGTCGGTTCGATCTTGCGCCCGCCATTGGCAAGGACGGAATAGGCCGCAACCATGCGCAGCGCCGTGGTTTCCCCGGCGCCGAGCGACATGGCAAGTACTGGCGACAGATTATCGTAAAGGCCGAAACGCCTTGCATATTCCGATACGAGCGGCATGCCCATGTCCTGCGCGAGGCGCACGGTCATGGCATTGCGCGACCGCTCGATACCGACCCGCAAGGTCGACGGACCATAGAATTTCTCATTATAATTCTTCGGCTTCCAGATTCCAAGACTGCCACCCTGATCAATCTCGATCGGCGCATCCAGAATGACTGAGGACGGCGTATAGCCATTGTCGAGCGCCGCCGCATAGACAAATGGCTTGAAGGCCGAACCCGGTTGGCGCTCGGCCTGAGAGGCGCGATTGAACTGGCTGTCTGAAAAGCTGAATCCGCCGACCATTGAAAGAACGCGGCCTGTATAAGGGTCCATCGCGATGATCGCGCCCTCGATTTCGGGCACCTGCTGAAGACTGTAGTCCGTATCAGGGCGGCTGCGATCCTGCGCTTCGACGAAAATCACGTCGCCGACGGTTAGAATATCGGACGGCTTTTCAACCGGGCGACCCTGCCGTTCGCCCTTCGCCCAGCGGGCCCATTTCATGGTTTCAAAGGGAACGCGGGCGGTAACGCGATCTTTTGAGAGGGCGCCGGACGGAAGAAGCTCTGGCTGAAGCCCGACGGTTGCGCCAGTTTCATCCATGTCGCGAACGACGGCAATGGTCCATTCCGGCAGATCACTGAGGCGCGAAATATTCGCAAGTTCTTTGCCCCATTCGTCCTTGCCTGGTAATTTGTCATGCGGTCCGCGCCAACCACGCTTGCGGTCGAATTCGAGAAGGCCGGTATGCAGCGCTTCGCGCGCCTTCACCTGAAGATACGGGTCAAGCGTCGTTCGCACCGACAAACCGCCTTCATAAAGACCCTTTGCGCCATAAAGTTTGAGGAGTTCCCGGCGCACATCCTCTGCAAAATATTCAGAGGCGAAAAGCTGGGGGGCGGAGGTGCGCAAATGGACCACAAGGTCTTCAGCCTTGGCTTTTTCGCCATCCTCAACGGCAACAACACCATTCGCGACCATGCGATCAATCACCCAGTTGCGCCGTCCAATTGCCCTTTCCTTGTCGGTATAGGGATTGTAGTTGTTGGGCGCTTTCGGCAATGCCGCGAGATAAGCCGCTTCCGAGAGCGTGAGTTCATTGACCGACTTATCGAAATAGACAAGCGAGGCCGCACCGACACCGTAAGCGCCAAGCCCGAGATAGATTTCATTGAGATAGAGTTCGAGGATCTTTTCTTTGGAATAGGTCGCCTCGATGCGAAGGGACAGAAGAACTTCCTGAATTTTCCGCTCAAATTTCTGATCGGCAGTCAGAAGAAAGTTCTTGGCGACCTGCTGCGTGATCGTCGATGCACCGACGAGGCGGCGCTGTCGCCCGCTCACGCGATTTTCGATATTGACCCAAGCCGCCCGCGCAATCCCCATTGGATCAATGCCCTTATGGGAATAGAACGTCTTGTCCTCCGCTGACAGGAAGGCCGATTTGATCAGGTCCGGTATTGCCTGGCTCGGCAGGAAAAGACGTCGCTGCTTCGCGAATTCGGCCATCAAAGCACCGTCGCTTGCGTGGATGCGCGTCATTACCGGCGGCTCATACTGAGCCAGCACTTCATAGTTCGGCAGATCCTTGGCTTTCTCGCTGACATACCATGCCGCCACAGCTGCGACTGCGATAAATGCAACCGTCCCGATGCCGAACAGATAGCCAAATAAACGAAGAATCATTGCCGGTTCCTAATGGGTTTCGCAATTTTAGCGAATGACTGCCGATAATTCCAACTGAATTGGACCATTCGCGCATCGCCTGCAATACCCAAAATGGTGATAATCGATGTTGAGTAAAAACCGTGCAACATCCAGACATCTCTTCTGATGAAAGGCGGATTTCCCCGCCTGAAATCTGACAATTTTATGGCGATTTGGCGCGCGTGTCGAAACTCTTTTCTCGTGTGGCGCATTCGCAATCAAAGATATTTGAGCGAAAATCTGCCCAAACCTTATTTCCAAACTTTGTTCCCCGAACCTTATTCATTGAGACCGACAAGAGGTTTTTCGAAATAGGCCGCAATGGTCGACGCCATATCGAGAGCCGCCTTTTCGCGCCATTCCTCGGAGGCGAGCAGTTCGGCATCTGTGTCGTTGGACAGAAAGCCGAGTTCGATCAGCGCGGAGGGGATATCGGGCACGCGCAAAACAGTGAAGGCGCCACGCTGAAGCGGTTCCTTGAAAAACTGGATTTTAGTGCGCAGTGATTCATAAAAATGCCGCGCGAAAAGGATCGACAGATTGCTCTGCTCGCGCCGGGTGAGATCGAACAGGATGTCGACCACCACATCCGGAGCGTTCTTGAGTTCGATACCAGCGACGGAATCAACCTGGTTCTGCTGCTGCGCCAGACGGGCGGCCATGGCATCGGAGGCATGTTCGGAGATCGTATAGACCGCGGTCCCGCGCACCCGCCGATCCTCAGGCAGGGAATCGGCATGGATCGAGATGAACAGATCAGCCCGCGCGGTCTGTGCAAGGCGCACCCGCTCGGCAAGCGGGACGAAGCGATCATCCGAGCGGGTCAAAATGACATCATATTTCCCGCTTCGTCCGAGCACACCGGCAAGATCGAGTGAAAAATCGAGGACAAGCTCTTTTTCCTCGCGTCCATCCTTGGTTTTGGCGCCGCCATCCTTGCCGCCATGACCGGGGTCGATGACGATCCGTTTCCTGCGCGGGGCGATAGCAATATCGGCTTTTGCGGCGGGCTTGTTTGCTGCTTCAGCGCGCAGCCTTTCCTCTTCCGCCTGCCGCGCAATGGCGATACGGAAGGCGCGCTCATCGCTCTTTTGTATATCGAAGACAACACGCGCGCCTTCCCCGCCGTTCGCCGGGACGGAGAAGCTGCGCTCAAGAATGATCGGTCCGTCTGTCTCGATGATGAAACGCAGTCCGCCTTCGCTGGTGGTGCCGTAACGCATGGACTTGATGAAACCGGGCGCGCCATTGCCGCGATCATTCTGTAGGGCGAGCGCCGTGTCGGCAAGATCGATCACGATGCGGTGGGGTGCACCGAGGAGGAACGATGTCGGTTCAACCTTGCCGGTCACATCCAGTACCAGACGCACCATGGTTTCTGTCCCAACGACATGAATCCCGGTGACTTCGGGAAAAACCTTGCCCGGAAGTCTGGTCGGTGGTTCAGGCGCAGGCTGAGCCTCATCGAGGACGGTATTGGTCGCTGGCGATTGCGGGCTTTGGGGGCCATTCTTCACAACATCCTGTGATACAGCCCTTGCCTCATTCACTATTGTTCTCCCGGATGCGAAGAGGAGCAAGGCAATCAAGAAGACACCGGATCGAAGAATAGGGAAGAAAGAACGATTCGCCATCATGGTCATATATCGAAAGAATACGCCGGATTGTAGCCCTGCGTCCCTGGCAAAAACCTCAGCCACGCACCACAATTTCGCAACAAGGCTCGCTCAATGGTTCGCATCATGCCCAATCGGGCAGAATGCAAGTCTATCACTTGAATAAATTCAGATTCAGACATAAGAATGAAATTGACAAATTTTCGGCGTTGTTTGGCGTCGGCCTTTTAACGAAGACGAGCGGACCCTTTTCGCGGTGGCACGGCATATTGAAAGTCATGTTTCCGCCTGCCTTTCGGGACAGAATTGTTTAGGCAGTATTGTTCCTTAATTGGCAGGGACTGTCCGTAGATCGTTTCGTTATTGGGCCAGATAACCAGATCTCCGTGGAGCCGCTAAAGGCCGTTTATCAGATCGGTATTTCCTTATCGATTTAACCGGTCCGACTTGGAGACACCCCCGAAAATCCCTGTCATAACAGGCGGCTTCGTTCCGCCGAAAGCTACACAACGGGACGTAAAGTCCCAACAGGTTTTATTTTGCCAAACGACGCGCTCGTATCTTTCTTTCCGATTTTTGCAACCGATGTTGCATCAATCGTTGCGGCACTTGGTCTTTTCAGTGTTCTCACTGCAAGAATCGCCCTGAGACAGGATTTCGTCGCCGTCGCCATGGCCTTTCACCCAACCGATCTCCTTGCAAGAATAGCCGCGTTATCGCATTTTCCGCTGCCTGAAAGGGCATCGGGCCGGTCGATCTTGTCTGATGATCGTGGAGACCAAACTCTATGGATAACAAGATGCTTATCGATGCCACCCACCCGGAGGAAACCCGGGTTGTCGTGGTGCGCGGAAACCGTGTCGAAGAATTTGACTTCGAGGCAGCCAACCGCAAACAGCTAAAGGGCAATATCTACCTTGCCAAGGTAACCCGGGTCGAGCCGTCGCTACAGGCGGCTTTCGTCGATTATGGCGGCAACCGCCACGGCTTTCTCGCCTTCTCCGAGATTCATCCGGATTATTATCAGATCCCTGTAGCAGACCGACAGGCGCTGCTTGATGAAGAGGCGGCGGCCCACAAGGAATCAGACCGGGACGATGATGAACCGGCCGAACCGGCGAGAAAGCGCTCGCGACGCCGGCGCCCATCCGCGAAAGCCGCAGCCGCCAAGGCGGATGACGCGGTTCAATCCGATATCGTCGAGCAGAATGGCGATGCCGCCCGACCAGACGCCGAAGCCGACGTCGAAGAACGCGATAGCGCTGACACCAAGCGCCATGTCGATGTCAATTCGGGCGGCAATTCGGATGTTGATGGCGATGATGATGGCCACGACGATGATCAGGAAGAAGTGCGCGAAGAGGACAAGGTCGAATCGGTCGGCTCCGAGGACGCTATGGAAGAAGTTCCGGAGCGCCGTGTCCGTACGCGTGCCAAGCAATACAAGATTCAGGAAGTTATCAAGCGCCGCCAGATCATTCTGGTTCAGGTGGTCAAGGAAGAACGCGGCAACAAAGGGGCGGCGCTGACGACCTATCTCTCCCTTGCCGGTCGCTATGCCGTGCTTATGCCGAACACCGATCGTGGCGGCGGCATTTCGCGCAAAATCACCAGCCAGGCCGATCGCAAGCGCCTGCGCAGCATTGCCGAAGATCTTGATGTCGCCGAGGGCATGGGAGTCATCCTGCGTACCGCGGGCATGAGCCGCACCAAGACCGAAATCAAGCGCGATTTCGAATATTTGATGCGGCTTTGGGAAAATGTCCGCGATCTGACATTGAAATCATCCGCGCCCTCTCTCGTCTACGAAGAGGGAAGCCTGCTCAAGCGCTCGATCCGTGATCTCTACAACAAGGATATCGATCAGGTTCTGGTCGCGGGCGACGAGGCCTATCGCGAGGCCAAGGACTTCATGCGCATGCTGATGCCGAGCCATGCCAAGAATGTTCAGCCCTACAAGGATATGCAGCCGGTTTTTGCGAAATACGGCGTGGAAACCCAGCTTGATGCCATGTTCTCGCCGCGCGTCACGCTGAAATCCGGCGGTTATATCGTCATCAATCAGACCGAGGCGCTCGTCTCGATCGACGTCAACTCCGGCCGCTCAACGCGCGAAAGCTCGATCGAGGACACCGCGCTCAGCACCAATCTGGAGACCGCTGAGGAAGTCGCACGGCAATTGCGACTGCGCGACCTTGCTGGTCTGATTGTGATTGACTTCATCGACATGGAGGAGAACCGCAACAACCGCGCGGTCGAACGCAAGCTCAAGGAATGCCTCAAGGATGATCGCGCGCGCATCCAGGTCGGGCGCATCTCGCATTTCGGCCTTCTTGAAATGTCGCGCCAGCGTCTGCGTGCCGGCGTTCTTGAAAGCACCATGACGCCCTGCCCGCATTGCGAAGGAACCGGCGCCATTCGCGCGCCCGCCTCGATCGCGCTTTATGTTCTCAGAGCAATAGAAGATCAGCTTAATGTCAGTTCAAGCCATCATCTGATCGCGCGCACCAAGACCGATGTCGCGCTTTATGTGCTGAACCACAAGCGCGCTCATCTTTCGGAACTTGAAAGCCGCTACGGCCTGACGATCCGCATTGAGGCCGATGACAGCATTCTCGGGGAATATTGCGTGATCACCCGTGGCGAGAAATCCGAAACACCGCGCAATGTGGCGGTCGTTGCGTCCGGATCCGGTGATATCGACATGCAGCTTGCCCGCGATGCGGAGCTTGATGCAGCAGCCGAAGCGGAAGAACGCAAACTGATCGAATCGGATGAACATGGCGAATCCGGCAATGACAATGTGGCAAGTGCCAAAGCCGGAAATGCCCGAGGCGGCAATGAACGTGAAGACGCAACCAGCGATGGCGTGACGCGCAAGCGCCGCCGCCGTCGGCGTGGCGGATCGGAACCCGAAGCTGCCGCTGAGGATGACAACATCGCCGCCGATGACGAGCCCGGCGAAACGAAGCCGGAGGTTGAAGCCAGCGAAAATGGCGGTGAAGCGCCAAAGCGCAAACGCCGTCGGCGTGGCCGGCGTGGTGGCCGTCGTGAGCGGGAACGCAATGGCGAAGTGCTGGTTGGCAATGCCGCGAGCGAGGATGCCGTGAGCGAGGAATCGCAGAGCGACACCGTTGATCAGCCGACCGCTATTGAAGTGGCGGAAGCCGCAGCAGGACCTGATGCGGCGGCTGCGGACACAGCGCCCGCATTCGAATTGCCGCAGGAAAACGAGCCGGTCGCAGCGCCCACGAAGCGGTAGATTGCCGCCGCCGGGCGCGCCGCGGCAAAAGCAGAAAAGACAGCCGCGGCTGTGGCTGCCAAAGCGGAAGCCGCAAAACTAAAAGCGGAAGCCGCAAAAGCCAAAGCAGAAAAAGCCGAGGCTGCGAAAGCAGCAAGAGCCGAAGCGGCGAAAGTGAAAAAAGCCGCACAAACGACCAAGGCAGCAGAACCGGAAGCCATCCCGGAAGAAGTCGCTCCCGAAGCCGAAAACTCCTCGCAGGCCGTAGTCGCAGCAGACAAGCCTGAGAATATGGAGGCAAAGGATGCGAAATCCGGACGGGTCGGCTGGTGGCAGCGCAGGACGTTCTTTTGAGGGATTGAGTGCCGCGCTCGGCAGCGGGAAAACCTGACGCCAAGCTTTGTGTCGCTGCCTTGCAGATCTTGTCAAACAAGTAAAAAAACCCCGGGTTCTGCCCGGGGTTTTGTGTTTCAGACGCATTGTCGATGAAGCCAGGGCGCGAGCCGGTCCATTGCCTCGATCATATCGGCCTCAGCCCCGGCGAATGAGAGGCGGATATAGGTGTGCCCGTTCTGAGGATCAAAATCAGCCCCCGGGGTCGCTGCGATGCCGGTTTCAGTGAGCATCCGCGCGGTGAATGCCTGCGTGTCATTGGTGAAGTCCCGACAATTCACGTAAACATAAAACGCGCCGTCAACCGGCAGGAAATCTGTAAGACCCATGGCCGGAAGCCGCGCCAGCAGAATATCCCGGTTGCGGGCATAGCCTTTCTTGATTTCCTCGAGTTCCGCCTTTGCATCGAAGGCAACGCGCGCCGCGCGCTGCGACAATTCCGGGGCGGAAATGAAGAGATTTTGCGCCAGCCGTTCGACAGGCCGCAGAAGCTCCGGCGGCAGGATCATCCAGCCGATGCGCCAGCCGGTCATACAATAATATTTGCTGAAAGAATTGATGATGATCGCGCTGTCGCTGTGTGCGGCGGCGGTCCGCGCTTCGCCGCTGAAGACGAGACCGTGATAGATTTCGTCTGAAATGAAGCGGATGCCCCAATCCTCGCAACAGGTCGCGATATCGCGAAGAGCGGGCGGGGTCAGCATTGTGCCGCTCGGATTGGCGGGGCTTGCAACCAGAACGCCCTTGAGTGTGTGCGCTTCATGAGCGCGACGCAAATTCTCGACGCTCAGGGTCCATCGGTCTTCCGCCCTCGTCTCGATTTCGATCACCCGCAGCCCAAGCGCTTTCAGGATATTGCGATAAGCGGGATAACCGGGACTTGGCAGGCCGACGGCGTCGCCGATATCGAAAGCGGCGAGAAAAGCAAGTATGAACCCGGCGGAGGAGCCGGTCGTGACCACCACGCGTTCAGGGTCGATTTGAACGCCATACGCATCCTGATAGTGCTGCGCAATCCGCTCGCGCAGGGGCTTGAGACCGAGCGCATCGGTATAGCCGAGACGGCCCCTGGCAAGCCAGAGCGCGGCCTCCCTGAGAACCATTGCCGGCGCGGGCGCTGCCGGCTGGCCAACTTCCATATGAATCACGGATTGCCCGGCGGCTTCGGCCCGATTCGCATTTCTGAGCACGTCCATGGCAAGAAAGGCGCTGATATCACTTCGATTTGAGGCAGAAAAGGGCATGAGACACTCGATAAGGCACTTGGTGGGTGGGATACGGGAAGCTATAACCAAGTCTACAGGTTTGAGCAGCCACATTTCAGCCATTCTAACCCGCAAAAACGAATGATGCCCTTCTGAACGGCAAAAGAATGCTGAGATAAGATCAGGATTGCGTTTCGGTCAGAGGAAATGCCAATCTTGACAAAACCCCGGACCTTTTACGGAAACGGAATGTCGACTTGAAACCATCCGCACTCCTTCTCGCCCGACGCAAAGCGTCGGCCACGCTGCTGTCCGGCCTCATTGCGTTCAGCGCGACAACCGTGCCCGCCTCGGCCCAGCGCGGTGGACCGCCAATAGTCCGGGATGCTGAAATCGAGGCGTTGCTGCGCGATTATTCAGCGCCGATTTTCAAGGCAGCCGGAATTCAGTCCGGATTCATTAATATCAGTCTCGTTAATTCGGATGAATTCAATGCCTTCGTCGCCAATGGCAAGCGCATGTTCATCAACACCGGAACCCTGAAGCAGTCAAAAACACCGAACGAGGTCATCGGCGTTATCGCCCATGAGACGGGCCACCTCGCCGGCGGGCATCTTATCCGGCTCCGCTCTGCGGTCGCCGGCGCACGAACGATCGCGATCGTTTCCCAGATTCTGGCGGGCGCAGCCGTGGTTGCCGGAGCTGCGAGCGGCAATGCCGCCGCCGCACAGGGCGGTATCGGCGCGCTACAGGGTGGTGCTTCGATTGCCCAGCGCTCCCTTCTTGCCTATCAGCGCACCGAGGAGACCGCGGCGGACAGACTGGCAATCACGTTTCTTGAAAAAACCGGCCAGTCGGCAAGCGGCATGTTGACCACCTTTCGCGCGCTTCAGAACCAGTTGCCGGTCGCAAGCAGCAGAATCGATCCCTATGCCCAAAGTCATCCCTTGCCGCGCGACCGCATTGCGCTTGCCGAAACCCTTGTTGAGAAAAGCAAGTTCAAGGATCGTAAGGATCCGCCCGCGCTGATCGAGCGCCACGCCCTGATGCAGGCAAAGCTCGCCGCCTTCACCGAACTCCCGCAGATGGTTGGTCGCCTTTATCCCCGGTCCGACGACTCCTTGCCTGCCGAATATGCCCGAGCCATTGTCGGCTATCGCGTTGGCAGCGTCGTCACGGCGCAAAAGGCAATCGATGCCCTGATCGCGCGCAAACCGGATTATCCTTATTTCTGGGAGTTGAAGGGACAGGCCTATCTCGATGGTGGCCAACCGCAAAATGCAATCGCACCGCTGCGAAAAGCCCTTGCTCTCGCGCCCGGGCAGCCGCTGATCCAGACGCTGCTCGGCCATGCCCTGGTTGCAAGCGAAAACAAGGCCAACAACAAGGAAGCGATCCGCGTGCTGACCTCTGCCCTCAGTCGGGATCCGAGCATTGGCATCGCCTATCGCCAGCTCGCCATCGCCTATAGCCGTGAAGGACGCGACGCCGACGCCACCCTTGCGACCGCGAACGGCTTGTTCTATTTCGGCGATATTTCCGGCGCAAAGGTCCAGGCCGTGCGGGCTCAGAAAAAATTTGATCGCGGTTCACCCGGCTGGTTGCAGGCAGACGATATTCTTTCCTATCGCAATCCGAATTTGTGAGTTCTTAACGCTCTTCAGAAATAATGCACTCACTTCATATCAAGCGAACGGATAATCCTCATGCGCCTTTTTTATCACTTGCGCAGAAACGCCCTGGCGTTCGCCTCGATGACGCTGGTCATCATTGCCTGTCTCATGCCGTCTGCTTCAGCAGATCAGAAAACACCGGACAGCCAGTCCCCGGTCGAGATAACAACGAATGACCTCGCAGTCCCAAAGCTGACCGGGGATATGATACGTCAATATCTTCTGCAAAATCCGGAAGTGATCATCGAGGCGCTCGAAATTCTCGATAGCCGCCGTAACGCCGAGCAGCAGGCCTCGCGCAGTAATCTGATCGAGAGCGAAGACAGTGTGCTGATGCGCTCCGACAACCACGCCATCATCGGCAATCCCGAAGGCACTGTCACCCTTATCGAATTCTTCGACTACAATTGCGGTTTCTGCCGTCAGGCGATGCCGCATATTGATGAATTGATCAAGAATGACGGTGATTTGCGGGTCATCCTCAAGGAATTCCCGGTCCTTGGACAAGGTTCGCAGGAAGCGGCGAGGGTCGCGCTTGCTGTTCTCAAGACCGCGCCTGAAAAATATCACGCGCTCCATCGTGCGCTTCTGTCGGTAAACGGGCAGGTCAATGAGGCCGTAGCCCTTTCGATCGCGGCAAGGCTCGAAATCAATGTCGAGGAAATCAAAAAGGCCCTGGAGGATCCCGCCATCAATGATGGTATTCAGGAAGTCTATGACATTGCGACAGAACTCGGGCTGACGGGAACGCCGACCTTCGTCATCGGCAAGGAGATCCTGCCAGGCGCGGTTGGCGTGGAATCATTGCGTCAGAAAATTGCAGCCCTGCGCAAATGTGGCGAGACCATTTGTTCCTGATCGACAAACCGGGGAGAAGCCCCCTCGCCGTTTTGATTTTGTGGCAGATCGCCTTATAACAGATCATTGAGTTTCCCGCCTGCCATGGTTGAAAGAACGGCTTTCGTGTGTTGCTTGCAACCCGCTACGACTGGTAAAATTACCCGATGCAAGACGTCCTGATCCTGAATGGACCCAATCTCAATCTTCTCGGCACGCGCGAACCCGGTGTATATGGATCGGTAACGCTTGCTGATCTCGAGGCGCAATGCATCCGTGATGGACAGCGCCTCGGTCTTGCCGTTTCCTGCCGGCAGTCCAATCATGAAGGCGAACTCGTGAGCGCGATACAGGAAGCCGGGCACACCGGTTCATGGGTCGTGTTCAATCCGGGCGCTTATACGCATACGTCGATTGCGTTGCATGATGCGATCATCGGCAGCCGCTGCAACGTGATCGAAGTGCACATCTCCAATATTCATGCCCGTGAAACCTTCCGCCATCACTCCTATATAGCACCCGTCGCAAAGGGGTCTATTGTGGGCCTTGGAACTTCTGGCTATAGCTTGGCTCTACAGGCGATCCGCGATCACCTCACCACATGATTCTGTTGAAAGCATGAAGCACCGGCCAGCACTTCTTATGAATTCGATAGGCACGCGACAGACATTCAACCCTTGAAAAGTGAATTCCATGTCCTCTTCTGATCAAATCGACCACCACTTGATCCGCAAACTCGCGAAACTTCTGTCCGAGACGGATCTCAACGAAATCGAAATCGAGCACGAGACCTTCCGTATCCGGCTTTCGCGCAGTCCAGCGCCGATCCAGACCGTGGTTCATGCCGCTCCCCAGCCCTTGGTTCAACACCAGCCGCCGGTGGCTGTGGCAGCGCCGGCCGATGCACCTTTGGCAGCCCCTCCCGCGAGCAATTTGAACGCGCTCAAGTCACCCATGGTCGGAACGGCCTATCTCTCGCCGGAACCGGGCACGCCGCCTTTCGTGAGTGTTGGCGACAGCGTCAAGACGGGTCAGACCGTTCTCATCATCGAAGCCATGAAGACCATGAACCAGATCCCCGCCGAGCGGGATGGAAAAGTTGTGGCAATCCTGATCAACGATGCTCAACCCGTGGAATACGGCGAGCCTCTCATCGTTATCGAATAAGGCAGACGGCGTGATTAAAAAACTTCTGATTGCAAACCGGGGGGAAATCGCTCTTCGCATCCTGCGGGCGTGTAAGGAACTCGGCATTAAAACCGTTGCTGCCCATTCGACTGCGGATGCAAACGCCATGCATGTGCGCCTCGCCGATGAGAGCGTTTGCATTGGACCACCTCCGGCGCGCGATTCTTATCTGAAAATTCCTGAAATCCTGGCGGCTTGCGAGATCACCGGCGCCGATGCCGTTCATCCGGGTTACGGCTTTCTGTCGGAAAACGCGCGTTTTGCCGAAATTCTCGCCGCCCATAATGTCACCTTTGTCGGCCCGTCGGCGGAGCATATTTCGATCATGGGCGACAAGATCACGGCCAAGGTCACGGCGGAAAAACTCGGTATTCCAGTGGTTCCGGGTTCCAAAGGCGCGATCACCAATATTGCGGAAGCAAAGCGCGTTGCATCGCAGATCGGTTATCCCGTGCTTGTCAAGGCAGCCTCTGGCGGTGGCGGGCGTGGCATGAAAGTGGCGCGCACAGAAAAAGACCTTGCCTCTGCCGTTTCAACGGCAAAAAGCGAAGCGAAGGCAGCCTTTGGCGACGATGCGATCTATCTCGAGAAATATCTGAATACACCGCGCCATATCGAAATTCAGGTCTTCGGCGACGGCAAGGGCAAGGCGATCCATCTCGGCGAGCGCGACTGCTCGCTTCAGCGACGCCACCAGAAAGTCTGGGAAGAGGCTCTTTCCCCAACCCTCAACGACAATGAGCGCGCACGGATCGGCATGATCTGCGCGAATGCCGTCGCAAGCCTTGGCTATTCCGGCGCGGGTACGGTCGAATTCCTCTACGAGAATGGCGAATTCTATTTCATTGAAATGAACACGCGCCTTCAGGTTGAACATCCGGTGACCGAGGCTGTGACCGGCATCGACCTCGTTCATGAGCAATTGCGGATTGCCGCAGGCGGCTCGCTTTCGGTGACGCAGGATCAGGTCATCTTCAAGGGCCATGCCATCGAGTGCCGGATCAATGCCGAAAATCCACGCACTTTCGCGCCCTCACCCGGCACGATCACGCAGTATCATCCACCGGGCGGTTTTGGCGTCAGGGTCGATTCCGGCGTCTATCAGGGGTATAAGATTCCGCCCTATTACGACAGCCTGATCGGCAAGCTGATTGTTCATGGCCGTGATCGGGTCGATTGCCTGATGCGGTTGCGCCGTGCCCTCGACGAATTTGTCATCGACGGCATCGAGACAACAATTCCGCTGTTTCATGATCTCTTGGGGGAGCGAGATATTCAGGACGGAAACTATGATATCCACTGGCTTGAGCATTATCTCGAGGGCGACAAGGAAAGCCGCGCCTAAACGCGGCGCGCTGAGGCGGACGGCGTATTGACCAAGAACGCAGCCATGAAGATCACACCGAACGTGCTGTTGAAGGCCTATGCCTGCGGCATTTTTCCGATGGCGGAAAGCGCTGACGACAACACGCTGTTCTGGATCGAGCCAGAAGAGCGCGGCATTCTGCCATTCGCGACGTTTCATGTTGCAAGGAGCCTGCGCAAAACCTTGTGCAACACGCCCTACAAGGTCCGCGTCAACCAGAATTTCGAGGCCGTGATCGACGGTTGCGCCAGGGCGAAGATCGGCCGCGAAACAACTTGGATCAACCGCCAGATCAGGGAGCTTTATGGCGCCCTCTACGAGAACGGTCATTGCCATACGGTTGAAGTATTCGACGATGGCAGGCTTGTCGGCGGGCTTTATGGCGTGCATCTCGGTGGGGCTTATTTTGGCGAGAGCATGTTCTCAAGCGCCCGTGACACATCGAAGATTGCGCTGGTTCATCTTGTAGCCCGCCTCATCAAGGGAGGTTTCACGCTTCTTGACACCCAGTTCACCACCGACCACCTCGCAACATTCGGCGCTGAAGCGGTGAGCCGCCATCGCTATCACCTGTTGCTTGAGACAGCCCTCGACAGGAAGGGCGATTTTGATGCCGCCGGTCCTGAACTGAGCGGCAAAGAGGCGCTTGGCATCATCGACGCCTATCAGAAGGCATAGAGCCCGCCGACCGCAGGCCGGTTTTCCCTCGGCTTCTGCTTCTTTCTCAGGTTCTGGCAGGTTCTCTCAGGTTCTGGCAGGATTTGGCAGTGGCGCAGGTGGTGCGGCAGGCTCGTCTGCCTCTATACCCTGCGCGGGGGTGAATTCGCGGAAACCGCGCCCACCAAGCGCGTCATTCGATGGTGTTACCGGTTCAGCCGAAAACTGTTCGGCGGTTTTGCAATCCGCAAGCCAGACGTCGTAAATTGCATGCTCGACCGCATGAAGGCCGGGACTTGCGGCAAACATCCAGCCATTGAAAAGCGGCTGAATCTTGCGCTCGAGGGTGACTTCATCCACCTTGACGAAGCTTGTCGTCTGCGGCGTTTCCGTTGCCGGTCGTGTGTAGCAGACTTTCGGGGTCACCTGAAGCGCGCCGAATTGTACCGTCTCGTTCACCTTCACATCGAAACGGATGATGCGCCCGGTGATCTTGTCGAGACCGGCGAAAACGGCGACCTCATTCTCGATTTTTTCCGCTTGCGCCCGGTTTGGTGTGAGCGCCAGAAAAAGCATGATGAAAAATGGCAGCGCGATCGCCGTTTTCATAAATGGCAAAGGAATGAAGATCGGTTTCAATGGCGCTGCTTTGTGTCGTGGTTGGTATTTGTTGCGGAGCATGGCCCGCTCAAAACGGCGATTTGGTGTCGCATGGCGTGAAATCCGCCTGCCTTACCGATCGTCTGTGCGGGAACGGGTTACGGAGTCCACGCTTCATAGTCTCCGGATGTTGCAGGCTTCGGCTCCGCCTTGAGAATTGAAGACGCAGGACGATAGGCATTCGCCGTGCCGGTCTGGTTTGGCTGATGCGGTTTCTCCCATTCGCGGGCAACATAAGCATTCTCGCTTGGCGCGAGCTTGACCTTGTGATGCATCCAGCCATGCCAGCCAGGCGCAATCGTGGAGGCTTCAACCGTCCCGGCATAAATCACCCATCGGCGGGTATCGTCGGCATTTCGATAATACATGTTGCCGCTTTCATCAGAGCCGACATGGCGCCCGTTGCGCCATGTATAAAGGCGTGTGCCAAGCGTTTGCCCGCTCCACCAGGTAAAAAACTGCAACAGGAAATTTTTCATGCGACCCTATCCCGGTCAAGAATCCGCCGATTTCACAAGACTTATCACCAATTCGGTCGGGAAAGTCCAGTTTCCTCTTGGTCGGCTGTAATCAGTAAGCCGACCGGGAAAGAGGCCGGTTAGCCAGCTAAGCCCTTCATCCCCGCCATGTTTTGCCGATGCAAGGGCCCCTCGTGCGATTGCGCCATGATATCCCCGTTATCCTCAGAACAACCACCACATTTAGCCAATTCAATATCAAAAGATACAAGCGCTTGACGCAGCTTTCCGATTCACTTTAGCGTTGCCCATTGGGTGGGCTTACATTTTTTCACTATGCACCAAAGTCCTCACGGAAGGATGGCGCAGAGCGGCAACGCTTTTTGCGGCTGTTCTTTCGCGTCGAGGAAACAATGATTTGATGAAAACCTTCAACCTTTTCAGATTGCGGCAATGCTCAAAAAATGTGGACCGATCACATAGAGACCACAAAATGTAGTGATTTTTTGGAAAATTAATACTACATTTAGGAATTGGAGAAATCCTGACTTCTGCCAGACGAATGTATGAAAAAGCGATTCGCGTTAACGCCTCGCTGCAATTCAAACACATTGTCGGCTTGCAATGTGGACGGTCAAGCGCAGGTCGATGATGGCATTCAGGTCAAGAGGATGTCTGGATAAAATATTTGGCCATTTGGCCAATGGGGTACGTCGAAGCGCTTGGATGTGCCGGTCAGCGACCGGCGGATGAGCATTCGGCATTTTTTTAAAAGCCATTGATCGCCATTGCGGGCAGGTCGGGGCAAGTGGAGAAAAAACGTGCGCATCGAACGTCGATATACAAAACAAGGTCAGTCAGCCTATGCGGAAGTTGCCTTCCGCGCGGCAACCAGCGAGATCAAGAACCCGGACGGAACCGTGGTTTTCCGCCTTGAAAATATTCAGGTGCCAGATCAGTTCAGCCAGGTTGCAAGCGATATTCTCGCGCAGAAATATTTCCGCAAGGCCGGCGTTCCAGCATGTCTGAAAAAGGTCGAGGAGAACGATGTTCCCTCCTTCCTCTGGCGCTCCGTTGCCGACAAGGAGGCTCTCGCCGCCCTTCCCGAAGCCGAGCGCTATGGCTCGGAGACCGACGCAAGGCAGGTATTCGACCGCCTTGCCGGAACCTGGACCTATTGGGGCTGGAAAGGCGGTTATTTTGACAGCGATGCCGATGCACAGGCATTCTTTGACGAGTTGCGCTTCATGCTCGCAACCCAGCGCTGCGCGCCGAACAGCCCGCAATGGTTCAACACCGGTCTGCACTGGGCCTATGGCATCGACGGTCCGAGCCAGGGCCATTATTATGTCGATTTTGAAACCGGCAAGCTGACCAAATCGAAATCCTCCTACGAACATCCCCAGCCGCATGCCTGTTTCATCCAGTCGGTCGCCGACGATCTCGTCAATGAAGGCGGCATCATGGACCTTTGGGTGCGTGAGGCGCGCCTGTTCAAATACGGCTCCGGCACCGGTTCCAACTTTTCGCATCTGCGCGGTTCGGGCGAATCCCTTGCCGGTGGCGGTCGTTCGTCGGGACTGATGAGCTTCCTCAAGATTGGTGATCGGGCGGCCGGCGCGATCAAATCCGGCGGCACCACGCGCCGTGCGGCGAAAATGGTCGTGGTCGATATCGATCACCCTGATATCGAGGAATATATCAACTGGAAGGTCAAGGAAGAGCAGAAGGTCGCAGCCCTCGTCACCGGCTCCAAGATCGCCTCGAAACATCTCAAGGCGGTCATGAAAGCCTGCGTCAACTGCTCGGGCTCGGGCGATGATTGCTTTGACGTTACAAAGAACACAGCCCTGAAGCGTGAAGTCCGAGCCGCGAAAAAGGCGCTCGTCCCGGAAAACTACATCCAGCGCGTCATCCAGTTCGCGAAACAGGGCTACAAGGACATCGAGTTTCCGATCTATGACACAGACTGGGATTCCGAGGCCTATCTCACGGTTGCGGGCCAGAATTCGAACAATTCGGTACGTGTTACCGATGATTTCCTGCGGGCAGTTGAGAGTGACGGCACCTGGAATCTGACCGGGCGCACCTCTGGCAAGGTGACAAAGACGCTGTCTGCGCGCGATCTGTGGGAACAGATCGGCCACGCTGCCTGGGCTTCCGCTGATCCTGGTATCCAGTATCACACCACCATCAATGACTGGCACACCTGCCCGGCCGCAGGCGAAATCCGCGCATCGAACCCGTGCTCGGAATACATGTTCCTCGATGACACCGCCTGCAACCTCGCCTCGCTCAACCTTCTGCGCTTCCGTGCTGCGGATGGCGCCTTCGAAATCGAGAATTTCGAGCATGGCGTGCGGCTCTGGACCATGGTGCTTGAAATATCGGTGCTGATGGCGCAGTTCCCGTCCAAGGAAATCGCCAAACTGTCTTATGAATACCGCACCCTCGGTCTCGGTTTTGCCAATATCGGCGGCCTTCTGATGACGTCAGGCATCCCTTATGACTCGAATGAAGGCCGCGCGATCTGCGGTGCGATTTCGGCGATCATGACCGGTGTGTGCTATGCGACCTCGGCGGAAATGGCCAGGGAAATGGGTCCGTTCCCGGGCTTCGAACCAAACCGCGAGGCGATGTTGCGGGTCATGCGCAACCATCGCCGGGCGGCTTATGGGGAGGCTGCGGGCTATGAAGCGCTGCACATCAACCCGGTGCCTTTATCGGCACGCGATTGCCCGGATGAGAAATTGATCGCGCATGCGCGCGCCGCCTGGGATCGCGCGGTCGAACTCGGCGCAGCGCATGGCTATCGCAACGCCCAGACCACGGTGATCGCGCCGACCGGCACGATCGGCCTCGTCATGGATTGCGATACGACCGGGATCGAGCCGGATTTCGCCCTCGTCAAGTTCAAGAAACTCGCTGGCGGCGGCTATTTCAAGATCATCAACCACGCCGTGCCGGAAGCCTTGCGTACGCTTGGCTACAGCGAGAGCGAGATCGCGGAAATCGAAGCCTATGCCGTCGGCCACGCATCGCTTGCACAGGCGCCGGCGATCAATCATTCGTCGCTGCGAACCAAAGGCCTCACAGACGACAAGATAGCCGCGGTCGAAAAAGGCCTCGCTTCTGCCTTCGACATCAAATTTGTCTTCAACAAATGGACGCTCGGCGAAGCTTTTTGCCGCGAGACGCTCGGCTTCTCGGACGAGCAGCTCAATGACTTCAATTTCGACCTTCTGACCGGTCTCGGTTTCTCGAAAAAGGACATTGAGGCCGCAAATAACCATGTCTGCGGAACGATGACGCTCGAAGGCGCGCCCTTCCTCAAGGAAGAGCATTATCCGGTCTTCGACTGCGCCAATCCGTGCGGACGGATCGGCAAGCGCTTCCTCTCGGTGAACAGCCATATCGACATGATGGCGGTCGCCCAGCCGTTTATTTCCGGCGCGATCTCGAAGACGATCAACATGCCGAATGTCGCGACCGTGGAAGAATGCAAGGAAGCCTATCTGCGTTCCTGGCAGAAGGCGCTCAAGGCGAACGCGCTTTATCGCGACGGCTCGAAACTCTCGCAACCGCTCAACGCCTCGCTTCTTGCCGATGACGACATGGACGAGGAAGACGTGATCGAGGAACTCGCCGCCATGCCGCAGACCGCGCAGGTCGAGAAAGTGACCGAACGGATTGTCGAGCGGATTATCGAGCGCGCCATCCGCGAGCGCGAAAAGATGCCGGACCGCCGCAAGGGCTATACCCAGAAAGCGCGCGTCGGCGGCCATAAGGTCTATGTCACGACCGGGGAATATGCCGACGGTCGCCTTGGCGAGATTTTCATCGACATGCATAAGGAAGGTGCTGCCTTCCGCGCAATGATGAACAATTTCGCGATCGCGATCTCGCTTGGCCTGCAATACGGCGTGCCGCTCGAGGAATATGTCGAGGCTTTCACCTTCACCCGGTTCGAACCGGCGGGCATGGTGCAGGGCAATGAGGCGATCAAGAATGCGACCTCGATCCTCGACTATGTCTTCCGTGAACTGGCGGTCTCCTATCTCGGTCGCCATGATCTTGCCCATGTCGATACATCCGACTTCAGCAATACATCCCTCGGCAAGGGCCAGGCAGACAATGGCGATGCCGGCCATGTCGTCTCGCGCGGTCTCGTCCGTGGCCAGTCGCTGCGTCTCCTGTCGAACAAGGAGCCGATGGGCAAAGACCCGGCAGGCCGGGACAAAGGCAGCGCACCCAAGGCAGGTGATGGCGGCAATATCCGCGCCATCAGCACGTCCACTACTCTCTCCATGGGCGGCATAGGCGCTACCGCAGCCGCAACCGCCTTCAAGCGGGATTATGAAGTCGAGGTGGAAGTAAATTCCGGGTTCCAGTCACCGGACCAGCGCTCCTATGAAGAGACCGAGCCATTGCCGAAACCGATGGATCAGGCCGAGCGCCGCGCCCAGGCAAGAATGAAGGGCTATGAAGGCGAAGCCTGCTCGGAATGCGCGAACTTCACAATGGTGCGCAACGGCACCTGCCTGAAATGCGACACCTGTGGCTCAACGAGCGGATGCAGCTAGTGGTTCGCCCGAAACAAAACAGTCCGACTTCAGTCGGGTTGTTTTGTTGAGGAAAAGCGAACCCTTTCAAAGAGTTGAGCTGGTGGATCGGCGGGCGAAACCGACAGAACGGTAATGTCATGCAGCGATCAAACCAAAAACGGCGCCAAACTGGCGCCGTTTTCATTTGTCAGAAAAATCATCTGATCAGTGCGGGCAGAACGACGCCGAAACCGTCAGGCCGAAACGAAACCCCCAAAAACCAAGACCCCGTCGCGCTATCTGTGTGAGCGCCGACGGGGTGGATATACAGTCGTTTTAGCGAATTGTTCATACGCTGCGACAGGGTCGCACCGTTCTTTGTTCCAACAATGTGATTTAAGTTCCGGGCCGTGTTCACGACGAGATTTTACCCCGGGTGGGGCACGGTCCGTGACCTTCTCTTGCGAGATGATCAGACATCATGCTGTGGTGGACTCATGGTTCCTCCTGACTTCCGCCATCGTCACATATCCCGACTTTTCATTATCAGGCGTACATGAGAAATATCTGCTAAACCATTGATTTAGCAAGAATTCCATTGGTGGCGTCTATATAAATGCTGCGCCCGATCGCGGCGTTTGTCAAGCGTTCGGCAAAAATTTTTGGTAAGATGCCAGAGCATCGCTGCTGATCGTAATCCAGTGGACTTGCGATTCGGATTCCGTGATATCCTTGCATGCCGGCCCAGATGCCGAACCGGATCCCACAGGGAAACACAGTCAGAGAGGATTTCAGCGATGAGCGAAACAGCGAAGGGCATCGTCTATGCGTCCGACATCGCCTTCTCGCCTCAGGTCAAGGCCGAGCAGGAAAAGCGCGGTTCGCGCGCGGGGTACCAGCGCATGGCTGAGAGCCGGGATTTTGACAGCAGCATCACCCCGGATATCGCAGCCATTCTGGCTGAAGCCGACAGTTTCTTCATGGCAACGGCAAGCGCCGATGGGCAGCCGACGATCCAGCATCGTGGTGGCCCGAAAGGCTTCCTGCAGGTGCTCGACAACAAGACCCTCGGTTTCGCCGATTATTCGGGAAACCGGCAATATATCAGCGTCGGCAATCTTGCGGAAAACCCGAAGGCCCATCTCTTCATCATGAATTATGCGCGGCGCAAGCGGCTCAAGATCTGGTGCACCGCGCGCGTGGTCGAGGACGATAGCGCCCTGATCGCCCGCCTCATGCCGAAAGATTACAGCGCGACGCCGGAGCGGGCGATTTTGTTCTCAATCACCGCCTGGGACCGCAACTGCCCGCAGCATATTCCCCTGAAATTCGATGCCGCCGATGTGGAGCGCGGCATCATGGATCTGCAACGCCAGATTGCGGCGCTTCAGGAAGAAAACGCAGAGCTTCGCGCCTTTTTGGAGCCTCGCCGTCCCGTTTAACGAAGGCGCTCGAGAATGCTCACATAGTTCGCGACCGAAGACCCGCCCATATTGAAGATTCCAGCGAGTTTGGCGTCGCGGATCTGCATGTCGCCCGCCTCGCCGGTTAGCTGCATACAGGAGATCGCATGCATGGAAACGCCGGTTGAACCAACCGGGTGGCCTTTTGCCTTGAGCCCGCCAGACGGATTGACCGGAAGCCTGCCGTCCTTCGCAACGATTCCCTCGTCGATCACGCGGTGACCCTGCCCTTTCTCCGCAAGGCCCATGGCTTCATATTCCATCAGTTCGGCAATGGTGAAACAATCATGGGTTTCAACGAAACTGAGATCGTCAAGCGTGAGCGCGGACTGTTCGAGCGCCTTCTGCCAGGCGTGGCCAGCCCCGGCAAGTTCGGTCTTGTCGCGCTTTGACAATGGCAGGAAATCGTTGACATGGCTTGCCGCGCGAAAGCCGATCGCGCGCGGTGCAGACCAGGCCCGGTCGATATCGGTGAGAACGAGAGCCGCCGCACCATCGGAAATCAGCGAACAATCGGTGCGGCGCAATGGTCCGGCGACAAGCGGGTTCCGCTCGGAGACCGTGTTGCAGAACTCGAACCCGAGATCCTTGCGCATCTGCGCATATGGATTGTGGACACCATTTGCATGGTTCTTGGCGGCAATCTTCGCAAGGGCTGCCGACTGGTCGCCATAACGCTGGAAATAGGCCTGGGCGAGCTGGCCGAAAAGACCTGCAAAGCCGCCATCAATCGCGGCCTCCTGCGTATGGTAGGACGCGCGCAGCAAGATATCGCCTGCAATCTTGGTCGGCACGCCGGTCATTTTCTCAACGCCGATCACGAGGGCGGTTTTCGCCCTCCCCGCATCAATCGCATGGATCGCCGAGTGGATTGCGGCCGAGCCGGTCGCACAGGCATTCTCGACCCGGGTTGCCGGTGTGTAGCGCAGCGCATCATCGGCGAGCGAGACGAGAGAGGCCGCGAAATCCTGATCGGTAAAGCCGCCATTGAAATTGCCGAGATAAATCGCATCGACATCTTTCGCCTCAAGCCCTGCATGGGCAAGCGCATCCCGTGCGACGCCGATGATCAGGCTTTCCAGCGTCTCCTCCTCAAGTTTGCCGAATTTTGAATGCGCCCATCCGGTGATCACAGCCATTGTGGTTCTCCCCTTATCGTGTTGATCGCCAATATGCGGCGATTATGCTCCCGGCTTTTGCCGCTTACAATGAAAACTCCAGGCGATCGCCTTTGAAGCTGGGCATGCGCCTGTAGAGCCGGTTTGCTGAAGCGCTGCAAAACACTCATTCAGTCGGTCCGACCTGCCATGGTTCGGCGCAGTGCCGCATTTTCCTGCCACAGGTTTTCCCGGTCGACATTCTTCATCGTGGTCTCGACATAGCGCATATGCGTCTGAGCCGCAGCGCGGGCGGCACCTTGATTACGCGCAATGATCGCATCCCGGATGGCGCGGTGTTGATCAAGAAGCCGTTCGCGCGCGCCAGGAAAGGCATAGATGCGGGCGCGGTTGAGCAGGACGTTATCGCTGAGCAGGTGATAGCAGGAGCGCAATGTATGGATAAGAATGATGTTATGCGCGCAATCGGCGATCATCATGTGAAAATCGAGATCGCATGCCGCCTCCCGCGCCACATCCGCAAGGGTGTGCGCCTCCTCCATGCGGGTGAAGACCTCATCAAGGAGACTGATATCGTCGCGGGTCGCGCGTTCTGCCGCAAGCGCTGCCGCCCACCCCTCGACCTCGCTCCGGAACTCGACAAAATCGACACGGGTGCGGGGATATTCCTGAATGAGGCTCTCGATCGGCTGTGAAAACAGCGAACCCACGATGTCGGCAACCACCGTGCCCTGCCCGTGGCGGGTTTCGAGAATGCCCTTGATCTCAAGTTCTCGCAATGCTTCGCGAAGGATCGGCCGCGAGACATCCATAACGCGCGCTAGTTCGCGTTCGCCGGGAAGCCGCTCGCCGCTGTGCAGCACGCCTTCAAGCACCAGGACCTCGATCCGACGCGCCACCTGCTCGGCCGCCCGCGCCTGTGTAATCTTGCCGAAGACATTGCCCGATGCCGTTTGGTCACTCATCGCTCTGTCATCACCTGAGGTGTATCATTCAAACCCAAACCTAGGGTGAAGGCCGCTCATTGGTCAAGTTTATTGACCAGAGAGTATCAACGAAAAAGCCCGGCGGGGGCCGCCGGGCTTGATGTCCTGAGTAAAGGAGCGTTCGTCTAGTGCGCCAGAACCGCAAGCAGCAGCAGCGCCACGATATTGGTGATCTTGATCATGGGGTTCACCGCTGGCCCAGCCGTGTCCTTGTAAGGATCGCCCACCGTATCGCCGGTCACGGATGCTTTGTGCGCCTCACTGCCTTTCATGTGCCTGACGCCGTCCTTGTCGACAAAGCCATCCTCAAAGGATTTCTTGGCATTGTCCCAGGCGCCGCCGCCCGCCGTCATTGAAACAGCCACATAAAAACCGGTGATGATGACGCCGAGAAGCATCGCACCGAGCGCCGCGAAGGCATCCGCAGGGGTCGCAATCGCCTTCACGAAGAAGAAGACGAAAATCGGCGAGAGAACCGGCAGCAGCGATGGCACGATCATTTCCCGGATCGCGGCTTTGGTCAGCATGTCCACAGCGCGTGCATAATTCGGCTTCGACGTGCCAGCCATGATGCCGGGATCCGCCTTGAACTGGCGGCGCACTTCTTCGACGACCGCACCCGCAGCCCGCCCGACCGCCGTCATCGACATGCCACCGAAAAGATAAGGCAGCAGGCCACCGAACAGGAGACCGGAGACGACATAGGGGTTGGAAAGGTTAAACAGCGTATCCGCATTGATGCCGAAGAACACCGAGCCTTCCGCTGCCCCTTTCGAGAAGAACTTGAGGTCTTCCGTATAGGCCGCAAAAAGCACAAGTGCACCAAGACCGGCGGAACCGATCGCATAGCCCTTGGTGACCGCCTTCGTGGTGTTGCCGACCGCATCGAGCGCATCGGTGGTCGTGCGTACCTCACTCGGCAGGTCGGCCATTTCGGCAATGCCACCGGCATTGTCGGTAACCGGGCCAAAGGCATCAAGCGCCACAACGAAACCGGCCAGAGCCAGCATGGCGGTCACGGTGATTGCAATTCCGAACAATCCGGCAAGGCTGTAGGTGATCAGAATGCCGCCGATGATGATAATGGCCGGCAGCGCGCAGGCCTCCATCGAGATGGCAAGACCCTGAATCACGTTCGTACCATGGCCCGTAACCGAGGCCTGCGAGATCGAACGCACCGGACGATAGCCGACACCGGTGTAATATTCGGTGACCCAGATGATGAGGCCGGTGACGACGAGGCCAACCATAACGCACCAGTAAAGATCGGCACCGGTGAAGGACGTGCCGGTCGAGGTGGTGAATTCCGTGCCGCCGCCGATCCAGCCGAAGACGACGCCCGCAAGCGCAATGGCAGAGAGGATCGCACAAGCAATGAAGCCTTTGTAGAGCGCGCCCATGATCGAATTGTTGGCGCTGAGCTTCACGAAAAATGTGCCGATGATCGAGGTGATCACGCAGACGCCACCAACCACAAGCGGGAGCGACATCAAAAGGGTCGCAACCTCGCCGGTGAAGAAGATCGACGCCAGAACCATGGTCGCGACGATCGTGACCGCATAGGTTTCGAAAAGATCGGCGGCCATGCCCGCGCAGTCGCCGACATTATCGCCAACATTGTCGGCAATGGTTGCCGGGTTGCGCGGATCATCTTCCGGAATACCGGCTTCGACTTTGCCGACGAGATCGCCGCCAACATCCGCGCCCTTGGTGAAAATACCGCCGCCAAGACGGGCAAAGATCGAAATCAGCGAAGCGCCAAAGCCGAGCGAGACCAGACCGTCAATCACGGTGCGGCTGGTATTGGCATTGCCCATTCCGTCGGTCAGAACCCAGTAATAGACCGTCACGCCGAGAAGAGCGAGGCCTGCAACCAGCATGCCGGTGATCGCGCCGGACTTGAAGGCAATGTTGAGACCGGCGGCAAGACTGTGCGAAGCAGCCTGGGCGGTGCGGACATTGGCGCGCACGGAGACCATCATGCCGATGAAGCCGGCAGCACCGGAAAGGATCGCACCGATTGCAAAACCGATCGCGGCGATCGGGCCAAGAAGGAACCAGGCGATGACGAGGACGACCACGCCAACCATCGAAATCGTCATGTACTGGCGCGCGAGATATGCGGTTGCACCCTCTTGAATGGCGGCAGCAATTTCCTGCATCCGCGCATTGCCCGGGCTTGCCGACATAACCGACCTGATCGCCCAGATGCCATAAACAATGGACAGAAGTCCGCCGAACATGACGAAAAGTAAAACTGAATTCATTGTGTGTCGTTCCTCCAAATTGCCATGTCGCCAAGGTTCTATCCCCCCAAAGACTCTCGCTTGGGAAAAATCAGGCAACATTTTTGTAAAGGCAGACCTGCCAAGTTTAACCGGCGCCTCAATCGGCTGAAACCTTTAAAGAAAGGCTACAGTGAATCAAGCCTACTTTTGGTCAGGGGCCGCTTTGTCTGCGGATAAGCCTCGTAACAGGGTTAAATTGCAAGCCGCCGGAAGCGCGCCCGTGACTGCCACAGAACAAGACCGCCAAGGCTTATCAACGGCAGGACAATGGCAAGAACGCTTTGCCAGCCGGCGGCATTGATGAGAACACCGGATAAAAGCGACATGAGAGCGGTCGAGCCAAACACGAGACTGTCGAAAAGGCCCTGCACCTTGCTGCGCTCATGCGGTTCATAGGTTTTGGTGACAAGGCTTGTGCCGCCGATATAGCCAAAATTCCAGGCAAGGCCGAGAGCGATCAGGGACAGCCTGAAATGGCTGAGATCAATGCCGCTTGCTCCGATCACGGCGGCCACAAGAAACAGAATAAGCCCCGTGGCGATGACCGGTGCATGGCCGAACCGAACAATAAGCGAGCCGGTAAAGAAACTCGGCGCGAACATCGCCAGCACATGAAACTGGATCGAGGTTGTCGATTGTTCAGGCGAGTAGCCGCAGAATATCATCGCAATCGGCGCTGCTGTCATGACGAGCGTCATCGACATGTAGCTCGTTCCGGCGCAGGCGAGAGCCGTCAAAAACAAGGGCTGGCGCACGATTTCCCCGAGAGGGCGAGCGGGCTTTTCGATTTTGGCCGTATCCCCGGTAGAAACCGGCAAAGGCTTCAAGAACAGAAGCACGATAAAGCCGATGAGCGAAAGCGCCATGCCGCCTGCATAGGAGCCGGCAAAAAGGATGGGTGAAAAATAATCCCCGAGAAGGATCGCGGTTTGCGGCCCGAGCACTGCTGCGATCAGCCCTCCCCCCATGACCCATGAAAGCCCGCGCGTGCGCAGGCCCGGTGAGCCAAAATCAGCAGCGGCAAACCGATATTGCTGGGCAAAGGAAATGGAGACGCCGATCATGCCGAGTGCGGCACAAAACCCGGTGAAAGAGCCATCAAGGATCGCGATTGTCGCAAACAGGCAGCCGAAAAAGCCAAGGGCAGAGCCGATCAGGAACCCGCCGCGCCGCCCGATACGCCGCATCAGTAGTGCGGCCGGTAGCGCTCCGAAAAGCGGGCCGAGAACGAAACACGTGATCGGCAGCGTGGCAAAGGTCTTATCGGGCCCAAGAAGATAACTCCCCGTCAATCCCCCGATCGCAACCGCAAGTGGTGCCAGTGCATAGTTGAAAGACTGAGCGAGTGTGAGCACGACGATATTGTGAAGGGCACGGGCATCATCGCCGTTCGGGCCGTTCGGGCCGTTCGGGCCGTTCGGGCCGTTCGGGCCGTTCGGGCCGTTCGGGCCGTTCGGGCTGCCTGGCGCTATCTGACCGTCCTTCTCATCGGCATTCGTCATTGACGGCTTTTCCTCAACCTTGCGCAACATTCAGGCGCGAGATCACCCGACAATCAACAGCATCTGGCTCGCTAAAAATGGGTATAGCCGGTCGGAAGATTTTCCACCACCTCGCCATGATGGCGCAACATCACGGGCAAGCGCGCCCGAGCGATCGTCTTTCCGATAAGGCTCACCATAATTCCCGCATCGGCGCAGTCGCTCTCGAAAAGCGCCTGATGATCCGGCGGAATTGTCATCAGGCACTGATAGTCATCGCCGCCTTTCAGCGCTGTCTCAAGCAGATCCGGGTCGCTTTCAAGGGCAAGCTGGAGGGCTGTGCTCATCGGAATCTGTTCCTGCTCGATGATGATTGTAACCTCGCTTGCCCGCGCGAGATGGCCGGCATCCTGAAACAGACCGTCGGAAATATCCATCGAAGCGGAGGCGTGGGCTGCGATCATCTTCTGCAGGCCGAATGGCGGCTGCGGTAGCAGATATTCGGACTGAAGGTCACTCACCAGCACTTCTGACAGTCCTTCAAAGCGCGGCCGGTCGAGAAGGGTTTGGAGGCCAACGGCGGATCCGCCAAGAGTGCCGGAAACATAAACCGCCTCACCTGGCCCCGCCCCAAGCCGTGTGACCGCTCCGCGCTTGCCTGCAAGGCCGAACATCGTGACCGAGATCATGAGATCGGAAATCGAACGCGTCGTATCGCCACCAATAAGCGACACCCCGTATATATCCTGATCGGCGGCCAACCCCTCGGCGAAGGATGCAATGAAGTCTTCGGATGCCTGGCCCGGGAAACAAAGACCGAGCGCATAACAATATGGATGCGCGCCTTTCGCGATAATATCAGAAATGTTCGTGCGCAGGGCCTTGCGCGCGATCAGATCGGGCAGATCGTTTTCAAAGAAATGAACATTGCCGACAAGGACGTCCTTGCTCATGATGAGCTGCTTGCTGGCGGGCACCTTGATCGTGGCTGCATCATCTGTGAGCGCAAGCGCACCCGGAAGCGCTACGAGCGGCTTCAGATAGCGGCTGATCAGATCAAATTCTCCGATATCTTCCGTCATTGCAGGCTATTTTCCGTCTACTTCGTCCTTGCGATACAGCCGGGCGATATGATCGAGCACACCATTGACGAGACGCGGTTCATCAATGTCATAAAAGGCCTTGGCGATATCGACATATTCAGACAGGATCACACGCGCCGGAACATCCTTGCGTGCCCTGAGTTCATAGACACCGCAACGCAGGATCGCCCGCACCGTGACATCAAGGCGGGAAAGCGGCCAGTCGGGCGTGAGTGCACCGTGGATTTCCGGATCAATCTCGCGCTGGCCTGCCACGACACCGCTCATTATCCCGCGGAAATAAGCCACATCGGCATCGAGATATTGTTCGCCGTCAATCAGCTGACCGAGCCTGCTTGCTTCATATTCCGCAACGACCTGTGGCAGGGTAGCGCCACCGAGTTCCATCTGGTAGAGCGCCTGAACGGCTGCGAGACGGGCCACACCGCGTTTATTTGCCGGGCGCGAGGCGCTGCGGTCGGTGGTCTGCTTGGCGTTTTCCGTTATCATGACGGCATATCCAGCAATTGTTCGCAGACGCCGATCATCGCCAGCGCTGCCCTGGCAGCCTCGCCGCCCTTGTTTTTCTCGGTCTTGCGGGCCCGTGCCCAGGCCTGCGCTTCGTTTTCAACAGTCAGGATGCCGTTGCCGATCGGCAAGGCCTCGCTCACGCCGATATCCATGAGCGCGCGGGCTGATTCATTTGATACGATCTCGTAATGGGTGGTCTCTCCGCGGATGACGCAACCAAGGGCGACAAAACCATCATAGGCCACATTGCCACGGTCCATGGCATTGACCGCAATCGCGACTGCGCCTGGAATTTCAAGGACGCCTGGAACGGCGATCACATCGAAAGTAGCGCCCGCCGCTTCGAGGGCTTCGATCGCGCCTTCCTTCAGTGCGTCGGCAATTGCTTCATAAAAGCGGGCCTCGACGATCAATAGATGGGGTGTTTGGTCAGCCATGAGGTTCGCTACCTTTGTCGGATCGGCGTGGTGTCAGCATCCACCACAGCGATGGGGACTTGTCCAGAATAATCATCTTCAATCGGAAGAAGCCTTGCCGCCTGCATTTGCCGCCATGGTGTTCTGATAATGATCGAGCAGGCGCACAACATGGCGGGCGAGCTGGTCGACTTCGATATTGACCGATTTGCCCGGCACGATATCACCCCAGGTCGTCACGTTGAGCGTGTGGCGAATCAAAAGCACATCGAAGCGGTTGCCCTCAACGGCATTCACGGTAAGCGAGGTGCCATCAAGGGCAATCGAACCTTTCGGGGCAATGTAACGCATCAGTTCATCAGGCGCTTCGAGCACAAAGCGGCGGGCTTCGCCTTCCCGGCTTGCAGAGACAACCCTTGCCCGGCCGTCAACATGGCCGCTCACCATATGGCCGCCCAGTTCGTCGCCCATTTTGAGTGAGCGCTCGAGGTTGATGACGCTGCCTTCCGCCCAATCTGCCGCATTGGTCAGCGCGAGCGCCTCCGCCCATGCCTCGACCTCAAACCAGTGCGGCTGACCTGCCTCCGATTTGCCGACCACCGTCAGGCAAACGCCGTTGCAGGCAATCGATGCGCCCTCGGCTATTTCCGCAGCGTCATAGCGGGTTGCGATTCTGAAAAGGCGCCCGGCATCCCGTTCGGTGACGGCGATGATGCGCCCGCAATCGCTGATGAGACCGGTAAACATCAGACGCAGTCCCAGAGCATGAGACTGTCCTCACCCGGTGACAGGCGTTCATGCAGCGTGAAACCGTACCGCTGAAGCACCGCTTCCAGCCGCTCGCCTGATGGATGAGCGGCAATCCCTCCATCCCCAAGCGGCGTTCGGCTTTGAAACAAAGCGGCCCGGTCGACAAAACCCTGCTCCAGAATGGTGGCAGCAAGGGTTGGCCCGCCTTCGACCATGAGATTGGTGCATCCGCGCTCAGCAAGATCCCGCATCACGCCAGAAAGCGATACATGGCCATTCTCGGAGGGCAGACTGATCACTTCGACCCCCCTGTCAACAAGCGCAGCCACCCGCTCTAAAGGCGCAGCATCGGTTACATAAAGACGCACGGGCGTGGCAGCGATGCTTTCCAGCATCCGCGCGGAAAGCGGCATCCGCGCTGTGCTGTCGAGCACAACCCGCAGCGGCGACCAATCCGCCATGCCCGGCAATCGACAGGTCAATTTCGGATCGTCGGCGAGAACCGTGCCAACCCCGACCATGATCGCATCCGCGCGCGCGCGCATCGCATGGGCAAACCGCAACGACACCGCGCCGGTGATCGCGACAAAGCCCTGGCCGGGAGCGCGATCAGCGAGCCCGATTGCGCCATCGGAGGACATCGCCATTTTCAAAAGCACTGCCGGGCGAGCGGATCCGATCCGGCGGACATGGCCAAGATTGGCGCGCTGTGCGAGCGATAGATGAACATCGCGGAAGACGCGAACACCGTTTTGTTCAAGGATTTGCGCTCCCCGGCCTGAAACGCGCGGGTCCGAATCGTCCATGGCAATGACGACGCGGGCAATGCCGGCGGCAAGCAGCGCATCGACGCAGGGTGGTGTATGGCCATAATGGGCGCAGGGTTCGAGGCTGACATAGCAGGTCGCACCACGAGCGGCCTCTCCCGCCTCGGCCAGAGCCAGGACCTCACCATGCGGCCGGCCGCCGCGCTCGGTCACGCCGCGCCCGACAACCACTGGTCCCTTGGCCTCGAATCGCACAATCAGCGCCCCGACTGAAGGATTTGGAGCGGTCAGACCGATCCTGCCCCTGCCAAGATGGATGGCAGATTGCAGAAAACGGCGATCAAGGGCACTCAGCGTTTCCGCATTTTCAGCCGGATTTTCCAGCGCATAGTCATGCGGATACGGGTCTGAAAGCGGTTTCCCGCTCCGTTCTGGAGGTGCATCTGCTTCCGGCACTTGTCGCTGAACCCCCCACGGCGTCACTCGGTGTCCGCCTTGTCGTCAATTGCCTGTTTTGTTTCCTCATCCTGGGCGAGTTCGCCGAGGACGGCCACGAAATCCTTGGCTTCACGGAAATTGCGATAGACCGAGGCGAAGCGGACATAGGCGACATCGTCGAATTCCTTCAGCCGTTCCATGATGAGATGGCCGACCTGATCGGAGGCAATTTCCGCCTCACCGGCGCTTTCAAGCTGACGTACGATGCCACTGACCAGGCGGTCAACACGCTCGGGATCGACATTGCGTTTGCGCAGTGCCACCTGAACCGAACGGGTGAGCTTGTCGCGATCAAACGGCACCCTGCGTCCTGACCGCTTGATCACGGTCAGTTCGCGCAGCTGCACGCGCTCGAAGGTTGTGAAACGACCGCCGCAATCCGCACAGATGCGACGGCGGCGGATCGCGGTGTTGTCTTCGCTCGGGCGCGAATCCTTGACCTGCGTGTTATCGCTCGAACAGAAAGGACAGCGCATCGGGTGGATTTCCGTGTGGTTTATGCAAGATCGCCATAAATCGGGAAACGCCCGGTGAGATCAATCACTTTTTTCTTCACTGCCGCTTCAACCGCCGAATTTCCGTCCTCGCCATTGTTTTTCAGGCCATCGAGAACTTCGGTAATGAGATCGCCGACAAACTTGAATTCCGCAACACCGAAGCCGCGCGTGGTTGCCGCCGGGGTGCCAAGGCGAATCCCGGAAGTTACCGTCGGTGGCGCCGGATCGAACGGAACGCCGTTCTTGTTGCAGGTGATATTGGCGCGCCCGAGCGCTTTTTCGGCGGCTGCCCCGGTCAGCCCCTTCGGTCGCAGATCAACCAGCATGAGATGCGTATCGGTACCGCCGGAGACAATGTCGAATCCATTTGATTTCAGGTTGCTTGCAAGCGCCTTCGCATTGTCGCAGACCGCACGGATATAGGTCTTGTATTCAGGCCGGAGCGCCTCGCCGAAGGCAACCGCCTTGCCCGCGATGACATGCATCAGCGGGCCGCCCTGAAGACCGGGAAACACGGCGGAATTGATTTTCTTTGCAATCGCCTCGTCATTGGTGAGCACCATGCCGCCGCGCGGACCACGCAGTGTCTTGTGCGTCGTCGTTGTTGCCACATGAGCGTGGGGAAACGGGCTCGGATGCGCGCCACCGGCAACGAGACCGGCAAAATGCGCCATGTCGACATGAAAACAAGCGCCCACTTCATCGGCAATGGTGCGAAATGCTGCAAAGTCGATGATCGGGCTATAGGCAGAGCCACCCGCGATGATGAGAGCCGGCTTGTGTTCCTGTGCAAGCGAGCGCACCTGATCATAATCGATATGTCCAGTGTCCTTCCTGACGCCATATTGGACGGGATTAAACCATTTGCCCGAGAGATTGGGCTTTGCGCCATGGGTCAGATGACCGCCAGCGTCGAGGCTCATGCCGAGGATCGTGTCACCCGGCTTCAGGAGAGCGAGCATGACGGCCTGGTTGGCCTGGCTTCCCGAATTTGGCTGGACATTGGCAAAACCGCATGAAAAAAGCCGCGTCGCTCGCTCAATCGCCGCTTCCTCAACGATATCGACATATTGGCAGCCGCCGTAATAACGCTTGCCGGGATAGCCCTCGGCATATTTGTTGGTCATCACCGAGCCTTGCGCCTCAAGCACTGCGCGCGATGTGATATTTTCCGATGCGATCAGTTCGATTTCCTGGGACTGACGCTTGAACTCCCGCGCGATCGCATCAGCAACCAGCGGGTCACGCGTCGCAATGTGATCGGAAAAGAACGCCTTGTGGTCAGCGGTTTCGTGGGGTTTTTCAAATGCGGCCATGCCAGTCTCCATCGATTCTTTCCTGAGCAAAGCAGCGAGCAGCTTTTGCCGGCGGACGATACCATAATTTCGCGCGGATGGTCGGCAGGTCCCTTGCGGCAAAACACCAGATTGGCGCTGGTCCGCTAAGGCGACCGATCCCGGACCGCGGCTTTGAGGACGGTCCTCTATCATAGCTCCGGCCCAAGACCAACAGTGCTGTGTGTCGGCGCGCTCAGTTTGAAGTTTCTGTTTTACAGGATCGCCGCAGCGTGGCCATCTCTGCTCCGGGTGGCAAAGGCAGACGATAGCTCAGATCAACAAGCCGCCACGGGAATCTCCACCCTCTGATGGAAGGGGCTTTTCGTCCTGACTTTCGGCGAGCTTTGCGATCCGGCGTTTCAGCTTATTGGCAGCGACACGGGACATCTCAGCCTTACTTGCTGATAACGGGGCGATGATCGACACCTCGATGCCGGAATCAGGGTCTATCGCGGTTACTTTTATCTGCGGTCCGATTTGCAGAAATTCGATCAGAAAAGTCCCGTCACCCACGCCATACCCCTTTGAGCGCACTTCGTATGAGGGTGCCCGATTCCTCAGCTCCTTGCAAAATCAGCGAAGCGCGATGGGGCCAAGACCGTCGCGATCATAAATGTCATCCCGGAAATGCACGACACCTGCCGGCGTCGACCATGCGGTAATATAGGTCAGATAGAGCGGCACGGGATTGAGAAGGTTCGCGTCGATCCTCTCATTCGAGCGGATGACTTCATCAATATGCGCCCGGTCCCAGCCAGCATTTTCCGCAAGCAGCCACTGCACAAATTCGCGCACGTTCTGAACGCGCACGCAACCCGATGAATGGAACCGCACTTCCTTGCCGAAGAGGTTCTTGTTCGGCGTATCGTGAAGATAGACCTGATGCGGATTGTCAAAGTTGATCCGCATCTGACCGAGCGAGTTGTTCTCGCCCGGGTCCTGACGGAACCGATAATTGATCGCCTCGTCACTATTCCAGTTGACCTCACTCGGACTAAGCTCACGGCCATCGGGTGCATAGATGCGAATCGTGTGTTCGGTGAGGTAATTCGGTTCCTTCTGCATGATCGGGATAAGATCCTTGCGGATGATGCTTGCCGGAACCGTCCAGTAGGGATTGAAATTGACCTGATGAATCCTGCTGTTCAGGATCGGTGTCTGACGGTCGATCTTGCCGACGACGGCTGTGTGGCGCAAATAGACGCGGTTGTTCTCAACTGTCTCGATTTCGGCAGCCGGAACATTGACCATGACGAAGCGCTGACCGAGGAACCCGGACAAGGAGCGCAGACGCACCAGATTGGTTTCAAGCTGGCGGTAGCGCATATCCGCCGGAATATTCATCGCGGAAAGGGTGAGTGCACCGATCACGCCGTCAACCGCCATCCCATGACGCGCCTGGAAGTTTTTGACTGCCGCCTCGACATAAGAATCGAACACATCCGAACCGGTGACATTCGAATCGAGATCGTTTGACTTCGCAAGGCGCTGGCGCAAGGCCAGGACGTTGCTGCCGCGCGCGCCGAGCCGCAGGGGCTGGCCCACCGGAACAACGTTCCAGCCGCCGCTGTTCACGATCTGACTATACTCGCCAAGGGCACGCTCGACGTCGCTGACCGCGGACACTGAGAGGGTCGGATCGAAGCTGCGAACCTGTCGGGCTTTCGAAAATGAATCAAATCCATCAGACCATTCGGCGCTGTTTCCTTCCGGTAACAATCCGAGGGCGTCATCCGAGGCCGCATAAACTGGCTGGGAAATCGCCTGAGCCCGCGCCAGACTGGTGCCGACCAGTGCCGCACCCGCAGCGGCCAAGAAAGTGCGCCGTGAAAATCTATCGAACACCCGTTCGCTCCCGATGACTGATTTGGTTAATGATGTGTTTAACACATGAAATGTGTGCAATCTGTGAAGAAGATAGGGATTATCACACCCATTCCAACCCGACAATTCGCAGATGCAGCATGTTGTTCCGCCTGTCACCGGATTGTTATCGTTTTTTCCCGTTTCGTTATCAAAATGTAACAGAAAGACGGTCGCAACCAGGCGCGGTTCGACCACTAACTACCTTGAGTGAAGGCACAGAGCAGAAGTCAAACAAAAAGCCCCGACACAGTCGGGGCTTTGATTCGTACTTTTCGCGATGACTTGTCCGCCGATATGGCGCGTCTGACCTTAAACGACCTAAAGGCGATAAAGGATCTGGTCGGTCCAGAAACGCTCGAGACGGATCAGGGATTTGTTCAGGTTTTCGAATTCCTCGGAACCAATCCCGCCGACTTTCTCGATTGACTTCGTGTGACGCTCATAAAGGTCCTTGACGATTTTCGCGATATCGGCCCCTTTGTCAGTCAGGCTGACGCGTACCGAGCGACGATCCATGCGGGAACGCTGGTGCGAGATGTAACCTGCCTCAACCAGTTTCTTCAGGTTGTAGGAGACGTTTGATCCGAGATAATAGCCACGGGTGCGCAGTTCGCCTGCGGTCAGTTCCGAGTCTCCGATGTTGAAGAGCAGCAACGCCTGAACGCTGTTGACATCCGCGCGGCCATTGCGATCAAATTCATCCTTGATGACATCGAGGAGCCGACGATGCAGCCGCTCGACCAGGCGCAAGGCCTCAAGATAATGTGGGCGAACGTCTTCAACACTTTCAACGCTGCGGCTGACTTCGGCTTTTCCGATCATGTTACTCATGTGTTTGCACCTTCCACCTGTTGACGCTCTTTGGCATCTTGATTGAAGGCAGACTACGCGAGTGCAAATAAAATCGGCTTAAAACTATCGGTTAATTTATCGAGAATCCGGATATACGAAAACTATATTAAATAGAACATGAATCTACTGGTCCGAGGGCGATAATTCCAGTTCCCTGGCGCGTTCGCGCTTATGGCTCATGGTCAGGTACCAGGCATGAACCGCAAGGGCGGCGCAGTAGGCAATGAAAAGAAGTCCGAAAATCAGACCGAATATGTAAATCTCAGTTGGAATGGCGGTGAAGAAAGCATTCATCAAGACGAGGCCGCCGCCGATCATCGCCCACAGGATCAGGCCCCAACTCATTTGCAGCCAGAGCCCGACACTCAGCACCGGCATCAAGATTGCGAGCGCGCCCAGAAGAAGCCCCGCGACATGATCGGCTGCGAACACCGCCTGAATATCCGGCGAGTGATATCCGAGAACGCGCGACCAGACGATTATGCTCAACATAAGAACGAAGATCGCCACGATCTTGAGGCACGTGGCAAACAGCGTTTCCATGGCAAGATGCGAGGCGGAGGCCGCGTGCTGACGAATTGCCCGCTCATCGGTGTTTTGAATGATATCCATCCGTGTTCCCGTTTATCGTCTTGATCGCGATCTCATTTGAACCATAACATGCCTTGCCGTGCGATCTAAGTACTCACACCAGTTTTGCCGATCAAGCGCGAAACGCCATACTATCGCGCGTTGCAAATTTTACCACACCCGCCTGTCGGTATGTTAAGGCGGGCGCCAGAATTGGCCTAGCTTGCCTGATCATTGCTATTGAGGAAAACCATGCTCAACCCGGAAGGTCGCGGAAAACCAGACGTCAACGCCATCGTTAACCGGCGGCGGATGCGGCGCAATCGCAAGACCGACTGGGCGCGTCGGCTTGTGCGCGAAAACACCCTCACAGTCGATGATCTGATCTGGCCGATCTTTCTTACCGATGGAACCGCAAGTTCGACACCGATACCCTCAATGCCGCAGGTTTTCCGCCATACGGTCGACCACGCCGTGCGCGAGGCGGAGAAGGCGGCGCTGCTTGGTATTCCGATCATCGCGCTTTTCCCGAACACCAACCCCGACAAGCGTGATCCGGAAGGCTCCGAAGCACTCAATGGCAACAATCTTGTCTGCACGGCGTGCCGTGCGATTCGGGCTGAAGGCATTCCGATCGGATTGATGAGCGATGTCGCGCTCGATCCCTATACGAGCCACGGTCATGACGGTGTCATGGATGGCGAGACGATCCTCAATGATGAAACGGTGCATATTCTTTGCCAGCAGGCCCTGCTTCAGGCAGATGCGGGAGCCGACATCATTTCACCCTCCGACATGATGGACGGGCGCATCGGGGCAATCCGCGCAGCACTCGATGATGACGGATTTGAAGATATCCAGATCATGTCCTATGCGGCGAAATATGCCTCTGCCTTTTACGGCCCTTTCCGTGATGCGGTTGGGACCAATGCCACCCTTCTTGGCGATAAGCGCACCTATCAGATGGACCCGGCCAATACGGATGAAGCGCTGCGCGAGGTTGCCCTTGATATTGAAGAGGGAGCGGACATGGTGATGGTCAAGCCCGGCATGCCCTATCTCGATATCATCCGGCGCGTGCGCGACACTTTCGCCATGCCTACCTTCGCCTATCAGGTCTCCGGCGAATATGCGATGATCATGGCCGCGGCTGCCAATGGCTGGCTCGACGGGGAGCGGGCCATGATGGAAAGCCTGATTGCCTTCAAGCGGGCGGGCGCGGACGGCGTTCTCACCTATTTCGCACCGAAGGTGGCTGAGATCCTGCGCAAGCAAGCCTGATGTATCAAGAGCACCAAGGGATGGCTTGATTTCGCCCTCCTGCATCCCCACATGTCGGGTGTTGAAGCGCCTCCTCTCGTGCGGAGCAGTGCGTATTGATGAGGATAGCATAATGATGGCCCAGGTTTCCGTAACCGACAGTGACCTGTTCGATCAACCGGGCAATGCCGCCCTTTTCGACGGCGTGCTGTCGCGACGCTTCATCGCGTTCCTGATCGACTTTTCAATTCTCGCCGTTCTCGTGACCGTGATGTGGGTGGTTTTATTGATTCTCGGCATTCCGACACTCGGCCTGTTGTGGATCGTGATGCCGGCGCTCATGCCCCCGGCAATGATCGCGCTCGTTCTTGGCTATGTGGCCTTCACCATGGGCAGCGACAGGTCAGCGACCCCCGGCATGCGCGCGCTCGGTCTCGAGGTTCGCATGCTCGACGGACGCAAGGTCTATGCCCTTATGGCGATCTTTCATGCGGTCGCATTTTATTTTTTCGCGACGGTCCTGACGCCCTTTGTCGTTCTCATCGGGCTGTTCACGAAAAGGCGCCGTTTGTTGCATGATTTCGTATCCGGCACCATTGTCGTGAACCGCGACGCGCTTTCCAACAAATTTGATGGTGCATAAGGCGCTTTGCGGCGCGCGGCCAGCGCCGTAAGCGCAAGGCTGCGATTGAATTATTCAAAATAGGTGATACCATTTTGCCAAATGGCTGTTTCAGCCCATGAGAGGCAAAACGTCGCCGTGTCACGATATCCAAAGGACGTTCCGCAATTTTATCTGACCGCACCATCCGCCTGCCCCTATCTGAAGGGCAAGATGGAACGAAAAGTTTTCACCCATCTGATCGGCGATAACGCCTCCGATATCAACAATATGCTGACCCAGGGCGGTTTTCGACGGTCTCAGAACATTGCCTATCGTCCGGCCTGCGAAATGTGCCGCGCCTGCATGTCGATCCGGGTTCTGACGAGTGATTTTCGCGAATCAAAATCCATGCGCCGCACGATCGCTCGCAACCAGGACCTGATCGGGCGGGAAATCGCGCCCTCGCCGACCTCGGAACAATATAGTCTCTTCCGGCAGTATCTCGACAGCCGCCATCGCGAGGGCGGCATGGCGGATATGAGCGTTCTCGATTATTCCATGATGATTGAGGACAGCCATGTCGATACGATGGTGATCGAATACCGCAGACGTGGTCCCGACAGCGGCATCAGCGGTCGCGGCGACGGCGAACTGCTTGCCGTGGCGCTCACCGATATTCTCGATGATGGCCTGTCGATGGTCTATTCTTTTTTCGACACAAAATCGGAAAAGCGCAGTCTCGGCACCTACATGATCCTCGATCATATTGCCCGCTCGCGCCGACATGGCCTGCCATTTCTCTATCTTGGCTACTGGGTCGATGGTTCTCCGAAAATGGATTACAAGGTCCGCTTCAATCCGCACGAGATTTTGACTGCGCGCGGCTGGGAAACCCACCATCCGAAAGGGAGCAGCAGCCCGATCGCTTCCTGATGAACAAGGCTGCGATCCCTGCGGAAAGATAATGCTCCCTTCCCCTCCCATCACGGACCATAAAAAAGGTCTCGCCATTGCCGCACTCGGCGGCGTTTTGATTGCATGCGACATTCCGCTCGTGCGTCTTGCGGGGAGCGACCCGTGGACGGTCATGCTGGTGCGCGGGCCTTTGATGTTCGCTGTCCTTTATGCCGTCTACCGCCTTCTGAAGGCGCTCAAGCTCAGCAATGCCCGTTTTATCGATGGCTGGGATACGGTCATCCTCGCGATCCTTCACATGATCGCAACCGTTGGTTTCGTGCTCGGGATTTACTACACGACAACAGCCAATCTGGTTTTCATCACGGCATTCAGTTCCCTCGTTGCGATTGTCTTTACGACTTTTGTGCTGCGCGAGCGTCACCCGCTGATGACATGGCTCACCGTGTTTGTAGCCCTTGTTGGCATTCTCATCATTACTATCGATGATCTTGTTGTGAACAGCGGGGCAAACACTTTCGGCAATCTCATGGCGCTGCTTTGTGCGGTCATGCTGGCGGCAGAGACGGTCTTCATTCGTCGCAGCGGCAAGAACCTCGTTTATTCACCTGCCCTCGCCGGACTGCTTGCGGCGCTCGTGGCTGTTCCATTTGTGATGATCGGTGGCTTCACCTTGCAGGAACCAGCGTTTCTTGTGCTGAATTCAGTGTTTGTGGCACCGCTTGCCATGGCGATGTTCGCGCTCGCGCCGCGCTATATCTCGGCGCCCGAGGTTGCGATGTTCTATCTCCTCGAGACGGTGCTTGCACCGCTGATGGTGTGGAGCCTTTTTGATGAGACGCTGAGCACGAACACACTGATTGGTGGCGCCATCGTGATCGGCGCTATCCTTGTGCACAGTCTCCTGCGCCTGCGCAGCCGACCGGCGGCCGTTGCCTTCACTTGATATCGGTAATGTCGCCGGTAAACAGCGGAGTGCCGAATTTGTTGTTTTTCGGAAAGCCTGTCGGTGGCATCCGTCCGGCCTGCGCGCGCTCGCCCAGCCATTCCTGAAGCTCGTTCATCGAGCGCTCATAGCGCCGCCCGGCGCTGTCCGTCCATGCAAGTCCTTCCGCCGCGGAGAAGACCCGAAGGTCGGCAATGCCGCCGTCCTTGTATTTCTGAAGCCGAACGCCCTGCCCCCGCGTCATTTCAGGTATTTGAGCCATCGGGAACACAAGCAAGCGCCGGTTGCTGCCGATCACGGCCACCTGATCGCCGGTCGCGGGAACGCAGATATAGGCTTCGTCCGGTAATTTGACGTTGAGAACCTGCTTGCCCTTGCGGGTGTTCGCGATGACATCTTTTTCATTGATCAGGAATCCACGGCCGGAAACCGTGCCGATCAGGAGTTTGCGCGTTGGATCATGACTGAACACGGCGACCACATCCTGATCGTTCTCCATGTCGACCATGATGCGGAGCGGCTCGCCATGGCCGCGCCCACCCGGAAGTTTATCGGCAGCGAGCGTGTAGAATTTGCCGGACGTGGTAAAGACGATGATCTTGTCGGTGGTCTCTGCCTGAATTGCCACTTTGAGGCGGTCGCCGTCCTTGAACTGGAGACCTTCCGTGCTGGCAAGATGACCTTTCATGGCACGGATCCAGCCTTTTTCCGAGACCACGACGGTGACGGGCTCGCGCTCGATCATCGCGGTCTGGATATCGGCAAAATCAACCTCTGCCGCTTCGCTGAAAGACGTCCGCCGCCGCCCGAGCAGGGTGTCTGGCCCGAATGTCTTTCTGACCGAGCGCACTTCTTCGGAAATGCGTTGCCATTGCAGGTTTTCATCGGCAACAAGGGCGGTCAGTTCCGCCTTTTCCGCGGTTAGTGCATCATGCTCGCGGCGGATTTCGATTTCCTCGAGCTTCGCGAGCGAGCGCAGGCGCATGTTGAGGATCGCCTCAGCCTGAATATCGCTGAGAGCGAACCTCGTCATCAATTCGCTCTTCGGCTCATCCTCCTGGCGGACAATGCGGATCACCTCATCAAGATTGAGAAAGGCGATCAGATATCCGGCCAGAACCTCAAGCCGGTGGTTGATCTTGTCGAGCCGGTGGGCGGAACGGCGCAGAAGCACTTCCTTGCGGTGGTCGAGCCATTCCCGCAGGACATCGCGCAGGCCCAGCACATTCGGCACCAGACCGCGCGAGAGCACGTTCATGTTGAGCGAGATCCGGCTTTCAAGTTCAGTCAGGCGATAGAGCGATTCCATCAGAAGAACGGGATCGACGGTGCGGCTCTTCGGTTCCAGCACCACGCGGATGTCTTCCGCCGATTCGTCGCGAATATCAGCGAGGAGCGGCAGCTTGCGCTGCATCAGCAGTTCGGCGATTTTCTCGATCAGTCGCGATTTCTGGACCTGATAGGGAATTTCGGTGACAACAATCACATAACTGCCGCGGCCCGTGTCTTCCTTCTCCCAACGCGCGCGGACCCGAAAGCCGCCGCGCCCCGTGCGGTAGGCTTCGACAATCGCACTCCGGTCTTCGACGCAGATGCCGCCGGTCGGAAAATCAGGACCCGGCACGAACTCGATGAGTTTCTCGATTCCCGCATTGGGATGACGGATCAGATGCAGGGCCGCGTCGCAAAGCTCGGCCACATTGTGCGGCGGGATATTGGTCGCCATGCCAACCGCAATGCCGCTTGAGCCATTGGCGAGAAGGTTCGGAAAATTGGCGGGCAGAACCACCGGTTCCTCATCCTCGCCGTCATAGGTCTCGCGGAAATCGACCGCATCTTCGCTCATGCCCTCCATGAGGAGGCGGGCGACTTCGGTCATCCGGGCTTCCGTATAGCGCATGGCGGCGGCGTTATCGCCGTCGACATTGCCGAAATTGCCCTGGCCGTCGACCAGCGGATAACGCACAGCGAAATCCTGCGCGAGACGCACCAGCGCGTCATAGACCGATTGATCGCCATGGGGGTGGAATTTACCGATGACATCGCCGACAACACGCGCCGACTTCTTGAATCCGGAACCGGGTTCGAGCTTCAATTCGCGCATGGCATGCAGAATGCGGCGGTGGACGGGCTTTAACCCGTCCCGCACATCCGGCAGTGCGCGGTGCATGATGGTGGATAGCGCATAGGCAAGATAGCGCTCTTCGAGCGCCGTCTTGAGGTTGATCGCCTCGATCCCCTTACCCTCGCCGCCACCCGGCGGAATCATCTCATTTCCCATGGTTCTGGGTTAGCCGATCCGCTCCGCGCACTCAAGGAAAACGGACCGCTGTGCGGTTTTATCCCGCTGAATTCCCGCAGATGACCCGTTCGATATCGCGCGAAAGCGTCTCGCGCGAAAGGGGCGGCTTCACACTGCGCGGATCATAGATATGGCGGTGGAGGAAATAACCGGTCAGCCGGAACGCATCGGCAATATCGGCAAAGGCTTGAGGCGCTCTACCACTCAGCAGAAAGGCTGGCAGCGGCAACATTCGATCATGATAAGGCGCGCCCGCAGCCCGGCTCACCGCCCGCCCCGACTTCGGTGAGACATAGGCGAGATCCTGGCTTCCCCCTGTCGCGGCACAGACCGACAGATCAAGTCCGAAACCGAGTTCATCAAGAAGGGCAAGTTCAAAGCGGATCAAAAGAACCGCCGTCACCATTGCATCATCGAGATTGCCGATGACAACTTCCGCCGCCTCAACAAGGGCGGGATGCGGATCGCGTTCCGGCAACAGCCGAAGATGGGCTGCAAGAACCTGAATACCGTGAAGACCGACGCCGGTTTCCATCAACCGCGCGGCGCGCAATTCAACCGGCTCGATGGTGAAGACGCCAAGGTGATCTTCGAGCCGCGCGCGCCAGGTGACCCGAACGCGATTTCCCGCCTGAAGGACCGGCTGAAGCCGTCGCGAGCGCCCGCCACGAATGAGCCCGCGCGCGCGCCCGCGCGCCTGCGTCATCACTTCCAGAATGACACTGGTCTCGCCATGTTTTCGCACACCGAGGATAAGGGCTTCTTCGGTCCACTCCATGAGAAATTCATATGCCGCTGCACGAAAACAGGAAAGGATAAATCAGCCGGGTGATACGAGGCGGGCATAATAGGACAAAACCCCGGCGCCTTGCTCAGCACCGGGGTTTTCATTTGAACGCTATATAATCTTAGAAGTTCACAGTAAAGAAACCGATCACACCCGCATCTGCAATGTTCACATTGTCTGCATTGAAGACGGTCGTGTTTGTATCGATGTATTGAACACCCAGCGATGCATGCTCATGCACGGCGGCAGTCAGACCGACGTGTCATGTCAGATAATCGCCATCACCTTCAAAAAACTGGTAGCCAACCGAACCATCAATTGAGAGAGGGATGAGGTCCAAGCCCGGAATTTCATAGGCAGCCGTTGCCTGAATCCAGTGAGCGGTACCGGTTTCACCGAAGTATTCCGGAGTACCGAAGTAGTTCAGGCCAACATTGAGACCTTCGTAGACGTCCTTGTCAACCGAAACAGCAATTTCATAATAATTGAAATTCAAAGAGCTATCGGCATCCGCATAATGGTAATAATAGGCAGCAAGGGCCCAGTTGATGTCTTTGATCGTGCCAGAGAAACCGGCATTGTAGTCGATTTCAATCGAGCCGTCATCCGGATCACCGGTCAAATCGTTTGGCGTGAAGTTGATATTGGAAGCAAAAAGACCAATATCGAAGTTAACACCCTTGACTGGAGTCTCGACGGACCAACCAAGTAATGCCTGAACAGAGGGACCGCTGTCTGTCTGTGAAATGCCGCGGAAGCGATAGTCTGTATAAACACCGGCAGAGACGGAGAATTCGCCGGGCAGGAACGACTTGCTCTCAGCTTCTGCTTCCGGCGCCGCAACAGCTTCAAGATCCGCTGCTGACGAATAGCTGGCAACCATCATCGCCGCAATACCGATGAGGGATTGGACCAACAGTTTATTCATGGGACATCTCCATTTTTTATATTTTAGGATGGTTTCCGGAACCGGAACATCACAGGTAACTAGTGAATTCACTATCGACCAATAGAGAATCCTTTTCTGAACAAAAAATCAATGTAGTTTTCAAATATTGACGTTTCTGAGGAGAGTTCCTTGATCAATGTGCCTTCTCAGCAACATATTTAAGGGGAAAAAAGTTGCATGCTTGTAAAAGCGGCTGTTGCTTTATATTTGTGTGCCAATGATGCCGTTTTTTTAATCACGAAAATCAATATAGCCTGGCACAACTAATATGATTCGAAAAATCAGTGAATTTTTATTTGAAAAATAATCAGAGACAAAGCACAATCATTTCATTGACTTGATGTGACAATTCAAAATCAAGACGTCCCATCAGTGCGTTGGAAGCTTGAATATGGCCTGCCCCCCGGTCGCCCTCGTTCATGTCGCCCCTCGTTCATAATGAGAGTCCCTGGGTTTGACAGTGGTCGGTTTCGGCTTAGGCAAGCGCGCCGGGCGCGGAGCCATCAGATTGCTCAATCGTCCGGTGCGCTTCGGCCGGGGTCTGTTTGCCCGGCGCGGAATGAGGCCGACATTGTTGTAGTCGTAGCGCCAAAGGACCCCAGGGCGCGGCGGGCGGCGGCCAGACTGTCGAAGATTTCCTCGTTGAGACACTCGTCGCGAAGGCTGCCGACTGAACGCTTGGCGGAAGCCGGGGTCGAGCCGTATACGCTCAGATTAACAGAACAATAATTCTGAAATAAGCGTTTCACACCCGGCAAGCGGTTTTGCCATAAGCAATGCGCCGTTATAGAAATGGCGGTCAAATAGAGCAGTCGGGCCGCGATGCGATCAGTCACACGATGCGGACCGCAATCAGGAGTAAAAACCGCTTGCCTGATCTCCCCGGGGTGGCGCCGTCGTGCTGCGGCTTTTCAGTTCCGCGTCGATCTTGATCCTGAGGATCGGTCTCTGGTCATGATTAATGATGCTTTCGATGAGATGGCTTCCGGCCTGAAGGCCAATTTTCTGCGCTGGTATACGAATCGTTGAAAGTGCCGGAACCATATCGGATGAGCCGGCAAAATCGCCGATGCCCATGATCGAAAGATCGTTCGGAACGCGCATGCGGCATTCCATCGCGGCATAGATTGCCCCTTGCGCAATGATGTCATTGCCGCAGATCAGCGCGGTTGGCGGATGCGGCTTTTGGAGAAGATCAAGGCACGCTGCTTTCGATTGGGCGATGCTGTAGAGCGAGCGCACCGCCCATGCTTCAGGGACTTCGACCCCCGCGCTGCGGAGCGTCTCGATCACTCCCGCCTGCCTGCTCCTTGCGCGGTCATTTCCTTCTGTTGGCGGAAACACGAAGCCGATCCGACGATGGCCAAGCGACAGGATATGCCGGGCCGCAACACGCCCTGCCTCGCCGTTATCGGAGCCGACACAGGAAATCGCCGAATGATCCGAATAACTCCACGCCGCAATCGCCGGAACATTCTGGGTTTCGATCAGCTTGTAGGTGTCTACATTATGGTCGAGCCCGATAAGGGCAAGACCATCCACCCGGTGCTCAAGGAATTTGCGCAGCAGCTGATACTCGGTCTTGAGATCATAGCGGTGGGTTGCAAGCAGAAGCGTGAAGCCGAGTTCGGTCACGGCATCGTTGAAGGATTGAACAAGCTCCGCGAAAATCGAAAAGTTCATGGTGGGAACCACAAGGCCAATGGTGGCGCTGCGCCGTCCGTGCATCGCCTGCGCCGCCCGATTGCGGATATAGCCGGTCTTGCGGATGGCATCCTCGACCCGCTTGCGGGTTTTCGGACTGACGAGATTGGGATGGTTAAGCGCACGCGAAACCGTCGCAGGGGACACACGCGCAACTTGGGCGACGGTGATAATATCAACCTTATAGGATTATTTTATAATCATAATATAGCAATTTCTGGTCGTTTTATGAAAACATTTGCAATACTATTTTCATGGCTTACCGTTGGATGCAAGCAGCAAAACCGCGCGGGAAATGATATGCGGCCTGAAATCCGAAACGAGCCAAATCCGGTTGATCATCTGATCGAACAGGCCCGGATCGCCCAGGCGAATTATGAGACAGCCGGAAGTCAGGCGCGTTTTGACCGGGCGGCGCAGGCGGCGGCATGGGCAATCATGCAACCGGAGCGCAACCGCGCGCTTGCCGAATTGGCTGTACAAAGCACCGGGCTTGGCAATGTTGCGGACAAGATCACCAAAAATCACCGCAAGACCCTTGGCCTGATGCGGGATATCAAGAATGCGCATACTTTCGGCATCCTTTCCGATGATCCGGAAACCGGGATCATCGAAATTGCCCGCCCCATCGGGGTGATCGGCGCTGTGGTTCCCTCGACCAACCCTGCTGCAACCCCCGCCAACAACATCATCAACGCCCTCAAATGCGGCAACGCGATCATCGTCTCGCCGTCGCCGAAGGGGGTTGCCTGCTGCGCATTGCTGCTTGATTACATCCACGCGGAATTTGACAAGATTGGCGAGGATAAACGGCTTGTGCAAATGGTACCTCCGCCCGGAACCAAAGCCGATACGCAGCGCCTTCTGGAATGCGCCGACCTTGCCGTCGTGACCGGCAGCCAGGACAATGTGCGCCGCGCCTATTCGAGTGGCACACCGGCGATTGGCGTTGGTGCGGGCAATGTCACCGTGATTGTCGATGAAACCGCTGATCTTGCCGCAGCCGCCAAAAAGATCACGCTTTCGAAAACGTTCGATAATGCCACTTCCTGTTCGTCGGAAAATGCCATTGTCGTGGTGGAAGCGATCTTTGATCGCTTTATCGATGCGCTGGCGGCGGAAGGCGGCGCCTATCTGCCACCGGCGGCAGCGTCGGGTATTGTCGAAAAGCTTTGGCCGGAAGGGCATCTGAACCGTGAAGTGATCGCACGGGATGCCGATGTGATGATCGAGAAGCTCGACCTGTCCGGCAAAGTGCCGACTGGCACCAAGTTTGTCGCGGTCGAGACTGCGGGCATCGGAAACAGCCATCCGCTTTCCGGCGAAAAACTGAGCCGGGTCGCAGCGCTCTATCGGGCGCGCGATTATGACGATGCGGTTCGCATCACCCGCCGGATCATGGCGCATCAGGGTGCCGGCCATTCTCTCGGTATTCATACAGCGCGGGCCGATCGACCGGTCGCCCTCGGCATGTCCATGCCGACCTGTCGGGTTATCGTCAATCAGGCGCACACATTCGCAACTGGCGGCAGCTTTGAAAACGGACTGCCGTTCTCGCTCTCCATGGGCTGCGGCAGTTGGGGCGGCAATTCAATCGATGACAACCTGCATTGGCGTCATTTCATGCAGCGCACGAAAATTATCCGTCCGATCCCGCCGCGCGAACCAGCCCTTGAAGATATTTTCGGCAATTACTGGGCGGAGGTCGGGCAATGATCGACGTCGGCACAGCCCCGCAGGGAACCATCCGAAGCTGGCTTGACCGGCGCGCGGCGCACGACGGGGCGACGATCAGCCATCTCTTTCCGGATGACGCGCCGCTGACATGGGCAGGACTGCGCGCGGACGCTGCCGATATCGCGGCGCATCTCGCTGGCATGGGCCTTTCGAAAGGTGACAGCGTGGCGCTGATGCTGCCGAACAGTCGCATGGCTATTCTCTGCCTTTACGGCGCGCTATATGGGGGCTTTCGCACGGCGATCATCAATCTGGGCGCAGGCGCGGAAGCAATCGGCTATACGCTCAGTCATTGCGGCGCACAATGCCTGCTTCTCGGCGAAACACAGGACGGACTCTATCAGGCCGCAAAGGCAGCGCATGATATCACCATTGAAACAATCCGCGTCGGAAAAGCCATTGAATGGCCTTTGCCCGCCAGCAAGGCTGGCCTTGCAGACCTCAGGCCCGAAGATCACGCCATCCTGATGTATACATCCGGGACGACCGGGCGACCGAAAGGCGTGCTGCACAGCCACGCGAGCCTTCTTGCCGGCGGATGGACACCGACCATCGCCCACGCCTTGTCGCCGTCAGACCGCGCCTTGTGCGTCCTGCCGATCTATCACATCAACGGCCTTTGTGTAACAATCATCGCGCCTTTGGTTTCAGGCGGGTCAGTCGTCGTCTGCGAGCGTTTTTCAGCAAGCCGGTTCTGGTCGGACTGCCGGGATTTCGATATCACGTGGTTCTCGGTCGTCCCAACCATCATTTCGCATTTACTGCACGGGGATCGTGACCCCGATCTGGCGACGCGGGAACGGATACGTTTCGGGCGCTCAGCCTCTTCCGCCCTGGCCGTGGAAACCCAATCCGCCTTTGAGACGCGCTTTGCCATTCCCATCGTCGAGACCATGGGGCTGACAGAGACCGCGGCGCAAATTCTCTCCAATCCGCTACCACCGGGAATGCGCAAGATCGGCTCGCCCGGCATTGCCTACGGCAACATTGTCGCAATCCTGTCACAGGAACTTCAGGTTCTGCCGCCGGAAACAGAGGGCGAAATCGCGGTTCGCGGACCGAATGTCATGCTCGAATATTTCCGCAACCCGGAAGCGACCGACGCGGCGCTGACCAGCGATGGCTATCTGCGCACCGGCGACCTTGGCCGGATGGACAAGGACGGCTATGTCTACGTCACGGGGCGGCTGAAAGAACTGATCATCAAGGGTGGCGAGAATATCGCCCCGCGCGAGGTCGATGAGGCGCTTTATTCGCATCCCGACGTCATCGAGGCGGCGGCTTTCGCCCGCCCCTGCGCCACCTATGGCGAGCGCGTTGAGGCCGCCGTGACACTGCGCGACGGCGCGCAGGTGAGTTGCGAAACACTGGTTGAACTTTGCAAGAGCAAGCTCGGGAAATTCAAGTCACCCGATACGATCCATTTTCTGGAGGAACTGCCGAAAGGACCCTCGGGGAAAATCCAGCGCCTGCGACTGGCCCAAATCACAGGAAAACCATGATGTACTTGAGGGAGTGCGTCGCCGAGACTTTCAATAGACTGAGCCTTTTGATCAGGCCTGAAACATTTTCACAAGGGAGGAAACCATGAAAAGACTTTTCGGAAAATCCGCTATATGCGCTGCCGTCCTGGCAGTAGCAATGACCCATACCGCTTCTGCCCTCGACTATCCGAACCGCCCGGTCGAAATGGTCGTGACCTTCGGACCAGGCGGCGGCGCTGACCTGATGGGCCGCACGATGGCGAAACTGCTTGAAAAATCGCTGGGTATTGCCGTTCCCGTTTCAAATGTTGCCGGCGCTTCCGGCAATGCGGGGCTGACCAAGCTTCGCACCAACGCCGCCGACGGCTACACATTGGGCACGTTGATCTCCTTGACCGTTGCCTCCTGGGCGTCAGGACTGGGGGACAACAAACCTGAGGATTTCCGGGTCATCTCCGTTGTCCAGAGTTCACCCTCGTTCCTGTTCGTTCCGGCAGCAAGCCCGCACCAGACGGCACAGCAATTGTTCGATTTCGCCAAGGCCAATCCGGCCGCGATCACGGTTGCGACATCGGGCTATGGCACACAGGATGACGTAACGCTGAAGCTTCTGGAAAAAGCCGGAATTAAAATGGAGAATGTTCCGTTTCAGGCTCCGGCAGAGCGCTATGCCTCGCCGATTGGCGGTCATACGGCAGCAATCTATGAGGAACCGGGCGATGTTGCTCAGTTTATTGCGGCAGGACAGTTGAAGCCCGTCGTTGTTTTCTCAGCGGAGCGCCACAAGGAGTTTCCGGATGTTCCGACCTCCAAAGAACTCGGCATCGACATTTCCGGCCTCGACAATTACCGCACGGTCGCTGTCGCAGCCGCAACCCCTGCGGATATTGTTGCGAAACTCGAGGCTGCGGTGGCAACGGCGACGGCATCAGACGACTGGAAGGCCTTCTGCGCCAAGACCTATACCTGCATCACCCCCATTACCGGCGATGCGGCGCAGGCCATGGTGCGGGATTTCCGCGATCTCATCGCAAACCAGCTCGCAAAATAAAAGACACATCCGATGGATCGGGAGAAAGAAACGCGGATCGCCGCATTCACCACAAAGACCGGAGGGCCGTCGTCCTCCGGTATCAGCACTATACGTGACCGGCTTCCAACACTGGTGCCAATAGGGATTCTCATCCTCGCGGTTGTGTTGCCGGGGCAGATGTTCAAATCCGTTCAGCGATCAAGCGATATCGGCCTCGGGCCTGCGGCATGGCCCAATACGATGCTTTATGGCCTTGCTTTCTTCGCCCTCCTGTGGATTGCCATCGACCTTTGGGCGTTGCGACGGGGCAGCAGCACGCCCCTGTTGCAGGCACCGGTTGAAGAAGAAAAATATCATTTCGGCAAGGCACTCGTCGGGCTTTTCATGATCATTGCCTATGGCTTTCTTCTGGCCAAGATCGGTTTTGCAATCGCGACTGTCGTGTTCATCGCCCTCTGGTGCATCTATGGCGGGCTGCGCGATTGGAAAATCGTGGTTCCGGTAGCGCTCATGGGAACGCTCGGCCTTCTCTGGCTGTTCATGGGGCTTGCCCTGATGCCGCTCCCGCGCGGACAGGGGCCTTTCGACGGCTTCAGCATCGGGTTGCTGAGAACAATCGGCATCTACTGACAAAAGAAGGAACGAGATGAACGCGTTGGAACTCCTTGGCGGCGGCTTTCTGGCTGCGTTTGAATTCTGGTCGTTCATGACCATTGTGACGGGGCTGCTGGTCGGCGTGGTGGCGGGCGCATTGCCCGGCATTTCCTTCGTCAACGCGATGGCGATGGCGCTGCCCTTCACCTATGTCATGGCACCAACCCAATCCATGCTGTTTCTTGGCGGCATTTATGTCGGTGGTGTTTTCGGCGGTTCGATCTCCGCCATCATGATCAATGTTCCGGGCACGCCTGCATCCCTGCCCGCCACTTGGGATGGTTATCCGATGACAAAACGCGGCGAAGTCAAACGCGCCCTCGCCATCGCCGTCACAGCGTCTGCCGTCGGCGGTCTGGTCAGCGCCCTTGTGCTCACATTTCTATCCGCGCCATTTGCAAGTTTCGCATTGAAATTCTCGCAGCCGGAGTTCTTTGCGGCCACGCTTCTCGGCCTCGTCAGCGTCATTGCAATTGCAAAGGATCAGCCCGTCGTCACGATGGTCTCGCTGCTTCTTGGCATTCTTGTAGGCACGGTCGGGGTTGATCCGCTCTATGGTCAGGCGCGTTTCAGCTTCGGTATCGCAGAAATGGAAAGCGGCATCCGCTTTGTCGTCGTCATGATCGGGCTGTTCGCTATTGGCGAGGTCGTGGACCTTCTCGCCACAAGCCGGGATTTGCGCCCGAAAAAATCGGACGGCAAGCCGATTGGCGCCCGGTTCACCGACCTGTGGGGCGTCAAGGGTGCGATCCTGCGCGGCACGGGCATCGGTTGCATGATCGGCATGATTCCGGGCGCTGGCGCAACGCCGGGCGCGGTGATTGCCTATGGCATCGAAAAACAGGTCTCCAGACATGGCAATGATTTCGGAAGCGGCATTGATGACGGGCTCGCCGCGCCGGAGGCTGCAAAGAATGCGACAACGGGCGCCGCAATGGTGCCGCTTCTCACCCTCGGCATTCCCGGAAGTGCTGCAACCGCCATCATGCTGGCCGCGATGATGCTGCATGGGGTCAATCCGGGCCCACTTCTCTTCATCACCGATCCGGCCATGGTCTATACGATTTTTGCTGCGATGATCCTCGCCAATATTCTGATGATCGGTGCGGGTCTTGGCGTGGCGCAGGCATTTTCAACCCTGATGCGCACGCCACCGGCGATACTCGCGGCCTTTATCATCGTGCTCAGCGTCATCGGCGCTTACGGTGTGCGCAACAACATCTTCGATGTCTATGTCTGCCTTGCCTTCGGCGTGCTTGGCTGGGGCATGAAACGGATCGGCTTTCCAACGGCACCGCTGGTACTGGGGGTCATCCTCGGGCCGCTGGCGGAGCGTTATTTCCTGACATCGATGGCAAATTCACATCAGGACTGGACTGTTTTCCTGACACGACCGATCAGTGCGTCCATTCTCGGATTGGCGCTTGTTTTCATTCTGTGGTCGCTTGCGCCTGCGATCGGTGATCGCTTCCTGAAATCCCGGAAATCCTAAATATGACGGCGAGATTAACGCCATGATCGGTCAGAATGATTGGAGCCGAGATTGTCGCGTAGCACTTTCGTTATCGGCCATCGCAACCCGAAGCGGCACGATTGATCAACGCTCTCGCGTGCTGACCATTACGGCCCTTGTCGGCCTGAGTCTCAAGCATCAACCAATCCACAAAAGCTCTCACTTTCGCCGGAACGAAACGTCGGCTCGGCCAGATCAGCCAAATTGCGCTGCCTTGGTCAGCACCTGAGGCGGACCAATCGGCGAGTGGTTCCACGAGCCGTCCGGACTCGATGTCAGGCGCCACAGTCCAGTCGGCAAGCAGAGCAAGACCCAGGCCCTGACACGCGCATTCACGCAGTGCCACGGCGTTGCTGAGTGTAATCTGCGGCGGAATCGACACGCTTTCAGTCTTTCCCGCCCGAGTAAACGTCCACTGCGTGCGAAAATTCTGATACGCAAAAGCAATGGTGGCGTGATGGACAAGATCGCGCGGTGCGCTCAGTTTCGGTGCGCCAGAGAGATAATCAGGGCTCGCGACAAGGCGATAACACACATCGCTCAGTTTCGTCGCGATCAGCGAAGTGTCTGAAAGGCTCCCATGCCGGATCGCGAGATCAATTCGCTCAGCAACGAGATCGACAACATCATCAGACAAGACAAGATCGATCGCCAGATCACTATATAACGCCCGAAAGGCCTTGAGCCGGGGTGCGAGCACGATTTGCCCAAAACTTGCTGATGCCGTGATCCGAAGCCGAACTGATGGCCGCGAGGCTCTGTCTCGCGTCTCGTCGAGCGCGGGCGGCTTCAAATTCCTCGGCCAAGGGCGCGATGCGTAAATAGAAGGCCTCACCCGCATCGGTGGGCGTCAGGGCGCGAGTCGTGCGCTGGAAGAGAAGCGCACCGATCTCTTCTTCAATGACCGCGATGGCGCGCGAGATGGACGAAGGTGCGAGCCCGCGCGTGCGCGCAACGGGCGCGAAGGCGCCTGCGCGGTAAACATCAGCGAGCAAGGCGAGTTGAGCAATATCCATTTCATGCATTTATGGCACGAATGATTTGCAAAACCGATAATTTATTGCGTTTTCTGGGCGATCCATTATCGAACTGAACGCACTCGCGTTTTCACAAACAGCGCCCTCGACCTGACAGGATTGAAACAAGCCAGTCACCCAAATTGCATTCTTAGGACTAGGCGCGATGGGATCGCGCATGGCGACCCGCCTGCTCGCAGAGGGCCATGAACTGCGCGTGTGGAATCGCATGCCCGACCGCGCGGTGGATCTGATAGCGGCGGGGGCGCGCCTTGCTGCCAGTCCTCGTGAGGCGGCGGCTGGCGCCGATCTTGTTCTATCCATGCTGCGCGACGATGAGGCGTCGTCGGCCTTTTGGGATATGGGTGAAGAACTGGGCATTCCCCGCGCGACGGCATCAGCGATACTCGGTGAAACGCCCGTTTTCAGCCCCGCTGCAAAAGCGGCTGCCGCCAGCATGAACGCGCAGGCCTTTGCACCAATGTTTCCGATTGATCTGGTGGCCAAGGATTTTGGCTATGTCACTGCCCTGGCCCGTATGGCAGGCGCCGCCGTTCCGTTGTCATCGACATTGCATGCGCTTTTCCAGGAGGCCGATCAGGCCGGCTTCGGCGACCACAATATCACGGGTATTATTGCGCATTTCGAGAGAAAATGGCGCGAGTGACGGGACTCGAACCCGCGACCTCCGGCGTGACAGGCCGGCACTCTAACCGACTGAGCTACACCCGCGCATTTTAAGCATCATTGCTGACGCGTTCGTGTGGGTTACGGGAACCGTGTTCGCAAGTCAAGCACCGAGACGCGCCTGCATCAACAATTTTTCATGGCCTTTTGCCACCCCCCGGGCACGCAATAGAATAAGGGTAAAGAAAGATAAGGATGTCCGTCTGCGCAAGCGGAGCCCGCATTTTCGCGATACCCTTATCGCAATGTCTGGATGCGATGTCTGGATGCGATATCTGGATGCGATGGCTGGATGCAGTATCTGGGATACTGGTGGGCGGTAACGGGCTCGAACCGCTGACCCTCTCGGTGTAAACGAGATGCTCTACCAACTGAGCTAACCGCCCGACCGCGATGGGCATAGCCTGAAATGCTTGCCGAACGCAAGATTTTTTCTGAAGAAACTTGCCTTCGTCGCTCTCTGTCCGTTGATCTTCCAACGACGATCGTGAGAAGCGCAAGAGAAAACGAGGCTTTGTTGCCAAAGCCTCGTCAAAACGTCTTTCGAACACCCGTAAAAAGCAGCTTTATCAGCCGTTGATTGCGTCTTTCAGGCCTTTGCCGGGCTTGAATTTTGGAGCTTTGGACGCCTTGATATTGATCGTCTCGCCTGTGCGTGGGTTACGGCCCGTCGTCGCCGCCCGGCTGGTTACGCTGAAATTGCCGAAGCCCAGAAGCTTTACTTCGTCGCCCGACTTAAGGCTTGCCGCAATGGCGTCAAATGTCGCGTCGACAGCTTCACCAGCCGCAGCCTTGGTCATACCAGTCTTGTCTGCCACGGCAGCAACCAGCTCGTTCTTGTTCATGAGTCATTTCCTTCATATCTTGGTAAGTGGTGGTCTATTCCGGGGATGGACACTGCTGGGAATCGCTGCCTAAAACAAGGGTTTCCGGTATTTTATGTTGCTTTTTTCAGGATTTTTTGACTCCACCCGAGCGGAAAATCAAAAAACCCGGCTGCTCGAGCCGGGTTTCCTGACGGGACTACAGTTTTGATCAATGCGCCGTAAGCGTCAGATCAATATCATCCTCAATCTTCTTGCTCGGGTCCGGTTCGGTCCACTCGATGGCAACCGGTTTTTCAAGAAGCGCATGAGCCAGAACCTCGTCCATCACCGAAACGGGGACGATTTCAAGGCCGTTCTTCACGCTTTGCGGCAGATCAGCGAGATCCTTCGCGTTCTCTTCCGGTATGAGAACCTTCTTGATGCCGCCGCGCAGGGCCGCGAGGAGTTTCTCTTTCAGTCCGCCAATGGGCAAAACCGTTCCGCGAAGGGTTACCTCGCCCGTCATCGCGATGTCTTTCGACACTTTGATGCCGGTCATCAGAGAGACGATCGCCGTTGCCATGGCAATGCCGGCAGATGGCCCATCTTTTGGTGTCGCCCCTTCAGGGACGTGGACATGGATATCTCGGCGCTCGAAAAGCGGCGGTTCGATGCCGAAATCGACCGCCCGCGAGCGGACATAGGACGCCGCCGCCGAAATCGATTCCTTCATCACATCCTTGAGGTTGCCGGTGACTGTCATCTTGCCTTTGCCCGGCATCATGACACCCTCAATGGTGAGGAGTTCGCCGCCCACCTCGGTCCAGGCAAGACCGGTCACGACGCCGACCTGATCCTTACCTTCCGCCGCGCCATGCCGGTATTTCGGCACACCGAGATATTCCTCGAGATTGGCAACCGTGACCGCGATGCTTTTTTTATCCGACGTGATGATCTCTTTCACGATCTTGCGCGTCAGGGTTGCAAGTTCGCGCTTGAGATTGCGCACGCCCGCCTCGCGCGTATAGCGCTGGACAGTCATCAGGATCGCCGGATCATCAATTGAAAACTCCTCCGGCTTCAAGGCGTGATCCTTGATCGCTTCCGGTATGAGGTGGCGCTTTGCGATTTCCAGTTTTTCCTCTTCGGTATAACCGGCAATGCGAATGATCTCCATGCGGTCCATCAGCGGACCGGGAATGTTGAGCGTGTTGGCGGTCGTGACGAACATCACATTGGACAGATCGTAATCAACCTCGAGATAGTGATCACCGAATGTGCTGTTCTGTTCCGGATCGAGCACTTCAAGAAGTGCCGAGGATGGATCGCCGCGGAAGTCCATGCCCATTTTGTCGATCTCGTCGAGCAGGAAGAGCGGGTTCGATTTCTTTGCCTTTTTCATCGACTGAATGACCTTGCCAGGCATCGAGCCTATATAGGTGCGCCGGTGACCACGGATTTCGGCTTCGTCCCGCACGCCGCCAAGCGACATGCGCACGAATTCACGACCCGTCGCCTTCGCGATCGACTTCCCGAGCGACGTCTTGCCCACACCCGGAGGCCCGACAAGGCATAAGATGGGTCCCTTGAGCTTGCTTGAGCGCGACTGCACCGCGAGATATTCGAGGATGCGTTCCTTGACCTTTTCAAGCCCGTAATGATCGGTGTTGAGAACATCTTCGGCAAAGCCAAGATCGCTCTTGACCTTGGATTTGACAGACCACGGGATGCTCAAGAGCCAGTCGAGATAATTGCGCACCACGGTCGCCTCGGCGGACATCGGGCTCATCTGGCGCAGCTTCTTGAGTTCGGCGCTTGCTTTCTCGCGCGCTTCCTTGGAAAGTTTGGTCTTTTCGATGCGGCTTTCGAGTTCCTGCAATTCGTCCTTGCCGTCCTCGCCCTCGCCCAGTTCCTTCTGGATCGCCTTCATCTGCTCGTTGAGATAATATTCGCGCTGGGTCTTTTCCATCTGGCGCTTGACGCGCGAGCGGATGCGCTTTTCGATTTGCAGAACCGAGATCTCGCTCTCCATCATACCAAGCACATGTTCAAGGCGCTGAATCACGCTGGTGAAACTCAGGATCTCCTGCTTTTCAGGGATCTTGATTGCGAGATGCGAGGCAACCGTATCAGCGAGTTTCGCATAATCGTCGATCTGGCCCACCGCCGCGATCACCTCGGGTGAGAGTTTCTTGTTGAGCTTCACATAGCTTTCGAATTCCGCAACGACGGAACGCGAAAGCGCTTCGACTTCCGACGGATCGCCCAATTCCTCTTCGAGGATGGATGCATGCGCTTCATAGAATTCGACACGGTCGCTATACTGATCGATCTGAGCGCGGGCCTTGCCCTCGACCAGAACTTTCACGGTGCCGTCCGGCAGCTTCAAGAGTTGAAGAACCGAGGCGAGCGTTCCGATCGGATAGATTGCCTCCGGTGACGGATCGTCGTCACTGCTTTGAATCTGGGTTGCGAGCAGGATCTGCTTGTCTGCGCGCATGACTTCCTCAAGCGCGCGGATCGACTTCTCGCGACCGACGAACAGGGGCACGATCATATGCGGAAACACAACAATATCGCGCAGCGGCAAGACCGGGAAAAGTGAGTTTTCGCTCGAAAGACCTATGGTGGTATCGGCCATTCGCCATCCTTTCTTGAAGGCCCGTATGTCGGGCCTCGTTTATATCTGACCGACTTTGATTGATTTGCTCAACCCGCGAAAGCCCCATCATGTTACAAATATCTGGTATCCACGATGAACATGTTCAAGGGTCAGGCACCGATAAGCATCGATCCGACCGAAATTCCATGAACAAATCGGTACCGTGCGTTGAAAGCAAAACCGTCCGCAATCGCGAATAATCAATCAGGCACTGGTGCCGGTGTCTTCGCGGCGCTCGCTGTAGATATAGAGCGGTTTTGACTTTCCATTGACGACATCACCGGAAATCACCACTTCGTCGACGCCATCAAGACCTGGAAGGTCATACATGGTGTCGAGAAGAATAGACTCCATGATCGAGCGAAGGCCCCTTGCGCCGGTCTTGCGTTCAATGGCACGCGAGGCGATGGCACGCAGCGCTTCATCATTGAAGCTCAGCTCGACATTTTCCATCTCGAACAGGCGCTGATATTGCTTGATGAGCGCATTTTTCGGCTCGGACAGGATCTGGATCAAGGCCGCTTCGTCAAGATCCTCGAGCGTTGCAACCACGGGCAGGCGTCCGACAAATTCCGGAATGAGGCCGAATTTCAACAGGTCTTCCGGCTCAACCTTCTGGAACAATTCGCCGATGCGGCGATCATCTTGCGCCGCCACATGAGCATTGAAGCCGATGGACGTCGCCTCTCCGCGATCCGCGATGATCTTGTCGAGACCGGAAAAGGCACCGCCCGAGATGAACAGGATATTTGCGGTATCGACCTGAAGAAATTCCTGCTGAGGGTGTTTGCGGCCACCCTGGGGCGGAACGCTTGCGACCGTGCCTTCCATGATTTTCAGGAGAGCCTGCTGAACGCCCTCACCCGACACGTCGCGGGTGATCGACGGATTGTCCGACTTGCGGGAAATCTTGTCGATCTCGTCAATATAGACGATGCCGCGCTGCGCGCGCTCGACATTGTAGTCTGCGGACTGAAGCAGTTTCAGGATGATGTTCTCAACATCCTCGCCAACATAGCCGGCCTCGGTCAGTGTCGTGGCATCCGCCATGGTGAAGGGAACATCGATAATGCGCGCAAGCGTTTGAGCAAGCAGCGTCTTGCCGCATCCCGTCGGACCGATCAGGAGAATATTTGACTTGGCAAGTTCGACGTCGTTGTTCTTTGCCGCATGGTTGAGGCGTTTGTAGTGGTTGTGAACCGCAACGGCGAGAACGCGCTTGGCATGATACTGGCCAATCACATAATCATCGAGAACAGCACAGATCTCCGACGGCGAAGGCACGCCCTCGGTCGACTTCACCAGGGAGGACTTGTTCTCCTCGCGGATGATGTCCATGCAAAGCTCCACGCATTCATCACAGATGAATACATTCGGACCCGCGATCAGCTTTCTGACTTCATGCTGGCTCTTGCCGCAAAAAGAGCAGTACAGCGTGTTCTTCGTTTCGCCGGATCCGGTAACTTTGCTCATGCTCATTTCCTTCCAAGACCCCCTGATCTAGGAGAGAGGGTCATAATTCAACTTTAACGAAACACGATAACGTCAAAGACTTCAAGAGAACTTAACACGCGAAATCCGATGAAAATCTAGTTTCCGTGCTAGACTAGCCGGGTTTCCGTGAAATCTGATCCTATTTCTTGCCTTCGTCCACAGGTGAACGAGCCTCAAAAACTTCATCGATCAAACCAAATTCGAGCGATTCCTGAGCGGTCATGAAATGGTCCCGGTCGAGTGTGCGCTCGACGATATCGTAAGGCTTGCCGGTGTGCTTAACATATACCTCGTTGAGCCGCTTCTTCAGTTTCACAATGTCTTGAGCGTGGCGTTCAATGTCGGAAGCCTGACCACGGAAGCCGCCCGAGGGCTGGTGCACCATGATCCGCGCATTCGGCAGAGCATAGCGCATGCCCGGCTCACCCGCGGCGAGAAGCAGCGATCCCATCGAGGCAGCCTGTCCGAAACACAGGGTCGACACTTTCGGTCTGATGAACTGCATCGTGTCATAAATCGCCATGCCGGAGGTCACAATTCCGCCCGGCGAATTGATATAGAGCGAAATTTCCTTTTTCGGATTTTCAGCTTCAAGAAACAAAAGCTGGGCGCAGACGAGGGTCGCCATCGAATCTTCGACCGGACCTGCAATGAAAATGATGCGCTCTTTCAACAGGCGGGAGAAAATATCGTAAGCCCGCTCCCCGCGATTGGTCTGTTCGACCACCATCGGGACGAGATTCATAGAGGTTTCGATCGGATTATTCATAACTTCTCCTGCGATAGCGCCTTATGCGCTCTTTTTCCCTGGTGGTTTCTCATGCCTGAATATCGGTACTCAATGCTCAAACAACAAGATGACGAATCGAGACGCCGGAAAATAACAGTCGATCACAAGCGGACAAAGGCAGACTAATGACTGCCTTTGCAGCGATTCGCATCACGTGATACTAGGAATGCGCCCCACGAAAGGAAAGGCCAGCAAGCCCGAGAGACGCGGCGCCTGCAATACCTTTCATGGTTTAACCTTAATGCCTGATCCTGGTTGGAAAAAAGCGTCAGGCCGCGTCTTCCTCATCCGCCATAAGGACATCCTTGGTCACACTTTTTTCCGTGACTTTGGCAAGTTCCAGGATGTAGTCCACGACTTTTTCTTCAAAAATCGGCGCGCGAAGGCCCGCAATCTGCTGCGGATTTTTCTGATAGAATTCGAAGACCTCGCGCTCCTGACCCGGATATTGCTGGGCCTGGCGCATGATCGCCGAGCGCATTTCGTCTTCTGTAATCTGAATCTTGTTCTTGTCACCGATTTCGGCAAGCACCAGGCCGAGGCGGACGCGACGGGCTGCGATCTTTGAATATTCCTCGCGCGCTTTTTCTTCCGTTGTGTCTTCGTCGGCGAATGTTTTCTGAGCTTGTTCTAGGTCTTTGAGGACCTGCGCCCAGATACCATCGAATTCCTGGCTGAGCATTGTTGGCGGCAATTCGAAATCATATTTCGCATCAAGCTGATCAAGAAGCTGGCGTTTCACCTTCTGACGGCTCGCGTTTGCATATTGGCTTTCGATTTGCGTTTTGATGATGCCTTTCAGCTGCTCAAGCGATTCGAGGCCGAGATTCTTGGCAAAGTCATCGTCGATCACAAGTTCGCCGGGTTCGGCAACCTCTTTCACGACAACGTCGAATTCCGCCTCTTTTCCTGCAAGGTGCGCCGCGCCGTAATTTTCTGGGAACTGCACTTTGACGACTGTCTCGTCGCCTGCCTTCTTGCCGATCAGCTGATCTTCGAAGCCGGGAATAAACTGACCGGAGCCCAGAACAAGCTGACCGTTTTCATCGGCGCCGCCATCAAACGGCTCTCCGCCGATCTTGCCGAGATAAGACATGGTTATCCGATCACCGGATTTCGATTTGCCCTTTTTTTCCTTGAACGGTTTACTCTGTTCGCCGATCCGCTCGATCTGTTCCATGACTTCCTCATCGGCCACTGCCACAACCGGCTTTTCGATCGTAATGCCCGAAAGATCGCCGATCTCGAAGGCCGGCATGACCTCATAGGTCATGGTAATCGCGAGATCTTTTTTGCCCTCGAGGATGAGTTCTGCTTCCGCACTGTCTTCGGTCATGTCGATCTGCGGCTGCATGGCGGCGCGCTCACCGCGGCTCTCAAGCGTTTCTTCTGTGGTCTTGCTCACTGTTTCCTGAACAATTTCCGCCATCAAGGAACGACCATAGGTCTTTTTGATATGGGACAGCGGCACTTTGCCGGGGCGGAAACCGTTGATGCGCACCTGATCCTTGATGCTCACCATACGCTCCATGAGCTTCTGTTCCAGCACGTCGGCGGCGATCGTGATTTTCAGTTCGCGCTTCAGACCGTCCGCGAGTGTCTCAGTGACTTGCATTATCGTTTCCCTATCAATTTCTGCTTAAGCGGATTCTGCCGCTTTGTTTCATGGTGCGGGCGGAGGGACTTGAACCCCCATGACTCTCGCCACCAGAACCTAAATCTGGCGTGTCTACCAATTTCACCACGCCCGCTTGACCGCCCATCTTATCCAACTGGCCGATTGAAGGACGTTGGAAGGACGTTTCCGAAGTGCTTTATCCCAAAAACATGCCTCTATAACACCCTGCAAGACGCGGTCAAACGAAAAAGCTAGGCAAAAGGTCTGGCTCATTCTCAGCCGCGGCGGGACAGAAATCACTCTGCCGAGCGCTCCTGGGGTTGGACAAATATTTTGCAGCGATCTGCCTGTCATGACGTTATTGCTGATTGTTACTTAATCATATGCCCTTTTTTTTAGCAAAATTTCCATAGCCGTTTTGCTGTGATTGCGGAATCGACCGTGACGCCTTTCGATAAAGATTGAATATCCAGACCTGAATTCAAACTCTAAATGAAAAGTTAAAACTGGCATGACATGTGCTTACAGAAGGCTTACTTGGAGGAATGATGCGAGACTGCTCTCGACAAGGCCAGGCGGAGGCGAATATCGAATGAAGAAAATTGAAGCGATCATCAAGCCATTCAAGCTCGATGAAGTGAAGGAAGCCATTCAGGACGTAGGTATTCAAGGCATTACCGTGACCGAGGCAAAGGGATTCGGTCGCCAGAAGGGCCATACCGAGCTTTATCGCGGCGCCGAATATGTGGTTGATTTCCTTCCAAAAGTAAAAATCGATGTGGTCGTTCGCGATGAAGATCTCGAGCGAACGGTCGAGGCAATCCGGGCAGCAGCCCAAACCGGACGGATTGGTGACGGCAAGATTTTTGTCTCTTCGATCGAGAACGTTATCCGCATCCGCACAGGCGAAACAGGGGACGACGCCATCTGATCTGAACAGGCAAAAGGCATGCCTATAAATTGTTCAACGCCACAGTTTCTTTTTGAGGCAACGTGGTTTATTCAAACACCCGGATCGCATGTCGCGACGAGGCGTAACAAGAGCATTGAGGACTGAACGAATGAAAACTGCAGCCGATGTTTTGAAGACCATCAAAGATGACGATATCAAGTATCTCGACTTGCGCTTTACCGACCCGCGCGGAAAGATGCAGCATGTCACCATGCATACGTCCTGCGTCGATGAAGACATGTTCGCGGACGGCGTGATGTTTGACGGTTCCTCTATCGCTGGCTGGAAAGCGATCAACGAGTCGGACATGGTACTGATGCCCGACACCGAGACAACTGTTCTCGATCCCTTCTATGCACAGTCTACACTCGCCGTGTTCTGCGATATACTTGAGCCGGATTCCGGAGAAGCCTATAACCGCGATCCGCGCATGACTGCGAAAAAGGCGGAAGCCTATTTGAAATCGTCCGGCGTTGGCGATACCATTTTCATGGGTCCTGAAGCCGAATTCTTCATTTTCGATGATGTCAAATTCTCAACGGATCCTTACAAAACCGGTTTTGAAATCGACTCGATCGAACTGCCATCAAACACCGATTCCGACTATGAAGCCGGCAATATGGGTCACCGCCCGCGCGTCAAGGGCGGCTATTTCCCGGTCAACCCGATCGATTCCGGTCAGGATATCCGCAGCGAAATGCTCTCCGTCATGGGCGAAATGGGCGTTCTCATCGAGAAGCACCACCATGAAGTGGCTGCCGCTCAGCACGAACTCGGCATGAAATTCGCGCCGATGACAACGGTCGCCGACCATCTCCAGATCTACAAATACTGCATCCACAACGTCGCCCATGCCTATGGCAAGACGGCGACCTTCATGCCGAAGCCGATCTATGGCGACAACGGTACCGGCATGCATGTGCACCAGTCGATCTGGAAAGATGGGAAACCATTGTTCGCCGGTTCGCAATATGCCGGTCTGTCCGACATGTGCCTCTTCTATATCGGCGGCATCATCAAGCACGCAAAAGCGCTCAACGCCTTCACGAACCCATCGACAAACTCCTACAAGCGTCTTGTGCCAGGCTATGAAGCGCCGGTTCTGCTTGCCTATTCGGCACGCAACCGCTCGGCTTCCTGCCGCATTCCTTTCGGCAGCAACCCGAAAGCAAAACGCGTCGAAGTCCGCTTCCCGGATCCAAGCGCGAACCCTTATCTCGCCTTTTCGGCCATGCTGATGGCTGGCCTCGACGGCATCAAAAACAAGATCCATCCAGGCGAAGCCATGGACAAGGACCTCTACGATCTGCCACCAGCAGAACTTGCAGGTATTCCAACCGTCTGCGGTTCGCTGCGTGAAGCGCTGAACTCGCTCGAAGCCGACCATGAATTCCTTACCGCCGGCGGCGTCTTCGATGTTGACCAGATCGGAGCCTATATGGACCTGAAATGGGAAGAGAATGCACGTTACGAAATGACGCCGCACCCAATCGAGTACGATCTTTATTACTCTTGCTGATGTCGGTTTCATTCCCGATTTTGCATTGACCCAAGCAATGAAGGCGCCGCAACTGCGGCGCCTTCATTGCTTTCGTATCATCGCATCTATTGGCCCGATGATCCGTTGGGGCTGCCGATACCGAACCGGTTGTAAAATCAAAACAGACGATTACAATCACCCGAATGAGCGACCTGATCTATGAAGTCAAAGGGCCTGTCGGCCATATCATCCTGAACCGGCCAGAGGCGCGCAACGCCCTCACCTTTGCCATGTATGACGGCATCGCACAATTATGCAGGGACTGCGACCCGCACGGCCCGGTCAAGGTCCTCGTCATTCGCGGCGCTGGCGAGAAAGCCTTTGCAGCAGGAACCGACATGACACAGTTCCGCGCCTTTGAGACCGAGGCCGACGCACTCGCCTATGAAGAACGGATGGACCAGATGCTCGGCGATATCGAGCGCTGCGCGCTTCCGACAATTGCCGCAATCACCGGCGCTTGCACCGGCGGCGGTGCCGCGATTGCGGCAGCCTGCGATTTGCGTATCACCGATGCAAGGCTCAAATTCGGCTTTCCAATCGCCCGCACGCTCGGCAATTGCCTTTCCATTGGCAATCTCAACCGTCTTGCGGCGCTGGTCGGCTATGGCAGGCTGCGTGAAATCCTTTTCACCGCACGGCTGATTGAGGCGGAAGAGGCGCACGCCATCGATCTTGTGAGTGAAGTACTGCCAGACCCCGCCGCGGTTTTCGAACGCGCTGACGCCCTCGCCCATCTTCTGGCCGATCAGGCGCCCTTGACACTGCGCGCCACCAAGGAGGGCCTGCGGCGGCTTCGCGTCGAGGGACCGGACGCGGAAGGTGATGATCTCATTCTCGCAACTTATATGAGCCGTGACTTCAAGGAAGGCATGGAAGCTTTTCTCGCGAAACGCAAACCGCACTGGGAGGGGCGATGAACGTCGCTGAAAGGCGCTCAGGGCCCCTCGCAGGCGTGCGCGTCATCGAGCTTGCCCATATCATGGCCGGTCCCGTCTGCGGACTGATGCTTGCGGATATGGGCGCGGATGTGATCAAAGTCGAAAAGCCCACAGGCGACGACACGCGCCGCATGGTTCCACCCGTCATCAAGGGGGAGAGTGCCGCCTATATGATGATGAACCGCAATAAGCGCGGCATCGTGCTCAACCTCAAGAACCGGGATGGTATTGCGGTTTTAAAGCGTCTCCTCTCCGACGCGGATGTCGTGATCGAGAATTACCGGAAAGGGACGATGGAAAAGCTCGGCCTCGGATTCGAGACATTGCGCGTCAGCAACCCCGGCTTGATTTATGTTGCGATTTCCGGTTTCGGCCACACCGGACCTTATGCCGACCGGGGCGGCTTTGACCTGATTGCTCAGGGCATGTCCGGCCTCATGGCGATCACGGGCGAAGGATCAGGCCGCCCGCCGGTCAAGGTTGGCGCACCGGTATCGGACACCACGGCCGGCATCCTAGCCGCGATGGGTGTCTGTGCAGCGCTCCACAGCCGCGCAACGAGCGGCCGCGGCCAATTCATCGATACCTCGCTTTATGAGGCAGCCATCACCCATACCTATTGGCAGTCGGCAATCGCCTTTGCGACTGGCGTCTCGCCGCAGCCGATGGGCTCCGCCCACCCCCTCAACGCTCCCTATCAGGCGTTTGAGACATCGGATGGCTGGATAACCCTTGGTGCCGCCAATCAGGCAAACTGGGAGAGACTGGCTGATCTCATCGACGCGGCGGAACTGAAAGCTGACCCACGCTTTCTGAGCAATGCCGACCGCATGGCCCACCGAAGCGAGCTCGAGACCGTCCTCAATGCGATCTTCCGAAAAAAAACCTCGGCTGAATGGCTTGATCTCTTGCAGCGGGGCGGGTTTCCGGCCGGGCCGGTATCGAGCATTGCCGAAATGCATGCCGATCCACACACGCGCGCACGCGACATGGTCGTTGAAACGGACCACCCGATTGCGGGCCGGACAAAGGCGCTCGGTCTGCCGGTCAAATTTTCGCAGACACCCGGTAGCGTGACGCGCCCTGCCCCGATCCTTGGTGAGCATAGCAAAGCCGTGCTCGCGGAAATCGGCTATGACGACGACACGATTGCATCCCTCGTGAAGGCAGGCGCCGTCTTTCAGGGAAAACTCTGAGGGCGTGAACAATCCCTCGGACAATGCCGATCCCATCCCGACCAATCGTATTTGGCAATCGCTCTTTATTCACTTGAGATGGTGACCCCGGCGTGACTCGAACACGCAACATCCCGCTTAGAAGGCGGGTGCTCTATCCAGTTGAGCTACGGGGCCTAATTCCGCGCCGGTGCAGGACGGCCTAGTGGGTCCAGGGCGTCATTCTGCCGTATTTGAAATTGTCTGAATAGGCGACGCGCTTGATCGCGCGTTCTTTTGGTTTCATGACGACATAAGCAATATTGTTGCGCACTGCATAATTCTCCGCTTCCTCGAGCGTGTCGAAGCTGAGCCGAACCTGGTTTTCGGTTTCTGTGGAAGACGTATAACCCATCAGGGGATCGCGACCGCGCGGCTGTTCCGAGATATGTTCGAGAACCCAGTCCTCGGTTTTCCCGCGACCGGATTGCATAGCGGATTTGGCTGGTTTGAAGATGCGCGCGACCATTTGTGCCCTCTGCGATGCAGCGCCGTGGCAATGCCCAAACGACGATGCCGACCTGATGATGCCGACCTGATGATGCCACCCCAAAGTGGTCGGAGCGGAGAGATTCGAACTCCCGACCCTCTGGTCCCAAACCAGATGCGCTACCAGACTGCGCTACGCTCCGAATAGATCCTGGCGATGAGCCGACGACCGCTACGAATGATAAAGCCAATCCTTGATCGGCGGCATTCATTTCGCAACGAACACTCCCTACACGCGGCACATTTCCAATTCAAGTGGAAACATACATTGCCAATCAGGGAAGCGAACATTTTGTTGCGGCAAGTCTGACCATGTCGCCGACCCGCACATCATGCCGTTCGGCGGCCCCGGCATTGATTTCGAGCACATAGCGCGCTGCAACATCGGACGATATGATCGCCAGAGAGAACGGCTTCGTGTTCTGCACGATTTTCACGACCCTGAGGTCCGCGCCAATAAAAACCATGTCGAGCGGCAGAACGGTATTGCGCATCCACATATGAACGATATCGGCCTTCTGGAAATCAAAAAACATGCCGCCGCGCTCCGGCATCGTTTCCTGAAACATCAGGCCGACCGTGCGCGACTGTTCGTCATTGGCCGGGTGGGTACAAAAGGAAACGGAATGATCCGCCCGGACAAACTCAACCAGCTGGCTGAAAGCGAGCACGATCGGCGTCTGGGCTTCGACACGGTTGCCAAGAGGCATAAACACAAGGTTCATGAACAGAAGTATGGCGAGAACGAAACGCATGGCACTCTTCCAGAGACAGCCGCCCTCTGCCAATCAGGCGACGCGGTCCTCGCGTTAATGCGATGAGGGCATACCGTTGTAATCCGCAGGCCGGATTTCTGCGACCATCAGACCTTTTGCGCCGTGACCATAGCGCACCACCATCGACTGGCCGGGCCGCAACTCGGCGATGCCATAGCGGCGCAGCGTCTCCATGTGGATGAACAGGTCTTCCTGCGTCTCCGGCAGCATCAGAAAACCATACCCCTTGGTCCGGTTGAACCATTTCACCGTGGCCTTTACAATGCCGCTGGTCGCCTCTACCGGCGTGTATGAGTCTGACTGATCGAACTGCATTGGATGGTGCGCGCTCGATTCATCCATGCTGATGATACGAAACGCCTGATAGCCGCGGGTTCGCTCGACCACCTCGCAAACCACCCTCGCCCCTTCGTAAGCGGTCTGATAACCATCGCGCCGAAGGCATGTGACATGCAAAAGCACATCTCGCGACCCGTCATCCGGAACAATGAAGCCAAATCCCTTCGAGACATCGAACCATTTGATATAGCCCGAAATCTCGATCAGATTGATCGCCTTCTCATCCCCAGCTTCCGTCTTCTCGCTTGTGGCGCGTTTTCCCTCAAATTTGACTTCCATCGCAACGCCTCTAACCCGCATCTAAACACAATTTGGCGATATACGTACTGATTCCCTAAAAAAACATAGCACTCATGATTGCGATAACCATGGTCTTTTTAGACATATCCAGTGTTTGTAAGGCCGGACGCTCAAATACGCCGGCGCGGGAAGAAAAACCCGATCCGTTTTCACCAAGGTCAAAATAACAATTTCACAATATTTTCAGCTATTTCTGTGAGATCATCGGTAAAGACAGCAATAGACTTTGAGTGAAATGGGGTGACGTCCCGATTAAGGATGATGAGCGGCACCTTGCGCACCAAACCACGCTCAAGCAGCCCTGAAGCAGGCCAGACCTGAAGCGAAGTGCCGATTGCCACCATGAAATCCGCCGAATCAATCAGAATCTCAGCACGCCTGAACACGTCATCCGGGATGGCCTCGCCGAAAGAGATCACCGCCGCCTTGACCAGCCCGCCGCAATCGCAGCGTGGGGCAATGCGCTTGCTTTCGATGAGCGCCCGCATCTGGTTGATCTCGTGCCGTTTGCCGCAGGAAAGACAATGCGCATGAGCGCCTGTGCCGTGAAACTCGACGACGTTTGCCTCCGCCATTCCAGCCTTCTGGTGCAGCCCGTCGATATTCTGTGTGATCACACCGGATGAGCGGCCTTCCCGCACCAGACGCGCGATCCAGTCATGGGCGGCGTTCGGTTTTGCCGTTGCAAACAGGGCCGCCATATGGAAGCGGCGCTCCCAATCCTCGAGCCGAGCCGCTTCGCTTGCACGAAATTCGTCAAGTGCGATGATCCGGTAGCGTGACCAGATGCCACCCGGGCTTCGGAAGTCGGGAATGCCTGAGCGGGTACTGATCCCCGCACCGGTAAAAAACACGATGGATTTGCCCGCTGACAGCAGCGAAATGAGCTGTTCTGCCGCCAACGCGGGATTGCCGCCAATCGATTCCGTCAATCAAAGCCCCCAAGATGCATGAAAGCAGCCGAAAATGTGCCATTGCCCGAAAGCATGAGAAATCATGCGGTTGCGATCAAGGCCAAACTGTTTCGCTGTGGGTTAAAAAGTTCGAATTTACTCTTGTGTCATCGTCATGAAATTATTATACAGCCTGCCTAGTGCGCCCTTCGTCTATCGGTTAGGACGTCAGGTTTTCAACCTGAAAAGAGGGGTTCAACTCCCCTAGGGCGTACCAGTCTCTTCTTTTTAAAATCCAGCAGGCGGATTTTCAGCCGTCTCCACAGCCGTATCCGGATGACGAATCGGCCCTAAATTTCAATCACAGACTTCAGTATTGGCGCTCGTCGGCGATCACCTTGCCATCGTTCGGCAGTGTGCCCGGGCGCACGAGTTCGATATCGGCTTTCATCTTGCAGTGATCGCGGAAAGCCGCGGCAAGGGCCTTAGAAAGGTCGGATGTATGATGTTCTGCTTCCGCCTGCAGGGTTACGACGTCTTTCTCATTCATCCGTCGTACAACAAGCCGCATCCGCCCGAGGCCAGCGCCCGCAAGAGCGCGGGCGATATCGGCAACCTGTTTCGGATCGATGAACATGCCTTTCACCTTCGTGCGCTGGTCCGCGCGGCCAAGCCAGCCGCGGATGCGCCGGTTTGTACGCCCGCAGGGACTTTGACCGGGCAGGATGGCGGAAAGATCGCCGGTCGCGAGACGGATCATCGGATAATTCTTCTTGAAAGCAGTCACGACAACCTCGCCCACCTCTCCGTCTGGGACAGGGTCGCCGGTGCCGGGGGTTACGATCTCGACGATATAATCCTCGTTGATGACAAGGCCCGTGTCAGCCGCCGTCTCATAGGCGATGCAACCAAGCTCCGCCGTTGCATAAGTCTGCAACACGGCGACACCACGCGCGGCATAATGCGCCCGCAGGCTCGGAAAAAGCGCGCCGCCTGAAACCAGTGCCTTCTTGAGACTGGAAACATCCGCACCGCTCTCTGCCGCCTGATCCAGGATGACCTTGAGATAGTCCGGCGTACCCACATAGGCATCCGGCCTCAGCGCCGCCATGGCCTGCACCTGCGCCTCCGTATTGCCGGCACCGGCGGGAAACACCGAGCATCCGAGCGCAATCGCCCCCTGATCGAGGATGAAGCCGCCCGGCGTCATGTGATAGGCAAAGGCGTTGTGAACGAGGTTTCCCTTGCGAAGGCCTGCTGCAAAAAGCGCGCGAGCGGCATTCCAGGCGTCTGCACCCTCCGGCTGCGGTTCGAAAATCGGTCCGGGCGACATGAAAACGCGCGCCGCCTGACCAGCCGACAGAGTGGCAAATCCGCCGAAGGGCGGCGCTTTCGCCTGATCTGCCATAAGATCGGCTTTTCGCAAAAGCGGCAGGCTGGAAAGCGCCGCCCGGTTGACGATTGCTGCCGGATCGACCCCGGCAAGATGGGCGCGCCACCCTGCGGCGTTGTCGCATGCATAGGCAATCACGTCTGGCAGACGGCCGAACAGAGCACGCTCCCGCTCATCCGGATCGCAGGTTTCAGCCTGATCGAGAAAATCCGTCATCCCATCCTCCATCCCAGCCTCGATCCCAGCCTCCATCCCAGTCTCCATCTTGGCTTAAGACAGCGCGTCAGGGGGCGTCAGGCGAGCCAACGCTTGCGACGCTTGTAATGTTTCACATCACGAAACGAGACCTTGTCCTCGGAACTTGCAATGCCGAGATAGAATTCCTTCACATCTTCGTTTTCGCTTAGATCCTTGGCATCGCCATCGAGCACCACGCGACCATTTTCAAGAATATAGCCATAGGTCGCATAGCGCAGCGCCATATTGGTGTTCTGCTCGGCAAGCAGAAAACTCACGCCCTGATCACTGTTCAGCTGTTTGACGATCTCGAAAATCTCAATGACAAGCTGCGGCGCAAGGCCCATCGAGGGTTCATCGAGGAGGATCATGGTGGGTCGCGCCATCATTGCGCGACCGATGGCGCACATCTGCTGCTCGCCGCCCGAAATATAGCCCGCAAGCGATGTGCGTCGCTCGCGCAGGCGCGGGAAATAATTATAGACCATCTCCAGATCAGCCCGGATCGTGGCACGGCCTTCCTTTCGCGTATAAGCGCCGGTGAGAAGGTTCTCCTCCACCGAGAGATGCTCGAAACAATGCCGGCCTTCCATCACCTGAATGCAGCCGCGCTTGACCAGCGTATTGGGTGAGAGCGCCTGCACCTGTTCTCCCTTGAAGGTGATGTTGCCTTTGGTGACCTCGCCGCGCTCGGCATGAAGAAGGTTCGATATTGCCTTCAGCGTCGTTGTCTTGCCCGCGCCATTCGCGCCCAGAAGCGCGACGATACCGCCCTGCGGCACAGTGAGCGAGACCCCCTTCAGCACCAGAATCACATGATCATAGATCACTTCGATATTGTTGACCGTAAGGATCGGCGCGGCATTGATATCCGGCGTGGTCGAAGTGCCGGTTAAGGGGGCGTTCATGAGGGCCTGCTCCAGTCAGAAAGGGAAAAGGACAGGAAGGACGCGATCAGGCGCCCTTCCGTAGCGTGTCAAGCCTCTGTGCGGCCGATCTATTTGCAGGTCTGGGTTTCCCAGCCTGGCTGAGCCGCAACATACTGATCTGCCGCGGCCTCAAGCATCGGGCGTACGACCGTGTCTTCAGATGTGATCCAGTCCGATACCTTGTCCCAGCTCTTGCCGTTCCATTGCTGAATATAGATCGGATGGCTGCCGGAGTGATCCTTGCAGCTGGACTTGATTGGTACGGTGAAATTCGGGAAGCCGATTTTCGCAAGATCTTCCTCGCTCAGGTCCAGCGCTTCGAGCCCTTTGCGCATATCCTCGCCGTTGATGGCTTTCTTGCCCGTGATTTCCTGCGCCTTCTTGATGCCCTCGACGATGATCGCGGAATTGAAAATGCCGCGGTTGTAGAAGTTGTCACCCATATTGGCAGGATCGGCGATCTGGCTCTTGCCCGGTTGCACCACATATTTCAGGACATCCTGCATCGCCGGGTAATTGGTCCCTGTGCCATGGAAGTTTGCCGAGAGATAGCCTTTGCCATCAGCACCTGCTGGACGGACATCATCATCCGAACCGGACCACCAGACGCCAATGAACCGATCCATCGGGAAACGCACTTTGGCGGCTTCCTTGATCGCGGTCGGGTTCATCGCACCCCAGCCCCACATCACCATCCAGTCAGGCTTTTCCTTGCGCACGGTCAGCCAGTGCGATGACTGCGACTGCATTTCCTTCGTGCCGACCGGAATCAGCAGGAGTTCGAAGCCATAGGTCTTCGCAAACTGTTCAAAAAGCGGGATCGGCTCGCGACCATAACCGGCATCAAGATAGATGAAGCCGATTTTCTTGCCCTTGAGGGCTGTCAGATCACCGCCCTCTTTGCTGCCGATATATTTGAGGATCGCGGAAGCCTGACCCCAATAGGTCTGTGGCAGGTTGAAGATCCATGGGAATTTCTCACCGACGGCGGCCGCCGATAGACCATAGCCCATCGACAGAACCGGGATTTTGTCGACCGACGCTTTCGGGATCAGCTGAAGCGTGATGCCCGTCGAATAAGGGTTATAGACGATTGCGCCCTTGCCCTTGGTCGCCTCATAGCATTCGACGCCTTTCTGGGCGTCGTAGCTGGTTTCACACTCGTCGATGATGAGTTTCGCACCGTTCACGCCGCCGTCGCGCTCGTTGATCATCCTGAGATAGTCGTGCATGCCATTGGCAATCGGAATACCGGAGCCTGCGAAAGGTCCGGTGCGATAGGTCAGAAGCGGCACATAGATTTCATCTGCCGCCTGCGCGGGGATGAAGGTTGCTGCAAGCACACCGCTTGCAGCGAAGGCCCGGAGAGCCATTTGCCAAAAATTCATTGTTATTCCTCCCTTTATTATCGTTTGTTCTTTAGCCCAGAGGCCCTGCCCCGTGTATGACGGGATCGAGGATGAGCTGTTTCGGCCTCACATCAGCCAATCTTTCCGCTTCCCTCCTCAATAAGGGAACGGCCAGGTTCTCAGTTTTTGTCGCGCCACCTGCCATAATCGTGCAAGACCGGCGGGCTCAACAATCAAAAAGAAGATGATCAGCGCACCAATCACCATGAACTGAATATGTTCAACTGTCGCGGCCTGAACTTCAAGCCCAATGAAAGCAGGAAAGCCGCGAATGAGGATCGGCAGGATCCAGATCAGCGCAGCACCCAGAAACGCGCCCGACAAACTGCCGAGGCCGCCGATAATGACCATGAACAGGATCAGGAAAGATTGATTGATGTCGAAGCTCTCGACCTCGGCAGCACCGAGCCAGAGAAACACCATGAGCGCGCCCGCTACGCCGCAATAATAGGATGAAAAGGCGAAGGCCAGAAGCTTATTCTGCAGAAGCTTGATGCCGATGAGCTCAGCCGCGATATCCATGTCGCGGATCGCCATCCAGCTCCGCCCGACGCGACCGCGAAGCACATTGCTCGCAATCCAGGTCAGCACCACAACAAAGGTCAGAACGATGAGATAACGCACTGTTGGCGACGCCGACGCCCCGGTGATCGCAACGCCAAACAATTCTCTGGTCGGCACTTCGATCGCACCAGACGCATTGTAATTGTAAAGCCAGGGAACACGGATGAACGCCCATTCCAGAAAGAACTGGGCAGCAAGTGTTGCAACCGCGAGATAGAAGCCCTTGATGCGCAGAGATGGAAGACCAAAAATGATGCCGATGAAAGTAGCGAAAAAACCGGATGCCAGAATGATCACGAGGATGTTCACATCCGGGAAAATCGTCGTCAGCTTATAGGCCGAATAGGCACCAACGCCCATGAAGCCGCCGGTTCCAAGCGACACCAGCCCGGTATATCCAGTCAGCACATTGAGGCCGATCGCTGCGAGCGAGAAAATCAGAAATGGGATCATGATCGAATTGATCCAGAAATCGCTCATGATCAGCGGCACGCCGATAAAGGCAAAAACAAGAAGAGCGAAAATGGCATATCTGTCTTGCCGGACCGGGAACATGGCCTGATCGGCAGCGTAATTGGTTTTGAACTGTCCGACTTCACGATAAAACATGTGACCCGCCCCCTAAATGCGGTCGATAATCTTTTCGCCAAACAGCCCCTGCGGACGGAACAGCAGGAACAGCAGCGCAATGAAAAAGGCAAGCCAGCTTTCAATGCCGCCGCCAACCAGTGGGCCCCAGTATATCTCACCGATCTTTTCGCCAATACCGATAATGAGGCCACCGAGGATGGCGCCCGGGATCGACGTGAAACCGCCGAGAATGAGCACTGGCAGCGCCTTGAAAGCGACGATCTCGAGCGCAAAACTCACATCCGAACGCGCCCCCCACATGATACCCGTGGCGAGCGCGACGATGCCGGCGGCAAACCATACGATGACCCAGATCTGATTGAGCGAAATGCCGACCGACAGCGCTGCCTGGTGATCATCGGCAACGGCGCGCAGCGCCCGGCCGATCGTGGTCTTGGAGAAAAAGAAGGCGAGCGCCACAACCATGATGATCGCGATCACAGCGGCTGCAATATCGATCTTCTGAAAAGACACGAAGCCATCCAGGAACGGCATGTCGATGGCACCGCTCGGAAGGCCCAGTTCATCCTTGATCATGGTTTTTGGCTCGCCGCCAAACACCACTTCACCAAGTCCGATGAGGAATTGCGTAAGCCCGATGGTTGCCATGAAGAGGATGATATCCGGCTGGTTGACGAGCGGGCGCAGCACCACGCGCTCCACCGTCACGGCAAGGGCGAACATCACGCCGATGGTAAGAATGAGCGCAATATAGGCAGGCACCCCCAGCGCATGAAGGCCGACCAGCGTCAGGGCTGCAAACACAACCATGATGCCCTGCGCAAAATTGAACACGCCGGAGGCTTTGAAGATCAGCACGAAGCCAAGCGCAATGAGCGAATAGAGAATGCCGGCGACGAATCCTTCCCAGATCACCTGCACAAAAAAGTCCGGCAGGCTCGCCATCTGGACAAAGGGATCAACAAGAACAGAATAGAGAAAATCCATCATCGGCCTCTAATGCGCCACACCAAGATAGGCATCGATCACATCCTGATCGGACTTGACTTGGTCGGGCGTGCCATCAGCAATTTTCTGGCCATAGTTCAAGACCATGACACGGTCGGACAGGTCCATGACAACGCCGATATCGTGTTCGATCAGCGCAATCGTGGTCCCGAACTGCTCGTTCACATCGATGATGAAACGCGACATGTCCTGCTTTTCTTCAAGGTTCATGCCGGCCATCGGTTCATCAAGAAGAAGAAGCCGCGGCTCCATTGCCAGTGCCCGACCAAGCTCGACCCGTTTTTGAAGACCGTAAGGCAACCGCCCGACCGGCGTGCGCCTGATGGTTTGGATTTCCAGAAACTCGATAATATGCTCAACGAATTCGCGATGCTCAAGCTCTTCCGCCTTTGCAGCGCCAAAATACCAAAGATGATGCACGAAGCTCTTTTTCATCTTCAGCATACGCCCGGCCATGATGTTGTCGAGCGTCGACATGCCCCGGAAAAGGGCCACATTCTGGAAGGTGCGCGCAATGCCCTGTGTCGCGGCGACATAAGGCTTCATCTGATGGCGCCTGTTGCCATCAAAGCTGATTGTACCGACCTGGGGATGGTAGAACCCGTTGATGACATTCAGCATCGAGGTCTTGCCCGCGCCATTCGGCCCGATAATCGCCCGGATCTCGCCCTGCCGGATATTGAAGCTCACATTCTGGATCGCCTTCACGCCACCAAAAGACAGCGAGATATCCGCGACGTCGAGGATGATCTTGTCCTTGATGCGCCCTTGACCTGTCCCCTGTTGAAGGGGCGGCCGATCTTGTGGAGGTGAAGCCGCAGACTGGGCCTGTGTGTCTTGTATATTCATTCCGCAGCCTCCGGCATTGCGCTCGCCCTTTCGCTCGGATCTACATCCGCAATCCGCACATTGGCGGAAATGCTTCCGATCTTGCCGTCTTCGAAAGTAACCTCGGTCGTCACATGTCGCTCGGTCGAGTGGTCATATATTGCATCGACGAGATCGGCATAGCGCTCCATGACGAAGGGGCGTCGGATTTTCTGGGTCCGGGTGAGTTCGCCGTCATCGGCATCAAGCTCCTTGTGAAGGATCAAAAAGCGCTTGATCTGCGATCCGGCGACATTCGGTTCTTTCGCCAGCTGCTCGTTCACCGCGCGGATATTCTCCGCAATCATCTGATAGACGGTCGGATGGTTCGCGAGTTCCTGATAGCTCGCATAGGAGATATTGTTGCGCTCAGCCCAGTTGCCAACCGCCTGAAGATCGATATTGATCATTGCAGCTGCAAACGGGCGACCATCACCGACCGCAACAACCTCTTTGATATTCGAAAAGAATTTAAGCTTGTTCTCGATATATTTCGGGGCGAAGAGCGCGCCGCTGGTCAACTGGCCGACATCTTTTGCCCGGTCGATGATTTTCAGTTGACCGTCTTTTTCGAAAAAACCGGCATCGCCTGTATGCACCCATCCATCGTCGGTTTTCGCCGCGCGCGTCGCTTCAGGGTTTTTGTAATATTCAACAAAAGCCCCCGGTCCTGAAAACAACACTTCGCCATTTTCAGCGATCTTGATGTCGACGGCCGGTGCCGGAACGCCAACCGTATCGGCCTTGACACCGCCATCCGGCTGAACCGTGATGAAAACCGTCGCTTCGGTCTGGCCATAAAGCTGCTTCAGGTTGATGCCGAGCGCGCGATAGAACGAGAACATTTCAGGCCCGATCGCCTCGCCCGCCGTATAGGCGACACGGACATTCGACAGGCCGAGAGAATTCTTGAGCGGCTCGTAAATCAGAAGCCGGCCAAGCCCATAAAGCATCCTGTCGGTGAGCGGAACGCTGGTTCCGTTCATGATCCTTTCTCCGACACGCTTTGCAAGATTGATGAAACCGCTGAAGATCCGGCGCTTGATCGCCGAGGCGTCTTCCATCCGTATGTTCAAATTGGTGAGCATGGATTCGAAAACCCGGGGCGGGGCAAAGAAAAAGCTCGGCCCGATTTCCACCAGATCGTGATGCATCGTATCGGCGTTTTCCGGGCATGCAATGCAGATGCCCGCGACATAGCTCTCCCCATAGGAGAAGACGTGGTCACCCACCCAGGCCATGGGCAGATAAGAAAGAATGGTGTCGTTTTCGGTCAGATTGTCGAATTTGACCGCGTTTTCGGCACTCAAGCGTACATTGTCATGGCTCAGCACGACGCCCTTCGGCTTACCGGTGGTGCCGGATGTATAAAGAATGACCGAAGGATCAGCACCCTTGCCCGCGTCAATTTCTGATCGCCATTGATCGCTGCCAAAAGTGCCCTCGCGGCCCATTCTCTGGACCATCTCAAAGCTGAAAAGATTGTCCGCATGGTAATCGCGAAGGCCACGTTCATCATCATAGACAACGGTCTTGAGATGCGGCAGGCGCGACATCACGGAGAAAATCTTGTCAACCTGTTCCTGATTCTCGACAACCGCCAGCGTGACATCGGCATGATCGAGCACATAGGCCATCTCGTCGGCGACCGCGTCCTGATAGACCGGCACCGGAATGGCGCCCAACGCCTGCGCTGCCACGAAGGTCCAGTAAAGCCGCGGGCGGTTGTCGCCGATAATCGCGATCTTGTCGCCGCGCTGAACGCCAAGCACCTTGAGACCCCGGGAATAAGGCTCAACCTCGTGGAGAACATCTGCCCATGTCCAGGTCTGCCAGATGCCAAGATCTTTTTCCCGTATCGCAGGCTTGTTTTCCCATTGCCGCGCGTTGCGCAAAAGCAGCTTCGGCAATGTATCGGCGGCCTTCGACGCGCCCGACGACGAACCCTGACTGCTCATTTTCCCTCGATCCTCCCGACCGGTCCTTGTGCCAGGTTTTGACTGGCCGGGCACATTGAACCGACACATCCAAGCCACGTGACAAATCCCACTTGAATGCCGACCTTTTCCCAGACTGAAGTGTATTCAATAACAAGATTGTTGTCGACAGGCGTTCCTGTATCCCCGGGCACGCTAAGGCGCAACAGAAGGTGCCAGTTCATCGAGCCCTTTCATGAAGATTTTCGGAACGCCCGGAAGCTTTTCAGCAGGCGCGCCATAGCGGTTGAGCCGCGCAACCTGATAGCCGAAATTCGCGCCCGCATGGGAATCCCAGGCATTGTTGGACACAAAGCAGACCTCGTTCGCCGCAATGCCGAAATGATCAAGCGCGAGCTGATAGACCCGAGGATCGGGCTTGTTCACGCCGACACTTTCAACGGAAAGGACCGCATCAAGTTTGTCGCCGATACGAGCCGAAGTAACCGCGGCATCAAGCATGTCCGGAGAACCATTGGACAGGATCGCGGTCTTGAACCCCTTGGCGCGTAAAGCATCAAGACAGGGCGCCACATCCTCATAAGCATCAAGCGTGTAATAGGCCTCCATCAGCGCTTTGTGGAGGTCAGGATCCTGCACGCCATGCGCCTCAAGCGCATAGCTCAGCGCATCCGCCGTGACAACGCGGAAGGGCTGATACTCGCGCATCAGACTGCGCAGCCAGGTATATTGCAGCTGCTTGTCACGCCAGAGCGCGGAAATCGCCTGAGCCTTGTCGCCAAGACGGCTCGCCGCGACTTTTGATACCGGTGCATGGACATTGAACATCGTGCCATAGGCATCGAATACACAAGCCTTGATTCCACTGATCATATCGTCGTTTGCTCCGTTGCATAAATCCATGCCAAGCAACCATGGTTGACGCAAAGTAGCAATCATCAAAGTGCCAAACGCTGATATTCTTAAATCACATAAATGTAATCGAAAAAGCACCTGTCGTGAAGATGCCTTTACCCGTTTCGAAACCAGATCGAGGTGTTACTGCGTCCGCCCGCTGGCCGCTGCCGCAACCACGCGCGGCTGGCCAACCTGCCCGGTGATGTGGGCGACCAGCGCTTCCGCGCTCTGGCGATAGCCATTTGCGGTGAGCAGGACGCGGTCACCGGCGGCGAGCGGCGGCGTGGCGCGCGCCCATTCATCCGCAGCGCAGGGTCCGCCCATCGCAACGGACCAGTCCCAGAAAAGACGGTCGTTCTGTTTTGCAAAATCCTGCAACGCCTCGCGCACTTCGCCGAGATTGACCGGAATCGTGTAGCCATTGCAATAGCCTGCCGCCTTGCCAGTGCGCGCAAGTGCCGACGGTGGGCCGACAAAGAGCCAGTCTGCACCGGGAGCTGCCGCGCTGAATGCAGTATACACCGTCTCGATTTGCCGCCTGTAGGCCGCAAGATCAAGGCTGCTGTTCAGGCCTTCGCTGGTGCCGTAGCCCCAGACAATGAGATCGGGGTCGAGATGGCCGAGATCATTTCTGACAAGTTTCATGTCCCAGCGGTCAGGAAGATAGGCATCCGCATTCGCGATGCCGAAATTGACATAGCGAATGCCTGGCTTTTCGCGCCCGGTCGCCCAGTTCAAAACGGTCGTCAGGCCGCCGGCGGGGCTGACGCTTAAGGATTTGCCGGATGTCTCGATGCGGACAACCATTGAGCCCACACTGTCTGCTTTTGCGTCGACTGTCTTGAACTTGTCACCGGCCAATAGCGTGACCTTGCCCTGATCAGGGCCGGTCAGAACCGTGACCTCTGCCCAATCGAACGCTTCATCGAGCGACGTCAGCACCATTTTCGCCGAGCGGGATGTGGAGGATACGCGATAACCGGAAAGGCCATAGGCACCGCCCCGGTCGCTCATGCTGCTTTCTGTCTCCCAGGTGCCGACCGTGACCATCTTGACACCACCGGCACGGGCATAGCGACCCGTGCCAGCCGGAATGACGGCACCGCGCCCGGCATTGCCGAAAGCGGCTTGCAGACCTTCGCGCACGCCTTCCGAAAAGCCATCGGAGGCAATATGGCTGTCACCAATATGGACAATGGTGACGGGCTTGGTGCGCGAGCCATTGCGCAGTTCCTGAAGCGCCTGGATGAACGAGCTTGACGGTGCTGCCGCTGCCGCAAGCGGCGAACCGGGGCGCTGGCGCGGCAGGATGATTTCATTGCTTGCGAGAACGATCTCCTGCGCATCCGATGCAGCGAGCCCGTCCTCCTCCTTTTCAACACCCGATACTTTAAAGGTTTTCACTTTCACCTTGCGCGGCGTCAGGGTGTCGACAGGTGGCACCGGGCCGCCGGTCTCGATCCGGTCCAGGAGAGAATTCTGCACAACCGGGGCGCCTGCCTCACCCGGCAGTGGCACACGGGTTTTTTCAATGCTGATCTGCTGCGGCTGAACCTTGACCACATCAATGCCGTCATGCGACTGCCGATTGGCGTAGTGATAGGTGGCAATGCCCGCAGCGCCGACAAGATTGAGCACGACCAGAATCCCGGCTGCTGATTTAAGCGACCGCCACTTGCCCGATGCGGATGATATCGCCGCCGTGTCGCCAACGATCGATACCAGTGGCCCATTGGCCACGCGCTCAACCATGCTCACGGCCGCCTCGGTGAAAGGCGGGCTCATTTTCTCAGCCCCCGGCACGGCAAGCGTATAGCCACCCCGGCCGATCACAATCAGCGCATTGTGCGCCGGTGCTGCCTTTGAATTTTCGGATGAATGTTGAACTTTGGGCCCGTTCACCGGTTGAAAGGGTTCAACTTCCGGCAAGACCGCCTCGGCACTCGACTGACGCATGATACACCTACACTACTGGTACACTACGGGAACAATGGGAACAGCAAGCACCCTCCCGAATTGCAGCAAAGTGTGGCCCACCGCGCTTAACATCAGGTTAAACATGTTTTTTGGCGTAGCATTAACGTTGCCATGATCTGCCTGATGAATTGAAAGGCTGAAACGGACACCATAAGATCGCTCACTCTTAAAAATCCGTCGCGGGGGAGCGCCATGGCCGACGAAAAATCATCGCCGAAAAAAGAGGTTCTGCGCGAAACCGACAATGACGCCCGCCTGCTGGCCCGGCGGCTGCTGCGTGAGGCGCGCCATGCTGCGATTGCGACCCTTGAGCCCGTGACCGGCGATCCGCTGGCAAGCCGTGTCGCCGTCGCAAACCTGATGGACGGGACGCCGCTGATCCTCGTCTCCGACCTGTCGGGACACACATCTGCCCTGCGCCATGATCCGCGCGCCTCTCTCCTTCTCGGAGAACCCGGCAAGGGCGATCCGCTGGCCCATCCGCGCATGAGTGTCTCCTGCCACGCCACTTTCCTCGAGCGCGGCAGCGATGCCCGTGAGACTGCCCGCGCCCGCTTCCTCAACCGCCATCCCAAGGCAGCGCTTTATGCTGATTTCGGCGATTTCCATTTCATTCGCCTTGATGTTTCAAAAGCAAGCCTGAATGCCGGTTTCGGGCGCGCCTATGCGCTTCAGACAAGCGATATGATTGCGGCCCCGTCGCTCCCCTATTCGGATTTTGCGGCGATGGAAGAAGATGTGATCAGCCACATGAACGCCGACCATGCGAGCGCCCTATCCGCCTATGCGGTTCACGTCGGGCGCGAGCCGGGTCCATGGCAGATGACCGGCATCGACCCGGAAGGCTTCGACCTTGCGACACAGCATGAAACGGCCCGCATCAACTTTCCGCAGCCGCTTCAATCCGCCATCGAAATTCGCCCGGCACTTGTTGCGCTGGCTAAATCTCCAGATCAGTTATAAATTCTTAATAAATTCAAAGATCGAAGAAAAAGAAAAAACATTACCTACAATTCTTGTTTAATCTCCTAAATCATGACGAAAACGGCAATGATTTGCAATATTTACCCTCTCAAGTTATTTCGAAAAACAATTTATTAAGGATAAGGAATTACTTTTACCCAAAGCTTTTGGGGAACTGAAATGAAATCTGAGATAATCACCGCAGCCGTTTTGCTGCCGACAGCCGTTTTGATGCCGGGCGTTGCGCTGGGTGATACGGCCTCCGAGATCGCAGCCTTGCAACAGGCAGTTGCCGATCAGCAGACCAACGCCAATCACATCTGGACCATGCTCGCTGCAGCGCTTGTTCTCTTGATGCAGTTCGGCTTCCTGTTGCTTGAGGCAGGCTTCGTGCGGGCAAAAAACTCGGTCAATGTGGCCCAGAAAAATTTCGTCGATCTCTTCATTGCCGTGATTTGCTTCTATGTGCTCGGCTTCGGGCTGATGTTTGGCAGTTCGATCAACGGCTGGCTTGGCAACCCGCTTCACTTCATGTTCTTCAACCAGTTGGAGGCTTGGGATTATACGTTCTTCGTGTTTCAGGCAGCCTTTGTCGGCACTGCTGCTACCATCGTGTCCGGCGCTGTCGCCGAGCGCATGCGTTTTGGCGGCTATATTTTCGCCACCCTCGCGATCTCGCTGGTGATCTATCCGGTTTTCGGTCACTGGGCCTGGGGCAATCTGCTTGATACCAGCAACACGGCATGGCTCGCCAATGCAGGCTTCATCGATTTTGCCGGTTCGACCGTGGTTCATTCCGTCGGCGCCTGGATCGGTCTTGCGGGTATTATCGTGCTCGGACCCAGGATCGGCAAGTTCAATGCCGACGGATCCGTCAACTCTATTCAGGGCTATAGCGTTGTTCTGGCAGGGGGCGGCGCATTGGTGCTGATGGTCGGCTGGATCGGCTTCAACGGCGGCTCGACGACAGCCGGAACGCCCGCTTTTGCCAAAATCGTCGCGAACACGATTCTGGCCGCGGCCTTTGCCGGCGGGTCGGGGCTCTTCTTTGGTTACCTTTTCGACAGGAAATACCAGCCCGGCCGCAGCATCAACAGCATGTTGGGCGGGCTCGTCGCCATCACGGCGGGATGTGATGCCGTGATGCCGGGGGGCGCGGCGCAAATCGGCCTGATCGCCGGGCTTGTCGTCATCCTTTCCGCGGAAATCCTCGAGCGTTATTTCAAACTCGACGATGTGCTTTACGCCGTATCGATCCACGGCACTTGCGGTGTTCTCGGTACCTTGCTTGTTGCCGTCTATGCGACAGAGGAAAAACTCGCGGCAGCGACCCGGTTCGAGCAGTTCCTTGTCCAGGCGCAGGGCGCTGGTCTTGCCTTTGTCTGGTCCTTTGGCCTTGGCATGCTGCTCTTTGTCCTGCTCGACCGGACGGTGGGCCTGCGCGTCAGCCATGAGGATGAGGTCATGGGCCTGAACGCCGCAGAACATGGGGTAACCCTCGGCACGGGCGAAATTCAGAAAATTCTTCACGCCATGATCAGCGAGGACAAGATCGATCTGACCCGAGAACTAAATGAGACCAGCGGCGACGAAGCAGCCGAAATCGCCCAGATTCTCAATCCTTTCCTTCGAAAGGTCCGCGATCTTGCAGGCAGCATTCAAGTGCGATCCGATCAGATTGCCGACAGGTCGTCGAAACTCGAGGTTCTGTCGAAATCCTTCCTCAGTGGCGCCGGTATGGTCATGACCGAGGCCGACAGCACTCACGCCGCCGCCAACAATGTCGATACGGAACTCAAGGCCCGATCCGACATGTTCGGCCGCCTCAGCGAAAACAGCGAAGACGTCTCTCAATCAGCCCGGTTAATGACGGATGAACTCGGCGCTGTCTCGCAGACGGTTCAAGCACTCTCAGTTTCGATCAAGGAGATTGCAGCGAACGCATCCTCGGCAAGCGCGATTTCCAATGATGTTATCCGCATCACGAGCGAGGCGACGGTCACGACCTCCGCTCTTCAGGAAGCAGCAGGGCAAATCCAGGATATCGTCGCCCTCATCAGCAATATTGCAAACCAGACCAATCTTCTGGCGCTGAATGCAACCATCGAAGCGGCCCGCGCCGGGATACATGGTCGCGGCTTTGGCATTGTCGCCGGAGAGGTCAAATCGCTTGCGCAAAGCACATCCGCAGCGCTTGAGGATATCCAGCATCGAATCGGCAATCTCGTGAACGGAACAAGCATGGTCACAGGCTCGATTACTCAGGTCTCGGATATTGTCGCCTCAATGAACGATGCTATCCGCGCCATTGCCGAGGCGGCGGAAAAACAGGGAATTTCCACCGGAGACATATCCACTTCCGTTAACAATGTAAGCAGCAAGGCCCAGATGATCACCGGCCAGCTGAACGCGCTTTCAAGCGGGATTATCGATGGTTCATCGGAAGTCAGAAACATCACGAACTTCACCGACACGCTGAAATCAGGCTCGCAGAAACTCCGCCACGAAGCAAATTCAGGGCTGGATAATGCCCATACGGTCGGCGACCACGTGAACGAACTCGCGGACATTGCCGATCATCTGAAAAAGACCGCCGGGACCTTCAAGATCAGCGCGTAAGGCCCTTTTCTGCAAGCTCGGACAAATATCCAGCCCAGCGCGTATCGAATTCCTCGCCAAGGGTGCGCAGATAGGCCCAGGAAAAAATGCCGGTATTGTGCAGATCGGTGAAGGTGATGCGGACCGCATAATTGCCGACCGGCTCAAGTGCCATGATCTCGACATCCCGCTTGCCAGGCACGGTCTGGCGCTGCGAGGGCGAATGGCCCTGCACCTCAGCGGAAGGACTGGTCACACGCAGATATTCCGCGCTGTGGGTATAGCTTGCCCCGTCCTCGAAAAGAACGGTCAAAGAGCGCTTGTCTTTCGAAACGCGCAACTCCTTTGGCCATTCTGTCATTGACGATGCTTTCCCGGAAAGTCCTGTTCAGGTTGTCTAAAGACAATCCGCAAAAATGCAAGAAAGACCGGTGGCTCTCTTAGCCGACAAAGGCCTTCTCGATCACATAAGCGCCGGGCTTGGCGTTCGAGCCTTCTTCAAAACCGGCATTCTCGGCGATCTCGGCCACTTCCTTCAGCATCGCCATGGATCCGCAGATCATAATGCGATCGAAATCCGGGTTGAAGCCTTCCGCGCCGATATCGGAAAAGAACTTGCCGGAGCGGATGAGATCGGTAATCCGGCCCATGCGCTGAGACTGTTCCTGTGTCGTCGTTGCATAATGAACGAGCTTGCCGCCAACAAGTTCGGACAGAAGCGCGCTCTCGTTGATCCCGGCAATGAGATCGTAGCCATATTGAAGCTCAGCCTTCTCACGCGTCGTATGCACCAGAACGACCTGTTCGAATTTTTCATAGGTCTCGGGATCACGAATGACGGAAGCGAAGGGCGCTATGCCTGTGCCCGTCGAAAGAAGGAACAGGCGCTTGCCGGGAAGCAGTGCATCGTGCACCAGGGTGCCGGTCGATTTCGTGCGCATCCAGACGGAATCACCCGGCTCGATCAGCTGTAGTTCTGTGGTCAGCGGACCGCCCGGAACCTTGATCGAGAAAAATTCGATATGCTCTTCCCAGTTCGGCGAAGCGAGCGAATATGCGCGCCAGACCGGCTTCAAACCAGGCAGACCAATCATGACAAATTCGCCTGACCGGAAACGGAAGCCGTCCGGCCGCGCAAGACGGAACGAGAACAGCCGGTCTGTATAATGTTTCACATCGAGAACCGGGAGATCATAGACGCCCTTTGGCACCTCGAAGGCGGAGGCTTGCGATACATTCGCAATATCTTTGAGAGCAACATTCAGCATGATCGGTCCTGGATTAGCCTTAAGTATTTTCGCTTCGGGGTTTTTAAAGCGCGAGGGACGGAAAGTTCTGACGGAACCACCTGACAGACATTCTCTGAAACCGCCAGCCAGACCCAAATGCATGAAATGAAAGCTCTTTGTCAAGTTGTTGCAGTGCACAATCGCAAAAAGAAGAATATACGGCCTCCGACAGGTTTCCGGGAATATTCTGCCACGCTGGCAAGGAATCTCAATACAAAGTCATACGAAGGCCTGCATTTTTAAAAACAAGGCGATCTTCACGCCTCGGCGCTCGGAAAATTTCTCTATCCCCGGATCAATCATCGCCGAAGTTTTACTCAGCACGCCAATATATTGAGGAATATATTTCGGCAAAGCCGCGCGCAAATCGCAGCCGGACCCATCAACCGCGGGTGCTTTCGCGCGAATTGATGTCACCTGCCCTTCCCCTGGCCCAAAGAAACGCGGTCATGATCTACATATTGGATCAATCGCTCTATTGCCTGTCATTTACAATGATTTCGAAATATCTGAAAATAATCAGGCGAAATTTCTTTTTTGAATCGAAGAAATTCCAATTGTGTTTTGTGGCTTGTGAAGCGTCATGCTCCGTCTGAGAAACCCGGAGCATCGGATTTAACGAGTCGGCGAGCCAACGGCACGCTGGGCTTTTGAACGAGAAGAGAGATGATGGCTTACCGTATCGTAATACTCGGCGCTTCCTATGGATCGCTTCTGGGTACCAAACTTCTGATGGCCGGACACGATGTCACCCTTGTCTGCCGTGCGGCGACAGCAGCCCTGATCAATGCGGAAGGAACGGAAGTCCGGCTCAGGCTGCGCGATGAGACCGAGCATCGCTCGATTTTCAGCAAGGAACTTGCCGGCAAGCTGGACGCCAAAACACCGGATGACGTGAACCCGTCAGACTATGATCTGGTGGCACTTGCCATGCAGGAGCCGCAATATGGCACGGACGATATCGCGCGCCTGATGCAGCGGATCGCCGATGCAAGGGTGCCCTGCATGTCGATCATGAACATGCCGCCTCTTCCCTATCTCAGGCGGCTCAAAGACCTTGACGCGAAAGCGCTCGAAGTGTGCTTTGCTGATCCCGGCGTCTGGGCGGCCTTCGAGCCGGATCTCGTCACCTTGTGCAGCCCCGACCCACAGGCCTATCGTCCGCCGGAGGACGGGCCGAATGTGCTGCATGTCAATCTGCCGACCAATTTCAAGGCGGCGGTGTTCGACGATCCGAAACACAATGACATGTTGCGCAAACTCGAGGCCGATATTGCCGCTGTCACCATTGATGGCAAGGACGTGCCGGTCAAACTGCGGGTCTTTGATTCGCTCTTCGTCCCATTCGCCAAATGGAGCATGCTTTTGACTGGCAATTACCGCTGTGTAACGAAAAATGGCACCCGCTCGATCTATGATGCCGTCCACGGCGATATTGGCCAATCGAACGCGGTCTATCGTTTCGTTGATGATCTCGTCCAGAAAATGGGCGCAGACTCGGAAGACAAAGTGCCATTCGAGAAATATGCGAACGCGGCAAAAAGTTTGTCCAAGCCCTCATCGGCCGCACGCGCCATCACAGGCGGTGCAAAATCGATCGAACGGGTCGACCGGCTGGTCCAGCTTGTCGGCCGGCAATATGGCATGAACCATGAAAGCGTTGATGAGACGGTCACTAATGTCGATGCGGCGCTTGCCCGCAACCAATGATCAACAGTTAAGCGGCGCGGACTTCGTGCAGAAACTTCTCGATTTCTGATCTGAGTGCTTCCGTTTCCCTTTGCAGGGTCTCGGCGGCGGATAGACCGTCATCAACAACTTCCATGCATTTTGCCGCACTCTGCGAGATCTGCTCAATCGTCGTATTCACAGTGCCGGCGACATCAAGCGCCTGTCTCGTATTCTGGGCAATTTGCTCTGTGGACTCATTTTGACCACGGATAGCGCCAGCTATTTGTTGAGAAAGACCGTCGATTTTGTTCACTTTTTCAGACACATTGGTAATCGATTCAACGGTTTTGCTGATCGACATTTGAATTTCAGAAATCTGAGTTGCGATCTCGTCAGTGGCATTCTCTGTCGCGGTAGCGAGATTTTTGACCTCGGCGGCAACGACAGCAAAACCTCGGCCCGCTTCACCCGCCCTGGCGGCTTCAATTGTTGCATTGAGTGCAAGCATGTTTGTTTGCCCCGCAATGCTGCTGATCATCTTGAGAACTTCACCAATTTTCTCGGACGTTTTGGCAAGGGTTTCGACCCGGCTGGCTGCCTCCTGGGACTCTTCAACCCCCTCTCGGGACATCGTGCTGGAAAGAGCAACTCTTTCCTGAATTTGATTGGCGGATTGCGCCAACTGGTTGGAAGCCGTCGCGATCGACTGCGTGCCGAGATAGGATTCTTCAGTCGCCTGTGTCACGGCGTGAATATTGTTTGTCGTGCTCGAAAGCTTGGCATGAATGTCTGACATCGAGGAGCGCATGTCGTTGACACGGTTATTCATGAGGGTCGTAACCTTGGCCACCCGTTCTTCAAACTGGGCGATATTCCATTCGATCACTTCACCGCGCTGTACTTGCTGGGTCTTAAATTCTTCCTCTTTTTCGCGGATTTGATCGCGTTCACGAGCGATATTCTGGAAGTTATCGAGTGCGCGTGCAATTTCACCCATCTCATCAGAACGATCTGTGAGGGACACTTTAAACGAATTGTCGCCTTGGGCCATTTTCTTTATTTCATCGACAATCGTACCTATTGGCTTCATTTCGCGGTGTAAAAACCAGTAGAGAATGCCCGCTGTCAGTAATGTTATTCCAAAAAGCAGGCCCAAGGTCAGCTGCCGCAATTGCTGAAGCACCTGATAATCTGTTGTTCGATCAAAAAACGAGATGAGCCTTCCGATTGTTTCTCCCGATGGCCCGGTCAAGTCAATCCCCGTGGCCTTCCAGACGACAGAACCATCCGGAATATACTCGAAAGAACGGGATCCATTGGCGAAGGATGTGCGGTCAAATCCATCTGGAATAGCGGTACCGACACTAACAGCCACATCACCGGATCTGGTGAGAATTTGAACCTGGGATCCAAGGCCCTGCGATAAAGTCGCCGCCGCGGCTTCAGCATCCCTGGCAAGAAGTACTGAACCAACAGGTTTGCCACGCTGAAAAATGGGCGTCGCAACGCCTGCAAAGTATTTATTGCCAATTGCAAACAGACCGTTTGCAATTTCGCCTGTACTTTCTGCAATGGAAATCAATTGGCCAGGCATGCCATTCAGATTTTCCATCGTTGAAAAGATCATAGTTCCTTTTGAGTCGACAACGAAAAGTTCGCTGATCACTTCAGAGGCGCGCAGGCGATTGACAGTTGGCGAAATTTCTTCCATCGCCAGATTTTTGTCGCCCGTTTCAATGGCTTTCAAAGCGCCGCGATTTCGCGTGACAGCGGATATGTTGTTACGCATATCTGCATATTTACGGGCGATGACTTCTTCCCAGACTTCCTGGTCGCGTTCTAGGTTTGTCTTTACAATCACTTTATCCAGTTGGATGCGAGAAAACTCTCCAACGGCAGTAACGACGCCACCCAAGACAACAAGGGCCGAAACGGTCCCGATCAGGATTCTGGCTTTTATATTCATCGTCGTCCCCAAATGAAAAGGGGAAGGCAAGCTTCCCCTTTTGTCTGAAATTTATTCTACCGGATAGCCAGCCGACGCCCATGCCGGAAACCCATCACGGAAGTAATATACATTCTTGAAACCCCAGCCTACCGCTTGCGCGCAAGCTTCTGAAGAACGCATGCAGCTGTCGCCGTTGCAATAGATAACGACTTTGGCATCCTTCGCAACGACACCCGAAAGGCCGCCCTCGTTGTAAGCAGACTTCAGTTCCAGATGGTAAGCGCCTGGAACACGACCGGCTTCCCAATCGCCATCTTTTCTGACATCGACGAATACAACGCCGGCCTCAAACAGTTCTTTTGCCTGTTCGGCGTTGACGGTGGTCGCACCCTCAACCAAAGTTGGCGACACGGTTGACGCCATGGCGGACATGGCGACCATAGTAAATGCTGCAAAAAACATTGCAAAAAGTGTCTTCATGATTCTCTCCTGTAACAACACAACACCAGCGAGAAGTTTCATCAAAGTTAACTCGCTTCTGATTGAATAGCAGAGAGACATTAATCAGACCTGAAGCGGAAATGTGCCTGCTATACATGCCCTTCGGGGTTAACACCCCGCGCGGCCGGCTCATTCAGGTCAACGCGATGATTGCCTGAAAAAGTGCTGTCTGGATCAGGACTTTGCTCTTTTTTCTGCTGCCTGCCGCTTGAGTTCTGTCTCATGGAATTTTGCAATCCGCAAAAACCGCGAATAGGCATAGCTGATCGCGAGCGAAAACCCCCATAGACCATAAAGGCACTGGCGACGGATGAAATAGGCTTTCAAAAAGGCAACGGGAAATTCCGTGACAAGGCGAAGCCGTGAAAGCCTGCGCCCTCTCGCGATCATGTCATCGACCTGCATTTCAGCGTATCGGTTGAATTTCTCAACCTGAAAATTGATCGAACGGTGGGATCGGTGCGCAATCGCACCCTCGATCTGGCCGATCCGCGCGCCAGGCTCGGGCAGCACGCTGTCATGCACGGTTGATGCGGCAAATCCCGCTCTTTCACGGTCATAAAGGCGTATCTGATTATAGGTAAAGGCCCAGGCCGCCGGCTTGTCTTCATGCGGATAGACGGTGCGGATGGGAATGCGCCAGCAATCAAAGTCAGCAAGCCTGCCGCTTGAAACCAGCATCCTGATTTCTTCACGCGCTTCATGGGTAAGCGGCTCGTCCGCATCGATGTTGAGAAGCCAGTGGTTGCGGCACTGCGTTTCCGCGAAGCGCTTTTGCGGCCCGAACCCTTCGAAATCATGGTGAATGACCCGCGCCCCGGCTGCGCGCGCAACAGCAACGGTCGCGTCGGTCGAACCGCTGTCAACGACGATCACCTCTTCGGCGATATCGATCACACTCGCAATTGCATCCCCGATACGATCAGCCTCATCGCGGGCAATGATGAATACGGAAAGGGCAAGGACCATGCAATAACTCGGGAACTCGGGAACTCGGGAACTCGGGAACTCGGGAACTCGGGAACTCGGGAACTCGGGAACTCGGGGCTTTAAAGATCTGCCGCGCTCATACACCAAAGGCACGGGCTTACGCCACCAACTTTAGCGAACAAAGATCCGACCCGGAATCAGAACACTCCGCGCTATGCCTTGCCCTTCCACGGCACAAGCCATTTTTCGGCCATCCGCATTAAAATGTCGATCCCGAAGCCGATGATGCCGATGAGAATGATGCCCATGATCACGATGTCGGTGCTCTGGAATTTCGACGCGGCGATGATCATCTGACCGGCACCTTTCTCGGCGGCGACGAGTTCGGCGGCAACCACCGTTCCCCAGCAAACGCCCATGGCAACGCGCGCACCGGTAAATATATCCGGCAGGGAGTTCGGCACGATAACACGGGTGAGAAGCTGCCATTTCGACGCTCCCAGCGAATAGGCGGCATGTACCTTGGTGATCCGAACGCCGGAGACCCCGGAGCGCGCCGCAATCGTCATGATCCAGAGTGCTGCAAGGAAAAGAAGCGAAATCTTGCCAGTTTCCCAGATACCGAACCAGATAATGATGAGCGGAATGAGCGCAAGCGGCGGCACCGGACGCATGAATTCGACGATCGGATCGAACCAGCCGCGGAACCAGCCGGAAAGCCCCATCGCATAGCCAAGCGGAATACCGACAAGACTACCGAGCACAAAGCCGACAGTCACCCGGAACAGCGACCAGAACAGATTGTCGAAAAGCGTGACATTGCGGTAGCCATTGCTCGCGATGTCAACGAGCTTGCCCCAGACCGCCTCCGGTGCCGGAAGCCAGATCGGCTCCATCTGCCAGCCTTTGGCAGGCTCGTAGACGATGCTGCCCTTATCTGTCATGCGTACCTTGCCGGTCGGGACGTCAATTTCGGTATTCGGACCAATCGGCTTTCCATCAACGGCAATGATGCGCGGGTTGTCGCCAGCAGCCTGCTTGTCCAGAAGCTCGCTCGAGGAAACCAGCACGGTGCGCCACGAGCCGACCCCTTTGACGGCATTCTTGCCAAAGCCAGCACTGCCCGCAGGGTCGACCGGCGGCAGGCTCGGGTTTTCAGCAACGGGATGCACCACCACTCTAAGGCTACCGGCCGCCTTCTCACCGGCATCGTTGACCGCCTCGAAAGGCAGGTTCGCGGTTCCGATATAAGGTCCAGGGACATGGATCGGCGTCAGTTTTGAGCCCGTAAAAGCGCCCCAGATCAGAAAGATCGCCAGAACCGAGATGATCGATGCAAAGCGGTTCGACGTCACCGCGCTCTCATCACCAAAGGTCACGGTCTTGCGGCTCGTGAAATCGTCCTTTTGCGTCATGAATTTCGAAATCTGACTGTAGGCCAACATCGAGATGACGAAAATCGCGATATATATCAGGAATATGGTCATGCCTTTTCCTCCTGACGGCCCATGATCTCTTCTTCCATGTCCCAGATCATGGTCAGAATTTCTTCGCGCCTTGAGCCGAAGTCGGGATGTTTCTTGACTTCGCGAAGATCGGCATTGACGCCCAAATCGGCAAAGGGCAGCCGATATTCCTTGTGAATGCGGCCGGGACGCGGCGCCATCACGACAAGGCGCTCGCCAAGAAGCAAGGCCTCTTCCACCGAATGGGTGATCAGAATGATGGTCTTGCCGGTCTCTTTCCAGAGTTTCAGGACCAGGCCCTGCATCTTTTCGCGCGTCAGTGCGTCGAGCGCGCCGAGTGGTTCGTCCATCAAAATGACATCGGGATCATTGGCAAGGCAACGCGCAAGGGCCACACGCTGCTGCATGCCGCCGGACAGTTCATAGACTGCCTTTTCCTTGAAATCACCAAGACCGACCGTGTTCAGGAGGTGATCGACAATGATCTTCGATTCCCTCGGATTCATCCCCTTCATGTCAGGCCCGAAGGAGACATTCTTGCGCACGCTCATCCATTCGAACAGCGCGCCCTGCTGAAAGACCATGCCGCGCTCCGGGCTCGGCCCGACAACGCTCTTGCCATTGAGAACGATCTTGCCTTCGGTCGGCGCCAGAAAGCCTGCAACGATATTGAGAAGCGTGGTCTTGCCGCACCCGGAAGGGCCGAGCACAGACATCAGTTCCCCTTGCTTCAGCGAAAGGTTGATGTTTTTCAGCGCCTGAACCGATCCCCCATTGGGAAGATCAAAACGCATTGAGAGATTGTCAATCAACAGGCCTGACACATCATACTCCTATTCTGAATGAGGCCAGCCCGGATCGGTTCCGGGCCGGCCATTTTGTGATGTCCTGAAAGGCGGAACGAATAGGCCGCCTGCTGTATCTTGCTCTGGACCGGCTTACTGGCCGAGCTTGGCAGCCGCTGTCAGATAGCTTGCATCGACAGCGCTTTCATAGGAATCGCGTGCCTTTTCGATGGTTTTCTGCGCCACGAAGAAATCCGCCACTTCCTTGAGGAATTTCTGCGTACCGCCGCCCATCCATTTTGGACCGAGCTGCTCTTCCACGCTTGGGAAGTAGAAGCCCGCCAGAGTTGCTTTGGTTGCTTCTTCATCCATACCGGCTGCCTTTGCGATCACCGGCAACATTTCCGCATCGCCCTTGGCAAAGCGCTCGTTCATCTCCGCCGTGACTCTCAGGAATTTTGTGAGAAGCTCAGAATTTTCCTTGGCCCATGAGGTCGAGACCGTGGTCACATCGAAGATCTGGATGCCGAGTTCTTCTTTTTCCGCGCCGGACAGAAGCACATTGCCATGCTCCTTCATGCGCCGCAACGCACCGCCCCAGCCGCACACCATATCGAGGTTGCCGTTCGCAAATGCGGCCGCACCATCGGGTGGCGCCATATCGACAATCTTCATGGTCGATGTATTGACGCCGAAATGCGCCATCTGTTTCAAAAAGCCATAATGCGCCGCTGTACCGAGTGGAACGCCGACTTCCTTGCCTTCGAGTTCCTTGGCATTTGCCTTGGTGATCTCGAGTGAAGAGCGCACGACGCAATTGTCATTCTCGGAATAGGAAACGGCGATATCGACGATCTGAAGGTCCTGACCCGCGGAGGTTGCAACCACGAATGGCGGAATGCCCTGGCTGAATGAAATCTGCACGTCACCTGATGCCATCGCAGCTGACATCGCTGTGCCAGCGTCGAACGAACGCCAGTTGATCTTCACGCCGAGTTCCTTCTCGTAAATTTCTTGTGCCTGTGCGAACTGGTTCGGTGTTGGCCATTCCAGGAAATAGGCAACGGTGAGTTCCTCGGCAGCGCGTGCCGTCGTCGAACCCACCATCACGGCAACCGATACGCCGGCGGCCAGTGCTGTGGCGAATTTTTTGAAAGTCATGTTTTTCCCTCTGCTTACCCTGTTGAAGTCTCCCGAGCCGGTGGGGAAGCTTTTGCAGAACGGCCTGTGAAACCGCTGATACAAAAGACTTTTCCGGTCTTGATCCGGATATCGTCTCTCCCTGCCCTGCATGTGCATGATGCTGCCCTTGTTCTGATGAGCGGCTTGCCTCACGCGGCTGTGAGTCAGCACACACCGAATTGGCCCCCACCGGTAGGTCCAGAATAGGAACCCCAGTGGAGCCAGATGTTGTTTTATGACCATTCAATGATTAATTTCGCAGCTTTTTTCCGAATGCGTAATTATTAGCCAAACTTGCCGCCGGGAAAAATCGATTGCGCGGCATCGGCGAGCAGTCGAAGGCCGGGAGCGATCTTGTCCTCCGCAATCGAGGAAAAGCTCAAACGAAAATAATTCCGGTGCGCTGCGGGATCAGCGAAAAAGACATCCCCCTGCTCAATCACAACGCCACGCCTCAGCGCCTCGCGGCTCAGGGCGACGGCGTCGAAATTCTGTGGACCCCGACACCAGAAAGTCGTGCCGCCAAAGACCGGGGCTTCCGCCCAGCCCGGAAAATACCGTTCGAGCGCCGCATCCATCGCCTGCCACCGCTTGAGATAGGCCCGGTGCAGCCGGTTGATCAGCGCATCATGACCACCGAGAGACAGAAACAACGCCACAACCCGCTGGTTGTTGCCGGGCGGATGGCGCAGGATAAGCCGGCGCATCGCCCGCAATTCCGCAACCAGCTCGGCAGGGGCGACAAGAAAGCCCATGCGCAGGCCCGGCATGATCGACTTCGACAGACTGCCGACATAAACAACCCGGCCTGAGCGGTCGAGGGATTTCAGCGCCGGTGTCGGTTCGCCGCGATAATTGGTTTCATATTCATAATCATCCTCGATGAGGATTGCATCCGCCTTTTCCGCCCAGTCGAGAAGCGCAAGCCGGCGCGCCATGCTCATGGTCACGCTGGTCGGAAACTGGTGGCTCGGCGTCGTGAACACGATTTTTGCGTCGCGAAGATCGTCAAGCACCAGCCCCTCGCGATCCACCGGCAGTGCCCTGAGGTCGCGGGTCTGAAGCGCGAACATGTTGCGCAGGTCCGGATAGCCCGGATCCTCCACCACAACCGGCGTATCCGGCCGCACCAAAAGATGCGAGAGCATGTAGAGTGCATTCTGCGCACCCATCGTGACGAGGATTTCCTCCGGTCGCGCCATCACGCCCCGCCGGGTCAGGATGCGCTGCTGAATCTGCTCGATCAGCATCGGATCATCCGCGTTGAAGCGGTCATCGGTCCAGGCGTCGAGCCATTTCACGCTCATCGACTGACGCATGCAGTCACGCCAGGCGCTGATCGGGAAAAGATGCGCATCGACCTGACCGTAAATGAACGGATAGGGATAATCATGCCAGTTCCCGGGCTTCACGATATTGTTCTGACGTGAAGGGCGGAGCTGTAATTTATCGGCCCACGTCACGGGCCTCGCCGCACCGTCCGGAACAAGCCGTTTCGCGGTTGGCGTCGTGACCACCGCGCGCGCCGCCTCAGAGACATAAAATCCCGAGCGCTCCCGCGCCGTCAGATAACCGTCGGCGGCAAGCGCATGATAGGCAAGCATGACGGTGTTGCGCGACACTTTGAGGCGCTTTGCCATGGCCCGCGTCGAGGGAACAGCGGAATTCGCGGGCAGCTGGTCCGCCATCATTGCAGCCACAAGCATTTCGCGAATTTGCGCCTGCAATGTCAGGGGTTTTTCGCGTTCGATATGGAAAAGACTGTAACGCATGGCGATTAAAGCCTATACTGCCGGGGAAATGGGCTCACGATCAAACCTAAATTGGTCCCATCTTAAATGCAATCTGGTCCTATCGCGCGATCGGAAACAACCACATGGTTGCGCCATCATTTCACTCGAAACAACCGTGCAGGGATTCTCTTGCAGGGAAAACCGGCCGCGAGGCCCGACGGAGCATCTGCGATGAACATGTTCGCAAAACCGCTTGAAAAATTCGCCACGAACTCGCTGGAACAGCACTGGATGCCGTTCACCAACAACCGTGATTTCAAGGCCGCACCACGCCTGATCGTCAAGAGCGAAGGCATGCGCCTTTGGAACCAGAACGGCGACGAACTCATCGACGCCTCCTCGGGTCTGTTCAATGTCGCCGCCGGTCATGGCCGCATGGAAATCGCCGATGCCGTCTATGCCCAGATGAAGCAGAACGATTATACCGCGCCGTTCCAGCTCGGCCAGCCGACCTCCTTTGCGCTTGCCGCCAAGCTCGAAAAGATCCTGCCTGAGGATTTCAGCCATACTTTCTTCGTCAATTCCGGTTCGGAAGCGATTGAAACCGCGCTGAAAATGGTCATGGTCTACCACCGTGCCCGCGGCCAAGGCCAGCGCATCCGCTTCGTATCGCGCGAGCGCGCCTATCACGGTGTCAATATCGGCGGCGTATCGCTTGCCGGCATGGTGCGTAACCGCGAAACCTTCCCGGTCGTGATGCCGAACGTGGTCATGATGCGCCACACATGGACGCAGGAGGATCTTTTCGTCAAGGGCCAGCCGGAACACGGCGCCGAACTCGCAAATGATCTTCAGCGTCATTGCGAAACCTATGGCGGCTCGACCATCGCTGCCGTTTTCGTTGAGCCGGTCGCCGGATCGACAGGCACGCTGGTTCCGCCGAAAGGTTATCTCGAGCGCATCCGCCAGATTTGCGATCAGCATGGCATTCTTCTGGTCTTCGACGAGGTCATCACCGGTTTCGGTCGCCTCGGCACCCCCTTTGCCTCGGAACGTTTCAAGGTCAAACCCGATATCATGACCATGGCCAAGGCTCTGACCAATGGCGCGATCCCGATGGGTGCGGTTTCCGCGACCGATCATGTCTATGAAACGATCACCAACGCGGCACCGGAAGGCTCGATCGAGATGTTCCACGGCTATACCTATTCGGCGCACCCCGCCGCCTGTGCCGCCGGTCTTGCAACCCTTCAGATTTATGAAGACGAGGGCCTTCTCACCCGCGCCGCCGAGCTTGAAGACTATTTCCTCGATGCGATCTGGTCGCTGAAAGATTTGGGCATCATCCGCGATCTGCGCGGGATCGGCCTCATGGCCGGTATCGAGGTCCATCCGCTGGAAGGCAAACCCGGCGCGCGCGGCATGAAACTCCAGACCGAACTGTTCTGGCACGGCGCGCACTGCAAATTTACCGGCGACACCGCCATCGTCGCGCCATCACTGATCGCGACCAGGGCCGACATCGACCGCATCATTGACGTCTTCCGCAAAACACTTTCGGCACACTGACCCATTGAAAGCAATCGGTTGTGGCTTTTTGCAACCAGATCAATACGAAGCCGGGTCGTCGCAACGACCCGGCATTTTTATTCGCTCTTGCTTGATTAAAGGAAGCGCATCATGCGTGACGTTCCCGCCCAAGCCCGCGCCGTCATCATTGGCGGCGGCATTGCCGGATGTTCGGTTGCCTATCATCTCGCGAAACTCGGCTGGCGCGATATTGTCCTTCTGGAGCGCAAAAAACTCACCTCCGGCACCACATGGCATGCCGCGGGCCTGATCGCGCAGTTGCGCGCGACGAAGAACATGACCAAGCTCGCGAAATACAGCCAGGAACTTTATGGCGGCCTTGAAGCTGAAACCGGGATTGCGACCGGCTTTCGCCGCTGCGGCTCAATCAGCGCCGCCCTCACCGGCGAACGGCTCGAGGAACTGCGCCGCCAGGCCTCCATGGCGCGTGCTTTCGGGGTTGATGTCGAGGAGATTTCGCCCACCGAGATCAAGGCGCGCTATCCCTATCTCAATATCGAGGATGTGGCCGGCGGCGTCTATCTACCGCTCGATGGTCAGGGCGACCCGGCAAACATCGCCATGGCGCTTGCCAGGGGCGCGCGGATGAGGGGCGCCCTGATCATTGAGGATGTGAAGGTGACCGCTATCCAGAAGAAGGCTGGCCGCGTCTGCGGCGTCTGCTGGCAGAGCGCGGAAGATCAGGGCACCATCGCCACAGATCATGTCGTGAATTGCGCGGGCCTCTGGGGCCATGAAGTCGGGCGCATGGCCGGTGTTTCGGTGCCGCTTCATGCTTGCGAACATTTCTATATCGTCACCGAGGCGATCCCCGATCTTCCGCGCCTGCCGGTTCTGCGGGTGCCGGATGAATGCGCCTATTACAAGGAGGATGCAGGCAAGATTCTGCTTGGCGCCTTCGAGAAGGTCGCAAAGCCATGGGGCATGGCGGGTATCCCCGAGAATTTCTGTTTTGACCAGCTGCCGGAGGATTTCGACCATTTCGAGCCAATCCTTGCCGACGCCGTGAAACGCTTTCCTATCCTTGCAGAGACCGGCATTCACACCTTTTTCAACGGGCCGGAGAGTTTTACACCCGATGATGCCTATCATCTCGGCGAGGCGCCGGACCTTCAAAACTTCTATGTCTGCGCCGGGTTCAACTCGATCGGCATCCAATCTTCCGGCGGCGCGGGCATGGCCCTTGCTCACTGGATGGACGAGGGCCATCCGCCATTCGATCTCTCGGATGTGGACATCAAACGGATGCAGCCCTTTCAGAAGAACAAGACGTATCTCTTTGAACGTTCAAAGGAAACACTCGGTCTACTTTATGCAGATCACTTCCCCTACCGCCAGATGGCGACCGCCCGCGGGATCCGCCGCTCGCCATTTCATGCAGCGCTTGAATCGAAAGGCGCGGTGTTTGGCGAGGTAGCCGGCTGGGAGCGCGCGAACTGGTTTGCAAGAGAGGGTGAGCCGCGCGAATACCGCTATTCCTGGGGCCGCCAGAACTGGTTTCAAAACAGCGCCGACGAGCACCATGCCATACGCAATCATGTCGGTCTTTACGACATGTCCTCTTTCGGCAAAATCCGCGTCGAAGGCCCGGATGCGGAATCCTTCCTTAACCACGTTTGCGGCAACGATATCGCCGTCGAGCCCGGCCGGATCGTCTATACGCAATTTCTGAACGAGCGTGGCGGGATCGAGGCCGATGTCACCGTCACCCGGCTTTCGCAAAGAGCCTTTCTGATTGTCACCCCGGCGGCAACACTGCCGCGCGACCTGTCCTGGCTGAACCGCCACAGGGGCGATCGGGCGGTGGTCCTCGTCGATGTCACATCATCGCAGGCCGTGCTCGCGGTCATGGGGCCGAAAGCACGCGACCTCCTGCAAGAGGTCTCGCCGCATGACTGGTCGAATGACGCCCACCCCTTTGGCACCGCACGGGAGATTGAACTCGGCATGGGCCTTGCCCGCGCCCACCGGGTCACCTATGTGGGCGAACTTGGCTGGGAGATCTATATCCCGACCGACATGGCCGTCCACGTCTTTGAGACGCTTCATGCCGCAGGCGAAAATTTTGGCCTTAAACTCTGCGGCATGCACATGATGGACAGTTGCCGGATCGAGAAAGCCTATCGCCATTTCGGCCATGACATTACCAGCGAGGATCATGTACTCGAAGCCGGGCTCGGCTTTGCGGTCAAGACAGGCAAGCCGGCTTTTGTCGGCAGAGAAGCAGTTTTGCGCAAACGCGCGGACGGGCTTGCGCTGCGCCTCGTCCAGTTTCTGCTCGAAGAGCCGGAACCGCTGCTTTATCACAACGAACCAGTCATCCGCGACGGCAGGATCGTCTCGCATCTCACCTCGGGCGCTTATGGTCACACACTCGGGGCGGCAGTCGGCCTTGGCTATGTGCCCTGCAAGGGCGAAAGCGCGGAAGCGGTGCTGGCCTCGCGCTATGAAATCGAAATCGCCGGAAGACGGGTTGGCGCGCGGGCATCCCTCACCCCGCTTTATGACCCGAAATCGGAGCGCGCGCGGGCCTGAAAGGCAACGCTGCCCAACGCAGTTCGGGTCGCAATGCGCCTCAGCGCGGTGCGCTCAGTGCCCGGCCTGCACGGCGGTGATGGCGATCAGGTCGTAAATGTCATTGGCACTGCATCCGCGCGAAAGGTCGTTCGCAGGCTTGGAAAGCCCCTGAAGAACCGGTCCTACGGCAACCGCGCCACCGAGCCTTTCGGCAATCTTGTAGCCGATATTGCCGGCCTCGAGATTCGGGAAGACGAACACATTCGCATCGCCCTGAAGCGGACTGCCTTTCAGCTTGCGCCCGGCGATGGCCGGAACGAAAGCGGCATCGAACTGGATATCCCCCTCGATGACGATGTCGGGGCGGCGGGCGCGAACCAGCCTGACAGCCTCACGTACCCGGTCGACATGCGGATGATTGGCACTGCCCGCGGTTGAAAAACTCAGCATCGCAACGCGCGGTTCCCCACCAATGAAGCGCCGGTAGGTCTCGGCGGTCGCCATCGCGATTTCTGCCAGTTCCTCCGCACTCGGCTCCACGATCAAGGCGCAGTCGGCGAACAGAAACGTGCCTTCCTTCGGGAAATGATGGCCCTTGCAAATCATCAGGAAAGCGCTGGAGACGATGCCCGCGCCTTTCGCCGGGCCGATCACCTGAAACGCCGTGCGTACCGTATCGGCGGTGGTCGCAACAGCGCCGGCAACGGTGCCGTCCGCCACGCCCAGCCGCACCATCATTGCGGCATAGGTGAGCGGATCACGAACCGCCAGAGCCGCCTCGCCCTCGCTGACACCCTTGTGGCGGCGCAGAGCATGATAGCTGCTCGCAAATGTGCTTACATCCGCCCTTGCCGGATCGATCAGGCAGAAAGTCTGCGGGTCTTCGCCAGCGGCTTTGAGATCGCTTGCGATAGCGCTTATTTCGCCAAGAAAGGTGATGCGCGCAAGACCGTCGGCCTGCGCCCTCACACCACCGGCCTGAATGCGCGGATCATGCCCTTCAGGCAAAACGATGTGGCGACGTTTTTTTCGTGCCTCAGCCTTTATCGCATCGAGAATGTCGCTCACGGCCCGCCCGTGCCTCAGGCGCCCGCCTGCGGGCGCATGTCGGAAGGATTGATCCCGGCAACGGATACGGGTTTTTTCATGGCATCGCGGCGGAATGGCTCTCCGAGCTCCTGATTGAGGACACATTCGATGAAAATCGTCTCGCCCTTGTTCATCTGGGCATGCACCGCCTCATTGAGCGCTTCGGTCAATTCGCTCATGGTGCGAACCTGAATGCCGCGAAGGCCGCAGGCATCCGCAATCTTCGCATAATTGACACCCAGATTGAGTTCCGTACCAACGAAGTTATCATCAAACCACAAGGTCGTATTGCGCTTTTCCGCACCCCACTGGTAATTGCGGAAAATCACCATGGTGATCGGCGGCCAGTCATTGCGACCGACGGCGGTCATCTCGTTCATCGAGATCCCGAAGGCACCGTCCCCGGCAAAGCCCACAACCGGCACATCGGGACGACCGATCTTGGCGCCGCAAATTGCCGGAAGGCCGTAGCCGCAGGGACCGAAAAGGCCCGGCGCCAGATATTTCCGGCCTTCTTCAAAAGTTGGATAGGCATTACCGATCGCGCAATTATTGCCGATATCGGACGAGATGATCGCATCTTTCGGAAGTGCCGCCTGGATAGCGCGCCAGGCCATGCGCGGGCTCATGCGGTCGGGTTCGCGACGGCGCGCGCGCTCGTTCCATGTTGTGCCGGGATCGTCGTCTTCATGATCCATCGACGACAATTGCTGGAGCCAGGCTGATTTTGTCTGGTGGATCAGCGCTTCACGCTCCGTACGACCGGCATTTCCAGCCGCAGGCGAAAGCTTGGCAAGGATCTGTTGGGCAACCGCCTTGGCATCGCCTTGAATGCCGATCGTGACTTTCTTTGTAAGCCCGATCCGGTCGGAATTGATATCGACCTGAATGATCTTTGCCTCTTTCGGCCAATAATCGATGCCATAGCCGGGCAGGGTCGAGAATGGATTGAGCCTTGTGCCAAGCGCAAGCACAACATCCGCCTTAGCGATGAGTTCCATTGCCGCCTTTGAACCGTTGTAGCCGAGCGGACCAACGGAAAGCGGGTGGCTTCCGGGAAAGGCATCATTATGCTGATAGCCACAGCAGACAGGGGCAGAGAGCTTTTCGGCAAGAGCGGCAGAGGCCGGGATCGCGCCGCCGATCACAACGCCCGCGCCATTCAGAATGACTGGAAATTTTGCAGCCGACAGAAGGCTCGCCGCCTCGGCAATCGCCGCCTCGCCGCCGCGCGGCAGCTCAAGGCGAACGATCTGCGGCAGTTCGATGTCGATCACCTGGGTCCAGTAATCGCGCGGAATGTTGATCTGCGCCGGACCGCAACCGCGCCATGCTTTTTCGATTACCCGGTTAAGAACTTCGGCCATGCGCGAGGGGTCGCGCACCTCTTCCTGATAGCAGACCATGTCCTCGAACAGTTTCATCTGCTCGATCTCCTGAAATCCGCCCTGCCCGATGGTCTTGTTCGCAGCCTGCGGCGTGACGAGAAGAAGCGGCGTATGGTTCCAGTAAGCGGTCTTGACCGGTGTCACGAAATTGGTAATGCCGGGGCCGTTCTGCGCCACCATCATCGACATCTTGCCGGAAGCGCGGGTGTAACCGTCAGCCATCATCCCGGCATTGCATTCATGCGCACAGTCCCAGAACTTAATCCCTGCTGCCGGAAAGAGATCCGAAATAGGCATCATCGCCGAACCGATAATTCCGAAGGCATGTTCGATACCATGCATCTGGAGGACTTTGACAAAAGCTTCTTCAGTGGTCATTTTCATGATCAGTTTCCTTCCCTAGCCGCCTGTCTGGAACACCGTCTGAGGATTCCCGCATGGCTTCAAACATAACGCGCTGATTGCACTTCAAACAATCCAAAATCCCAAAGACGAAAGCGGCAAATCTGTCGATCCCGTTAGGACCAGATGACTTGAATGATAGAACCACAGAGGAAATTGAAATTTAATAAATGAGACTCATACTATCATAAATTCAGAGTTTATTTGATATTTTCGTCTTCTGGCACCATCTGGCGGGAACGATTCAACATTTCTTTTTCTGCAAGCGCATCATCGAACAGCACGGCAAGTCGTTCAGCATTCTCGCTAAAGGGCCCGCCGGCCTGATAGGCGAGCACCAGTTCGCGCATCACCGGCTGATCGAGGAGCGAGCGCAGCACCACGTCATCGCCCGCCGCGCGCCTGATATCCGGCTCCGGCAGGATCGAGAACCCGACGCCTGCGCGCACGCATTCTGAAACCGCCTCCACGCTATCGAGCACGATCACGGTTTTCGGCGTCAGATGGGCCGCCTCCAGATGCCGGGCGATGAGCCTGCCGATACCGGTCTTCGCCATGAAGTGGATAAACGGCATTTCCGACATGCAGTCGGCAATCGACCAGTTCGCCGCCGCTTTGGGCAGACAATAGACCAGTTCTTCGCGGGTCAGGGTGCGCGTATCGAGAGTGCGCGGCAAATCACCTCCGGTCACCACCGCCGCGTCGAGCGTCCCCGCAACCACCTTGCCCGCAAGTTCATCCGAAAGACCGGTTTCAACCGCAAAATGCGCTTCCCTTGCGGCCACACGGGCGCGGGCGAGAAACCCAGGGAGAAGCCGGATGCTAGAAGTCAGGACAAAGCCGATGCGGAAATTGCCGGCAAGACTGTCAGACCGGGTGCAGGCGCGCTGAAGCCGCGCACTCGCGCTGAGGACGCCAACAGCCTCCGCCGCCACCCGCCGCCCCATCGGCGTCAGTTGCGGCGGGCGCCGGGTGCGGTCGAAAAGCTGCACGCCAAGCTCTTCTTCCAGCACCTTCATCTGCATGCTGACCGTGGAAAGCGTCATGTTCAAGCGCTCGGCGCTGCGGATAAAGGAGCCCTGCTCTGCAATTTCGACCAGGGTTTCCAGACTGCGAAGATTCATAACTTCAATGTACCTGTAGATAAAGTAGACATTAATTTTATTGAACATAATTTATAACGGCCGCATAGTGTCTTTTGTCAAGCAATATAGAGAACCGGCTCATGCACCCGATTCAGACTGAAGAGCAACAAGTCGCGCGCATGCTCGCTGAGACGAAATTCAGTGTCCGCGCGGCGCATTTCGACCGCCAGCGCAAATATTGCTGGACGAATATCGATGCTCTCGTAAGCCACGGCCTGATGGGCATGACCATCCCCGAAGCCTATGGCGGAAAAGGCGCCACGCTTTATGAAGCGACGCTGGTCGCCGAGGAACTCGCCCGCCACTGCACGCTGACGGCGCGCGTCTTCGTCGAGGCGAATATGGGCGCGATCGGCGCGATCATGGCCTATGGCAGCGAAGCGCAGAAACAGCTTTGCGCACCCCTGGTGCTTGCCGGCGACAAACCGGCCATCTGCATCAGCGAGCCCGACGCAGGCAGCGCCGCCACCGACATGGCGACCACGGCGCGACGCAGGGGCAACACCTACATTATCAATGGCAGCAAGCACTGGATCACCGGAGGCGGCATATCGAAAATTCATCTGATTTTCGCCCGCGTGCTGGATGAAAAAGGCAACCCGGAAGGCATTGGCGCTTTCATCGTTCTCGCCGATCCCCAAAAGGGCAATCTGCCCGAGGGATTTGCCATCACAGGGCATGAACACACGCTCGGCCTCTGCGGCATGCCGGAAGCCCGGCTCGAATTCCGCAATCTCGTCATCGATGCCGCCATGCGGCTTGAAACGCCATCGGGTTTGAAAGCTGGTTTCGCCGATCTTATGGCGACCTATAACGCGCAGCGTATCGGGGCCGGCACAATTGCCATGGGTGTCGCGGCAGGGGCGCTTGAAGAAGCGAAACGCTACATGCATGAACGCTTCCAGTTCGGTCGTCCGATTGCGGAGTTTCAGGGCCTGCAATGGATGATCGCCGACATGGATGTCGCGGTTCACGCGTCGCGCCTCATGCTCCATGAAGCAGCGAAATCCGCGGGCGGCATCTGCGGCAATCTGCCGGACATGACACTCGCCGCGCGGGCAAAGCTGTTCGCCTCCGAATCAGCTCTCAGGGTCGTCAATCAGGCGTTGCAGATTTTCGGCGCGCGCGGCTATGGCGCGGAAGAAAAGATCGAGCGCATGTACCGCGATGTCCGCATGTTCACCATCGGCGGCGGCACGGCCGAAGTTCTGCGCAACCAGATTGCCGCAAGCGCCCTCGACATGCGCCTGCCCCAGACCCGCGACGGCTATGGCGAGACAGCAACCAGAAGGCCTTTCGTCGAGGCGGCAGAATAAGCTAAGCCTGTCACCTCAACGAGGAGATAGCGCATGGAATTTTCCGATAAACAGGTTCTCATAACCGGTGGCGGCAGCGGCCTTGGTGCTGATATGGCGCTCGCTTTCGCCCAGAGGGGCGCACGGGTTGTGATCAGCGGCAGGCGGCAAGCCGCGCTTGAGGCGGTGGCGGCACGCCATGCCAGGATTCTCCCGATTGTCACCGATGTCACGGATGAAGCCTCTGTCCAGTCGCTGTTTGCTACGGCTGGCGCCTGCCAGATCGTGATTGCCAATGCCGGAATCGCGGAAAGCAGCGCGTTCTCGAAAATGAGCCTGGAGGCGTGGAACCGGGTCATGTCGGTCAATGCCACCGGCGTTTTCCTGACCCTGCGCGAAGGGCTGCGTCAGATGCAGCCGGGCGGTCGGCTCATCGTCATCGCATCAATGCTCGGCCTTACCGGCACTGCCTATACGGCACATTATACCGCGAGCAAGCACGCGGTGGTCGGCCTCACCCGCGCGCTTGCAAAAGAAGTCGCGCGAAAGGGGATCACGGTCAATGCGCTCTGCCCCGGCTATCTCGATACGGAAATGACCGAAGGCTCGATAGAGACCATTATGCGTTCAACCGGGATGAGCGCTGAAAAGGCCAAGGCCATGCTTGCCGCGCACAATCCGCAAGATCGCCTCATTCCGGCGGCGGAGGTGACAAGCGCCGCGCTTTATCTTGCCTCGGAAAGTGCCGCATCGGTCAACGGTCAGGCACTGTCGATATGTGGCGGCGCGCTTTAGCGCTGCTGCTTTGGTAGCACGCATTAGCGCTGCGGGGCGAGATAATCCCGCGCCGCTTCGCCCGCCACCTTGCCGGTCGCAAGACATGCCGTGAGAAGATAACCGCCTGTCGGCGCATCCCAGTCGAGCATTTCGCCTGCAACGAACAGACCCGGATGCTCCTTCAGCATCAGGCCATTGTTGAGATTATCGGCCATCACCCCACCGGCTGTGCTGATCGCCTCGTCAATCGGTCGCGGCGCAACGACGGCAAGCGGCAGATGCTTGATCCGCATAGCGAGAGCGGCCGGATCATTACCATCAAGATCACCGCCGCAGAAACGCAACAGACCCGCCTTGACGCCGGCAAGCCGCGCCGTCTTGCGCAGATGATTCGAGAGCGACGCCCCCCGACGCGGACGCGACAGGGATTTTTCGAGCTTCGACAAGGAAATATCGGGTTTCAGATCAAGTATGATCGACGCGGAGCCAGCACTTGAAAGCGCATCGCGGACGGCGGCAGCGAGCGGATAGATAACGCCGCCCTCGACACCGGTCCGGGTGACTACGAAGTCGCCACGCGCGGAATGATCGCCGAAACGCACCGTCGCGCCTTTCACCGGTTCGCCCGCGAATTTTTCTGCGAAATGGGCGTCCCACCCACAATCGAAACCACAATTCGAGGGCTGGAATGGAGCAAGCCTGACGCCCATGCCGGAGAAGGCATCACACCAGGCACCGTCCGAACCAAGCCGCGCCCAGCTCTTTCCGCCGAGGGCGAAGACGCATGCATCCGCGGCAACGACAAGATCGCCATCCGGCGTGTTGAAGATCAGCCGCCCCGCGTCGATCCCGGTCCAGCGATGGCGCGGAAAGAAGCGCACACCCTGAGCGGAAAGCCGCGCGAGCCATGCCCGCAACAGCGGCGACGCTTTCATCGCCCTGGGGAAGGCCCGACCGCTCGATCCGGTAAAAGTCTCGATCCCGAGAGCGTGGCACCAGTCCAGAACATCACGCGGCAGAAAGGCGGCAATTGCCTTCTCAAAGACGCCCTCAATATTCATATAATGATTTAAGAAAATATCATTGTATTCTGATTTTGTTATATTAAGACCACTTTTTCCAGCCATCAGAAATTTTCGACCTAAAGAGGGTTTCGCCTCATAAAGATGGACCGCGTATCCCGCTGCCGACAGCACATCGGCTGCCATCAGGCCAGCTGGGCCGCCACCGATCACGGCAGCAATGGTGCTTCTGGCCTCAACCATTGCCGGGCACCGCCAGATCGATGATGCGCAATTGCGGCGTGACGCGCCCTTGCCAGGAATTCACGGCGAGTTGGCCAGCGAAATGCAACGGCTTCTGCCCGCCGGTCAGGAGTGCTTTGCCGAGGGGATTGTCCGCTGCCCGAAACGCGATGCCCGCAAGGCTCGCCCCATCGCCGGATTTGATCGTAACCTTGACATGGCCGTTGCCAACCAGACCCGCATAGCTGATCCAGTGGCTTGGAAAAGCAAAGACCGGTGCGGGATGACCGGCGCCATAAGGCCCTGCCCGCTCGATTTCGTCCAGAAGATCGGTGCCCGCCGCCCGCGCCGTCAGCGCACCATCAATGGTGAGCGCGCGATGTTCACGCGCGGCGCTCACATCCGCCTTCAAGGCTTGTTCAAAGAACAGCCGCAGGTCACCCAGCCGTTCCCGCTGCACGGTGAGGCCGGCCGCCATCGCGTGGCCACCGCCTTTTAGGAGAATGCCCGCTTCAACCGCCTCTCGAACCGCCTTGCCGAGATCGACCCCGCCGATCGACCGCCCCGACCCGGTTCCCTTGCCGGACCGATCGAAAGCGAGCGCAAAGGCCGGACGGCGGTAACTCTCCTTGAGCCGCGCCGCAACGATGCCGAGAACACCCGGATGCCATTGCTCGCTCGAGGTGATGAGGACCGATGGCCCGTGCTGAGCATCATCATCCACACCGGCCTCGGCAAGCGCCTGCGCATCCGCCTCTTCAAGCACGGTCTTTTCAAGCGCCTGCCGTTCGCTGTTAAGCGCATCGAGGCGCTGGGCGATTTCATCGGCTCGAAAGGGATCATCGAGGGTGAGAAGCCGCGCACCGAGCCCCGCATCACCGACCCGCCCGCCGGCATTGATCCGGGGACCGAGCAGAAATCCGAGGTGATAGGGCGTGAGCGGCCCCTCGACCCGCGAAACGCGGGCAAGCGCGGCCAGTCCGGCATTCGCCGCTCGGTCCGCCATCCCGCGCATCTGCATGACACCCCGGGTCACAAATGCCCGGTTCAGCGTTTGCAACGGCACCACGTCGCAGACTGTTCCGAGCGCCACAAGATCGAGGAAAGTCATAAGGTTGATGGCGTTTGCGGAATCAGAATGCGAAGCTTCTTCACGCAACAGGCGATGCATCGCCACAACCGCCATGAAGGTCACGCCGACCGCCGCAAGATGACCGAGACGAGAGCGATCGTCATGGCGGTTGGGGTTGACGATGGCATGAGCGGGCGGCAGCGCGGTGCCTACCTGATGATGATCGAGAACCACGACATCGACCTGAAGACGCTGCGCCTCTTCCAGCGCATCGAAACTCGTCACCCCGCAATCAACGGTGACGATCAGCGTCGCGCCATCGGCCACGAGTTCGCGGATCGCGGCCGGGTTCGGGCCATAGCCTTCCAGAATACGGTCGGGAATATAAATTCGCGGCTTCACCCCGTACGCATTGAAATAGCGGCAGAGGAGTGCCGCCGAGGTTGCGCCGTCAACATCATAATCACCGAAGATCGCGACCGTTTCGGCTGTTCTTATCGCGCGGGAAAGCCTTTCGGCGGCGGCTGCCATGTCCTGAAGAACATAAGGGTCCGGCATCAGATGCTTGATCGTCGGGTTGAGAAAATCCGGCGCTTCATCCGCCAGAACCCCGCGCCCGGCCAGAATGCGGGCCACGAGATCGGATATGCCATGGGTCTGAGCAATCGTAAGGGCGATGTTGTCGCTTGCCGGTGTCAGCCGGTCGATCCAGGCCTTGCCCGTAACCGACCGCTTGACCCCGAGAAAGGATCTGTAAACGCCCTCGGGCATCTTAGATATGAAACTTGGACGTATCTTTATGAACGCCCCGGATATAGCGCACGGTGCCGGAAGATGAACGCATCACCACCGTATCGGTCACGATATTGTCGCGGTTGAACTTCACCCCGCGCAGGAAATTTCCGTCGGTCACCCCGGTCGCCGCGAAAAGCACGTCGCCTTTGGCCATTTCTTCCATGGAGAAAATCTGGTTCGGATCGGCGATGCCCATCGCGATGGTGCGCTCGCGCTGTTCTTCGTTCTTGATGATCAGACGACCGAACATCTGGCCTCCGGTGCAGCGCAGCGCCGCAGCCGCGAGCACACCCTCCGGCGCACCACCGGTGCCGATATAGATATCAATCCCGGTTTCCTCCGGGTTGGTGGTGTGGATCACACCCGCGACATCGCCATCTCCGATGAGCCGGATCGAGGCCCCGGCACTGCGGATATCATCGATGATCGCCGCGTGCCGGGGTCGATCGAGGACGCAGGCCCGGATCTGGGAGGGCTTCACGTCCTTTGCTTTGGCGAGCGCACGAATGTTATCTGACGCCGGCGCATCAAGATCGATCACGCCTTTCGGAAAGCCGGGTCCGATCGCGATCTTGTCCATGTAGACATCGGGCGCATAAAGAAGGTTGCCCGTGCGCGCAAGCGCGATGACGGCAAGCGAGTTCGGCGTATTCTTGGCGCAGATCGTCGTGCCTTCGAGCGGATCAAGCGCGACATCGAGCTTCGGTCCCTTGCCGGTGCCGACATGTTCGCCGATATAAAGCATCGGGGCTTCGTCGCGCTCGCCCTCGCCGATCCGTACAATGCCGTCGATCGGCAGGAAGTTCAGTTCGCGGCGCATGGCGTCGACAGCCGCCTGATCAGCCGCCTTTTCATCGCCGCGCCCACGCCAGAGGGAGGCAGCGACCGCCGCCGCCTCGGTCACGCGCCCAAGTTCCATCGTCAATTGGCGGTCAAGGCTTTCCAGCGCCGCTGCTTCAGCTTTCCCCATCTGCCTATCCTGTTCTTTCTCCGCGCAAAGCTTCTTGCCGCGGTCCTATTGTTGTCCCGACCGGTTTCGGTCTTGTGGTTGTCCCGACCGGTTTCGGTCAGTTGAGTTTTTCGATCCGTATCATTTTCGGCTTGCCGATGACATTGCCGTCTTTGACCATCGCCTCCAGCGCCTCGCCAATCGCCTTTTCGGTGGTCTCATGGGTGATGATGATCACGGTCTGCGTATCGCTGCCAGTGCTGGTTCTTGCCGATTTCTGTTGATGTTGCACCACACTTTTAAGCGAGATGTCGCATTTTGCCATGCGCGTCGCGATGCCGGCAAAGGCGCCCGGACGATCAAGCAGGTCAAGCGCAATGTAATAGCCGCCCGCATGTCGCCGCATCCTGGCCCGCGTGTATGAGCTGAGGGTGCCGACGGGACGCCCAAAGACCGGAACGATGATACCGCGCGCTATATCGGCAATGTCGCTTGCCACGGCAGAGGCGGTTGCGTCGCCGCCCGCTCCCGGTCCGCTGAGAAGAAGGCTCGCCACCCGGTCCGCCTCGATGGCGACCGCGTTGGTCACCCCGTCGATCCTGGCAATCGCGCTTTCCTGCGGCACCATGGCGGGGTGAACCCGCTGCTCGATGCCGCTATCGGTCTTCTGGGCAACACCCAGAAGCTTGATGCGATAACCAAGCTGCGCTGCCGCCTCGATATCTGCAAGCGTTATCGCCTCGATGCCTTCAAGATAGATGCTGTCGAAAGCGATTTCCGTCCCGAACGCGAGGCTTGTCAGGATCGCGAGCTTGTGCGCCGTATCATGACCACCGATATCGAACGCCGGATCGGCTTCGGCATAGCCGAGGCGTTGCGCATCGGCGAGACATTCCTTGAAACTGATCCGGTCCTCTTCCATCCGGGTCAGGATGTAGTTGCAGGTTCCGTTCATGATGCCGAAAACCCGCGTGACCTGATTGCCGACAAGCGCCTCGCGAAGGGTCTTGATGATCGGGATGCCGCCCGCGACCGCAGCCTCGTAATTCAGTCCTGCCTGGTGCTTTTCGGCAAGTCTGGCAAGCGCGAGGCCATGCTTTGCAAGGAGCGCCTTGTTCGCCGTCACCACGGATTTTCCAGCCTTGAGCGCCGCCTCCACGCTCAGCCGCGCCGGACCTTCATCACCGCCGATGAGTTCGACGAACACGTCGATGGTCTCGCTCGCAGCAAGTGCAACCGGGTCGTCGAACCAGACCATGCCTTCGGTGGAAAAGCCGCGATCGCGGCTCCGGTCACGCGCGGAGATGCCGCTCACGGCAATCGCACGGCCCGTTGCCTGGAACAGGGCCGCGCCATTGCCCTGAAGAATCTGCATGAGCGACGCACCGACCGTCCCGAGGCCGGCAATTCCAAGGCGAAGTGTATCAGGCATTCAGCGTCCCTAAGGATTTCAGTGTCTCGGTGGCATTTTCGTTCTGCGCTTAACCCACCCTTCAGACGGATTTCAGCATATCGCCGCCCTTTTGCACTGTCCCGCTTTCCGACGCAAGGAATCGCTTCACGTTTCTTGCGGCCTGACGGATACGCTGCTCATTTTCCACAAGCGCAAGGCGGATATACGCATCGCCATATTCGCCGAAGCCGACACCGGGCGCGACGGCAACGCCTGCCTTCTCGACCAGAAGTTTGGCAAATTCGAGCGACCCGAGATGACGGAAACTTTCAGGGATCGGCGCCCAGGCAAACATTGTCGCCGGTGGCGAAGGAATGTCCCAGCCCGCCTGGCCGAAGGATTCGACCATGACATTGCGCCGGTGGCGATAGATCGCGCGCGCCTCCGCGATGCAATCGTCCGGTCCGTTGAGTGCCGCCGTCGCCGCAACCTGAATGGGCGTGAAAGCACCGTAATCGAGATAGGATTTGACCCGCGCGAGAGCCGCGATCAGGCGCTCATTGCCAACGGCGAAACCCATGCGCCAGCCAGGCATGGAATAGGTTTTAGAAAGCGACGTGAATTCGACCGCGACATCCTTTGCGCCCGGCACGGCCAGGATCGAGGGCGGCGGCACATCATCGAAATAGATCTCGGAATAAGCAAGATCGGAAAGCAGGAAAAGATTGTGCTTCTTCGCGAAGGCCACACATTCGGTGTAAAAATCAAGATCGGTGACATAAGCGGTCGGGTTCGACGGATAGTTCAAGATAAGCGCGAGCGGGGTCGGGATCGAATGTTTCACCGCCCGTTCGCAGGCGCGGAAGAACTCGTCATTCGGCGTTGCCGGCACGGATCGGATCACGCCGCCGGAAATGATGAAGCCGAAGGCGTGGATCGGGTAGGTCGGGTTCGGCACGATCACGACATCGCCGGGCGCGGTGATCGCCTGCGCCATATTGGCAAAGCCCTCCTTGGAGCCGAGTGTGGCAACGATCTCCGTCTCAGGATTGAGCTTCACGCCGAAACGCCGGTCATAATAGGCCGCCTGCGCCTTGCGCAGGCCGCTGATGCCGCGCGACTGCGAATAGCGGTGGGTGTCGGCGCGCCTGACCGTCTCGATCATCTTGTCAACGATATGCTGTGGTGTCGGAAGATCCGGATTACCCATGCCGAGATCGATAATATCAGTGCCCTCCTTGCGGGCTTTCGCCTTGAGCTTGTTGACCGGTTCGAAAACATAAGGAGGAAGCCGCCGTACCGAATGAAAATCCATAATTCAATCCGCTTTCTTGAACCGGACGAACAAGTGCCCGGCTCTGGTGAAACCATGTTTCTAATCTGATTTACAGGTCACAATGCCGTTTTGATCGGTTGTGCAGGCAGCCGCAATTTCGGCAGCCGCATTCGCGCCATGCGTGCGGGCAATATCCCGCAGACGCGATTGCAGAATCTCGCTGCGGCGCTGATCGACATCAACGCCGGTTGATTTGCGCGATTCGGCAACCGCCGCAAGCTCAGCCTCAAGCCGGGCGCGCTCGATGGTGCGCTTGAGCGGTACGTCGCGCTCATAACGCGCGCCAACGAAAACAGGAAAGCCCTTCGCATCGACCGCGCCGGTCTTGCCGGTTGCAAGGTCGAAAGCGCCTTCCTGTGTCGTAGCGGTGCAGCCGACGAGATGCAGCCCGGCACCGAGGATGACGAGCGGCAATACGGAACGGAAAAGAAACTGGCGCGAAATGTTCATGATTGAGGTGGTGATTTGTTTGCCGATTGTTGTCAACAGAGACACCTTGAAATTCAGAATTCTCGCCCACATGCAGGCTATGATTGGGCCAAACACACCCTTGACGAAACGTCATCGTGCATGATTAAGGCCATGGAATGACCGCAGCAAAATCGCTGCATTGCAGCATCTTTCCCCGGCATCTTCACGCGCTTTTCCATAGGCGTGGACACCAAACTGGATTAAACTTTGGCGAGAGAGAAAAGTGGGGAATTGGCGCCTGATCGGCACAAGAATGGCGCGCAGCTTTGCTGAGCGGGTAAAGCAATGGCACATATCAGGGCAACCAGAAGATGATCGGAACCAGGCTGACTGTGGCACGGTTCTGGCAGTGATCGACAAGTTATGAGGTAGGGATGGACGTGGACGAGAACAAGCGCAAGAAAGCGCAAGCAGAAAACATCGGTTCCACAACAGTACCGGAAGCGGATCCGGCTGAAGCGAAGACCGGAATCGGAAAGTCAGTAAGCGGGCAGAAACCCGCGAACGACACCGATTTCGAATTCAACGCCCTGATCGACGATCCCGAGACATTCGCGCGCAACACCGCCGAAATCGTGCAGGAATTGGGCCGGCTCGCCGCCGCCTATATCAAGCCGGTCGAAGAGCGCGGCAACGAACCCGATACCGCAGACCGCCTCACGGATTTTTTCACAACCATCGCACAGGTCGGAAAATATTGGTTGGAAAAGCCCGAGCGCACCCTGGAAGTGCAAAATCGCATTGCCGGGCAATATATGCAGCTCTGGGCCAATGCGATGAAACGTTTTTCCGGCGAGAAAACCGACAACGTCATCGCCCCTTCCGCCAGCGACCGGCGTTTTAGCGACAAGCAATGGCAAGAAAATCCTCTCTTCGATTTCCTCAAGCAGGGCTATCTCATCACCGCCAGCTGGGCGAGCGATCTCGTTGATGAGGCAAAGGACCTCGACCCGCACACCAAACTCAAGGCCCAGTTCTACATGACGCAGCTCATGAATGCGATCTCGCCGTCGAATTTCGCGGGAACCAACCCCGAAGTCATCCGTGAGACGCTCGCCTCAAAGGGCGACAATCTGGTGCGGGGCATGAAAATGCTGGTTGAGGACATGCGCGCGGGCGACGGGGCATTGCGCATCCGGCAATCTTCTCCAACCGCCTTCAAGGTTGGCGAAAATCTTGCCATCACGCCAGGCAAGGTCGTGTTCCAGAACGACATCTGCCAGATCATCCAGTATCAGGCAACGACCGAGAAAGTGCGCAAGCGCCCGATCCTGATCGTGCCGCCCTGGATCAACAAATTTTATATCCTTGATCTCACGCCGGAAAAATCCCTGATCAAGTGGATGGTGGATCAGGGCAACACGGTCTTTGTCCTTTCCTGGGTCAATCCGGGACGCGAACTCGCCTCCGCCGGATGGGACACCTATATGCAGAAGGGCATATTTGCCGCTTGCGACGTAATCTCCTCCATCTGCCCGAAAGCGAAGATCGACCTTGCGGCTTATTGCGTCGGCGGCACACTTGCCTCTATCGCGCTGGCGCATATGGCAAAAACGGGTGACAAGCGGATCGCTTCCGCCACCTTTTTCACGACCCAGGTCGATTTCCGCCATGCCGGCGAATTGCTCGTTTTCATCGACGAGCCGCAGATCGAAGCCCTCGAAAGGGTCATGCGCGAGCGCGGCTATCTTGAGGCGGGGCGCATGTCGACCACCTTCAATCTGCTGCGTTCCAACGACCTGTTCTGGTCCTACGCGGTCAACAACTACCTGCGTGGCAAGGAGCCCTCGGCCTTTGATCTCCTGCACTGGAACTCGGATTCGACGCGCATGACACCGACCAATCATGCGTTTTATCTGCGTCACCTCTATATGCTGAACGACATCACCGGGGGGCGGATCCACCTTGTCGGTCAGGACATCGACATTTCCAGGATCAAGATCCCGGTCTTCACCCTTGCCACCAAGGAAGACCATATCGCACCGGCAAGATCGGTCCTGCTCGGCTCCACCTTCTATGGCGGGCCGGTGGAATTCGTTCTGGCCGGTTCAGGCCATATTGCCGGTGTCATCAACCCGCCGCACAAAAACAAATATGGCTTCATGACAAAGGGCGAGATGACCGAGGCCGGTGACGATCTCGACCACTGGCAAGCAACCGCCACAAGCCACGAGGGCTCGTGGTGGCCCTACTGGGATCAATGGGTGCGCGCCCTCGACAATCAACAGGTGCCCGCCCGCGAGATCGGCAACGCCACCTATCCGCCGATCGAGGATGCGCCCGGTTCCTATGTGAAAAAGCAAAGCATTCCCGAAAGCTGAAAGGCAGACCGGGGCGGCTGCCCCGATCTGCCATGCGACCATGCGCAGAACCGTTTTTTCGTACGCTGATCCGTGTTATGCTTGATCCGCGAAGGAGACAAGGATGCGCGACACGGATCATCATCCGATCAACGCAAAAGACCGGGCGGGCAAACAGCATCAGGCTGCGCGCGGAAAATCTCCTTTTGAAAAATCGATCGTCAGTATCATGAAAATGGATGAGGCGACCTGGGCGCGCCATGCAAATCCGCTTTCCGTCTGGACGCGCTTCACCTGTCTGCCGCTTCTTGTTGTTGCGATCTGGAGCCGCGAATGGATCGGCAACTGGAGCCTGATCGCGATCGGCGCCGCCCTGATCTGGATTTGGGTCAATCCGAGGGTTTTCCCGGAACCGGCTGATTTTGACCACTGGCCGGGAAAGGCGACTTTTGGCGAAAGGGTCTGGCTGAACCGACTCGAAATTCCGATTCCTCCGCATCACGAGCGCGCGGTATTTCTCATCTCGCTCCTGATCATTCCCGGCATCGTCCTCACCGGCTATGGTCTTTTCACCTTGCAAGTCTGGCCGACCATTCTCGGCAGCGCGCTCGCGATGATGGCAAAAGCCTGGTTCTGCGACCGGATGGTCTGGCTTTATGAAGACATGCGCGTGAAGAACGCGATCTATGCAAGCTGGATGCGCCGACCGGTCAACGATAATTCAAGTCGTCGGGCGGCATAGGCAAACGGCGACCTTACCGATCTGACCAGACCGGGGCACGTTTTTCCAGAATGGCGCCAATCCCCTCCTCTGCGTCACGCGCCAGCATGTTGTCGACCATGACCGCGGCGCAATGATCATAGGCCTGCGCCATGCTCATCGATGCCTGAGCATAGAAGGCCTGTTTGCCAATTTTGAGGACATGCGTGGATTTCGAGGCAATCCGTTCAGCCATTTCATAAACCGCAGCGTCAAGCGCTGGCGGAGCGACCACCCGGTTCACCAGCCCGAAATGCAGAGCATCGTCGGCGGACATTTCCTCGCCGAGAAGCAGCATCTCCATTGCCTTCTTCCGCACAAGATTGCGCGAGAGCGCAACCATCGGGGTTGAGCAGAACAGGCCGATATTGACGCCGGGCGTGCAGAACCGCGCCGCCGTGCTCGCAACCGCGAGATCGCAAGTCGCAACAAGCTGGCATCCCGCCGCCGTTGCAAGTCCATCGACCTTCGCAATCACCGGCCTTGGCGAGCCGACAATGGCGAGCATCAACGCCGCACAACGCCCCATAATATCAGCAAAATAGGCCCGGCCGCGATCCGGGTCGTTTCGGTGTGCCGTCATCTCCTTGAGGTCGTGCCCGGCACAGAAGAGCCGCCCCCGCGCCTCAAGCACGATAACCCGCACATCATCACCCGGTTGCTCGATCGCGGCGGTGAGCGCTGCAATCATCGCTTCAGACAAAGTATTCGCAGGCGGCGCGTCCATCGCGAGGGTCAGGACCCCGGTGGCGGAGAGATCGGTGTGCAGCATCGGTGCGTCTTTCGATTTGCCGGCCCCTTTATCGGGCCTTGATTGGGGGATTGTTGTCGGGCTCTGTGAATTGTGGTTCAAAACAGATGAAAGTTCAAAGCCCAATTGACCGCGGAGCCATCCTTGCAATCACCAGCCCCCAGCCCGCTTCCAGCGCTTTCCAAACAGGACATGCTTGAATTTCTCGGGATGGAGTTTCCGCAGGTCTTTGGCGACGCACCGGAAGTGGCGCTCGAATATGTCGGTCACGGTGAGGCCCATATCCGCTTGTTGACCGGGGACAAGCATCTGCGGCCCGGCGGAACGGTTTCCGGCCCGGCCATGATGATGCTGGTGGATTGCACGGCCTATGTCGCGGTACTCAGTGTCATCGGCAAAGTGGCGCTCGCGGTCACCACCAATCTCAACATTAACTTCCTGCGCAAGCCACCGCGTGAAGACATTGTCTGTGTGGCGCGCCCACTGAAGATCGGCAAGTCGCTGATCATCATGGAAGCAGAGATTTATCGCGCGGGCGATCCAGACAAAATCACGGTCGCGCACGCAACCCTCACCTATTCGATCCCTCCACAACGCGCGCAAGCCGGGTGAATCGCCCCTCCACAATGAGGTAATATAATACCTATTTTATAAGCCATTGTTATTAAAGGTTTTTATAAAAGAATAAAGCTTGACCATCGCCAAATTCTGCGTTAATCCAGCCCCAATCTACGGCGCGACCGGGTTTCCCGCTTGCGTCGCTTTTTTTGAAACCACAACAAACATTAGAACACCACGAACTCGAGTCACGGACACAGCCATGAAAACCTTCTCTCAGAAGCCGGCGGACGTCGAAAAGAAATGGGTTGTGATCAACGCGGAAGGCCTCGTTGTTGGCCGTCTTGCCGCTGTCATCGCAACGCGTCTTCGCGGCAAGCACCTGCCAACCTTCACCCCCCATGTCGATATGGGCGACAATGTCATCGTCGTGAATGCGGACAAGGTGGTTTTCACCGGTCGCAAATACGAAAACAAGAAATATTACTGGCACACCGGCTTTCCCGGCGGGATCAAAGAGCGCACACCGCGCGCGATCCTCGAAGGCAAATTTCCTGAGCGCGTGCTCCAGAAAGCCGTTCAGCGCATGATGCCGGGCGGCCCGCTCACGCGCCAGCAGTTGCGCAATCTTCGTGTCTTCGCAGGCGCGATACATACTCATGAAGCTCAGCAGCCGGAAGTCCTTGACGTCGGCGCCATGAACTCGAAAAACAAGAGGGTTGCATAATTATGGCACAGGAAATCAACACCCTCGCAGGTATCGGCTCCGCAATGGGTCATGCCGTCGGATCAGGCGAGCCATCCTCCCCTGTCTATGTTCAGAAACTTGACGCCCATGGCCGCGCCTATGCGACCGGCAAGCGCAAGGACGCGGTTGCGCGCGTCTGGGTCAAGCCGGGCTCTGGCCGCATCATCGTCAACGGCAAGGAAATGCGCGCCTATTTTGCACGCCCGGTGCTTCAGCTCGTGATCAACCAGCCGCTGGAACTCGTCGAACGCAAAACCCAGTATGACATCATGGCAACCGTTTCCGGCGGCGGCCTTTCGGGTCAGGCGGGCGCACTGCGCCATGGTATTTCGCTGGCGCTCACGCGCTACGAGCCTGACTTGCGCGGCCCACTCAAAAAGGGCGGCTTCCTGACACGCGACAGCCGTACAGTCGAACGCAAGAAATACGGTCGCGCCAAAGCACGCCGGTCTTTCCAGTTCTCGAAACGCTAAAGCGGTTTCGGGGCCAGGTTCTCGAAACGCTAAAGCGGTTTCGGGGCCAGGTTCTCGAAACGCTAAAGCGGTTTCAAAGGCCAGTCCCAATCAAAACGGCGGTGTCAAGGCACCGCCGTTTTTTTGTGGCAAGTCCATGAAAGCGAAATGCGGATTGCCACGGACAAGCGTTGTTTAACGAATATCTGCTAATCATCCACAAAGACCTTATGCCCGCGCCGGAGACTGGCCGATGAAACTCGCCGTGGTTACCACCTATTATAACGAGGTTGAGATCATCGGCGATGTCGTGGAGGGACTGCGCGCGAACAACACGCCCTTTGATTTTTACCTTGCCGACGATTGCTCCTCGAAACCGCCAAGCGCGGTATTGGAAGAATACGGCCGCGAGCCCTGGTTCCACTATCTGCGCAATGAGAAGAACAGTGGCGCCGTTTTTGGCCTCAACCGCGCGATCCGCGCGGCAATCGAAGCGGGTGCGGATCTCATCGCCATCAACGATGCCGACGATATTCCCTATCGGAACCGGTTTCCCGATCAGCTCGCCGCCTTTCGCGCCGATCCGGAACTCGCGATTGTTGGCGGAGCGGCAGATATGGTCGATTATGACAGCGGCGCCGTTCTCTGGCAGGCGCATCACGCGACGAGCCACAACGAGATCCGCCGCAACAACCGGGTGAATTCCACCTTTGTTCATTCCACCGTGATTTTTCGCAGGGAAGTTTTCGAAAAGGCCGGCTTCTACAACCCGTCTGCCTATGCCTATGACTATGACATGATCAGCCGCGGTCTTGCTGCCGGGTTCAAGGCCGGAAATGTGGCCTCCGTCGTGCTGAAATACAATATCCGCGCAAACTCCATGTCCGTCTCGAAACGCCGCACCCAGATCGCCTCGCGCATGCGGGTGCAGCTTGATCATTTTGATGCAGCGAATTTCTGGAGCTATTACGGCCTTGCTCGCAGCATCGCCGCTTATATTGCGCCCAACAATGCCGCGACAAACGCAAAGACGATTGCCCATCGCATCAGCGCCCCTGGCCGGAATTGACATGACGATGGCACAAACAGGAAGCGGGCCGGGGCTTCTGCCGGCGGCAAGCTGGAGCCTTGCCGGTCAGGTTGGCTTCTATGGGCTTCAATGGCTCAACATGATCATCCTTGCCCGCCTCTCGGGGCCGGAAGCTGTCGGCCTTTACACGCTCGGTCTCGCGCTCGCAAACCCGATCATGGCGCTTGGCAGCCTGATGTTTCGCATGGTCTATATCACCGACCAGCAGAACCGCTGGGGTTTTGCCGATTACAATGCGGTTCGCTTTGTCGCCCTGCCGCTTGGCGTTGTTGCCATTGGCGCGGTCGCCTTCGGGCTTGGCTATGGCGATCTCACCCTGATCATGATCCTTCTTGCCGCAAGCTGGAAGATGGCGGAAACCTTGAGCGATGTGAATTATGCAATTCCGCACAAGACGGGCGACATGCGCGCAATTGCCGTGTCGATGGTTGCGCGTGCGGCGGTGTCTTCGCTGGTTCTTGCTCTGGCCCTCAAACTCACCGCCCGGCTTGACCTCTCCCTTGCCGCCTTTTCCGTCGTATGGTGGCTGTTTTATCTCTTCTACGACCGGCGCTTTGAGCGCGATGCGGAAGCGAAAAAAGGCGAAGCGAGCCGCATCGAGCTGGTCCGTTTCGCGATGCCGATGGCTGTATCGGCGGCTGTGGTCTATCTCACCTTCTCGCTCCCCCGCATTGTTCTCGATCAATATGAGAATACCGCCACCCTCGGCGTTTTTGCGGCGATCAGCCATCTTCTCCTGATTGGCGCACTCGTGGTGAACTCGCTCGGCTCCGCCATCACCCCGCGCCTTTCGCGCCATTTCGCGGCAGGAAATCTCACGCATTATTACCGTGAAGTCACAATCGGCGTGGCGGCGGCGGCGCTCGTTTCCTTCGGGTTCATTGTCGTTGCCGCCATCGCGGGCGAATTTCTGATCACCCTGATCTACGGCCGCGCCATCGGCAGCGAAGCGAGCCTCATCGTCGCCATGAGCCTTGCCTCGTTTCCAATCTATGTTGGCTCGATGCTGGGCTTCGTGCCGCCCGCGCTTCAGGCCTACCGATTCCACCTTGCTGTCAATATCATCACGGTTGCAGGCACCGCGCTCGCGGCCTTCTGGTTCATTCCGGACCATGGTGCTCTCGGCGCGATTTACGCCATCGCCGTGCAGGGCTGCCTTCAACTTCTCAACGCCTTGATCCTTTTTCGCAGACCCCGCCACGCCGCCTGAGAGAGTGTGGAAACCTGTCAGGCGCTTGCAGAAGAAATAGCCGCGGCGTATGAGAGGTTTCAAACGGAGAAGGGCGCGGTCCATGGCGGATAAAAAAATCAGAATCGGTGTTGTCGGGGCTTCGGGCTATACGGGTTCCGATCTCGTGCGCCTTGCTGCGCGTCACCCGATGGCCGAAATCGTCGTGCTCACTGCCAATTCCCATGCCGGCAGGCGCATGCGCGACGTCTTTCCGCATTTTTACATGCTGGACCTGCCCGATCTCGTGACCTGGGAAGAGGTCGACTTCAATGGCGTTGATGCGGTTTTCTGCGGCCTGCCCCATGGCACCACGCAGGACATCACCAAAGCGATCTACACAGTCAACGACAGCATAAAGATCATCGACATGTCGGCCGATTTCCGCCTGCGCGATATCGCCACCTACGCCTCCTGGTATGGTGGTGAACACCGCGCACCGGAACTTCAGGGCGGCGCAGTCTATGGCCTCTCGGAGCACAACCGCGGGGATCTGAGGAAGGCCCGTCTGATCGCCTGCCCGGGCTGCTATCCGACGGCAACGCTGCTCGGCGTGCTGCCCCTCGTCGCTGCCCACCTGATCGAACCGGACGAAATCATCGTCGATGCAAAATCCGGCACGACCGGCGCGGGACGCAGCGCCAAGCAGAATGTTCTTCTTGCCGAAGCCGGTGAAGGCCTGTCGCCCTACAGTATCGCCAAGCACCGCCACGCGCCGGAAATCGAACAGGAAATCGCCAAAGCGGCGGGCCGCCCGGTTTTCGTCAATTTCACCCCGCATCTGATCCCGATGAGCCGCGGCGAATTGTGTACGATCTATACCCGCCTGATGCCGGGCCGGACCGTTGCCGACCTGCGCGCTGCTTTCCATGACGCCTATTGCGACGAGCCTTTCGTGCATCTCGCGGAAGCCGGCGTTATCCCGCAGACCCAGATGGTGCGCGGCTCGAACCATTGCGTGATCAATGTCTTCGAAGACCGAATTCCCGGCCGCGCGATCATCGTCTCGACTATCGACAACCTCGTCAAAGGCTCGGCCGGTCAGGCAATCCAGAATTTCAATCTCGCCTTCGGCCTTGAAGAGACCCTCGGCCTCGAACAACTCCCGCTTTTCCCCTAGAGCCCTTCCAGAAGAACAAGCCCCAAGAACAGGTAGCGCAATCATGCTTCAGTCCCAGCCCGGTCTCATGGACGCAGTCCGTGACCGTTTCGCCCATATCGATACCTGCCCGATCGCGGGAAAGCGGATCTTTTTCGAAAATGCCGGCGGGGCGCTGACGCTCAAATCCGTGGTTGAAACCTCAAGTCGGTTTGCTGCTATCCCCGACAATCAGGGGCGCGACAACGAAGCCTCCCACGAACTCGTGCGCGTGATCAACCGCGCCAAAGCGGATGCGATGCTGTTCTTCAACACGACGGATGGACAGGTCTTTGTCGGCGAAAGCGGTACGGAACTTCTCTTTCGCATGATCATGAACGCGGTCCTTGGTGCAGCCGAGGGAGGCATCGTTCTTGGCACCACGCTTGAACATCCCGCCTCCCGCAGTGCCGCCCAGCGCTGGGCAAAAATCGCCGGCAAGCGCTATGTCGCCGTGACCCACAACAATGAGACCGGCGCCGTCGAAGCGGCGGATTATGCGAAATATGTGACCCCGGACACCCGCGTCGCCACCATCGTCCACACGTCTCCGGTAACCGGCATGGGCACCGATGTGGAGGCGATTGCCGCCACGATCCGCGCGGTCGCGCCAGACTGTTTCATCATTGTCGACGGCATCCAGCACGCTGCCCACGGTGGCCTGGATCTTGCGCGCTACAATATCGACGGCTATGCCGTTTCGCCGTACAAAGTCTTCTCGCGCCACGGCTACGGCATCGCATGGATTTCAAGCCGCCTCGCCCAATTGCCGCACGACAGCCTGATCGACGGCCCGGCGGAGAACTGGGAGCTTGGCACCCGGGACACGGGCTCCTATGCGACCTTTTCCGATGTCATCAACTATTTCGAATGGCTGGGCACCCATTTCACCAGCTCCGATGACCGCCGTGAGCGGCTTGAAGCGGCTGGCCGCGCCATTCATGCCCATGAAAAGGGCCTGACCGACGCGATGCTGCATGGTACCGGCAATCTCAAGGGTGTCGCCGATCTCCCCCGCATATCGATCATCGGTGGTGCAGACAATCCGCGCCGCGAGGGTCTTGTCGCGCTTAACGTCGAGGGAATGGACACGGCGGATGTGGTGCGAAAACTCAATGAGCGCGGCATTCGCACCCATATCCGCAAGGCGGACCATTACTCGGGCAATATCCTCAACCCGCTCGGCCTTGCCTCATGCCTGCGCGTCTCAATGTGCCATTACAACACGGAAACCGAAGTCGCGGCCTTTCTCGAAGCCATGCGCGATATCGTCGCCGAAGTCTAAGCGATAAAACCGGAAGGGCCTTTCAAAACACGGGCATATAGGACCGCCGCCGCAAGCACGATAAGCGCGCCGAACTGATGCATCAGCGCGACATTTAGGGGCACCACCATGACAAGCGTCAAAATGCCAATAACGGCCTGAAGCGAGACCGCCGCCGCAATCGCCCCTGCGGCGATCTTTGCGTGAAGCGGCACCGGTTTTGTGACGACCCAGACGGCATGGCCAATCGCAAGCAGCCACAGCGCATAGGCGATCATGCGGTGGTTGAACTGCACGGTCTTGGCATTCTCAAAAAGATTGACCCAGAACGGCGACATCGCGAATAGGCCGCCTGGAACGATCGAACCATCCATGGCAGGCCATGTGTTATAGGCAAGGCCGGCATCCATGCCCGCCACCAGCCCGCCCGCGAAAATCTGGAAAAGCACGGCAGCAATCAGAAACCACGCCATCCCCAACATCTGCCTTTCAGCATCGACCGAGGTCCGCTGCCTTAGCCCGGTCGCAACCCATAAAACAGCGGCAAACAGGACGCAGGCGAGCGTCAGGTGGATGGCAAGTCGGTACTGGCTCACATCCACCCGATCGACAAGACCGCTTGCCACCATCCACCAGCCGATGACACCCTGAAGGCCACCCAGCAGAAAAAGCACGACAATGCGCGGCTTCAGCGCCTTTGGCAGCCAGCCCAGCACCCAGAACATCACGGCTGGCACGAAGAAGGCAAGGCCGATGATCCGGCCGAGGAAGCGGTGCGCCCACTCCCACCAATAGATGAACTGGAAATCGGCAAGGCTCATGCCTTTGTTGACGAGCTGATATTCAGGAATCTGCCGGTATTTGTCAAAAGCCTCGATCCAGTCCGCGTGGGAAAGCGGCGGAATGGCGCCAAGAAGCGGCTTCCATTCGGTGATGGAAAGCCCGGAATCGGTAAGCCGCGTCGCGCCGCCGACCACCACCATTGCCGCGATGAGGCCAAGAACGGAAAAAAGCCAGAAGCGGATCGCGGCAAGATGCCGGGCCGTGGTCGGGGCGGGGTTGCTTTCAACATCCCTTTGCAAATCAAAAACCGTTGTCATCGCCCCTCGCTTCAACTGATGGAAGGGAGATAGCGCCGAACCTCGCCCGGTGCAACCGTTCCAGGTCAATGCTCTATGCCGATGCGGCACTATGCCTGTACAAAACCGGATTGCCGCGCTAGATCGACATGCAGAGTAAAATCCATCCCCGTGAGCAAAAGCGAATCGTGAATGACGAAACTGCGCAAAATCATTGCCACTATCGCGCTTGTCGCCTTTATCTCGGTCTACTCCCTCGGCGCGATGGTGTTTGCGGTCGTGCTTCTGCCGGGAACGAGCGGTGCGCTTCAACTCGCCTATTATGCTTTTGCTGGTCTCTTCTGGGTCTTGCCCGCAGGTTTCATCATCTGGCTTGGCTGGCGCGGTGAAAAGGCGATCACGCCCGGGCAGTCCCGGCCTACAGGGTCTTGACCCGCGAAAAACCGTTCGCGACAAAAAATGGCAGGCCGCTCAGAAGCGCGCGGATGGCGCCCATGCTCTGGTAGTGACCGTTGATCGAAACCCGCGGCAAAGCCCAGATATGGTCGGCATGATCTGCTGAAACGAGGCCCTTGCGTGTCGTGAACGCGGCCTTGAAACCCATGTCCTCTGCAAGGCGGACCTCTCGCGGACCAACCGCCCCCTCAAATCCATAGGGATAGGCGAGAAATTCCGGGCGGCTCTGCATCATCGTCTCGATCCGCTGACATCCGTGCGCGATTTCCTCCCGCGCCGCATCAAGGGGCAGCTTGGCAAGAAACGGATGGCTGCGGGTGTGCGCACCGATGGTCACGAGCGGGTCTTCGTTGAGCGTGCGCAGCATGTCCCATGTCGCCATTTCATGGTCGACCAAAGCCATGGCGTCATGGCCGGTCGCCTCCGCAAGATCAAGAATCGCTGCCAGCATTTCCTGATCCGACGCCTTTTTCAGAAGAGCAACAGCGTCAAAGAAAGCCCGGCGTTTCTCAAATTTCCCAAGCGCGTGAAGCACATGATGTTCCGCGCCAATGCGCAGTTCGATCACATTGTTCGCCTGAATGATTCTTTCAAGACTGAGCCACCAGATCGGCACCTCGCGATCGACAAAGCCGCTGCATACAAAAAGTGTGAAAGGCACCCGGAAGAATTGCAGAATCGGATAGGCGGTCTCGATATTGTCACGGTAGCCATCGTCGAAGGTGAGCGCCACGAAGGGCTGTGTAGCGTGCGCGGATCGCATCCGCCAGACGGCCTCGTCGAGAGACACGATATCAATGCATTCCTGGCGGAACTCGTCGAGTAACTGAGACAGGAATTCGGGGCGGATTGACAGATGGTCATTGCCACCGAAATAGCCCGGCGCCCGCTGCCCGACATGATGGAACATCAAGATCGCACCAAGACCACCGAAGACCGGCTGCACAGCACGCGCAAGCCCGCTGCGGCCAATCGCGTTGAGGCCAAGTCGCATCATCGAGGTGGAAATGTCCATCGCGGGTTCGTCGCCCCGTTTGCGAAAATATTAAGATCGAAGCACTATCATAGACTTGAGTGGTGACCAAAACCTTTAGCATGAAGGCAACAGTGTGGCGCAAAATGGCGACGTTTCTGCGGCCCGCACTAAACCGTTTCCGATTATTGCAACTCACGTGCCAAAGACTGGCCTGAAGCCAACAGGGTGCTGACCGAGGAAACATGGATGACAGATAGCGCGCCCCCTTCCGGGCTGCCCGAAAATCCGGCGCGCGGACAACCGCATGACGAAAGCGCGATTAAAAGCGCGGTCGCGCGATTGCGCGCCATAGCCGATGCACGCGCTGCCACAGTGGAAATCGAGCTTCTCGTCACCAGCGATTTCGCCGTGATCGAGCCGATCTGGAAACAGCTTCAGACAACCTGTGGGCTCACCATTTATCAGAACTATCACTGGCAGAAGGCATGGTTCGAAACGCTGGGCCGCGCGGAGGGCGGAAGCGCGGTGCTCGTGGTCGGCCTTCTGGATGAGCGCGCCGTTTTTCTTCTTCCGCTGACGCGCCTCAGAAAGCGTGGCCTCACCATCCTCACCAGCATGGGCGGCACTCATGCGAACTATCGTTTCGCGCTTTTTTGTCGAGAGGCGGGCGCGGTCAACGCTCGCCTCGTGAGCGACCTGCCGGCGCTCCTCGCAAAGGCCCTGCCCTTCAGTGTCGACATTCTCGATCTGCCACTTCAGCCCCTCGCATGGGACGGTATCGAAAACCCGCTCGCCGCCCGCCTCCCCTCAACGCAGAGCGCGGTCGGTGGCAGTTCGGTTTCACTGATCAGCGATTTCAACGCCGTGCTTGAGCGCGGCAACGCGAAACGAAAACGCAAAATCCTCCGCGCGCAGGAACGTGGCCTGAATGAACTTGGCGGCTACCGCGTTGCGCGAACCGATAGTCCGGCCGAGGATCGTCGCCTCTACCGGACTTTCCTCGCACATAAGGCCCCCTGGTTTGCCGAGCGCGGCATTCCAGACAAATTCGCGAACGCGGCAACAAGGGCGTTTTTCGAACGGCTGGCCGATGACAACGCGCTGTTGCCGCGCGGTGAAAAGCTGATCGAGTTCGACTATGTCGAAGCAGACGGCAAAATTCTCGCGCTGCTTGCGGGTGGAACCTTTGATGGCCAGCATTTCGGCTATTTCACATCAATCATACACGATGAGAAATATGCCTCCCTTTCGCCAGGCGCCTTTACTTTCTACAAGCGGATCGAGTCTGCCTGTGCGGAAGGCCTGCGCCGGTTCGATTTCGGTGTTGGCTCAGAACGCTACAAGGCCTCGTGGTGCGACGAGGAGCATCCATTGGTGGATGTTCTGGTGCCGCTTTCCCTGAAAGGGCGGCTTTACGCGGGCGCAAAGCGGCTGAAAACCGGATTGAAGCGTCAGATCAAGAGAAATCCCACTCTATGGCGCTTCGTCAGACAGTTTCGCCAGCGCCTTGCTGGAAAATCTTAAGCGGCGCTCACGAAACCATCGTCGCCTTCGAAATAGACAAACATCGAATGCGCGGGAACATCGCCCATTTTCTGGCGAAGAATATCAGCGACCCGCCGCCGCGATAAGGGTGCACTCACAGCGAAAAGCAGCATGTCGGACTGTTCGGCAAGGCTCTGGAGATAGACCGAACTGGTTCCTTCACCGCTATGCAGCACAGCAACGTCATAGGCCTCAGTCAAATCCTCGATAATGTCGTTTGCGCTGCCATCGGCCCAGTCTTCCGCGTTGAGCGCAAGGGTACCGCACGCCATCAGATCGACCGGCGACAATGGATCGGCGAAGATCGCCTCGCGAATATCAGCCTCACCCGCAACCACATCGGAAAAGCCGGTAAGGGTCAGATCCGCGTCCGCCACGCCGCCGGCAAGATCGGCAAAGATCACCCGCTTGCCGGATGATGCAATCGCTCGCGCCATTTCGAGCGCGAGATCAGCACAACTGATATCATCGAACACCGGCAGAACCGTAATCTGCCTGAGCGTATAGCGCTCGACAGCAGCAATGGCATCGTTCAGGGAATAAAGATCCGTGCCGCCGGAGCGTGATTTCCAGTCGCGGCCCTCCGCTGCTGGCACCGGAACCTGAGCATCCGGCGACGCTTTTGCAGAGCGTATGGCGGCAGCCAGCCGCTCGCCCGGGCGTTGTTGCGGAATGGCGCTCTGAGGCGCCGGACTTGAGGGCACCGGACTTGAAGGCACAGCGTTGGACAGCACTGGGCTATAAGGCACTGGGCGGGGCTGTGGGCTGCCCTCAGCGTGCTGCCTCGCAGCCATTATCGCCGCGCGATCCTGGCTTGCCGCCTCCTGCGACTGCGGCATCGTCTCAGCAGAAGGGTGCATGAGCGGGGCAGCATCTTGCTCAGGATCGCCAGGGCCTGCCATAGGCACAGGGCCCTCATGACGGTCAGCCACTACATCTGCCATTGAGACGGCAAGCGGCGCTACCGCAGGATCATGCGGTGCGTCATGCGGTAAAGCACCCTGCCCGGCAGCCGTCTCGGAAATGGTCGGGGTCACAATCACTGGAACGGGAGGCATTGCCTCTGCACCAACCTTTATCGAACCTGTCGCGGTTGCCGGAGCGGGTGTCTTGGCTTCCGCAGGCACATCCGCAACGGGAGACACGTCTTGGTATTCGGGCGGGTATTCGGGCGTCGCCACCGATCTCAGCGCGCGCGCCTTCCCTGCTCGTTCGGACAACGGGGCAACCACGGGCACACCCGCATCGTCGTCATCAGGTTCGCTCGAGCCGACGCTCATTGCCAATGTTTCCAAAGCAGGTTCACGGCGCGTGGTATCGGGCATGCGGCTTGCGCCTGTCTGAACAGGGCGATCTCGACGATCTGGTCGGTCTGAGCGATCTCGGCGATCTGACATCAATTCACCCGCCAGAATGAAGAGACTTGCGAGAAACGCGCCGGAAAAACCCGCAACCGCAAGTGTCGGCACGGTTTTCGGAAAATGCCGCTTGACCGGTACATTGGCGCGCGAGATGATCCGCGCATTGACCGGGAGAAGTTCAGTGTTTTCCCGCGCGCTCGATTCACGGAAACGGACGAGATAGGTTTCAAGTAGCTCGCGCTGTGCCCGTGCCTCGCGCTCCAGAGCACGCAGTTTCACTTCCTGTTCGTTTGCCCGTGCCGTCGCGGTCTTGAGGCGCGCCACTTCCTGCTCAAGTTCCTGCTGGCGCACTGTCGCGATTTCCGCGTCGCCTTCCAGGGCGCGTGCAATCAGAAGGGCCTGACGCGCAATCTCCTTTTCGAGATCATCAAGCTGCGAGCGGGCGGCCTGAACCTGCGGATGGTTCGGCAGAAGCGATGTCTGAAGATCGACGATCCGGGCACGCAATGTCACCTGCTGCTCGCGCAGGCGCTGAATGAGGGGTGAACCCTGCACATCGGACGAACTGTCGAGCGCCGCACCGGAATTGATCAGACGCCGGATCTGGTCAGCCTTCGCCTCGGCCTGTGCGCGTTGCGAACTCACCTCGCTCATCAGCGTCATGGTCTCGCTCAATTGCTGCTTTGTCAGTGTCGATTCACTCTCACCCGCCAGAAGATCAGCGCCTGCGCGAAAAGTCTCGACGGCGCGCTCCGCCGTCTGAACCCGCTCGCGCAGACCACCGATTTCCTTTTCCAGAAATTGCGATGCGCCGACGGCACTCTTGTTGCTGTCCTCGCGCTGAATCAGAAGGTATTCTTCAGCAATAGCGTTCGCAATATCTGCGGAAAGCGCCGGATCCTGCACGGTCACCTGCACCGCGACAACCCGCGACTCGCCCAGCGGATAGACCGAAAGCTTGTCGGCAAGGGCTGCAAGCACCCGCCCATCGCGTGTGTCCGACGCTTCACCATTGTTGAGACCAATCAGGGTCAGAATATTACTAATAATATTGCCGCCACCACCGGAAAGAAGCGGATCGAATTCGGCTTTCTGATCAAGCCTTAATTTGTCAATGACCGATTTCAAAAGATTGCGCGATTGCAGGACTTCGACCTGGCTTGCGACGGTCTGGACGTCGAAATCCTGAACATTCGTAACGCTTTGCTCGTTGCTCGGCCGTGTAAACACATTGTCGCGCCGCTCGATCAGGAGCCGGGCGTCAGAACGGTAGACCGGATCGACGAGAAAAAGAAAAACGCAAGCCAAAGCAAGGCCGATAAGCGCCCATAAGATCACCCAGCCCTTGCGTTGCCACAGCGCCGAAAACAGCGAACCAAGATCGATTTCTCCCTCGGCGGCCGGCTCGAAGCCCGGTCTATCGGTTAATCCGTTCATTGCGTCAGAATCCATGAATTGGCCATGCACATATTCACCATAATTATGGTAACTGAATGGTTAATTCCTTAAAATTGGCATCTGCATTAATCATCCCAAATTCTAACAGTTATTAACACAAAATTTTCGATAAAAATCAAACGTTTTACGTTCGATTAACTATGATTGCTTATAACGCTATTGTTGTAATTTTTCTGGTTAAGTCCATGCGTAATGTACTTGTTTTAGTTTTCATGTTGTTTGCTGGCCTTTTCTCGGGTTGTGCCAATCATGATGTACTTCAGGATGCTTCCTACAAAATTCTGACACAGCCATACCAACTCGATAGCGGGGACGAGCTCAGAGTGACTGTTTTCGAACAGGCTAACCTTTCGACAACTTACACCGTCGATCAAGCAGGTTTCGTGACGATGCCGCTGATTGGAACCGTGCCCGCGCGCGGTCGCACAACACAGCAATTGTCGGGCGACATTGCAACACGCTTGAAACAGGGCTTCGTACGCGATCCGGATGTTGCGATCGAAGTGCAGACATTCCGGCCCTTCTTCATTTATGGCGAAGTCGCAAATGGCGGACAATATGAATATGTGACAGGCATGACGATCCAGACGGCGATTGCCATCGGTGGCGGCTTCTCGCCACGCGCCAACCGTCAGGTCGCGATCATCACACGCCAGATCAATGGTGAAATCCAGCACGCGAAAGCTGACCTCAACACGCCGGTGCGTCCTGGCGATACGATCACGGTCAAGGAGCGTCTGTTCTGATCAATTCGCCCTCAGCCGGGTGGCGTGAGGGCAAACAGTTGCGGGATCAGGTCTGGAGTACCCGCCCCCTTGAAAGGCCCGTCTGGTTCATCCAGATGGGCCTTTTTGGTCCGCAACCTGCCATCAGTCTTTCGAGAACTTTAATCCAGTCCGATAATTCTGGCCCTCCGCCCGCATCGTTTATTTAAACTTTTAAGCTAATGTCCGCCTTTGCAGCTCAGGAATGATATGCAGGATATTGGGGATCATGCAGACAATGAGACGTTCGAACGAGACAGGCAGCTTGCTGACGGCGGAAAAGCTGGAGCGCGATGGCGATCTGTCGGGCAAAGCGCCACAAATTGAACAGCGCAAGGAACCGCGAAAGGCACTGACGCCGAAACCAGCAAGCCGTGCAGGTGCGGAATTGAGAAAGAACCAGAATTCGGACACCCAGCCCGATCCCTACCCTGACCTTTTGAAGGTCGATGCGGCAGCGATCCTGCGCCCGGATCAGCGCTATCAGTCACCCGGCGAGATGAGCCGCGAGGAAGTCGCGGGCATTCTCGCGTCGAAAACGGTATCGCCATCCCTTCTCGGCGGCTTTGCCTGCATGGCCGAAGGTTTGCTCGTCCTTATCACGGGCCTGTTGATGCTGAGCTTTGCTGGCTCTGACAGCGGCAATCAGCTGGTTCAGGTTTTCTTGGTCATCACGATGACCGCTTTCTACATCGTCTGCGCGCAGGCGCTTCATCTTTATCTTGTCGGGATCATTCGCGACATGCCGCAACAATTGATGCGTCTCGTCGTCTCGTGGATGCTGGTATTCGGCGCGCTTGTGCTTTCCGCAACCATGTTTCCGGCGATCTCGCTTTATGACCCGGCCTGGACAACCCCCTGGTTTGCCACCGGTTTTATTGGCCTTCTCGTCGTCCGTCTCGGCCTTACAGCGCTTGTGCGCAACTGGACCTCAGCCGGCCTTATTGAGCGGCGCGCCGTGATTGTCGGTGGAGGCCGGGAGGCGGAAGAACTCATTCAGAATCTCGAGCGCCAGCCGAACAACGATATCCGCATCTGCGGAATTTTCGATGATCGCACCGACGCGCGCTCACCTGGCGTTGTCGCAGGCTATCCCAAACTCGGCACGGTGCCGGAACTTCTCGAATTCGCCCGCGCGGCGCGGCTCGACATGCTGATCGTCTCCCTGCCACTCACAGCGGGAGGCCGGGTCCGCGCGATGCTGAAGAAACTCTGGGTCCTGCCGGTCGATATCCGGCTTTCGGCCCACACCAACAAGATGGGCTTCAAACAGCGCAGCTATTCCTATATCGGCGCAATGCCCTTCCTGAAACTGGCCGATCGCCCGATTACCGGCTGGCGTTTCGTGCGCAAGCGGGCATTCGATGCGGTTGTCTCGGCGCTCCTTCTCATTGTCCTGGCACCGCTGATGCTGGCAAGCGCCATCGCAATCAAACTCGACAGCAAGGGTCCTGTCTTCTTTCGCCAGAAGCGCTATGGCTTCAACAACGAGGTGATCGACGTCTGGAAATTCCGTTCGATGTATGCCGATCGTTGCGACGCGGAGGCGAGGGTCGTCGTGACCAAGGGCGACCCGCGTGTTACCCGCGTCGGCGCCTTCATCCGCAAAACCTCAATCGACGAATTACCGCAGCTCCTGAACGTGCTCAAAGGCGAATTGTCTCTCGTCGGCCCCCGGCCCCATGCGGTTCATGCCCATCTCAAGGATCAGCCATGGAACGAGGTCGTGGATGGCTATTATGCGCGACACCGCGTCAAACCCGGCGTCACCGGCTGGGCACAGATCAATGGCTGGCGCGGCGAAGTCGACAATCTCGAGAAAATCAAGAAACGCACCGACTATGATCTTTATTATATCGAGAACTGGTCGCTCGCCTTCGATCTCTATATTCTTGTCATGACGCCCTTCAGGCTTTTTGACATGAAGAACGCCTATTAGGCCCAACGCCGCAGTCAGGAACGCTCTTGAGCCTCTCGCACGCGCCCGCTTTTCAATCGCCGCATCGCTCGGGAAGGTTCACCGTCTCAACGACCACGCTCGGCAATGCCGTTTTGGGCATTCTGGTGTTTCTGGGCGGGTTCGTCTTTTTCGAACCGGCGCCTTATGAACTGCTGATCCTGCCGGTCATGGTCGTCTGGTTCGCCTTCGGCCTTTCCCTGCACAGGGCGTTTCTGCCACTTACCTTTTTCCTTTTATGTTTCATCTGCGGCGGCGCGATTGCAGCGACGCAGCGCACCGATGTGGGGGCGAGCTTTTATTATATCGTGGTGACCGGTTTTCTCGCCACAACCGCGATTTTCTTTGCAGCACTTGTCGCGGCCCGGCCGGAGGAGCGCCTGCGCGTGATTTTTCGTGCCTACACAGTAACGGCGATCATCGGCGCGCTGATCGGCATTCTCGCCTATTTCCGTCTGCTGCCCAATTCCGATCTATTCCTTTTCGCAGAGCGCGCGAGAGGCCCGTTTCAGGACCCGAATGTCTTCGGCCCGTTCCTGGTGCTGCCGACGATCTTTCTGCTCAGGCACATCCTGATAAACCCTATCAGGAAAAGCGGCTGGAGCATTCTCGGCATCCTGATTTTATTTGCCGCGATTTTCCTTGCCTTTTCGCGCGCTGCCTGGGGCCTCACCATATTGGCCTGCCTTCTGACCACGGCCGTCGTTTTCATCAATGCCCATGATACGCGCCTGCGCAGCAAGATCCTCGCGGTCGCAATCATGATGGCGGCGGCGGCTCTTGTCCTCATCGTCGCGGTCCTGTCCATTGACGCGGTATCAGCCCTCTTCGCCGAACGCGCAAAACTCGTGCAGAGCTATGACGGCGCGCGTTTTGGCCGATTTGCCCGCTACACCTATGGCCTCGAATGGATCATGGAGGGTCCGCTCGGCTATGGCTTTGGAAAATTCCGTGAAACCTTTGGCGAGGATACCCACAACATCTACATTAAGGCTTTCATCGTCTATGGCTGGCTCGGCGGCTTTTCCTATCTGATCCTGCTCGGCACCACCCTTGGCACCGGCTTCAGACACCTTTTTCGTGCCAATCCCTGGCAGGGCTATTTCCAGTGCTGCTATATCATGATCCTGGGCCACGCGCTTGTCGGGCTGATTGTTGACATCGACCGCTGGCGGCACCTTTATCTGATCTACGGCATGGCCTGGGGCATGATCGCGGCTGATGCTGCGCGGCGAAAATGGCTCAAAACCCACGCCGCCGCCCCGCGCCTCACTGCTTGATAATCGCGCAAAGGCGATTGCATCCGCCCCGCCCTTGCGCTTATAGTCCGCCGCGACGGAGTGTAGCGCAGCCTGGTAGCGCGTTCGCCTGGGGGGCGAAAGGTCGTGGGTTCGAACCCCGCCACTCCGACCATTCTTCTTGTTTCGTCAAACCTTGCTTTTTCAGTCAATAATTCAGGACTGGAGAATTGTGCGGCAGCCGGCGTTAGCGAATCTGATCAAGCAGCCGTTTGCATTCGAGGAGATCGACCAGCGTCGCCTGAAGGCGCTGGAAATCGCTATCGTTCATCGCAAGCCTCTGCTCGCCAGAGGCAAGGCCAGCGCCGGATTTCAAGCGGTCGAGAAGCCCGCGGCCGCGACCAGCTTTCGCCGCATCATGCGGCTCATCAGGCAGAATATCATGCGGCAGCACGTCTTCCGGTTGAGGCCAGCCCGCGCCCATGGCATTGAGCGACACCGTCTCAACAAGCGACGGCGAGGACGTGATGGCATCAACCAGATGCTGTGGCACATTGTGCGAGAGCGCGAAGGGCGGCGCGATCATGCCACCGGCAGACCCACCAGCGGAGCCGTGAGCCACTTCTGCCACCGGTCGGGACTTTGCGGGCATGGTCGATGGCAGATCCACCCGTCCTGCCGCCATGACAGAGGGCGGTGCATAGCTTTCCGCAAGTGCTTCAAGATCGGATTTATCCACGGTCGGCGGCGGTGTTGGTGTCACGGGAGCGATCTCGGAAGGATTGGAGGATACAGAAGGTCTTGCACTGCCTGTCGCACTACCGACCGTCTTTGTAACGGGGGCAACTGGGGCGACTGGGGCGACTGGAGAGCTGGGGGAAACAGGCGCAACGGCGCGCTCATGAAAACGATCAGCGGAAGGCCCGTTCGCTGCGGAGGCCACCGCACGCGTCTCGATTGGGGCGCTCAGCGACTGAACCTCGCTTGACTTGCCTCGGGCATTCAGGCCATCCGCCTGCGGCGCCGGGGCATATAGCGGGAGAGGCACCGCCATCCTGTCATCGTCGTCAGCGGCAATTTCGTCACCGTCACCGGTCCAGCCATCCGCCACGGCGCGCACGCCCTGCTCTTTCAGAATGCGCTGCACGCCCTTGATCGTATAGCCCTCGCCGTACAGAAGATGGCGGATCCCTTTGAGAAGGTTGATATCCTCAGGGCGATAATAGCGCCGACCACCGCCGCGCTTCATCGGCTTTATCTGCGAGAAGCGGGTTTCCCAAAAGCGCAGCACGTGTTGGGGCAGATCAAGATCTTCCGCAACTTCGCTGATTGTGCGGAAAGCGTCCGGAGCCTTGTTCACGTCCCTCATTCCCTGAACGCACTCCTTTTGAGCGAGCGCTATTTCTTGTTGATTCTGTCTTTCATTACGTTGCTTGGATTAAACACCAGAACGCGTCGTGGCAAGATCGGTACTTCCTCGCCAGTTTTCGGATTGCGCCCTATACGCTCGTTTTTTGAGCGAACGGTGAACGAGCCGAAGGAGGAAAGTTTGACCGGCTCCCCTTTGACAAGCGCATCCGAAATCTCTTTTAAAAAGGCCTCCACCAATTCGGCGGATTCAGTACGTGACAGCCCGACCTTGCGAAATACTGTTTCGCAAAGATCAGCCCTGGTGAGCGTCTTGCCACTCATTCCTGACCCCTTCCCATTTTTACCCAAAAAATTTCTAACCATTGTATCCAAAATGGTCAACAACGTTAGGTAATCAGGATTTTTGGGCCTTTACCAGTTCAAAACAACAGCACCCCAGGTAAATCCGCCACCCATTGCCTCAAGCATTAGTGTATTACCCGGTTTAATGCGCCCGTCCTCAACTGCTTCGCAAAGCGCGAGAGGTATCGACGCCGCGGATGTATTGCCGTGCAGGGCAACCGTTTTGACGATCCTCTCCGGCGGGATACCGAGTTTTTTACCACTCGCATCAATAATCCGCTCGTTCGCCTGATGCGGCACCAGCCAGTCGATATCGTCAGGTCCGAGGCCGGTCGCGTCAAAGGCTGCTTCGATCACATCGGTGATCATGCTGACAGCATGTTTGAAGACTTCCTTGCCCTGCATTCTGACATGACCGGTGGTCTGGGTGGTCGAAGGACCACCGTCGACATAGAGTTTCTCCCGGTGCGATCCGTCGGAGCGCAGTTGCGTGGTCAGGATGCCGCGGTCCGTGACGTGACCGGCGCTCTCCTGACCCTCGAGCACAACAGCGCCCGCGCCATCGCCGAAAAGGACGCAGGTCGTGCGATCATTCCAGTCGAGAATACGGGAAAAGGTCTCGGCGCCAATGACAAGAACGCGCTTCGCCTGGCCGCAGCGGATATACATATCCGCCGTGGTAAGCGCGAAAATGAACCCCGAGCAGACCGCCTGAAGATCGAAGGCCGCACCATGGCGGATGCCGAGATTATGCTGGATCTGCACCGCGCTCGCGGGGAATGTGTGATCCGGTGTCGAGGTCGCAAGGATGATGAGATCGATACTTGATGCTTCGACGCCGGCATGGGCAAGCGCATTCAGTGCCGCCTTGGTCCCAAGGTCCGATGTGGTCTCGCCAACCGCCGCGATATGGCGCTCGCGAATGCCGCTACGCTGGACAATCCACTCGTCGGATGTATCCACCATTTTGGCAAGTTCTGCGTTTGTCAGTGTTTTTTCAGGAAGATAGCGACCGCAACCGAGAGCCACGGAACGAATGATCGTCACCTAGAGGGTCCTTTCCTCGTCAGATTGGTCTCTCTGTTTATCGAAACCACCACCGCCTGTCATGTCTGATTTGATCTTTTCCAACAGTCCGTTGCGCACAATATTAAAGCCGAGTTCGGTGGCCGCAGCAAAGCCCTTCGGATCGGTGCCGCCATGGCTCTTGATGACGATCCCGTTGAGGCCGAGAAATACCCCGCCATTGACGCGGCTCGGATCCATTTTCTGGCGCAACTGTTCGAAAGCATCCTTTGCAAGAAAATAGCCGAGCTTTGCCCGCCAGGTGCGGCTCATCGCGGCGCGAAGATAGGCTGCGATCTGCTTTGCGGTGCCCTCGGCGGTCTTCAGGGCGATATTGCCGGTGAACCCTTCCGTGACCACCACATCGACGGTTCCCTTGCCGAGATCATTGCCCTCAACAAAGCCGAAATAGTCGAAATTCGGATCGTCCATATCGCGCAGGATTCGGCCTGCCGTGCGAATTTCCTCCAGACCCTTCACCTCTTCAACGCCGACATTGAGAAGTCCAACGGTCGGGCGCTTGAGATCGAAGAGCGCGCGCGCCATCGCCCCGCCCATCATCGCGAAATCGACGAGCTGCTGCGCGTCTGCACCAATGGTCGCGCCCATATCGAGCACCACGCTCTCGCCCCTCAGCGTCGGCCAGATTGCCGCAATTGCCGGGCGCTCGATATTCGCCATGGTCCGCAGACAGAATTTCGACATCGCCATCAGCGCGCCGGTATTGCCGGCCGAAATGCAGAAGTCCGCCGTGCCGTTCTTGACCGCCTCGATCGCGCGCCACATGCTCGACTTGCCACGCCCCGAGCGCAGCGCCTGGCTCGGCTTCTCGTCCATCGCGACGGTGACCTCGCAGTGGATGACCTCAGATGTATCGCGCACACGCGGATGGGCGTTGAGGAGCGGCTCAAGCGCCGGCGCATCGCCGAACAGCAGGAAATGGATTGCGGGCTGGCGAACGATCAGGATATCGAGCCCGGCAATCACCATCGCAGGGCCAGCATCGCCCCCCATCGCATCGACCGAAATTCTCATGGATGCTGGCATTGGTCTTATCATTCCTTTGTTGACGTATTGTCAGGCCTTTGTTGACGTATAGTCAGGTCGCACTTTTCGGCACGGCTTTCAATCAAATGTCACTCTGAGGGAGTCCGGTTTCAAGCCAACCGCGGCAAAGATCGCATTATTCTGGTTTCAGTTTGTCACGCAGCGCTGCAAGACCAGCGAAAGGTGATGGCTCTTTGTCATTCGCGATTTGGTGAAGCGTTCGGAAATCAGCCCCTTCAGCTTGAGGATAGGGTTGCAGACCAAGGCAAAAATGCTCAAGAGTCAACACGCCAACGTCAATCGTGTCCTGATCATAAAGATCCGGCATATCATGCTCAAGGCCAAGAACAAGCACTGCCTCCTCGTTGATCGGCCGGTGTGAACGGCTTGGCGCCTCACCCGGAACGAGGGTGATATCGATTGCCTCATCAACACGGGCCGGCACCGGCGCGAAACTGCGTACGCAGGACTGCACCACATCCGCCTTCAGGGCACCGGTCATGTGCACCTTGGTCGAATTGACTTTCTCAAGCAGGATTTTCGCCTCGAATGCCTTGATCTCCTTTAGGGAATAATATGCCGTGATCGCACGCTTTTCCGCATCGGAAAGCTTGATGATAACATGCTGGCCCTTCTTCGGGATCGAGGAGACCCGGACCGGTCGGCTCAGGAGCGTCTCAGCGTCGTTGGCAAGATCGTCTGAACTATCGCTCATCTGGCGCTCCTTCATGGCTGTTCGATTGATCTTTTTTCGGCAGAAATTCGGACGGATCGGGAAAGGCGATCTTTGCCATATAAAGTGCACTCACCGGGATTTGATGCAGGAGGTGGACCGAGTGGAGCACATAATCCGCAAGCGCCGCCGGTTTTGCCAGATTTGGCGCAAGATCGGTTGAGACATCAGCAAAGATGTTCCGCTCAAGACTGTCCGTCAGGGCCGCCTTGTCGCCAGAGGTGATCGCCTTGTCATAGGCCGCGATCCGGCCATAGAAGGCTTCTCCCATCTTTTTCATGCGTTTCGGCACCGCCTGATAGCCGACGCCCATCTCGCGCAACGAGCCGTCCATATCATCAATGAAGGCGTCGAAAACATCCTGACCGAAAGCGCGCGCCTGCGCGTCCTCTTCTTTCAGCCGTTCAAAGAACAGAAAGGCGTGCAGAACGATCATGTCGAAACGGCCCGTCAGTGTGTCGGGGACATTGTAATCCGTATAGAAAACCGGATGCCGGGCCTGCGCGACGAGAAGATCATAGACCGCGCGCACCCGTTCCATGCGCTCATTGCGGCGCTTGCTCAACAATCCCAGTCCAAACACCATTGCCTCAATCCGCTCTCTGTTTTCAAGCGACGCCGCCAAATTCGCCGTCCCCGCAAGGCCATTGCAGACTTTACGAAGTCCGCCAACCTGTGCCATACCACATGCCACCTTCTCGCCAAATATCGAGGCTATTTCCAGGGTCGCCCAACAACCGGATATTCAAATTTCCGGCACCACCTCATATGGTGTATATATAATGGCGTTGACCGAGAGATTCTTTCAAGACGGACCTTACCCATGAGCAATCGACTGAAAATCACCGCTTCCCTTGGCTCATATGCAAGAATTGGATTGCTCGGAACAGCGCTCGTTCTGGGCGGCTGCCTGTCGCAGACCATTCAGCACGGCTATGTCGTCTCGCCTGAGGCGCTGCAGCAGATTCCGATCGGCGCGAGCAAGGATCAGGTTCTTCTCGCCCTTGGCACACCATCAACTGTCGAAACCTTCGGTCGCGAAGGATTTTATTATATCAGCCAGAAAACGCGCAAGCGCGCAGCCTTCTCCCGCGGTAAAATCGTCGATCAGCGGGTTGTAGCGGTTTTCTTCGATCAGGATGGCGTGGTGCAGCAGGTCGGCGATTTCGGCCTCAAAGACGGCAAGGTCTTCGACTTCCTGAACCGCACGACACCAACCGGCGGATCGGAAATCACCTTCCTGCAACAGATCTTGAAATCGTCTGTGAACCCGCTGAACGCAATCAATAAGTAGGAGCGCTGATCCCCGGCGATAGGTCAAGGCGTGGCAGAGGAAGCCGATAACCAGCCTTTCGCCCTCTGCCGGGACTGCCTCAGCCATTGCAAGTTGCCGAAAAGCAATACCGTTCCCGGTCAGCGCCCGCGCTGCAAGTCTTGCGGCAGCCCGCGCCTTCTCCACCACCCGGAACTGACCACCCTCACGATTGCCCATATTGACTGTGATGCCTTTTATGCAGCGGTCGAAAAGCGTGATAATCCATCGCTGGTCGACAAACCGGTCATCATTGGCGGCGGCACGCGCGGCGTTGTCTCGACGGCGTGCTACATCGCTCGGATTCGCGGCGTCCATTCCGCCCAGCCGATGTTCAAGGCCCTCGCGCTTTGCCCCGATGCGGTCGTGATCCGTCCGGACATGGAAAAATATGCGAAAGTTGGCCGCGCGATCCGCCAACAGATGCTCACCCTCACCCCGCTTGTCGAACCGGTCTCGATTGACGAAGCGTTTCTCGATCTCACCGGCACCGAGCGGCTGCATGGCCGGTCTGCTGCGGAAACACTTGCGGCCTTCGTGATCGATATCCAGCAATCCCAAGGCATCAGCGTTTCGGTCGGCTTGTCATTCAACAAGTTCCTCGCAAAAATCGCCTCCGATTTCGAAAAGCCCCGCGGCTTTTCGGTGATCGGCCGGGCGGAAGCACTTGGCTTTCTGAAGGACAAGCCGGTGAGCATGATCTGGGGTGTCGGGCAGGCTTTTCGGCAGACGCTGGCGCGGGACGGCATTCACACAATCGGCGAACTTCAGGGCATGAACGAGGCGACCCTTGCCCGGCGCTATGGTGCAATGGGCCTGCGTATTGCCCGTCTCGCCCGTGCCGATGACAGGCGGGTTGTTTCCCCGGAGCGGGAAACCAAGAGCGTATCGTCGGAGACGACGTTCAACACCGATCTGTCGGATTTTACCGAACTCACGCGCTGCCTGCGGCAACTTTGCGAAAAAGTCTCGCGACAACTCAAGGCCAAGGCACTTTCCGGCCAGACCGTGGTACTGAAACTCAAGACCACCGACTTCCGGAGCCGCACCCGCAGCCACAAGCTCGCCGATCCGACACAACTCGCCGATCGCCTGTTTCGCGATGGCAAAGCCATGCTTGAACGTGAATGCGACGGCACGAAATTCCGGCTGATCGGGATCGGCGTCAGCGATCTTTACCCGGCCGATATCGCCGACCCCGAGGATCTCATCGACGAAGCGGCGACGCGACGCGCCAAAGCAGAACGCGCGATCGACAAGGTCCGCGGCAAATTCGGCAATGACGCGGTCAAACTCGGTCTTCTGGTCGATCGGGAGGCCCGGCGCGCCATCACGCGCCCTGGCGACACGAAAGCGCCCCGTCCAAAACGGGCCGACACCATTGATAATACGGACAAGGAGTGATGAGACTGACTGTCAGGAACAGTTCTCTTCCGGCAGCAATTCAAGATTAGTCAGTGTTCCGGTTAGCGAAAAATCGCCATAATTGAACACGAAGTCGCGGCTCACGCCGTTTTCATAAAGAAGAAACGAATTTTGCCATTCAGGCGTGGTGTCGGTCGTAGCGCCTGTCTTGAAATAAGAAAGGCTGACCGGCCAGCGGCGCAGATTTTTTTCCTCAAGTTCTTGATAGGGCTTGCCAGCACCATCCTCGAGCGGTTTTTCCGGTGCGATCACAGCGGTCACATCCATCGCTTCCTTCGCACCTTCAACCCCCTCATAAACAGTGCTCGAGACGACCTTTTCACCGGCTTTCGCCTGCTCAATCAGGCGCACAAAATGCTGCGCCGGAAAGAGAATGTCCCCCTTGAGCGTAAGTCCGGCGCGCTCGGGCCGCGACAGTTTCACATCGATCGCCGCTTCTTGCTTGGAGGCGATACCTTTGATCTCCTCAAGCAACTTGTTGTTCTGGTAAGTTGAATTCGAAAAATCGAACGCCGTTCCCTCGCCATTTTCAAAATTCTTGCCGCGCGTATCAATCAGCAGTTCATTCCCATCCTCATAGGTAAGCTGCGTCACAAAACGATAGGAGATGTTATAGCCCGTGCAGGCAGCGCCTGTGAGTTCCATGACCCATTTGCCGCCCCCGCCATTGATCTTGGACTTGGCGCTCGCCTCCTTGAAAGCGATATCGTAAATCGCCCGGTGTGGCGCGATGGTGGCCGACTCCGCAACAAAGCCATTCGCGACCATCAAAGTGAAGGTACAGGGAATAACAAGGAACATGCGCATTTTTATTTGAATCCCTTTTGGTGATCGATTCATCGCAATAGAGTGTCATAAAAACGGCTCTTGCGTTATCAAAATCTATCGTCGATGAATGCGGGCAAATTCTGTCTGAAAGGAGCAATTGATGACAAGCAACTATCACGCTGAGGTGGAGAAACGTCTTGCAGATCAGGGCATCACCCTTCCTGAGGCCATGGCACCGGCAGCGAATTATGTGCCCTTCAAGATCGCGGGCACAATGCTTTACGTCTCGGGCCAACTGCCGATGGGCGCGGATGGTCAGCTGATCAAAGGCACCTGCGGACGCGATATCGATACGGCGGGTGCTGCGGAAGCGGCCAAGCGCTGCGCCCTCAACGTCCTCGCACAGGCAAGAGCCGCCCTTGGCGATTTCGACCGTATTGTCGGCCTGAGCAAGATCACCGGCTTCGTTTCTTCAACCGGCGATTTCCTCGAACACCCCGCTGTTGTCAACGGCGCGTCCAATCTTTTCGTCGATGCGCTTGGCGAACGTGGCCGCCATGCCCGCTCCGCGGTCGGCCTTGCCGCCCTGCCCTTTGGTGTCGCGGTGGAAGTCGAGGCAATTTTTGAGATCAAAGCCTAGCTTTGTGGCGATCGGAGCCTAATTTATGGCCTGTCCGGCAAACGCGGCTCCCTAACCCCATGAACGAACGTGAACACGTCGTCTCCGTTTTCACTTCCCTGTCGGAAATAGACAGGGAGGCATGGGACGCCTGCGCCAATCCACCAGGCGCGGCATATAACCCCTTCGTATCGCACGACTTTCTGGAGGCACTTGAGCGCTCTCAGTCGGCAAATGCTGAGACCGGCTGGTTTCCGCAGCATCTCGTCCTCAAAGGCGATCATGAAACGCTGCGCGGCGTCATGCCCTGCTATCTGAAGAGCCACAGCCAGGGCGAATATGTTTTCGACCACGGCTGGGCCGATGCCTTTGAACGCGCGGGCGGGCGCTATTATCCGAAACTTCAGGTCGCGGTGCCTTTCACCCCGGTCACCGGCCCGCGCCTTCTCGCCCATCCTGGCTTTGATGTGGCAGAGACCCGCGCGGTGCTGGCAGCCGCTGCCGCCGAGCGTGCACGGTCGCTGCGGGCCTCGTCGATCCACGCGACATTCCTCACCAGGGCCGAATGGACGAGCCTCGGCGAACTCGGCTATCTTCAGCGCACCGATCAGCAGTTTCATTTCGAGGATGCGGGCTACGGCGATTTCGAGGGATTTCTTAGCGCCCTCGCCTCGCGCAAGCGCAAGCAATTGAAGCGGGAACGTCGCGACGCGCTCGAAGGTGGTATCACCATTGAATGGGTGACCGGAGCCGCGATCACCGAGGCGCTTATCGACCGGTTTTTTCTTTTCTACATGGACACCGGCGCCCGCAAATGGGGAAGGCCCTATCTCACCCGCGCCTTTTTCTCGCTTCTCATCGAGCGGATGGCGGACAAGGTGCTGTTCATCATCGCCAAACGCGATGGCGCAATTATCGCAGGCGCGCTTAATCTCATCGGTTCCGACACGCTTTATGGCCGCTATTGGGGATGCAGCGAAGATCACCCCTTCCTTCACTTCGAGGTCTGTTATTATCAGGCCATTGATTTTGCACTTGCCCACGGACTCTCCCGCGTCGAAGCGGGCGCGCAAGGGGGACACAAGCTGATCCGCGGTTATCTGCCGGTGACAACCTATTCCGCTCACTGGATCGCCAATCCGGGTTTTCGCGATGCGGTCGACCATTATCTCAGCCGGGAGCGGCAGGAAATCGAACGCGAAAAAGAAATGCTTGCCGAACGCGCACCCTTCAAGAATGATCCTTGAAAAGGACGAGTCGCCGCGCCCCGGGGCCAGATGGATTAATCCCGTTCGAGGATTGCTCCATCCATGGGGGTCGGCATGCGAGCAAAGGATCACGCCGTGGTTGCCGAAAACTATGATTCAAACAACATTTTCGCCCGGATCATTGCCGGCGAGATTCCCTGCCACAAAGTCTATGAGGATGCCGGCACACTCGTCATCATGGACATCATGCCTGCGAGCCGTGGCCATTGCATGGTTCTGCCGAAAAGCCCGTCGCGCAATATCTACGACATTTCCGAGCGCGACCTTGCAGCCTTAATGATTACTTTGAAAAAGGTCGTGCTTGCCATCAAGAAGACCCTCAATGTCGATGGCGTGACGGTGCGCCAGAACAATGAGGAAGCGGGCGGGCAGGAAGTTTTCCACACCCATTTCCACGTCATGCCGCGCTATAATGGCGTGCCGCTCCATGTGCATGATGGGCGCAAAGCCGACCACGCCGAGCTCGCGGAACTTGCGAAACTGATCAGCAGCGCCATCGAAAGGCCCGCAAAACACGCTTGAAGTGCCGCCTAAAAGGCAAATAGTGCCGCGCCGACCAGCACCACCTCCGCGGCAAGGATGCCAATCAGGATGCCCGGTCCAGTGAACCAGAACACGATATAGCCAATCGCCATCGCACTGATGCGGGCAACAAGCGGCACATCGGCAAGAAAACCGGACGGATAGATCACCAGTTTGGCGATCAAGCCGGCAACAAGCGCGGTTGCAACGGCCTTCACCCATTTCAAAAATTCACTGTTCTCATCCATCGAACGCGACAGGATCGCCCCCGCCCAGCGCCAGACCTGTGTGGGCAGGGCCCCGGCAAGCAGAATGAAAAGCAGCGGCGACCAGTCCTGAAACGGTGCGGAAAGAAAGCTCATTGCGCGCCCGCCTTCGGCCGGTCCAGGAATTTTCCCGCGAGATAGGCAATCGTGCCGCCGATCAGGCCGCACCATAAAAGGTCCGTCTCCGGCACCATAACATGCAGCAAGGGACCAAGGCCAAGGCCAAGCAGGATTGCGAGATATTCCGTCTTCAGCCGGGCGGCCTGACTCATCGAAACCAGAAAATATATCGGCGTCAGAAACTGAAGCGAAGCGGCTGCAACCGGCGGCAGGCTCGCGCTCAGCGAATGGGAAAGCCCCGTGACCAGCATGTTGACGAAAGCAAGCGTGCTGCCAAGACCGAGAAAATACGGCAGCCGCCCTTCGCGCGGCAGGTCGGGCAAACGGTTCATCGCGAAAACCCACGCCGTGACCGCGACGAAATTCGACGCAAGCAGCAAATGCCAGGTCCGGGTCTTCGGCCCGCGCAAGATCGGCACCAGCGCCATGGTCATTGGCATGAGACGCACCGAGGCAAGTATCACGGCAAAGACCGTCGCATAAAACGGCACCTTGTTGATGATCGCTCCAACCACGACCACGGCACTCGGCAGCGCCCATGTCGAGACGGCCAGAAGCATCGCTTCACCGGCCGTCATGCCCGCCTGCGCCGTCAGCCCGCCGAAACCGACAAAAGACATGACAAGTATGACCGCCGGAACGGATGCGAGCACTTTCGTGCCTTTGAAAAACCATTGCAGCGATGTGAGCGGGATGGGCGCATCGAGATCAGGAGACAGCTCGGTCATCAGGCGGGAGATCCGGTTTTCGAACTTGAAGCCTTGCCACAGGCGGCGAGACCATTTCCCAATAAAGACCGCCGCCTGCCACAAGGCCAGCGCTTTTTCCATGCCCGGCAAAGGTTTTTGCAGCATTCAGCGGAATTGCCGAAAACCCCGCGCTGAGCGCGCATTAGCAGTCCATGATGTTGCCGACCCTCGCGTCACTCGGGCCGGAATTATGCTTCAAGAATTATGCTTCAAGCGCCCATAAACCAGAAGGGCCACCCATGAAGCGGACAGCCCTTCCGTACTGGCTTTGGCGGGATGCGATGATCCCTTCCCGCAACGGGGTTTCCTAGTCGGTCTTGAGCGGCACCTTCGGCACCGGGCTTCCGCCATCGCCGCGCTTGCCCTTCTCAACGGCCTTTTTCGCGGTTGCCCCCGTCTTTTTGGCATTCGCCTTGGAAGGCGTGCGCGCCTTGCGCGGTTTCACGACCTCTTTCTTCGGCACGGCAATATCCTCGACCGATTCGAGCATCAGGCCGGAACCGCCATCATCGGTATGCTCAACCGAGACTTTCAGGACGCCGCCATGTTTCAATTTGCCGAAAAGTACCTCGTCCGCGAGAGGCTTCTTGATGTGCTCCTGAATGACGCGCGCGAGAGGACGCGCGCCCATATACTCATCATAGCCCTTATCGGCAATCCATTCGACCGCTTCGTCGGTGAGTTCGAACGTCACGTTGCGCTCGGAAAGCTGGGCTTCGAGCTGGATCACGAATTTGCGCACAACCTCATAGACCACTTCTTTTGGCAGGGCGCCAAACGAGATGATCGCATCGAGACGGTTGCGAAATTCCGGGGTAAACAGCTTGTTGATCGCCGCTTCGTCATCGCCCGTGCGCTTCGTGCTGCCAAAGCCGATGGCGGCGCGCTGCATGTCAGCCGCGCCAGCATTGGTGGTCATGATCAAAATGACATTGCGGAAATCCACCGCCTTGCCGTTGTGATCGGTGAGCTTGCCATGATCCATCACCTGCAACAGGATGTTGTAAAGGTCTGGATGTGCCTTCTCGATTTCATCAAGCAGCAGCACGCAATGCGGATGCTGATCGACACCATCGGTGAGAAGGCCGCCCTGATCGAACCCCACATAGCCCGGCGGCGCACCAATCAGCCGCGAGATGGTGTGGCGTTCCATATATTCCGACATGTCGAAACGGATGAGTTCCACCCCGAGGGCACTTGCAAGCTGCTTTGCCACCTCGGTCTTGCCGACACCGGTCGGACCTGAGAAAAGATAGTTGCCGATCGGCTTTTCCGGCTCGCGCAGACCCGCGCGGGCAAGTTTGATCGCTGAGGTCAGCGCACTGATTGCCACATCCTGGCCATAGACCATGCGTTTCAAGGTCTTCTCGAGGCTGGACAGCACTTCCGCATCATCCTTGGAGACGGTTTTCGGCGGAATGCGCGCCATCGTTGCGATTGTTGCCTCGATATCCTCGACGGTGATCGTTTTCTTGCGCTTCGATTTCGCGACAAGGTTCTGGCTCGCCCCGGTCTCATCGATCACGTCGATCGCCTTGTCTGGGAGTTTGCGGTCACCGATATATTTGGCCGAGAGTTCGACCGCCGAGCGGATCGCCTCATTGGTGAATTTCACATCGTGATATTTTTCATAGTAAGGGCGAAGTCCCTTGAGGATTTCGATCGCATCGGGGATCGTCGGCTCATTGACATCGATCTTCTGGAAACGGCGGACAAGCGCCCGATCTTTCTCGAAGAACTGGCGATATTCCTTGTATGTCGTCGAGCCGATGCAGCGGATCGTGCCGGAGGCAAGCGCCGGTTTCAGAAGGTTCGATGCATCCATGGCACCGCCGGATGTAGCGCCCGCCCCGATGACCGTGTGAATTTCGTCGATGAACATCACCGCGCCGGGATAATTCTCGATCTCTTTCACGACCTGTTTCAGCCGCTCCTCGAAATCGCCGCGATAGCGGGTTCCAGCAAGCAGGGTTCCCATGTCGAGCGAGAAAATCGTCGCGTCCTGCAACACTTCAGGCACATCGCCTTCGACAATACGCTTGGCGAGGCCTTCGGCAATCGCGGTCTTGCCGACGCCGGGATCGCCGACGAAGAGCGGATTGTTCTTCTGGCGGCGGCACAGGATCTGGATGGTGCGCGAAATTTCCGAATCGCGGCCGATCAGCGGGTCGATCTTCCCGTTCAGCGCCTTGGTGTTCAAATTGACGCAATAGGCCTCGAGGGCATCGGCCTTTTTCGGCTCGCCATCGGCAGCGCTGTCGCTTGCCGGATCCTGCTCTTCGGCGCCGCGCACGGGTTTGGCTTCGCTCATGCCGCTGCGTTTTGCGATGCCGTGGCTGATATAATTCACGGCGTCATAGCGCGTCATGTTCTGCTCTTGCAGGAAATAGGCCGCATGGCTCTCGCGTTCTGCGAAAATCGCGACCAGCACATTCGCGCCCGTCACCTCTTCGCGACCCGAAGACTGGACATGAATGACCGCACGCTGGATCACCCGCTGGAAACCGGCGGTTGGCTTCGAATCATCATCGAAACCGGCAACCAGATTGGAAAGCTCGGTATCGACATATTCGGTGAGGTCGACGCGCAGCTTGTCGAGGTTGACATTGGATGCCTGCATGACGGCAGACGCATCCTTGTCGTCGATCAAGGCAAGCAGAAGATGCTCGAGTGTCGCGTATTCCTGACCACGCTCATTCGCATAGGTCAGGGCCTGATGAAGGGCTTTTTCTAGGCTCCGGGAAAAGGATGGCACTGTTGAGACCTCTTGTTCAGTTTTTTTCCATGACGCATTGTAAAGGGTGCTGGTTTTTTCGGGCGAAGTCCATCACCTGCGTCACTTTGGTTTCGGCGACTTCGTAGGTAAATATTCCGCATTGACCGACGCCCGTATTGTGAACGTGAAGCATGATCTGGGTCGCCTCTTCCCGCGTCTTGCGGAAAAACCGCTCAAGCACGTGGATGACGAATTCCATCGGCGTGTAATCATCGTTGAGAAGCAGAACGCGATAAAGGCTCGGCTTCTTGGTCTTCGGCTTGGTGCGCGTAATGACGCCGGTTCCGGTATCGCCGCCATCGGCGTCGTCGGAACGGTCTTCGTTGTTGTTTGACAGATGAATCTCCATGATGAGAAACATGATCCTTCCTGAGGCCGGGTTCAACCCCAACTTATTTTGATCGGTAGAAAATCCCGGCTTGTGCCGATGAAACTGTCGTCGGCCGAAACAAGAAAGGAAGACCCCGGTGCAGAACTGTCTTCCGCAGCTCATGCAGCCCTTTAAGGATGCCAAACCTGCGCAAAGAGCAATTTAGTCATTTTATGTGAGGCGCCGCAGCATTTTATCAAGCCAGAACCAACGGAAATAAAAAGCGCTGTTTGGAATGGCCTCTTGCAGCGCGACGGCGTTCGGAGCCGTAAAAACAAAAAGCCCCATCAGATGGATGGGGCTTTTGAAATCGAATTGTCAAATGTCTATTGGGCGATGGAACAAACCTTAATCGTGTGGTTTGCCATCATGCCGGAACAGAATTACTTCGTTGCTTTAGCAACAGCCTGTTCGAACGGCTTGTATACTTCTTTAGCAAGCGATGTATACATTTCGCCGATTTTCGTTGCCTGACCGACAAAACCTTCATAGGCGCTTTTCGCATATTCGGTCTGAACTTCGAAAGCTTTGTCAAGCGACTTGACTGCCATCATTTTCTCAACGGCAGCCGAAGAATCCTCAAGGGATTTTTTCGAATAGTCAGCCGTTTCAGACGCGATGGTCTGGAGAGTTTTGGAAACAACGCCCATGTTTGCAAGAACTGCATCCATGTTGTCTTTGCTGATTTTCTGGAAATCTTCCATTACGTTTTTCATCTGTTTGCTGCCTTATCTGTGTCTGGTTGAACTGTGTCTGGTTGAACTCTGAGGCGGCGCTGTGCACGCCTCCTATGGACTCTGATATATTGCACCGCACAACGAATTGCAAGAGTTTTTTGCAATGCACCATTTTCAGAGCGCCATAATAAGCCTGGAAAAGGGCATGCCGATGACGTGAAGCAGACTGATACAATTTTTCTCGTATCTCGCGATTTCGTGAACCGTTGCCGTCTAACGTAAACAAGTCCTTTACCGATTCGTAACTCCCCCGGGTTTAGTGTTGCCTGGGGAAGAGGTTAGCGTTTCCGGCAAGCCGGAGGCGATACCTCCATTGATGTTGCGTTCCGGATTGCTGACACCGGGATTGAGTTTGGAGTTGACGGTGTTGATCGGGTATCTTTCGTCGCCGCTGCGCAAGGCGCGGCTTGTTTTCTTGCTTTCGGTGCTCACTATTGCTGCATCCCTGATGCCCCAGACGGCGTCGGCTGAGGGCAAATACGCAGCCTTCGTCTATGATGCAAACAAGGGTGATGTGCTGTTTGAGCGCAACGCTGATAGCCTGCGCTACCCCGCATCGCTGACGAAGATGATGACACTTTATCTTCTGTTCGATGCGCTCGACGCCGGAAAGGTTGACCTTTCGACGCCGTTGCGCGTTTCAAGCCGCGCAGCCTCCATGCCGCCATCTAAACTCTATCTCAAGGCCGGATCCACAATCCGCGTCAAGGACGCCATCCTCGCCCTCATCACCAAGTCCGCGAACGACGTTGCAGTTACCGTCGCTGAAAATCTGGCCGGGAGCGAAAGCGCGTTCGCAAAGCAGATGACCAGCAAGGCGCGCTCGATCGGCATGACGCGCACGACATTTGCCAACGCATCCGGCCTGCCCAACCCGCACCAGCGCACCACGGCGCGCGATATGGCCCGTCTCGGCCTGTCATTGCGCACCGAGCATCCGCGTGATTTCAATTATTTTTCGACCCGCTCCTTCAGCTATAAGGGCGTGAGCTACGGCAACCACAACCGCCTTCTCGGTCGCGTTGGCGGCGTCAACGGCATCAAGACCGGTTATATCCGCGCATCCGGCTTCAATCTCGTGACCAATGTCGAAAAAGACAACCGGCATCTCGTGGCAGTTGTCCTCGGCGGGGAATCCGGTCGCTCCCGTGATCAGCATATGGCATCCCTTATCAACCGCTATATCAAGAAGGCCTCGCCCAAAGATCGCCGCAACAAGGTCGAGCCGCTGCTTGTGGCAAATACCGGACAGTCCGCCAAGAATCCAACCGAACATCCCTTGCCACTGGCTGTGCCGCCAAGCATCGAAAAGGCACAGGCCGAGGTGCTTGCAGCCTTCGCGCCGATACCGCCGATCCGCCCCGAGGCCGAGCGCGCCCTGGTCGCCGCTCTGCCGACGCTCGACAAAACACATGCCGGAAAGGCGGCGTCCCAATCCGGCCCGGTCGTGGTTGTTGCAAGCCTCGCTGGCAATCCGCTGGTTGAGCAAGGCTCAAACGCGCCGGTCGAAATCGACCGTAGCCAGACAACAAAATCGATCGCGCCTGCGGCCGTCGAACAACCCGCTGAGATTGCCGAAACTGCGCCCGAGGACAGCAATTGGAAGATCCAGATTTCCGCAACAGATGACCTAAGCGCCGCAAAGGAAATGCTGGTCGAGGCCTCGCAGGAGGGCAAGGCGGTCCTCGCCAGCAAGACACCCTATACCGAGCCGGTGCAAAAGGGTTCATCAACGCTTTACCGCGTCCGCTTCGCCGGATTTGAAGACCAGGACACCGCGCGCCAGGCCTGCGATTTCCTCAAGCGCAAGAAATACAAGTGCATCTATCTCAACTGACGATGCGGGAATGAAAGACTGAAAAGAGACAGAAAACCGGGAAAGAGAGTGGGAACGCAACCCGCCTGATCCAATCTGGAGACCGAGAATACGACTGAACCTGAAATGTATTGAGTATCAGGAAGTAGAAGAATGATTACGCAAAAGAATGTCTTTCGCCTGATTGACTTTGGCGGCAAGAACCGTGGATCCTCCCCTGTCGGGATGGAGCTTCATCATGAGACGTCTGTGCGCGGCGCGGATATCGGCAATGCTGGCACCGGGCGAAAGCCCAAGGACCTCGTAGGCCTCCTGCTCGGATATGGTGCCCGCACCCGGCGCGCCGCCATGCCGCGCGTTATCGTGCGCATGGAAGTCTTCACGCCATCCGGGGACAGTGCGGTCGAGATACGTTTCAAGCAGGGTTAGGCTGTCGACATCCTGCGGCACTGCGGTGCGGACTGTCTGGTGAAACGCTGCAAGCTCGGCCGGATCGAGACTGTCGAGCGCGCGTCCCGCAAACGGCCCTTCGAGCACGGTGCCGCTCATCGCCCCGCTTTCATGGTCGAGTTCCATCGCAAGGTATCGCGCCCGCACCTTCGACCGGCGCGACTGAGCGGGCCCGGACCTTTCCTCTCCGCCAAATCCGGTTGTGCCTCGCTGCCTGAAAAGGTGGGCGGCATATCCAAGCAGGGACATTCCGATCATCGCGAAGCGTCCGGTCGCGAGAAAGACAACACCAAGCCCGCCAATGAGGAATGGCAGCACGCGGCGCAAGCGGTTTGCAAGACGACCCGGATTTGCCCGAACAAAGCCGTAAAACCCGAGCGAGATGACAATAACAGCAACAAAAACAATCAAGACTGCCGGCATCGCGCTCAACGTCCCTTGATCTGCGGCAGAAGAAGGCGGTCACTCGATGCTTCGAGCGCCTTCAAGCCACCGGTCGCAAACACCGCGACCGCGCGCAACAGGGCGGCAAGTTCGGCAGCGCTCGACTGATCGAACCGGGCATAGGCACCATTAGAAAGCCGGGCGAGTTCGCGGAAAACCCGTTCGACGCCCTTGTCGCGACCTTCCTGAAAGACGAAAATCGGCACGCCGCAAAGGCCAAGCTCGCCCGCTTTCTGCGCCAGAAGATCAGCATTTTCCTCCATCGCATCACCGATGAAGACAAGCGCATTGACCTTGCCGCGTTCCTGTTCGCACCGGGCATTGACGAGCACTTTCGAAATCTGGGTCTGCCCGCCCTGGCAGCGAATGCCGGTCATGAGTTTTTTCAGAACCTGCGCATCGCTCGCCCATCGCGAGGCCTTGCACTCGCCGAAACCCCGAAAATAGGTGAGTTGCACTTCAAGCCCGCCGATCTGGCGCACCGCCTCGAACATTTCCGCCTGAAGCTGACAGGCGATATCCCAGGTCGGCTGACGGCTCAGCGTCGCATCGAGCGCGAAGATGATCCGGCCCTTGATCGCAGCCTGAGGGCCTGCCGATGGAAGCGCCCGCGCCTCCTCGACAAACGCCTGAACATCAAGGGATGCTGAGCGAGTCTTGCTGACGGCGGATGGTTTTATCGGTTGGTCTTGCTTGCTCACGCGGCCTCCTTTCAAAGATATGGGGTACTGCTTGCGACCACACAAGATGATGCCCCTCAGAAGCTGGAGAGCAGTAGTGGGAAGCAGGCCTTGCAAGGGCTGCATTGGCGTGAAATAGGGATTATTCTGCCTGTTTCAGAAGCGATCCGAAAGGCCCCCTATGACGACATCACCGCTCATCATGCGAACCGCAGAAGACATGCGCCGCCTTGTTGGTAAATGGCAGGCGAATGGGGAAACGGTGGCGTTTGTGCCGACCATGGGGGCGCTGCACAGCGGTCATATGGCCCTGGTCGATTTCGCGCGGGCGCGTGCACGGCGTGTTGTGGTCTCGATTTTCGTCAATCCGACCCAGTTCGGCGTTAACGAGGATTTCGGTGATTATCCACGAACATGGGACGCCGATCTTGCTGGCCTCACAGAAAGAGCGGTCGATGCGGTCTATGCCCCGGCAACGGCGCATATGTACCCGGAAGGCTTTGCAACCACCGTCAGCCTCACGGGTCCCGCACTCGGGCTTGAAACCGAATTCCGGCCGCATTTCTTCTCAGGTGTTGCAACCGTGGTGACAAAACTCCTCCTCGGCGTTATGGCCGATGTCGCGGTCTTCGGCGAAAAGGATTACCAGCAATTGCAGGTGATTAGGCAACTTGCCCGCGACCTCCAGATACCCTGCGCCATTGAAGGCGCGCCGACAATCCGCGAGACGGATGGCCTGGCGCTCTCCTCACGCAATGTCTATCTGAGCGGCCCGGAACGCCGGATTGCGCCGAAACTCCATGAAACCCTTCAGGAAACAGCGCACGCCATACAAAATGGCAGAAAGGCGCAAGATGCGCTGGATGAAGCGGTTGCGCGTCTCTCGGCTTTGGGTTTCGTTGTCGATTATGTATCCCTGCGCAACGCCGATACACTCGCAGAAGTCTCCGATTGCGGACGCGAGCGGCTGCGCCTCCTCGCCGCGGCGCGGCTCGGCCGGACCCGGCTGATCGATAACATTGCCGTGTGACGGTCAACCCCGCCTCCGCGCCGTTGTGAAAACTCAAAGAAGGCCAAGGCTTGCAAGTTCGCGCTTGAGTTCAGGCGGCAGGTCGCCCTCGCCTTGCGGCACATCCCGCAGATCCCGCGGTGCTTCGTCGGGCCTGAGATAACGCCAGCCCTGAAACGCACGGCGCGGGAACGGCTCTGTCTGGATGACGCGCGGCTCCAGCACGATTTCGCAGCGTGTGATTCCGTCTTCGCCAACCACAGGCCGCAAATCGAGAATATGCTGGCGCGCCTGCATCGCCCCCTTGATAACCCAATAGAGCGATCCGCCGCCCAGAATGGCCTCGCGCTGCTTTGGCATGGCCCGCGTGGTGTGGAATTGCTCGGGTTTGCGCCCATGCAGCCGTGCCTGATCGGCGCGAAAATCGATCCATGCCTGAAGCGCCTCGATACTGTCGGCGCCGACACAAAGTTTCTGAAGATGCATGACCATCACTTGACGATAGATGGCAGCGCCGCCGCCACAAAATCGAATCAGCTTTTTCCACAGTCAGCTTTTTTCAACAGTCAGCTTTTTTCAACAGTCGGGTGACCCGCTTTCGACCATGCGGAAAATCCGCCATCGAGATGGCCGCATTTGAGAAGTCCGACCTCCTGTGCTGTCTTGGTCGCAAGAGCTGAGCGCCAGCCGCTTCCACAATAAAAGACAAAGGTCTTGTCCTCGTCGAAAATCGGCTTGTGGTAAGGACTGTCGGGATCGATCCAGAATTCGAGCATGCCGCGCGGGGCGTGAAACGCGCCTTCAAGCATGCCTTCACGGGTAAGTTCACGGATATCGCGGATATCGACAAAAACAACGTCGTCGCGGCCCAGCAAGGCGCGGGCTTCTTCCTGCGAAAAGGTGCGGATTTCTGAATTGGCCTTCTCGACCAGATCGTTCACGCCGACACGTTTATCGCCAATCATGCGTTGAACCGATCCTGGCCCCGACTATTGCCAAACCCGAGGATCAATTCGGGTTCGACCGCTCAGCCGACGCTACCGCGCCGCTCTTGTCATGCTCGTTGCCGAAAAACGACACAACGGCAAATAAACCAATGAAAACAATCATTGCCCAGGTGGTGACACCCCAGCAAGATTTCTGAACCTCTTCGTCGTCCATCATTACTCAACGTTTGTTAAGGAAGGCAGAAACCGCCCCATGGTCTCTTATCAGGGATCATACTTAATACTTCGTAAAAATTTGTGCAAGTGCTAACAAATCGTTAAAAGCAGATTCCTGTGAAAAGACGTACGTGCACGCAAACCGCCCGAAACCGGCGTGCGAAGCCGGTGCAAAAAGGTGACAGAATGGCAAATTTTTCTCCCCTCGATTTTGCTGCTATTATCTGGTTCCTGTTCATTGCCGTGTTCTATTCCTGGTATTCTGAGGCCGGTCCGAAGAGCCACACAACCTTGACCGCCTATATGAACCGACAGCGTGAATCATGGCTGCGGATTGCGGTTAAGCGAGAGCTTCGCATCGTCGATACAACGATTGTCAACGGCCTTCAGAACGGCACAGCCTTCTTCGCATCGGCGTCGCTTCTCGGTATCGGCGGCTGCTTCACCATTTTGCGCTCCAGCAATGAAGTCTTCGGCATTCTGAAAGACCTGCCGCTGAGCGTCGCCGACAATCAGGTCCAGTGGGAGATCAAGGTATTCGGCCTTCTCGTGATTTATGCTTATGCGTTTTTCAAATTCGGCTGGTCGTTCCGGCTCTGGAACTATGCCTCGATCCTGATCGGTGCGCTCCCGCTGCCGGAGGAGACGGATAAGGACAAAACCGAAAAGGCGCTGCAGAGTGCCCTTGCCATGAACCGGATAGCGGGACAGCATTTCAACCGGGGCCTGCGGACCTTTTTTCTCTCCATCGGCTTTATCGGCTGGTTCATTGGCCCGATCGCTTTCATCATCGCGACGACATGGATCGTCATTGTGCTCTATCGCCGCCAGTTCAGCTCTGATTCGCGCCTTGCTGCCGAAATGGGCATGAGCGAGACGCCGATTGATGGCGCAAAATGAACCATGGCCCGATGGTCGACGCCGACACGATCCGAACCGCGATCCGAACAGTCGCGGACGAAGGCGGCATCGGCAAAAGCCTCTGTCCGTCAGAAGTCGCACGCGCCCTTGCAGGCAAGGATGAAAAGGCCTGGCGGCTTCTCATGAAGCCGATCCGCGCTGTCGCCGTCAGGATGGCGGAGGAAGGTGAAATCCGGCTTACGCGTAAGGGAAAACCGGTCGATCCCCGCGCCTTCAAGGGCATTTACCGCATCACCCTCGGGCCGGACCAATGCTGACCATTGACCGGTCGATCGGCGCATATCAGCAAACCAAAAGGCGTGAGTAAAAAAGGCGACCCGAAGGCCACCTTTTCAATCTCCCGGAATACCTGATCCCTGTCGGTTACGGCAGTTCCGTCACGGATTTGATGATCCGCCCGGCAAGACCATAGGCGATCGCGTCCTTCGGCGACATCCAGTAGTCGCGGTCGGTGTCGTCCTCGATCTTCTGGAGGCTCTGCCCGGTCGCTGCCGCAAACATCTCGTTAAGGCGCAGGCGCATCTTGATGATCTCGCTTGCCTGAATTTCGATATCGGAGGCAGATCCGCCTGCGCCACCGCTTGGCTGATGCAGAAGAAAGCGCGTATTCGGCGTGCAGAAACGGTTTTCTTTCGGCACCGACACATAGATCAGCGCTCCGGCACTCGCAACCCAGCCTGTCCCGACGATATTGACCGTCGGTTTGATGAAATTGATCATATCGTGGATCATGTCGCCGGATTCCACATGGCCGCCCGGAGATGACACAATAACCGTGATCGGGTCATCGGAAGCCTGTGCGAGGGCAAGAAGACGCGCGGTCGTGTCGCGCGCGAGGTCCTGCGTGATCTGGCCGGTGATCAAAACGGTTCGGCTGTCGAAGAGGTGTTTCTCGACGCCCGAAGCCGCATCTTTCTTGTCGTCCTTTTTCTTGTCGTCGTCATCGTCCTCGTCGTCAAGATGGGCGGGGTTGAAGCGCGAAGTCGCAAATTGCGTCATACAGTCTCTCTCATTGGCTCGAATGGATATCGTTTCCGATTCATCAAATAGCGTTGTTGACACACAAATGCTAGGCCGCAGGTCGGGCGATGCCGGATCAGAGGCGCATTTTCCTGTCTATGGTTGACGGGAGCGTTGCGAGAGAGGCTTTTGCAGGCCCTGACCTGGCATCGCGCCAAAGCGCCCTAGAACAGGTTGAACCACCAGGCTGCAAGGCCCAGAAAGGCAAAGAAGCCAACAATATCGGTCACCGTCGTCACGAATGCTGAGGAAGCGATGGCCGGATCGACACCGACCTTGTTGAGCAATATCGGGATCAGGATCCCCGCGAGAGCGGCTGACACGATATTGACCAGCATTGCAACCGCAATGACCGCACCAAGCGCAAAATTGCCAAACCAGAAAATGGTGAAAGCGGCAACCAGCACCGCGAATATGCTGCCATTGATCACCCCGACCATAAGCTCGCGCAGAATGATACGCCGCGCATTGAAATTATCGATCTCGTTGGTCGCAATCGCCCGTACGGCAACCGTCATCGTCTGTGTTCCCGCATTGCCGCCCATGGAGGCCACAATCGGCATCAGAACCGCAAGCGAGACCATCTGCTGGATCGTCGCATCGAAAAGTCCGATGACACAGGAGGCGAGCACCGCCGTCACCATATTGACCCCGAGCCAGGTGATCCGGCTTCGCACCGCGGCAAGAACACGGTCCGACACGGATTCATCCCCCACCCCGGCAAGGCGTTTGATGTCCTCGTCGGCTTCCTCGTGGATCACATCCACGATATCATCAATGGTCAGAACACCGACGAGACGCTGCGCCTCGTCGACCACGGCGGCGGAAAGCAGGTTATAGCGCTCGAACAGACGCGAGGCTTCCTCCTGATCCTCGGTCGCCGGAATAAGAACCCGGTTCTCAGCCATGATCGCCTCGATCTTGACCGCACGCTGCGCCCGCAGGATGTGATCAAGTGACACTGTGCCAGCCAGACGATAGGTCGCATCGACCACGAAAATCTCATAGAAATCATCCGGCAGATCCTGGGATTCACGCATGTAATCAATGGTTTGCCCAACCGTCCAGAAGGGCGGGACAGCAATGAAATGGGTTTGCATGCGCCGTCCGGCGGATTCGGGTGGATAGTCGAGCGCCTTTGCAAGCGCATCGCGTTCGAGAAGCGGGATCTGCGCCAGGACATCCTTCTGGGCTTCCTCGTCCATGTCTTCGAGAATATAGACCGCATCGTCATTATCGAGTTCGCGAACACCGGTCGCGACCTGTTCGGCGGTCATCCCGTCCAGGATCTGGCGCCGGTCGATCTCATCAAGTTCAGTGAGCGTTGCAAAGTCGAAATGCTCGCCAAGCTCCCGGACAAGCTGAAGCCTGCGGGGGGGCGACAGCGCTTCGAGAAGATCGGCAAGGTCTGCCTCGTGCATCGCGCGCGTCTCGAGCAGGATCGAGGCAATGTCGCCCTCTTCCAGCGCCTGCGTGATCCTGCCCACATAAGGCGTCGACAGTGACCCATCTGCATCGCGCGGGGCATAGATGACGACATCCCGGATCGGCGCTTGCGCTGTGATAGGCTCGGTCACACTGATCCACTCCCCTGCTTACCGGCGACCCGGACCCTTAACCCTTACGTCAGCGACGGTGTTCATGGCCACTTTCCTGACCTTTTTCGCCCTGCACACCAGACCACACCATCCTTTTAATGACGAACTTGAGAGTGCAGCCCCGACGCGAAGACGCCATGCACCAATAACCATTTTTGCCGCTGCATTCCAAGCGCGATTCTTGGTCTAATTTGGGTGTAATTTGGCGAAATCGCGTGGTTTTCGAGGCTTTTCAGGTCGATAACAATTGACTTTACGCCAAACAGGAATAAGGTCGCGCGAAATCTGTTCCCCTCATAATCACACTGGATATTGCCCTGTCTTCCGACACAGAAATAACATTTGCCGATCTCGGCCTGAGCCCCAAGATTCTTTCCGCCGTTGTATCCGCCGGATATACGATACCGACGCCAATTCAGGCGCAATCCATTCCACCCGCCTTGCAGCGCCGCGATATTCTGGGCATCGCCCAGACCGGAACCGGCAAGACCGCCTCCTTCGTTCTGCCGATGCTGACGCTGCTCGAAAAAGGCCGCGCCAAGGCACGCATGCCCCGCACCCTGATCCTCACCCCGACGCGCGAACTCGCAGCGCAGGTTGAGGAGAATTTTGTCAAATACGGCAAGGATACCAAGCTCACCGTGGCGCTTCTCATCGGCGGCGTTTCCTTCGAAGAACAGTTGCGCAAGCTCGACCGTGGCGCGGATGTTCTCATTGCGACGCCTGGCCGCCTTCTCGATCATTTCGAACGCGGCAAGCTGCTTCTCACCAGTGTCGAGATCTTTGTGATCGACGAGGCCGACCGCATGCTCGATATGGGCTTCATTCCCGACATCGAGCGTATTTCCTCGCTCCTGCCGTTCAGCCGCCAGACCATGTTCTTCTCTGCCACGATGCCGAAGGAAATCCAGTCACTGGCGGATAAATTCCTGAGCAATCCCGTGCGTGTCGAAGTCGCCCGCCAGGCGACCACGGCGCAAACCGTGACGCAGCGCCTTGTCGCGGCGACCGGCGAGGAATGGGAAAAACGCGAGAAACTGCGTGAACTTATCCGCGGCTCGGAAGATCTCAAGAACGCGATCATCTTCTGCAACCGCAAGAAGGAGGTCGCCGAACTTTTCCGCTCCCTCGACAAGCATGGCTTTCAGGTCGGCGCGCTGCATGGCGACATGGACCAGTTTGCGCGCACCGCCATTCTGGACAGTTTCCGTGCCGGAAAGCTGCCGATTCTCGTTGCAAGCGATGTCGCCGCGCGGGGTCTCGACATTCCGGCCGTAAGCCATGTCTTCAATTTCGATGTGCCGCACACGGCGGAGGATTATGTCCACCGCATCGGTCGCACCGGCCGCGCCGGACGCCTCGGCACGGCCTATTCGCTGGTGACACAGAACGACGAGCGCTATGTCGCCGATATCGTCAAGCTCATCCAGCAGCCGATCGAATGGTTTGGCGAGCCGGTTGATTTCGAAGCCGAACGCGAGAAGAATCCAAAACGACGCGGTCCTGCCACCAAACGCGGCAGCACCGCCCAAGGTTCGAGCACCGATCGCCCGGCAAGAGCAAAACCTGTTCGTGATCGCAAACCACAGCCGGCAATGGCGAAACAGCAACCCGCTGTTGCGCTCGAAAGCGCAACAATCACGCCCGATCAGACGGCATCTGATCTCGCGCGTGAGCGCGAAAAAATACCGTCACACAATACCCGCCGCTCGGCCCCGCGCACCAAAGCTGATCACGCCTCGCATGAAGAACGGCCTGTTCTCGGCCTTGGCGATCATGTTCCCGATTTCCTGTTGCGTCCGATCCGAAGCCGCAAACAGGCCTGACGCTCAAAAGACGGATACCACTTCGCGTCAAAATCGTGTCCTATTCCGCGCTGACCGGGCAATTAGCATCTGCGGGTTAACCCTGTTTTAAGGCCAAAACATTAGCCTTGAATCGGGTTAACCGGGTTGATGGTTCTGATAAAATGTCAATGCGTAACGAATTTGAGCGCACAATCGGCTTTGCCGAAGAGTCTGTGCATCATATCCGCGAGAATCAGGTGCCGGCCTATCCCAAGACCTATGAGGTCTGGTTTACGCATCTTTCGGGCGCGAACAGGAAACTGTCTATCGCGATTGAAGAAATGATCGCGAAATTCGGTCGTGTATCCGCCGGACAGATCCTGCACCTGCACGAGACCTTTATCAGCAATGACGGCTATGACGACAAGGTCGACCGGATCAGTAACAGAATCACCGGTGAAGCGGAAAATCTTCAGAAAATCATCCAGAAGTCCTACAACCTCGCCCAGGAATTCGGTATCTCCCTCAATCAGGCATCAAACGACCTCAAGATCGAGCTGGATCAGGAAAGTCTGCACAAGCTCATCCAGCGTCTGGCGCTCGAAACAGCGGCGGTGGAAGGCGAGAACCGCAAGCTCGTCGAAGAGTTGAAGACCGCGCATATCGGGATTCAGCAACTGCATGAAAATCTCAAGGAAGTCCGCCAGGAAACCCTGATGGACGATCTGACCGCCATCGGCAACCGCCGCCACTTCGACCGTTCGCTTGCCAAGATATTGACCGGTTTTCAGACCAGCCGCGAGCCAACATGTTTGATCATGGCGGATATCGATCATTTCAAGAAATTCAACGACAAATGGGGCCATCAGACCGGCGATCAGGTGCTGCGCCTCGTTGCTCTCGCCATTCGCAATAACATCAAGATGCAGGATATTGCATGCCGTTATGGGGGCGAGGAATTTGCGATCATTCTGCCTGGCGTCACCCTCGATCAGGCAAAACTCGTTGCCGAACGCATCCGCCTTGCGGTTGCCAAGCGTGATGTCGTCAAGCGCTCGACAGGCGAGAATCTTGGCAAGATCACGATTTCTGGTGGGATTGCGTTCTTCAATCGGGAAGATACGGCTGAAAGCATCATCCGTCGCGCCGACTCATGCCTTTATCTCGCCAAGAAGTCAGGCCGAAATCTCGTCATCACCGACCGTGAAAAAGCCGCGCGCAAGGTCGCTTAGGACAATACGTCGCTTTATCGGGGAAGTGCCGCGCCTTCAGGCAGGGTTGCCGCCTTCAGCTCGACCGATTCGCCACAGCCACAGGCCGATGTCTGGTTCGGATTGTTGAACACGAATCCGGAGCGGAATTTGGTCGTCTCGAAGTCGATTTCGGTCCCTAGAAGAAACAGGATCGCTTTCGCATCAATATAGATTTTGCCCTGGTCGAAGGATACCAAATCGTCGCCCTTCTCACCGCCATCGGTGAGATCAACGGTATATTCCATACCAGCGCAGCCACCGTTCTTGATGCCGATGCGGATTCCGTCGGCGCCTTCCGCATTGTCGAGAATTTCGGCAATACGCTGACGCGCTGCCGGTGTCGCGGTGATCAGTTCAAGACCCATTCCTGCAAACATCTGTGTTTTCCTGCACCTAGAACCAGCCAAGCGCAACCTGCGCCTCTTCGGACATCCGGCTGGCATTCCAGGGCGGATCAAAGACCATATTCACATTGACAAGACCCACGCCATCGACCGATGCAATCGCATTTTCAACCCAGATCGGCATTTCGCCGGCAACCGGGCAGCCCGGCGCGGTGAGTGTCATATCAACATCGACATTCCGATCATCCGAAATATCGACCTTGTAGATCAAGCCGAGCTCATAGATATCGACCGGGATCTCAGGGTCGTAAACGGTCTTCAGCGCTGCGATGATATCATTGGTGAGCTGTTCAAGCTCTTCAACAGGAATTGCGGATGTTCCAAGCGTGCTCGCGGGCGCAATTTCCGCCCGACCTGTGGTGATTTCTCCCACACCCTTGTTGTCCTGCTGTTCCATCATGTCATTCCTGCCTATTTGAAGAAGTCGACTGCCTTTAGGAGGGCATCCGCGAGAACATCGACTTCGGCGCGCGTATTATACATACCGAAAGATGCCCTACATGTGGAGGTAACGCCGTATCTTTGCAAGAGCGGCTGCGCACAATGCGTGCCGGCGCGCACGGCAACGCCTGCGCGGTCGATCACCATCGAGACATCATGGGCATGAATCCCGGCGAGTTCAAACGAGAGGATCGCCCCCTTGCCCGGCGCATTTCCGATGATCCGCACGCTGTTTATGGCCGACAGCCGCTCCGTCGCATAAGCGCCGAGATCGGCCTCATGCCGGGCGATATTTTCGCGGCCGATCGATTCGATATAGTCGAGTGCTGCGCCAAGTCCGATCGCCTGAGCAATCGGCGGCGTTCCCGCCTCGAAACGGTGCGGCGGATCGTTATAGGTAACGCCATCCGGCGTGACATCCTTGATCATTTCGCCACCGCCCATATAGGGCGGCATGTTTTTCAGAAGATCCATCTTGCCGTAAAGAACGCCGATACCCGACGGGCCATAGACCTTGTGGCCGGTGAAGCAATAGAAATCGGCATCAAGATGGCGCACATCGACCGGCATGTGAACCGCGCCCTGACTGCCGTCTACCATGACGGGCACGCCCCGCGAATGGGCAAAGGCGCAGACATCCCTGATCGGCACCACGGTGCCAAGCACATTCGACATATGCGTGATTGCAACGATCTTGGTGCGCTCGGTGAAGAGCGCCTTGAATTCGTCCATGAGAAAATTGCCATCCTCATCGACCGGCGCCCACTTGATCACCGCTCCTTTGTGTTCACGCAGGAAATGCCACGGCACGATATTTGAGTGGTGCTCCATGATCGAGAGAATGATCTCGTCACCCTCGCCGATGGAAGTCGCGCCGAAAGAATGCGCAACGATGTTGATCGCCTCGGTCGAGGAGCGTGTGAAGATGATTTCATCGACACTTGCCGCGTTCAGAAACTTGCGCACCTTTTCGCGCGCTGCCTCGAAAGCATCGGTGGTTGCGTTGGAGAGATAATGCAGCCCGCGATGCACATTCGAATATTCGTGGGAATAGACTTTCGACACCGCGTCGATCACCGCCTGCGGTTTCTGCGCCGATGCGCCATTGTCGAGATAGACGAGAGGCTTGCCATAGACTTCGCGCGCGAGAATCGGAAAGTCAGCGCGAATGGCCTCGACATCATAGCCGGTTCGGTAATCTGCCCGGAGATCTGCGCCCAAATCAGCCATGTGCATCAAGCCAGCCGTCGATGATCGCAACGAATGCCTCTTCGACTTCCTCATTGTCGAGATCGGCAACGATTTCATCGACAAAGCCCTTGATCAGAAGCGAACGCGCCTCTTTCTCGGGGATGCCGCGCGACATCAGATAGAAAAGATAGCTCGGCTCAAGATCGGTAAAGGTCGCGCCATGGCCGCAGGCGACATCATCGGCGAAGATTTCAAGTTCCGGCTTGGTCGAGAAATCGCCCTCATCCGAGAGAAGCAGCGTGTTACAGGCCATTTTCGCATCGGTCTTCTGCGCGATCTGCGCGACCGCGATACGCCCCTGAAACACACCCTTGCCGCGACCGGTCACGACATTGCGGATGATTTCCTGCGATGTCGTGTGCGGTACATTGTGGCCGAGGTCCATGGTGAGGTCGATATGCTGGTCATTACCAATCAGATTGACGGCGCGAAGCTGGAAATCCGCTCCCTCGCCCGCCACATTGACCTTGACTTCCTGCCGAACGAGCTTGCCACCGGCATTAAGCACGAAGAGCGTGAGCTTCGCATCCGCCCCGAGCGTCACAGTGATCTGGCCGAGATGGGTTGCTTTTTCAGCGGTCTGCTGCGCGATGACATAGGTCAGTTCCGCGCCATCGGCGATGTCGAGCACCGTTACAGCGGCATTCTGATAGAGCGCTTCGCCGGACTGGACATAGCGCTCGATCACGGTCGCCTTCGCGCCTTTGCCGATTGCGACAGCGTTCTGGTTGACCGCGAACCCCGACTGCCCGCTCGCCGTATGTGCAAGGCCGATCGGTGCCTCGATCACAGCCCCGTCGGCGACGGAGACTTCCAGACACTCACCCGCAAAGGCGCTCGCCAGAAGGCCGATCACATTGTCCTTGCGGTTTTCAACATCAAGGCTACGCTGCGTGACCGAAACCGAAACACCGGATGGCAGATCATCGCTGAGTTCGGTGAAGACGAAACCGTCAATCACTGGCAGCCGTATGGCGTTGACCATCCGCGTATAGGCGGCGGCTTCGGCCTTCGCAGCAGCAATATCCGGGCGCCGCGCAAGAGACGGGACATCGCGCAGAAGCGTGCGCAGATCCGTGTAGTGAAACGCCTCGACCCGGCGCGTCGGAAGGCCGTGAGTCTTCAACGCTGCAATCGCCGCGTCCGACGCAGCGGTTTTATTTTCGAACCCGTCATAGGCCGCAAAAATCGCTTCCTCAGCGGCGGTGAACTTCAACAGCGGGACAATATTCATGAATTCACCCTTTACGCTGCTTTGCCGATGATGTCGGCATAGCCGTTCGCCTCAAGTTCCAGCGCCAGCGACTTGTCGCCAGAGCGGATGATCTGGCCCTTGTAGAGCACGTGCACCGTGTCCGGCACGATATGTTCAAGCAGACGCTGGTAGTGGGTAATGACCAGGAAGGAGCGGTTGCGAGCGCGCAGCGCGTTGACACCTTCGGAGACGATTTTCAGCGCGTCGATGTCAAGCCCGGAATCGGTCTCGTCGAGAATGCAGAGTTCCGGTGCGAGGAGCGCCATTTGCAGAATTTCCGCGCGCTTTTTCTCGCCGCCGGAAAAGCCGACATTGAGCGGGCGTTTCAGCATGTCCATGTTGATTGAGAGTTTGCTTGCCGCCTCTTTCACGAGCCTGATGAAATCCGGTGTCGGCAATTCGTCCTCACCACGCGCCTTGCGCTGGGCATTCATCGCGGTCTTGAGAAAGGTCATGGTCGGCACACCCGGAATTTCGACCGGATACTGGAAGGCAAGAAAGACGCCGGACGCCGCGCGCTCGGAAGGGTCCATTTCCAGAATGCTCTCACCGTTGAAGAGAATATCGCCCGATGTCACCTCATAATCCTCGCGACCGGCAAGGATATAGGAAAGCGTCGACTTGCCGGAACCGTTCGGTCCCATGATCGCCGCCACTTCACCCGGCTCTACCGTAAGGCTGAGGCCGCGAATGATTTCCGTTCCGTCTTCCGCGATGCGGGCATGAAGGTCTTTGATTTCAAGCATTTGTTTTCTCTCATTCGAACTTTGCAGACTTCGGGAGACCCCGGGTCTTCCGGTGGCGCCCATGCGCCGTTACTCTTTGCTGGTGAGCCGGTATCAGCCCACTGATCCCTCAAGCGAAATCGAGATCAGTTTCTGCGCCTCGACCGCAAATTCCATCGGCAATTCCTGAATCACCTCGCGCACGAAACCGTTGACGATAAGGGCTGTTGCCTCCTCTTCGCCGATGCCGCGCTGCATGCAGTAAAACAGCTGGTCCTCGGAAATTTTCGATGTCGTCGCCTCGTGCTCGAATTGCGCGGATGAATTCTTCGCCTCGATGTAAGGCACGGTGTGTGCGCCACAATTGTTGCCGATCAGAAGGCTGTCGCACTGGGTGAAATTGCGCGCATTTTCCGCCTTGCGATGGGCCGAGACCTGCCCGCGATAGGTGTTCTGGCTGTTGCCGGCGGAAATCCCTTTCGAGATGATGCGGCTTGTCGTGTTCTTGCCAAGATGGATCATCTTGGTGCCCGAATCGACCTGCTGGCGGCCATTCGAGACGGCGATCGAATAGAATTCTCCCTGCGAACCATCACCACGCAGAATGCAGCTTGGATATTTCCAGGTAATTGCCGATCCGGTCTCGACCTGCGTCCACGAAATCTTTGCATTCCTGCCGCGGCAATCACCGCGCTTCGTGACGAAATTATAAATTCCGCCCTTGCCGTTCTTGTCGCCCGGATACCAGTTCTGAACGGTCGAATATTTGATCTCGGCATCGTCAAGCGCCACAAGTTCGACCACGGCTGCGTGAAGCTGGTTCTCATCGCGCTGGGGCGCGGTGCAACCTTCAAGATAAGAGACGTAACCGCCATCCTCACAGATGATGAGCGTGCGCTCGAACTGGCCGGTATTCCGCTCGTTGATGCGGAAATAAGTCGACAATTCCATCGGGCAGCGCGTGCCTTTCGGAATGAAGACAAAGGACCCATCCGAGAAGACCGCGGAATTGAGCGTCGCATAATAATTGTCGGTGACCGGCACAACCGAGCCGAGATATTTCTTGACGAGATCGGGATGTTCATGGACTGCCTCGGAAATCGGCATGAAGATCACGCCTTTTTCCTTGAGCTCCTTCTGAAAGGTCGTGACGACGGAGACACTGTCGAACACGGCATCAACCGCGACCCGGCGCTCCTGCACGCCCGCCAGAATTTCCTGCTCGGCAAGCGGAATGCCAAGTTTCTTGTAGGTTTCGAGAAGTTCTGGATCGACTTCATCAAGCGTTTTCGGCCCGTCTGTCGATTTCGGCGCGGAGTAGTAATAGATGTCGTTGAAATCGATCTTCGGATAATGCACCCGCGCCCAATCCGGCTCCTTCATCGTCAGCCAGCGCTTATAGGCATCGAGCCGCCAGTCAAGCATCCATTGCGGTTCGTTCTTTTTGGCAGAGATAAACCGAACGATATCCTCGTTCAGCCCTTTCGGAGCCTTGTCGCTTTCGATATCGGTGATGAACCCGTATTTATACTGATCAACATCAATCAATTTGACCTGATCGATTGTTTCCTGAACCGCTGGCATATTACTCGCTCCATTTGATCGCCCATAGGCAGGCGTTCACGTTCATGCATTCTGACCCTTCCCTCCCCAAATGTCTCGGAATTGGTTAGGTACTGGCCAAGCGCCAGCAGGATCGGGCTACCCATAAAATCAGGTGTTTTAGATACATTCCAATTTAGAACTGATATAAACTACTCGACAGATTTGAAAAGCCCTTTCGGATAAAAAATATATGAGTAAAGAAGTCAAGTTTATGTCTGGGATCGAAAATTTCTGCCTTTTGAAGTCGTCCACCCCATGCTCTTTGCTTAATTGAACACGGCTCAAAACGCCATCACGGGCGGACATAAGGCATGATGACATGAACCTTCACCACGACACTGATATGATGCAGAGCGCCATGATCCGGCGGGCGGAAAGCCGCGATCTTGCCGCGATCCAATCCATCGCGCGTGATGCCTACACGCTTTATATCGAACGGATCGGCCGAAGACCCGCACCCATGGACGCCGATTACACGGCTCTGATTTCCTCAAATGCGGTTTTCATCGGCGAAGATCAGGGGTTGATTCAGGGTTTTATCGTGATCTACCCGGTTGATGGCGCGCTCCATGTCGAAACTGTCGCAGTCAGGCCCGACTTTCAGGGCAAAGGCCTTGGCAAGGCGCTTTAAAACATCCGCGCCGTCGCCTTGATAAAGGCATCGACATCATCCGTCGTCGTGTTCCAGCCGGTCGAGACGCGGATCGCGCCCGCGGCGACATCATCGCAAACCCCCATCGCCCGCAGCACATGGGATACGCCCACCTTGCCCGACGAACAGGCAGACCCGCTTGAAACCGCAAGGCCTGCCATGTCATAGGCAATCACCGCAGTTTCAGCGCGTTTACCCGGCAGCGCGAAACAGGTCGTGTTGGGCAGGCGGGCGCTCTTATCACCAAAAATCCGGATATCGCCCGAGAGCGCCCTGAGGCCGTTCTCGAGCCGGTCGCGCAATGCCCGCGTCGCATCCGCTTCCGTCAGTGCTGCCTCGGCTGCTGCCCCGAAGCCTGCAAGGGCGGCGACGTTTTCCGTGCCGCCGCGACAGTAAAGCTCCTGCCCGCCGCCCCGGATCAGCGCCGGAATGCCAATGCCGACAAGCCGCCGGATCAGCGCGCCGGTTCCCTGTGGAGCGCCGATTTTGTGGCCGGAAACCGTCATCACATCCGCCTCACAGTCAAAGATATCAAGCGCGATCCGTCCCGCCGCCTGCACGGCATCAACGTGAAAGAAGCCGCCGCGGGCGTGAACGATCCGCGCGATTTCGGCAAGCGGTTGCAGGACACCTGTCTCGTTGTTGGCGGCCATCACGCTCACAAACGGACGCTCCACACCGCTGATCGCAGCCTCCAGCGCAGCAAGATCGAGCACGCCCTGGGGTGTGACCGGCAGGATCTGGATTGCATCGGCCGCAAAACGCCCACCTGCAAGCACGCAAGGGTGCTCGATGGCCGAGACGAAAAGACACCTGTAAAGCCGCCGCTCGGCACCGAACTGAAGCTGTGGCGACAGCGCAGTGTTGTTCGCCTCCGTGCCCCCGCCGGTAAAGGTCACGCCCTTCGGATCGGCTCCGACCAGCCGCGCGACATGGATGCGCGCTGTTTCAATGATCTTGCGCCCGGCGCGCCCTTCGGCATGAACGGAAGAAGGATTGTGCGGGCCTTCGAGTGCGGCAAGCATCGCCGTCCGCGCTTCAGGACGCAGCGGCGAGGTGGCGTTATGATCGAGATAATGGCGCATGGAGCCTTGATGTAACGCCGGCTCTGCTTCGCGGCAACGCATGATTGGCCCGGAAAATCATAAATATTCGAGATTAAGCCACGAAAAACTTGAAATCGCCCCCCAACCCTGTGGTAAGCCCAAGGGATATCTTCCGTACACGCGTCCGTGTCTTCCAAAAGGGTTCCATGCCAGAAATTATTTTCAACGGTCCTGCCGGTCGTCTTGAAGGGCGTTATCAGCCTTCGAAAATCAGGAATGCGCCGCTTGCGCTTCTGCTGCACCCGCACCCGCGCTTCGGCGGCAATATGAACAACAAGATCATCTATGAATTGTTCTACATGTTCTACGATCGGGGTTTTGCAACCCTGCGTTTCAACTTCCGCGGCGTCGGGCGTTCCCAGGGGCATTTCGATCACGGCACCGGCGAACTCTCGGATGCGGCGGCCGCTCTCGACTGGGTTCAGACCGTTCATCCGGATGCACGCGGCGTGTGGATCACCGGTTTTTCCTTTGGCGCGTGGATCGGCATGCAGCTTCTGATGCGTCGCCCCGAGGTGGAAGGCTTCATCTCGATAGCGCCGCCGACCAATCTGCACGATTTCTCGTTTCTCGCTCCCTGCCCGTCTGATGGGCTCATCATCCATGGCGACCACGACAAGGTGGTCCCGGTGAAGGATACGCAAGCGCTGGTCGACAAGCTTGCGGCCCAGAAGGGCATCAAGATCGATCACACGATCATTCGCGGCGCGAACCACTTTTTCGAAAATCACATGGACGACCTGCTCGACAATTGCGCGAATTATATCGATTCACGCCTTGGGCTGGCCGAGCGCGAGCAGATCCTGCCACCGATCCCGATCCCGTCGCTCAACATGACCCTGGACGACGATCACTGAGAAATCGTCACGGACGGGCGATTCGGCCGCCCGTCATCGCGGCCTTGACGCCGGTCGTTCCGGGAAAGCTGATCGGCAGCCCCTTTTCGACCCGCGCGGCGAGATAGGCGAAAGCCTGCGCTTCCAGAAAATCGCCATCAAGGGCAAGCCTCTCCATCGGCTGGGGTTCAAGCCCTGAAGCCTCTTTCAACATCCGCATCATGGTGCGATTGTGCGCGCCACCGCCGGCCACAAAGAGCGTTCGCACGGCATGGTCCTTGACAGCGCGCGCCATCGCCCGGGCCGAAAGCGCAGTCAGGGTCGCAGCACCATCGGCAAGCGACGCACGATCAATCGCGATCACGTCAAAAGCGTTACGGTCGAGACTTTTGGGCGCCGCGCGGTCGAAATAGGCATGATCAAGCCACGCTCCGACAATGATCTCATTGACCCGCCCTTCGCCGGCGATGCGGCCCCATTCGTCGAAACTTTTCGACGTGCGGCTTTTCATCCAATCGTCGATAAGCGCGCTGCCCGGTCCGGTATCGAAGGCCAGAAGCGCATTTGCCGTCAGGATCGTGATATTCGCCACACCGCCAATATTGAGGATGGCAGCGGGAAGCGGGGCACTGGCTTTCTCGAGGATCGCCTTGTGAAACACCGGTACAAGCGGCGCACCCTCGCCGCCTGCGGCCACATCGGCGGAACGGAAATCATAGGCAACCGGGATGCCGAGGTCGCGGGCAAGCGCCGCGCCATCACCGATCTGCACCGTGGTCGCCTGATGCGGCGCATGAAACAATGTCTGGCCGTGAAAGCCGACGAGACCGACATCCGTGGCCTTGAGGCCTGCTTCCCCCATAAGCGCCCGGATTGTCTCGGCGTGGGCATCGGTTATCATTGCCTCCGCGATCAAAACCGCCGGGGCATTGCGTCCTTCCGGCCCTTTGCAAGCCTCCACGGCGCTGCGGATCATCTGCCGCTCGTCACGCGAATAGGGCCGGAACCGGGTGGCGCCAGGTTCAAACACTGCCTCGCCATCGCTGATGAGAACGGCCGCGTCGATCCCATCCATCGAGGTGCCGCTCATGGTGCCGATTATCGTTTTGGTCATGCAGCATTCCTCTCCCGCGAATTTCCACCGCTTGATAGCGGCTTTCGCCGTGTCGCAACAGATAAGCGATTGCTTTTTATCGCAAGACTTTTGCAAAAGCCGTTCAAAACGGTTATGCAGCGCGCAATATTGCCCCCGGTCGCATTCAATTCCGCATGAAGGGCAGTGCTGCCCACGGGAAACATCATGACAATCTACAAATCCGATTTCCTCGCCATCCTGAACGAGCGTGGCTTCATCCACCAATGTTCGAACGCCGAAGGCCTCGACGCGCAATTGTGTCGGGAAACGACCACCGCCTATGTCGGCTTCGACTGCACCGCAGACAGCCTGCATGTCGGCAATCTGATCTCGATCATGATGCTGCACTGGTTTCAGGCGGCAGGCCACCGCCCGATCGCGCTCATGGGCGGCGGCACAACGCGCGTCGGTGACCCCTCGGGCAAGGACGAGTCGCGCCAGCTTCTGACCCCGGAACTGATCGAGAGCAACAAGCAAGGCATCAAACAGGCCTTCGACAGACTTCTCGGCTTTGGCGAAGGGCCGCACGACGCGGTGATGGCCGACAATGCAGACTGGCTGCTCGATCTTCACTATATCGATTTCCTGCGCGATATCGGTCGGCATCTCTCGGTCAACCAGATGCTCCAGCGCGACAGCGTGCGCCTTCGGCTCGACCGCGAGCAGCATCTCTCCTTTCTCGAATTCAATTACATGTGCCTGCAAGCCTATGACTTTGTGGAACTGAACCGGCGCTATGGCTGCCTGCTCCAGATGGGCGGCTCCGACCAGTGGGGCAACATTCTTTCCGGTGTCGATCTCGGACGGCGGGTCGCGAATACCGAGCTTTTCGCCCTGACGACACCGCTTCTGACCACCGCCTCAGGCGCCAAGATGGGCAAAACCGCCGAGGGCGCGGTATGGCTCAATGAAAGCCGCCTTTCCGCCTATGATTACTGGCAGTTCTGGCGCAACACCGAGGACGCAGATGTCGAGCGCTTTCTGATGCGGTTCACCGTGCTCTCGATGGATGAAATCCGCCGTCTCGGCGCGCTTCAGGGTGCGGAAATCAATGAAGCGAAGAAAATTCTCGCCCATGAGGCAACCCGCCTGATGCGGGGTGAAGAAGCCGCGATCCGCGCCCGCGAAACAGCCGAAAAGACCTTCGAACAGAGCGCGATTGCCGAAGACCTGCCGACAATCGAAGTACCGCTGGGCGACCTCAAAGCCGGGATCGGTCTCCTCGGGCTTTATGTCGACGCCGGACTTTGCGCTTCAAACGGCGAAAGCAGGCGGCAGGTCAAGGGCGGCGCGGTGCGCATCAACGATCATACAATCAGCGACGAGCGCCGCCTCCTCACCGATCGGGATCTGGCCGACGGGGTGATCAAACTCTCCCTCGGCAAGAAGAAGCATGTCCTGGTCAGACCAGTCTGAGAACAAGTCAAATTAATTGGTCTGCCCCTGCGCCTTGCGGAACTGAAAGAGCTTGCGCAGGAAGCCCGGCGCGAGTGCTGAGAGCGGGTTCACAGTAACCTGCGGGCGAGCGAAGGTGCCGGTCACCTTGAAGGTCACCCCGATCAGGCCCTCGCGCTGACCGTTGCCGAGCGCAAGGCCGAGGATCGGAATTTTGGTGATGAGATTGTTCAGCACATAGGCCGGCACATAAGTTCCGGTGAAATCCACCGCCTTGCTCTGGCGGTCGAACACACCTTCATAGGTGCCGCCGACAGCATCGCCGGTCAAAAGACCCCGTGTAGTGGTGATGCGATGACCTTCTTCGATAAATTTGATATCGAGCACATCGAACGCGACCGAATGCCGCCCGGCGCTATCCCGGCTTGCGGTCAGACTCTTGAGCGCTGGTTCCTCGATCAGTGCGAATTTCCGCATCCTGAATGTGCCCTGCATCGCGGTCGCGCCCGGCGGGCGCTTCGCCGCGATTGTTAATTGCCCCCCGGCGGCGCGCTGATAGATGTTCATGAACCGGGCAAGCGCGCCACCATCCGGCCCGGACACCGAAAGGACATCGCCTTCACCGCCGCGCGATCCATAGGCAATCGAAAAGGGTTGCGACGCCTTGTCGGTCTTGCCGCCGACCGACAGCAGGAGCGGTGTGCCACCACGCAGGGTCACCGACAGCGCAAGGTCAGAAATGACCTCGCCACCAAATCCCGTCACCTGCCTGATGGCAGCCTCGATCCTGTAGCGCTGCACATCCGGCTTACCTTCGCTTTGGGTCGCTGTCAGGCGGTTGATCAGCGAGCGCGCATCGAAGGCCGTACCGTTAACCTTGACATCATAGGCGCCGTCCGATTTGAGTTCTGCCCTGACGGCAAGCGAATCCGTCGGACGTAGCGCCAATTTCTTGAGGTCGAGCCTGCGGATGGCGCCCTTCTGCGTAATGTCGATATCGCCTGCGGCACTGAAACCGTCGCCTTCGAGGACAAAATCACGAACGCTGGTGCCGCTTGCATCTGTCTTGAGCCGCATCGAGGCCTTCGCCGGAACGCCCGCCGCCTTCCGCCAGCCAAGGGCGTCAATCGTGATCTCTGCCCGGGCAAGATCAAGTTTGTAGGTATCGCCTGACGCGCCAGGCCCGTTTTTCTGGTCTATCGCCACCCCGACCGGCCCGGAAAGAAAGCCTTCGAGATCGATGCCGAGCCGCTTTCGATCATCTTCCGAAAGATCGATCGTCACCGCGAGGCTGCCCGCCTTGCTGATACCGTCAATCGACTGAACAAGATCGATATTTGCGTCGATCCCGTCAATCCGGCCGCGCCCCTTCACCGAAACCTTGGCTGGGACGACCGAAATCTCGGCATCAGCCTTTTCGATCTTGCGTCCGTCAATCGGTGTGCCGCTCGCGAAATTCTTGACTGCGATGTCCGCTTTCCAGTCCACTTCGCTTGTCTTCACATCGCCTCGAAGAGGCACGGTCACGGATACCTGTGCATGGGCCTCGCCTGAAAGCGCCTGCGGTTCGAGATTGAGAAATCGAAGCGCGCGCACCGGATTGCGGTTGGCAATTTCGCCGATGTCCTGCGCCTTGCCTTCCGCATCGAGGAAAATTTCAGCGACGGGTGCGGGAAACCGCATGTCGGCGATATGAAACTGGCCCTTCCTTACGGCAATTGAATTGCCGAGGGCGCTTTCGGCCGTGCCATTTTCAACATCGGCGGTAAACGTGATGCCGCTCGTTGATCCGCGCACGCTGGCATTGGAAATCCGTGGAAAATCACCAAAAGTCTTGAAGGTTGCGTCCGAAATCTGGAAATCGACCTGAAGCTGCGTATCATCAAGGGTCGCGCCCTTGCGCAGACGACCAAGAACGCCGTTCGGCACCGAAGCAACAACCTTGCCCCCGAAGACCGTGCCTGAGAGGACATTCTCAATGGTCCAGCCGCGTGCAATCGGCGCAATGAAAATCGGCCAGAGCTGCTTTAGCGTATCAACTGGCATCGGACTCGCCTCCGCTGCGAGGGCCATGGACGGGGTTTCGCCGTCAAAACCGAATGCCGCCGAGGCGGTAAAGCTCGCATCGCCCGCGTTTATCTGAAAACTGCTTACGGAAACCAGTTTCTGGATCGGCTGGATCGCGCCACGCACAAGGGCGCGCTCGACGATCAGGGGTTCTGCCCGCCCATCCGGCGCTGTGATCAAACTGTCGTCTGCCGTGATCGCGAAGGGATAGGGATCTCGGATACGCTTCGGCAATTTCAACTCGCCCTCAAGGCGAAACCGGTTCTCTTCAAAGGAGAATGGCGAAGGCTTGATTGTCAGACTGCGACCCTGCCGGTTGAGGGTGAAGTGAAGCGCCGCACTGTCGACGAGAACTGTTGCTTTCGGCCCTGTGGCGAATGTCCCGCGATCGGCGAAGAGCGAAAAATCCAGTTGCCGGATTGCAGCATCCGCGCCCAGCACGACCTGACCGCTGGCGGAAAACGGAACATCGACGCTGACCGGGAAGTCCGGCTCATTCAGTTTGCCGACAAAGTTGCGTGGCAGCACATTACCGGCATGAAACAGAAAAGCGCGCTTTGCGCCACCCACCTGATCCTTCAGGTGGCTGAGGTCGATCTGGATACCCGCCGCACCGCGCTGTTCGGTCATGATCCGAAGCCGTTGCGGCTCCGTACCCGCTGTCGCTTCCGCCTTTTCATAAAATTCCGCCAGCGGAATTGTGAGCTCGCGGATCAGCCTCTCCTCGGCATCGACAAGACTTAGCGAAAGATTTTTGAAATTGACCCGGGAAAGCCGCAATTGCTTTAGCCTGTCGAAAATCAGCCCCGCCTTTTCAAGCTGTTTTGCAAGCAGCGTTAGAATTTCAGGATCCCCGTTCGCCCCGTCGTCGTCCGGCTCAAGTGCAAAATCCGGCGTGTTAAGGAAATCATCAAAGGACAGTGTCCCGGGGCCGGGCAAACCAGGCGCGGCCGCATAGGTTTTACGATTGGCCCGGCCGATTTCAATGAGTGACATTTCAGCCTGCCGGAGAGACTGATCGATTTCGCTGATCGTGTCAGATCCGCCCCCCCCTGCGTCAACAGCCGCAGCCTCCGGCATGACAAGGCGCACGCGGGCCCGGTCGAATGACAAGGCGCGAATCTCGATCTGGTCTGAAAACACGGAAAACCAGTTCGGTATGATCGCGATATTCTCGCCGCTGACCGTGAAACGTTCATTGGTGCCGATAATATCGAGCCCGCCGAGGCTGACCGAGGCCCCGAACCGTTCGTCAATCGCCAAACCCGCGCTCGCCAGCCGCACAGTAAAGGCACCGCCCGCGCGCATGTTCAGCGTATCTTCAAGGCGCTGGCGCAGCCATTCGAGGTCCTGCTCGCTTTTCACATTGAGATAAATGCTCAACCCGAGAGCGAAGCCGACCGTGATCAGTCCAATCAGGACGCAGCGCAGGCAGAACAGCCCGATCCGGCGCCTGCGGCGCGGCGGGGGGGTGTTTTCGGTCTGAAGAGCGGTCACCGGGTTCATGCTGCCATTTATATGACCTTGCGCGTTAACAGGATAGATCAGATTCGATCCCGGGAAATACAGTCCCGCCTTGCTTCACCTTGCCTTTCTTACAAAAAATGCTAGTTCCGGGTAAGTCTTGCAGCGGGGCATTTCCTTGACCCGCGCCTGTGTGAAACCAAACACCACAAGAAAAGGTTACGAGCATCATGAACCTGAAAGAAGGCGACAGCGCACCAGCATTTTCACTGCCCGCCGATCATGGCCAAAGCGTGACTCTGAATGCGCTCAGGGGCTCCAAAGTCGTGCTGTATTTTTATCCGAAAGACGACACGCCGGGCTGCACGACGGAAGCACTCAATTTCAGCGCGGCACAGGCTGACTTCGAGGCAGCAGGCGCCCTCATCATCGGCATGTCGCCCGACAGCATCAAGATGCACGACAAATTCAAGAAGAAGCACGGCCTCGCAATCACCCTTGCCGCCGACGAGGAAAAATCGACGCTTATGGCCTATGGCGTCTGGGTCGAGAAAAGCATGTATGGCAAGACTTATATGGGCGTCGAGCGCAGCACATTCCTGATCGATACTGAAGGCAGAATTGCGAAAATCTGGCGCAAGGTGAAAGTGCCGGGTCATGTCGAAGAGGTTCTGGCTGCCACCAAGAGCCTGTAATGCAAGAAACCGGCATGAGCCTTGAGGAAGCGGCTGTGGCCATAGTCGCAGCAAGCGATCTTCGCCTCAAGACGGCGCTCGCCAACAAAACCGCGAAAGCCTGGTTCGCCCGCACGCTTTCGCTCACCGCCGGGGTGAAACCCGCCTTGCCGCAACGCCCCGGCCGCCCGGAAAAGCCCGAGCTTCTGGCGCCGCGTGCCATGCCGAAACGATCCATTACCGGCGAAAAAGGGCGGCTTGCTCTTGTCCATTCTCTCGCCCATATCGAGCTGAACGCGATCGATCTGGCATGGGACCTCGTCGCCCGCTGCGCCCGACTGCCGATGCCGCGGGCTTTTTTCGACAATTGGGTGCAGGTGGGTCTGGAAGAGACAAAGCATTTCAGTCTTCTGGCCGACCGCCTCATCGAAATGGGAAGTTTTTATGGCGCCCTGCCCGCTCATGATGGATTGTGGCAGGCAGCAGAGGAGACCGGCCACAACCTCATCGCGCGGCTTGCCATTATCCCGCTTGTGCTCGAAGCGCGCGGCCTCGACATCACCCCACCCATGCTCGATCGCATTCGCGAGCAGAACGATGAGAAGACCGCCGCCATCCTCGAGATCATCTACCGAGACGAAAAGCGTCACGTCGCCTTTGGCACTAAATGGTTCCTGTTCGCCTGCGCCCGCCATGGCCTGAAGCCGGAGCCGACCTTTCATGCCATGGTGCGGCGGCATTTCCGCGGCAGCCTTCGCCCGCCCTTCAACGACAAGGCGCGCTCGCAGGCCGGGCTCACTCCCGGCTTCTATAAGCCACTCGCCGGACTGACCGCCGTTCACTGATTTCACTTTTGACTAGAATATTGGCGCGATTTCGCGAGGCTTTTCAGCGAAAAACAGGATGATGAACGTCGGGAAACTCTTTTTTAACCATAAAATCCTACCATCAAAAGCGCATTTCAAGTTTGCGTATTGCAAGATGTACTGGTGATATAATGGGAAATTCGCAATCTGCCCCGCAGCGCGCAGCGCCTTTCGGTCGCAGGAGAGATGTTCACCGCATCATCTTCGCCAAGGGCGATGAGGTCACGAGCTTTACTATTCACCCGGCTATTGCTCTTGGTGGCGTCATCATCGCTGTCCTGTTCGCGGTCGGCTATCTGGCTGCGACCAGTTATCTCATGTTTCGCGACGATCTCCTCGCCGCCTCGCGCATCCGCCAGATCAGCATTCAAAATGCCTATGAAGATCAGCTGGCCGCGCTGCGCATCGAAATCGACCGGATCGCTAGCCGCCAGATGCTGGATCAGAAATCGGTCGAGAACAAGATCGACCGCCTTCTCGGTCTGCGCGCCTCGCTTGAAGAGCGTGGACGCGCGGTGAGCCAGCTTGCTGAGACGGCCTCAGCCGCTGGCATCGCCTTGCCAGAAGCGGCACCAGCGCCGAAACCCCGGCCTTCCGCACTTGATCATGCGGCTCTTGGGATTGATCCGATTGTCACCGGCTCCCTTGCCGTTACCCCGCCGCTCAATTCCGGACCGAATTTTGCCGCCAGTTTTTCCTCTGCCATGCCTGATGGTCTGGAAAGCGGGATCAGCGCCTTCAGTCTTATCGACAGCAACAATGTCGGCGATCACATCCGCACGGCAAACAATGATGTGGTCGACCTCAACATTATCGAGCAGAACCTTCTCGAGGAAGAGCGCGCCCAGGCACTAACACTTCGGCTTATGGCCAAGGAAACGGTCGACAACTCGCGCGATATCGCAGCTGTGATCCGCTCTCTCGGCTACAAGGCGCCTGCTGGACCACCGCACAGCGCCGACGCCATCGGCGGCCCGTTTCATGATGTCACCAAGGTCGATTCCATCGCCTTCGATACATCGGTTCTGGCGCTTGAAGAAAACCTCGAACATCTGAACGGGCTGAAGAAAACTGTCCAGCAATTCCCCTTGAACCGCCCGCTTCGCACCGGCACGATCACCAGCCAGTTCGGTCGTCGTCTCGATCCCTTCCTCAATCAATATGCCATGCATGCCGGAATGGACTTCAAGGCACCCGTCGGCACGCCGATCTATGCAGCCGGACCGGGCAAGGTGATACATGCGGGCTGGTCCGGCGGCTATGGTCAACTTGTCGAGGTCGAACATGTCGGCGGCATCACCACGCGCTATGGCCATATGAGCCGGATCGGTGTTAAGGAAGGCGACAGTGTCGACACCAGCACCATTCTCGGCCAGGTAGGAACCACGGGACGCAGCACCGGGCCTCACCTGCATTACGAGACACGCCTCGACGACACAGCGGTCAACCCCGGCCGCTTCATCAAGGCCGGCATAAAGCTCAATTCCCTCCTGTAGAATTCGCAAACCGTAATGCGACTGAAGCACCCATAAGAGCGTGCATGGCGATAGCCGTCCTGCGACGATAATATTTGCTTTTTGGTTTGAACTGCTCAGGCAGCTTTGATCTGAAGGTGCACGAAATTGCGCGCCGCATCGCGGGCGGTCTCAGAGGCAAACCGGCGCAGCATTGTCAGAAGATCGTCGACGCCTTCGAGATGCTGGCCACGATACCGCTCCAGAACACGCTCGATCATGATGCGGGTAAAACGGTACTGGTCGCTTACATCCAGCACCGCACCTTCTTCGGTATAGACATCGAAAGCGATCTGGAAAGCAGGATAGGCTTCATCGGGAAGACCAGCCTTGACATAGAGTGTGCGCAGCGCCTTTGTCGCATTGTCGCTCAGAAGAGCCGAAACGCGTGGACGCGCAATACCTGAAAGCAGCGCCAGCGCTTCGGCGAAAAAAGCAACCTGCCCGGCGCAAATCGCACGCAGTAAAAGCACGGTGGTCAATTGCTGCGTATCGCGTAAATGGGCGAGGAGATCCGGCAGTTCCGCGTCTGAAATACCGCGTGCAAGGGTCAGGGTTGCGCGGTCGCGCGCCTCGCGGGACACTTCTTCGGCACGGTCTATATCCATCCGCGCCTCGCGCACCGCGCATTCGCACATCTGATCGCTTAGGTGCGCGACCACGAGCTGGCGTGCGGCGACGGGCAGGTTGTCGCGCTTCAGGAGGAGATGCTGCATCCCGGTATCATGACCGAAACGCTCCGCAAGCCGCAGCAGCGTGGAAGACAGAATGACCGCGCCGCTGTTCTGCATGAGCCGTTCACAGACTTCGATGGGTGTCACTTCCGCAATGGCAGCGCTCAGCGATGCGGAGACTGGCAGGCGTCCGGCGATCGCCATCTGCAACGGGCGTTCCCGCGCTGCGGCAAGATCGACGAGTTCAGAATCGGTCAAAACCGGCGAACGCGCCGCGACCAGCGCACCGATATCCGGGCTATCATCGAGAAGCGCGAACAGGATGTGCCGTGGCGCATGTTCGGACACGGCAAGAACATCCGCGAGCGCCATCCGCACGCTGCGGTCCGGATCATCGAGAAGAAAGGTCATAGCCGCTTCGGCTGCATCCATATCATCGGCTGAAAAGTCGTGGCGCAGATAGGCCCGCGCCAAAGCATGCGTCGCTTTCGCCCGCTTCTCTGGCGGGGCTGTTACAACCCACTGGATAAACTGTTCAACGATCATGAAGCGGCGAATTAACCTCGAGCAATTGACTCATGCGATTAGGCCACAAAAGATTTAAATCTTCGTTCACCATGTTTGTTAACGGGCGTAAGAAAAAGATTACTTTCCACGAACGGCTTTAAGAAAGCGCGCAAAATCAAGCGGAGGTTCAATCTTGCCGAATTCCGAACTGCGCACGATAACGGTGCGCGGTTCAGGACTTTGCGTTGCGGAATAGGCTGACACCACCGCCTCACGTCCGCTTGCATCAAGGCGGGGCTGGGCCAGTGGCAGAGATGGGCTCTCGCCTTTCGTTACCGAAATTTCCTCTTCCGTGCGGCCATATCGACTGGGAATGACGTCCGCGTCCCCCGTTCTTGGTGCCGGTGCGCGGGCGCCTTGCGTCACTTCCGGCGCAAAGAAGGAACGCTGGCTGGCGCTCGCAGGCGACCCCAGAACCTCGCCGAAAATACCATTGGTCGAGGACGGCTCAGCAACAAAGGCGTTCACCAGCCCGCTGAAATGGCTTGCGAGAAATGCGGCCTGTGCCCCGCTTGCAAGATCGGAGGACCCGTTGCCCCCACCCGCATCCTCAGCCGGACCTCGCGTATGGCTTGCAAGCGTTGCCGCAGGATCAGGCCGGCTGGCGCTGATCACATTCGCGCCGCGTGTCGCATCATGGCGCGCGGTCAGAAGCGCATGCACCTGGCCGACGCTGCGCGGTGCGCCGCCGCCATCATAAAAGATCGCCTTGTTTGCCGCCGCCGCCTGCGGAAAAAGCTCCGCTGCCGGACGCTGCGGCGAGAGGCTGTTTGCCGTCAGAAGATCCGACGCACCTTTAGCGCCGAGAAAATGGGCGATGTAGAGTTCGCCGCCCGTCGCCTCGCGGCCGATGGCATTGGAAAGATATTCAGCATTGCGCCGGGTAAGCGCGGCCGCGACCTTGGCGGAAATTTCAGGATCCTTGCGCAAGGCCAGAATGTCGCGGCGCAGGCCCTGATCGCGAACAAAAAGGGTGCCGTCCGCCCCCCGTTCGATGCCGCGCGCATAACGGCCAAAACCAAGCTCTTCGCCGTCGCTGCGGATCGTCGAAAGCCAGGTCTGTTCGATAAACTGGAAAAGCCCCGTTGCGGAAGATGTCGTCGAGACCACGCCAGGATTGAGCGAACTTTCGCGCTCCGCCGTCTTCAGGAGATATCTGAAATCGACCCCGCTCTCGGCCGCTGCACGGCGCAGCACCTGATCGAGCGTGCCTCCCGAACGCGTTACCGGTCCAGCCGGTGCATTCTTGTCGATGGAAGTGACCATTAAGCCGCATTGACCGTAAATTTCCCCGGTCCCAACTTGGCCAATTATGGTTAACCAGCGGTTAAGGGCGGTTCAGCGTGAACGGCTGATCGCCCACCACATAATCCATATAGCCCATCCGCGCGAGTGGTCTGAGAAGTCGGGGATCGACCGCGCCGTCGCGGATCACGCTCTCATCAATATGAATGCCCACAACCTGTCCAAAGACCACGAAGCTCGTGGTCTTGTTGCCGTCGATATCCACCAGGTTCTTGGTTTCGAGATGTCGGCATTCAAGCACAACAGGGCTTTCGGCAACCGCGGGCGCATCAACCAGCGTGCAGCGCTTTTCGGTGAGGCCGGCAAGGTCGAACTCGTTCACATCATGCGGCACACCGGCCGACGACGCATTCATCGCGTCCCTCAGATCATAGACCGCAAGACTGCATGAAAACGCCCCCTTGTGATCGATATTGGTGACACTGTCCTTGTAACCGTCGGACGAAAAACAAACCATCGGCGGCATCGAGGCGACGGCGTTGAAATAGCTGTAGGGCGCAAGATTGGGAACACCGCTCGGGCCGTAAGTGCCGATCCAGCCAATCGGCCTTGGCGCGATCAGGGCCTTGAACGGATCATGCGGCAGGCCATGATTGCGCTTTTCGGGTTGGTAAAACATGAAGATTCCTTTTATTCGGCGGGCGGCGACCAGGTGGTCATGATGTCGGCGAGATCGGGACGCGGGCGCTCAGTCGGTGGGATTGTCGGCGTGCCAAGATGAATGAAGCCTGCGAAGCGCTCACCCTCCCGCGCGCCGAGAAACTGCGCCGATTGACTATGATAGCTGTACCATTCCGTCAACCACTGACCGGAAAAACCAAGCGCTGAGGCTGCATGAAGCAGATTGAGGCAGACGGCGCCAGCGGACAATTCCTGCTCCCAGACCGGGACTTTGTGCTCCTGAAGCGGGCGGCTGATCACGCCGATGACAAGCGGTGCGCGTAAAAATCGCTCCTCCTCGAGTATCAGCCGGTCCTCGCCCGCAGTCGGTTCTTGTTGAAGCCAGAGCTGACGAAGATAGCGCCCGATGACGACCCGTTCCTCTCGCCCATAGACGATGAAGCGCCAGGGCGCGAGTTTGCCATGATCCGGCACGCGGGCGGCAAGCGTCAGAAGACACTGGATTTCGTCGCGATCGGGAGCCGGAAGGCCAAGATTTGGTGCCGGGATGGTGCGCCGCGTCGCGAGATGATCCAGAAGATCACGCCGAGTTGGGTCGGGGTAACATCCTGTCTTGGAGCCCCCAGCCGCCTCATGCTCTGATCCTGCCATTATTCCTCCCCAAAAGCGTGCACGTGTTGATGATTGAACCGGTCGCAAGAACGCGCTACCCATGCCGTCTGTCGCAACCTATTGCAATGCCGGAATTATTCAATCGTGTACGACAAAATCAGAATAAACCTCTTATCGCGCCGCGGGCTCCTGCCCCGCGCGCTGCCTCTTCTCGCGGCTGTTCTCGCCGTTTTCGCAGCAGCAAATTTCGCCGATATTGCATTCGCTCAATCGGGCACGACGGAACAACGGATCATCCCGCTCCCGATCGGCCGCCCGGATGGCACCCCGCAAGCCCCGCCGATTCTGCCGATAAGGCCCGCGCCACTGAATGCGCAACCGGCGCCGGGAACGGGAAGGCCTGTATTCGGCGGCGGGACGGTGTTTCCGAAAACCAAAGCGAAACTGCGCCTCAGCGCTGTGGTGGGCGATCAGGAATTCCCGCAGGGATCCGGCATTATCTGGCGCGTTTATGGCGAGAGCGAAAATGCCGAAGGCAAACTGCCGCTTCTCGGCACATTTTCCGGCGGTAAAGCGGAGTTCGAGCTTCCAGCCGCCTATTATTATGTTCATGCCGCCTTCGGATATGCGGGCGAAACACGCCGCGTCAAACTGCTGCCACCAATGACCGAAATCAAAATGAAACTCGATGCCGGCGGCCTTCGGCTCAATGCGGCTTTCCGCGAGGGCGACATCATTCCGGCAAAGCATCTGAAATTCGAGATTGCGAAGGCAAACGGCGATGCCCTGACAACGATTGTCGATGACGTCAATGCCGACGAGATGATCCGTCTTCCCGCCGGTCAATATCATGTGGTCAGTCGTTACGGCGGTATCAATTCCGTAGTGACCGCGGATGTTAAAGTGAAGTCGAATGAACTCACCGACCTGACCCTTTATCAGCGCGGGGCGGAGATCACGTTGAAACTCGTCAGCGAACACGGGGGCGAGGCGCTCGCGAACACGTCATGGACGGTTCTCACGCCTGCGGGTGATCCGGTGATTGACACTATTGCAAGCGCGTTTCCAAGTCTGATCCTCGCAGCCGGTGATTATGTCGCCTTCGCACGGCACGAGGATCGAAATTTTTCGATGCCCTTCACCATCGAAAGCGGCGTGCACCGCGATATCGAGGTTCTTCTCAAAAACCCGAACTGACCCTGGGGGATTGACTCCGACTTTTCAAACCCGAAAAGTCGGGCCGATCCACCAGTTCAACTCTTTGAAAAGGTTCGCTTTTCCTGAACAAAACAACCCGACTGAAGTCGGACTGTTTTGTTTCGGGCGAACCACTAGGGTGCAAAATCATGCACCATCGCATAAAGCGCATCGCTCAGCGCTTGCCGGTCCTTCAAGTGCACAAGATCGCGGTAGGAGACAAATTCGCCGATATGAACATCGACCGGAGAGCAGGTGAAGCGCCTGAACTCCCGGATCAGAAGCGCCAGACGCAACGTCATCGAGACCCGACTGGCGAGATGGAAGAGCACGCTGTTCTGGCCTTCGAAATAAACCGGCAATACCGTCGCGCCGGTTGCCTGCACAAGCCGCGCGGGAAACAGTTTCCAAGGCAATTCAACTGCTTTGCCGAACGGATTGGCAGCCGTGGCGACACCGCCTGCCGGAAACACGACCAGCGTTCCGCCCTGTCTCAGAAATTCGGTTGCCTGGCGTCGCGTCTCCAGATTGGTCGCAAGCGCCTGTTCGTTTTCACGAAAATCGACGGCAAGCGCATAAGGGCGGACTTCGGGGATTTTGAGAAGTTCGCTGTTTATGAGCACACGGTAAGGCCGCTCCAGGGTCTCGGCAAGCGACAGCGCCACAAGCCCGTCGCCAATGCCGAAAGGATGGTTTGCAACCAGCATCAAAGGCCCGTCCGGAATACTGCGCTTTGGCCATGACTTTGCATGAATGCGAAGATCGACCCGCAGGAGTTCGAGAAGATCCGTCATCGCGGTCGGCGAGGTTCCGACATGATCTCTGCGCCAGATCTCATAAAGATCGAGATAGCGGTCACGCCCGAAAAAACCCTCAATCGCCTGAATGAGCGAGCGACGCAACCAAGGGTCCTCGTCCGATGCATAGCTCAGTTCAGGAAAACGCTGATCCTTCAATATCCGTGAAGATGGTTTTCCTGATAAGACCATGTTTGCCCTTTAGGAAATGCGGACGATATCCGGCGGCGTCGCCTCGGTGACAAGGCTCGAGAGCGCCTCATCAAGCGACATCGCTGTCTGGTTTTGCGAGCCGAAACGGCGGATATTGACCGAGCGCTCCTCCGCCTCGCGCTTGCCGCAGACCACAATTACAGGGACTTTCTGTAGCGAATGCTCACGCACCTTGTAGTTGATCTTCTCATTGCGCAGATCGCTTGAAACCCGAAGCCCTGCCTTTTTGAGGATCGCGGTGACTTCTGCCGCATAGCTGTCCGCCTCGGAGGTGATGGTTGTCACCACGACCTGAAGCGGCGCGAGCCAGAGCGGGAAATGACCGGCGAAGTTTTCGATCAGAATGCCGAGAAAGCGCTCCATCGAGCCGCAGATCGCGCGGTGGATCATCACCGGGTGACGCTTCTCGCCGTCCGTATCAATGTAGAACGCGCCAAAGCGCTCCGGCAGGTTGAAATCGACCTGAGTCGTGCCGCACTGCCATTCGCGGCCGATCGCATCGCGCAAAGTATATTCGAATTTCGGACCATAGAACGCGCCCTCACCCGGCAGGATGTCGGTCTTGATCTTGCCGCCGGACTGGGCCTCGATGGTCTTCAAAACCTCTGCCATGACGCTCTCGGCGCGGTCCCAGAGCGCATCGGAACCAACCCGTTTTTCAGGCCGTGTCGAAAGCTTGACCACGATCTCGTCAAAACCGAAATCGGCATAGGTGGACAGGATCAGATCGTTGATCTTGAGGCATTCTTCCGCCATCTGCGCATCGGTGCAGAAAACATGGGCGTCGTCCTGCGTGAACGCGCGCACACGCATCAGCCCGTGCAGGGCACCCGATGGCTCATAGCGCGACACCGCGCCGAACTCCGCCATGCGCAGCGGCAGATCGCGGTAGGATTTGAGGCCGTGCTTGAAAATCTGGACATGGCCCGGGCAGTTCATCGGCTTGATGGCGAAAACCCGCTCGTCCTCGGTCTCGGTGACGAACATGTTCTCGCGGTACCATTCCCAGTGGCCTGAGGTTTCCCACAGCGCCTTGTCGAGAATCTGCGGCGCGTTCACCTCGTCATAGTCCGCGTCAAGGCGGCGGCGCATATATCGGACAAGCGTCTGAAACAGCGTCCAGCCCTTGGCGTGCCAGAAGACTACGCCCGGCCCTTCCTCCTGAAAATGGAAAAGGTCCATTTCGCGGCCAAGGCGGCGATGATCGCGCTTCTCGGCTTCTTCGAGCATGGTCAGATAGGCATTGAGATCGTTGTCATTGGCCCAGGCCGTGCCATAGATGCGCGTCAGCATCTCGTTGTCGGAATTGCCGCGCCAATAAGCCCCGGCGACCTTCATCAGCCTGAACGACGTGCCGACCTGTCCGGTTGATGTCATGTGCGGTCCGCGGCAAAGGTCGATCCAATCGCCCTGACGATACATTTTGAGCTCTTCACCAGCCGGAATCGCATCGACAAGCTCGACCTTGTAGAGTTCGCCCTTTGCCCGGAAAAAATCTTTCGCCTGCTCGCGGCTCCAGAACTCTTTCGTGAACGGTTTGTTGCGCTGGATGATTTCTTTCATCTTCTTCTCAATCAGCGGCAGGTCATCGAGGGTGAACGGGGCTTCGCGCGAAAAATCATAAAAGAAACCGTTCTCGATCACCGGGCCGATGGTCACTTGCGTTCCGGGAAATAGCTCCTGCACAGCTTCCGCGAGAACATGGGCGCAATCGTGACGGATGAGTTCGAGCGCGCGGGGATCGTCGCGGGTCAGGAATTCGATCGCACTGTCCTTGTTGATCGGATCGGCAAGATCGCGCACGGTGCCATCAAGGGCCATGGCAACGGTGCGCTTTGCCAGCGATTTGGCGATGCTCTCCGCGACTGAAAGGCCGGTGATGCCAGCTTCGAAGGCGCGCTTGTTGCCATCGGGAAATGTAAGGGTGATCATCATCGTTCTCCTGCTCAGTCGCCGCGCACGAATGCGGGTAAGCGGTTAATCTTCAGGCCCGGTTAGTCGAGCCGCGTATCGGGGTCGATATGGCGGCCTGTCCAGTGTCCATAGCGCCACGGCATATACCAGAGCGCCCGCGCGGGCAACTCTTCGGGCACCGGATCATAGCCGGACGTCCCGAACGGGCCGCAGCGCAAGAAACGCGCGAGCGAAAGCCAAAGCCCCGGCCAGTTGCCATGGCGACGGATGGCCTCATCGGCATAGGCCGAGCAGGTCGGCAGATGTCGGCAATTGCGCCCTAGAAACGGGGAGATCAGAAGAGAATAAACGCGGATCAGGCGGCGCAGCATGAGAAATATCCGGTGAGACGGTAACCGTTCAAGCAAGACTGACGGCGATGGCGCGTCAGGCGACCTTTTCGTCGGTCTTTGCCTCGATTTGTTCGATCGCGTCGACCACGGCATCAAATGTCAGAAGCGTCGAGGCGTGGCGCGCCTTGTAGTCGCGCACCGGGATCAGATATTTGAAATCCTCGAAACGCCCGCCCGGCGGCTCACCGTTTTCCTTAAGCATGCTGCGCACATTGGTACGCAGCGCCTTCAGCTCTGCGGTCGTGGAGCCAACCACGAGGCGCGCCATGATCGAGGCAGCCGCCTGCCCGAGCGCGCAGGCCTTCACGTCATGTGCAAAATCGGTGACAATGCCATCCTTCACTTCAAGATCGACGATCACTGTGGAGCCGCACAATTTGGAATGTGCTTTCGCTGTTGCCATAGGCGCTGCCAATCGCCCTGTTCGGGCAATATTGCCTGCAAATTCCAGAATTTTAGCGTTGTAAACGTCGTCAATCATAACAAGGCTCGCAAAATTTTTACCGTTGTTTCATTGCCATTTCAGTCTACCAGTTACATATAGATCGTAGGGCACCAACAGGCAATTGCCCAAGCATGGTCAACTGATAAATCGGGGTGCGACGCCCAGACCCCTCCTATCGGCCCATTCAGGTTTGGAAACAGTTCCGGGAAACCGGATAAACGATAGAACAAAGGAGTGCGGCCATGGATGCAATTGTCGAGAACACAAACGCGAATACCCTCGCCCCAAACCGGCCGACCCGCGCGGAAGCTGAAGACGCCGTGCGCATTCTGCTTACATGGGCGGGCGAAGATCCTGCCCGCGAAGGTCTTCTCGACACCCCGAAACGGGTTGTCAAAGCCTATGAAGAGTTTTTCAGGGGATATCATGAATCTGCGCAAGAAGTTCTGAAGACTACTTTTGAAGATGTCGGCGGCTACGCCAACATGGTCCTCGTCAAGGATATACCGTTCTATTCGCACTGCGAGCATCACATGGTGCCCTTTGTCGGCACGGCGCATGTCGCCTATTATCCGCAAAAGGGTGTTGTTGGCCTCTCGAAGCTTGCGCGTGTCGTCGACATTTTTTCGCGCCGTCTTCAGACCCAGGAACATCTCACGATACAGATCGCGGAGGCGATTGAAAACGCACTCGAGCCCGGCGGTGTCGCAGTCCTTCTGGAGGCTGAGCATATGTGCATGTCCCTGCGCGGTGTCCAGAAAGACGGCGTCAGGACGATAACGACGCATTTCACCGGCGTGTTTCAGAGTGACCCGGCGGAACAGGTCCGTTTCATGCAGCTTTTGCGCGGTTTTGCTCTTTAATTCGCGCTTCCTTGCGTTATCGCTCCTCATCGGGAAAACAACATGGAACACGCGTTCAAGCCACGAGGCGACAAAACGACGCTTGAAGAAGGCGTGGATTTCACCCCGAAATTCGATGCAAAAGGGCTGATTCCCGCCATCGCGCAGGATGCCGATAGCGGAGAGATCGTCATGGCAGCCTTCATGAATGCCGAATCGCTCGCGCGCTCGATCAGCACCGGTGAAGCATGGTACTGGTCGCGCTCGCGAGGCGAACTCTGGCACAAGGGCGCCAGTTCGGGATCGATCCAGACCATCGTGGAAATGCGCACCGACTGCGATCAGGACACGATCCTGATCAAGGTGCGCACCGGCGGAAACGGCACCAACTGCCACCGCAATGTCTTCTCGTGTTTTTACCGCAGGGTTCTGCCAGATGCGTCAGACCCGACCGCATCCCGACTTGAATCGGATTCAGAACATGAAGGCGCTGAATCAGAGGATTAAGACATCAAGGATTAAGACTGGACATTGCCGCACACCAACGCGCGAACACACATCCCAATGCGGGACTGAGTGAATCAATGCATCAGAACATCGAGACAACCTCTTTAAACAAATAGTGATTTCCAGATTCACTATATAGTCAGATGTTTGTCCTATGATCTTAGCCTGTGTGTGAGGAGTGGGAAAGATGAAGAAACCGGTATTGGGTTTGGCTCTCGGTGGTGGTGCGGCAAAGGGGTGGGCTCATATCGGTTTCATGCGCGCCCTTGATGAGGCCGGCATCCAGCCGGATGTCATAGCTGGAACATCCATGGGCGCCGTCGTCGGCGGCTGCTGGGCGGCACGCCATCTCGATGAACTCGAAACCTTCGCCCGCTCGCTCACCCAGCGCCGCGTTTTTGCGCTTTTGGATATAAGCCTCTCCGGCAGTGGCCTGATCAACGGCACCCGGCTCGGCGGCCTTCTGACGCAACATCTCTACGACAAGCAGATCGAGGATCTCGACCTTCCTTTCGCATGCATGGCGACCGAGCTTGAAAATGGCAATGAAATCTGGCTGACGCGCGGCCATCTTGCGGCAGCCCTTCAGGCCTCCTATGCCCTGCCCGGCATTTTCAAGCCTGTAAAGGTCGGCAGCCGCTGGCTTGTTGACGGTGCGCTCGTCAACCCGGTACCGATCACCGCCTGCCGTGCCATGGGTGCGGACTATGTCATCGGCGTCAGTCTGTCGAGTGCCGGCGTAGGCCGCGGCACGGTGCTTGCAAACGGCATGCTCACCGCACCCCTCGATATCAACCGGGCGAATTCACTCACCGAAGACATGCAACTGGAGCCCGACGCCGAGACCAAGGGGGCGAAACGCCTGGTCCGCCGCCAGATCTTGGGCCGCAAGGATGGTCCGCCGGGTATTTCATCCGTCATGATGCAATCATTCAACATCATACAGGACCGGATTTCGCGCTCGCGCCTTGCCGGTGATCCACCTGACATGCTGATCACACCCCGTGTTTCCGATATCGGGCTGTTCGATTTCCATCGCTCGAACGATGCCATCGCCGCCGGATATGCCGCGGCAAAACCGGTGATCGAAAGCCTCTCGCAAGTTTTTGGCAATGCGACAGAAAAAAGCCACAGGGTCGCCTGCTAAGCAGCACGGATGCCCGACTGAATAGGCTCGCTTGACGATTTGGCCGTCAGACTGCGTGAATATAAGCCCGGATGTCAGCCGCTTCCCGCTCGATTTCCTGCATCCGGTTCTTGACCACATCGCCGATCGAGATCACGCCGACCAGGCGGCCATCCGCGACAACCGGCACGTGACGGAACCGGCCCGAGGTCATCTTTTCCATCACTTGGTCAACCGTATCCTCCTCGGTACAGGTGATGACGGCGGTGGTCATGATCGCATCAACCGGCCAGGCGAGAATGCGCTCGCCATCCGATGCAATAGCACGCACGAGATCGCGCTCAGAGACGATGCCGACGACATGTTCATTGCTATCACAAACAACAAGTGCGCCGATCTTGCGCTCGCTCAGGATCGAAAAAACCGAACTGAGACTCTCGTTAACGCCAACAGTGATGGCACCGCGGCCTTTCGCATCCAGCAATTGTCCTAATTTCATTCTATTCCCTCCCTGTGGCTGTGCTCACTCAATACAGGTCGCAAAAAACCGGCCGAAAGCGGATCATACTATAGCAGGAAAATTGCTCAAAACGACGTCAAATTAAAGCCCCTCGCCCCGTCAGGCGCGCTCGACCGGATCAATAAGCGGGAAAAGCAGCAGTCCGGCAAGAAATCCGCCGATATGGGCCTGCCATGCGACGGCCGACCCGCCGCCGAGCCCCGTGCCAACGCCGAACAGCAGATTGACCGCAAACCAGATGGCGAGAAAACTGACGACCTGACTGTTCTTGAACATGTCTGCGATCGAAAGCGCGGGCAGGAAAAAGGCCCCCGGATGATCCGAGCGCGGTCGTCCGAGCGGACCATAGGGCACAAAGGCAAAACGCGCAGCACAGGCCATATGTGCAGAGATTGCAGCAGACGCGCCGACCACCGGCGCAGACGAGCCCCAATTTGTCGCAAGATGAAGCCCCGCTCCCGCGACCGATCCGATGAGCGAGAGCAACAGAAACCGCACCGCACCAAACCGTCGCGCAAGGGCGCTGCCGAAAACCAGCATCCAGAACATGTTGACCGTGAGGTGAAGCCAGTCCGCATGCAGAAACGAATAGGTGACGGAAGTGGAGAACGCACCAAGAGTGCCGCCCGGAAAAGCATCGCCATAGCGCTCCATGAAGAAGCTGTCGAAACGCACCGGAAAGAAAGCGAAGGCAAACAGAAGGGCTTCGTCATCGGACGGCGTGAGCCAGATGACCCGCAACAGGTGAACGCTCACCAGCACAGCTACCGATATCAGGATGACAGCAGGAATGTTGAAGGCGGCCGGGTTTTGAAATCGTTCGCTGTCCTCAGGGAGTTCCGGTTCTTGACCGTTGCTGCCGGCGGGGAGACTTGAGCTCTGGTCGCGATCATCCTGCAAGGCGGGGCAATCCCTTATCGTTGCGATGCTCGGAATATGGTCACGGAACGGGGGAAAAAGAAACCGTCCGACGGTTTCGCGTCGAACGGTCAAGGTCCCCAGTGTCCCACCCAGTGCAGACCACCAAAGCTGTTCAGCACGCGAGCCGGAGCGCTTCGCGTTGAAGAGAGTATGACCCGGAATGCGTGCCGGTGCCACATTTACCGTTTGTTAACCTTAACGGCCTCGCAGGCTGTGTCCCAGCGCTTTGTCAAAAACATGATCGAACCGACTTTGTCAGCCGTTGGCACGGCTCCTGCGAAGTAAACGCGAGGGCTGCGGTGGCGGCTGTAAAGTGTTCCGGTGCGGCACAGTTCTGCGGCGCAAAGACCAGTTTCGGAACAGAAAACACAAAAGCGGCGAATGCAGGATTATAATGAAACACGACCACACCAACCAGCTCTATCTCTATTGGAACCGGATTCGCGGCAGCCGCAGTGCGCCGGAGCGCTCCGCCATCGAACCGGCAGACATTCGTGGTATCCTCAAGGACACATTCATCCTGAGCGTCGACGGAACAGCATCCTATTCCTTCCGCCTAGCCGGAACACGCACCTGTAGCCTCCTTGGTCGGGAAGTGAAAAACAGCAATTTTCTGGATTATTTTGCCGGTGAGAGCCGCGATGCCGTCCACACACTCCTGCATTCGACCTGCGATGATGCGACCGTCGTCGTCATCGGTCTCATCGGAAAGAACCAGCAGGGTCAGTCCATCCCGCTTGAGGCGATCTTTCTGCCGCTGCGGTTGAACGGCAAACTCGATCAGCGCATCATCGGCTGTATCGCGCCGCTGAAAATGCCTTACTGGGCGGGAATGCAGCCGGTCGAGACGCTCTCGCTTGCAAGCCTGCGGATGATCATGCCGCACCAGCATGCAACCGAAATTGCCCGTCCCCTTGCCCTCCGGCGCGAAGCGGATATGGATGAACTTGCTCCCGGGACATCACCCGAATTATCAATTGAGGGCGCGCGCCGCGTTCGGCATCTCACGGTTCTGGACGGTGGCCTTCACTGATTGCCGAACTTGCGGCAAAACCGGGTTTTGCAACACGTCTTGTTAACCCTGCCGGCTTATGGTGATCGTCAGATACTCTTCGTGAGCCCGATCGCAATGAACACCCTTTTGAAATCAAAGCGTCAGCGCGCCGACATGCCAAAACTGGATCAACGCAACTTTCAGCGCGTGAAGATCAATGTTCTCGGTCGCTACATGCTTTCGAACCATCAGGAATTCCCCTGCCATGTCCGCAACATGTCACCTGGGAACCTGGCCCTGACCGGTCCGGTGATCGGCAATCTGGGCGAGTTCGTCGTCGTCTATATTGATCATATCGGACGCGTTGACGGCGAGATCAAACGCCACATCGACGGCGGCTTCGCGATGTCGATCAACGCCACGGGGCGCAAACGTGACAAATTGTCGGCACAGCTCACCTGGCTTGCAAACCGGCACGAACTCAATCTGCCGGAAGATCGCCGCCATTCGCGCGAAGCCCCTGAAAATCCGTTCACAACGGTCACCCTTTACAACGGCACCGAAATACAGTGTCGTATCCTCGATATGTCGCTTTCGGGTGCCGCGATCAGCTTCAAACATCGCGCCGACATCGGAATGCCTCTCATGGTTGGCAAGATCCGCTCACGGGTCGTGCGCGTCTTCGAAGAGGGCATCGCTGTCGAATTTGCCCGCGTTCAGGGGAAATAACCTCGAACGGCAAGTGTTTGCTAACCTTGGTTATAGGTTCGCAGAATTATTTTCTCGCTCAATTCTATGAACATCCATGTCGCGCGCGCGCATAAGCGCCGCCTCATCCTGCTTCATCATCACCAAAATTAAGCTTTCGCCTGCTTTGCGCGAGCGGGTCGAAACCGGCTAACGACGCGAAACGCGCGCCGCATGACGCAGAATCGGCACACGCATTCCCCCCGCCGTCGCGGCCATGACGCCAAGGTCATATCCCCTAAAACGCTGAAAATATTGATATTCTCTCGTCAAGAAGCGCGGGATACGCAATCACGCGCAACCATCGCGGTCAAGAGCCGCGGATTTGATTCAAATTTTATGAAAACTTGGCACGAATTAAAGTCGAATTAGATTCAAAAACGATTCAAACTCACTTAAATATTGAGTATAATTTCAGTATAAATTACATAAATTGAAATATACATTTAAATAAAAACTACAATTTGAGTTTTCTAAAAAATAAAAATGACCTTTGTATTGTTCTCTCAACGGTAAGGGGAGAAAACAATGCTGGGGATTCCAAGAGGCTTCATATTAAAATTTACGCTGACAATAGCAGCAATCACTTTTATTGCTGCAAAATCAGAAGCAAGTAGTTCACCATTTATGGAAACTGGAAAACTGACAAGTATTCCAATCGGACATTACATGTTCTGCAAGGAAAATCCATCCGAATGCAAGACAGTGACAAAAGAGGATGTGCGCGTTCAGCTGAACCCGGATAACTGGCGAACATTGCTTGCTGTGAACCATCAGGTAAACAGCACTGTCGCAGCTGTGACCGACGCCGATCTTTACGGTCAGGAAGAGGTCTGGGCCTTCCCCGCCTTTGCCGGCGACTGCGAAGACTATGTTCTCCAGAAGCGTCGCAACCTGATGGCTCAGGGCTGGCCTGCAGGTGCGCTTCTCATCACGGTCGTGCTTCAGCCGAACGGCGAAGGGCACGCGGTTCTGACCGTGCGCACCGACCGCGGCGATCTCGTTCTCGACAACCTCGAGAACACCGTGAAGCTCTGGAGTGAAACGCCTTACACCTATCTCAAGCGCCAGTCGAAGAACCACGCCGGTAAATGGGAGCAGATCCACGATCAGCCTGTGACAGCTGTCGGCAGCCTCGTGCGCTAACAGGCTCTGGTTGCAACGATTTTTAGAAAGACAAAGTTTCCCGGTCGCGTCCCCACACACCGTCCCACCGAGTGACCGGGCAAAAGAGCCGACCCTTCCCCAGGGGTCGGCTCACCCTTTTTTAAAAAGCGGCATTCAAACCGGCTTCATTCCCCGGGCGAAACGCTGCCAGTTCTTAACATAGTCGTTGGCGGCTTCTCGGAGCGCCCTCTCAGCGGCTTCGCCGAGTTCGCGTACAACTTTTGCCGGAACGCCGACGACGAGTGAATTATCGGGGATGACCTTTTTCTCTGGCACCAGCGCATTGGCACCGATCAGACAGTTCCTGCCGATAACCGCACCGTTGAGAACGGTCGCTCCCATGCCGATCAGCGTGTTGTCGCCGATGGTGCAGCCATGCAGGATGGCGCGGTGGCCGATAGTACAGCCGGCGCCGATGGTGAGCGGAAAGCCGAGATCGGTGTGCAGCACGCAGAGATCCTGAATATTGCTGCGCCCGCCGATCACAATCTGCTCATTGTCGCCGCGCAGCACCGATCCGAACCAGACGCTGACATCTTCCTCAAGCAAAATATCGCCGACGATCACCGCCGAATCCGCAACCCAATATCTGCCCTCCTCAGGGAGTTGCGGCGTCCGTTCATCCAACCCGTAAATGGCCATTTCGTCCTCCTCGCCTCTTTCAAGCTGTTGCGGCGTGCGGATCGTGCATGCCGGTGCAGTTTACCTATGCGCGGAACGATACGCGCCGCCGCCGCTTTCGCAACCGATATTTGTGGTGAAAATACGCTTGCGCGCTAAAGCTGGTTCGAAATAGAGGCGGTCACCACAAGTGCCGTATGGACGAGCAAAAGACCGAGACAGAAGCTCCAGAGCGAGGCAATCGCGCTTGCCGCCACTACCCAGCCAAATGGACGTCCTTCGATTTGCCGGGCCCGCAGCGTGTTGCGCATGATGATGAAAGGGCCGGCGAAAACGCAAAAAGCGACATCGATGATGCTGCCGGTCCAGTCATGCGTGGCGATGTTGAAGCCGATCGGCTGCGACCGCCATAATTGATAGAAACTGCCCAGAACACCGGCGCTGACGAACCCGACGACGATAATATAGACCGTCAGAAAAATTTGGAACTGTACCATTTTGGTCCGCTTCTCCCGCAAAAATGGTGCGTGTTCAACCGATCTGTATCGCCGTCGGACCGCACTTGAACCCATCGACCAGATAACGCAAGCAACGTGCCAGCCCCCAGCGCTGCTCTGATCGAAACGGGACAATCATCACACCAGTGGGAAAATCAGCTTGAATCAGGCATAGAGTGAGCAAGGACACAGGAGACCGCGTATTCAATGAGCCTGACCACGAAAATCCTGGCGAGCGCGTTTGCGCTGGTTCTTGCCATGGCGGGCCTCAATTTTGCGCTGCGCCATTTTACGGACCCCGCGACCCTTGGCGGCCATTCCATCGACCCGGCGCCAGTCGCGATCACCATCGGGGCGACAACCCTCGCAATCCCGAAAAACATCATCCGCGACAAACGCCAGCGCCAGGCGGGGGTCGCGCAGACGGTCGATCTCAATTTCCAGTGGCCCGATTTCAATGGTTATAATCAAGACTCGGCAGAGATTTTTCAGGATGCCAGCAAACAGGACCAAGTCATCTTCGTCTCACTCGTCAAACAGCCGCCACCGAACACGAGCGAGCGCCGCCTCGACGGCATCTACCGCCGGTTCTTTGTCGGCAAGGCCTGGCGCGGCCCAGACGGCCTGATCGGTCAGGCGCTTGATCCCTCTTCAGGCTATCAGGCGGAGGATGTCCTTTATGCCCGCAACAATGATGCCATCTTCATCACCCGCTGCCTTCAGATAAAGGAAGCCGAGCGAAGCAATGTTTTCCCGACATGCCTTTATGATTTCCAGCTAGAGGAGAATGTCACGGTCAATGTCCGCTTTCACCGCAATCTCCTGCAACACTGGCGGGAGATCGACACGAAACTGAAGCGCAGCCTCGCCTCCATGCGCCTTCAGTGACACGCCGTGCCCACAACCAGCCTTAAAGGTGCAGGACCCTAGTCGTCGAGATCGATGCCGAGAATGGCGATATTGAGGTCATAGGAGCGCTCGCCGTCTTCTTCATCAAGATAAAGAACACCGACGAATTCGTCGTCGATATACACCTCGGCCGAATCTTTTTTCGTCGCGCGGTGGCGCACTTCAAGAGCCGATGTATTGAACCGTTTCTTGAGATAGGTTTCCAGACGTTGGATTTCTTTCTTGTCCAAAACGACCCTCTTCAGTTTCATGATGAGATAAGGGACGCACGCCCTGCACTATGAGACGTCTATGCCACGGCATTGAAGATGTGGAAAGGCCGAGCCGGTTATTGAAACGGCTTTTTCCGCTGGAGATGCTCGCGTGGCTCCGGTTGGCATTGGTTCACACGTCAAAACCGGAAGAGTCTTCGGTCTTCTCGGTAAGGATCTGATCCATGGAGCGACCGGGCTCGCTGCAACCGGATTGTCCGACCACCCGCGCAGGAACACCTGCGACCGTGGTCTCCGGCGGCACTTCGCGCAGCACCACGGAGCCGGAGGCAATCCGGGCGCAATGGCCGATCTTGATGTTGCCGAGAACCGTTGCACCGGCGCCGATGAGCACGCCGCTGCCGATTTTCGGGTGCCGGTCCCCGGTCTCTTTGCCGGTGCCTCCAAGGGTCACATTCTGAAGGATCGAGACATTGTCGCCGATGACAGCCGTCTCGCCGATGACAACGCCGGTTGCATGATCAAGAAAAATCCCGCGGCCGAGCTTCACACCGGGGTTGATATCGACCTGAAAACGCTCGGAGACGGTTGACTGGATCGTCAGCGCGAAATCGCGACGCCCCTGACCCCAAAGCCAATGCGCAAGACGGTGCGCCTGAAGCGTATGGAACCCCTTGAAATAAAGCAGCGGCTCGATGAAGCGGGTGCAGGCGGGATCACGCTCATAAACAGCCGTGATATCGGCACGAACGATCTCAATGAGCACCGGCTGATCGGCGAAGGCGTCACGGAAAGTCGCAAGAATAGAGGCCGCGCTCAGATCGCGGCTGTCCAGCCGGGTCGCGATGCGGGCGGCCACCGCATCTTCAAGACTGACCTGATTGAGTATGACATCATAGAACATACCGGCGACCGATGGCTCCCGCACAACCGCCTGTTCAGCCTCCCGACGCATTTCTGTCCAGATCGGATCAACCGCCTCCAGATGGATTTTTTCTGAAAGCTTGTTCGAGGCGATCTTGTTCATTGCTGTTTTCCTAATTTACCGGACGCCCGGCGAAACGGGAGAGCGCGTCAATGCTGAACGACGATGCTTATATAAGAAAATTCTGACACAAATAAAACGTGCGCTGCATGAAAAAGTGTTCTGCGCCGCTGTTCGGCTGATAAGCACAAGAATCGCTTGCTGAATTTTCTGCATGGATTTGAGCTGCGCACTGGCGCACCTATCACCCAGGTGCTTTGGAGGAAGTGAAAAGGGACTTTCCAGAGACGGGTTGTCACACCTGCCGCGACAGAAACGCGATCACGCCTGTTTTATAAGCCTTGTCGCCGACGGCGCGCATATGGTCGCGCCGGGGGATCGGACAGGCTTCTCCGGCAGGAAGAAGCGCGACTAGACCGGCAAGATCGCCGGCAATATCATCCTCTGTTCCGACAGCAACGAGCACCGGCTGCCTGATCTGCCCGACCTCTTCCGCCGAAATGCGGGCGCGCGATTCACGGATGCAGGCGGCAAGTGCCATCCGATCGCTGTTTGTCTGATCCGCGAAAGTGCGGAAAGCGCGGGCCTGCGGATCGGTAAGGCTTTCCGGATCATCGGTTTCAAGCCCGTGGGCAATCGCGCTGCTGCCTGCGACACCGTTCACCAGCCCCATGCCCAACCCGCCGAAAACCGCCGCCTTCACACGTTCAGGATGGTTGATGGCAAGAAATGCGGTGATCCGCGTTCCCATCGAGTAGCCCATGACATAGGCCGAGCGGATGTCCAGATGATCAAGCAGACGGCGCGCGTCCTCCGCCATGATCGGCGATTGATAGAGCGCCGGATCATAAAGCTTTTCGCTCGCACCATGGCCGCGATTATCAAGCGCGATCACGCGATAGCCCGCCTCCTGCAAGGTCTGGAACCAGGACGGAAACACCCAGTTGGTCTTGGCATTCGACGCGAAGCCATGAATGAGCAGGATCGGCTCGCCATCACCCTCATCATGAAAAGCGATCTCCACGCCATCCGAATCGAACTTGTGCATCCGGCCCCCATGCCCTACCGCAATACAGTTGATCGCAACCGGGGAAAGTTTATTCTGCAATCCGACCAATTGCTAGCTAGGCGTCGGATTACCAGACCCTTAAGATTTTTGAAAATTGAATATGAGGTTTTGCCATGGCCGACACACACATTCCGCATTTTTGCAATGATCAAGGTGTTGAGACAATCGAGATCGGCGTGAAGGAATTCATGTGCGTTGGCGCGAAGCCGCCGTTTGATCATCCGCATGTCTTCATCGACATGGGTGCGGACAACGAGAAAGTCTGCCCCTATTGCTCGACGCTTTACCGCTTCAACACCAGCCTCAAGACCTTTGAAACCCGTCCGGCGGGCAATATCTACCGCGAACACGCGGCCTGATTGCGGGAGGTCGCGACACCTTCCGCAACTCTGCCCGTTCTCATCGCGGGCGCAGGCATTGCGGGCCTTTCGACGGCCCTTTGCCTTACTCATCGTAACATTCCCTGCGAAATCATCGAAAAGCGCGACGCGAGCCGCACTGAAGGGGCGGGCATTCAGATCACGCCAAACGCGTTACAGGTGCTGTCGGCGCTCGGCCTCGCGCACGAAGTCAAGGCCCGGGCGCTGGCCCCGCATTCCATTGAGGTGAACAATGGCCGCAGCGGCGCGCGGATCGTCACCATGCCGCTTGGTGATGGTTTTGCAAGCGTCCACGCCGCACCCTATCTCGTGATCCGCCGCCAGCACCTTGTCGATATCCTGCGCGATGCGGCTGAGGCGCGCGGCCTTCGCATCTCCTATGCAACTGCGTTTACATCGGAAATGGCCGAGCGGCGTGATATCATTGGCGCGGACGGGGTCTGGTCAACGGTCCGCCCGCTCATCAATGCATCTGATGCGCGCTTCACTGGCCGGATCGCCTTTCGCGCCCTGATCGCCCCTGACCGCCTGCCCGATTGGGCACGCCGCATCGGTCTCAGCCTTTGGCTTGGTCCGGACGCCCACGCTGTTGCCTATCCGATTGAGCGCGGCGGCACACTGAACATCGTCGCCATCATCAAAACTGCCAACCATGAGCAGCGCTGGTCGGAACCTGCGTCAAATCAGGCGGTTCTCAACCATTTTGCCGATTGGAATACGCCGCTTCAAGATCTCATCGCCGCAGCCGACGGTTTCCTGCAATGGCCGCTCTATACGGTTGACCCCACAGCGTCATGGAGCCATGGGCATCGTGCGCTCATCGGCGATGCCGCCCATGCCATGGTCCCGTTTCTCGCCCAGGGCGGCGCGATGGCGATCGAGGACGCCGCCGTGATCGCGGCAAAGCTCGCGGAATGCCCTGACCGCCCGGCGGCATTTTCCGCCTATGAGCAGGCCCGTAAAAGGCGCATCATCGCGGTCTGGCGGGAGGCCAATCAAAACGGGCTACGCTATCACTGGAAGGGGGCGCTCGCGGAGGCCCGCAATCTCGGCCTGAAAGCCCTTGGCGGACAACGCCTTCTTGATCGCTATCGCTGGATTTATGACTGGACACCCCCGCTATGAAAGCCTGCCAGAGAAGAGAGAGCCAAAATCCGCCCGCCGGCGCGCGGTCTAGGCATCGGGTCGATGGATACGACGGCAAAAAGGCAACACTCTCTCAAAGAATAGCCGCATCGCGCGATCTTTCTGCCGGGGTGTCTTGTAGGAGCCCCCGATATCGAGGCTAAATTCCGCAGTCCAGACGGCGTAACGGTCTTGAGCGCGGCGTTTCCATGGGCTGTTTCAATGAATTTTGACTCACCGGGTTTTCACGATGACTGAATGGCTGAATACAAATGTTGGCGAAGCTGTGGCACCCTATGCGAGCTTCGGCATCGCGCTTGTGGTTGTCCTGATCCTGATTGCCCTGTTTTTCCGTCTCATCAAAGCCATGCGCAGTGGCGCCCTGCATGGCGGCCAGCGCAACCGACTTTCAATCGTCGAAGCGGCGACGCTCGAGGGTAAACGCCGCCTTGTCCTCGTCCGCCGCGATGATGTGGAGCACCTTATTCTGATCGGCGGCGAAAATGATGTCGTCGTCGAGCATAACATCGTCCGTCGTCAAGCTGATCCGGCGCGGGCGCCTGCACCGCGCATGACAGCGCAGCCGCAACAGCCGCAACCTGCGCCTGCCCTTGCCACCGCCGCAGCAGCCCAGCGCCCCGCCATTGAGGCGCCTCTGCCAACAACAGCACCCATCGCGAAGCCATCCGAGCCAAGGCAATCGCTTACAGAGACCAGAAGCGCGCCTCCCGCTCCCACTCCTGCACCAGTACCCACATATGGGTCAGCACCCGCTCCCGCATCAGCGCCCCCTGCCCCTAACGCCACGCCTGTTGTTGCAAGTGCCGTCCCGGCAGCAGTGGCGAGCACTCCGGTTGCAGCAGCCGTCATCGTCCCATCGGTTTCAGCAACCAGTGGATCAGTTGCCAACAACCCTACCGCCGCGCCTTACGACTCAGCTAGGATCGATCAGGATATGAACCGCCTGCTTGACCAATTAGCTGGAGACTGAACCAACATGCATAACCCGCCGTGTCCGAGCACGCGGTGGAGCCGGTCGCAGACCGGGATAAGGCGCGCCTTTTTCCGAGTATTTCCGGATCGATTGACGCCCTCCAGATCCCGCATTTGTCGCGCGGCGTTTGTTTTTGCCGCGGTTTCCGGTCTCCTCGCCTTTTTGCCGTTCCATGCGCTTGCTCAGGGCGTGACAATCGATTTTGCCGAAGGCACATCAGTTACCGAACGCGCGGTTCAAATCGTCGCCCTCGTCACGGTTCTGAGCCTTGCTCCCTCGATCCTGGTGATGGTCACCTCCTTCACGCGGATCGTGGTCGTGCTCTCGCTTCTGCGCTCGGCCATTGGTCTTCAGACGGCCCCGCCAAACTCAGTGATGATCGGCCTTGCGCTGTTTCTGACAAGTTTCATCATGATGCCGACCCTGGAAGAGGCCTATCGCACCGGGATTGAGCCGCTGATCAACGAAGAGATCGAGTTGGACGAGGCCTTCACCCTTTCCGCCAAACCGTTTCATGCCTTCATGCGGGGACATGTCCGGGAAAAGGACCTTGCCCTGTTTCAGGAACTCAGCGGGCAGCCGATCCCCGATACGGTCGAGGACGTCGAACTCAGAATACTCATTCCAGCTTTCATGATCAGCGAACTCAAGCGCGCCTTCGAGATTGGCTTCCTGCTTTATCTCCCCTTCGTGATCATTGATCTCGTGATCGCCTCGATCCTGATGTCCATGGGTATGATGATGCTGCCGCCGATCGTCATCTCCCTGCCGTTCAAGCTGATCTTTTTCGTGCTGGTGGATGGCTGGCACCTTGTTGCGGGCAGTCTCGTCAAGAGCTTCGGTTCGTGATCGCTCAGCTTTCAGTCGATACGCCCCCGCTCGTCAGATAGCGCTTGCGATAGTCCCTGAGGAAGGAATCCACCGTACCAATATTGAGAATGCTGTCGACGGCGACGTCGCGGTCGAAATTCTGCTCGTCAAGCGGCTGCGTCAACACCTGGAAGACCGCGGAATCGCTGCTTTCGGACATTTTCTGCCCAAATTTCTGAACGAGCCGGTTGAGCGCGAAATCGTCCTTGGCGAGAGAATACGCGATGGCCGCACGCAGGATATCGAGACGCACGTGGGAATCCAGCGGTTCGATATCGGCCCAGCGCCCGCTATGGGTCTTTTCAAGCAGTTCGCCAGCCACAGCCCATCGCCGTGCATCCCAGTTGATATTCGCCCTCAGCCGTTCAACATCCTCCCCGTCGAGACGGTCCAGCAGTTCGAGCGCGATGTCATGTTTGCCGACCTCGGAAAGCGCATAGGCTTCGACCAGGCGGCGCTGGCGATCAAGCGCGATGGGAAGCCCGGCAACGCGGGATTTGTGCAGCGTCGTCAGCGCACGGTGCGGCTTGTGATCCAGAAGCTCTACGACGGCGAGATCGGCAGCCACGCGCGCGCGCGCAACGCCGCGAAGGCGCTTTTCAACCTGATGCGTCAGAAGCTCTGCTGCCTGTGGCAGAAGATCAAGGTCGATCAGTCGCCGTGACAGATAGCGCACGATCTCATCACCAACCCGGCCAATCGGCGAAAGGTGGCGGAAATCATAAAAAAGGCTGAGTGCCTCGATTGGCGGCAGACTGTCCGCCTTGCCCTCTTGGAACAGATCGACGAAAACGCCCTTCATATCGTCCTGAAGCGCTCGGGTAATCGGCGAATCATTGTTGGAAATCGTTGCTGTCTGAACGGTCTGAAATGCCCGGCGATACTCTTTTTCCTCGATGAGAGCCTGAGAAAGCGCACGCAGGGCCAGAAGTTCGAGATCATCGTTACGCCAGATCGCGACGAAGCGTTCAAATTCCTCAATCGTGGTCTTGTTGTCGACTGCGCCCGTATCATGATCGAGCATGATCAGGCTCAGCCGCGCGGCCGCCTCGATCCTTATATCGTCGATTTTTCTCGCCCGGTCAAAAAAGAAACGGGCATCTTCAAGACGACCCTCCTCCACGGCGAGTTTGCCCTGTAAAATCTCATAACGCCCCCTGTAATATTCGGAGGCGTTGCGAAGGATAAGGCTGGTCAGGTAGTTCTTTGCGCTGTTGAGGTCTTTCAGGTTCAACGCCGCCTCAGCGGCGGCGAGAAAAAAATCCTGTTGGGTTTCCTCGCTATAAGCGGCGAGCTTATTTCGCCCTAGTGCCGCACTGCTGAGCGCGAGCGGCCAATCGCCGTTTCCGCGTGCAGCAATGGTCCGCCAGATGGCGGCATCCTGATCCTTGGCATAAGCCTCGCCAGAAAGCGTCTTGAGCGTGTCCTCATAACGACCAAGTTCGAGTTCCGCCACTGCTTTTGTCAGAACGTAGAGCCTTTTGTTGCCGAGAAGAGGCTGTTCAAGGAGCGCCCGACCAAGGGCGGCAAGGCCCTCCGGACCGAAGCCGTTCGCTACGTAAAACTTAGCGAGATCAACGTAGCGCTCGGCGCGCAAATCGTCTGGAGCATTGACAATATCGTTGACAAGGCCGCGCTCGCGTTCGGCGAATTCTGCCGCCGGAGCGATATCATTCGCGGTAATCTCGAGTGGAAAATCATACCATTCATCGGTTGTGGCCTTGCCGCTTGCCGAGGCGCGCAAACCTTTTACCGCAGAAAGATTGAGCTGCTTGCTGCTTTCGATCGCGACACCCTCTTCCCCAATGCGGGTCCAGATCGAGCTATCGACCGGCACGAAGGCGAGGGCATGGGTTGAAGGAAGGATCGTCAGCATCACGAAATCCTGCTTGCGGACAAGGCCGCGCGATGGCGCATCCGCAACCAGAACGTGGATATTGTCGCCAACCGACGGGTCCTGAAACACCACCTCGCCCGCGACCGAGGTCAGCGGCACATTCAGATAGAAGCCATGTTCGCCAAGCTTGCGGCTCACAGTCAACGGCTCGGAAGCGCGAATGACGGAATTGCCGATTGAGATCACCCACGAATTGTCATCAACGGCGGCAGAAGCAAGCTGCACGCTCGAAAGCAAAAGGCGAACCGCCTTGAAAGGCCCATTCTCGATGACCTCCGCAAGATGCACAAAATTACCTTCAAGTCCCTGGATTGATGAAATATCAAGAACATCATCGGTCTTGAAGACCATCCACACCGATTTTCCACGACGGAAAACTGCCGATGGTGTTTTCTTCTCGAACGGGAAGATGAGACGGATAGAATCATGCGCCTCATTGATGCTCGCATCGACCGTACTCAATCCTTGAATTTTCTTCGTTGCTTCGTCGACCGTCTCGGGCGTGATACGGCTCGGTTCGCTGTCCGGCTTCGGCGAATTTGCTTTATCCGGTGCCGTCGCCTCCCGGTCTTTCTTTGTGACCGGCGTTGCTTGCACCTTTTCTGCCTCGGCCGCCGCCGCAAGAGGCTTGGCGTCATCACCAGCAGGTTTGGCGGCGTCTGCAACAGGAACCGGGTTGACCGGCGATTGCGGTATTTCAGCAAGTGCCCGTTCGCTGCCTGCCTGATCGACGGTATTTGATACGTCCTGAACATTCTTAGGCAGCTCTGGTAGCCCGCCGATCACAAAGGGAGCAGAACCGGCAATGTTCTTGTCGAGGAGTTCGTCATTCGTCAGATCGACGATATACTCGTTGCCATCGAGATAAGAGCGTGCCTGTGCCGATTTGTGCAACACCACCGAGACCGTCGTCTTGCCATCTTCCGTCGTTCCGCTGATTTTGCGCACAAGGCTCGGCAGATCTGAATTGAGGGAGCCAAAATCAAAATCCGATGGACGGTCGAATTCGAGTGTTGCAATATTGCCCTGGCGCTGGAACGTCGTCTTGAAGGGCACGTTCCAGTTGAACACAAGCCGGGTGAAGGTCTGATTGCGCCCAATCCTGATCTTGAGCTCCGCACGTTCCTTTTGCTCCTTGGCAGCCACGGCATTCTGTTCAGCCAGCTGAAGGGCGTCTTCAGCGCGTTTTTCGAGCTTGTCTACGATCTCCAGCGGAATCGACGGATTTTCGGCGCGCCAGCTGTTCGGCAGAAAATCAAGAAAGAGATGCTCCCCCGCCGTTAGCGTGTTGACCCGGACACCTGCGGCAAGCGCGAAACGCAGCACATTGCCCTCGGGATCCTGGCGGGAGACCAGAATATAATTCTGAAGCGGAATGGTCTCGCGCTGGAGATCAACCGTGATCGGCTCGCCCAGTCGGAGCACGAGAACATTGTCCTCGGTCGTAAGTTTGTAGTCTATGAATTTCGTGCGCCCGGGAAGGGTGATCTCAAGCCGTCCGAAACCCCGGCTTGTGTCCGCCCTGAATTCAGGAACCAGCGCTTCCTGCGCATGGAGGGCGTGCGAGAACGCAAGCGCGAACAGCATAAAAAGGCACAGCCTCAGAAGACCATGGCCTTTCCCCGCGAAACATCGCACAAGGCTGTTTTTTTGATACACCACAATCCAGACGCCATGTTCCAGCATTAAGACAGACAGGGTATCAGTCGTATGTTAATGGCCGATTACCCGCCTATTTTCGTGAGCGCGCGGGGTGCCTTGTCATCAGCGCCCAGAGCAGCCTGCGCCGCGAGTTCCACGGTCAGGCGTTCAGCCGCCTTGACATCCATCTCAGCGATGATGGCAGACAGCTTGCGCGGATTCATCGCTGTCGCGATCTTGTAGAGAATACCGATCGAGAGACTGCTGAAGATGCGGGCCGCATCCTTCGGTTTCATCGATTCATAAATGGTGACGAGGTCTTTCGCATTTTCCTTTGCCGTTTTTGCTGCACCGCCGCTACTTTCAGATTCCTCGATCTTGGTGATCTGCGACTGAAGCCGTTTCTCCGCTGCCTGAAGCAATTCCTCGCGCAGTTTGAGGTCCCGTTCGCGCCTTTCAAGTTCATCTCGACGATCACCAATCTGCGCCTGAAGTGCCGAACGGCTGTCCCCTGGTATGCCGATCTGGCGATTGTCAGCAGGAAATTGGCGGGTCACTTCCGCATCTTTTTTCCCGCCATCAGCGGTCTGCGACGCGGCACCTTCCTGCGATGCTGATGGTGCTGGTGGTGTCGGAGGTGCCGGTTGTTTGGTGTCTGCGGCAGCATTGGCCCCATTGGCGGTTGCATCCGTGGTCTGCGCTGCTGCGTCGCGCACGCCAATTCCCTCAAACGCCCCGCTCGCTGCAAGAGCGATGAGCTTGAAGGTCAGAAGCGCAAAAGCGGCGAGCGCAAGCAGTTGCAGAAGACGCATCTATGCACCTCCCCGGCGCAGGGCATTGATGCGCGCGGTCGCTTCCGCGGCAAGTTCGCTCACCGCCCGCGGATTGGAAACCGTTGGCCGCGATGCGGGCTGGCGCCGGACGGCAGGAAGCGGTGCAGCCTGCGTGATTGCAATCAGGCGCTGCATCAGCTGATCGCCTTCTTCGAGCCGCGTGAGCAATTCGAGATTGAGCCGTTCGGCATCGCGTACGCGCAGACCGAGGGTCTTCTGGTGTTCATGCGCTGTCACCTTCAGGCCGCGAATAGCGCGCTCGGCAAGTTCGGTCGCCGTCAGAAGCTCGGCGATGGTCGAGCGCAGAGCCGACTCCTCCAGTTTGAGCTTCTTGAGCTTTCCGCTCAGAACGATGCAGTACCAGATCGTCGCCATCAAGAGCACGATCACCAGACCTTCGATCAGAATTCCAGGGGTCATTTGCGGTCCGTCTCCATATCGGCGATCGCTTTCTCATAGCCCGCCATCGTCATTTTCTGTGGCTTCAGCCCACGCGTGACCTGAACCGAAATCCGGTCCTTGATCCGCCCGATCTGGCCTTCGCTCATCGTCACCTGACCGACCCGCAAAAGAACGGGATCGCTGGGATTTTTGCGCAAAAGAAGGGTTTGGCCGACTTTCAGGTCAAGAACCTGCTCAAGGGGCACTTTTTTCTCGAAAAGAACGGCGTCAACCACGATTTCCGCGGCATTTGTCTGTGTTGCCAGATGCTGTTCCCAGTGGTGGTCCCGCCCGACCCTGTCGCCCACGAACATCTGCAAGAGCAAATGCCGGATCGGCTCTATCGTCTCATAGGGAAGCAGAAATTCGATATTGCCACCGCGATCTTCCATATCGATGCGGAAACGGACAAGAACCGCGGCATTGGCAGGCCGGATAAGCGCCGCAAATCGGGGATTGGTCTCCATCCGGTCAAGGGTGAAATGCACCGGCGAGACCGGTTCAAAGGCTTGTTCGGCATCGCTTAGAATGCGCTCGACAAGTTTCTGAACAAGGCTGAGCTCGATTGCGGTATAAGGCCGCCCCTCGACACGCGCTGCCCCCATGCCCCGGCCACCGCCGAGAAGCACGTCGACAATCGAGTAAATCAGCGGCGAGTCCGTGGTGATCAGGCCGAAATTGTCCCATTCCTCGGCGCGAAACACGGAAAGGATGGCGGGAAGCGGGATCGAGTTGAGGTAATCGCCGAAGCGGACCGATGAAATCGAATCGAGCGACACTTCGACATTGTCCGATGTGAGGTTGCGCAGCGATGTCGTCGACAGCCGCACGAGCCGGTTGAAGACCACTTCGAGCATCGGCAGACGCTCATAGGAAACCAGGGCCGAGCTGATCAGCGCACGCACGCCGCTCTGGTCGGCCATCAGCATCTGATCGACACGGAAGCCCATCAGGCTGTCGATCTCGTCCTGGGTCATCAGACGATCGGAGTTTTGCGCGCCCCCTTCGTCATCGCCTCCGTCCATCATGCTTGCCCATTGGGCGGTCAGGGTCTCGGCATTGCTGACACCCTGCTCCTGCATGGCCTCGCCCCAGGCGGCGGCCAGATCGTCATCTTCGAAATCATCGTCATCGGCCATGGCTGGTGCCTGCCCTTTAATGTCTACTGAATAAGGATTTCTTCAAACAGGACCTTGCGGATCTGCACCGGATAAACCGCAACATTGATGCGGCGTTGCAATTCCTCCTTGAGGCGAAAAATGCCCGCTGATCCTTCAAGATCAGTTGTCCTAAGTTCACGCAGATAGACCTGAAACGCATCAAGCACGCGCGGCATGAACGGCTGGATAGCCGAGATTTCCTCATTGTTACGCAGCTCCAGCGTGGCGCGAAGCTTGAGATATTGCTGGCGGCCGGCAACGCTTTCGAGGTTCACGGTGATTTCCGGCATAGCAAAGAACACGACCGGCTCCACCGGCGCGATCGCCTCCTGCGGATTTCCGTCAGCACTGGCCTGCGGTGCATTCTGGAAATAGAAATAGGCCCCGGCCCCGCCACCGCCAAGCACCAGAAGGGCCGCAACACCAATGAGGATGAGCTTCTTCTTGCCGGACGGACGGCGATCGCCGTCGTCCATCATGTCGTCGCTGTTGACTGCCTCGTTCGCCATTCCATCTACCCAGCCCTGAGAGAGATGACGGATGCCGTGAAACGACCCCGATTCCCTCGATTCTTACCCTGTAAAGACAGTATTCCTCGAATAGTTAACGAATGCTTTCGATGCATTAACGAATCCTGACCAACCCGGCAATATCTGCCCACCGCTTCTGCCGGTCGGCAGAAAGTTCCGACCATTTCGCAGCAAGAAAAATAACATTTTTCTTTATAATCAATACTTTAGTAAATTGGCATGGTTTCTGCTACCTCCTTGGCATGACCGGCGCTGGGGAGTGTCGGGCATAGCTGGACTGGGGAGTTCAGTTACATAGGGAGCATAAAGGTGGTTCGTTATGGAGAACGCACAGCTCATTACCCTGTCACGCGTTACCGCGTTGAACAGGCAGATGAACGTTGTGGCCAACAATCTGGCCAATATAAATACGACTGGCTACAAGAGCGAGAATCTGCTCTTTGAAGAATATATCTCGCCGGTCGGCAGCGCCGACGCCTTCAAATTTGGCGATCGCGATCTGAGTTTTGTGCTGGATGACCGCACGGTCGGTGACTTTTCAACCGGCCCGCTGCGCCCGACCGGCAATCAGCTTGATGTCGCAATCCAGGGCGAAGGCTTCTTTGTCGTTCAGACACCCGCCGGAGAGCGCTATACCCGCGCCGGTGCCTTCACACTTGATGCGCAAGGTCAACTCGTCACCCATGACGGCTTTCCTGTTTTGGGCGACGGCGGCCCGATCCAGTTTGATCCTGAAGATACCAAAGTCACCATTCATGGCGACGGCACCATCACCGGTGCTGAAACCGAAATCGGCCGTCTGCGCGTTGTCACTTTCGATGACCCGCAACTGCTCAACCGGATTGGCAGCAATCTTTTCAGCGGCCAGAACGCCCGCCAGCTCGAATCTCCCCGACTGTCCCAGTTTGCTCTCGAAGGCGCCAATATCGACGCGATTTCCCAGATCTCGCAGATGATCGAAGTCCAGCGCGCCTATGACGAGCTCGCAAACATCATGCGGCAACAAAATGACCTGCGCGAAACCGCCATCCAGCGGCTCGGTCGCGTTCAGATCAACGCGTAAAGGAGATTGAAAGATGCAAGCTCTGCACACGGCAGCAACGGGAATGCGCGCCCAGGAACAAAACGTTCAGACGGTCGCCAACAATATCTCGAACATCCGAACGACCGGCTACAAGAAACAGCGGGCCGAATTTCAGGATCTGCTTTATCAGGATCTGCGGCGCGTCGGCTCAACCTCATCGAACAGCGGCACCGTTGTGCCGACCGGCATCCAGATCGGTTCCGGTGTCAAGTTCGCGGCAACAAGCCGGGTTCTGACCCAAGGCTCGCTCGAGCAGACACAGCAGCCGCTGAACGCTGCCATCCGGGGTGACGGCTATTTCGAGATCGAGCTTCCCGACGGCCGAACCGCCTATACCCGTGACGGATCGTTCGAGCGTAACCAGAACGGCGAGATCGTCACCCTCGACGGCTATCAGGTCGCAGGTGGCATAACCATTCCGCAGAATGCCCGCTCGATCACGATCAGCAATGATGGTGAGGTCGAGGTGGTTACAGGAAATGATCAGACGCCGACCAATGTCGGGCAGATTGAACTCATCAACTTCGTCAACCCCGGCGGCCTTGAAGCCATCGGCGACAACCTGTTTCTGGAAACCGCCGCAAGCGGCGCGCCCCAGACTGGAACCGCCGGTGAAGACGGTCTAGGCACCATCCTTCAGGGCTTCCTCGAAGGATCGAACGTCGAGGCCGTTGCCGAGATTTCCGACCTGATTTCCGCCCAGCGCGCTTACGAGCTGAATTCCCGTGTCATTTCCGCCGCTGACGAGATGATGCAGTCCGCCGGGCAGATCCTTCGTTAAACACTAAAGACCTGACGCCATAAACCTGAATGCATCCTGACCGATAGGAGGTCGCCATGTTGAACGTCAAGTACCCCATGAGGCTCATCACCGCCGCTGTTTTCGCAGGTGCTGCGAGCATTCATGCCGGCAGCGCCATTGCCGCAAGCCTGAAAGGCGAAGACATCACGGTCTATTCCGGGGTCGTCATGGCAAAAGACCTTTTCGATGATGCGGGCGAACATGCGAATGTTCCGCTGTTTCTCGCCCCTGATATCGGAAGCACCGGGCAGATCAGCGCCAAACGTGTCGCAACCGAGGCCTATAATATCGGCCTTTATGACGTCCGGCTTGATGGCATAGAGACCGTCACCGTGCATCGTCCGAGCAGACCGGTCACGCGCGAGGACATCACGCTTGAACTGCGTGAGGCAGTGAGTGGTGCTTTGAAAAGCGGGGTGGACTTCGAAATCACCACGTCGAGCATTCCCGCTCTCACCCACGCCGATCCGCGCGCCGACAAGCCGCTTGCAATCGACGGTTTCCGCCTTGTCGACAATGCCCGGCGCTTCGAGGCGACCGTCAGGATCGCGACCTATGACGGCGAGACACCCTTTGCTGTTCGCGGCGCCATCGAGGAAATGCGCACGATTGCCGTGCTCACGCGCAATCTCCAGCGTGACGAGATAGTGGCGCCGGGCGATGTCATCGAAAAGCGTGTTGCGGCAAGCTCGGTGCGTGCCGGCTCGGTCACGTCGATCGACGGGCTGGCGGGAAAAGCCGTGGTTCGCAACCTCGCGGCGAACAGCACACTTCGCGAACAGGATGTCACCGAACCACTGCTCGTCAGGGCGAATGATCCGGTTGCGATTACCTACTCGATCCCGGGTCTGCTTCTGACCGCGCAGGGCCGCGCCGTTGATTCCGGCGCTAAGAATGCCGTGATTTCGGTCAGAAACCTTCAGTCTGACCGCATTATCCGCGGCCGCGTCAGCGAGCGGGGCGAGGTTATCGTCGATGTCCGCAAGCCACTCTTTGCCACCGATGCCCGTTCATCTCTCGAAGAGGTTCAATAATGTCCCGCCTCCCGACCAACGACCAATCCCTGTCCGCGCGCACTGCCACCCCGAAGGCGTTTCCGACCTTGCTTTGGCGATCCGCGGCGATTTCCCTCTGCCTCGGCCTTGCCGCTTGCGGCACGTCGAACAAGATTGCTGAAATCGGCAAAGCGCCGGCCTTGTCTTCGATTGACGATCCGACAACGCAGCCAGGCTACCGACCCGTGCGCCTGCCGATGCCGGCGCCGGAGCCTGCCGTTTTCACGGCAAATTCGCTATGGCGCTCGAACGATCAGTCGTTCTTCCGCGATGGCCGCGCGCGCCGCGTCGGCGATATTCTGACAATCAACGTCACCATTGACGATGAGGCGCAATTCGATAACGAGACCCAGCGGGACCGCACATCGGGGCGTGGTCTGAGCGTTGGCACAGGCCTTCTCGGTACGCTGTTCAACCTGATCCCCGGCGTCACGGATACAGGCGCCGTACTGAACCTCAACGCCACGACCAATACCGATGGAACCGGCTCCATCGACCGTTCCGAAGAGCTTACCACCACCATTGCCGCGGTCATCGTGCAGCAATTGCCGAACGGCAATCTGGTTATCGAGGGCAAGCAGGAGGTCAGGGTCAACAACGAGGTACGCGAACTCATTATTGCCGGGATTATCCGCCCCGAAGATATCCTTCCAGATAACACCATCGCCTCCTCGAAAATCGCGCAGGCCCGCATTTCCTACGGCGGACGAGGCCATATTTCCGAGGTTCAGCAACCAGGCTATGGCCAGCAATTCATCGATATCGTCGCGCCGTTCTAAACGGCAAGGCGCTATCCCACGGGCTCCCCAGCCGTTCGCTCCCCAATTGAACGGCTAAAAAGAGGCTGTCCAGCTCCCCAAGAGGGCAGTCTCGAAAACGAAGCGGCACCTGTAGCCATAACTGCAGGTGCCGTTTCTTTCTAAATCGGGATCTTTTGAATTCAGAAAAACGCGCGAAGAGCGCGAAAGTCTGCTCCCGCCCTAATCGTCGCGGTAGACTTTCTCGCGCTTTTCGTGACGTTCCTGCGCCTCGAGCGACAAGGTCGCGATCGGCCTGGCTTCAAGCCGACCGACGCCAATCGGATCACCGGTCTCTTCGCAATACCCATAGGTGCCATCGGAAATGCGCGCGAGGGCAGAATCGATCTTGGCGATCAGCTTGCGCTGACGATCCCGGGCGCGCAATTCGATTGACCGGTCGGTCTCAGACGAGGCGCGGTCGGCGATATCAGGATGGTTCTGGCTGTCCTTCTGGAGATTAGCAAGCGTCTCCCTCGATTCGGCCAGGATTTCGTTTTTCCAGGCAACCAGCTTGTCACGAAAATACTTGACCTGACGAGGGTTCATGAACTCCTCGTCCTCACTCGGTTGGTATTTATCCAGAACATCGGAACTCATGATCACTCCATGACCGGCCCTGGTGCACGCAACCTAGGCCTTCTGATCAAACTGGCGCGAATATAGTGTCAGAGAGCGTGGCACACAATCCGATAAATGCATCGCAATCTCGCGGACGCAGTAAGACCATAAACAAGCACATAAAGCATTGATTCAGTTCAATGGACTTGCACTTTCGTGCATTCAAATTCTGGTGAAAACGCGCCTCAGAGGTCGTAAATGCCGAGTTTGGCAAGCTCCACCCTTGCCCGCATGTCGATATCAGACAGAATCGAATCAAGTCGCTTGTCGCCGCTGCGTCCAAGATTTCGGATCTTGTGCGCAATCCTGCTTACCTGTGTTGCAGACAGTCTTCCACTGAGAAGGCCAAGCCGCAATTCCTCGAGCCGGTCGAGAATATCAAAGCCTTGTTCTGCCGTGCGTTTATTGCCGGAGAGCGAGTCGTCGACATTTTGAAGCATCAGCAGCGCACTCAGATTGCCGACATTGGCAGCCGGTGAGGCGGTCGCAGCCGATGAAACCGCTTCGTTCTCCTCGGAAATTCCGAAAGTACCCCCGCTTGCGGTCGTCCGGGCGGGTCCTTTTACACCGCGAAGCCGTGCTGACGATCCTGTATTTTCGATTCTCATGATGATGCCCCTTGAGCTGCCATACCGTAGGATTTTGCCGACAGGGTTAATCATGAGTTAACGGCTGGGTAATAATTTCCCTCTAATGTCGCAGAATCTCAGGCCGCGAAGACCGGTTATCTGAAATTGTTCCTTAGTATCAGATCCTTAGTAAAAATCAAAGGGAACAGGAAATTGGCACAAGAACTGCTTTTAGAATTGAGACGCGTTATCAAAGCAGAGAACCTGGTTCCGATCATGATCGACATCAAGACGATCCCCCCTCATGAGATCGCCGCAAGAATGGCAAGTGATTCGATGCGCAAGGGGCTGAAAATTTTCATCCGCTTCGCGCTCACGCTTTGTTTCGGCGTTGCGATATGGCTCGTCAGCATGATTCCGTCCCATGCAGCATCGCGCATCAAGGATATTGCCGATTTCGAGGGAATTCGCGAGAACCAGCTCGTGGGCTACGGCCTCGTCGTCGGCCTCAATGGCACCGGCGACACGCTGAACAACGCGCCATTTACGGAACAAAGCCTGCGGGTCATGCTCAATCGTCTCGGCGCGGGCGTGGGCGAGGCAACATTTTCAACCGCAAACGTTGCCGCCGTCATGGTCACGGCAAACCTGCCCCCGTTCGCAACCGCAGGCTCAAGGGTTGATGTGAGCGTGAGCGCACTTGGCGATTCGACCAGTCTGCGCGGCGGCACTCTTCTCGTGACCCAGTTGCTTGGCGCGGGCGGCGATGTGTTCGCCCTGGCGCAGGGCCCGGTTGCAATTGCCGGTTTCGCAGTACAGGGACAGGCGGCAAGCATCGTCCAGGGTGTACCAACCTCAGGCCGCATCACCAATGGCGCGATCATCGAGCGCGAAATTCCGTTCCAATTGGCCAGTTTGCGCGAAGTTCGTCTCGCCCTTCGCAACCCCGACCTCACAACATCGCGGCGGATTGCGAAGACCGTCAATGCCTTCATCGGCGCAGGAACAGCCGAACCGCTTGATCCGGGAACCGTCAAACTGCGCATGCGCAAAGGATTTGATGGCAATATCGTCGATCTTCTGACCGATATCGAACAGCTCATCATTGAGCCGGATCAGGTCGCGAGAGTGGTGATTGACGAGCAGACGGGCACAATCGTCATGGGGCGGGATGTCAAGGTTTCGCAGGTCGCGGTCGCGCAAGGCAACCTCACGCTGCTCGTCAGTGAGACGCCTCAGGTCAGCCAGCCCGGCGCCTTCTCCGATGGCGAGACCGTCGTCGTGCCGCGCACCAATATCCAGGTCAATGAGAACACCGACGCCAAGCTCGGCATCATCAACGAAGGCGTGACCTTGAAGGATCTGGTTGATGGCCTCAACGCGCTTGGCATCGGCCCGCGCGACATGATCACCATTCTTCAGTCGATCAAAGCCTCTGGTGCACTGCAAGCCGAAATCGAGGTCCTGTAATGTCTGATATTGCACGCCTGCCGCTTAACCTGCCGCCACTTTCCGGGTTTCAGGGCCAATTTCAGGCAAGTAACGGCTCTGCTCGCTCGGCGCCGAATGGCGAGCCCGCAACGCCCGGTGAAATCGCTGCCCGCACGCAGGCCAACGAGTTTGAGGCAACCTTTCTCGCCTCGCTGTTGCAGCCTATTTTCGAGGGCCTGGCCAAGGACCGCACTTTTGGCGGCGGCTTTGGTGAGGAAACCTTTACCGGCCTTCTGACGCAGGAATATGCAAAGAGCGTCGCAGGTTCCGCCAATCTCGGCATTGCCGATCAGGTTTACGAGCAGCTCCTGAAACTTCAGGAAAATTCCGGCCCTGTCGATCTCACCCCCTTAGCAGGCGGCACAACGCCGCGTCTGCCGGAGTAAATCCATGTCTTATTCCGCACCCGCCGTTCCAGCCCCGATGCCCGTCGCGAGCCGTGAGGACGCGCATGTTCTGCTCGCCAGGCTCGAAGCGTCGATGGAAGGCCTTATTGAACTCATCGAGGCGGAAACCCGCCTTGTGCGCGACGGAAAACTCTTCGCCGCCGCCGAACTCGAAGCCCGCAAAAGCACCTATGCGCGCGCCTATGTCGACCTTATGTCGAGTGCCCAGACGCAGGAAGAGGTACTGCGCTCGATCCTGCCTGACAATCTTGAAAAGCTGCGCATGCGCCATGACGAATTCAAGATTCTGTTGCAGATGAACCTTGCCGCTCTCGCAACTGCCCGCGACGTGACCCGCAATCTCATCAAGGGCGTTGCAAACCGCATGGGACAAAGCCAGGTTGCCACCACCTATGGCGCGCAGGGCCGGATGACCCCCCAGAAAAATCTCGCCGCGCCGGGCATTACGACGGACAAATCCTTCTGAAGAAATACACTGATTTTGGCGCCGATTTTCCCATTGTGGCGAAAACAAAGTACTCTTAACCGCTGCGAAAGATTTAGCTGCTAGCAATTGCCTGCATATTTATGCGGTCGCAGTGACCAAAAGTTAACGCTTTTTAACAACCTTCCCTTAGGAATTTCCGGCTATCCTCTGCTTGTTTATCGCAGTGAGGACGCGCTTGCGCTTCCTCATAGAGGGTTGGTGAAATGGAAATCGGAAGAATTCCGATCATTGCGCCGGGCACGGTTACCGGCGCGACGTCGGTCAACAATGTGCAAGCGGTGCAGACCATTCTGCCAGAGTACCAGACGGTCACTCAGGCGGGGACCTCGGAATCTGCCCGCCTCATCCTGCGCGAAATCCCAGTCCGACAGAACGAAGAACCAGCCAAACAGGCTGCGGACGCTGCGTCCCGCGCGCTGGTCACTGATCGGGAGGTGCGCCGCGAGATCGAGATCGATCGCGACACGACAGCTCTTGTCTTTCGCGCGGTTGATGTTTCGACCGGCGAAGTCGTGCGGCAATATCCCGAGGAATCGCGCCTTAAACTCAGCGCCTATCTTCATATGCTTGATCGCTAGGCGATAGCGCCCTTCCACCATCGACGATTTTCCAGCCTGCCCTTCTCCTTGTCTGCGATCCCATGCGCAATCCAATCCGATATTGGCTTGGTTAACGCGCTCCGACCTGCGCTGGCAGGCGGAAGCCGTTTGTTAACCAGAAAACAATTCACGCAACGAAAAAAGCATTTTATCAATTCGTTAAGGTCGTTTTTTAGGTTCCGATTCAAAGCCCTCAGGCAATTTCGCGACGTCGCCAAGAAAGGCGTCAGTTTTGAAAACCCTAGAAAAGGAATTATCCATGTCAGAAATCAACCTCTCCTCGGCTGTTCGCTCGAGCCTCTCTTCGCTCCAGTCAACCGCCAACCTGCTGTCCAGCACGCAGGAGCGTCTTGCGACCGGAAACCGCGTCAACTCGGCGCTCGATGATCCGACCGCTTTCTTCACCGCCACCGCCCTCAATGACCGCGCAT
>JACESI010000004.1 GCA_013911885.1 Hyphomicrobiales bacterium | reverse complement strand
GCTTTGAGGTCAGGCCGCCTGATGCGACATGCTCTCGGTTTGCGCGTGTTTTGCAACCACGGACAGACGGGCAGCCGTACTGTTAAATATACGGGTTTCAACATTGTTGCGGTCGCAAAGAGTGCGGAATTCGACGATCTGATCGGTCAGCACGAGAACCTCGCCGTCATGGTGCGCCACATGGGAGAGAACATCTTCCATAACCGCGGGCACAGCCGAAACATCCGTCGGGATCTGACTGAACTGAACAAAGAAATTGCGGAGACGTTTCACAAGGCGCTCGTTCACGGGGCGGGCGCACAAATGCGCATCGCTGCGCAAGTCGATCACGGCACCATACGGAAAATCAGTGACGCAGGAGACATCCTCTACAAAGAGGTCTTTCGCAATAGTCACTCGCATTGTGTTTGTCATGATGTCCTCCACAGGATTTCGCATCTCTATTCTTTGGCAAAGGCAAAGGCCCAAACGCGCCGGTATCACTCTTCATTTGTCGATTCATGCTAACATGTCCCTACGTCATTTCCATCAAAACTATGTCATACTGTCTATGCTGTAGTTTACAAATTTGACATTTGTCGTATTTGTAAATATCCTTTCTACATGGCCGGCGAAAAAATCTTTATAGGACCGAAAATTCGGGAAATGCGTTTGAGTCGCAATCTCACTCAGGCAGAGATGGCGGCTGCGGTCGGCGTCAGCACCAGCTATGTCAATCTGATCGAACGCAACCAGCGCAGCGCCTCGGTCAACTTCCTGATCGCGTTGTCAGATGCATTCGGCATCAACTGGCGCCAACTTACCAAAGTCGATTCAAGCCTCGCCCTTTCCGATCTCCGGGAAATCACCAATGACCCGGCTTTCGGCGATGTCAGGCCCGATATCGAGGAATTGCGCGCCCTTCTCGACAGCGCGCCCAACGTCGCCCGCGGCCTCTCAAACATGTACCGGGTCTATCGCAATTATGGCGAGCGGCTCGCAACACAGAGCGAAGCGCTCGCCACCCCTGACGAAGGCCCGCTTGCCGTTGAGGAAGTGGTGCTTCAGTTCTTTCGCGAAAACAACAATTACTTCGATGCGCTTGAGCGGCTTGCCGAGAAACTTCGGCCAACGGGCGTCATCGACCGCGAGGAGCTCTACGGCTTTCTCAAGACATACCTCGCTCAGTACCATACGATCGCGGTAAGTGTCGTCCCGTCTGAAAGCATTGGTTCCGGGCTTCGCTATGTCGACCGGGAGCAATCAAGAATATTTCTCTCCGAAGGACTGGATTACACCAACAAGGTCTTTCAGCTCGCCCACACCATCGCCCTGATCGAACATTCCGATGCCATCGGAGCCGAGATAAAACAGGCGCGTATCGTCAGCAAGCATGCAGCGGCGCGCTGCCGTGTCGAGCTTGCCAATTATTTCGCTGCTGCCGTTATGATGCCCTATGACGAATTCTTTGATGAGGCGGTGAGTTCGAAATATGACATCGACAATCTCGCGACCCGCTTCGCAACGTCCTATGAACAGGCCTGCCACCGTTTGACCACCCTGCAACGCCCCGGCAAAAAGGCCATTCCGCTCTTTCTGCTGCGCGTCGACCGCGCCGGCAATGTGACAAAGCGTTTCAACGCGACGCCGATGCCCCTCGCCCGTTTCGGCGGCACCTGCCCGAAGCTTGATGTGCACTATTGCTTTCAGGTCTCCGGGCGGATCATCACGCAGGTCATTGAGATGCCAGACAACAGCCGCTATCTTGCGATCAGCCGAACCGTTGACAGACCGTCGCTGCGCTTCAATCGCGCCGATAACCGTCTTGCGCTTTCTATCGGCTGCTCGATCGAAGACGCACCTGCGACAATCTATGGTGAGACTATTGATCTTTATTCCCCGAGCGGCGTCACCGAGGTCGGCGTCAACTGTCGGCTCTGTCCGCGGCGTCAATGCGCCCAGCGTGCGAATGAGCCGTTCTTCGAGAACCTGAGAATCGATGAGAACAGACGCGGCGTGACCCGTTTCGAAAGCTGAACGCGCCAGCTTCGGAACCTCTTCACAGGGCTTAGACAGCGTCCCGAATTCCTGCTAGATCACTCACGCCCGAGACAAATCCGCCCCAAGAGAACCCTCATGCCATCTAAAATCCGCACTGCCGTTCTGCCCGTCGCCGGTATGGGCACCCGCTTTCTTCCCGCCACAAAGGCAATCCCTAAAGAAATGTTGACCGTGGTCGACAAGCCTGTGGTGCAATATGTGGTTGAAGAAGCCCGCGAGGCAGGCATCGAGCACATCGTCTTCGTAACCGGGCGCTATAAGGGCGCGATCGAAGAGCATTTCGACATTCATTACGAGCTTGAGGCGACGCTCAAGGAACGCAACAAGAAAGAAGCCCTTGCCGAGATCGCGAGCGCGCTTGCTGTTGCGGGAACCACGAGTTTCACACGTCAGCAGGCGCCGCTCGGCCTTGGCCACGCGGTCTGGTGCGCCCGACAGATCGTCGGACGCGAACCCTTTGCGCTCCTCCTCCCGGACATGCTGAAATCCGGTGAGCCGGGCTGCCTTGTAAAAATGATGGACGCCTATGAAAAATTCGGCGGCAATGTCGTCGCCGTCGAAGAATGCCCGGCGGAGGAGGCCTTCAAATATGGCGTCGTCGGTATTGGCGCTGGTGACATGTCGGGCTTCGAGATCACCAAAATGGTCGAGAAACCGGCAAAAGGCAGCGAACCATCCAACCTGTTCATTTCAGGCCGCTATATTCTCCAACCCGAGATTTTCGATCTTCTCGAAGACCAGAAACCCGGTGCGGGCAACGAAATTCAACTGACCGATGCGATGGTGCGGCTCGCCGGGATGCAACGCTTTACCGGCGTTAAATTCGAGGGCGAAGCGTATGATTGCGGCACCAAAGTCGGCTTCCTCGCGGCAAACGTCGCCTTTGCTCTGAAGCGCCCCGATATTGCGCCGGAATTCATGACGGAACTCAGGAAAATCCTTGGCCAGCCTTAGCGTTCGGCGCGCAGGCCAAGCGAGATCGTGTTCGCGGTGAAATCGGCCGCCCCACCTGCCGTGAACTGGCGGGCATAATCATAATTGAGCACAATGCCGAGGATTCGGCTCACGCGGTATTCGAGACCGACCTGCGCCTCCACGGTCGTGTCCGTGCCAAGGTTCCCGCCGTCAACCTGAAAGATCAGACCGGTGCCCGCCGTTGCGGTCAGGTTCTCGCGGACTTCACGCGCCAAAGTCAGATTGATATCATAGGTCGTGTCGCCTGGAGTGGCGACAGAGGGGAAGGCATCAAGCGTGGTTGTCCCCGCAAGGCGGATCTCGGTGAGGCGTTGCGGTGACCAGTTGAGGTTGAATTCCGCGAGAAACGCTCCGAAATCGTCGATACCGTCGCCGTCCACAAGATTTTCGCCATAGCCGATGGCAAATTCGCCATTGAGTTTTTCGCCGCGGTTGACGGCAACACCGACGAGACCGCGCAAGCCGATGACATTGCGGCCATTGCCAAGAATATCTTCATCCTGATCGAAGACCTCCCGCGAGATATCGCCCTCGACAAAGGGTTGAAGGCTTGCGCCGCGGGCAAGCGTGGCGCGCAGATTCGCCCCGTAAAGCGTTGAATCGAGATCGTCCTGGCTCTGGTCGATCCCCGCCGCATCGACAAATCCGCCATTGATGTTGCGCGCGATGCGGATTGTCGAGCGGGTATCGACATCCTTGAGCCGGTAATTGAGGCCGAGGCTTGCGGTCGTGGTGGTCTCGAGCGGATCATCCGCCACGCCGGTGATGTCATCTTCCTGTGCGGCATATTGCACTGCCGCGTTGATCGAGCGTTCCGCATCGATATCAAAGCGCCCCGTCGCTGTCACGATGACCTCGCGGTCCGTGGTGTCGCTGCCTGTCGCAAAACGATCAAACCCTGCCTGAACCTGAAGACCGAGAGCATGGCGGGCGAAATTCGATTCAAGCAGGAGTTGCGGATTGACACTGACAAAAGCCGAACCGGTGCCAGAGATGTCCCGCGTGCTGTTCGACGTAAAGCCGGTATCAATGTCAATCGAAGGCCGCAATGTGAATTTCCCGACCCCCAGGCCGAGCGGATCAAAATCAGGCGCACGCGCGGTCTGTGGTATTGCGCCGGGCGCCGTTGGCGCGAGAACACCCGTAGCGAGAACCCCGCCCTGTAGCGTGCCGGCCCGACCGATATTGCGCCGACCACGCGGATTGAACAGAAAAGGATTGGGATTGGTCTGAAGACTGCCGGTGGTAAGGTTGCTGGTCGTGCCATTGCCCGTTGCAGTACTGCTGCCTGGCGGTGGCGCGCCGGTCCGCCCTGTCGCCTGACCGACCGCCTGCTGGCGGGGATTTCCAGAGGCCTGGTTCCGGGTTGCGCGATTGCCGGTTACGGGAAGCGGGTTGAGCGGATTTCCGAGCGCTGGTGTACCATTTGCGGTGACCGGCGCCGGAGCATTGAGACCGGCGGTCGTCGGGTCAGTCAGCGGCTGAAGACCGAACGGCGCTCTTGACAGGGGCGTCGGCAGCACGGGCGCACCGTTTCCAAGATTTCCCTGGGTGGAAAGCAGTGCCGGGTTGAGCCCGTTGAGTGTAGCGCCCGTCGATTGCGCCATAGCATCACCCACGCCTGGAACGCCAAGCGGCACGACACAAAAGACGAGGCAAATTCTCGCCAGAAAAGTTCCCGCCAGAAAAGTTCCGTCAAACAGCGGACGCACCAAAACACGCTGCCGGGGCGGATTTCGATCGAATCCGCAGGCAGCGTCAGATCGGCGCAGATTTCTCAATACGGTCATTAACGATCACGAACAGCAAAGCTAAACAGACCGTAAACAGTCATGGTAAAGAAAAGGTTGTCACCGCCCGCTCAGAGAGGCTAAAAGCCGTCAAAGCCGCGCGAAGCGTCAAGCCTGCACATCCGTCCGATTGTCGGATCAAATGATGTGGAAAGGCCCGCCGACGCCCATTTAGAGAGTTTATCAAGAATGCGAGAACCAACAGGCCTTCAGGACAAAGCGGCGCCGGAACCTTTGGTCGGGCCGGCAAGCGCCCATGAGATGAACGCCTCTGCCCGACGTACACTGATGAGCGAACAGGCCGGCATCGCCCTTCTTGCGGATGCTTTCGACGGCGATCTCGGGCAGGCCTTTCCCCGCGCCGTGCGCATCCTTCATGACGCGCGGGGGCGCATCATTGTCACCGGTGTTGGCAAGAGCGGCCATATCGGCTCCAAGATCGCCGCCACCCTTGCCTCGACCGGAACGCCGGCCTTTTTCATTCATGCTGCCGAAGCCGGTCATGGCGATCTTGGCATGGTCACCAAGGACGATGTGATCATCGCGCTCTCATGGTCGGGCGAATCGGCCGAGCTTCATGCCATCGTCGATTATTCGAGCCGCTACCGGATTCCGGTGATCGCGCTCACATCCAATGCCCAGAGCGCCCTCGGGCAGAATGCGAGCGTCTGCCTTGCCTTGCCAAAGGCGATGGAAGCCTGCCCGCTCAATCTCGCACCCACCACTTCGACGATCATGCAGCTTGCCATCGGCGATGCGCTCGCCATTGCACTTCTGGAAACGCGCGGCTTTTCGGCAAATGATTTCGGCGTTTTCCACCCTGGCGGCCAACTGGGCGCGAAACTGAAGATGGTCGGTGATGTCATGCATCAGGGCGATGCACTGCCGCTCGTTACCGAGACCACGCCCATGGGCGAGGCGATCATCACGATTAGCACAAAGGGATTCGGCTGCGTTGGCGTGTGCAATGAGGCGGGGTTTCTGATGGGCGTGATCACCGACGGCGATTTGCGCCGCCACATGGACGGCGCGCTTCTTGAAAAGATCGCGCGCGACGTGATGACCCGCGAACCAATTACCCTGCCGCGCGATACACTTGCAGGCAGCGCCCTTGATGTGATGAATTCCTCAGGGTTTGGCGGCATCAATGCGGTCTTTGTCGTGTCTGAAGGCAAACCAATTGGCATTATCCACATTCACGATCTGTTGAGATTGGGCGTCGCCTGACATCGAAATCAACGATTACAAGATCATGCCTGTTGATTAAAAACGACAATTACAAGTTTTTTGGTTAGCGAAACCTTGCCTTTTTTTATCAAAAAAATTCGGGGTGCTTTAGCAATATTTTAGCCCATCATCTATACGCTCTCAATTCATGGGGAATGGCTCATGCGTGGGCCTTTGTATTTTCGTGCGTAAAGCGTTCGGTGGTGGGTCATGGATTTAGCAACACTGATTGGTATCGTGGCCGGGTTCGCGATCATCGTGGCGGCAATTTTCACCGGTGGCGATATCAACGCCTTCATTGATGTGCCCTCGATTCTCATCGTGATCGGCGGCGGAATAGCGGCGACACTGATCCGGTTTCCATTGACGGGCATTCTCGGTGCTTTCACCCTTGGGGCCAAAATAGCGTTCACTCACAAGAAAACTTCGAATGCCCAACTCATCGAGAAATTCGCTGAAATGGCGGAGGTTGTCCGCAAAAATGGACCGCTTGGACTTGAGAATGTGGATATTAACGATGACATGATGCGCAAAGGCGCGCAGTTCGTCGCAGATGGTTATGACGCCGAATTCATCAAGGAAAACATGGAGCTGGAACTCAATCTTGGCCTGGAGCGGCTTGAAGAGGGACAGCGCGTATTCAAAGCGCTGGGCGACGCCGGACCGGCATTCGGCATGATTGGAACTCTGGTCGGCCTCGTCCAGATGCTCGCCACCATGGACGATCCGTCAACCATCGGCCCAGCCATGGCGATCGCACTCCTGACGACGCTATATGGCGCGGTTCTGTCGAACCTGATCTGCCTGCCGATGGCTGACAAGATGGAATCAAAATTCAAGGTCGATGCATTGAAGCAGACCCTGATCATCGACGGAATTCTTCAGTTGCGGGCAAACAAGAGCCCGGCCGTAATGAAAGAAATGCTGGTCGCTTATCTGCCTGAAAAGCAGCGCCTTCCGTTCATGGACGTTGCGGCGGCCTAAAGGCTGCATGCCAAGGGAGACCCGATCATGGCGAGAAAACCCAAGCCGCCCGAAGGCGCTCCGGCATGGATGGTGACCTTCGCTGACCTGATGTCGCTGCTCGTCTGCTTTTTCGTTCTGATCGTTTCATTCTCGATTCAGGACAAGCAGAAACTCCAGGTTGTTGCCGGCTCCCTTAAGGAAGCGTTCGGCGTGGTCGACATACAACTCAAGAACGGCGTGATCGAGGTCGAGGGCAAGCCGACCCGTGACTGGTTGAAGCAGATCGCTATTCAGGACAATGACAATGACGCGGATTTCGATCCGATCCGTCAGGACAATTCGCGCAAACAGGGCCCGGAAGCCAACACCCACTCCTATGAACGGGCCGAAATATCAAAGCCGCGCCAATTTGCCACCGCTGCCGCGTCGCTGCGACAAGCATGGCAGGAACTTCCTGAAATTTCTGAACTTTCAAAAAGCATCATCGTGGAAGAGACGCAAGAAGGCCTGAACATTGCCTTTGTCGATCAGGATGGCCGCTCGATGTTCCCGGAAGGATCGAAAGTCCCCTATCAGACCACGAAGAGCCTGCTCGATGCGGCCGCGCCAGTCCTTCGCCAGATGCCGAACCGCATCCGCATCACCGGGCATACGACATCAGGCAGCATCACCGCCGATCCGAACTATACGGCCTTCGAACTCTCCTCCGATCGCGCAAATGTCACCCGTGCGATCCTTTCGGAAGCAGGTCTTGGCCATGACCGCATTCACTCGGTCGTCGGCAAAGGCGACACGGAGCCGCTGTTTCCCAACGATCCATTCCTTGCCTCGAACCGGCGCATTGAGATCCTTTTGATGCATGAGGAACCGCCAATACCGGAAGGTTACCGGCCATAGTCTCGTGGCCCTTATCCTATCTCAGGCTGCTTCGACGATCAGCACTGTCCCGTCAACACGGGTCACCCGCACCCGCGCCCCCGCGGCAAGGCCGTCCGGCCCGCGCACGAGCCAGAAACTATCGCCGATCCGCACCCGCGCCGCGCCGTTTACAGATGGCTCATGAAGCATGAAATATTGCCCGACAAACGCTTCTCCCCGTTCATTCAGCCCCGGCTTTCCACCTGGCTTCTGAAACCGCCTGGCAATCCGACGCCCGAGTAGTGCAAAAAGAAGTGCCAGAACGGCGAAGAGAACGATCTGCGCCTGCCAGGCGAAAGGCACAACAAGGGCAAGCGTTCCAACCAGAATGGCGGCGGCCCCGATCCACAGAAAGAAAATTCCAGGCGCAGCGATTTCAAGGATAAGCAGCAGGAAGCCCACAATCCACCATGTCCACGGACCAAGTTCTGCAATGATTTTCTCAATCATTGCCGTACCTCACGAACCGCGCGTGGGCGGAACGGACGAACGCGCCGCCGCCCGTGTCTGAACCGCTTCGTCCGAGAAGGCGGCTTTCGCAATCTCGCTGATACCGGAAATCGAGCCGAGAAGCGAAGTCGCCTCGACCGGCAGCATCAGGACTTTCTGGTTCGGCGCGCTTGCAAGCGATTCGAGAGCGGCAACATATTTGGTCGCCACAAAATAGTTGAGTGCCTGAACATCGCCCTTGGCGATGGCCTGCGAGACGACCTCGGTTGCCCGCGCCTCCGCTTCGGCGGCCCGCTCGCGCGCCTCTGCATCACGAAATGCAGCCTCTTTGCGACCTTCGGCGGCAAGGATAAGGCCTACTTTCTCGCCTTCAGCCTTCAGAATTTCGGACTGGCGCAAGCCTTCAGCCTCAAGAATGGACGCGCGTTTTTCGCGTTCTGCCTTCATCTGCCGCGCCATGGCATCCACGAGATCGCGCGGTGGATTGATGTCCTTGATCTCGATTCGCGTGATCTTGACGCCCCAAGGCTGCGCCGCATGATCGACCACACGCAAGAGCCGTGAATTGATCTCGTCGCGGTTCGAGAGCAATTCGTCAAGATCCATCGAGCCCATCACCGTGCGCAGATTGGTCATGGTAAGGTTCAAAATCGCATATTGGAGATTGGTGACCTCATAGGCCGCCGCCGCCGCATCGATAATCTGATAGAATGTCACACCATCTGCCGTGACCGTCGCGTTGTCGCGGGTGATCGCTTCCTGGCTCGGCACATCGAGCACCTGCTCCATCATGTTGAGCCGCGCGCCGATGCGATCAATGAACGGCAGAATGACATTGAGGCCGGGTTTCATCGTGTGGGTATAACGGCCAAAACGCTCGACGGTGACATTCTCGCCCTGCGGAACGATCTTGACCATCGCAAACACGACAACGAGCAAAAGCCCGACAAGCGCGATGACCGCAATATCGAACGCTCCAACAATGAAATCCATATCCGCTCCCCGGTAAGACACCTGCATTTGATATGGAGAACAAACGATGGCTGAACAAGCAAAATCGGTCGCACGCCAAACCAACCCACAGGGTCTGGGCGCGAGCGGTCTGACGCTAATGGCTAAATCCAGCCCGCCAGTTCGCGGCGCACCAGCGTTTCGAGAACGCGCATACCGTGGTCGCTGTCATTCAGGCAGGGGATGGCCGCGAAATGTTCGCCGCCATGCTCTTCGAAAATCTCGCCCGCCTCGCCGGCGATTTCCTCAAGCGTCTCGAGGCAGTCTGCCGAGAAACCGGGATTGATCACCGCAAGGTGCTTCACCCCGTCTTTGGCAAGTTTCTCGACCGTCTTGTCGGTATAAGGTTGCAGCCATTCCTCCGGCCCGAAGCGCGACTGGAAAGTGATTTTCAGCTTCTCGCCATCCGCCCCCCAGCCGAGATATTCGCGCATCAGACGCGCGGTCTTGTGGCACTGGCAGTGATAGGGATCTCCCTTGCGCAGATAGCTCTGCGGAACCCCGTGAAACGAGGCAAGCACGATTTCCGGCTCGAAGTCGAGTTTTGCGATGCCTTCCTTGAGGCTTTCACAGATCGCTTCGATATAGATCGGGTCATCGGCATAGGCGGCGGCGGTGCGCACGGCCGGCTGCCAGCGCTGCTTCATCAGATATTCGAATACCTTGTCGTTGACGGTTGCCGTGGTCGCTGCGGAATATTGCGGATAAAGCGGCACGATGACGATGCGCTCGCAGCCTTTTTCCTTCAGCACATCCATGCGCGAATGGATCGACGGATTGCCATAACGCATGGCCCAGTCGAAAACCAGATGCGGATAGTGCGGCTGGAGCCGCGCTTCAAGCTGCTCATGCTGGCTGCGGGTGATCGTGCGAAGCGGCGATTCATCACGCTCCCGGTTCCAGATTTCGTCATAGGCAGCGCCAGATTTCTTTGGGCGGGTGGTGAGCACGATCCCATTCAGTATCGGCCACCAGATCAGACGCGGCGTCTCAATGACCCGACGATCGGACAAAAATTCCTTGAGATACCGGCGCATCGACCAGTAATCCGTCGCATCGGGCGTGCCGAGATTGACAATAAGAACACCGGTCTTGCCGAAGGCGACGTCCGGGTGACCGTCCGGTTGCGCTCCTGCGGAAAACGATGACATCATAAACGGGCGGTTCATCGCGGCTATCTCGAGGCGTTGGGATCTGGAAATGGGATTTATACGTATCACCGATAAATCTAGAACGATTCCAGAGAACATCCAGTCCCTTTTGCATTTTCACCCGCATTCGGCAATCCCGCGCAGGTCAAAAAATTGCAACCGCTCAGCCAAACAGGGCGGCGGAGAGCAAAGTCAGCCCCAGAAGCAGGACGAAACTGGCGCCGCCAAGCTCGATTGCCTTGAAGACCCAGCGTGCCTCGCCACCCCGATCAAGATAGGCGCTCGCCATGCTTTTCGCGGTGATGGCAAGGGTGGCAAGGATGGTCACCGTGATCGCGGTGCCGAGCGCCATGGCGAAGGTCGACACGACGCCAACCAGAAACAACCCCTGAGACGCCGCAAAAAGGAGCACGATGAGCGCGCCCGAACAAGGGCGAAAACCGACTGCGGCAATCGCCGCCCAGGCCGAGCGAAGGGTGAGCGGCTTGGTCAGGGCTGCCGGATCGGCGGCATGGCCGCCACAGCCGCAATGGGCATCATGATCATGATCATGCGCGTGATCGTGGCTGTGATTGTGAGCATGATGGTGATGATTGCCATGCCCGTGCTGCGCATGGTCATGGTGCGCATGGTGCGCGCCGTGCTGGTGAAGCTTCTGGTCGCGCGCCCGAATAGTCCGTTTCTGCCGATAGGCAGTGAGGGCTGGCTCGATACCCTTTTGCCAGACCAGATAAAGGCCGAGTGCTGCGATGAGGCCATAACTGATGATCTCGAACCAGCGTGTGGCGAGCGAAATCCTGACGCTGGTCAGATTGAAAACAAACACCGCCGCACCAATCAGCAAAATCGCGACCAGCCCCTGCATGAACGCCGAGAGGAAGGAGATCGAGACACCGCGCCGCGCGCTCGCCTCGTTCGCCAGCATATAGGACGAGATCACCACCTTGCCGTGACCGGGGCCTGCCGCATGCAGGACACCATAGAGAAAACTCAATCCGATCAGGGTCCACACCGCGCTGCCATCGGTTTTCGCGCGCTTCACGAAACCGGTCAGTTGTTTGTAGAAAGCAGCCTGCTGGCTATAGACCCAGACAAGCCTTTCGCGCAGGAAACCCTCACCGACCGGGCTGGTCTCCTGCGGGGCACCGAGGCCGAACGGCGATTGTTTCTCAGCCTGAGCCGGTTCCGACAGGCAAAAACAGAACAGCGCGGCAAGAATCAGCATCAAGATGCGCACATGTTTCATTAAATGCGCCTTCATGATGTTGGGCAACTGACACGGATCGTGTTCGCTAATTCGCCTTCGCCTGGCGCGATCGCTTCCGGCACCTGATCTTCGGGTCCGATCTCGGCCAGAAGCTGGCTCTGCGCGGCATCAAGCGCCTTCGGACGCTCCAATGTCGCCGTGCACGGGCTTGGCGATCCGTCAGAGCGTGTAGTCGTCACCGCTTCGTCCTCAGCAAAGGCGACATCGACGAAGAAGGTTGCGTCAAACACCTCGATTGTCAGATCCGCAAAGCCCTTGTCTTTATCCGGTGTAAGCGGTTTTTCCATGGGCAATGTAAAAAACAGGGTCAAAAGGCCGCCGCGGCTTTCAAGCCAATATTCACTGGGCGCCTGATAGGGCGGATCTTCCGGCCCCCTTTCAATGAAAGTGAAATATTCGAAATCTTTGAGCGATTCGACATTGATCTTGGAGAGCTCCGCCAGTTCCTCGCGACTAAGTTCGCCGTCGCCATTGGCATCGAGGCCCTGCGATGCGTAGGCGCTGAACCCTTCGTCGAACTGCCAGACATGGCGCACAGCGATGAAATTGTTCTGCGCGTCGAACACCAGCTCCGCGCGCGCCTGAAGCCAGACATGCGGATGCGCCGATGCTTCCCGCCCGGCCAGCACGATGACGGACAGCAGAAAAAACATAAAAACAGGGAGCCTCGTCATCGCAATTGATCCCCTTCCAGATTCATAGCGGTTTTGTTGGCGGCGAACCAATCGGTGATGAAAGCAACGAAAGCGCGGGTTTTGACAGGAAGGTGACGCCGATGCGGATAGACAATGTGGATAGTGCGCTCCGTATCGCTGAATTCGTCCAACACTTCAATAAGCGTCCCCCGCGCCAAATCATCGATCACGAATATACGAGGGATTCGGGCAAAACCAAGACCCGCGAGCGCTGCGCGCCGAACCGCATGGGGCGAATTGAATTCGATCCGCCCGATCACCGTAACAGAACATTTCTCGCCGTTCTGCACATAGGTCCATGCATTGCGCGGCACGTTGTTGCCATCGATGATGCAGGGCTTGTCTGTCAGGTCCTGCGGGATCAAAGGTTTGCCGTAATGCGCGATAATATCCGGCGCAGCGCAGGAAATCACACGAAAAGAGCCGAGCTTTTTTGCAATCAGGCTCGAATCCGCCATCACCGCAACCCGCAGAGCGACATCGAAACCTTCTTCGACCAGATTGACCATCCGGCCTCCATCGAGACCATGAGCTCGATATCAGGATATTGCCGCGCGAAATCGACCAGCGCGCCGCCGACCGCGCCATCACCCATTGTGCGCGGCAGGCTGACGCGCAGACGCCCGCGCGGATTTGCGCTCGTGTCCTGCACTTCCTCCACAAGATCGTCGACCCGCCGCAGAATGCTGCGCGCCTCGCGATAATAGTGCTCGCCCGCCTCGGTCGTGGAGAGCTGCCGCGTGGTGCGGTTCAGGAGGCGGGTGCCGAGTTCGTCTTCGAGTTCACTGACATATTTGGAAATCAGCGCCTTGGAGCGGCCCGCATTCTTTGCAGCGGCCGTAAATCCGCCTGCATCGACCACTTGAATGAAGGTTCGCATCCACGTCAACGTGTCCATCGCAATCTCTCAGAAGCCCGCAAGCAGGTTGTTGCCGATATCGATCAGCTGCCGGTCGGAACCACGCGGTCCAATGAGGCTGAGGCCAAGCGGCGCGCCGAAGACCTTTGCCATCGGCAGCGTGATCTGCGGCAGCCCGGTAAGGCCGGATGCGCAAAGCAGCATCAGCGCCCGGTTTCTGAAATCATCGAGCACCTGAAAATCGCCGGCGCGTTTCGGCGCAGCGCTCGGCACCGTCGGCAGAACCAGAAGCCCGTCATCGCCAAGCATGTCCTCGACCGTCCTGCGCACATCGGCGCGTAGCGCAAGTGCTGCTTTATTCTCTTCCTCAGTAACTTGCGAACCATAATCAAAACGCATCCTGATTGCTTTCCCAAGATGCGGTTTTCGGCTGCGGATCCATGCCCCGTGCGCTTGCCAGGCCTCATAGGCCTGTGCGCGACGGAACGCCCAGTACCATTCCTCAATCTGTCCGTCGGCAAGCGAGACATCCCTCGCCTCCGCAAGACCCGTCACGTGATTGACAGCCGGATCAAGCGCCCGCGCCTCATCGATTCCCATCAAGAGCGTGAAACTGTCTTCAGCCACCAGAATCCGCTTTGGTTCGAATTTTACGCTGTCCTTGCCGAGGATCACATCGCCAACACGGGCATACTGCTCAGGGGTGCGCGTGAACCATCCGAATGTATCGAAGCTCGGCGCAAGCGGCATGGTGTGATCGAGCGGCACCCGGCCATGGCTTGTGCGCAGGCCGATGAGACCGCAATAACTTGCGGGCGCTCTTATGGAACCACCCGTATCGGATCCGGTTGCGATATCGACAAGGCCTGCTGCCACCGCCGCGACAGAGCCGCTTGAGGAACCTCCGGTAAGGCGGTCGGGCGCGGCGGAATTGATCGGCTGCGGATAATGCTCATTGTCGCCGTTCAGGCTGAATGCCAGTTCCTCCGTCGTGGTCTTGCCGACAAAGCGCGCGCCGCCACCAAGAAGGCGCTTGACGGATGTGGTCGACTCCAGCGCGATTTCGGCATCCTTCATTTTCTCCGGTGAGCCGCAGCCGGTCCTGTAGCCTATGACATCGAAAATATCCTTGACCGCAAAAGTGAGACCGGCAAGCGGCCCGCTCGCAGCATTCGGCACCGCAACATAAGGGTGATTCATGAAGGCGTTGACGGTATCTTCAAGGGCACTATCGTTCATTATTTATCCTTGTTTTTGAAACGATTTTAATCAGCAACCACGTTCCACAGGCGGGCGGGATCGAACTGATCAACATCAGCGCATAATTCCACAAAGGCGCCTGCCTGAAATGCCGCGAGCGCCTGTCCCTTTGCGGCTGTCGCAATCGCCGCATTGCCAATCGCCCCACTCGGGTTGAGGTCCTGCGCGAGCCAGCCGAAGGAAATCGGCCCATGGGCGCGCAGGTGCTTGAAATCCTTTTTGAACTGCCGTTGTGCAGAATCAAAATTGCGCATTTCGCTGAGGCGGACAAGGTCGGGGTGAAAGTGCAGCATCAGCGATGTCTCGATATCGCCACCGTGGATACCGTGGGCGCGTTCGTCTTCGTCAAAACCGGTCTCGCCAACGCCGAAACGCATCCAGGAGACGGCAACCGCGAGCATGCTGAAGCGGACCCGCAATTCCTGGGCGACAATATCAAGAAGCGCACCATTGCCGCCATGGGAATTGATCAGGATGAGCTTGCGCAGACCCGCGCGGTGCACCGCTTCGCCGATTTCGATCCAGGCGGCGATCACCGTCTGCCAGTTGAAGGTCAGGGTGCCGGGCGAGGCGCTGTGCTCGTTGGATTTTCCAATCGCCTGCATCGGCAGAACAGTGATAGGCAAGCTCGCCGGCATTGTCAGGAGCGCTTCGCGCAACAGGCCTTCGCCGATCAGCCGGTCGGTCGCAAGCGGCAGATGCGGGCCGTGCTGTTCAACCGCGGAAACCGGCAGAACGGCAATCCAGCTTGCGACGTCGCCTGCCGCGAAATCAGCGCTCGTCATCTCCTGCCAGTGCCTTTTCGGAAGCCTCATGCACCCTGCAACCTGCTTTGAACCCAATACCGCCGGACGCTAGCAGAAGCGGGGATAAAAACAAAATTATCATCCGACAAGGCAAGACCGCGACACTCTTAGCCGAAACGGGCCAAAACCGGCCGAAACCCTGCGCCGAGGAGAACAACTATGAACAAGTGCTATGCCTTTCCCTCTCTTCGTCGCGGCATGAGCGGGCCAGAGGTCTGCGACCTGCAAAGACGGCTCCGCAGGCAGGACCTTGATCTTCTGGTCGACGGCTTTTTCGGTCCGGCAACGGAACTTGCGGTCAAGGTCTACCAGACCGGTCAGGGCCTTGTGCCGGACGGCATCGCCGGACCGGTTACATTCGCCCAGTTTTCAGAAACAGGCTAGCTTCTGAGCGCGGGCAGGCCAATCCCGACCGCCTCGAAGCCCCCATCCGCTGCAAGCGTCTGGCCGGTGATGTAGCTTGCCTCGGGCGAGCACAAAAACACGATGGCCTGGGCGATTTCCATTTCCGTTCCATAACGGTTGAGCGGGATCGCATCATGATAGGCAGCCCGGATCTGAGGCGTGTGGACGGCAAGGGCAAGTTTGGTATTGACCGGACCAGGGGCGACGGCGTTGACACGAATGCCGCTTTCGCCGAGTTCCGCCGCCTGCTGCCGCGTCAACTGGATCAGCGCGGCTTTCGAGGTTCCATAAGCAACCCGGAGCGTGCTTGCCCTGAGACCGGATATCGAGGCGATATTGACGATGGCTGCGCCGTCACCGGAGGCGGCAGCCCGCTCCAGCAGGCCTGTAAAGGCCTGAACCATGAGAAAAGGTCCGTCAAGATTGGTCGCCATGACACGTCGCCAGCGCGCATAAGTCGTCTCGCGGATCGGTCCGAAATCGGCGACGCCCGCATTGTTGACGAGGGCATGGACCGGGCCATGACTTTCGCCGACCTCGAGCGCAAGCCGTTCCACCGTCGTCGGGTCGGATATATCCGCGACCTTTGCCGTTGCACCCGACAAGCCGTCCGCTGCCTCATGCAGCGCCTCCGCATCAATGTCGACCATCAGCACATCCCAGCCCTTGCCGAGAAAAAGCTGTGTAGTGGCAAGCCCGATGCCGCGTGCGGCGCCAGTCACGAGCGCTGTTTTCATAAAACTCTCCCCATCCAAGCTGTGACGAGGCGTCAGATTGACTCGATGAGGCAAACGCCGTCAATTGAAACGGATACGAAATCTTCTGGCTTTCGGCACGCTCGTTTGTCCGCGAGCGGGTGGTTTGATGTCAGCAGACAAACCGCATGACACGCTTGGTTTCACCTGTTTCTGACTGGTCCTTGATTTTTTTCACGTCAAGCTATACAGTATTTTCAGAAAATTCTGAAATTAATGAAACGCGTTGAGGAATACGGCAGAGAGACCAATGATGACGCCTCTTGTAGAGAAGTTCGTGATGCATTTCGGCGAGATGGGTTCCCGATGGGGAATCAATCGCACGGTTGGCCAGATTTACGCTTGCCTGTTCATCTCCCCTGATCCGCTCAATGCCGATGATCTGGTGGAAATGCTTGGCGTTTCACGCTCGAACGTGTCGATGGGAATCAAGGAATTGCAGGCATGGAACCTCGTCCGCCTGAAACATCATCAGGGCGACAGGCGCGATTACTACACAACGCCGCAGGATATTTGGGAAATCGTCCGCACCCTCGCCGAGGAACGCAAGAAGCGTGAGGTTGATCCCACGCTCTCCATGCTGCGCGAGGTCATTATCGACGACACCGCCTCTGATGACGACCGTTTCGCGGCGGCGCGCATGCGTCAGCTGCACGATTTGATCGAGCAACTCGCCGGCTGGTATGATGATGTCAGCACGCTTGAAACCGAACAACTCATCAATCTTCTCACCCTTGGTTCGCGGGTACAGAAACTGCTCACCATCAAGAAAAACCTGGTCCTGATCCCCGGGGGCAAGAAAAAGAAAAAGGCGAAAAACTGATGGACGCTCTCATTCTTTCGCGAATTCAGTTCGCATCGAACATTTCGTTTCACATCCTGTTTCCAACGATTACGATCGCCCTTGGCTGGATGCTGCTTTTTTTCAAATTGTCCTATAGCAGAAGCGGTGACTATAAATGGATGGAGGCTTATTTCTTCTGGGTGAAGATTTTTGCCCTCTCCTTCGCCCTTGGTGTGGTGTCCGGCATCACCATGAGTTTCCAGTTCGGCACCAACTGGCCGGGCTTCATGGAAAAAGTCGGCAATATCGCCGGACCGCTGCTTGCCTACGAGGTGCTGACCGCCTTTTTCCTTGAGGCGGTTTTCCTCGGCATCATGCTGTTCGGCTTCCGCCGCGTTTCGAACCGTGTCCATACACTCGCCACCTTCCTGGTCGCCTTCGGAACCACCATGTCCGTGTTCTGGATCATCGTCCTCAATTCATGGATGCACACGCCGCAAGGTTTCGAGATCCGCGACGGCGTCGCTTTTGCCACCGATTGGTGGGCGATCATTTTCAACCCGTCTTTGCCCTACAGACTGACCCATGTCCTGCTCAGTTCCGGCCTGACGGTGGCTTTTCTGGTTGCCGGTATTTCCGCTTACCGGTGGCTTCGCAACGACCGCACACCCGCCGTGCGCGCGGCGCTGAAAACCTCGGTCTATCTGGCGGCGGGGCTTATCCCGGTTCAGATCTTCGTCGGTGATCTGCACGGCCTCAACACCCTCGAACATCAGCCGCAGAAGGTCGCGGCGATGGAAGCGAACTGGGACACCAGGGGTCATGTGCCGCTTGTCCTTTTTGCCTTACCGAACGAGGAAAAGCGAACAAACGATTTCGAAATCGGCATTCCGAACGGCGCGAGCCTCATCCTGCGTCATTCGGCCGAAGGCGTGGTTCCCGGCCTGAATGATTTCGTCGCGCCCGATGGAACCCGGCTGCATCCGCCGGTGGCGCCCGTGTTCTGGTCGTTCCGCGTCATGGTGGGCATCGGCATGCTGATGCTTGCCCTGTCGTGGTGTGCCGCCTTCCTCGTCTGGCGCAAGGGCGAGATCGGGCCATGGGTTGCCCGCGGTCTGGTGGCGATGACATTCTCCGGCTGGGTCGCCACCCTTGCCGGTTGGTATACGACGGAAATCGGTCGCCAGCCCTGGCTGGTCAGCGGCGTCCTTGCGACCCGTGAAGCGGTCGCCGATGTGCTGCCCGCCATGGTCCTGTCGACCCTGATCGGATATCTCGCAACCTATGCGGTGCTGACATTCGCCTATATCATGACGATCTTTTATGTAGCCCGAAGCGCGACAGCGGACAAACAGCCTGTCAACCTACCGGCCAATCCATTGCCAGAAAGCGGCACCTCGATACAACCCGCGGAATAGGAAGACACCATGCTTAACCTTTTCGGCGACCCGGCCGTCTGGCTGCCATTTGTCTTCGCCGGCCTGATGGGTCTCTCCATATTGATCTATGTCGTGCTCGATGGTTACGATCTCGGTGTGGGCATTCTGGTTTCGCAGGCAACACCAGAACAGAAAGACCGCATGATCGCCTCGATTGGCCCGTTCTGGGACGCGAACGAAACCTGGCTCGTGCTTGCCATCGGTCTTCTTCTCGTTGCCTTCCCCGCTGCTCATGGCGTCATTCTGACAGCACTTTATCTGCCGGTTGCGATCATGCTCCTCGGCCTCATCCTGCGCGGTGTTGCCTTCGAGTTCAGGGCCAAGGTCAGGGTCGCGCGCAAGGAAATCTGGAACCGCGTCTTTTTTCTGGGCTCTTTGACGACCGCCCTCGCACAGGGCTTCATGCTCGGCATGTATATAATGGGCCTGACCTGGACCTTGCCGCATATCGCTTTTGCCTGCCTGATTGCGCTTTGTCTCTCGGCTTCTTATGTGCTTGTCGGCGCGTGCTGGCTGATTCTCAAAATGGAAGGCGATCTTCAGATGCGCGCTATCCGCTGGGCGCGGCGCACGCTGCTTGTTTCGGTTGTGGGCATGGTCGCAGTTTCCATGGCAACGCCGCTTGTCAGCGATCGGATTTTCAGCAAATGGTTCGCCTATCCGGAAATTCTGGCCCTTGCGCCGCTGCCGATTATCACCGGCGCGCTGTTCCTTGCGCTGATCATCATCATCAATAAGATGCCATTTCGCGATGACCGCTTTGCCTGGGTTCCGATTGTGCTAACCGGCGCGATTTTCGTCATGGGCTACGCCGGAATGGCCTATTCGTTCTACCCCTATGTCGTGCCCGACCGTATGACAATCTATGAGGCGGCCTCGGCACCGGAGAGCCTGCTGATCATTCTGTGGGGAGCGCTGGTAGTGGTGCCGGTGATCATCGGCTATTCGATTTTCGCCTATACCGTTTTCAGCGGCAAGGCGACGGATCTGCGTTACGACTGATGAGCCCTATTGACGGCGATCCGATCGGGCTGAACTAAAATTTCCATTTTCACCGATGACGGATGCTATTTCTGAATTGCTCTGTGTGAACGCTTGCCGGCCGCCACTGTCGACCATCGAAACACAGCCATAAATGGCAGCCGCGGCCAGTGCCGGGAACGCACACAAAGGAAGAAGACGTGACAATAATCGAATAAGCATGAGGACGCCGTGGGAATAAGAGAAAAGGGAAACTTCAGACGAAGTAGTGTGTACGAACACATACGGCCTCTCTTCTTCACCTTCCAATCAGAACTTTGCGAGCGCTATTTCATTCAGCGTGTTCACACAGGATCGTCACATCTTTGTAATCTGCTCTGATTAGAAACCGGCATGACCTTTGAACACCGCAAGACAATCACATTCTGGTTGGCACAGGCAGCGCGTGCGCATCGCGTTTCCTTTGGTGCGGAACTGTCCAATCTTGATCTTCATGTCGGGCAGGAAATTGTCCTCAAGGTGCTGTCTGAAAAAGATGGCCAGACCATGGGCATGCTCGCTTCCGAACTGGGTGTGCAGCCGCCCACCGTCACCAAAACGGTCACACGCCTTGCCAATCAGGGCTTTCTGGAACGCCGCGCCTCAAGTCAGGATGCACGACAGTCCTATGTTCACATAACAGAAAAGGGACGCCTTCTTATCCGCCAGATCGATAAGAAGTGGAAGCAGCTTGAGCGCCGCGCCCTCGCCGGCATTGAGGACAAGGATCGCCGCCTGCTGCGCAAACTTCTGAAACGCGTCGAAAAGAACATCGGTCGCTCGACGCTGATCGAAGATGAAGACGACATCGAGGAACTGGATAACCAACCCTTGATCGGCATCCTCGGATCGAACGACACCAGCACAGCGCTTTGATCCGGCTCCGGTAAGCTGCCGTCGAAACAGCCTTGACCTGCCAGCCGGGGCGGTTTGCCTCTGGACGGGAATCCCGCCTCGCGGTATGGCCTTGCTTATAGAAGGCGAGGAACCAGATGCTTCACACGATTTCAGGATTTGAACGAATTGGCGAGGAAAATGCCTTTGCCGTTCTCGCGCGCGCGACCGCACTTGCAGAACAGGGCAAGGACATCATCAATCTCGGCATCGGCCAGCCCGACTTTCCGACCCCGCAACATATTGTCGAAGCCGCGATCAAGGCGTTGCGCGATGGCCAGCACGGCTACACGCCGGCGACCGGCATTCTGCCGCTGCGCGAAGCGGTGGCCCAGGATTTGAACGCGCGCCACGGCGCAAATGTCCACCCCGATAATGTCATCATCGTTCCGGGTGGCAAGGTCACGATGTTTGCGGCGATCCTGATGTTTGGCGCGCCGGGTGCGGAAATCCTCTATCCCGATCCCGGTTTTCCGATCTATCGCTCCATGATCGAATTTACCGGCGCAAAGCCGGTACCAATTCCGATCCGCGAGGAAAACGGCTTTGCTTTTTCTGCCGAGGAAACCCTCGCCCTGATCACGAAAAAGACCCGCCTCATCATCCTCAATTCTCCGGCAAATCCTTGCGGTGGCGTGACGCCGAAAGCGGAGATCGACCGCCTCGTCGCCGGGCTCGACGGTCATCCCGATCTCGCGATCCTCTCCGATGAGATCTACGACCGGATGACTTATGACGGCGAGAAGCATGTGTCGCTTCTCACCTATCCTGAAATTCAGGACCGGCTGATCCTCCTCAACGGTTTTTCAAAAACCTATGCCATGACCGGCTGGCGTCTCGGTTATTCGGTCTGGCCGGAACGGCTTTTCAATAATGTGCGCAAACTCGCGGTCAATTGCTGGTCCTGTGTCAACGCGCCCGCGCAATATGCCGGGCTTGCAGCCCTCACCGGACCGCAGGATACGGTTGACAGCATGATGGCCGCTTTCGATGCACGCCGCCGCCTCATAGAGAACCGCCTTAATGCCTTGCCGAATGTCTCCTGCATCATGCCGAAAGGTGCGTTCTATGCCTTCCCGAATATCAGCCGGACCGGCTGGAAGGCGAAGGACCTTGCCCGCGCGCTTCTGGAGGAGGCTGGTGTCGCGCTCATCGGCGGGCCGGATTTCGGTGTCAGGGGCGAGGGTTATATCCGCGTCTCTTATGCTAATTCGAGCGGGAATATTGAGCGCGCCATGGAGCGCATCAGTTCATTCCTCGCGCGTGGCTAACGCTTGAGCCCGTCAATCGCCACCGATTTTACAAGCGCGAATACCGGCTTTTCAATGTCGAGGGCCAGAAGGTCGAAAGCCCGCCGTGTGACGCGCGCGACAAGCGGCTGACCGTCAATGCTGACCGTGACATCGGAAAACGAACCGCCACCGTGCACAAAGCTTATGATCTTTCCGGAGAGAATGTTCTGGAAACTGGTCCCATGCGGTGCGCTGAGCGCGAGCGCCACATCGCTTGCGCCGACCCGCACCCTCAGCGTATCGGCAAACGGCGCGATTCTTTCAGGCACCGCCAGCCGCTGCTGTCCGATCATCAGCCAGGTCATCGCATAGGTCGGGTCAGGGCCGATATAGCGCGCGGCAAGAAGCGCGCTTGGAACATGGCGCTGAAAGTCGAACTGGCCGTGGATCAACGGCAGTATATCGCCGATCGGGCCATCGGCCACCACCCGGCCATGCTCCAGCAGAACCAGATATTCGGCAAGATGCACCACCTCATCGAGATCATGGCTGACATAGACCATCGGCACGCCCATCTCGTGGGCGAGCACCTCGAGATAGGGCATGATCTCGCTCTTGCGCTGATGGTCGAGGCCGGTCAGCGGTTCATCCATCAGCAGAATGCGCGGATCCGACAGCAATGCGCGACCGATGGCGACCCGCTGGCGCTCGCCGCCGGAAAGCGTCTCGGGCAGGCGTTTGAGAAGATCGCCGAGGCCAAGCAACGCCACAACCGCGTCGAAGGACGCCGTCTTGCGGTTGCGCCAGCCCGCCCAGCGCGCATAAGTGAGATTGCGCTTCACGCTCATATGCGGAAACAGCCGGCCATCCTGAAAAATATGGCCGACGCGCCGACGCCCGACCGGCATCGCCCGGCGGCTCGCGCCCGCGGCATTGTCGAAAAACACACTGTCACCAACCAATATCTTGCCGTTGGTGGGAACAAGTTCACCGGATATCGCATCAATCACGGTGGATTTTCCCGCCCCGGACACACCGAACAGGGCCGTCACTTTTTCAGACGAAGCAAACCGCACCGCATAATCGAAATTGCCGCGCTTGCCTGCGATATCAATGTCGAGCATCCCGCCCTCCCTGATGGCGCTTGGCGCGCGCGGTCATGATCTCAGAGAAGATCACAGCGAGGGCAGCGAGGGCCAGACTGAGAAGCGTCAGGCGCCACAATTCGAACCCGTGCCCGGGGGCCTGTAACAGGGAATAGATCGCAAGCGGCAGCGTCTGCGTTTCGCCCGGAATGTTGGAGACAAAGGTGATCGTGGCGCCAAACTCGCCGAGGGCCTTGGCAAAACCCAGAATGAGGGCAGCAAGAATACCGGGCAACGCAAGCGGCAGAATGATCGTCAAGAAAATGGTGAGCCGCCCGGCGCCAAGCGTGCGTGCCGCGACTTCCAGATTGCGGTCGACCGCCTCGATCGCCTGCCGGATCGGCCGCACCATCAGGGGAAACGCCATCACCCCCGCAGCAAGGGCGGCACCGGTCCAGCGAAAAGCAAGCGAGACGCCGAAAACATCGTTGAGAAAACGCCCGATCGGCCCGGTGTTTCCAAACCCGATGAGAAGCAGGTAGCCTGTGACGACGGGCGGCAGGACGAGCGGCATAAGCACCAGGACATTGAGGAGCGTGTGTCCGAAAAACCGGTAGCGCGCCAGGATGAAGCCGATCAGCAAGGCGAGAGGCAAAGCGATCAGAACGGCAAGGCCCGCGACCCGGAGTGAGAGGAGCAAGGCGAGGCGCTCCCCTTCGCTTAAGGCAAAAAATCCGATCACGCCGTCCAAATCTATCGTCCCTTTTCAGGCCGCAAAAGGCCTGCCGCCTCGATATGCATCAGGGCAGCCTCTTCACCAAGAAAATCGAGAAAGGCGTGGGCCCGCTTTGCCCCCTGCAAGGTGCTCACCGCCGGATATACGATATCGGCGTGGCTTTCCGGGTTAAAAAGTCCAACAACCTTAATGCGCGGCTCAACAATCGCGTCCGAACGATAGATGATGCCAAGCGGCACTTCGCCCGTCGCAACAAGGAGCGTCGCAAGCCGCACATTGGCGGCAATCGCGAAACGCTTCTCATACGCGGCATAAGGCCCGATTTCCGCCTCAAGCGCCTTGAGCGCCATGCGGGCATAACGACCCGCCGGGACATTTTCGGGGTCGGCCACCGCAAGCCGTGCCTTATCGGTGGCCAGGAAATTTTTCAGCGCCGCCACAACGGCATCTGGGCCAAGATCCGCCGACTGGCCAGCAAGAGATGCCGGCCCGGATGCCGGTGCTGCAAGGACAAGTTCGTTGCGCGCGATGATGCGCTGCGTTTCCGGCAGGGTGAGGTTCTGGATCTGAAGCCAGGCAACCCAATCGAGATCAGCCGCGATGAAAAGATCGGCCGGCGCACCGGCTGCAATCTGGCGGGCAAGCGTTCCACTGCCGGCAAACGAGAAACTGGTCTTCTGCCCGGTCTTGCGGGTAAAATCCGCCGCGATCGGCTCCAGCGCATCCTGAAGGCTGACAGCGGCAAAAACCAGCAACGGCTTCTCGTCCCCAGCCACGGGATAGGACAACAGCGATGCCGCAAAAAGAAGACCTGCGGAAAAACCGGCTCTTAATAATCGAGCAAGACCCACGACAATCACCCCCGGTCCAAGCGACACCCGATAGGCCTAGCGAAGCCACGCGCCATAATCAACCCGAACCCGGAACGACCCTGCCGCAAAGAGGCGCAAATCATGCTGGAGTGCCAGGCCTTTCGTCCGCCTCGCCAGTCATCCAGGCCGCCTTGCGCTTTTCAAAAAAGGCGGAAATGCCTTCCGCCGCTTCCGGATTTGCCCAGCGCGCGGCTAGTTTCTCCGTCGTATAGGCGGTGAGATCACCGGTCGTGCGGGCGCAATGTTTTGCAAATGCCTTGGCCTCCGCGACAGCACCCGGCGCGCATTCGAGAAAGGCCAGAGCCTCGCGGGCGACATGGGCGTCGAGTTCACCGCTTGAAACCATGGCGGAGGCAAGCCCCGTCTGCACCGCGAGCACAGCGTCGAACACCTTCGAATTCATGAAAATCTGCCGCGCCGCGCCCTCGCCGATCCGGCGCACGACATAAGGCCCGATGGTTGCCGGGATAAGGCCGAGGCGGGTTTCCGTGAGCCCGAACATCGCCTGATCCGACGTGATCACGATATCGGCGACGCACATCATGCCGACACCGCCGCCGAAGGCGTTGCCCTGGACCTTCGCAATGAGTGGCTTTGACATGTCGTCCAGCGCACAGAGCATGGTCGCAAGCATCATGCCCTCGCGGACACGTTCAGCCTCCGGTCGTTCGCGCTGGTCACGCATCCAGTTGAGATCGCCACCCGCGCAGAAAGTCTTTCCCTCGGCTTCAAGGATCACGGCGCGGATGGTTCGACTTGCATCGATCAGGCGTGCCGCTTCGGTCAGCTCACGGATCATCTCGGCATTGAGTGCATTGTGCTTTTCGGCACGCGCGAGGATCAGCCGGGCAATACCGTTTCTGTCTTGCGTGAGCCGGATGGTCTGATAGGTCATGAATGCCTCGCAATCTGCGTGGAAAGAAACTCACCGGCGCTGAGAAGCCTGTCACGGTCAAGGCCGGTACAAAAGCCAAGGGCCGTCAGCCGGTCATGCACGGTCAGGGTCTCGATATTGCCTTTGGCGCCCGGCGCATAGGGGCACCCGCCGAGACCGCCGATGGCACTGTCGAAACTGCGCAGACCTTTCGTGAGCGCGGTTTCGATATTGGCAAGCCCCTTGCTGCCGGTATCGTGGAAATGCCCGGCCAGACGCTCCGCCGGAACCAGCGCCAGAACCGCGTCAAGCATCGCCGCAACGCTCTCCGGCGTGCCGGCACCAATTGTGTCGCCGAGCGAAATCTCGTAACAGCCCATGCCGGAAAGTCTTGCCGCCAGGGCTGCGACATCGCGCGGCGCAATTGCCCCATCATAAGGGCAGGCGATGGCGCAGGAGACATAAGCCCGTACCGCGATGCCATCGGCAGCCGCCTGCGCGATGATCGGCTCGAACCGGGCAAGGCTTTCGGCAATCGAACAATTGATGTTCTTGATGCTAAAGCCCTCAGAGGCTGAGGCGAACACCGCAACCTCATCAACCCCTGCCGCGCGGGCACGCTCATAGCCGATGAGATTGGGCACAAGCGCAGCATAGGAAACCCAGGGCTTTCGGGCAATTTGGGCGACCACCGCAGCGCCATCGGCCATTTGCGGCACCCATTTCGGCGAAACGAAACTCGCGACTTCGATGTTTGAAAACCCTGCCTCGGATAGAAGGTCGATCAGAGCGATCTTGTCGACAGTCGGCACGAAGATTTTCTCGTTTTGAAGCCCGTCCCGCGGCCCGACCTCGAATATCCTGACCCGATCCGTCATTCCGCCTCGATCACAACGAGGATCGCCCCTTTTTCAACCTGATCACCGGTAGAAGCCGAAAGCTCGGCAATCCGGCCGCCAACCGGGGCTGTGAGACTATGCTCCATTTTCATCGCCTCCATGACGAAAAGCACATCGCCTTTCGCGACCAGGGCACCCGGAACCGCGTTTGCGACCGTTACAAGGCCGGGCATCGGGGCGATGATGCGGTTCGAGGCGACGTCATCACCAGGCGCGTCAACATGCTCGCTCATGTCACCGAATGAGCGGGCATAGAAGTTCATGTCAATGGTGATTTGACCAGACGAGACAATCGCCCGCACCAGGATAGCCCGTCCGTCCGAGAGCACAGACGGATAATATTGCAAGGATGGCAGCGCCTGCCCGCGCCGAATATCGTAGACCCGGTCCCGTTCGCCCGACTGACAGCGATAGCGCGTCTCATCAAGCCGCGAGACAAGGCCCGTGACGGTTGCACCATCCTCGGAAAGGGTGACAGGCAGCGATGGTTCGCCCCAGAGCTGCCAGGCCCCAAGACGTCTTTCCAAACCGCTATCGGGTGGGCCATCTTCCAGGGCAAGCGGCGCGCCAAACGCGGCCAGCATCGCAAGATCACGATAAGGCGCACGCGCCGGCCCATCCGCCAGAAGAGCCGCGAGGTCACGCCCGATCAATCCGGTATCAACCGCGCCACGCGCGAAATCCGCATGGCCGGCGAGTGCCAGAAGAAAGTCGCGATTGGTCACGCATCCGACCACCGTGACCCCCCTCAGCGCAGTGCAGAAAGCGCTCAGCGCCTCATCGCGGTTCGCACCGGAAACGATGATTTTCGCCAGCATCGGATCGTAATAAGGCGTGACCGCACTTCCCGCTTCGACGCCGCTATCAACCCGTGCGCGATCAGGCATTGCATAATGCGCGATCCGACCGGTCTGCGGCAGGAAATCATGTCCCGCATCCTCCGCATAAAGCCGCGCCTCGAAAGCATGACCGCTGATTGAAATCGCGTCTTGTTCAAGCGGCAACCGCTCGCCCGCCGCAACACGCAATTGCCAAGAAACGAGATCAACGCCCGTCACCATTTCGCTCACCGGGTGTTCCACCTGAAGGCGGGTGTTCATTTCCATGAAATAGAAACTGTCCGGGGTCATCCGCGCGCCATCAACGATGAATTCGACCGTACCCGCCCCCTCATAGGAAATCGCCTGCGCCGCGTGCACGGCAGCGCCGGTCATCGCCGCGCGCAAGGACGGCGTCATGCCTGGCGCAGGCGCTTCCTCGATCACCTTTTGATGGCGGCGTTGCAGCGAACAGTCGCGCTCATATAGATGGACCACATTGCCATGGCTGTCGCCGAACACCTGCACCTCGATATGGCGTGGCTGATTGATGTATTTCTCGATCAGAACATGCCCGTCGCCGAAGCTTGATTTCGCCTCGCGGGCCGCACCCTCAAGGGCTGCCTTGAAATCTGCCGGCTGATCGACGCGCCGCATTCCCTTGCCGCCACCGCCCGCACGCGCCTTGATCAGGACCGGATAACCGATCTTCGCCGCTTCCTCAGCCAGAAAGGCCTCATCCTGTCTCTCGCCATGATAGCCGGGGACAACCGGAACGCCGGCCTTTTGCATCAGCGTCTTGGCGGCATCCTTGCGACCCATGGCCCGTATGGCCGCAGCAGATGGTCCGATGAAGGCAAGCCCTGCCGCCTTCACGGCATCCGCAAAATCGGCGTTCTCCGACAGGAAGCCGTAACCGGGATGGATCGCCTCAGCCCCGGTCATAAGAGCCGCCGCGATGATACTGTCCCCGCGAAGATAGCTCTCCGAGACGGGCGAAGCCCCGATCGGCACCGCCTCGTCAGCGGTGCGGACATGGAGCGCGTCGCGGTCTGCATCGGAATAGACCGCAACCGTGCGAATGCCCATTTGCTTGGCGGTTTTCATGATCCGGCAGGCGATCTCGCCACGGTTCGCGATCAGAATTCTGGAAAACATCCGGCCCATACTCACATCCTGAACACGCCGAAGCGTGTTTCCCCGATTGGTGCATTGAGGCTGATCGCAAGGCTGAGGGCCAGCACATCGCGAGTCCTGACCGGATTGACGATGCCATCGTCCCAGAGCCGCGCGGACGAATAAAATGCCCGCGACTGCGCGTCGAACTGGTCGATCATTGGTTGCTTGAAGGCACGCTCTTCTTCAGCCGACCAGACGCCGCCCTGCCGCTCGATCCCGCTCCGGCGCACATCCGCGAGAACGCCCGCCGCCTGCTCGCCGCCCATCACGGAAATCCGGGCATTCGGCCACATCCACAGGAAGCGCGGATCGAAAGCGCGCCCACACATGCCGTAATTGCCCGCGCCATAGGAGCCGCCGATAATCATCGTCACCTTCGGCACTTGCGCGTTTGAAACAGCGGTCACGAGCTTCGCACCGTGCCGCGCGATGCCGCCTGCTTCCGCCTCTCGCCCGACCATGAAGCCGGTGATGTTCTGAAGGAAAACGAGAGGGATCTTGCGCTGACAGCAAAGCGCGACGAAATGCGCGCCCTTGACAGCACTTTCCGAAAACAGAACCCCATTGTTGGCGAGTATACCGACCGGCATGCCTTCGATATGGGCAAAGCCGGTAAGCAGCGTCTCGCCGAAACGCGCCTTGAACTCCTCGAACCGCGAGCCGTCGACCACCCGCGCGATCACTTCGCGCGCATCAAAGGCCTTGCGCGGATCGGCCGGGATGACGCCGAGAAGCTCGTCCGGGTCATAGGCGGGCGGCTCAGCGGTTTGGATATTCAACTGACCGTGCTTCTGGCGATTGAGATGAAGCACGGCCTTGCGCACCATCTGGAGCGCGTGAGGATCGTTTTCAGCGAGATGATCGGCAACACCGGAGAGACGGGTGTGGACATCGCCGCCGCCGAGTTCCTCTGCCGAAATCACCTCGCCGGTCGCCGCCTTCACGAGCGGCGGCCCGGCAAGAAAGATCGTGCCCTGCCCGCGCACGATGATCGCCTCGTCGGACATGGCGGGCACATAGGCCCCGCCCGCCGTGCACGAGCCGAGCACCGCCGCGATCTGCGGAATGCCGGCCGCCGACATATTTGCCTGATTGAAGAAGATGCGTCCGAAATGCTCCCTGTCGGGGAAGACCTCATCCTGGTTGGGAAGATTCGCGCCGCCACTGTCGACCAGATAGATACACGGCAAAAGATTGGCGAGCGCGATTTCCTGCGCGCGCAGATGCTTTTTCACCGTCAACGGATAATAGGTGCCGCCCTTTACCGTTGCATCATTGGCAACGATCATGCAGTCCTGACCCGCAATCCGCCCGATGCCCGCAACCAGGCCCGCCCCCGGCACTTCATCACCATAAAGCCCGTTCGCCGCGAAGAGACCGATTTCGAGAAACGGCGTTGACGGATCGCACAGAAGCGCCACCCGTTCGCGCGGCAGCAGCTTGCCTCGCGCCTTATGCCGTTCCCGCGCCAGCGCGCCGCCGCCCTCCATGATCGTTGCAGCCTTCGCCGCGGTCTCTGCGACAAGGCGTTCCATGGCTGTCCGGCTCGCGATAAAAGCCTCGGAACGCGGATTGAGGCTGGAGGTAAGCTTCATGCGGTTTCCTCGAAAAGCTCGCGCCCGATCAGCATCCGCCGGATTTCGCTGGTGCCCGCGCCGATCTCATAGAGTTTCGCATCGCGCAGCAGCCTGCCGGTCGGATAGTCGTTGATATAGCCGTTTCCGCCAAGCGCCTGGATTGCCTCGAGCGCGATCTGCGTTGCCTTTTCGGCGGCATAAAGAATACAGCCGGCGCTGTCCTTGCGGGTGGTCTCCCCCCGGTCGCAGGCCGCGGCCACGGCATAGACATAGGCACGGCAGGCATTCATCGTGGTGTACATGTCGGCAAGCTTGCCCTGCATCAGCTGGAATGTACCGATCGGGCGGTCAAACTGTTTGCGCTCATGCACATAAGGCACCACCACATCCATGGCCGCCGCCATGATACCGAGTGGACCGGCAGCAAGCACCACCCGCTCGTAATCAAGACCGGACATGAGGATGTTGACGCCCTTTCCCTCTGAGCCAAGAAGATTGTCAAACGGCACCTCGCAATCCTCGAAGACAAGTTCGCAGGTATTCGATCCGCGCATGCCAAGCTTGTCGAGCTTCTGTGCCGTCGAAAAACCCGTCATCCCGCGCTCGATCAGAAAAGCCGAAATGCCCCGATGTCCCGCAGCACTGTCGGTCTTGGCATAGACAAGAAGCGTCGAAGCGTCGGGGCCATTGGTGATCCACATCTTGCTGCCGTTCAGCACATAGCGGTCATTGCGTTTCTCGGCCCGCAGTTTCATCGAGACGACATCAGAACCCGCCCCCGGCTCCGACATCGCAAGCGAGCCGACATGTGCACCCGATATCAGTTTTGGCAGATATTTCGTCTTCTGCTCCTGATTGCCCCAGCGCGCGATCTGGTTGATGCAGAGATTGGAATGCGCGCCATAGGAAAGCCCGACCGAGGCCGACGCGCGGCTGATTTCCTCGATCGCGACACAATGCGCGAGATAGCCCATGCCAGCGCCGCCATCTGCTTCGGGGACCGTGATGCCGTGCAGGCCGAGCGCTCCCATCTTCGCCCAGAGATCCATCGGAAATGCGTTTGAACGGTCGATCTCCGCGGCGCGGGGCGCGATCTCTTCGGCGGCAAACTTCTGCACCATGTCGCGCAGCGCATCAATATCCTCGCCGAGGGCGAAATTCATTCCGGCCTGAAACATCAAAAAGCCTTTCTCAGTGCCTGGTCATGGATGATATCAAGGCCAACCGCCCGACGGGTGAGCCCCACATAAATTTCCTCGATTTCAGCAACGCTCAGGCGTCCGTCAGGACGATACCAGTTTGTAACGCCGGTGAGCATGGCAAGAAGCGCCATCGCGCTTAGATGATCATCCTCGATGCGGAAGAGACCGGCGCTCCGGCCCGAAGCGAGGATATCGCGCACCCGATATTCATAGCGTTGCCGCAAGGCCGCAACAGCGCGGAAATTTTCCGGCTCAAGACTGCGCAATTCCATGAAAGCGATGAAAACGTCGCTCTTTCGGGTCAGGTGATAGCGCACATGAAACCGTGCAAAGCCCTCCAGCGCCGCGACCGGCCCGGCCGTCAGCGCGGGCAGGGCTTCGAAGGCCTCAAGCAGGGCCGCCATGTGGCCGGTCAGCACCGAGGCGAGAACATCCTGTTTTGTCGGGAAATGATTGTAGAGCGCGCCTGCCTGAACCCCCACGCGCGCGGCAATGCGGCGCATCGAAACGGCGGCATAGCCATGTTCGGCAAAAAGCGCCGTCGCGGCATCGGCAATCGCCTTTGCCGTCAGATTGCCCTTTGATCCTGCTTTGCGCGCCACGGCCATCCTTTAAATGAACATTTGTTCATTTAACAGCACAAACACATTCGATCAAGAGGGCGCATTCAGCAATAATCGATTGCCCGCAACCCGACTGCGGGCGCCAGATACGGCATGGTGCGGATCGAAAAGCGCGGGCGGACAGCAATATCGATCACCGGCAGTGCCTCGCCCGCGCCGCCCTTGGCCGCACAGGCTGAAAGCACCAGAACCGGACCCGGATCGGAAGCGGCAAGCGGGATCGCCATCTCATAGTGGTTGCCGGGAAGGCCGTCCGGCGGCCATGTCCGCACGGCAAGATCGCTGTCGCGCAAATAATAGAGAAGTTCTGCCGTCTCATCGCGCTCGCCGGCAACGATCGTCTTCGCGCCCGCAGCTTCCGCCTGTCGGCGGACCGCCTCGGCAAATTCCCGCCAGCCGAATACCCGCTTATAGGGATAGCCGATCCGGGTTTCGACCAATATGTCCGCCTTGATATCAGAAGCCGCAAGACCTGCGAGCACGACAAGATGGATCGCGAGGGCAAGAACCAGCGGCGTCTTCGCCCGCCAGCTCACCGCCCAGGAAACGGCAAGGACCGTGAGCGGAACAAAGGCGACCGCCGCCCAGTTTGCATGAGCACGCGCGACAGTCGCCTGCATGCACATGGCGGCCAGCACCGGCAGGGAAAAGCACAGCAGAAAAATGGCATCATCCGAGAGCCGCTTGCGGCCGCGCCACAAACCGATCAGAAGCACGACGAAAAGCACCGGGCCTATAATGCCGATCTGCGCGCCCACGAATTCAGCCAGATTGTCGAAATGAAGCCGCAGCCCTTGCCAGTTCCCATTCTCCCTCGTGTGCTGAAACGTGATCCATTGATGGCGCGCATTCCACAAAATATTGGGCAGCACCACGATGCCTGCGACAAGGGGCGTGAGAAGCAGAACCGGCTGAAGCAGTGTGCGCCGCCCCTCGCGGCTGATCAGCACCCACAAAAGCGCTGACCCGAGGCAATAGACCATCGCATATTTCGCCATGAAGCCGAAACCGATGGCAAGACCGAAGCCGAGCGCATTTGCAGCCGATGCCCGCTCCCGCAACCGGTCAAGAAACAGAAGCGCGAGTGCGAAACACAGAAGAAGCGCCGCATCGGTGGAGATCAGGCGCGTGGCGAAGCTCACGCCCGGAAGGGTGGCAAAAAGCATCGCCGTCCAGATCAGCGCAGCACCGGATGCACCACCCATCCGCGGGGCGATCCGGCGCGCAAGGAGACCTGCAACAAGCGCCGTCAGTCCATAAAGCACCGGGGATGCAAGCCGCACACAGGCTTCCCCATCGCCGCAGATTTCCGTGAAACCCCGGATAATGAAGGCAAGCAGCGGCGGTTTCGAGAAATACCCGAAATCGAGCGCCGTTCCCCAACTCCAATATTGCGCCTCGTCGAAGAAAAGCTGCATCGGCGTGAGATAGAGCACAATGGCCCGCAGGCCCGTCACCACGGCAACGAGCCCGAGCGCGATGAAGAGGCCAGAACCTGCATCAACAGGTCTGACGGCGCTTGATGGATAGGTCTTCACATTCATCTCATTCCGCTTTCCCGCCAAACATCCGATCTTTCAATTCCGTCGCATGGTTCAGCCGGACTGTTTGCTCCTGAGCGCCGTCGATGAAAGCGCCGAGCGCGGCGCATGGATGAAGGTCCACACCGGGGCCTTGTAGTTTTTGATCAGCTTCGCATCCGCCTCATCGAGGCGTGCACCCATATAGCGCCTTGCCGCGCGTGATGAACGGGTCGAAAGCGTGTCGCCGGGTCGGTCGATGATGCAGATCGGCACCCGGTCAGCGATATCTTGCCAGCGCTCCCAGCGATGAAAATTCGTCAGATTATCCGCGCCCATGATCCAGACAAACCGGACTGAAGGAAAGCGCTTTAGAAGGCGCAGCACCAGATCGGCGGAATAGCGGGTCTGAAGCGTCGCCTCGCAGCCAGTGATATCGACCCGCGGATCGCGTATCAGCGCACGCGACCACGCGATCCGCTCAGCGAGGCTCGGCAGGTTGCCATTGCTCTTCAGCGGATTGCCGGGAGAAACCAGCCACCACAGGCGGTCAAGCTGCAAGCGTTGCAAGGCTGTGCGGGCAACATGACGGTGACCCTCATGCGGTGGATTGAAGGAGCCCCCGAAGAGGCCGACAGACATGCCTTCCTCGACATGCGGAATTTTCAGCGCATCCGCATATTCCGACGCAGTCAGCGGCTTGACGGGAGGTAAATGCTCCACCACGCGCGTCAGGCTCTTGTTTGGCCGCTACCGCGAACGCGGTAATTGAAACTTGTCAATTGCTCGACACCAACCGGACCACGCGCATGCATCTTGCCGGTTGCAATGCCGATTTCAGCCCCCATGCCGAACTCGCCGCCATCGGCGAATTGCGTCGACGCATTGTGCAAAAGGATCGCGGAATCGACCTCGTTGAAAAACCGTTCCACCACCGCCGGATTGTTGGTGATCACCGCCTCCGTATGGTTCGAGGAATAATCGGCAATATGGCTGAGCGCGCCATCGATACCGTCAACCAGACGCACCGACAGGATCGCATCGAGATATTCCGTGCGCCAGTCTTCCTCGCTCGCAGTGCGGGCGGCAGGGAAAAGCGCGCGCGCTGCCTCATCCGCGCGGATTTCGCAGCCCCGGTCGGCAAGCGCGCGGCAAATCGGCTCAACATGGCTTGACGCAACCGCCCTGTCGATCAGCAATGTCTCCGCCGCACCACAAATGCCGGTGCGCCGCATCTTCGAATTGGCAACGACATCGATGGCCATCGCAAGATCGGCATCACGGTCGACATAGATGTGGCAAAGCCCCTCGAGATGGGCAAAGACAGGTACCCGCGCCTCCGACTCAACGCGGGCGACAAGGCTCTTGCCGCCACGCGGGATGATGACATCAATCGCGCCATCAAGCCCGGCCAGCATTTGACCCACAGCCTCCCGGTCGGTCGTCGGCACGATCTGGATCGCGTCTTCGGGCAAACTTGCCGCAAGGAGTCCTTCCGTGAGACAGGCATGAATCGCGCGTGCGGAATGGAAACTGTCTGAACCGCCACGCAGAATCACCGCATTGCCCGCCTTGAGTGCGAGTGCGCCTGCATCGGCCGTCACATTGGGACGGCTTTCAAAAATGACACCGATCACGCCAAGCGGTGTCCGAACCCTGTCGATCAAGAGGCCGTTTGGTCGCTCGAAATGGGCAATCACCGTGCCAACCGGATCGGTCAGGGCTGCGATATCTTCAAGCCCGCGCGCCATGGCCTCGACGCGCTCTGCGCTCAGTGTCAGCCGGTCGATAAAAGCCGGTGTCATCCCCTTGCCCTGCCCGGCCGTCACATCGCTCTGATTGGCGGCAAGGATTGTCGCCATGTCCCGGCGGAGCGCTTGTGCTGCGACCGTGAGCGCCTTGTTTTTCGCGTCCGTTCCGCTATGGGCGAGAATGCGCGCGGCCTGCCGCGCCCGGCGGCCAAGATCGCGCATGAGCACCGGTACAGCGCTTTCATGAAGCGGGGTTACCTGCGCGCGTTGTTCGGCCATGCCAATCATCCTTTTACCGGGAAAACTTTCATACGCAAAAGCGGGGCTGTTGTCACGATTTGACTGACGATCCGGCGCGCCGCTATGAGCGCTGCCTCAAACCGGGTCGCCCATCAACACCATATCGTCCCGGTGAACCATGGCAGAACGCCCCGGATACCCAAGGATCACCTGAATTTCAGAGGTCTGGCGACCGATGATCCGCTGCGCTTCATCAACATCATAAGAGACGAGGCCGCGTGCGATTTCCGTGCCGTCGCCATCTTTCAGTGATACCGCGTCGCCACGACCGAAGCGCCCGGTGATCTTCGCAACACCGGCCGGAAGCAGGCTCTTGCCGGATTGCAGCGCGCGCACCGCGCCCGGATCAAGGATCAGCACGCCGCGCGGCTTCAGGTGGCCGGATATCCATTTCTTGCGGGCTGTAATCGGCGTTCCTTCCGCCGCGAACCATGTCGCGCGGGCGCCCATGTCGATGGCGGCAAGCGGATTGTGGGCATGGCCGGAGGCAATCACCATCACCGTCCCCCCGGCAACGGCGATCTTGGCCGCGGCGATTTTCGTCGTCATGCCGCCGGAGGAAAACGCGGTTCCCGCCGTGCCGGCCATTTTCTCGATCTCGGGCGTGATCACGGCGACCAGGGGAATGTGCTTTGCGTTCGGGTTCTGCGCCGGCGGCGCATCATAAAGCCCGTCAATATCGGAAAGCAGCACAAGACAATCAGCCCCCGCCATGGTCGCAACCCGCGCACCCAGGCGGTCATTGTCGCCATATCTGATCTCAGCGGTGGCGACAGTATCGTTCTCGTTGATGATCGGCACTGCCTTCATCCGCAGCAGCGTTGCGATGGTGGCCCGCACATTGAGATAGCGCCGCCGTTCCTCTGTATCGTCGAGCGTAACGAGCAGTTGCCCGGTCACATGGCCATGCGCCTGAAGCGCTTCGTCCCAGGCGCGGGCAAGTTCGATCTGTCCGACGCTTGCCGCGGCCTGGCTTTCCTCGAGCTTAAGCGGCCCGGCAGGCAGTTTCAGGACATGGCGGCCGAGCGCGATCGCCCCGCTCGAGACGACGATCACATCGGCCCCCTCTCGCCGTAGCGCCGAGATATCGGCAGCAAGCGAAGCAAGCCATGCAGCCCTCAGGGTTCCGGTCGCATGATCCACCAGAAGCGCTGAGCCGATTTTAATGACAAGCCGCTTGTAGCGGGCGAGGGGCAGCATTCAGACCGGACTCCAGCCTTGATCCGGCGCGGCACTGTCCGTTGACCCGCCTTGTCCCGCCTTCTCTTCCTCAACGATCCCGCGCGCTTGCATGATCCGCGCGAACAGCACCCGCAATACATCCTCGACGCCCGCCCGCGTTGCCGAGGAAAGGATCATGGGTTTCGCGCCACACGCTTTCTCTAGCGCCTTGAGCTTCGCCTTTATTTCTTTTTCGCTCAGAACATCCGCCTTGGAAAGCGCGACGATTTCCGGCTTTTCCTCAAGCCCGTTGCCATAGGCATCGAGTTCGCCGCGCACCACCCGGTAGCTTTCGGCGACATCCTTCTCGGTGCCATCGACGAGATGCAGGTTGATCGCACAGCGCTCGACATGGCCAAGGAAGCGATCGCCGATACCGACCCCCTCATGCGCGCCCTCGATCAGGCCCGGGATATCGGCGAGAACGAATTCGCGCGTATCAATCCGCACGACGCCGAGATTGGGGTGCAGCGTGGTGAAAGGATAATCGGCGATCTTGGGTTTCGCCGAGGTGACGGCCGCAAGGAATGTCGACTTTCCGGCATTCGGCAATCCGATCAGCCCGGCATCGGCAATCAGCTTCAGCCGGAGCCAGAGCCACATGTCCTCGCCCTCCTCACCGGGATTGGCCCGGCGTGGCGCCTGATTGACCGAGGTCTTGAAATAGGCATTGCCGAAACCGCCATTACCGCCACGCGCAAGGCGGACGCGCTCCCCCACTTTGGTAAAATCAGCAATCAGCGTTTCGTTGTCTTCATGGTAGATCTGGGTACCGATGGGCACTTTGAGGATGATGTCATCACCCTTTGCGCCGTGCCGGTTCTTGCCCATGCCGTGGCCGCCCGTCTTGCCCTTGAAATGCTGCTGATAGCGGTAATCAATCAGCGTGTTAAGGCCATCGACACACTCGACAAAGACATGCCCGCCGCGCCCGCCATCGCCACCATCCGGGCCGCCATGCTCGATAAATTTCTCCCGGCGGAACGAGACTGACCCCGCACCGCCACTACCGGAAGAGATGTGAACTTTAGCTTGATCAAGAAATTTCATGGCCTTGTCATTTGACAAATCAGACCGAAACGCAAGTCATTTGTTTGGCCGCAAGACCAAGCGGGTGTTTGCTGCAAGTCTTGGCGGGCGATCATAAACTGGCGAGCAGCTTCGGTCGCGCCAGTTAGAACCCGGGGGTCCAGTTAGAACCCGGGGGTATTGAGTGCTGCCTCATTGCCAGCCCGGGCGAAATTGATCGCCTCGCGGCCGACGCGCAGGACTTTCTTGAGTTCGGTCCGGCTTTCGAGGACGCCGTCTTTTCGCAACGTCCATACCTCGTCAAAAGTAACTTTCACGGGATCCTTGCCCGGCCTGGAAAGCATCTTCCTGTATTTCAGCGAGGCAACCCGACCGTTGATTCCGACATTGACCGGCTCAAGGGACTCGTTGTTTTCCGCAAGATATGTCCCCTCCCCGGTCTTGCGGAAGCGCCAGATGCGCTGTTCCTGATCGCCTGCGGCATAGCGATAGGTCTCGACAAGGGTTAGCGCATTGCCGTCCCAGGTGCCGCTGGTTGTTACCTGAAAGGAGCGTGAGGCGCCGGCGATTTTCGAAAAGATCGTCCCGCGCGCCACTGTCTCGCCTGCGAAAAACCCTTCGAGCGTGAATTTCTTCTGAAGATCAGCACTCGGCTGCGGCAGAAGACCTGCCTCCGGCGCCGCGGCGGCAGAAACCGCAACCGGGTTCGCCCTTGGCAGGGGCGGTGTCGCAGCATTGGCCACGGGCAGGAAGATCGCGAGAGCCAGTATCGAAGCCAGCAAGAGTTTCAAACGCAGCATTCCAACCTCCGGATTTCAAAGTCTCGCGCCGTAGAACAAGGGAAAAGCGCAAATATGGCAAGGGCAAGGGGGTTGTGCACGGTTTATCCGTTGGGCAGGACAAATTCCAGATAGACGGTGCGCTGAAGGAGCGAGTAATTGTCATCAGCAAGAAGTGCCACGACGGTCTCGCCCTGATCGTTCTGATAAAGCGCCATCGCCTCCATATTGTCGATACGGTGCGCAAGGCCTGCCTGAAAGAGCACCGGGCCATCAAGCAAGGCGCCATTCGTGATATCCGACGCCTTGATGCGGCGGAGGCGGATTGCAACACCGGTCGCAACCGTGAATCGACGTTCGAGAAGCAGAAGATCCCCGTTGCCAAGGATGACCGCCTCCGTCACATCGAAACCGTCGCTCTGCTTGACCTTGAAGGTGCCCGTTTCAACCGTCTTGCCGGCACCCCCCTTTGGTGAGAGTATCCAGCCAGGCGTCGGTTCGGCGCGGGAGGCGCCGCGCTCGGCAATCGCAAGCAGACTTCCCGCAAGCGGCTGTCCGGGCGGCACCAGCGCCAGCGCCTCGATCCCCTTGTTGTCGCCAACTTGACTGACGCTTTCCGGCAGCGGCAGCATCTCCGGTTCCATCACGAGCGTTGCAAGATCGAGCCGGTAACGCGCGATGACATTGATCTCCTCGAATGCGGCGTAAAGATCGTCGCCATCGCGGACAAGGGATTCCGCATCGACATAATATTTCGGCGTCTTGAGGCGCGGCCCGAGACCCGAATAGATCGGCGCCATGCGCGCTGCCGTAAGGCCCGTGATCATGCCATCACGATCGCGCCCGATGGTAATATCAAGCCAGAATCCCGCATCCGAGACCGCGAGCAGCCGCTTGCCCTGGTCGAGAAACTGCATGCCGGACAGACCGCCGAAATTCGGATCGGTCGATTGCAGATAAGCCCCGGTCTTGAAGAGGAAGGGACCGAAATCCCGTTTCTCAGGAGATTGCGGTTCGAAATCGGTGAACGGCGTTGCCGATACCGAAATTGCGAACGCGCCGACGGGGCGGCTTTCCTCGGCAATTGTTCTGAAGTTCACTGCGGCAATTGCCGCAAAGGCTGCGACAAAAAGTGCGCCCCGTATCCCGCGCCTCACCGAACCGCCCGCCCCTTGGTAACGGGGGATCTGGCATGGGGCACCTTGCTGCGGTCGCCGGTCGGCGGAAGCGCCATCGGCGCGCGGGCAACAGGGCGAGTATCCGCGCGGGAATTTTCCTCGAAAAGCTCGGCGAGTTTGTCGGTCATCGCGCCCGCCAGTTCCTCGGCATCAATGATCGTGAGCGCGCGCTTGTAATAGCGTGTCACATCGTGGCCAATGCCGATGGCGAGAAGCTCGACCGGCGAGTGGTTTTCGATTTCCTCGATGACGGCGCGCAGGTGCTTTTCGAGATAATTGCCCGCATTCACCGAAAGCGTTGAATCATCGACCGGCGCACCATCGGAAATCATCATCAGGATCTTGCGGTTTTCCGGTCGGGAAACGAGCCTGTTATGCGCCCAGAGCAGCGCTTCACCGTCGATATTCTCTTTCAGAAGACCCTCACGCATCATCAATCCGAGATTGCGCCGGGCCCTCCGCCAGGGCGCATCGGCGGACTTATAGATGATGTGGCGCAAATCATTGAGCCGCCCCGGCGCTGCCGGTTTGCCGCTTTGCAGCCATTTTTCACGTGCCTGCCCGCCCTTCCAGGCGCGGGTTGTAAAACCGAGAATTTCGACCTTGACGCCACAACGCTCCAGTGTCCGGGCGAGAATATCGGCACAGACCGCCGCGACCGTGATCGGACGCCCGCGCATCGAGCCGGAATTATCAAGAAGCAGCGTCACCACGGTGTCGCGAAACTCCATCTCGCGCTCCGCCTTGAAAGACAGCGGTTGCATCGGGTCGGTGACGACACGCACCAGCCGCGCAGTATCGAGAACGCCTTCCTCGAGATCGAAATCCCAGCCACGATTCTGCTGGGCAAGGAGCCGGCGCTGAAGCCGGTTCGCGAGTTTTGCGACAACCCCCTGCATCTGGTTGAGCTGCTTGTCGAGGAAGCCCCGCAGGCGATCAAGTTCCTCGCTGTCGCAGAGATCTTCCGCGCCGATGGTCTCATCAAATTCGGTACTGAAAATCTTGTAATCAATCATGGCCGGTTCGTTTGAATAGGGTCGCGGCGGGCGCGGCGCATCGCCATCATCCTCATCGAAGTCACCGAAATCATCGTCAAAAAGATCATCGGCATAGGTCTCGCCGAGTTCGGTTTCACCCGCTTCCTGCTCTTCGCCGGCCGCTTCGGTCAGTTCCGGATCACCCTCTTCCTGTGTGTCCGCCTGGTCCTGACGGCCTTGATTTTCCTCGCTGCCATCTTCACCCTGATCCTGTTCGTCGTCGCTCTCATCATCCTCGTTCGAGGTGTTGTCGTCGCCGAACTCATCCGCCATGTCGAGGGAAGCCAGGAGATCGCGCACGCCGCTTGCGAAAGCTTCCTGGCTGTGGATGAGATGGCCCAACCGGTCGAGGCTTTCGCCCGCCTTGCTCTCGATGAAAGACCGCCACATGTCGACAATACGCTGGCCGCTTTCGGGAATGGTCATGCCGCCGAGCCGCTCGCGCATCACAAGGGCGAGCGCATCTTCAAGCGGCGCATCGGCGCGGTCCGTCACTTCGGCATAATTGCCGCGATGGTATTTTTCTTCCAGCATTGCGTTGAGATTGCCGACCATACCGGGCATGCGCCGCGCGCCAAGTGTCTCGATCCGTGCCTGTTCGACCGCGTCATAAACCGCCTGTCCCGCCTTGCCGGAGGGCTTGTGCGTGCGATGGATCTTGCTGTCATGGCAGGCACGGCGCAGGGCCATGGAATCGCCGATACCGCGCGTGATCGCGATTTCCCGCGCACTCATGCGCCGTGGCGGCTCTGGCAGGCGCACGATATCACCGGAAATCGATGGTCGTTCGTTTGCGAACGTGACATCAAGCTCGCGCCCTGAAACCGCGCGCATGCAGTTCGACACCGCTGCCTTGAAAACATCGGCAGGCGCAGGACCTTTCGCGGCCTGTTTGCCAACCGGAGCTTTTGGCGTTTTGGCGTCCACGTCTATCCCTTATCCTCGACTTGCGGCGTTTTGATGCTCACGACATGACAAGATTGGCGACCGATTCCGGCAATTCCTCGCCAAAGGCGCGCTGATAGAATTCCGCGATCAACGGACGCTCAAGCTCGTCGCATTTGTTGAGGAATGTCACCCGGAAGGCAAAACCGATATCGCCGAAAATCTCGGCATTCTCGGCCCAGGTCAGAACCGTGCGCGGGCTCATGACGGTGGAAATGTCGCCGTTCATGAAGGCGTTGCGCGTCAGCTCGGCAACCCGCACCATCTTGGACACGATTGAGCGCTGTTCGGGTGATGAATATTTCGCAGCTTTCGCCTGAATGATATCGACCTCATTGTCATGCGGCAGATAGTTCAGCGTTGTGACGATGGACCAGCGGTCCATCTGACCCTGATTGAGCTGCTGTGTACCGTGGTAAAGGCCCGACGTATCGCCGAGGCCGATCGTATTGGCGGTCGCGAAAATACGGAAGGCCGGATGCGGCTCGATCACGCGGCTCTGGTCGAGAAGGGTCAGTTTGCCCTGCCGCTCGAGCACGCGCTGGATCACGAACATGACATCCGGGCGACCGGCATCATACTCGTCAAAGACAATCGCCGTGTTGGTCTGGAGCGCCCATGGCAGGATGCCATCGCGAAACTCGGTGACCTGCTTGCCCTCACGCACGACAATCGCATCCTTGCCGATGAGGTCAATGCGGCTGATATGGCTGTCGAGATTGACCCGCACCATTGGCCAGTTGAGCCGGGCTGCAACCTGTTCGATATGGGTCGATTTTCCGGTCCCATGATAACCGGAAACGATGACCCGCCGATTAAACGCGAACCCCGCAAGAATAGCGAGGGTGGTCTGCCGGTCGAAGAGATAGTCCGGGTCGAGTTCGGGTACATGGTCCGTCCGCTCGGCATAGCCTGGAACCGTCATGTCGCTGTCGATCTTGAAAAGATCGCGCACACTGAACTGGGTGTCAGGGAGATTGGCATGGGAATTGGGATGTTTCATGGCTTTGACATGTTCTCCGGTCCCGTCAGGTCGAAAGGACAGAACCCGGTCTTGTGTTTCGAATTCAGCGTTTAGGTGAATGACCGGCTCCCGGGAACCGCGAGCCACCCTTCGCAATGGTCATCCGGCGCAACGGAAGCCGTTCATAACGGCGCAAGATACCGGAGCGTGTCTGACTATTGCTTCGTTATCTAACGCCCCTCAGTCGGTAAAGCCAGCGGATTTCAGGAAATTATATGCCTGAATGATTTCGCGCAGCTGATCCTCCGATGAGCGGTCACCGCCATTGGCGTCCGGGTGGTGCAGCTTCACAAGCTGCTTGTATTTCGACTTGATTTCCTTGGAAGTCGCATTGTCCGGCAGTCTTAACTTGTCGAGGCTTTGTTTTTCAAGGCGTTTAAGCTTGCGCTGGTGTCGCGCCTCGGGAGAGGCCGGTCCGGTGGTTCCGCCGGGGTAGAGCCCATGCGGATCTTTCGCACGGTGAAGCCAGGGCTTGCTTCCCGGAATTCCGCCGCTCGCGGTACGGCTGCGTGATCCCCAGGAATTTGCCCCCATCTCCCAGGTTGGGCGATGGCCGGTCGACGACGCCTTCTGATATTGCGCAATCGAATCATCGTCCATGCCGGAGAAATAATTGTAGTTCTTGTTATACTGGCGCACGTGATCGACGCAAAACCATAGAAACTCGCCTTCGCGATCGCGGCCCCTCGGGGCTTTGTTGGTGCCGATCAGGGAGCAGCCTTCCCAGTCGCAAGGGCGCTCGCCATCTTTTGCTTCCTCCTTTTCCTTCTGCGGTTTTACCCGGATCGAATCGAATATCGAGGATTTGGAAGTCATGTTTACGTGCCTGATTGGGACTGGAAGAGGGGCAGGAAGGCTGCACCGACAAAAGAAAAGATTGTGCCGATCGAAAGCGGCGCATAACTATAGCGGAAATGCTTGAGGAAAATCACCCCTGTTCTTAAAACTTTTTGAAGCGACCCTGCCATGTCCGTGAAGGAAAAAATCGAGGCGAAGCTCTCGGAAGCGTTTGCCCCATCCCATCTCGAAGTGATCGACGAATCCCATCTCCATGCAGGACACGCCGGACACCGCAGCGGCGGGGAAAGCCATTTCCGGGTGCGCATGACCGCGACCGCCTTCAAGGGGCAGATTAGAGTGGCACAACACCGCGCGGTTAATGCCGTCCTGTCCGATTTGATGGACAACCCGATCCACGCCCTTGCGCTTGAGCTCAAGGCTGAGTGAGCGCGCAGCACCGTTTCCAGCGTTATTATCACCAAAATAGCCGAGTTGCCCCGAACGCGCGCCTTATGGTTCGAGTTCCGCATCCCAGTAAAGATAGTCCATCCAGCTTTCATGCAGATGGTTTGGCGGGAACAGGCGGCCGTTGTTGTGCAGATCGAACACCGTCGGGCGGAACGGTTTATGGCGTGGATTCATGCCAATCACATGGGCGTATTTGTTGCCCTTCCTGAGATTACAGGGCGAACAGGCCGTCACCACGTTTTCCCAGGTCGTAAGACCACCTTTCGAGCGCGGCACCAGATGATCGAATGTGAGATCGTGGGACGCGCCGCAATACTGGCATTCGAAACGATCCCGCAGAAAGACGTTGAAGCGGGTAAAGGCCGGATAGCGCGCCGGCTTGATATAGGTCTTCAGCGACACGACGCTCGGAATGCGGAATTCCATCGAGGGGCTGCGCACCGCATGGTCATATTCGGAAACGATATTCACACGATCAAGAAAGACCGCCTTGATGGCATCCTGCCAAGACCAGAGGGAGAGAGGATAATAACTTAGCGGACGATAATCTGCATTGAGAACCAGCGTAGGATGAGCGTCGGGCGAGACGTGGATCGTCAAGGTGTTCTCCCATGGCTTTTTCGTAGTCCGCTATCTCCGGTCTACGAAACGGATGTGAAGCTTTTGCGTCATCATTTCCAGGAATTGTTTTAACGTCTTAAAATCTTTCAATCCAGCGGTTTATAACGATTTCCCCGAGGCAGGACCTGGCGCCGTTGCGATTGCTCACTGACCTGTCAGAGCACACGGCGCAGGAAATTGTGCCCGAGCATCAGGCCGAGCGAATCAACCCCGTGGCCAAGGTCTGCGGCGATGTGCCATTCCGGCTCGATCTCGACCTCCTGCAAAGCCGCCCTCGCGAGATACAGCGCTTCGACGGGGATGACCGGATCATCCGCGCCATGAACGAGGAGAACGGGCGGCTTGCTTTTCAGGGTTGATTGAAGCTTTTCAGGTCCGGCAAGAACGCCCGAATAGGCGATAATGCCAGCAAGCGCCCTTTCGCGACGCAGTCCGACATGAAGTGCCATCATCGTTCCCTGAGAAAAGCCAACAAGCACGCACCGGCTCTCATCCAGCCCATGCCGGCGCAACTCGGTCTCGATAAAACCATGAAGCACCGCTTCGGAATGGCAGACCCCCTCCCAATATTCATCGGGTCTTCGCATGCCGCCCGGATTGTGGCTGAGAGCGAACCATTGCCTGCCGCCCGGTGCCATCGGGCATGGTTCCGGCGCATGCACCCCGACAAAGGCGGTATGCGGAAAATCCGGGGACCATTGCTTGCCGATCTCGATCAGATCACTGCCGTTTGAGCCATAACCATGAAGAAAAATGACGAGCGACCTGGTGACACCGGAAACAGCGGCAAGGCGGGGGCCATCGAGCGCGGCGTGGGACATGAGAACTCCTGAAAATCTCGAACGGGTACTTGGAAATCACACCGGAAGGACGGCGCGATTTTTGCGTGTCTGAGCGTAATAAGCCCAGAACAGATGGGCGGCAACCCCGCGAAACGGCGCCCATGCGGCAATGATCGCTTCAAGCGCCACCCCGGTTGGCCGCGCGGGCAGGCTGAAGGCATCGGCAATCGCCTGCTGGAGGGCGATATCGCCAAGCGGAAAGATATCCGGGTCGCCAAGGCAGAAGAGCGCAAAGATTTCCGCGGTCCATGGCCCGATGCCGTGAAGCGCGATGAGTTGCGCGCGCACCTCGGATGTCGGCAGGCCGACAAGGGCGGAACAATCAAGGCGACCATCAGCGGTGGCGGCGGCGAGCGCCCGCAACGTCTTTGCTTTCGGTCGCGAAAGGCCGACCGCACCGAGCGCATCATCGCCCGCCAAATGGACCCGGAAAACCGCATCATCCGGAAAGGCCGCCTCAAAGCGCGTCCAGATCGCGGAAGCACTCGCAACCGACACCTGTTGCGAGATGACGATTTTCATGAGATTGGCGAGTGTCGGCGCGCGGCGGCGGAGCGGCACAGGACCCGCCGCCGCGACGACATCCCGCAACCGGGGATCAAGAACCACAAGCGCTTCAAGACCGCGCGCAATATCGTCTGGCGTTTCAAGGGATGACATGGCCAGAATCCTTTAGCCCATGCGCAATCCCTGAGCAATAAGGTCTGTACCATGTCGCAAAAACCTGTCTTTCGCTTTGCGCCAAGTCCGAACGGGGCGCTTCATCTTGGGCACGCCTATTCGGCGCTTCTGAACCATGCTCTTGCGCAAAGGACAGGCGGACGCTTTCTTCTGCGCATGGAGGATATCGACCTGACGCGCTGCTCGCCTGCTCTGGAAGCTGCGATGCTTGAGGATCTCGAATGGCTGGGCCTTACCTGGGAAACGCCGATCCTGCGCCAGTCGGAGCGCTTTGCCGCCTATGAAAGCGCCCTCGCCGCGCTGCATGCGCGGGACCTTCTTTACCCTGCTTTTCTGAGCCGCAACGAAATCAAGGCCGCAATCGGCGACCGCCATACTTGGCCGCATGACCCGGACGGAGCGGCGCATTATCCCGGTCAGGAAAAGTCATGGGGCACCCTGCGCCGCAACGCGGAAATGCAGGGCGGGCGACCTTTTGCATGGCGGCTCGACATGGCGAAAGCTTTAACTCTCTGCGACATAAAGCATGCGGCGCGCTGGGGCGATGTGCTCATAGCACGCAAGGAAGTGCCGACGAGCTATCATCTTGCTGTCGTCATCGATGATGCCGCGCAAGGCATCACCCATGTGGTGCGGGGTCGCGACCTTGAAAGGGCGACATCCGTCCATCTTCTCTTGCAAGCGCTTCTGGACCTTCCAAGCCCCATCTATCACCATCATCCGCTGATCCTGGATGAAGCAGGCGAGAAGCTTTCAAAATCAACCAAGGCGACAGGTCTTTCGGCCCTGCGTGCGAAAGGGGCGGGCCCTGCGGATATCTGTGCGCTTATCGGCTGGGATGACCGCACCGCGGATATCATCCTTGATCAGTTGAAATAAGCGGCGAGCACGGCAAGCCAGAAGGTCATGGTCAGAACGCAGCCGACCGTCGAGATCGAAATTGAATTCGAAGACAGGGCCTGCCCGGTGCCGAAATGCTGCGCGAAAAGATACGAGTTCACCCCGGCGGGCGAGGCAGCCGTGATGACGAGGCTCGCGGTAAAGATCGGCGGCAGATCAAACACCATCGCACCCAGGACAAACACCAGCGCCGGATGAACCATCAGCTTGAGAAAAGTCGTAACGAACGCCGGTCCGATATTGCCCTTGATGCCATACCGCGTGAGGCCCATGCCGAGGACGATCAGCGCCATTGGCCCTGCAACCGCTGATATTTTTCCGGTCACATCAAGCAGGATTGCAGGCATTGTCAGACCGGAAAGGCGGACCAGCGCGCCGAGCATGATTCCGATCAGGATCGGGTTCTTGACGATACTCAGAACGAATTTCGATACTTTCTGAAAAAGTGTCTGCCCCTCAATGCCGCCTTTGCCGTCAATCCATTGCGCCAGATCATGATGCAGCGTGGTAGCAAAAAGCATCACCGGCAGATGGACAGAGAGCAGGATGGTGAACGCCACCATGCCGCGCTCGCCATAAGCCTGCATGATCACCGGAATGCCGATCATGACGGTGTTGGCAAAGGTCGAGGCGACACTGCCGATCACGCCGTAGAGCATCTCCCGCTTGAAGAGAATCGGAAGCAGCACGCCTGCCATCAGCCAGACCAGAGCGACGCTGATAAAATAGGTGCCCCATATCCGCCAGGGGTCGATGTCTTCCAGATTGGCGGTTGCAATCAGCCGGAAGAGGAGGCAGGGGATTGCAATCTTGAAAACGAAATCGCCAATAGTCTCATCGGCATCCGCCCGCACCAGACCGAACACGCGGGTGGCGGTACCGACCGCGATCAGGCCGCAGACCGGCAAAATGATTTGAAGCAGAGACCACATGGCGAAACGATAAGGCACGGGAGAGAAGGGCAACAAGTCCTGTCATAGCAGTGGAGGCTGCCTGTGCCATCAAAATAAATATTTGAAAGGCGCGAAAAACCGGTTTGCATTCTGGCTTTACTCCTGCAAATGCTCGCGGATGGCTGTCGCACTCCCCCTTCTCTTCGTCTTTCTGTGGTCAACCGGCTATGTCGTCGCGGCCCTTGTTGCGCCTTATGCTGAACCTTTGTCGATTCTGACCTTGCGTTTTGCCGGGGCGGCGGGTTTGCTTTTCCTGTTTGGTCTCCTCAGCCGCGGCCGGTGGCCAACGCCGCGCCGGGCGGGCGTCATCATCCTGTCCGGCACCCTGATCCACGGGCTTTATCTCTCGGCGGTTTTCTGGGGCATCAAACACGGCATGCCTGCCGGTATCAGCGCCCTTCTGATCGGACTTCAGCCGCTTGTGACCGCCCTTCTCGCAAGCCCGCTTCTGGGCGAAGTGATCCGCCCGCGCCACTGGCTCGGTCTTTTAATCGGTCTCGGCGGCTGCGCGCTCGTGATCTCGCCGAAATTCACCTTAGACGCGACCGGGATCACGCCTGCAACCCTGATCGCGCACGCAGTGGCAGTGCTTGCAATCGTGCTTGGCTCGCTGTTCCAGAAGCGTTATGTCGGGGTGATGAATTTCAAAACCGAACCCGGATTGCAACTCATCGGCGGCCTTCTGATTGCCCTTCCCATCGCCCTGATGACCGAACAATTTGCCTTCACCTATTCGCCATCGCTCGCCTTCGGCTATGCATGGATGACGCTGATCCTTTCCTGTGGCGCATTCACACTTTACATGTATCTCCTGCAACAGGGCGAAGCCTCCAAAGTCGCAAGCGTTTTTTATCTGGTCCCTGTATCTTCCGCGATTCAAGGCTATATCCTCTTCCATGAAGTCCTGACCCCTATCCAAATCGTCGGCATGGCGATCACCACGGCCGCCGTGGCGCTTGCCTCCGACTTCTTTTTCAAAAAGACGGCAAGGATCGCGTGATGACAGGAAAAGCCATTCTCATAACCGGTTGCTCAACCGGCATCGGCCATCATTGCGCCCATGGCATGAAGTCCCGGGGGTGGCGCGTTCTAGCAACCGCCCGCACGGACGATGATCTGAAACGGTTGCAGGCGGAAGGGCTGGAGAGCTTCCATCTCGATTATCGGGATGAAGCCTCGATCGCAGCCTGCCTTCAGTCGGTTCTGTCTGCGACCGGCGGCAGGCTCGATGCGCTTTTCAACAATGGCGCCTATGGCCTTCTCGGTGCCGTGGAAGACATCAAGACCGCGGATCTGCGCGAACAGTTCGAGGCCAATTTCTTTGGCTGGCATGATCTGACGCGCCAGGTAATACCCGTGATGCGCGCGCAAGGCGGCGGCCGGATCATTCAATGCTCGTCAGTCCTCGGCATTGTTTCCGGCAAACACCGCGCGCCTTATGCAGCCACGAAACATGCGATCGAGGCCATGGCAAGTTCGATGCGCATGGAGCTTGCGCCATTCAACATCCATGTCGCAAGGATCCGCCCGGGGCCAATCCGCTCGGAATTCATGGCGACCGCCCTCAAGGTGCTGCGTGAAAAAATCGACCTCACCGGCACGGTTCATGCCGCAGATTACCAGGCGAGCCTTGCGCGGCTCGAGAAAGGGCCGAAATCCTCGCGCTTCAAACTCGGCCCGGAAGCGGTTCTCACAAAACTCATTCATGCAACAGAAGCCACCCGGCCGAAAGCAATCTATTCGGTGACAATTCCGACATATATCGCAGATGCCGTCCGCCGGCTCATGCCGACAGCAAGCGCGGAACGGTTGTTTGCGAAAAACTGATCGGCAAATCCAATAGCCACGGTGAGGATCAGCAACTTTGCCGGCCACCGGCCTTTAGTAGCCTTGCATAAGCTTTACTGACGCACTGGTCCGCGTCATATAGGACTCAATACAAAGGGGTTTAGATTGGATAGTTTCTACAAGATCATCATCGCGATCGCGCTTGCAAGCGTTGCCATCGTGCTCTTTCTAGGGCTAAAAAATCTTGCAACAGGCGGCTCGCCGAACCTGTCGCAAAAGCTGATGCGGATGCGCATCCTCCTGCAGGCCATCGCCATTGGCGTGCTTCTCCTCGGACTCTATATTTTCGGAAAGTAATCATGGTCGTCCTGAACAAGATCTACACCAAGACCGGCGATGCGGGCACGACGGCCCTCGGCAACGGGGAGCGCAGACCGAAAAACGATCTCAGGATCGAAGCCTATGGCACCATCGACGAGACCAATGCCTGTCTTGGCCTTGTCCGGCTTGAAACCGCGAAAGTGCCGGTTTTGAAAGAACTCGATGCCATGCTTGCGCGCATCCAGAATGATCTTTTCGATCTGGGTGCCGATCTTGCAACGCCGGATACAGGCGAGGATCTGGGTTATGAGCCGCTGCGCATCATCGAGAGCCAGGTCAGCCGGATCGAGCGCGAGATCGACCAGTTGAACGCCGATCTCGCACCGCTGCGCTCATTCGTTCTGCCGGGCGGCACACCGGCTGCCGCCGGATTGCATCTTGCCCGCACCGTTGCACGGCGTGCCGAACGGCTGATGGTAGCGCTCGCACAGGTTGGCGATCATGAAGTAAGCGAGGCGGCAACGAAATATGTGAACCGCCTGTCGGATTTCTTCTTTGTGGCAAGTCGCTATGCCAATGCAAAGGCTGACGGCGATGTGCTCTGGGTTCCCGGCCAAAACCGCTGAGGGCGCGCCCGCAGGCTTTAGAATATGGGCAGATACTGATAATTATCTCAACGCGTTGTCCGTTCTTGTGATGATAGGGGCATCGGGCGTGTTTTGGGTAAATGCAGCCCAGCGAATCTCGCTCTTCATTGTCGTGATAATCCACGGACAATCACACGTTCTGAAATTCTTCAACTTGTTTCGGGCAACCTCTGCGTTCCCGGCAATGCATGAATGGACGAAAACCCGACACGTATTACTTCGGAAGACGGTTAATTGTTTATAGAGATTCAAACCGTAAAAATTGGGCCTGAAAACTCCAAAGCAGTCAGGTTCAAGGGGCCATCATGGTATCTCTCATTCAGCGCAAATTGACGCGCTTACTTTTTCTGGCAATCTTTTCGACTGTCCTTACTTTTTCAACTCTCCCGTTGTTTTCGACAGCCGAGGCGGCAACACCTGGCGACGCTTTTCAGCGCGCTGAACATCTGGGCCTGATGATTTCCCGACTGCTTGAGAGCGATCTTCTCGACAGCAATCTTGGCGACGATCCGCAGGTCCCCGCGGCACGGCCGCGCCATGTCTATCGGCTTGCGACCTACACCTATGAAAACGCTCAATTCCTGCGCGAAATCAACGGTCTTGCGACTGGAGAAGGCATCAGAACCGAAGCAAAGGACGTCACTCCGGGAGATGTTGTCAGGGTTCTGGAGGCGACCATCGCCTCGCTCAAGGAACTGGCGCCGATCTATAATGTCGATCTCGATATTCCAGCACCTGCGATCACTGGCGAGAAAAAGCCTGCGGACGTTTTGGCGCGCCTTCGCACGGTCAATGATGGGTTGCAGAAACTGGGCACGCCCCGCCCGTTGCCGAACGACGTTTACCGCATCGCCCTCAGCATTGGTGAACAGGCCAAGGCCATGACCGCTAAACGCAACGTCAAGCCTACCGGGAAACCAACCCGCGTCACCAAAGCAACGCCGGCAAACGCGCTGAAGGAAACCGTCAAGCTGATCGATGATCTCGACAAACTTTCAAAGTCAAACGCAGATTTTGCCCTGCCGAATGGTATCACACCGCCCCCACCCGCCCCCCGGGGATCGAGCGTGACACCTGGGCATGTGCTTCTGGCGACACAATATGCGCTCGCCGACGTCTATGCCCTCAACATCAAGCTCGGTTACAGCCAGGAACTGGTTCTGCCGCCGATCCAATCCGGCAAGACTCCGACGGATGTGACGAATATCATCGCCGAGGCACGTCTTCACCTCAATGCTCTCGCAACCAGCAAGTAGGAACAGGTCATGACGATCGCTGCCACGCAGTCTCTCAGGGGCAAATCCGTTTTGAATGGCTTCACCACACGCATCCTCGGTCTGGTGCTTCTGCCCGCCCTGATCCTCGGCGCGGGCCTGATCTGGCAATCGAACAAGACGACCAGCACCATGATCAAATCGCTCAATCATGTCTCCGGGCAATCGAATCTGGTCATGGAAACACAGGCGAACATTCAGGCGGCCCTTGTCGCTTCGAGTGAACTCATCGCAATCACCAGTGCGGTCGCGACGGAGCAGCAACTTGGCCTTCTGCGCAATGACGTGTCGGCCCTGGGCGCTGATCAGGCACGCATCAAGCATATGAACGAAGTCGTCACGTCCTATAAAGAAGCCATTTCCGCTCTTCAGCCAGTGCAGGAGATCATCGAGAAAACCGACGAAACGGAATTGATCCGCAAATTCGCCTATGTGTTGCGCAACACTGGCATTGTCGAAAAACTGCTGGTCCTCGCGGTTGAAACCCATGAGCGGACCAATCTTCTCCTTGCCCAGAATGCGCTTGACAGCGCTCGCGCCAACTACCTGTTCGAAGAACGCTTCAAGATGGAAGCCGCGGTCAGCCGTCTCACCCGCGCATCGCAGATGCTGGTCGATGTCTCGGTTGCTGTCGAACGTCTCACCAAAGAGAACTTCAATGCGATGACGCAGAGCGTCATCGACAGCACGATTGCCACGAACCGGGCCACCATTCTCGGCGTCAGCATTCTGCTGGTCGCAATTATCATCGCGGCGATATTGACGTCTTATCTCTCGATTGCGCGACCGATGAAATCCGCCGTTCGCGCGCTGACATCGCTTGCCAATGGCGAACTCGATGTGACCCTGCCGAAAGCGAGCATCAACGAAATCCGTGATCTCTCGCACTCGATGGAATTCTTCCGCACCAATATGCTCGAGAACCGCGATCTCGAGGCAGCCCGCCTCAAGGAACGCGAAGAAGCCGCCCTTCATCAGCGTGCGGTTCTGCACGATCTGGCAGACCGCTTCGAGCAGAGCGTCGGCACGATTGTCGGCAGCGTATCCTCAGGTGCCAGCCAGCAGCGTGGAACGGCACAATCCATGAGCCAGTCCGTCTCCGACATGAGCACACAGTCAGGAGTTGTCATGAATATTGCCAATGACGCTGACTCCAGCCTTCAAACCATCGCCGCCGCCGCAGAGGAACTTGCCTCGTCGGTTCAGGAAATCGGCCGTCGCGCAAATGAATCCGCCGAAAAGGCGATCCATGTCTCGACGGCAACAAAGGATACCGTGGGCGAAGTGTCAAAACTTGCTCAGACTGCCGAGGCAATCGGCTCCATCGTCAATCTTATCCAGGATATTGCGGGCCAGACCAACCTTCTCGCCCTTAACGCGACAATCGAGGCCGCCCGTGCAGGCGACGCCGGACGCGGCTTTGCCGTTGTCGCCTCCGAGGTGAAATCCCTTGCCAGCCAGACCGAAAAAGCAACTGCCGAAATTTCGCAGCAAATTCTGGCGATCCAGTCCGGTACAGAAGCCTCGATGAACGCCATCGCTCTGACCTCGACAATCATCGAGGAACTCAGCACGATTTCCCATGGCATCGCGAGCGCCGTCAAGGAACAGTCGAAAGCGACCGACGAAATCGCCGAGAGCGTCAATTATTTCGCCGAGAGCAACAAGAATGTCACCCGCAGCATCGCCTCGATCAGCGATGCGACCGGCGGTGTCGCAAACTCGGCAAACGAGATGCTCACCGCTGCCGATGAACTGAGCCGGACCGCCGATATGCTCTCGAGCGAGGTTGCCGAATTCCTCTCAACGGTGCGCGCCGGATAGCCGCAGCTTTCGCAAGCCTGACTGCTTCTGAAAAGCCGCCCCTCAAAGGGTGGCTTTTTTGTGTGCGGCTTCGACGTGATTTTCCCAGCTACTGGCCGGGTACTGGCCGACCATTATCTGGTCCCATTCGAAAGTCATGCTCCGATATCTACCGATCCGGCATGGCGCAACGCACCTCGTGTCATGAAACTATTATGTCCGGGCCATAGAAGCCTCGTCAGAAGTGCGATAGACTTTCTGGAGCAACGCATGAATAATCTCCGCCGTCTCGTCCTTGACCCGCCGGTCTCCTTCGACGCGCACGACGAAATCAATTTTCCAAGACCGGAACATCAGGATTTTGATGATGTCGTCGATCTGGCGCTGTCGCGTCGCGGCTTCTTGTCGGGCGCGCTTCTCGTTGGCACGGCAGGCTTTCTGACAGCGACCGGTTTTGCCGTCCCCGCTGGAGCCGCTCTTTCCGGCGAACGCTTCGCGTTCCGCGCGATTGCGGCAAACACGCTTGATACGGTCACCGTTCCGGAAGGCTATCGCTGGGAAATCGTTGCCCGGTGGGGAGAGCCTCTCTGGTCGGATGCGCCGGACTTTCAGCCGTTGACCCGCGGCACCGCCGCCTCGCAGGCCCGCGCCTTTGGCGACAACAACGATGGCATGGCGCTGTTTGAGACGGACGGGCGCATGGTTCTCGTCTGCAATAACGAATACACCAATGAAAAAATCATGTGGAGCAACCGGGAAAGCGGCCTGCCCGAATCGGAAGACGACATCATCAAGGGCATGCATGCTCATGGCATCAGTATCGTGGAGATTGTAAAGACGCCGTCAGGCGCAGGCGAAGCCGGCTGGTCCATTGTTCTCGATTCGCCCGTCAACCGGCGCATCACGCCGCTGACGCCAATGGAGATCACCGGCCCCGCCCGCGGGCACGATCTTCTGAAAACAAGCGCCGACCCGAGCGCTGCCACTGTTCTTGGAACTTTCAACAATTGTGGCAGCGGGCGCACCCCCTGGGGAACTTTTTTGTCCTGCGAGGAGAATTTCAACGCCTATTTCACCCATCCCAACCCGGCGTTCAAACCGAAAGGCCAGCAGCTTCGCTACGGTATTGGCGGCAGGAACCGCGGCTATGGCTGGGAGAAGGTCGATGAGCGCTTCAACATCGAGCGCGAGCCGAATGAATGCCACCGCTTCGGCTATGTGGTCGAGCTTGATCCGATGGACCCGAACGCCACGCCGAAGAAACGCACGGCCCTCGGCCGCTTCAAACATGAAAATGCGGAAGTCGTGATCGCAAAGGATGGCCGCGTCGTGGTCTATCTGGGCGATGATGAGCGCGGCGAATATCTCTACCGTTTTGTCAGCAATGATGCCTATGTGCCCGGTTCCCCCCATGACCGGCTGCTTGATGAAGGCACACTTTCAGCGGCGAAATTTCACGCCGATGGCAGCGGCGAATGGCTGCCGCTGACACCCGCCACCACCGGCATGAAGAGCAGCGCTGAAATCTGCATCTTCACGCGCAAGGCGGCTTCAATGGTAAAAGCGACCACCATGGACCGCCCGGAATGGGTCGCTGCCCATCCGCACAAGGCCGAAGTCTATTGCGCGCTCACCAACAACAAGAACCGGGGCGTGAAGACGAATGCCGGGGATGATCCGATGCCCGTGGACGGGGTCAACCCCCGCGCGATGAACGAATATGGCCAGATCGTGCGCTGGAGTCCCGCGGGAGGCGACCACGCGGCCACGGGCTTTGACTGGACACTCTTCGTTCTTGCAGGAAATCCGGCAATACGCTCAGGCCTTGAGGCCGGTTCGGCCAATATCAATGCCGACAACATGTTCAACGCGCCCGACGGCATTGCCTTCGACCGGTCGGGCATGCTGTGGATTCAAACCGATGGCGACGATACGAATGCCGGTCCCTTCGCCGGAATGGGCAACAATCAGATGCTTGTCGGCGACACCCAAACCGGCGAAATCCGGCGTTTCCTGGTCGGCCCGCGCGAGTGTGAGATCACCGGCCACGCTGTGAGCGAAGATGGGCGAACCGTTTTCGTCGGCATTCAGCATCCGGGTGAAAATGGCGGCAATGGAAGCCATTTCCCCGATGGCGGGGACAGCGTCCCGCGCTCCTGCGTCATCGCGATCAGTCGGGAAGATGGCGCGCCGATCGCCTGAGCGACCTTGACAGAACGCGATGGTCTTTTCATTGCTCACGGGGTGAGACGGTCGGGGAAAGTACCAGGAACGGAAATTCAAGATGCAGGCAAACGCCGAAACCATCACGCTTAAATCCGGCCTCACCATGCCGCGCCTTGGTTTCGGTACCTGGCGCCTTGCGGAAAGCCGCAGCGCATGGGCGGATGAAATCGCCGTCCTGCGCCATGCCCTCGACCTCGGCTTTCGCCACATCGACACGGCGGAAATGTATGGCGATGGCGACACTGAGAAACTGATCGGCGAAGCGCTTCGGGGTTATGAGCGGGAGAGCCTTTTCATCACCTCGAAATTCTACCCCCATCACGCAGAGCCGGTCGATATGCATCGCGCCTGCGAGCGCTCGTTGCGCGCGCTCGGAACCGATTATCTCGATCTCTATCTCCTCCATTGGCCCGGCGCGGTCCCGATCGAACGCACGCTCCACGGCGCGGCGGAACTCCTGCAATCAGGAAAAATCAAAGCCTTCGGTATCAGCAATTTCAACACGGCAGAATTCGCAAGCATAATGGGCGAGGAGCTGAGCGGCATGATCGATGTCAATCAGGTCATGTATAATCCAGCACGCCGCGGCATCGAATTCGATCTCCTGCCGCTCATGGGTATGCATAATGTTGCCTGCATCGCCTATACCCCGATCGAACCCCGCTTGATGAGAGCGAACAAGGCATTCACAGAGATCGCCGCCGAAGCCGGATTGAGTCCGGCCGCCCTCGCCCTTTCATGGCACATGGCACTTGGCCATGCACTGCCGATCCCGAAAGCCTCGACCAAAGCCCATGTCGAGGCACTCGCTGCCGCTTCCACCCATGGCCTGAGCGAGGCGCAACGCGCACGCATCGATGCGGCCTTTCCGCCGCCACGCGCGCCCGTGCCGCTTGACATCATCTGAGTTGCGCGTGAACCGGAAGCCGGTCACCCGGGGCGCTGCGGGCGGCAAAGACCCCGCGCGCGATCGCCCGGCTGAGGCAAAGTGCCGCGGCATGACCGATTTCGAGAAGATCAACCGCCGGCGCGGACATCCGCCGTCTGCCGCTTGCAACCGCGAAAACAAGATCGCCGTCAAACGGGGTATGCGCCGGTACAATCGCCCGTGCGATCCCGTCCTGCGCGGCAACGGCCATGCGCTTTGCCTGCGGCTTGGTCAGAATGGCATCGGTGGCGACGATGGCAATCGTGGTGTTCGCGCCATCGCTGAAAGCGGCATGTTTAAGGCTCACGGGCCGAAACGCCAGACCAGCGCGCGGGTCAATTCCGAACCCGCCGAATTCATTGCCGATCTCGAAGGGTGCCGCCCAGAAATGCCGCCTGTCGGGCGTCGTCACGCTGCCGAACGGATTGACCGCGACGAGCGCACCGACCGTCATGCCGTTTTCGAGCACGAGCGAGGCCGATCCGAGACCACCCTTGCAAGAGGCGGCAAGCGCCCCTGTCCCCGCGCCGACGCTGCCGATCGCAAAATCACGCTCGGCCGCCTCGAAGGCCCGGCGGCCAAGCATGGGATAGGGGTTTTCATGCCATTGCTTGTTGCCCCCGTTCAAAAGATCGAACAGGATCGCCGCCGGCACAATCGGCACGATTGCTTTACCGACGCGAGGATCTTCGACCCGCAAGCCGCGTCCCGCCTGCCGCAGGGCCGCGACCACGCCACAGGCCGCATCAAGCCCATAAGCAGATCCACCCGACAGAACGAGCGCATCGACAGCCTCGACTGTCTTGTCAGGCGCAAGCAGATCCGTCTCCCGCGTTCCGGGTGCGCCGCCCATTACGTCGACGCTCGCAAGAAATGGCGCGTCGGCGGTGAGGACCGTCGTCCCGGATTTGAGGCCCTCGTCCTCGGCATTGCCGACCAGAAGACCATCGACATCCGTGATCAGGTTGCGTGGGCCGGGTCTCATTTCATGCCTTTCGAACGGTCTGTTTCAATGAAGGAAAGCAGCTTTACAGACACGAGACAGACCGACATGATCGCCCAGCCTATCCATGCGCCACGGCTCATTTGATCCCGCAAGTCAGGACTTTGCAATGTTCATTCCGATTTATGACGGCAAGCCGCTTGTGAATATTCGAAGACCCTTCGTCAATCTCGCATTGATCGCAGCAAATTTGATCGCCTTCATCGGGCTCCAACTGCCGCAGGGCACCGGCAATGTCGCGCTGTCGCTCGGTCTTATTCCGGCGCTCATCAATCATTACGCGGTCCTGCCGGAGGCAGCAATCTGGGTGCCGGCCGAGGTCAGCCTGCTGTCTTATGCTTTTCTGCATAGCAGCCTGCTGCATCTTGGCGGCAACATGGTTTTTCTCTGGGTCTTCGGCGATAATGTTGAAGATGCCATGGGCCACGTGAAATACCTGATATTTTATCTCGCCTCGGCGTTTTGCGCGGGCTTGCTTCATGTCGCTGTCTTTCCTGATGCCACGGCCCCGCTGATCGGCGCATCCGGCGCGGTCGCCGGGGTTGTCGCAGCCTATCTCATGCTTCATCCGCGCATGCGTGTGTGGGTCCTTGCCTTTGGCAAAATACCGCTTCCGATCACCGCTCGATGGTGTCTCGGCGCGTGGATCTCGCTTCAGGTTTTCCAGTTTCTTTTCGCAGCCGATAGCACGGTCTCCTGGAGTGCCCATGTCGGCGGGATCATCGCCGGCGGCATTCTTGTGGTGTTCCTCAAGCACCGCCATACGCTGCTCTTCGACCGCGCGCTTTCAGCGCGCCTCACTGATCAGGAAAGCTCCAAAAGCTGATCATGGTTGGGCCGGAAACAGCACGCATCTGGCAGCGTTCGAAATCCGGTGGAAGACCGCGAACGCGACGCGGGATGCGATGCCCTGTTGACAGGTTTTTCGCGCATGCTTACCGTCCGGCATCGCTCGTTTGAGACTGGAAAACCTGCCGTCTTCTTGGCCTTAGGGTCAGCTGCGTCGGGAATGCAAGGGAAGGTAACCCATGAAGATCTTGGTCCCCGTGAAAAGGGTTGTCGATTACAATGTGAAAATCCGCGTCAAAGCGGACGGTTCCGGCGTTGAGCTCGCCAATGTGAAAATGTCGATGAACCCGTTCGACGAAATCTCCGTCGAAGAGGCGATCCGTATCAAGGAAGCGGGAAAGGCGGAAGAAATCATCGCCGTTTCGATCGGACCGCAGCAGGCGCAGGAGACATTGCGCACCGCGCTTGCCATGGGCGCCGACCGTGCCATTCTGGTCAAGACCGATGAGGCGGTCGAACCGCTCGCTGTTGCAAAAATCCTGAAGGCAATCGTCGATGCGGAAAAACCAGATCTCGTCATTGCCGGCAAACAGGCAATCGACGACGACAGCAACCAGACCGGGCAGATGCTGTCGGCCCTGCTCGGCTGGTCACAGGCAACTTTCGCCTCAAAGATTGTCTTGGAAGGCGGCGAAGCATCGGTCACGCGCGAGGTTGACGGCGGTCTTCAGACCATCAAGGTCAAGCTGCCCGCCATCGTCACCACGGACCTTCGCCTCAACGAACCGCGCTATGCCTCGCTGCCGAACATCATGAAGGCGAAAAAGAAACCGCTGGATGAGAAGACCCCCGCTGATTACGGCGTCGACATAAAACCACGCCTCAGGGTGATGACAACCGTGGAACCGCCGAAACGCCAGGCCGGAATCAAGGTCGGCTCGGTCCAGGAACTGGTCGACAAGCTGAAAAACGAAGCCAACGTTCTTTAACCGGCAAGCGAGGATCACATCATGACAACACTTCTGATTGCCGAACATTCAAATGCCGGCCTTTCCGAGGAAACCGCCAAAGCGATGACGGCGGCTGTCGCCCTCGGCGCCAAGGTTGATATCCTCGTCGCAGGCAAAGGCTGCAAGGCCGCCGCCGACGCCGCAGCCAAGCTCGATGGCGCCGCCAAGGTGCTGATGGTCGAGGCAGACGCGCTCGAGGCCCAGCTTGCCGAACCGATGGCAGCCCTCATTGTCTCACTAGCATCGGGCTATGACGCGATTGTCGCCCCAGCCACAACATCGGGCAAAAACATCCTGCCGAGGGTCGCAGCCCTTCTTGATGTCATGCAGATTTCCGAAATCACAGCGGTCAAAAGCCCGGACACGTTCGAGCGTCCGATTTATGCAGGCAACGCGATCCAGACGGTGCAGTCGACAGACGCGAAAAAGGTTATCACGGTGCGAACCGCGGGCTTCCCAGCCGTTGCAAGCAATGGCTCTGCCGGCATAGACAGTGTGGCCGCCGTTGCCGATCCCAATCTTTCGAGCTTCGTATCGAACGCGCTCTCGGTGTCTGACAGGCCGGAACTCACCTCCGCACGGATCATCATTTCCGGCGGTCGCGCGCTCGGATCCTCGGAGAAGTTTCAGGAAACAATCATCCCCGTCGCCGATGCTCTGGGCGCTGCCATCGGTGCGTCGCGTGCTGCGGTGGACGCGGGCTATGCCCCGAACGACTGGCAGGTCGGGCAGACCGGCAAGGTGGTGGCCCCCGATCTCTATATTGCCGCGGGCATTTCCGGCGCGATCCAGCATCTCGCGGGCATGAAGGATTCGAAGGTCATCGTCGCGATCAACAAGGACGAGGAAGCCCCGATTTTCCAGGTGGCCGACTATGGTCTGGTGGCCGATCTCTTCGACGTCCTGCCACAGTTCAAAGCCGCCATCGAAGCGTCCTGAGGCTCAGCTGACAAAATCTTCCGCTGATTTGTGCGGTGCAAGAGAACTTCTTGCACCGCATTTTTTTTCCGTGCAATGATATGCGCGAACCGGCGGAAAGCCGGATAACAAGAAACCGAGACGACATCCACGATGGAAAAAACAGGACGCATAAAACAGGTAGGCATCATCGGTGCGGGACAGATGGGCTCAGGCATCGCCCACACAGCCGCCATGGCCGGCTATGACATTCTCATCCAGGATATGAAGGCGGAGAGCCTGACGCTCTGCCATGAGCGGATTGAGCGCGACATGATGCGACAGGTCGAGACCGGCAAGCTCAGCGCCATGGACCGCGACGCGGCACTGGCGCGGATCAGGACCGTCGAGACAACGAAGGCGCTGTCGAGCTGTGATCTCGTGATTGAGGCGGCAACTGAGAACGAGAAGGTGAAAACCAGCATCTTCATCGATGTGTGCAAAAATTTGAAAAAGGGCGCCATTCTAGCGTCCAACACCTCCTCGATCTCGATCACGCGGCTTGCGGCGGCGACCGACAGGCCCGAAGATTTCATCGGCATGCATTTCATGAACCCGGTGCCGCGCATGAAACTCGTGGAGATGATCCGCGGGATCGTGACCAGCGATGCAACTTTTGATGAAAGCAACCGGTTTGCCGAATCGCTCGGCAAGACCGTGGCCGTCTCCGAGGATTTTCCCGCCTTCATCGTCAATCGCATTTTGATGCCGATGATCAATGAGGCCATCTATACGCTTTACGAAGGCGTTGGCTCGATCCATGCGATTGATACGGCAATGAAGCTCGGTACCAACCACCCGATGGGACCGCTGGAACTCGCGGATTTTATCGGTCTCGACACCTGCCTCTCGATCATGCAGGTGCTGCATGATGGGTTGTCGGACACCAAATACCGGCCCTGCCCGCTGCTGGTGAAATATGTTGAAGCAGGATGGCTCGGTCGCAAGGTCGGGCGCGGTTTTTATGATTATCGAGGCGAAACGCCGGTCCCGACCCGCTAGAGCAATGTGCGCGCAAACGCAATCATTTGTGAAGCGTGACTGAATCCGAATTCTATGTGCCAGTTATCTTTTGGCCAGTCATCTTTTGGCCAGTCAAGTGACCCTCCATAAGATGAGTTAAGGTTGGCCCGGACCAAGGCGGCAATACCAAAAACAAAAAGCCCCGGCGCAATGCGCCAGGGCCTTTCATGCAGCAGATCTTGCCTTATGCGCCGGCTTTTTCAAACATCCGGAAGAATTCGATCGATCCACATTCCTGCATTCGAAGATCGATCACCCGTCGGATCTTGAGAACGGCTTCCTCAACCGTCTTGTCGCCGAGAACCGACCTGTTCGAGCTAATTTCGCGCGCGGATACGAAGTTGGCCGTCGGCACGGTATACGCGACCGGTTCCAGCATTTTCACGCCGCGCGGATAGCCAACAAGATTGAGCAATTCCAGCCGATCACTCTGAAGGTTTCCAAGCCCCTTGTTGATCGCATAGGTGCGCACGAAAGCGAGCTTCTCCATCTGGATCATCGGCCCGACATCCGGGTCAAGATTGAGCGCATGGATTGCGTAGCCGAGTTTGGTGCGACCGAGTTCGCCGAATTCGCGCCAATTGTTCTTCGGCCCATCGATGCGCGCAAGCGCCTTGTGCATATCCCGGATCATGCGATCGATGATATCGGCTTTAGCGCGCAGCTCCTTCTTGCGTCCACCCCGGCTTTGATCGGCAAGTTTGCGAAGACGTTCGGAAAATTTTCGCTCTTTCGGTCCGCCCGCATTCTTGGCGAGCGTGCTTGATGTATTGGCATTCAGAAGCTGGAAATAGCCAATCGCGGTCGAAAGCGGCCGACCATAGCGTTTCATCAGCTTGCATTTGTCATTGCGCTCAACCGCCTGGCCGGAAACAAGGTCAAACGGACCCTTGCCGCCGGTTTCAAGCGCGTAGACACCAACCACCTGTTCGGCGGAAACCCCATGGCGCAGCGCCTCACGCGCAAAGGCCAGCTTGAAGACACTTTCTTCATATTGCGGCAGGTGCCAGCCATACAATTCTTTGATGGCGGCGCGCAGTTCATCGGCATCCGGCAAGGTGCTTTCTTCCGGTGGCTTTTTCACAGGCGGCGGCGCGTTCGGATCAACCGGGCGCTTCGGGCCGGTATATTTCGGGGGCTGCGTCAGTACGAAGTCATCGCGGGTAAAAGCGACGCCTGCCTGGCGTTTGGCCGTGCGGATATCTTTCTTGCGCTCGATCTCTTTCCAGTAAGCATTCTCAAGGCGCTGGAAAGACGCATAGGCGGCGCGATAATTTGCGAGTTCTTCCTGATAGCTTGCCGCATGGGCACCATCGATATGGACCACAGAGCTCGCACCGAGCAGGCACGCAAAGGCCACAAGCGAAAGTCTGGCTTTATTCAGCATCGTGATTTTCCACAGTCAAAATTCAACACAAAGAGCGAAAATCTTAACCTTACTCAAATCCGCAAACAGTTAATGATCCCTTACCAGCGATCAATACAACAGACTTGTTACCAATCTTGGGCAAAATTTGATTGCCATCAAGACGAGAGCGCTTTCAGAGCGCCCGGATGATCGGGGATCATCATCGGCACGCGCCATCTTGCCGCCTAGTGCGCGCGGTTGGCGATGAAACGCGCCATTTCCTGCAACGTCTCACTTTTTGCCCCGAACGGCGCGAGCAGCCGCTCGGCTTCCTGCACCTGTTCAGCCAGAAGCCGGCGCACGCCGTCGATGCCGTGCAGACCAACAAGCGTTGCCTTTCCCTGTTCGGCATCCTTGCCGGTCGCCTTGCCCATGGTCTTGGCATCCGCCGTCGCATCGAGAAGGTCGTCGGCAAGCTGAAAGGTAAGGCCGATCACTTCGCCAAAGCGCACCAGCCTGGCCCGGTCTTCAGCGCTTGCGTCAGCAATGATCGCGCCCATCTCGACGCCCGCCCGCAACAGCGCACCCGTTTTCATGGCCTGAAGGGTGCGGACCTCCTTCTCGTTCCGGATTGTATGTTCCGCTTCGATATCGAGCATTTGCCCGCCCACCATACCGATGGGTCCGGCGGCGGCTGCGAGGCAGGCAACCAGCGCCACGCGAATCTCTGCATCCTTGTGGGTTTCGGGGTTTGCAAGAATGGCGAAAGCCTCGGTCAGAAGCCCGTCGCCTGCAAGGATGGCCGTCGCCTCATCATATTTCTTGTGCGTCGTCGGCACGCCGCGGCGCAGATCGTCGTCATCCATCGCCGGAAGATCGTCATGAACCAGGGAATAGCAGTGTATGCATTCAAGGGCTGCCGCCGCACGGCGAACGCCTGCCCCTTCACTCCCGAACAGGCGGGCGGTCTCGATTACAAGAAAGGGTCGCACCCGCTTGCCGCCATTGAGACTTGCATAACGCATCGCCTCATAAAGCCGCTCTGGCCAAGCAATGCCCGATGGCGGGGAGAAGGTTAAAAGTGCCTTGAGGTCTGCCTCCACCATGTCGGCGGTTGCGGCAAGCCTGTCTTTGAAGGATAAGGGGGTGAGGATCGTCATGGACAGTTGGGTTCCTGGCGTTTCTTTTGCGGTATATTTCACAATTTTCCCTGCAACGCCAAGGGCGGGTGGGCAACTTTCATGATATTGCTTTCCGGCAAGGGGCGCGCCTTTGGAAATCTTTCGAGGTTGCCCCGGAAAATCATCCTCGTGGAGACAGGCGGCAAGCGAATGGCAGCAACCTCTCACCGTTCGCCGCTGCGCCTCATGATCCGGATCCTGCTTCGCCTTCTGATCATCATCATGATGGTGCCGATCGTCCTTGTCCCGCTCTATGCGGTGACACCGTCGCTTTCAACCTTGATGCTGCGCGACATCGTATCGCTCAAGGGTTATGACCGGCAATGGGTCGCCTATGACGATATCGCGCGGGTCGCGGTCCATTCGGTGCTCGTCTCCGAGGATTCACGCCATTGCGAACATTCAGGCGTGGACTGGATCGAATTCAACAAAGCCTGGCAATCCGTACAGGATGGCGGCAAGGGGCGCGGGGCAAGCACGATCGTGATGCAGACCGTGAAAAACCTCTTCCTCTGGAACAGCCGTTCCTATATCCGCAAGGCCATCGAATTGCCGCTTGCCCTTTATGCCGATCTCATCTGGTCGAAGAAGCGCAGCATCGAAATCTATCTCAATATTGCCGAATGGGGCGATGGGATTTATGGCATCGAAGCCGCGGCTCGGCATTACTTCAAGGTGCCTGCCGCGAAGCTCACCCGCCGCCAGGCGGCCCTTCTCGCCGTGACATTGCCAAGCCCCCTCAAGCGAAACCCGGCAAAACCCTCGCGCGGCCTTGATCGTCTTGCTTCCAAGATCGTCAACCGCGCCGGGGGTGCCGGGCCCTATGTCACATGCCTGCCGCAATGAAACTGTTGCAGAACCACTTGGCTCAGGCTGCTATGCTGGACTGATCGCGATGACTGGCCGGGAACTGAAAAACACCGCAGGGGTGGATTTTTTGAGGCAGACACTGGTCAAGCGGATTCTTTGTCTGTATAAGCCCGTCACTTGCGAGACAATCGAGGCTTTCCGCGCGCCGCTTTTTAACGGTTTGAGCGTGCATTAAAGCCCAGGCCAACCCACTGGAGAGCGACATGGCAGTCCCTAAGAGCAGAACAACGCGGATGAAACGCGGTCATCGCCGTTCCGCCGATGCACTGAAAAACCCGGTCTATGTCGAAGACAAGGATTCCGGCGAACTGCGCCGCCCGCACCATATCGACCTCAAAACCGGTATGTATCGCGGTCGCCAGATTCTGGAGCCGAAAGACGACCTTTAGGGTCCGGATATTTGCCCTTACAAAGGTCGGCGCAAGCCGGCCTTTTTTTTTGCCGCAATCCTCGCTAGACCTGATCACGCGTTGAAACAACGCTGTTGAATCGTGAGAGAATCCGCCCATGGCCTTCCTGCGCAATTTTCCCCTGCTCGTACTGCCCCTCATCCTCTATAATCTTCTGAGCTTTGGCCTGATGCGCGTTGCCGGACCGATCTGGCAAGGCCCCGCCCTGTCCCTACCGATGATCTCGGGGGCAGATTTCATCCTGTCGCGCGGCGATCTCCTGATCCTGTTTGCCCTCGGCCTTCTCTTCTTCGAAATTCTGAAGGCGACCCGCACCGCGCGGGCAACGATCGTCGATCATCTCCTGTCAACCCTCGTCTTTGTCGCTTATCTCATCCAGTTCATTGTTGATCCGAGAGCAGCGACTTTTCCGTTTTTCACCTGTCTGATGATCGCATTTCTGGATGTGGTCGCGGGCTACTCGATCTCGATCCGCGTCGCCTCGCGCGACGTCACTCTCGACAGAGGGCTTTAGCGGCGGGGGGGCTTTAGCGGGGGGCTTTAGCGGATGATCAGCCGCAGTCGGCGACAAAGCCGCAAGCCTCGATCGCCGCGATTGCAACCGTTTCGTCATTGGCTGCCGTGTCACCCGTGATTCCGACCGCGCCGACGATCGCGCCGCCATGACGGATGAGCACGCCGCCCGGCACGGGCAGAATGCGCCCGCCGGACAGCGCGATGACGCCATCCATGAAATGGCCGCGCTCGATCCCGTTCTGATTGAGCCAGCGTCCGCCGACGCCAAGCGCGATACAGCCATAAGCCTTGCCGGTCGCCATCTCAGGCCGCATCGTCGATGCCCCGTCAGCGCGCGCCAGCGCCTTCAGATGGCCGCCCATATCGACAACCGCGACCGTCAGCGGCTTGAGGCCCAGCGCCGTGCCCTTTGCAAGCGCGTGCTCGATGATCTGGTTGGCTTGAGACAATGTAAGGCTTGTCATACGTCGCCCTTTCCGGCTTAACTGAGTTGCGTGTTCTGTCTTTGCCTTCTTAGGCAATCCGAATGCCTTGTCAAATTGACTCTCCTGCCCGTCCCCCATAGAACCGCCATAGAAACCGCGACAAATATTTTCTCTAAAACACGTCCTCCCGGACTTTTTGCAACGGATCCCTGCCATGCGTGATTTTCATGAGCCGAAGCGCTCACCGATCTATGCCGCGAATGCGGCTCTTGCGACGTCCCATCCTCTCGCAACGGAAGCGGGCCTCGCGGTCTTGAAACGAGGTGGCAATGCGGTCGATGCGGGTGTGACCGCGGCAGCCGTGCTTGCCGTGGTTGAACCTGCCATGACCTCCATCGGTGGCGACGGTTTCGCCCTGATTGCAGTGCCCGGAAAGCCGCTCTACGGCCTCAATTCTTCAGGCCGGGCGGCCGCCGCTCTTTCGACCGATATGCTGGTCCGCAAGGGCTATAAGGCGATGGACCTTGAATCCCCGCATGCGGTCACCGTTCCAGGTGTCGTCAAATGCTGGGAAAGCCTGCTTTCAAGCCATGGCACGATCGGCCTCGATGAAGCGCTGCAACCGGCAATCGAAGCGGCGGAGAACGGCTTCCCGGTCTATCCCCGCGTCTGGTCGGACTGGTGCGATGAGGTCGGCAAACTGACCCGACAGGGCGGCGGCGCAAAGCATTACCTGATCGATGGTGCCGCTCCGAAAATGGGCGCGCTGCACCGCCTTCCGGCCCTGGCCGAAACTTTGAAGATCATTGCGAAACAAGGCGCGAAAGGATTCTATGAAGGCGCGGTTGCAGCCGACATCGTCGCCGAACTAAAGGCGCGCGGCGGCGTGATGATCGAGGAAGACCTCGCGAATATCACCGCCGATGCCGTGCCCCCGGTTCATTCCTCCTACCGCGACATCGATCTTGTCGAACTGCCGCCGAACGGTTCAGGCATCACCGCGCAGATCATCCTAAACCTTCTCGAACGCTTCGACCTTGCTGGCCTTGATCCGCATGGTGCCGAGCGTTTTCATCTGGAAATCGAAGCCTCCCGCATCGGCTATGCGATCCGCGACGCCCAGATCAGCGATCCGGCGACCATGCATGTTTCAGTTGACGCGCTGATCGACAAGGCTTTCGCCCACCGCCTGTCGGCGACCATCGACCCGACGAAGCGCAATGAAACCCTGCCGACACCGGACCCGCGTCGCCAGAGCGATACGATCTATCTGAGCTGCGTCGACCGCGACGGCATGGCGCTTTCGCTGATCAACTCGATCTACAAAGGCTTCGGCTCGGGCATCGTCACCGAGAAAACAGGCATCACCTTGCAGAACCGCGGTGGCGGCTTCGTGGTGCAGCCGGGGCATCCGAACACCATTGAAGGCGGCAAGAGACCGATGCACACCATCATTCCGGCAATGGCGCTCAAGGACGGCAAGGCCGTGCGCTGCTTCGGGGTCATGGGCGGGCAGTATCAGCCGAGCGGCCACACCCATGTCATGACCAACATGTTCGATTATGGCATGGACCCACAGGAAGCGCTCGACAGCCCGCGCGTCTTCTGGGACGACAAGGGCATGATTGCTCTCGAGCCAACGCTTTCGCAATCGGTTTACGACGGCATGAAAGCCAAGGGCCATCCCGTCACCTGGACGACATCACCGCATGGTGGCGGCCAGATTATCGAAATCGATCAGGCGAACGGCATGTTGATTGCCGGTTCCGACCCGCGCAAGGACGGCTGCGCCATGGGATTTTGATTTCATTGGCCGACCCGCAAGGGTCGGCAACAGGCTTGCAGACAGGCTTGCAGGGAACTTGCGGGTAACGCGAGGTGCCTCAGCCCAGTTCAGTTCAGTTCATGCCTGATCGCGATAGAAGTTTCCGCCAGCGAGACGATGAACCTTTCGCTCTAGGGCCGCACCATAAGCGCTGTTGCCGGCAAGAAGCGTGCTCGCATCAAAACCGGGGTCAATGTTTTCAAAGGTACGGCTCACCACGACCTGCGTTGCGATCAGGGCGTGGCCGCCGAAACCGAGACCCGGCGCGGTCCAAGCCGGGCGCAAAGAATGGTCAGGCGTCTTATCATCGCCACCCATTGCGCGCGACGCAGAGACCGGCACCACCCGATCAACGGCATGCCCCGTTGATCCCCAAAGACCCCCAGGACGGACGCTTCTGTTCCATTTCGGTACAATCTGCATGTCGATTTTTGCCTGCCTGTATCAAAGCGGGATGTTCAAAGCGATCCCGTCAATCTTTGATTAATACTTGGCAAGCGGCGTGCCAGAAGGCAAGCGAGCGCGGTTAAATTATTTTTTATCGTTAAGCGATTTGAGCTGGGCCTGCATGTCGGCGAGCTGCTTTTTCATGGCGGAGAGTTCATCATCCCCCGCACTATGGGACGCGCGCTTCGCCCCGCTGTCGTCCGAATTGGACGCCTGCGGGGTGCGGCCTTCAGATTGGGCAACCGAACCTTTTGGCCCGAAAGGCATGAAAAGACGCATTGCATTCTGGAAAAGCTCCGTGTTGCGCCGCGTCTGGTCACCAATCATGTCGAGCGCCTGGTTCGGGCCGAAACTGGTCGTGATCTGCTCACGAAACTTGTCCTGTTGCTTCCGGAAGGCGTCCATCGAATGTTCGAGATAACTCGGCATGATGGTCTGCACGCTGTCGCCATAAATCTGGATGAGATTGCGCAGGAAATTGACGGGCAGAAGATTCTGACCCTTTGATTCCTGTTCGAAAATGATCTGAGTGAGAACCGAGCGCGTGATGTCCTCGCCGGTTTTTGCATCGACCACGACGAAATCCTCTTCCGCCTTTACCATGACCGCGAGATCTTCTAGCGTGACATAGGTGCTGGTGCCGGTGTTATATAGCCGCCGGTTCGCATATTTTTTGATGACAATCGCATCAGTTGATTTGGACATGGGGCCTCCGAAGCACTGTTCGTCTATCAATACCATACCGCGCCTGCGGCACAGCACAACGAATATTGTGAAACGGGGCTGGAATTGGCGCGCAAGTTGTTTAGGCTGTCTGGCGAAAGTGGGTTAAAAGATGCTGAGGGCCAGAACCTCGTCGAATGATATTGCAACGCAACATTTCCATTTCAAAGTGGCAAAAAACCGGAATCAGCCCTGACGCTGATTGCCAGAAAATCAGAAAGGTCGCTCCATGAGTACAGAAGATATCGTGATCGTCAGCGCGGGCCGCACCGCAGTTGGCTCGTTTCTTGGCGCTTTCGCCGCAACGCCCGCCCATGACCTGGGCGCTGCCGTCATCAAGGGCGTCCTTGAGCGGGCAGGCGTCTCCGGCGACGAGGTCGACGAAGTCATTCTCGGTCAGGTTCTGACCGCCGGTCAGGGTCAGAATCCCGCGCGTCAGGCATCGATCAATGCGGGCTTGCCGATTGCCACAACGGCATGGGGTCTCAATCAGGTCTGTGGCTCGGGCCTGCGCGCCGTTGCCCTTGGCATGCAGCAGATTGCCTCGGGCGATGCAAAGATCATCATTGCAGGCGGTCAGGAAAACATGAGCCTTTCACCGCATGTCGAACACCTGCGCGCGGGCATCAAGATGGGCGATTATCAAATGGTCGACAGCATGATCAAGGATGGTCTCTGGGATGCCTTCAACGGCTACCACATGGGCACAACGGCGGAAAACGTCGCAAAAGAATTCCAGATCACCCGCGATCAGCAGGATGCCTTCGCCCTCGGTTCCCAGAACAAAGCGGAAGCGGCCCAGAAGGCTGGCAAATTCAAGGATGAAATCATCCCCTTCACCGTCAAATCCCGCAAGGGCGATGTGGTCGTGGATCAGGACGAATATATCCGTCACGGCGCGACACTGGACAGCATGCAGAAACTGCGCCCTGCCTTCGACCGTGAAGGCACGGTTACGGCGGGAAATGCCTCAGGCCTCAATGACGGTGCAGCCGCCGTCGTGCTGATGACAGCGGCTGAGGCGGCACGCCGCGGACTGACACCGCTTGCCCGCATCGCCTCCTGGTCGACCGCTGGCGTCGACCCGAAAATCATGGGAACAGGCCCGATTCCGGCATCGAAAAAGGCGCTTCAGAAGGCCGGCTGGTCGGTGGACGATCTCGACCTCGTTGAAGCGAACGAGGCATTCGCGGCTCAGGCCTGTGCGGTCAACAAGGATATTGGCTGGAACCCGGACATTGTGAATGTCAATGGCGGCGCGATTGCGATCGGCCACCCGATCGGCGCTTCGGGTTGCCGCGTGCTTGTCACACTCCTCCACGAAATGCAGAAACGCGATGCCAAAAAAGGACTTGCAACCCTGTGCATCGGCGGCGGAATGGGTGTTGCGCTCACGGTTGAGCGCTAAAAACATCTGGGGGCGTGCAGGAGCGCCCCCTTTTATCTTCAAAAGCCCGCACGCACGGCAAGGGCCTAATTTATTCAGAGGAGGAGACTATCATGGCAAGGGTTGCACTCGTAACAGGCGGATCACGCGGCATCGGCGCGGCGATCTCGAAGGCGTTGAAAGACGCTGGCTATACCGTCGCGGCGAACTACGCCGGCAACGATGAAGCCGCCGCCGCCTTCAAGGCGGAAACCGGGATTGCGGTCTATAAATGGAGCGTTGCCGATTATGAGGCGTGCAAAGCGGGTATAGAACAGGTGGAAGCCGATCTCGGCCCGATCGATGTGCTGGTCAACAATGCCGGCATTACCCGCGATGCCATGTTCCACCGCATGACACCAGAACAATGGAACGAGGTGATCTCGACCAATCTGAATGGCGTCTTCAACATGACCCATCCACTCTGGTCTGGCATGCGCGACCGCTCTTTCGGACGGATCATCACGATTTCATCGATCAACGGCCAGAAAGGTCAGGCCGGACAGGCGAATTACTCGGCATCCAAGGCCGGCGACATCGGCTTTTCCAAGGCACTCGCTCAGGAAGGCGCGTCGAAAGGCATCACGGTCAACGTGGTATGTCCCGGATATATCGGCACCGAAATGGTGCGCGCGATCCCTGAAAAGGTGTTGAACGAGAAAATCATTCCGCTGATCCCGGTCGGCCGCCTCGGCGAGCCGGAAGAGATTGCGCGCTGCGTGGTATTTCTTGCCTCCGACCAATCGGGCTTCATCACCGGCTCGGTCATCACCGCGAATGGCGGACAATATTTCGCAAACGGCTAGCGCAGGCAGCGAAGCCGGTCGGCTTTGTCGCCCCTAGAGCATCGGACGATCAATGGACCGTCCGATCCCCTAACATTTTGAATTTGAAGCAGCTTGCACTTTGCAAATGATTCACTTGCTTGCACGTTGCCCCTAGGGTCAGGACCCTGGACTTCATCCCGGCGCCCACCGTGCCGGGATGACCCGCTTCTGCAACATTCCAGAGCCACCATGGCCACTTTTCTCGGCTTCAACGCCATACTCCTCTGGTCCCTTCTGGCACTTCTGACCGCCGCGAGCGGAACCATGCCGCCGTTTCAATTGTCTGCCATCACCTTTGCAATCGGCACCCTGGTCGGCCTCGCCGCTCTCATCCGCATGGGCACATCGCTCGCGGTGTTTCGCCAGCCTCTGCCGGTCTGGCTTCTCGGTATCGGCGGTCTCTTCGGCTATCATTTTTTCTATTATACCGCTCTGCGCAATGCACCGCCGATCGAAGCCGGGCTGATCGCCTATCTCTGGCCGCTCCTGATCGTGGTGTTTTCAGCACTGCTGCCCGGGGAGCGGCTACGCTGGTTTCATGTTGCCGGGGCAGCCATGGGCCTCATCGGAACAATTGTTCTGGTTACCCGAGGGGGTGGGTTTTCCTTCGATCCGCGCTATCTGCCAGGCTATGGCGCAAGCCTTGTCTGCGCCCTCACCTGGAGCAGCTATTCCCTGCTCTCGCGTCGGTATGCAGCCGTCCCGACCGATCTCGTCACCGCCTTTTGCGCGGCAACCGCTGCCCTCTCCCTTGCCTGCCATCTGGCGCTTGAACAAACTGTCTGGCCAGAGACCGGCGGTCAGTGGCTCGCTATTGTGGGGCTGGGCCTTGGACCAGTTGGGGCGGCTTTTTATCTTTGGGATATCGGCATGAAGAAGGGCCGGATACAGGTTCTGGGCGCATGCAGCTATGCGGCGCCACTTCTGTCCACGCTGATCCTGATTGCGGCGGGATTTGGCGAGCCTACATGGCGGGTCGGCCTTGCCTGTTTGTTGATTACCGGCGGCGCGCTTCTCGCATCGAAGGAGCTTTTTTCGAAATGATTATTTCCTGAGCGTCGGGCGCCAATCGGCAGGCGCCATTTCGAAGCCTGCAAATTCGAAACCCGGTGCAACCGTGCAGCCGCAAAGGGTCCACTCGCCAAGGCTTTCCGCCGTTTGCCACCAGTCCCTGGGCACGATCACCTGGGGCCGCTCCCCGAAATCGATATTCGGGCCAAGCCGGTGGCTTTGCGCGCTTTCACCATCCGGTGAAAGCGTCAGGGCAAGCGGCGCGCCCGCATAGTAATGCCAGACCTCGACCGCATCGCGGACCCGGTGCCAGGCTGAGCAATCGCCAACTTCCAGAAGATAATAGATGGAAGTCGAATGCCCGCGCTCACCGCCATCCGGATCACGGTAGGTCTCGCGATAATGACCGCCCTCCGGGTGCGGTTGAAGGGTGAGCGCCCGGATAATGTCTTTGGCGGATTGGGTCTCCGTTGAAACGGCAAACATCAGAAATGATCCTTGCGACGGCGGATTTCGGTGAACACGGCCTCATCGCTTGCCGCTTCCATGCCGAGATGGGCGCGGATGGCGGGATCGTTGGCGCGCAGAAACGGATTGGTGCGCAGTTCAATGGCAAGCGTGGTTGGAAGCGTCGGCTTCCCCGCCGCCCGAAGCGCCTCGATCTCGCTCGCACGCTGGCGCAATTCGGCATTTTCAGGATCAACACTCACAGCGAATTTCGCATTGGCGAGAGTGTATTCATGGCCGCAATAGATCGCAGTCTCCGGCGGCAGCCTCATCAATTTCTGCATCGAGCCCCACATCTGGGCGGCACTACCCTCGAAAATACGTCCACAGCCGAGCGCAAACAGCGTGTCGCCCGTGAAGGCGACTTTTGCTTCGGGCAGGAAATAATTCACCTGACCGAGCGTATGGCCCGGTGTCTCGATCACCTCGACTTGAATATTCCCGAAGGCAAATCTGTCGCCGTCCTTGACCGTGATATCGACACCCGGAATTTTTGCCGCCTCCGATGCCGGCGCGATGACCGTGCACCCATATTTCGCCTTCAGCGCCGCATGGCCTTCAACATGGTCGAAATGGTGGTGCGTGGTCATGATATGCGTCAGTGTCCAGCCGTTTTCGGCGAGCGCCTGCTCGATGGCGGTCGTCTCAGGCGCGTCGATCGAAGCGGTCAGCCCCGCCCCAGCGTCATGAATAAGGACACCGTAATTGTCCGCCCGGCAGGCAAACTGTCTGATCTCGAGGGAAGTCATGGTGGCTCGCTCTGTTTCGCTCCGCAAGGAATAGTCTATTATGCGGTCCGCGCCCGCAAGGTCAATCACGCCTGGCGTGCCTGGTACAGGTTGCCCGAAACCGTACCGGAGCCGGTTAGCCCTTTCAGCGGAAAGCGCTGGTATTGCAACAGCGAAGACAGTAAATTCCCGGCATGTATCTCGATGCGACTGATCTCAGGGAATTCTACAAGTCGCGCCTCGGTCGGCAGACGCGGGCGCGCCTTCGCACGAAAATCAGGCATGTCTGGCCGAAAGTCACCGGCGACCGGCTTCTCGGCATTGGCTATCCGACCCCTTTTCTGCGTCCGTTCATGGGCGAGGCGGAACGCGTGCTGGCCTTCATGCCCGCCAGTCAGGGGGTCTTCCGCTGGCCGCAGGACGAAGCCTCCGCGACCGCTCTCGTCACCGATCACATGCTGCCGCTGCCCGATTCGGCGGTTGACCGGGTGCTCCTCGCCCATTCGCTCGAAATGACCGACAATCCCCGTGAGCTTCTCGCGGAAATATGGCGGGTGCTCTCCCCGGGCGGGCGGCTTCTCGTTATTGTTCCCAACCGTTCCGGCCTCTGGGCGCGGATCGAGAATTCACCCTTTGGCTATGGCCGCCCGTTCAGCCGGGGTCAGCTCAACCGGCTGATGCGCGAGACGCAGTTCTCGCCGGTCGGCTGGGTCAGCGCCCTGCATACGCCGCCGATCGAACGCCTGTCCTTTCTCACCAGCCGCTGGATGGAAAATGGCGGCGAGCGCTTCTGGTCGCGGCTTTCGGGCGTTTTCCTGATGGAGGCAACCAAGGAGCTTTATCAGGGCATTCCGGCGAAGAAAAAACACTCTTTCGCCCCGGCCTTTAAACCGATATTCGTTCCCGCACCACAGGCGAGTCCGCGCACCATTCTGCGAGCAAAGGCACCATGACGATCAAGCAACTCGGCGACATCCGCGCGCCACTTTTCCTGTTTGGCGGCCCCTATGGCAATCTCGAGGCGACACGCGCTGCCCTCGATGAGGCTGCACGCCTCGGCATTCCGCCAGAACGCACCCTATGCACCGGCGATATCACCGCTTATTGCGGCAATCCCGGCGAAACGGCAGCGCTCGTCAAAGCATCCGGTATTCATGTCATTCAGGGCAATTGTGAGGAGAATCTCGCCGCCGACGGCGAGGACTGTGGCTGCGGCTATGACGGGGACACAGCCTGCGCCGCGCTTTCCGTCGCCTGGTATGATTTTTCAAGGCGTCACACCCCCACGCTCTCGAAACAATGGATGGGCGTTTTGCCGATGCGGATCGAGTTCACGCTTTCGGGCAGGCGGGTTCATGTCCTTCACGGCGCGGCGGACAGCATCAACCGCTTCATTTTCCCGTCGACCGCGCGTGCCGACAAGGCCGCAGAGATCGCGACCGTCGGTGCGGATATCGTGATTGCGGGCCATAGCGGCCTGCCCTTCACCGAAGTCATCGATGGCCGAGTCTGGCATAATCCGGGCGTTATCGGCCTTCCGGCCAATGATGGCACGCCGCGCGTCTGGTATTCGCTGATCACGCTTCATGACGGCGCGCCCTGCTTCGAACACCGCAGCCTTGCCTATGATCACGAGAAAGCCGCCGCTACCATGCGCGCAAACGGCCTTGGCGCTTATGCGGAAACGCTCATAACCGGCATTTATCCGACCCTGGACAGCCTGCCGGAGACCGAGAAAGCGCAAACGGGCAAACCGCTGCGCGAGCAGGCGCTCAGCCTGTCGCAGATCCTCGAGCGCACCTGAATCATTCGGTGATGACGAAAATTGCTTCCCGTCCGAACAGGTTCCAGAGCCAGGGCTGACGCCGCGCAATGGCCTGACCGTCGGAGCGCAGCGCAAAATGCGCTTCCGTCTTGAGGTTCATCTCTTCGAGCAGCAGGCGGAAATCGCGGATCGTGCAGAAATGGATATTCTCGGTCTCATACCATGGCACCGGCAGATGCCGCGACATCGGCATGCGGCCTTCGACGCCAACCTGCCAGCGGATCTGCCAGTGGCCGAAATTCGGAAACGACACAACCGCTTTTTTACCGATACGGACGAGTTCGCGCAGAACATGTTTCGGGTTCTGCACCGCCTGAACGGTCTGGCTCAAGATCACCCAGTCAAAGGATTTGTCGGGATAGGGGCCAAGGTCGTGGTCGGCATTGCCCTGAATGACCGAAAGGCCTTTGGCAAGACATTGCGTGACCCCCATCGGGCTGATCTCGACGCCGCGCGCGTCCACATTCTTGCGTGCTTCAAGCATCAGAAGTAGCGTGCCATCACCGCAGCCGACATCGAGCACCCGCGAACCAGGGTCGATCAGATCGACGATGATCTTGAGATCGCTGCGCTGTGCCGCCGCGCCCTGCTCCACGCTGATATCCATGCAAGCCTCCGTTAAAGCCCGCGCGCACGGCCGGCGGAGCTTAAAAATCCACCGACCATATCAAATAGTTCCGGCACATCGAGGAGAAATGAATCATGCCCCTTGTCCGTCTGGATTTCAGCAAAGGAAACACTTGCACCGGCTGCGTTGAGCGCATGCATGATCGAGCGGTTCTCAACGGTCGGGAACAACCAGTCAGACGAAAACGAGATCAGACAGAACCGAGTTTTCGCGCCCATGAACGCTTTGCCGAGGACGCCGCCGTAATCTGCCGCAAGGTCGAAATAATCCATCGCCCGCGTGACATAAAGATAGGAATTCGCATCGAACCGGTCAACAAACGTCATGCCCTGATGATGCAGATAGCTCTCGATCTGAAAATCGGCGTCAAAGCTGAAGCCCACCGCTTCCTTGTTCTGGAGATTGCGGCCGAATTTCCGTTGCAGGCCCTCCTCAGAAAGATAGGTGATATGGGCCGCCATGCGCGCCACGCCAAGCCCTTTTGAGGGCACCAACCCCTCGCTCGCATAGCGCCCGCCCTTCCAGTTCGGATCGGCCATGATGGCCTGACGCCCGACCTCGTGAAAGGCGATATTCTGCGGGCTGTGACGCGCGCCGGTCGCAATCGGCACGGCACTGAAGACCATAGCCGGATAGCTCGCCGCCCATTGCAGGACCTGCATGCCGCCCATCGAGCCGCCGATGACGGCAAACAGCGTGCTGATGCCGAGCGCATCGATGAGAAGTTTCTGTGCGTTGACCATGTCGCGAATGGTGATGACCGGAAGGTCGATGCCATAAGCTCTGCCGGTATCGGGATTGGGTGACAGCGGCCCGGTCGAGCCAAGGCAGGAACCGAGCACATTCGCGCAGATCACGAAATATTTGTCGGTATCGATCGCCTTACCCGGACCGATCAGCGTCAGCCACCAGCCAGGTTTGCCGGTCACCGGGTTCACGCTCGCGGCATATTGGTCGCCCGTCAGCGCGTGACAAACCAAAACGGCATTCGTCTTGTCCTGGTTGAGCGCGCCATAGGTTTCATAGGCAATCGTCAGCTCCGGCAGAAGGGCGCCGCAATCAAGCCGCATCCCGCGCGCGATGGTCACGGTCTTGCTGCTTGGAAGGCGCGCCTCTTTCAATGCCACATCGCGCACGGTGCGCGCATTGTCATTGGTGGGCTTTTCGCTCAGCGGCGGGACAGTTTCGCGGCCCATGCGCTTCATCCGGTTTCTTGATTGTTACACTGGGGTCCCGACTTACCGCGCCTGTGGGGTGGACGCAATGTTTTGTTTGCCCTCGCAACGTTCCTTGCTTATGAACAGGCATCTGAAAAATAGCGTCATAAGGGCCCGAAACAGGCGTTAACCCATGCAAGCAAGAGACGAAATGAAAATGGGAGAGCGCCCCGAACCGCGCGCCTGCATCAAGGCGATCGAGGCCTATGTTCCAGGCAAGTCGAAATCGGGCGATGCGGTCGAAACGCTTCACAAACTCTCATCGAACGAAACCCCTTTCGGCGCGAGCCCGAAAGCGAAGGCCGCCTTTATCGCCGCTGCCGCAGAACTCGAACGCTACCCGGACGGGCCGGCCACCCGGCTGCGCGAGGCGATAGCCGGGGTCTATGGCCTCAACCCGGCACAGATCATCTGCGGTACCGGATCGGATGAAATTCTGAGCCTGATCGCCTATGCCTATCTCGAGCCAGCCGATGAGGCGATTTTCACCGAGCACGGCTTTCTCGTCTACAAGATTGCCATTCAGGCGGCAGGCGCAACACCGGTGGTCGCCCCGGAAACCGACGCGACAGCCGATATCGACGCCATCCTCCGCTGCGTCACACCGCGCACCAAGATCGTCTTCCTCGCTAATCCGAACAATCCGACCGGCACCTATGTCCCCATGAGTGAAGTCCGCCGGTTACAACGCTCATTGCCGGCAAATGTGCTTCTCGTCCTTGATGCCGCCTACGCCGAATATGTCCGCCGCAACGATTACGAAGCCGGAATCGAACTTGTCGCAACCTCGGACAATGTCATCATGACCCGGACATTCTCGAAAGTTCATGGTCTTGCGGCGCTGCGTCTCGGCTGGGCTTATGGCCCGTCCCATGTCATCGACGCACTGAACCGCATTCGCGGACCCTTCAATGTCAACAATGCCGCGCTTGAAGCGGGCATTGCCGCCATGGAAGACCGGGCCTTCGTTGAGACGGCGATCCGACATAATGAGGAATGGCTGCCAAAAGTCAGCGATGCCCTTTCCGCCATCGGTCTTACCATCACCCCGAGTGTCGGCAATTTCATACTGATCCATTTTCCCGATAATGCGGCACGATCGGCAGAAGAGGCCGATCGCTATCTTCTCTCGAAAGGCTGCATTCTGCGACGGGTTTCGGGCTACGGTTTTCCAAATGCGCTGCGCATGACAATTGGCTCGGCGGAAGCGAACCGCGCCGTGATCGGCCATCTGGCCGCGTTTATGGGCGGCAAGGCGCCAAAACTCTGATGAACACTTCCTCGACCTCTCCTCTTTTTGGCAAGCTCGCGCTGATCGGCATTGGCCTCATCGGCTCGTCGATCTCCCATGCCTGCCGCCGCGCCGAGCTGGTCGGAACGATTTCGATTGCGACACGGCGCGCGGAAACGCTTGAGGAAGCGCGCGCCCTCGGTCTCGGCGATCACTATACGCTCGACATGACGGAAGCGGTCCGGGATGCGGACCTTATCATCGTCTGCGTTCCTGTCGGTGCCTGCGAAGCGGTGGCGCGCGTCATCGGGGGGCATCTTAAGACCGGGGCAATTGTCTCCGATGTCGGCTCGGTCAAAGGATCGGTGATCCGCCAGATGGCGCCGCATCTTCCGGCCTCGGTTCATTTCATCCCCGGTCACCCGATTGCGGGCACGGAATATTCAGGCCCCTCAGCGGGTTTCGCGAGCCTATTCGACAAACGCTGGTGCATTCTGACCCCGCCGGAGGGAAGCGACACGGGTGCAGTCGGACGCCTTGTTGCCTTTTGGGAAGGACTCGGCTCCAAAGTTGATGTCATGGACGCAGCCCATCACGATCTCGTGCTTGCGACCACGTCGCATCTGCCGCATCTCATCGCCTATAATATTGTCGGCACCGCCGCCGATCTTGAGGATGTTACCCAGTCCGAAGTGATCAAATATTCGGCCTCCGGCTTCCGCGATTTCACCCGCATAGCGGCCTCCGACCCGACCATGTGGCGCGATGTCTTTCTGCACAACAAGGATGCTGTTCTTGAAATGCTGAGCCGCTTTTCCGAGGACCTCGCCTCGCTTCAGCGCGCCATCCGCTGGAGTGATGGCGACAAATTGTTCGAACTCTTCAGCCGCACCCGCGAAATCCGTCGCTCGATTGTCGAGGCAGGTCAGGATACAGCCGCACCGGATTTCGGTCGCAAGACGAAATAGCGCTGTGATCCTCAAAGCCGCGCGACATCAATCTGGGGAATGATCCCGAGCGGGATGATGCCGAGTTTCACAATACCCTTTCGGATGATGAACTTGACCCGTTTCGCCGGTTCCCCGTTAAGGGTGACATTCTCGCCAAGGCCGTCAATCGCGGCAATCACGGTGCTCGCGACCGATTGAAACTGAACGAGAGATGGCCCCATCGCCTCGACAAAGGCCTGAAGATTGGCACTGTCCACATCAAGGTCAGCATGGATAAAACCATCAAGATCGAGTTTCACCCAGCCTTTGGCTGCAAGATGCGCCTTGCCGGAGACGATGTCGAGCGATTGGATCTGGGCCTCGCCGCCCTTTTCGATCCAGAGCGGCAGCGGCTCGCCCTCTCCATCGAGTACGCCCGCAATCCCATAGGCAAGAACCAGCCCGGCAATCGAGACGGGCGGCAGGGCGAGTTGTGGTCCTTCGACCGACAGTGCCATCGCGTTCAGCCCGATTACGACTGAATCCGCCGCCTCTTCAGGGCTGGTGCGACGCGCGTTCACGATGACCTGTTCAGCGGTCAAAGCGGTGCCTTCGAGTTCGACCGGCGGATTGAGAAAACTCAGCCGTGCTTTCTCGATTTTCGCGGTTACCGCCGAAAGGCCGTTCGTCTGCAATTGCGAACCGAGGCGCGCTGTCTGCCAGACCAGTTGCAACGTGCCGAGCCGCCCCGCCTTGATCTCGGCCGGCGAGCGAAAGTCAACCACCTGATGTAGCGGTCGGTAGATAAAGGTCTGCGCATGCATCCCCGCTGCCCGGAAGGCGAGATCGGAATCCTTCGAAAAACTCGGATTGTCGCAATGGATCGCAAGCCGGAAAGGAAAGCCGCCCGTTCGCGGATTGAGACAGGCGACCGTGACGCCATCGCGGTTCGCAGCCTCCATCGCCCCAACAAACGCTTCTTCCGACGCGACCGACAGATGCCGCCAGCCAAAAATCCAGCCGACCGAGACAATCAAGAGCGCTGCGAGCAGAACAAGAAAACGGATTTTCATTGGAGGCCTTTTTGACACGGGCTGAAATCATCGCTTGAGGCGGGTCTGTCCGCTTGCTACCACGAAAACATGCTCGATCAGAACACAACTCTCGCGGATGAAATCCTTTTCGGCGACAATCATGTCGACTTTTGGGTCTTTGCCTATGGCTCGTTGATGTGGCGACCGGGATTTCCCTTTATCGAGCGCGAAGCTGCCGTGCTGGAAGGATATTCGCGTTCGCTTTGCATATACTCCTGGGTCCATCGCGGCACCCGCGAGACGCCAGGACTGGTTTTCGGTCTTGATGAAGGTGGCGCGTGCGAAGGCTTTGCCTACCGCATCGCTCCCGAGCACCGGCGGGACACCGTCGAAATCCTGCGCGCACGCGAACTGGTCACAGGAGTATACCGCGAAGTCCTGGGCCCGGTCACTCTGAAAGGCGCCAGGGCAACAATGGTGAAGGCCTTGTTTTACGCAGCCGTCTGCGACCATGAGCAATATGCGGGGTCACTTACCGAGAGTGAGCAGCTTCGCCTCGTGCGCCAGGGCGTCGGCCAAAGCGGCATCAACAGCGACTATGTCCTAAACACCTTCGCGCATCTGTCAAAGGAGGGCATTCGCGACGACGCCCTTGCGGCACTCTGCGCCGCGATCAGCGCGCGATCGTGATATCGACGCCACGCGCTTTCAAAGCAGCAAGCGCGCTTGCAATGGTCGGCGGCGGGTTGTCGGACCGCGCTGTCTCCAGTATCAGCGCGTTCGACGCGGCCTCGACCGCCATCTCAAGCTCATTCAGCGTTTTGCGGATATCGTCCTCAAGGGTCATCGGCGGCAGAAACTCGACGAGAACACGCCCCGGATAGCGCATGAACTTGTTGCGCGGCCAGAACAGACCGGAGTTGAGCGCAATCGGCACAATCGGACAACCGAGCTTCTGGGCCATCCGTACAACACCCGCCTTGTAGGGCCGCGCCGTGCCCGCTGCCATCCGGGTTCCTTCCATGAAGATCACGATCTGACTTCCCTTCGAAACGGCGACTACCGCCGCCTCGACCATCGAGCCGAGAGCGCGGGAGCGTTCCGCCCGCCGGATCGGAATCATGCCTGTCTTCTGCGCAAACCAACCGAAGACCGGGATAGCCATCAACTCCTGCTTCATGACAAAGGCGAGATGATCGAGTACCGTGCCAAAGGCAATCGTCTCCCACGCCGACTGATGCTTCGAAGCCAGGATGCAGCCTTTTTCAGGCACATTCTCAAGGCCTCGAAACTCGCATGTGGTGCCAACAATGATCCGCAACCAGAACAAGACACTGCGCATCCAATAAACCGCCCAGTGCCACGCATAGGCTCGGGGCATAAGCAGCATTACCGGCATCGCCAGGGCAAAAGCGATGAAATTCAGATAAAAAACAATCTGAAACACAAGGGAGCGCAGGAAAAGCATAGGTGATCCCTTTGATCAGCGGTGCTGACAGAACCGGCGATTGCCTGCTTACCTATTCGGGATCGAACATTCAAGTCCCGACACCGGTCTCTCTCGGCCGCCCGGTCTATTGTCTTGGCTTCAGTCTGGCCCTCGCTTCCTGCCAAAATTACGGAATACAGAGAGCCGTGAGAGATAGACGGGTCTCAGAGCGCGAGAAAGGCCTCAACGACTGTCCACCGCATCCAGCCCGTGCGTTTCGACCGACAACGCCGCTTCGTTGTCCCCATTGCGCTCGGCGCGGGCAATATAGCGCAGCATCGGCATGGTCGGCCAGGGTTCTCCAGTGATCGCGTTGAGACGGTCGCGAAGTCCGACGATCACGAGTTTTGCATATTCGCGCAAGATGTCCCTGATCCGGTTGCTGTCACGCCACCATTCCTGGTCATTCGGCATATTCACCGGTGCGGCAAAGAGTGCGACACCCTGCATCGCATGGCCCATTTCCCTCAGTGCGCGCGGCATGTGCAGCGCGCTGGTGACCACGATCAACGATTTGACATCATGTTCTTCGGCCCATCTTTTTGCAGCAACGGCATTGCCGATCGTATCACGCGCCTCACGGTCGATGTCGATGCAGCAATTGTAAAGCCTGTCATCAACCCTCAATTTGCGGCGCAGGGTCGCATCAGTAAGGCTGGGGTTCACGCCTGTGATGAGAAGTCGCTCGCTTTTGCCGACGGTAAGAAGTTCGGTCGCCGTGCGAAGACGGTTTTCCCCACCCGTCAACACGACGATCCCATCCGCCTTCTGTGCAATCGGGGGGGCTTTGGCGGTCACGGAATGAACATAACGCGCAAGGCCTCCGACTTGGAAGCCGCTGACCGCGAAAAAGCCGATCATCGCCAAAGACCAGAGAAGGCTGAGGGTTCGCCTCGCCCCGAAACGTGAGCTCTGGAGTCGGCCGGCGCCTGCAACGGCTTTCTCGCCAGTCGCTTGATCAGCGGATGCATCCGCACATGCGGCCTTCTCCTCGTGGGAGGCGGCGGCGTTCTCAGGCGGGTGTTGGCGTTCAGCATGCACCATTTTCATTCCATCGAACCTGACCTCGATGACCGACTTTGGTTTTGCATCGCCAGCCAGCATCTTCATGTCATTTTCGCCAAATAGCGGAAGACCGCAAGGCGTGATGTGATCGCCGTCAAGACAGCGATCAGAACAATCAGGCAGAGCCCGCCGAGATAGCCGGCAAGCCCGATCTGGAAGCGCCCGAACAGCGCCGCCAACTGATCCGCCTCCGGCGACGACGCATTCCAGCGTGCCCATATATTAAGGATGAAAAAACACAGGATTGCGGCACCACCTCCCGCGACCGCGCCCTTGAGGCCGAGGGCGAGAAACCGTCGCTGGAATTCGGACGCAATGAACGCATCACGCCCGCCCACAAAATGCAGAACTTCCAGCACTTCCTGATTGCTGGTCATCGCCCCGTGGGTTGCGAAGGTCACGCTCAGCACCATGGCGGTCAGCATCAGCGCCATGATCATCAGTCCGACGAAAACCGTGGTATTCGCCATGCTGTTCAGCCGGTCAAGCCAGATACGGTGGTTGTCGAGTGACGCGCCACGCACATCGGAGGAGAGCCTTTCCGCGAGGCCGTTGAGATTGGCCGGCCGTGCCGGGTTGAGTTCAAGGATCAGCATCCGCGGCACCGGCAGTTCGCTCAAATCGAAGTCCTTGCCAAGCCATGGCTCGAGAAGTTTTTGCGACCAGGCATCATCGACCATCGTCACCCGTTCGATGCCCGGCGTGTTTTCTGCAAGGGCGACCGCCTTCCTGAGTTCACCCGCCAAATCCACCCCATCGACCGGGCGCACCTGGATAGTGACCTCGCGGGAAATGTCGCTTTGCCAATGCGACGCCTGCTGCCAGACGATGGTAACGGCGGCAAAGGTGAGACAGGTCAGGAAACTCATGATCGCAACCACGATCATCAGCGTCTGGCTTGCGACCGAGCGCTCCGGCACAATCGGGTTGCTGCTGCGGTTGCGGCCAAACAGATCGGATCCGAAATCAAACAGCGTCTCGAAAAACCGGAACCGGTTGAGATCAAGCACACCCTTCAAGGGGGCCGCAGGTGCCGTCTTGCGCCGTTTCGGGATACCTTTCCGGGATTTGCCGGCATCGCCCGCATTGTCGATATTTTCAGTCATAAATCAGCAATCGCCCCTCTTCGAGGATGAGCCGGCGCGCATCAAACTGGTCCATGAGATTGATATCATGGGTTGCGATCACCACGGAGGTGCCGGAGCGGTGTAATTCCTGAAACAGCCGCAGAAGCCGCCGTGCGAGCGGCGGATCAACATTGCCTGTTGGCTCGTCGGCAAGCAGGAGCTGCGGCTGGGCGATCAGGGCGCGCGCAATGGCAGCGCGCTGTTTTTCGCCGCCGGAAAGAATCGGCGGCAGTACATGCATTCGGTCGCCAAGACCCACCCATTCAAGGAGTTCGCGCACATCGGCGCGATAGCTCGCCTCCTCCTGCCCCGCGACCCGCAGCGGCAAGGCGACATTCTCGAATGTCGTCAAATGGTCAAGCAACCGGAATTCCTGAAACACGATCCCGATCTTGCGACGCACATCAAGAAGATCGCTTTTTGCAAAGGTCGAGGGATCCTGTTCGAAAATCTTGATCAACCCGCGCGAAGGTTTGAGCGACAGAAACAGGAGCCGCAGAAGCGAAGTCTTGCCAGCACCGGAAGGCCCGGTCAGAAACTGGAACGAGTGTTTTGGAATATCGAAAGTGAGGTCGCGCAGAATTTCGGGACCAAGCCCGTACCGCAGTCCCACATTCTCAAATTGTACCATCACCAAAGTCGGTCACCGAAGCTCGTTCACCAGACAGTGTCACTCGCCTGGATAAAACCATTGCTACCGCGTCTTTTCCATGCACGAAGCGGCGATTTTAAGGACTTATTAACCTTAAAGTTGAAGGAATGAAATATTCTGCCAATACCAATTATCCCGGCCCAATTATCCCTGATCGCACCTTATGCCAAAAATTATCTGCCCGTCGTGCTCGACCTCGTATGAACTGCCCGACGGGTCGATCGATCCGGACGGCCGCAAGGTCAAATGCGCGACCTGCGGGACGAAATGGCATGCCGTGCCCATGACCATCCGCATGCCGGACCCGGTGCTTGATTCGGTCTCAACCGATTTTGTTGATGAACACGCGATGGATGGCTGGACCGAGGCGGAAGCCGCCGGCACTCATGCGCGCAGACCACCCCGCAGCGCATCGCAGGACGAGGACAAGGCTGCACCAATAGACGCGGAATTTGAGGATGTGGACGACGACGATGTCGCGGTCGAAATGCCAGCGATAGCTCAGGATTCCGGCCGCCTGCGTCCGGTAAACCCTCTCATGCGGGCGTCAGTCGAACGAAACAAACCTGGAAAGGTCAACCGCTACGAGATCAAGGAAATGGCGCGTGAACGGCAAATGCGCATTCTCCGCCCACTCGCTTTCGCCGCCACCATCGCGCTTGTGGCAGGTCTGGTTGTGGTCCGCGAATCAGTGGTGCGCCTTATTCCTGACCTTGCAAAGCTTTATGAATTTGCCGGTTTCGACGTTAATCTGCGCGGCTTCGAAATCCGCAATGTGCGCTCTGAACGCGTCGTCGAGACCACCGGCCCGGTACTCATCATCACCGGTGAGATCGAGAATGTGAAAGACACGATTGCCCAGTCGCCGAAGCTGCGTTTTGCGCTCAAGACCAACACCAATGAAGAAATCTATGGCTGGGAACATGAATTGTCGGTGCCGACCATCGTGCCGGGCGGCATTACCCATTTCCAGACCCGCCTGCCCTCGCCACCGCCGCTCGGTCGCAACATCTCGGTCCGCTTCGCCCGCAACTGATTTCAATTGCATTTGCGATATATTCAATCTGGAAAGAATCTCTTAAGATTTTTTGATGCTTGATCGCGGTCAACTGCGAAAAGCCATATCCGTGACGCAGGAGGAAAAAAATGGCGCGCGTTCTGATTGCCGAGGATGACGAATCGGTGCGCACTTTCGTCTCGCGCGCGCTCCTGATCGATGGTCATGAAGTTGTCACCGCCGAAGACGGCTCGCAGGCGCTCGACACCCTTTCCCGCGACAACCACTTCGATCTTCTGCTCTCCGATATCAAGATGCCGATCATGGACGGGATTGCGCTTGCGCTGAATGTGGCCCGCGACCACAGCCATGTGCCGATCCTTCTCATGACCGGTTATGCCGACCAGCGCGAACGGGCGGATGGCCTGGAAAAGATTGTCGAGGATGTGGTGCTGAAGCCGTTTTCACTCGCCGATATCCGCGCCGCCGTGAAAAGAACCCTGGGCAAGACATCAGGGATCGCATGATTCGCCCATCCAATCATCGACCAGACGGCAAAAAACCGGAAAGAAAAGCTACCGCGCCTTCAGGAGCCGCTCCAGATAATCAAGCTCCAGTTGCGGGCGGGCAGTCTCGCCGAGACGGCGGCGGATCGCCTCAAGAATCTCGCGGGCGCGTTGGGTATTGATCTCGTCCGGGACTTCGACATCATCGCCGAAATCATTGCCCTGGCGCCCCTCGCGGCGACCCAGCGGATCAGATTTGCGGTCACCCTGAGCCAGAGTGTGGTCGCCCTCACCTTCGCCTTCACCGCCCATTTGCCGAGCGAGAGCCTGCGCCCCGCTGCGCAGCTGGCTCAACGCGTCCGACTGCTCTTGCCCGGCGCGACCAAGATCGCCCTTGCCAATCTCGCCCGCAGCATCACGCATGGACCGCTCAGCATCACCAAGCTGGGCGGATGAATCGCCGCCCAAAGCGCCGAGATCGTCGATGAATTTCTGGAGCCTGCCGGCAAGCGCGCTCTGCCCCTGCTCAAGGCCTTCCTGACTTTCGCCATTCTCTTTTCCGGCCTCCCCCTGCCTTGTCCCCGGACTGGAGCCCGGACTGGAGCCCGGACTGGAGCCCGGATTTGATCCCTGATTGGGAGCTGATCTGGAGCCGGGACGGTCCCCGTCTTCCTGACGACCCGCCTGATCGCCCGGCCTGTCATTGGGCCTGTCATTGGGCCGCTGACCTTCCTGCTGGCCGGGTCCCTCGCGTTGCTGGCGGAAGGTCTGGTCCATCAACTGCTGCTGTTTGCGGATCATGTCGCCGAGTTCGTTCAGCATCTGCTGCGCGCGGTTCTCACCGTCCTGCCCCGGCTGATTGCGACTTGCCTGCAAGTTTTCCATCATCTGGCGCAGTTCAGAGAGAAGCTGCTTTGCAGCATCCTTCGAGCCGGTTTTGGCGAGATCCTGAATCCGGTCGAGCATTTTTTTAAGATCATCCGGGTTCAACATTTGCGAAGCATCGGGCTCACTCTCCTCCTGCCCGGCGGTTTCCTGATCCCGTGCCGACTGTTCGGCGAGTGCCTGCATGAAACTGTCGAGCGCCCGGCGCGCGTCTTCCATCAGTCGGGCAAGTTCTTCCTCTGATGCGCCGTTTTCAATGCCTTCGTTGAGCGCTTCGAGAGCATCCCGCAAGGCACGCTCCGCTTCGGACAGATCGCCATCCTCGATTCCGACCGCGAGGTCCCAGAGATCGGCCACGATCTTGCGCAGACTCTCATCACCGTGGGCATCATCATACGCATCAAGCAAACCGCGGCGGATCGACGCAAGGGTGAGGAGAATGCCGTACTCCTCTTCGAATTGCTCCGGATAGAGTGTCAGCACATCGATAATATCAGCAAGATCAAGGGCGTGATTTGCATCCATTGCGAGGATGCGGCGCTGCTCGATCAGGGCCTTTGCAAGTGGATCGGTGAAGCGGCGCATCGGCAATGTCAATGCCATCGGATCGCTGCGTCCTTCCAGTCCCGCCTCATCATGGGCGACAAGCGTCATTGTTACCGGGGCGCCAGCCCACGGGTGCTCGACAAGCGTGCGCAATGTCTTCGACGTGCCGTCCCTGACCCGCCCGCCATTCAGCGCCAACGGAAATTCAGGTGCCGCGAAAAGTGGTCGTGCCAGGGCAGCCACCCCATCCTCTGCGCCGGTCTTGGCAGCTTCAATCAGTGCCTCAGCCTTAACGACACCATAATCATCCTTGATCAGAGCCAGAACCTGCAAAGCACCGGAGCGTTGCACCTCGGGTGTGTTGACAAAGGAAATCACCGGCGCCTGATCGGGCAATACACTGAAGGCGAAGGACTGGCTGCCATCGGCTTGGGCAATTACAAGCGTTCCGCTCTCGGTGAGCGCAACCTCGAAATCAGCCTGCTGCCCGCCCGATGTCACCGGGCGCTCTGCTGTTTCTCCCGATGTTTCTGGCGCTGTTTCTGGCGCTGTTTCTGGCGGTTCCGCAGCTCTGGCGGCAATTGCGACCGGCGCATTCTTGCCCGTATCATAGGTAACGAGCGCCTGGCCCATATTGACCGTGCGGACAGTGACGACGCTCGCCGATGGCACGTTAATCGGACCGTCATCGGCCGCGACAACCTGTTTCTTGAGGAAAATAGGCGGCTTTCCGGTATAGGCGGGTGGGGTCACCCAGGCATCGAGGCGGGCGACGGCGGCGGGTTCGGCAGCTTTGCCGCGCACGATATCGCCGAGACGCGCCGCCCAATCGGGTCCGGCCACGATAAGGCCAATCACGGCACCGAGAATGACGAGCGCACGCAAGGCATAAGGATCCCGCCGCTCGACCTGTGGCTCGGGCAGGCCGGCGCTGAGACCTTCAAGGCTTGCCGCAATCCGCCGCTGATGCGCCCGCCAGAGGACCGCTTGTGGCGATGCAGGATCATCATGCGCGCCCGCAGGCACATCAAGAGCGGCGGTAAGTGGCCGGTGGGAGACGCGAGACACCGCCTCGACCCGCGAGACCGCATCGGCCATACGCGGAAGCCGCACCTGCATGAGACGCAGCAGCGGAATGAAAGCAGCGCCTATAAACAAGACAAGCGCGAACATCCGCAAAGAAAACGGCAGCCACAGCCAGACCCCGAGCCACGACAAGGCGGCATAGGCTGAAAGCACCATCAGAAACAGAAAAACAGACGGCCAGACCTGCTCCCACAATAAAATGACCCGCGCGCGCTGCAACACCTGAGCACTGCGCGCCAAGCCTTTCAGTCGCTGCTGTCCCGACTCTGGAACTTCATGCCCTTGTGGTTTGCTGGTATTCTGCATCTAGCCTCTGTGACGGCGATTTGTCCTGCATTCTTGGCATCGTGATCGTGCTGCGATGTTGTTTGTAAAATCCGCCATAATCAAGACCGCTCCAAGGTGGCGTCGTTCACAATGCCGCCAACAGTGTGCCGCAGATAAGCCAAGGCTGTGCGCGGACCTTGTCAAACCGATCGCTTTTCGCTTCTATCGCATCAAGCCTAGCACATAGCGCCGCGAAGGCCATCGGAAAGCCGCCGCGGGCCGCTCGATCAACAGCCTTTCACGAATTGGCACCAAAGCCGCGCCTTAACATGTCCAGCAAGGAAACAGAAAAAATGAACCACTTGTCCGATTTCACGATCACGAAAAAATGGCCGCCGCAATATCCGGACCGGATTCAGCTTTATTCCCTGAACACGCCGAACGGGGTCAAAGCTTCGATTGCGCTTGAGGAAATGGGCTTAGCCTATGAGGCTCATTTTGTCTCTTTCGGCAGCAATGATCAGATGTCGCCGGAATTTCTGTCGCTCAATCCGAACAACAAGATCCCGGCCATCATCGACCCGGATGGCCCCGGCGGTAAGCCGATCGCGCTTTTCGAGAGCGGCGCCATTCTCATTTATCTTGCTGAAAAATCGGGGAAATTTTTGCCCAAAGATCCGGCTCAACGCTATGAGTGCCTGCAATGGCTGATGTTTCAGATGGGCGGCGTCGGCCCGATGTTCGGCCAGTTCGGCCACTTTTACAAATTTGCGGCGGACAAGGTGAAGGACCCCTATGCGAAAGAGCGCTATCAAAGCGAGGCGCAGCGGCTTCTCGGTGTGCTGGATCAGCGCCTTGATGGCCGCGACTACATCATGGGCTCTGATTACTCGATCGCGGATATAGCGACCTTTCCATGGATCCGCGCGCTCAGTGCAACCTATGCCGCCGACGAAGCGCTCGGTCTTGCCCGCTTCGGCAGCGTGAATGCCTATCTCGCACGCTGCCTCGCACGCCCCGGGGTCGAGGTCGGGCTGAAAACCCCGAAACGTCCGGCATAGTGTTTGCGGAAGGCAGCAGCAGTCCCGCTTCCGCAGATGCACGGAATACCCAAAGGCAGACTTTGCCTGCCTGAAATATGGTCAGAAAAGGCATATACTCGCGGCTGGATGAAAGGATTCATTAATTTGAATTGAGTAAATCTGATCCATTGCTTTAAATAATTTCGGGTGGGTGCGTTGAACAAGCTTACGATCAAAAAGAACCTGATTGTTCTGGTTCTGGCTTTCATGGTGCCGCTTTTCAGCCTTGGTATCTATATCCTCCACAATGTCTGGCAAAGCCTTGAAATCGCCGAGCAGGATCGGCAGGCGCTGATGCTTCTGGAGGCAAGCTGGCCGGTCATGATGGCGAAGGTTGCCCCGCAGGATCTGAAGCTCGAAACCGCGCACAAACCCGTCGACCCGGCTGACTTTCCCCAATTTTCTGTGTGTTTCAAAAACATTGACAAGCCGATGGCCGAGTTCAGTCCATGGAACGTCATGTCCTTCATGCGCTGTGTCGGCGATCTCTCGAGCATCGCGATGAGCCGCGACCGCAGCGCCCTTTTCCTTGCCGATCATGTCATCATCCAGCTTCCGGAAGTCACCGCGCGGCTGAAACAGGTGATCGATGTCGCGCGCGGTTTCTCGCAGCAGCAGGAACTGAACGCGGGCGCCAAGATGATGTTTTATGTGAGCGCCGGTCAGTACAAGACCCTCGCCGACACCATTTCCGGGAAAACCGGCGAATTCGAGCAGATCGGCCTTGTCGTCGATGAGGAGACCATGGCGTTCGCCAAAGGCTTTGCTGATTCGAACGACAATCTTCAGGGCGGGGCGGTCGAATTCGGCCTTTCAACCGAAAAGGTCAAAACCGGCGCGGAACTCGACCGCTCGAGGCTTGAGACCGTCTATTCCGGCTATGTCCGCAACATCGACGGACTGTGGCGCAACTTTGCAAAAAATCTCGGTGATTATCGTATTGACGAAATCGCACGTCTGGAACAGCGTGCCTATTTCGTAATGATCGGGCTCATCGTACTGGTCGGCCTCGTCAGCGCGATTGCCATGCTGGTCTATGCGACCATCGTGAGAAAAGTCGTCGCGCTCAACGGCACCATACGCTCAATGTCCGATGAAGCCGATGCGAACAGCCTTTTTGCCGAATTGCCTCAAGCGCAGGGGACTGACGAAATCAGCGAAATTGCCCGCGCGGTCGGCTTCTTCCGCGACACGGTGGTTGCCCGTATGAAACGCGAGGAGGAGGCGGTGCGCATCGAGTCCGGCGCGGCACGCCAGCACGAGGTGAACCTCATCGTCGATGCTTTCCGCGACAAGTCCGCGACACTGCTCGAAGCGACAGAAAAGCGCATCATGGAAATGGAGGAAACCTCCGCGATACTTCATTCCGCAGCGCAGAATACCAGCGATCTCGTGCGCCAGGTTTCCAGGGTTTCCGCCGATTCCTCGGTCAATGTGCAGACGGTGGCTTCAGCCTCCGAAGAACTCGCGTCATCGATCCAGTCGATCCGCGCGCAGGCCGCTCAGGTCACAAAAACTGTGACCACCGCAGCAGAACAGGCAATGGAAACCAATGGCGATATCGCCATCCTGTCAAAGGGCGCTGCCTCGATCAGCGATATCGTGGAACTCATTCATGCGATAGCCGAACAGACGAACCTCCTCGCTCTCAACGCCACCATCGAGGCCGCCCGCGCGGGCGAAGCCGGCAAAGGCTTCGCCGTCGTCGCAGGCGAGGTCAAAGCACTCGCCAACCAGACAGCGAAGGCAACGGAGCGCATCGGTCACGGCGTCAATGACATCCAGAAATACACTGGAAAAGTGGTGGAAGCGATGCACGCGATCACGGCTTCGATGGAAACAGCCAAGAATAATGTCTGGAGCATCACCGATGTCCTGGAGCAGCAACACATGACCACGAACGCAATCAGCGAGAGCGCCGGCAAAGCCCATACGGGCACCGAAGCCGTTGCGAGTGATATTCGTGAAGTCGGCGAAGCCGCCGACAAAACCAACAGCGCGGCAGACAATGTGCGGGCTATTTCTGATGATGTGGCGGAACGCACCGCTGCACTGCGCCAAGAAGTCGGTGATTTCCTGAAGCGTGTATCCGCGCTCTAAAACGACACGATATCATCGCTCCTCGAGCCAGTCCGGCACACGGTCAAGCGCGATGATATCGTCCACCTCAAGGCGTGGACGAACCACGAAAAAACGGTCGCCCTTGACCATGACTTCCGGCACCAGCGCTCTTGTATTGTAGGTGCCTGCCTGCACCGCGCCATAGGCTCCCGCTGTCATCACAGCAAAAAGATCGCCCGATCGGAAGGCCGGCAGTTCGCGGTCTAGCGCGATATAATCCCCCGTCTCACAGACCGGCCCGACCAGATCAGCTTTTTCAGACGCATCGGACACTGACGCCTCCCGTACCGGCAGCACATCATGGTGCGCTTCATAAAGCGTCGGGCGAATGAGGTCATTCATCGCCACATCACCGATCACAAAGGTCTTGGCCTCGCCCCGTTTGACATATTCGACCGTGCCAACCAGAATGCCTGCATTGCCCGCGATCAGACGACCCGGTTCGAAAATGATGGTGCAGCCGAGGTCTTCGACATGGCCGCGCACGATCTTTGCATAGGCGAGCGGATCGGGCGGCGGAACATTGTCCTTGCGGTAGGGAATGCCGAGACCGCCACCAACATCGACATGCTTGATTTCATGCCCCTGGGCACGAAGGGTTCTGATCAGATCACCGAGCAGCGCAAACGCATCGTCGAAAGGCTGAAGATCCGTGATCTGGCTGCCGATATGCATGTCAATACCGTGGGCCGCGATGCCCGGAAGCCGCGCCGCCTCAGCATAGACCCGTTCGGCATCCTTCCAGGGGATGCCGAACTTGTTTTCCGATTTGCCGGTTGAAATCTTCGCGTGGGTCCTGGCATCGACATCCGGATTGATGCGAAACGAGACCGTTGCCGTCTTTTCAAGGGCAACAGCAATGCTGCTCAGGCGATGAAGTTCGGGTTCCGATTCGACATTGATGCAGAAAATGCCGGCCTCAAGCGCCGCCCTCAACTCCGCCTCGGTTTTCGCGACACCGGAGAACATGATCTTTTCCGGCGGAATTCCCACCGCAAGCGCGCGTTTCAACTCACCCAGCGAGACCACATCCGCACCCGACCCAAGCCGGGCAAGCGTCGCCAGAACCGCCTGATTGGAATTTGCCTTCATGGCATAGCAGACGATGGTTTCAACCCCGTCGAAGGCTTCCTTGAAGACACGATAGTGGCGCTCGAATGTCGCCGTCGAATAACAGTAAAAAGGCGTCCCGACGGCTGCCGCGATCTCCGGCAGCGGCACGTCTTCGGCGTGGAGAACGCCATCTCTGTAAGCGAAATGATGCATGATGCCTGTGCTTTAAAGAAGGAAATCGAGGAAAAAGCCCCGATCCGGCCGCACTCTTGAGACGGATTCAAATCCGTCGGTTCTGCCATCGAGCTGAGGTTGCTCGACCTTCTGGGCGACACCGGCACTCGCCGATTTCGACGGCGGCCGTTTCAGTTCGTCAAGATCCGGCTTTCGCCCACAGGCAGACAAGGTCATGGCAAGAACGATGCTGATGAGTGCGGCTGATCCTGTCTTTGCAAAAGTCTTCGTCATTCCTCGGCCCCGGGTTGTACCGCTGTCACGTCTCGTTTTCATCGGCCTATTTGCCTTCCTGGTCAAGGAAGTTGCGCCAGCGCGCAGCTTGTTCCGCAACGTTTTCCGGCGCCGTTCCGCCATAAGCCTTACGGCTTGCGACCGATTTCTCGACCGAAAGGACATCGAAAACCTCTGCCGTGATGCGCGGCTCGACTGTTTGCATATCGGCAAGAGACAGCGCCTCAAGGGTGGATTTCTTGCGTTCGGCAAGCGCCACAATGGCGCCGGTCACATGGTGGGCTTCGCGGAAGGGCAGGCCGAGCGTGCGCACGAGCCAGTCTGCAAGGTCGGTCGCCGTGGAAAATCCATGATTTGCCGCACTCCGCATGCGCGCGAGCTGAGGGCTCATATCGCGCACCATACCGGTCATCGCGGCCAATACGAGCGACAGGCTTTCAAGCGCGTCGAATGTCTGTTCCTTGTCCTCCTGCATGTCTTTCGAATAGGCAAGCGGCAGTCCTTTCATGACGATCATGAGAGCATTCATCGCGCCGATAATGCGCCCGCTTTTTGCCCGCACCAGTTCGGCCGCATCCGGATTGCGCTTCTGCGGCATGATCGAGGAGCCGGTCGAAAACGCATCGGAAAGCGCGATGAAACCGAACTGTGCCGAACACCAGATCACGATCTCCTCCGCGAATCGCGACAGATGAACCGAGCAGATTGCCGCTGCTGAGAGAGATTCAAGCGCAAAATCACGATCGGATACAGCATCGAGCGAATTCGCCGTCGGGCGGTCGAAACCGAGAGCGTGAGCCGTCATATGGCGATCAATTGGAAACGGCGTTCCGGCAAGGGCGGCGGAACCGAGCGGGCATTCATTGAGGCGCTTTCGCGCATCGGCGAAGCGACCGCGATCGCGCGCGATCATCTCGACATAGGCCATCAGATGGTGGCCGAATGTTACCGGCTGCGCCGTTTGAAGGTGGGTGAAGCCCGGCATCACGGCGCCCGCATGGGCGGCTGCCGCGTCGACAAGCGCGCTCTGCAGCCCGGCAAGCTGGAGATCCAGCGTATCAAGCGTTTCGCGCACCCAGAGCTTGAAGTCCGTCGCCACCTGATCGTTGCGTGAGCGGGCGGTATGCAGCCTGCCCGCCGCATCGCCGATCAGATCGGCCAAGCGCGATTCGACATTCATGTGGATATCTTCAAGCGCGCGGGAAAAGATGAACCGTCCGGCGGTGATTTCTGACGAAATTGTGTTTAGCCCTTCCACAATTTTTGCGCCATCGTTTTCGGTGATAATACCACATTGAACGAGCATGGTTGCATGGGCTATTGAACCGGTAATGTCTTGATTCGCGAGTTTGCGGTCGAAATCAATCGACGCGTTAATCTCCTCCATGATAGAATCGGGCGCCGCTTCGAACCGCCCACCCCACATTTTGTTGCCGACACTTTTCTCAGTCATGAATGAACCTGATCACTTGGTTCGCGTTACCTGGAGCACGACCTGATGGCAAACTCGCCTTTCAAATCTCGCCTGATGATACCGATTGCGGCCCTCTTTCTCGGGCTTCTTTTCGGTGCGATCTTCGTATACGGGACCGATGGCCTTTCTGGCAATGGCAAACACGTGCCAATAGCCGCAGCAAACGCACCCGCTTGCAAAACCAATGATGCATTGAAGGCATCCCTCGAAGCTGTCGCGACCGGCGAACTCGCCGCCATGCGGATTGCGGCAAAACCGGTTTCGCTGCATGAGATCGGCTTCGAAACCGCTGCGGGTGAGAAAATATCGATTGCAAACTGGAAGGATAAGGTCGTCCTTCTCAATCTCTGGGCGACATGGTGTGGCCCATGCCGCGAGGAGATGCCGGATCTAGCCGAGATCCAGAAAACCCGTGGCAGTGATCGGTTTCAGGTGGTGGCACTCAATGTTGACCGCAATGGTGGCGACAAGCCGAAAGAGTTTCTGGAATCGATCAAGGCAGATGTACTCGGGCTTTATTTGGATCCAGAAAATGTTGCCTTCCAGAACCTGCGTTCCAAAGGCCTCGCCTTTGGCCTGCCGACCACCATGCTTGTGGATGGAAATGGCTGCGTTCAAGGGGTACTATCTGGTATTGCCCATTGGGGCTCGCAGGACGCACTTAACCTGATCGACGCCGCAACCCGCGAACTGGGCGGCAAGGCCTAAACGGCGCATGGGCGGCAAGGGGCCGGGGACAACGGCGTAAAATTGATTAAAAAGCCGGAAAAAGTGGCGCTTTAACAGATCTGATGGATCAGGCGTACCGGTCAACAACTCCGCCGGTGCCATCAAGCGTCGGCGCTGCAGCGATCTCGGCCGCGGCCACGGCGAGATTCGCCTGGCTCTGCTGCAAGGCCTGAAGAATGCCTTGCGCGGCCTGCTGCTCGATCTCGAGCACTTTCGATGCGACCACCGATGCCGCCTCGACGGTACGGCTCGCCGCAACGAAATTCGCAATAGCGTCAACAGACCCGGCCATGATTTACTCCTAACAGATACATTCTTGTAACAGCCAGACCTTAAGAAAAACTGTGCCAGAAAGGCTGCATTTGAATGAATGGCAAATCACTCGCGCCCTTTACCCGGCTGGGGAGAGAAACCCGCTATGGCAAGGGGATTGTCGATCAGCGCCGCCCGGTCCGGCGTATCGATATCGGGAATACCGAGGAAGCCCGCGAAAAGACGCTTTATGAGACCTTCCTCAAGCCCCTTTGTGATGAAGACGATCCGCGACATTGTGTCTCCATCCGGCCAGCCTGCAAGCAGGCGCGGCGGATGAAACACCCGCTGCACACCGTGAACAAGAAGCGGCTGGTCGGGATGTTCCATGACCTTGACCAATCCCTTGACCCGCAGAAGCGCCGGGCCATGGACCGATGCCAGGAGATCGAGAAAGGCATCGAGAGCCACCCGGTCGATTGCCTCCGGCCGACGCAGGGTGAAGGTTGAAATCGAGGCGGGATGCATTGGCCCGGAGCTGCTCTCACCGCCAGACTCGTGCTCAGGTCCACCATCATGACAGACCGAGTTCATGATCAGTGATCGTGCCTGCGCCGAACCGGCGGGGGCGGCGATCTCGAGCAGTGCTGCAATAAAGTTTTCCGGTTCCGTCGCCGCGGCGGTTCGCGGATTGAGGCCCCTGATCCTGCGTGCAAGGGCTGTGGGAACGACGCCCGCTGTCAGATCCGTTTTGCTGACGAAAAGACGGTCGGCAACGGCAACCTGAATTTGTGCAACCCGGTGATCGGCAAGGGTCGCAAGGCCGTTGACGCTGTCAATCATCGTCGCGACCAGCCGCAGCGAAAGATGGCGGCGCAAGGCAGGATGGCCGATCACGGTCTGCATTACGGGCACAGGATCAGCAAGACCGGAAGTTTCGATCACAATCGCCGTGAGAGAAGGATCGGCACCCCCCTCCATACGCAGCAGAAGACGCTCGAGCGTATCGGCAAGATCGCCGCGCAAGCTGCAACAGATGCAGCCGGAGGAAAGTGCGATAATCCCGTCCTTGCTGCTCTCGACGAGAAGATGATCGAGCGGTACGTCGCCGAATTCGTTGATGATGACAGCCGCATTCGCCATGGCGGGGTCGGCAAGCAGGCGATTGAGAAGCGTCGTCTTGCCTGCACCGAGAAAACCGGTCAGCACGATAACGGGGATGGATGTATCCATCACCGCTTGCGACGTGGATTGGCACGCGGAAGAAGAATGCCGGGCGCTGGAGTTCCCAGTTTTGATGGCGCGAGTGCGATCGGCCGTTCAACGGAAGGCGCCGGCAGGACAAGGCTTGCCGCGGAAGCGGAAGACGCCACCGATTTGGCTGTGCCGGCCGCGCCAACACCGGACGCGGCATTCACAAAAGCGCTCGCCGTCACCGGAGCATTGGCTGTCACCGCGGCTGGCAAAGGCGGCGCCGCCGGGCGGGGGATTTCCTCTTCAACCCGCGCCAAACGCGCCCGCGCGGCATCGCTCACCTTGATGGTGAAAAGCGCCGGGCTCACCTTGCCGCCGCGCCCTGCCGCGACATTGATGACCGTTCCAGCCCGGCGCTCGTGCAATATGGTTGAAGTATATTGCCGTCCGCCCGGACCGATCACGACAGTACCGCTGGTCCCTTGGGCTGCGCCGCTCGCCTCCCCGCCCTGCGCCTTTCCTTTCGCCTCCAGCACCGAGGCGACATCCTTATATCTGCGCGAACGCTCTGCCTGACCGCAGGTGAAAGTGCGCACACTGAGCGGCGATGCGCGCGAGCGCGCCGGCTGGTAGCGCTCGATTGAACCCTTTGAGCGCGCGCCCTTAGCTGCAAAGCCATAATCAAGAACGAGGGCCGCTTTCTCTGTGCGATCGATGGCGGAATATTCGCCAAGAATGACGGCCAGATATTTACGACCGCCACGCTCGGCGGTGGCGACCATGGTGAGACCGGAATCACAGGTAAAGCCGGTCTTCATGCCGGTCGCGCCACGATAATACGGAAGGAGAAGATTTTGCGAGGTGAGCTTCTTTTGATCAATGCGGATGGCGGCAACGCGAAACAGGGGAAGCAACTCAGGGAACTCCCGGTAGATCACATAACCAAGAAGCGCCATATCGCGAGCGGTCACGACTTGCGTCGATGAGGGAAGTCCGTGCGGATTGTCGAAATGGCTGTTCACCATGCCAAGCCGGCGGGCGTTTGTGTTCATTTCATCAACAAACGCGGCCTGACTGCCGCTCACCCGTTCAGCGATCGCGACCGCGATATCGTTTGCAGACTTTACAATCAGCATGGCGAAAGCATTTTCCATGGTGACTTCGGTGCCCGGCTTGAAACCCATCTTGCTTGGCTGCACAGATGCTGCCGCTTTTGACATTGTCAGTGTTGAGCGTAGCGAAAGACGCCCTTCGCGGATCGCCTGTGCGGCAACATAAAGCGTCATCAGCTTGGTGATCGAGGCCGGATACCAGGGATCGCTCGCCTTCTCATCAGCGATCACATCGCCATTTGAGAGGTCAACCAGAATATAGGGACCCGCAACGGCCGATCCACCAAAAGACGCGATAAGAACGCAGACAATCAGCCAAAGTTTCTGAAGCGATGGCATTGAAAAAGCCCTTTGGTAAGTGGACGTTTAAGCTTTTGTGGAATACTCGGCGCAAAGATCGGCGGCACCATTCCACCCAGATTCGGAAATCACGGCTTATGCTCACGCGTTTTAGAAAAATTCGCCCTTGGTGGCAAACACTAAATCGGATGCGCCTGGGTCTTCGCTTGATGATGACGGGATTCATGATTACAGCGTCCATATGCGTTGGCTTTGTTTCCCCGGCTGAAGCAAGCGGCGTCTATCGCCTGACAACAGGCACGGCGACCGGCAATTTTTATCCGGTCGGCGTTGCGCTCAATACGCTCCTCCAGCTCAAGCACACCGAAGCGATCGACGTTCTCCTGAAGCTGCACCAATCGCAGGGTGCGCGGGACAATATTGACGCCCTGTTGAAACGCGAAGCTGATATTGCCTTTGTCGATGCGGCGACCCTTCTTGCTGTCACCAAGAAATCCCCCCCTTTCGACAAATATCAAAACACCGGAGAAATCCAGATTCTTGCGGCGCTCTGGCCGGATGTCGCGCATCTCATCATCCAGAGAGAGCAGGCCCGCACCGGTGAAATTGACGATTTCCGCAATCTCATCGGCGAGAGTATCTCGTTCGGAACCAGCCAGTCTGCTTCCGCCTTCGCATCGCGTGCCTTGTTCAGCACCACGGCGATCAATTTCGAACAGCTTTTCCGCATCCCCGATTTCGACATCTACCGAAGCGTGGATGACTTTCTCGAGCAGCGCATTGCGGGCATTTCCTTTTTCACCCATGAACACAGTCTCGCTGTCCAGCAAATAATGGCAGACACACGCAGCAACGCGACAATGCTCAACATCAGTGACAGCCTTTTGAACCAGATGAATGCATCGGACTGGCCGGTCTGGCAGCGCGCTATCATACCGGCTGGAACCTATGCAAACCAGATCAAGTCTGTCGCCTCGATTTCGCAGATGAATTATCTGGTGGTCCTGAGCGATTTCGACGAAGCAGACGCCTATCACATCACCAAAACGATGTTTGAAAATATCGCCTTTGTGAATACGCTGCATGGCGCGGCAAGCCGGATAGAGCGCGCGGCATCCGAAAAGAAAACTTTTCTGCCCTATCACGCCGGCTCGCAACGCTATTTCGAAGAAAGCCGCCCGTGTACCGGCATCTTCTGCCTGTTTAATTGACACCGCTCACAGTTTCGTCGAACACGATCTTGTCATCAGGCCTTTGGATGAATAGTTGAGAAAATATGGTATGGAGCGTTCAGGAAATTCGGCAAGTGGCGGGCAGAACTTGCGAGGACTTGAAAATCGGTATTCGGCATCACGGCAGAAGGCCGAACTGCCATATCCCGATAGCTCACGTGCTACGCAAAGCAGCTTTTCTGGAGTTTTTCCAGTGATGTGCATTTGCCTCTGCCGCGATATTCACGTGGTTTTATCTTGAAGTGGCAGGACGATCAGTGACGGGACAAGCTTTCGAACTGCAACATTCAGTAAGGCCGGGTTTTGCGCGTTATACGGGCACAGCGATCCGGCGCCTCGCCATTGCCGCTACCCTTTGCGGCACGCTCGTTCTCGCCGGTTGTTTCGGCGAGGAATTTGAAAAGGCGAGCGCGCCTGTCCCAAAAGCCCTTATCAAGGAAATGACAAAACTTGGCGTTGAGGAACGCGCGCCGATCTTCATCCGCATCTTCAAAAAGGAAGCGGAACTCGAAGTCTGGAAACAGGCGCCGAACGGCGAATATAAGCTCCTCAAGACCTTCGAGATATGCGCCTGGTCCGGTGCGCTTGGACCGAAACTGAAGGAAGGCGACCGGCAGGCACCAGAGGGTTTTTACACCGTTGGCCCTTCGCAGATGAACCCGAATTCCTCCTTTCATCTGTCCTTCAATATCGGCTTTCCAAACAGTTTTGATAAGGCCCATGACCGCACAGGGTCGTTTCTGATGGTGCATGGCGCGTGTTCGTCTGCCGGCTGCTATTCGATGGAAGACAGCCAGATCGAAGAAATCTATGCCCTGGCGAGGGAAGCATTCTGGGGTGGCCAGAAGCGGTTTCAGGTCCACGCATTTCCGTTCCGCATGACACCGGCGAACATGGCCCTGTTTCAGACCGACGAGAATATGCCGTTCTGGCGCACCCTCAAACAGGGTTATGAACATTTTGAACTCACCAAAGTCGCACCCACCGTCGATGCCTGTGATGGTGCTTATCTCTTCAACGCCCGTCCAACCGATGGCGGCACCTTCGATGCGCGCAAGCAATGTCCGGCCTATGAAGTACCGGAAAACCTGAAAACGGCGGTGGATGCCAAGATTGCCGAGGATCGCGCCCTTGAAGAAAAGATCGCTGCTGCCTACACCACGCCGACCGAACGCCGCCACGCGGAATTGATGAGCCGCCTCGATATCGAACTTGGTCGCATGAAGAAATTCGAAGATCGCTCGCTTGCTTACAGTTCGATCGAAAAACGCCGCCTTCTTGACATTCAGGATCAGCTTGTGGCGCTCGGCTATAATGCGGACGGTTCGATTCCAGTGCCGGCAGCAACCGCTGCCGCGCCTGTCAGCGTCGCAACAAAGGCCGCGACCGATCCTTCCGTTCTTGTTCCTTCTCTTGCTCCTCCCGGACCCGTTCCTTCTGTGGCGGGTCCAGCAGGCCAGGATGCCACCCCAGCCCTACCAGTTCAGTCCTTACCGGCTCAGGCCTTACCGGCTCCTGCAAACGCCATACCCGGAAGCGGGTTTGCGCCAAAGCCGCAGCCGCGCCCGGGCAGCTTCAGCGGTCAATCAGCCGCGATCCCGGCAGAAAAGAAAATTTGAAGCAATCATCCGACAGCCAAGTCCACCGCCGGATCAAGTCCACCGCCGGATCATCGCTGATAGGCTGACCATCCCCCATCCAGCCCGCCGCTAAAGCAAGCGGCTAGAGCGCACCGTGACAATGTTTGTATTTTTTGCCTGAGCCGCAGGGACAGGCTTCATTGCGACCGACTTTACCCCAGGACGCGGGGTTTTCCGGGTCACGCTCACCTGCCTGAGCCGCCACTGGTGCTGGCGCCGGCCTTACGGATGACTGAGCCTCGGGGCCATCGTCCATAACATGCGCAAGATCAGCACTCGCGGGATGATCATAATCCATTTCTGGCAGGTCTTCGTCTGAAAGCTGCGGTGCGCGCTCGACAATCTCGACCCGCATCAACTGGCTCGTCACCGCCTGACGCAGGGTGATCAGCATCTGCTCGAACAGCGTGTAGGATTCCTGCTTGTATTCCTGAAGCGGGTCGCGCTGGCCATAGCCGCGCAGCCCGACCACCTGACGCAGGTGATCGAGCGTCACAAGATGTTCGCGCCAGAGATGGTCGAGCGTCTGAAGAATGACCGCCTTTTCGATATAGCGCATGTTCTCCGAGCCGATACGTACCGCGCGGGCGGCTGCGTGTTCATTTGCGGCGCGGTGCAGTCGCTCGCGGATTTCCTCGTCGGCAATCCCCTCTTCCGCGGCCCATTCCTCAATCGGCAGATCGACGGCCAGATAGGTTGCGACTTCGCCCTTGAGATCGTTCACCGCCCATTGCTCGGCATAGGCCTTTTCCGGGATATGTTTGGTGACGAGATCATCGACCACATCGCGGCGCATTTCAGAGACGATCTCATTGAGATCCTCGTCGCCCATCATCTCGATGCGCTGTTCGAAAATCACCTTGCGCTGATCGTTCATCACATCGTCGAATTTGAGCAGGTTCTTGCGGATATCGAAGTTGCGCGCCTCGACCTTTTTCTGCGCCTGTTCCAGCGCCTTGTTTATCCACGGATGGATGATCGCCTCTCCCTCTTCGAGACCGAGGCGCTTCAGCATGCCATCCATACGGTCGGAACCGAAGATCCGCATCAGATCGTCCTGAAGCGAGAGATAGAATTTTGAGCGTCCAGGGTCCCCCTGGCGCCCGGAGCGTCCGCGCAGCTGGTTGTCAATCCGGCGGCTTTCATGGCGCTCGGTCGCAAGCACGTAAAGTCCGCCTGCGGCAATGACCTCCGCCTTGTTCGCCGCCACTTCCGCCTCTATTGCGGCAATCTTTTCAGCACGCTCGGCATCATCGGGATCATCGCTAACTTCCTGCTCGACGCGCATTTCGACATTACCGCCGAGTTTGATGTCGGTACCGCGCCCGGCCATATTGGTCGCAATCGTCACAGCGCCAGGCACGCCTGCCTGAGCCACGATCTGGGCCTCCTGCTCATGATAGCGCGCGTTCAGGACACTGAAATTCTCGAGGCCTTCGCGGCGCAGCAGATCAGCCAGATATTCGGATTTTTCAATCGACGTGGTGCCGACCAGAACCGGTTGCCGCTTCGCCTGGGCGGCCTTGATTTCAAGCACGATCGCATTGAATTTCTCGTCCGCCGTCCGGTAGACCTCGTCGCTCTCGTCAATCCTTGCAACTTTGAGATTGGTCGGCACATCAATCACTGTAAGGCCGTAAATGTCGCTGAACTCGGCCGCCTCGGTTATCGCTGTCCCGGTCATGCCTGCGAGCTTTTCATACATGCGGAAATAGTTCTGGAAGGTGATTGAGGCGAGGGTCTGGTTTTCCGGCTGGATCTTGGCGCCTTCCTTGGCTTCGAGCGCCTGATGCAGGCCCTCCGAAAAGCGGCGCCCCGGCATCATGCGCCCGGTAAATTCGTCGATGATGATGACTTCGTTATTGCGGACGATATAGTCCTTGTCCTTTTGAAAGGTCTTGTGTGCCCGCAGCGCATTCGTGACATGGTGCACCATGGTCACGTTCTCGACATCATAAAGACCGTCGCCCTTGAGATGGCCTGCCTCGCGCAGGAGCATTTCCAGCTTCTCATTGCCGACTTCGGTAAAGGAGACCGATCGGTGCTTCTCATCAATCTCAAAATCCTCATCCGAGAGCATCGGGATGAACTTGTCGATGGTGACATAAAGATCGGAACGGTCTTCGAGCGGGCCAGAAATGATCAGCGGCGTGCGCGCTTCGTCGATCAGGATCGAATCGACCTCATCCACAATCGCGAAATAATGCCCGCGCTGGACCATCGATTCCAGCGAATATTTCATATTGTCGCGCAGATAGTCGAACCCAAGCTCGTTATTGGTGCCATAGGTGATGTCACGCGCATAGGCTTGCTTGCGCAAAGTATCGTCGAGACCATGCACCACGATGCCGACGCTGAGACCGAGAAACTTGTAGAGCTTACCCATCCACTCCGCGTCACGGCTGGCGAGGTAGTCGTTGACCGTCACCACATGAACGCCGCGCCCGGTAAGCGCATTCAGATAGACCGGCAGGGTTGCAACCAGCGTCTTGCCCTCACCGGTGCGCATTTCGGCAATGGCGTTTTCATGCAGCACCATGCCACCGATAAGCTGGACATCGAACGGCCGCATGCCGAGGGCCCGTTTTGATGCTTCGCGCACGACTGCGAAAGCCTCCACCAGCAATTGATCGAGGGTTTCACCATCCTGATGACGTTTCCTGAATGCCTCGGTCTTCATCCGCAGCGCCTCATCCGTGAGGGCGGATATTTCGGCCTCTAACGCATTGATCGCGGCAACGCGCGAATGATAGCCCCTGATCTTGCGATCATTGGACGATCCGAAGACCTTGCGGGCGATTGCGCCAAAAACCATGAAATAAATCCTACAGTGTGATTGTTCGAGAGAGGAGACGGCGGCCAATCTGCGCAAAACAATATGTGATAGGTCAAAACCGTTCTGGACGACACACCACCCGACAGATAAGAGTGGGCCGGGTTGATGTCAACGCCAGTGGCGCTCACGAACACCTGAAAGCCGACAAGCGCCGTTGCAGCTACCCTTTAGGATATTGAATATGTTTCGACGGCGACACTGGGGCCACAGCCGTTCCTTTGGGAAGTCGACTTTTGGACATAATGTCATGCGACCGCTCGCGGCGAATCATTACCTCAGAACGGGCATATGAACGGGCCCCGAAACCTGAACCGGAATTTGGAGAATTGAATGTTTTTTTCGCAGACAAAACGGACCGACAGCCGCACTATCCTCACAAATGAGGCAAAGAGCAGCCCAAGGAGCAATCTCAGGTCGCTTCTTGGCGGCGCCGCTCTCGCCGCCCTGCTGCTGGTCCCGTCGCTCTCGCCTGCGCTCGCGCAACAGCCTGCAACACCGCCTTCCTTCAATCCCGATGCCGTGGTCTTCAGTGTCGATGGCAAGGACTACACCAACCGCGATCTTGCCTTTGCTTCGGTCGACTTCCAGCGCGATCTTGAGCGCGTTCCCCTGGAAAGTCGCCGTGAAGCGCTGATCGAGATCATGATCAACATGCTCGTTCTTGCCAAGCAAGCGCGCAAGGACAAGCTCGACGTCACCCCCGAATACCAACGCATACTCGCCTTGCTTGAGGCGCGCGCCCTGCGCAATCTTTATGTGCGCAAGGTCATCCATCCGCAAGTTACAGACGCCCTGTCGCAGGAACGCTATGTCGAGCTTCTCGCCCGCTTTGAACCGCAGAACCAGATTCGCGCACGCCATATCCTGATGAAAACCAAGGAAGAGGCGGAGGCGATCATCAAGGAACTCGACGCAGGCAAAGATTTCGCGGAACTCGCCAAGGAAAAGTCAGGCGGACCAAGCGCTGAGAACGGCGGGGATCTCGGTTTCTTCACGGGTGATCAGATGGTTCCCGCCTTTCAGGACGCGGCGTCGAAACTCGAGGCTGGCAAATATTCCAAGGAACCGGTTGAAACCCAGTTCGGCTGGCATGTGATCAAGGTCGAAGAAATCCGCAAGGAACCAGCCCCTACCTACGAGGAAGCCCAAGCGCAAATTCAGGAACAGCTGTTTGGGGAGGCCTTCCAGAAAAAGATAGACGAACTGCGCAAACAAGCGAAGATCAATGTTGTCGTGGAATCCGCCCCGAAAGCAGCGGAGGGAGCCGCCGCAACACCGACCGCTCCAGTTCCCGTTGAAAAGAAACCAAAATAGCACCGCGCTCGTAACCGGTCATGACCCGCTTGTATTCCCCCGCTTGTATTCCCCCGCTTGTATTCAATGGCGGGTCATGATCATGTGAGCCGTATCAGGCTTACCAAAGCCGACAGTGTGACCAGGTTGTCTCAGGGCATGAAGCCTTGTCAGTTCGATGGATAGGCAACCCGTTCGTCCAAAAGGTTTCAGGGGCAGAAACAATGAAAATATCGCCACTCGCGCCGACATCCTATCCGGACCTGCCAGAGATCGCCGGTGTGAAGATCGCAACCGCTGAAGCGGGCATCAAGTACAAAAACCGGACCGACGTCCTTTTGATGGTTTTTGATCATGCGGTGCCGGTCGCCGGCGTTTTCACAAAATCGCTCTGCCCTTCAGCGCCGGTCGATTGGTGCCGCCACGCCCTGAAACAGGGCAAGGCCCGCGCGGTGCTGGTCAATTCCGGCAATGCCAATGCCTTTACGGGCAGCAAAGGCGTCGAGGCGGTTGAAAAATCCGCCGACATGGTGGCAGAACTGATTGACTGCAAACCGGGCAAGGTCTTTCTCGCCTCAACCGGTGTCATCGGCGAACCGCTCAAGACATCCGCCTTTGAAGGCGTTCTCGCCGGCATGCATCAAAGACTTGCAGGCAATGACTGGCTCAATGCGGCCCGCGCGATCATGACCACGGACACCTTCCCGAAAGTCGCAACCCGGACCCTGACGCTGGACGGCGCAACGGTTACAATCAACGGCATTGCCAAAGGGTCCGGCATGATCGCGCCCGACATGGCAACCATGCTTGGCTTCATTGCGACGGACGCCGCAATCTCACAGGATATGTTGCAGAAGCTGCTGACGAGCGCCACCGCCAAAAGCTTCAATGCCGTCACCGTCGACAGCGATACCTCGACCAGCGACAGCGTGCTTCTGTTTGCAACAGGGGCTGCTGAAATGAAGGAAATCGCCAAACCCGGCGACAAGCGCCTGCGCGCATTTCAGGAAGCCCTCGACAGTCTCTGCCTAGACCTCGCACACCAGATCGTGCGGGATGGCGAGGGCGCCAGAAAATTCGTATCGATCACCGTGACCGGCGCCAGATCCGGAAAATCCGCCAGGAAAATCGCTTTCAGCATCGCGAACTCCCCCCTTGTGAAGACCGCGATTGCGGGTGAAGACGCAAATTGGGGCCGGATCGTGATGGCGGTTGGCAAGGCCGGTGAACCAGCGGATCGTGATCGTCTCTCAATCAGCTTCGGTGATGTGCGCGTCGCCCAAAACGGGCAGCGCGACCCGGATTACAGTGAAGCCGCTGCATCCGCGGTGATGAAACGCGAAGAAATCCCCATTGCCGTCGATCTCGGCCTCGGCAAAGGTGAGGCCACCGTGTGGACATGCGACCTCACCAAAGACTATGTGGCCATCAATGGCGACTACCGCAGCTGACATCCTTCAGGCCGAATCGATGATTGCATCATCGTGGCCGGCCCTGAATTTCTGCCTTTCAGGCCGATGGTTACTGGCCATGGCGGACGGCGTATCCGGGCGCGCCAATTCCCTGTTCTTCCTTGATCCGCATGACGATGCGGACCATGCCGCTCGCCTCGACTGGATGGAGCGCGCCTATCGCCGCGTCGGCCTGCCGCCAAGGGTGCGGCTAAGCCCGCTCGCGCCGGTTGCCGTGGTCAAGGAACTTCAGCGCCGGGGCTATCTGTTTCAGCATCCGACAATCACACTGCGCCGCGCTTTTCATGCCACGACGAAGATTGAGACAGCGCCCACCGCCTTGACCACCTGCAAGATCCGGTCGTCTGTCACGCTGGAGGACGAATGGCTGGACGCCTTCATTGCCTGTACGCCGCGCTATGCGGATAACCGCCCCATCATTCATAAAATGCTGGGCGCGATACTCGACGAGACGCGCTATTTCCTGGCCTATGAAGGCGATAGACCTGTTGCGACCGCGATGAGCGTCACGCAGATGCGTTGCACGACCTTTCAGAATGTTGCAACCCTGCCAGATTATCAGCGCCGGGGCATTGCCCGAAACATGATGATCGAAGCCCTGAATGCGTCGGCGGATTCCGGTGCATCCTGGAGCTGGCTCGCGGTCGAACAGACAAATCAGGCAGCGGTCGGGCTTTATCGCGGCCTCGGCTTCTCGGATTTTTACAGCTATATCTATGCTGCGCTCGATGCCTGATGAAACCTCCCCTGGACCCCGTCATGAAAATCACTCTGGTCGTCGCCTGCGCCCTCATCGACAGCGATAACCGCGTGTTGATCGCGCGCCGCCCGGAAGGCAAGCCGCTTGCCGGCCTGTGGGAGTTTCCAGGCGGGAAACTGGAGCCGGGGGAGCGCCCCGAGGACGCCCTCATCCGCGAGCTTCATGAAGAGCTCGGCATCACGACCAAGGTCGACTGCCTCGCGCCGCTTACCTTTGCAAGCCACGCCTATGATGCGTTTCATCTTCTCATGCCGCTTTATATCTGCCGCCGGTTTCAAGGCATTCCAACCGCGCGTGAAAACCAGACGCTGAAATGGGTTCGGGCAAACAAATTGCGCGACCACGACATGCCGCCCGCCGATCTTCCGCTGATCGCGCCGCTGATCGACCTTCTGATTTAGAGCGTCAATCGAGCTTCTTCGCGGCCATGAACGAGTTGTTAAGCGCAACTCGACAAAATAGGCCGTGGGAATCAAAAGTGGGATAAGATCATGTGGACGAAATTCAAGGAAAACAGGAAAGGCGGTGCAACCATCGAATATGCGATTTTTCTATGTGCGGCATCGCTTCTGTTTGTAACAGCCATCGCCCTTACGGGACAATATTACAAACCCCAGCTCACCCAATGGGCTCAGTCAAGGCAAGTGGACAACACTTTCGTCGGCTCCATTCGTTCAACCGAAGAGCAGACTGAAACCGGCAAAAAATATCGTGTCTTCCAATTGCCCGCCGGACTGAAGAAACAGAGATAAGGGGTGCGTCATGCGAGGCGTCATGCGTAAATTTCAAGACTTTTGCGGAAACGAGGGCGGCGCCACGGCCATCGAATACGGCCTGATTGCCAGCATCATATCCCTTGTGTTGTTTAGCGCACTCGGTCCGGCAGGCTTGAACATCGGGCCGAAATTCGATGCGATTTTTGGTCCGATCATTGCGGCTTTTACGATCTGACACGCCCCTGATCACCATCCGCCGGATCGCCAGCTATCCGCCCGAGAACATCGGCAAGGCGGACTTTGGCAGAACCCGGCCGAAGCGGCTTTTGCTGGCTCTCATGCGGCGCCCAGCCTGAAATCGAAATGATCTCGAAAGTCGCGCGCACCCGCCCGTCAGGATCGCTGTGGTCGCGCGCATAGATCGCTAATGTCCGTGCGAGCACATCCTGCCGCATCAGGCCGCGCTGCCGATCGCGCAGGCAGTTCTGTGCCCCCATCGCGCGCAAATCCCGCATCAGATCAAGCGCGCTGTCATACCGCACAGTCAGCCGGTCACTGTCAGCGACCGGAAGCGAAAATCCTGCCCTTTGCAGAAGCCCGCCACCATCGCGAACATCGGCAAACGGAAGTATCCGCGCCCGCGCACCGCCGGTAATTTCCGCCTCCGCGAGAAGAAACGACTGGCGCAGTTCCTGCAGTGTCTGACCGCCCAGAAACGCGCCTAGAAAAAGGCCGTCGGGTTTCAGCGCACGCCGGATCTGGATCAGCATTCCCGGAATATCGTTGAGAAACTGCAGCGCCAGCAGAGACACCGCCAGATCAACCGATTGATTGGCAAACGGCACCAGATGATCTGAAGACACGATGTCGACCGGCTCGTGAATGCTGAAATTATGACCTGCAAAAGCGGGAATGGCAGAAGAAAACACCCGTTCGCATTGACCGCTTTCACGCAGAATGTCGCGCACGATCGGACCCATGGCATGAAGATCGACCGCCGAAGAAAAAACCCGCTTGATGGTTGAAAGCCTGAGGGCGACATCGCGCGCTGCTTCCCGCAGAAGAAAGTCCACGCCCGGCAGCGCCCCACGCGCCGCTCTGTGGCGGTGACGATGAAGGGCGGGGACATCGATGAGGAAGGCATCGGACATGGATCACCCGATCCCATATTTAAGGCCGCCGCTCAAGCCTCCTTCTGTCGCAGCGCCTGGATTGACGCGTGTCCAAAGCATATTGCGCGCAGGCGAAGGCACGGCTTGCCGGGAAGGCGATTCCCTGCTCAGATGCGCTGTCTGATTGAACCGGTTCCCGATGACACCAAACCCTTCATCTGTTCTGCGGCCCCTTGCGGCCTTGGGCCGTTCGGCACTGCGGCTCGTGCTGCCGCCGCGCTGCCTTTCCTGCGCGGCACTGGTCGGCCAGCCGGGCGGCCTTTGTGCGATATGCTTCAGCGATCTTCCGCTGATTGCCAAACCGGTCTGCGAACGCACCGGAAAGCCGCTTGCCTATGATCTCGGCGGCGCCTTCACCAGCGCGGAGGCCCTCGCCGACCCGCCGCTCTACAACCGCATGCGCTCCGCCGCCCGCTATGAGGGCACGGCTGCACGGCTTGTCAATGCCTTCAAATATCATGACCGTCTTGAACTGGCACTGCCTCTTGCGCGGCATATGGTGCGCGCCGGAAAGGACATACTCAATGAGACCGATATCCTGGTTCCGGTTCCGCTGCACCGGCACCGCCTGTTCGAACGCCGCTTCAACCAATCCGCCGAACTTGCCAAATCCATCGCCCGGCTGAGCGGCAAGCCCCTGGCCCTCCAAGCGCTTGTGCGCATCCGCGCGACCGAACAGCAGGCAAGGCTTGATGCCGCAGCCCGGCGTACCAATGTGGAAGGCGCATTCCGCGTGGCGGCGGACCAATCCGCCGAAATTCGCGGTCGGCGCGTAACGCTGATCGACGATGTCGTCACCACCGGAGCGACGATCACGGCCTGTGTTCGAGCACTTTTGCGTGAAAAGTGCCAGTCGGTCGATGTCCTCACCTTCGCGAAGGTTGTGGAGCCATGGTCAAACGGCCTATAAGAAACGGATTTTCGGACCAACCTTTTGCAAGGCTACCTGAATGCAAGATATCGTTATTTATACGCGCAAATTCTGCCCCTATTGCTCGGCCGCAAAACGGCTCCTTTCCGAAAAAGGCGCGAAATACACCGAGCATGATGGTACAATGAACCGTGATATCCGCAATGAAATGATCAAACGCTCGAACGGTGGCAACACGTTCCCGCAGATTTTCATCGGCAAGACCCATGTCGGCGGCTGTGACGATCTTTATGCGCTCGAAGACGCCGGCAAACTGGACGCTCTGCTCAAAGGATAATCCGATGGCCTCCTTCACGGCTGCCTGTATTCAACTGCGCTCCCGCCGCTCAATCCCGCAGAATGTGGCGGAGGCGAGCGATCTCGTGCGCGCCGCCGCCAGGGCCGGTGCCGTTTATATCCAGACACCGGAAATGACCCATCTCGTTCAATCGAACCGCACAGATCTGATGGCGGAAATCCGCCCGGAGAACGAAGATATCGGCGTTGAACATTTTGCAGCCCTTGCCCGTGAACTCGAAATCACGCTTCACATCGGCTCGCTCGCGATCCTGCGCGAGGACGGCAAGGTTGCGAACCGCGCCTTTCTGTTCGCCCCGGATGGCGCCTGTCTTGCCACTTATGACAAGATTCACATGTTCGATGTCGATCTCGATAATGGCGAGAGCTGGCGCGAATCGAACACCTATACGCCGGGAAGCGCCTCTCCCGTGGTCGAGACCCCGCTTGCCCGCATCGGGCTTGCCATCTGCTATGATGTGCGCTTTCCCGAAATTTTCCGCCGTCAGGCCCTCGCGGGCGCGGACATTCTGACGTCGCCCGCCTGTTTCACCCGCCAGACCGGCATGGCCCATTGGCAGACCCTGATGCGGGCTCGGGCGATCGAAAACGGCGCCTTCATGATTTCCGCAGCCCAGGGCGGCAAGCATGAAGATGGCCGGCACACCTATGGCCACAGTATCATCGTCGATCCATGGGGTGTCGTGCTCGCGGAGGCCAACCACGAAGAACCGGGGTTCATTGCCGCCGAGATTAACCTTGAAGCCCTTCATTTGGCGCGTCGGAAGATTCCGGTTTTGACGCATGCTCGTGAATTTGCTACCCGCACGCTCTAGCCTGCGATGGAACCTGAAAAGAAAATACAGTGATCAAATATTCCCTCAGATGTTCGAACGGGCACCCCTTTGATGGCTGGTTTTCAAAGTCGTCAGGTTTCGACGAACAGCAGCTGCGCGATCTGATCGCCTGCCCGGAATGCGGCAGCACGAGCGTCGAGAAGGCCTTGATGGCACCAAGCGTCACTGGCACGAAGATGCAGAAGGGCGACAAGGAAATTCCGGCTCCCACCGTCGTGCCATATGATGATGAACCGATGCCGACTGTCATTCCCGAACCGCTGGTTCATGGCGACGCCACGATGAAAGCTGTGGTTGAGAAGATGCGCGAACTGCGCAACTGGGTTGAGAATAACGCGGAAAATGTCGGCGAGAAATTCGCAGAGAAAGCCCGCAAGATGCATTTCGGCAAGGAAAAACATCACGGGATTTTTGGTCGGGCGACCTTCGACGAGGCACAGGGCCTCATGGATGACGGGATTGATTTCATGCCGCTTCCCGGCCTGCCGGAAGACAATAACTGAACCATCAACCAAAGCCCCGCCCTTGAGAGACGTGACCTTGAGACCACGATATGCAAAAGGATTTAAGCGCCGAAGCTGACCGGGAGCGCGACAGATTGCGCCCAGGCGAGGCGTCGCTCGATCATCCGCTTCCATCGGACGCCAACCTCAGTTTCATTGGCGAAATCACCACGCCCTGGCATTGCCGTGCCGAATGCCCCCGACAGGGAAATATCGACGGCCCGGACTGCGTGATCGAGGTTTTCGAGCCTTGGCAGGCAGCCCTCGCAGGCATCGAGGCTTTCGGGAGTTTGGAGGTTCTTTACTGGCTCGACCGGTCACGGCGCGATCTGGTGCTCCAGAAACCCGCCAAGAGCCGCACGGTCGTTGACACCTTCGCCTTGCGTTCGCCCGCGCGGCCAAACCCGATCGGAACCTCGATCGTAAAGCTCGTCACGCGGAACGGACCACGCCTCGTGGTACGCGGGCTTGATTGTGTCACGGGCACGAAACTGATCGACCTGAAACCGGACCGTTGCCTGTTCACGCCAAAGGCGGCGGAAAAATAACCGGGGTGATCAAAAGTCAGCGGCCTTAGAGCATAATCCGGCCGGAGTGAAACGAGGATCGGCAAGATTATGATTCGGTAATAGGCGGTTGGCGCGCCGCTCTAGATGCGCGCTTTCGCCCCGAGGATCATGTAATTCACGTCCATGTCGGTGGCGAGCGCCCAGCGGTCGAAGAGCGGATTATAGGCAACGCCTGTTTCATCGAGAACCGTCATGCCGCCTTCGGCGAGGGCCTGGCGCAATTCATCGGGCTTCACCAGTTTCTCAAACTGGTGGGTGCCGACCGGAAGCCAGCGCAAGACCTGCTCAGCCATGAAGATCGCGAGCATCCGCGCCTTCGCGGTTCGGTTGATCGTGGCAATCAGCATGAGGCCACCGGGCTTTACCATCTGTGCGCAGCTTGCCATGAAGAGCGGCACGTCAGCGACATGCTCGACCACCTCCATGTTCAAAACCACGTCGAAGGCCTCGCCCGCGCCGGCAAGCGCCTCTGACGAGGTTGCACGGTAATCGATATCGAGCCCCGATTGTTCGGCATGGATTCGGGCGACTTCAATATTGGTGGCTGATGCATCGGCGCCAACGACAATCGCGCCGAGCCGCGCCATCGGCTCGCTCAGCAATCCACCCCCGCATCCGATATCGAGGAACCGAAGTCCCCTGAACGGCAGAGGGGCTTTGGGATCGCGGTCGAAATGCTGGCAGACCTGTTCGCGGATGTAGGCAAGCCTGACCGGATTGAACTTGTGCAGCGGCCGAAACTTGCCCTTGGGGTTCCACCATTCCGCAGCAAGCGCGGAAAATCGCGCGACTTCAGCGTCATCAATCGTGGTCGTAGCGGTGTCTTTCATCTCGGCTTCCTCAAACCCTGAACCTCAATCTGCATCAATCCGGCCAGCAGACAAGACATAAACACGAAATCGGGCGCAATGACGCGCCGCCTAACCTCGCCCACGGTAGGGCGCGACGCCCTGATCAGGAAGCCAGACACCTTTCGGCGGTTCGCCACTCTGCCAGAAGACATCGATCGGTATGCCGCCACGCGGATACCAGTAGCCACCGATCCGCAGCCATTTCGGGCTGATCGCGGCAACCAGGCGCCTTGCGACGGTTAGCGTGCAATCCTCGTGAAACGAGCCATGATTGCGGAACGCCCCGAGAAAAAGCTTGAACGATTTCGATTCGACGAGAAAATCCCCTGGCACATAATCAATCACCAGATGAGCGAAATCCGGCTGGCCGGTCATCGGACAGAGCGAGGTGAATTCCGGCTGGACGAAACGAACGAGATAATCCGTGTCCGCATTGTTGTTCGGCACGCGCTCCAGAACGGCGGAGCCGGGATCTTGCGGCAGCACCGTCGCGCCGCCAAGCATGGTCAGGCCAGAAGTATCGGTTTTCTTGATGTCGCTCATTGCGTGCCGCTCCCTTTCGATCAGTGCCGGAAATGCCGCATGCCGGTGAATATCATTGCAAGGCCGGCGGCATCGGCCGCAGCGATCACCTCGTCATCGCGCATCGAACCACCGGGCTGGATGATCGCAGTCGCCCCTGCTTCCGCCGCCGCGAGAAGACCGTCGGCAAACGGAAAAAACGCATCGGAGGCAACAACCGATCCTATGGCGAGCGATTCGGCAAGTCCCGCGCTCTCGGCTGCGTCCATTGCCTTGCGCGCGGCGATCCGTGACGAATCGACCCGGCTCATCTGGCCCGCGCCGATCCCGACGGTCGCCCCATCGCGGGCATAGACGATGGCATTCGATTTGACATGTTTTGCCACCCGGAAGGCAAATTTCATGTCGGCCATTTCCTGGGCGCTCGGTGCGCGACGGGTCACGACCTTGAGATCGAGATCGTCAACCACGCCAAAATCGCGGTTCTGGTACAAAAGCCCGCCCGCGACACTGCGCACGGTGAGCGCCTTTTCGCGCGGGTCGGGCAGCCCGCCGGTGATCAGAAGCCTGAGGTTCTTCTTCTCGGCCACGATCGCGCGCGCCTCGACGCTTGCCTCGGGCGCGATGATGACTTCGGTGAAAGTCTTGACAATCTCGCGCGCCGCTTCAGCATCAAGCGTCCGGTTGAGCGCGACAATACCACCAAAGGCGGAGACGGGATCGCAGCGCAAGGCAAGGTCATAGGCCGCTCTCAGGCTCGCGCCTTCCGAAACGCCGCAGGGATTTGCGTGCTTGATGATGGCGACCGCCGCCGTGCGCGTCGGATCGAATTCAGCAACCAGTTCGAAAGCCGCGTCGGTGTCGTTGATATTGTTGAAGGAAAGTTGCTTGCCCTGAAGCTGACTTGCCGTGGAAACGCCGAACCGCTGGGCACCGGTTATATAAAACCCTGCCTCCTGATGCGGGTTCTCGCCATAGCGCATAATGCTTGCAAGGGTTCCGGAGACCGACCTCTTTTCCGGCATGTCGATCGAAAGCGCCGAGGCAAACCAGTTGGCAACCGCCGTATCGTAATGCGCCGTCATCGCAAAGGCTTTCGCCGCCAGCCGCTGCCGCAGGGCATAGGATGTGCCGCCGTGATCACGGATTGCCGCAAGCACGTCGTCATAATCTGACGGATCTGTAACGACGCTGACATAGGCGTGGTTTTTCGCCCCTGCGCGCACCATTGCGGGGCCACCAATGTCAATATTCTCAATCGCCGAAGCATAATCCGCGCCCTTCGCCACCGTCTCCTGAAACGGATAGAGATTGACCACGAGAATATCGATGCCAACAATGCCATGATCAGCCATCGCTTTCGCGTGGTCGGGGTGGGCGCGCACACCAAGAAGACCACCATGAACCGACGGATGAAGCGTCTTCACCCGACCGTCCATGATTTCCGGAAACTGCGTGATCTCGGCAACATCGTTGACCGGAAGACCGGCATCGGCGATCGTCTTGCAGGTGCCGCCGGTCGACAGCAGCGTGACGCCTGCCTCATGCAGAGCCCGAGCAAGAGCAACAATGCCGCTCTTGTCCGAAACGGAAAGCAGTGCCCGTTTGGCCGGAACCCTGTCTGGAATATCGAAGGAAATGGCGGATACGGCCATGACGGAAGCTCCTGATCTCAAGTAAGTGACATGATGAACGTGCCCCTGTCAGCCATCTGCACTGGGAGCAACGATTGCCGCGCGATCAATATAGCCGCTGGAACGCCCAATCAACCACAGAATGATCCCCAAGACGGCCCTCGATCACGATCTGCTGCGCGCGCTGGGTGCCGTATATCTGGGAGAAAGTCACGGTATCGTCGAGCGCGACATCGACATTCATGCAGTTGAACAGGAACCTTTTGCCCGATTTGAGGGCAATTTCGACGGTCCGGGCAGACGATTGCGTCGCCGCAACATTCGGGTGGAGATGAAACCGGATCTGGAACATATTGTCGTTGTCTGGTCCGACCTGCCCTTCGCGTTGGGTCAGCACGATATCCTGCCCTGACACAAACATTCCGTCATTTGACAACGCGAGGATGCGCCGATGTTTGAGCCCGAAGGCGCTGACATAGCCGTCATGCAGCGCGTCGACGCTGACCTCGTCGGTTGACGGCAGGCGGCTCACCACGACTTTCTGCGGACCGGAGAGGATCTGCGCGACAGAAGAGGATGGCCTGCTCCACCGGGGGGCGGTGAAGCGTGCTGATGATTGTTCATTGATCGAAAGCGTCGAGTGCGCTGCTGTCGAGCGCGCAATCCGCGCAAGCCGAACCGCCTCGTTGCTTGCGAGATACTCATCGAGATGACCGCAATTGACAACGATCCGCTCAAGGCCAGTGCTCATTTCGAAGGACAGGCAGCCCGCATGCATCTGGCTACAGACAGCACGCGGCGGCAAGGCGCCGGTATCCATCAGCACGACGATATCGTCCGCGGAAAGGCGCTGATAGCCGGAATGGGTGGCATTAAGCACCGGCGAACCTCCCGCATCATCATAGGCAAGCAGCGTCGCGACCAGATCACCCGGCGTGTCGCCCATGCCGTTGAAGCGGCCGAAAGAGCCATCGCCGAGCCGGAAAAAGCGCAGCATCGGCATCATCCGGTTGATGGCGCCGATCAAGATTTCGCCTGGGGCAACATCGCGCGCGATGATGGTCTGGCGCAGCGGCAGGAGGAGCGATAGCAGCGTGATGATCGCCGCAGGGTTACGGCTGACATGACCACCATCCGGCAGAATCTGCAATTGCAGTTCCCGGTCGAGCCGCCGAACCGAATTGCGCACGAATGTGGAGGGCCCGGCCATGCAGAAAGCGGCATAGGCAAGGGCGATGGCGACAAGAAGCCGCGGCAGACCTTGCGGCGCATCACGCGCGCTCAGCCGCAGATAGCGCACCTGCCGGGTCAGACTGCGCATGAACCGCCGGTAAAAGGCATGATCGCAGCCCTCCAGCATCAGCGGCGAATGCGACAGCCAGGCAATGACCCGCTTTGCCGTGCATTCGACGTCCCAGGCAATACCCCTTACCGCGCTGTTCTGGCGAATCCAGTCCTCGACGAAAAGCCGCGCCTGTGCCCTGGAAACCGCGTTTTCAGCCGCGCGCAGATGTTTGAGCCAGCCGAATTCATGCAGGCGGCAATGCCAGATCAACGGCGGCCCCTGCATATCGAAGGGCGATGAACCGCTGCAATTGACCATGTGGCCGTTGAAACTGAAATAACCGGCATAAATATCGTTCGCGCGGGTCGCATCGGCGGTCGTGATGTCCTGCGGCGCAATGAGAAGTTCCGGCGAAACCGGCCCGGCAAGACGCCAGCGCAGGAAAGGATTGAACCGCACCCAGCGCAAAGAGTTAAGCGCGCCCTGCGAGATCAGGTAGCGCGCAAGCCGGACCCTGTCAGAAACAGTTAAGATAGCGCTCACTCTTACAACCTGTCCCCAAACCGGCGTCCTGCTCAGCCGCCGTCCGCCCCGAAGCGTCCAAAAAATCCCCGGTTGGCAATTTACGGATGGATGGTCGTCCGTTGCAATTGATTATTTCCAGCAAAATAAAACTTTCGAAGTATCTTTGTACAAGAGTGCCTAACCCCGTTTCCGAAAACGGGCGATGAAGAAACCGTCGATCCCGGACATTGGCGAAACAGCCGGGGCAGGATCAACATTCGGCATGTCGGCTTCCGGGGTTAGCGGATCGTGGTCGGGGCGTGTGCGGATCGTCCCATCCGGGCGCAGGATAGCAGTGAGGCCGCCGACTTCCGCGCCTTCCACCGGAACAACCGTGAGCGGCAGATTTTCCTGCCGGATGAAATCAAGGACAGCCTCCCCCTCCTCCGGTTCCAGCGAACAGGTGCAATAAACCAGAATTCCGCCGGGCGCGAGCATGTCGACAGCGCGCCGGAGCATTTGGCGCTGCACCTTCGCCATGCGCTCGATCACCTCCGGGGTCTTGAGGGCGAGGATATCGGGGTGGCGCCGCACGGTGCCGGTCGCCGAACAGGGCGCGTCGAGAAGAACGCCGTCAAAAAGCGCATCCGGCACGAAATCTGCAATATCGGACAGGACGATCTCGGCCTTGAGATGTAACCGGCTGAGGTTTTCCTGAAGCTTGACGAGGCGCTCGCGGGAGACGTCGACCGCTGTGACCCGCGCGCCCGCGTCGGCAAGAAAAACGGTCTTGCCACCCGGCGCTGCGCAAAGATCGGCAATCCGCTTGCCCGCGACATCCCCAAACAGAACAGGCGCGAGGCTTGCCGCCATGTCCTGCACCCACCAGATACCCTCATTATAGCCCGCAAGATCGGAGACGAGCCCACGCCCGCGCAACCTCAGCGATCCGTTCGGCAGCACGGCATGAACCATTGCAGGGTCAAACGAATGGGTAGCCCCCTGCTTGAGGCGGATATCGAGATAGGGCTCGTTCAGAAGGCTGCCAGCCATCTGCCGGGTGATTGCCGCGCCATAAGTGGCCGACCAGCGCTGGCGGAGCCAGTCCGGCAGATTGTCGAGCGGATCAAGATCGCCCAGAAGAGCCGCGCGGTCGCGCGCAATGCCCCGAAGGACGCCATTGACGAGTTTCGAGAAATGACGCGCCTTGCCATCCGCCTTCGCAAGTTCCATGGCAAGGCTGACCGAGGCGTGGTCCGGAACGTCCATGAAGAGGATCTGCGCAACCGCCACGCGCAGGATATGGAGCGCAATGCCACCGCGCTTGCCGAGCGGCTTTTCCATGCTCCGGGCAAGAATCTGGTCGATCTGCCCCCTGCGCCGAAGCGTAGTTGCGGCAATTGCGCGGGCAAGCGCACGGTCATTGGCAGGCAGATGGTTTGGGCCTGAGGGAATATTTGCAGGAGATCGATGTTGAGCGCCCTTGCCCTTGCCCATCGGTGTGACAGACTTGCCGACCACAGCCTTCGCGCCATCCCGGTCCAGAATATATTCGAGCGGCTCCCCCTGATCGAGCACAGCAACGACGATTTCAAGCGCACGCTTTCGGGCGGCAAGTCCGGCGGTCACAGGGCGCGGATGCGGCCGGGATTTGGCAGGGCCAGGCGTCAAGACATCTCTTTTCGATAAAGGCCCTTCGAAGGGGCGGGCCTCCCCTTTTAGCGATTCTCTGTTTTCTGTCATAGCCCTGTGACCGCACAGGATTTGGCGTTGCAAGTCAACCTATGTGCGATCAGCCCCAGGGCCCGCGCTTGCTGCGTCCCGCGCCCGCTGAAGGAACTGAACCGCGCGAGGAAACCGGGCGGGCCGGTCCCATCTCGGCTTCGAAGGCAAGCAGCACATCAATCCTGTTCTGGGTGTCCGGATGGGTTGAGAACAAACCATCCATGCGCTGGCCGTTGAGCGGATTGATGATGAACATATGCGCGGTCGCGGGATTGCGTTCGGCATCCTCGTTGACGATGCGTGCGGCACCATTCGAGATCTTGACGAGCGCCGAGGCAAGTCCGCGCGGATTGCCGCTGATTTCAGCACCGCGCCGATCTGCGGCATATTCCCGCGTCCGGCTGATCGCCATCTGAACGACTGCGGCAGCAAGCGGCGCGATGATCACCGTCAGAATCACACCGACGATACCGAACGGATTGTTGCGATTATCGCCGGAGAACATGGCAAAATTCGCCAGCATCGAAATCGCACCGGCAAAGGTCGCAGTCACCGTCATGATCAGCGTATCGCGGTTTTGAACATGCGCAAGTTCATGCGCCATCACCCCTTCGATCTCTTCAGGCGACAATATTTCGAGAAGACCGGTGGTGGCAGCGACAGCGGCATTTTCGGGGTTGCGCCCTGTGGCAAAGGCGTTCGGCTGATTTTCATGAATGATATAGACCGCGGGCATCGGCAGGCCGGCATTGCGGGAAAGCCGCTCGACCATCGCGTAAAATTCAGGAGCAGACTTTGCGTCAACCGGCTCGGCATGGTGCATCCGGAGGACCATTTTGTCCGAGTTCCAATAGGAAAACGCGTTCATCGCAATGGCAATGCCAAAGGCGATGACCATGCCCCCCGTTCCACCCAGAAAGTAACCAAGGCCGACGAAAAGGCCTGTAATCGTGGCAAGAAGAATGCCTGTCTTTGCATAGTTCATGAGCACTGTTCCTCTAAAAACTCTCGCTTCGCGTGAAAGCCGTTGAGCGGAAGCGTTTATCCACTATATGGTTCCCGGAAAGCCGGATCGCAAATAAAACCGGCGCACCCGCAAACAGTAATTCAAATCTCGACCATGAAAAAACTGCCCGTTGAAAACGACCCGCGAGACGGGCCCCGAAAACCGCTTTCGCCGGCGGCAAAACGCGCGCTTGCGGAAGCAGCCGAACGCCGCAGCCGGAGCGGGCCGGCATCGGGTCGGCCAAAGGAAGTCAACGGCCGCGATGGGCCGGAACCGATCCGTTATGGCGACTGGGAAAAAGACGGCATCATCAGCGATTTCTAAGACCTGAACGTCCCCCATCGCCCCAGATCGACCCAGATCGCCCCAGATCGTCATTAAACCGCAAGCGTGCGCAGCGTCTCAATCGTCTTATTCATTTATATGATTGTATTCCTAGGAATAATAGCCTATGAAACCGCATGTCCATATGTCGAATCACCGCCTTTCTGTTCCTTCTCCTCTCCAGCGTCGGGGCGCCGGCGTCTGATCGGCTATCCGGGCCGGTCGATGCCTATGTGATCGGCATTGTTGATGGCGATACGCTGCGGGTGCGCGCGCTTGTATGGCTTGATCAGACGGTTGCGGTCTCCGTCCGCCTTCGCGGGATTGACACACCGGAACGCAACGCGCCCTGCGCGCTGGAGCGCGATCTTGCCGAGAAGGCGCGTGCCCGGCTTGAAAAGCTCGTTTTTGCCGGCCCGTCCGGGGGCATGGTCCGACTGCGCCAGATCTCGCGTGATAAATATGGCGGGCGGGTCGTTGCCTATGTCGACAACAGCGCAGGGGTCTCGGTGGGCGACGTGCTTCTCACGGAAGAGATCGCGCAACCCTATCGCGGGCGCCACACCAAGCCGGTCTGGTGCAAAACGGCGAGGCCTTAGAGATTTTTGCCGATATCAAGGAAACGGTCGCGCCGGTGGTTGCGTATGTCGTCGCGCGACATGCCGTCAAAGCTCTTCAGCGCCGCTTCGATAGCATTGGAGACCTGATGCACGGTCTGCGCCTTTTCGCGGTGCGCACCGCCGGTCGGCTCCGCGACGATGCCGTCGATGACACCGAGTTTCAAAAGATCCTGCGCGGTGATTTTCATCGTGGTCGCCGCGTCCTTCGCCCGGCTTGAATCCCGCCACAGGATGGACGCCGCCCCCTCCGGCGAAATCACGCTGTAGATCGCATTTTCGAGCATCAGAACCTTGTTGCAGGTGGCAATCGCAATCGCGCCACCGGAACCACCTTCGCCCACGATCACCGCGACATTTGGCACACCGAGCGCAAGACAGGCATCCGTCGAGCGCGCGATCGCTTCCGCCTGGCCGCGCTCTTCAGCCCCAACGCCGGGATAGGCGCCCGCTGTGTCGACAATCGAAATCACCGGCAGATTGAAGCGGTCCGCCAGTTCCATGATCCGCACAGCCTTACGGTAGCCCTCGGGTCGGGCCGAACCGAAATTATGCCGGATGCGGGTCTGCGTATCGTGGCCCCGTTCATGACCCATCACGGCAATATCGCGACCGTGAAACCGACCAATACCGCCGATAATCGCCTCGTCATCCCCGAATTTACGGTCGCCCGCAAGCGGCACGAAATCGTCGATCATGCCGGCCAGATAATCCGTGAAATGCGGCCGGTCAGGATGACGCGCGACCTGTGTTTTCTGCCAGGGCGTCAGCTTTGCATAGATTTCGGCGAGCGCCTGATCGGCCTTGACCTCGAGCCTTGCGACATCGTCTTTGATCCCGACAGCATCACCGCGCTCTCCCAGCATCCGCAGTTCCTGAATCTTGCCCGCAAGATCGGCAACCGGCTTTTCAAAATCGAGATATTTCATCCGTACTTTCTCTTCAAGCGGACCCGCGCCCTTTGGCGCTGACTGACAAGTGTCATCTCAGCCGACAACGGCTCTGTCAAGAAAATGCGCAGGAAACAGGCGAAAAGGCAAACGCAGCGTGAAGGCCGAAGACCGATATCGGCACAGGAGGATAGAAGTGAACAGAGCATCGCGCCTTACGATTTCCTGAACCCTTATTCTGCCAGCGGATGGTGGTTTTCAACAAGCGCCCGCAGTCGCTCGTCCAGAACATGGGTATAGATCTGGGTTGTCGCGATATCGGCATGCCCGAGCAATTGCTGCACCGCACGAAGATCCGCGCCGTGATTAAGAAGATGGCTTGCAAAAGCATGGCGCAACACATGCGGTGAGACTTTGTCGGCATCAATCCCGACGCTGACGGCGAGATCCTTGAGATCGCGCGCAAAGGCCTGCCGCGTGAAGTGGCCGGACGCTCCGAAAGAGGGAAACAGCCATTTCGACGGTTTGCCGTGGTAATCCTTCGCAAGGACGAGATAGCGCGCCATCGCCTCCCGCGCGGCATGGCTGAGCGGCACCATGCGTTCTTTCGAGCCTTTGCCGATCACGGATAAAAAGCGATGTTCAAGCCCGACCGAACGCGCAGGAAGGCTGACAAGCTCGCTCACCCTGAGGCCCGTCGCATAAAGCGTCTCCAGCATGGTGTAGAGCCGGGCATGGCGCAGCCGTTCAGCGGCGCTGCCCGTTTCTCTTCCCGCACAGGCCGCCGCCGTCTCGATCAGAAGCGTGACTTCTGGCTCCGAAAGCACCTTGGGCAGGGCCTTGCGCTGGCGCGGGGATTCAATCGGGCCGGTCGGATTGTCGGTGCGCAGCCCTTCGGCGAACAGGAATTTGTGGAACTGACGGATCGCCGATAAACGCCGCGCCATCGACGAGGTGGCGAGCCCCTCCGACGCCGATGCCGCGAGAAAGGCGCGGATATCCTCCGCCGTCGCCGTATCGGTCCCGCACCCATGCGCTTTCAGAAAATGGCTGTAGGCCGCAAGATCGCGCCCATAACTTTCAAGCGTGTTGCGCGCCGCACCGCGCTCTGCACTCAGCATTTCGAGAAAAAGCTCAATACGGCCGCTGTCCGACATAAAAGCCCTCACGGGTTGAGGCGTTTCGATGGAACCGAAATCGTCATCTCGCGCTCCGTCGGCTGAACGAGATAAGCAAGCGCCAGAACCCCCGCAAGACCGAGGCCTCCAAGCAGGAGGATGACAAACAGAAATCGAAAAAGGCTTGGCATGGCGCAGGCAAGACGCTTTCAAACATATAAGAAGTATAACAACGATAAAGACGTCTATTCCATAAGGAATGATAAATATGTCTTTTCCTTCTCATTGTTCTGCCACCTTGACCGGTTGATTTCAATTGCTGCAAAGCCTGCTTGAGAGGAATTGGGAAATTCCGGCACTGGCTTGGCTGCATCGCCAAGGAGCCATTCACCGGTCACACATCGTCCTGTCGGTTCGCGCGTTACGCTTGCCCTTCATGGACGCTTCCCCTAGTGTCACGCAACTTCAACAGGGAAGACCGACCGCACGATGAAGAAATGCATTGATCCGAACGACGCCTACCGCATCCGCACTGCGCTTGCCGGACGAAACATCGTTTTTGTGGGCATGATGGGGTCCGGCAAATCAGCGATCGGCAAGCGCCTGGCCGCCAATCTTGAACTCCCTTTTGCCGACGCCGACAGCGCCATCGAAGTGGCGGCGGGCATGTCGATCTCGGATATTTTCGAAAGCTTCGGCGAAAGGCATTTCCGCGAAGGTGAACGCAAGGTGATTGCGCGCCTGCTCGGCGAAGGCCCGATGGTGCTCTCATCTGGCGGCGGTGCGTTCATGGATGCCGATACCCGCGCCCTGATTGCCGAGCGCGGCACGTCGATCTGGCTCAAGGCTGACATTGAAACACTCCTCGAACGGGTGCGCCGCAAGGACAACCGTCCGCTTCTGAAAAACGGCGACCCGGAGACGATCATGCTCGATCTCCTCAAAGCTCGCGAGCCGACCTATGCGCTTGCGGACATCATCGTCGAATCCCGCAACCAGAGCCATGAAACCGTGGTCGAAGCGGTTGCCATGAAACTGATCGAGCATTTCGAGGGCGCACGCGTCGCCTGAAATGCCACATAGACTGGCAGGATAGACTGGCGCAGACGGTAAATCTTGAATAAAATCGCGCGGCGAGCAAGCGCATCTGAAGACATCATGAACCAGCGAGAAACCCCGGTGACGACCGCGACCAGCCCGATCAGCAGCCCGAAACCCGAGCTTGACTGCGAAACCGTTCGGGTCGATCTTGGCGCGCGCTCCTATGACATTCTGATTGGTGACAATCTGCTTGCAAGCGCTGGCAACGAAATCACAGCGCGCTTCGGCGCTGTGCGGGCCGCCATTGTCAGCGACGAGACGGTTGCAGGATTCCATCTTGAGGCGCTTCGCGCCGCCCTCCAGCAAGCGGGGATCGATACCACCGAGATCATCGTCGAGCCGGGCGAAAATTCGAAATGCTGGGCAACGCTCGAAACCGTTTCGAACGGCATTCTCGCCGCCAGGCTTGAACGGCGCGATATCGTGGTCGCCCTTGGCGGCGGCGTCATCGGCGATCTTGCGGGCTTTGCCGCGAGCATCGTGCGCCGTGGCATGCCCTTCGTGCAGGTCCCGACCAGCCTTCTCGCGCAAGTCGATTCGTCCGTTGGCGGCAAGACCGGCATCAATACGAGCCATGGCAAAAACCTGATCGGCGCCTTCCATCAGCCGGGCCTCGTGCTCGCCGACACAGCCGTCCTCGACACCCTGAGTGCACGCCACCAACGCGCAGGCTATGCCGAAGTCGCGAAATATGGCCTGATCAACGATCCCGGCTTTTTCCACTGGCTGGAAGAAAACTGGGCGGAAATCCTGAAAGGTGGTAACGCGCGCCGCCATGCGGTCGCAACGTCATGCCGGGCCAAAGCCGCGGTCGTGATGGCCGATGAGACAGAACAGGGCGAACGCGCCCTTCTCAATCTCGGCCATACTTTCGGCCATGCTCTGGAGCGCGCGACCGGCTATTGCGACCGTCTCGTGCACGGCGAAGCGATTTCCATCGGCATGGTCCTGGCGCATCGCTTCTCTGCCCGCATGAATCTCGCTTCACCCGATGACGCAAGCCGGGTCGAGAACCATTTCCGCGCGGTCGGTCTGCCGACGGAAGTGTCGGACATTCCGGGCGCGCCGATTGCCGCTGACGATCTCATGAACCATATCGCGCAGGACAAGAAGGTCAGTCGCGGCACGCTCACCTTCATTCTGAGCCGCGGCATCGGCAAGGCCTTTATCGCGAACGATGTGCCTCCGTCGGCGGTGCGCGCCTTTGTTTCTGAAAGCACGGGATCCTGATCATGAATGCCCTCACACTCGAACAATGGCTTCAGGTTGTCGCGATCATCGTACTGATGTTGATATCGGGCTTTTTCTCCGGCTCCGAGACAGCCCTCACCGCCGCCTCGCGGGCGCGCATGTTTCAGCTCGAAAAATCGAAAGAGAAGAATGCCGAGCGGGCAACGATTGTCGGCGTCCTGATCCGTGCCAAGGAGCGGCTTATTGGCGCGCTTCTGCTTGGCAACAACATGGTGAACATCCTCGCCTCCGCCCTTGCGACGAGCCTGTTTCTGAGCATTTTCGGTGAGGCCGGTGTTGCCATCGCAACCATCGTGATGACCCTCGTCGTGGTCATTTTCGCCGAAGTTCTGCCTAAAACCTGGGCGATTTCGAACCCCGACCGTTTCGCCCTTGCTGTAGCGCCACTGGTGCGGATCCTCGTCTTCACCTTCGGCCCGGTGACCGGCATCATCGCCTATCTGGTGCGCTGGCTTCTGGCCCGATTCGGCGTCAATATCCTCGACGATCAGAGCGTTCTGTCGGCAACCGACGAATTGCGCGGCACCCTCGACCTCATGCATGAGGAAGGCACCGTCGTCAAAACCGATCGCGACCGTGTCGGCGGCGTGCTTGATCTGCACGAACTCGAAGTGGCCGACATCATGGTCCACCGCACCGAGATGGTCAGTTTCGACATCAACACACCGGCGGCGGAACTCGTGCCTCAGATACTCTCAAGTTCCTTCACCCGCCACCCGCTTTATGATGGCGAGATTGACAATATCGTCGGCATCCTTCACGCAAAATCCCTGTTCCGCGCGCTTATCGAAGTTGGAAACGATCCAGAAAAGGTCGATTTCCATAGTGTCGCGCAGGCGCCGTGGTTTGTGCCCGACACGACTTCGCTTCAGACCCAGTTGAACCAGTTTCTGCGCCGCCAGTCACATCTCGCCATCGTCGTCGATGAATATGGCGAGGTCGAAGGCATCGTCACGCTTGAGGATATTCTCGAAGAAATCGTCGGCGACATTTCCGATGAGCACGATATCGACATCAAAGGTGTGGAGCCGCAGCCGGACGGATCGCTTATTGTCGATGGCGGCGTGCCAATCCGCGACATCAACCGCGCGATGGATTGGCAATTGCCCGATGACGAGGCAACGACAATCGCCGGTCTGGTGATCCACGAGGCGCGCGCGATCCCGAACCAGAACCAGCAATTCACCTTTCATGGCCTGCGTTTTCTCGTGCTCAAGAAAGAGCGCAACCGCATCATTTCGCTGAAGCTGGTGCCGACAGAACCCGCCAAAGCGGCAAAACGCGCCTGAAGCGATCAGGCTGGACGCCGATTGCCCTTCAATGCGCCGAGGAGCGCAAGAGCCAGAAGCCCGAGCGAGGCGACGGCATTCCAACCGGCAAAGGAAAGCCCGAGAAACCGCCCGGCCGCCTGATCGCAATAGGCGACCTTCGCGCTCTGCAACTGTTCGAGAAGCGACCCGCCCTGACCGAAGTCGGCAATATCCCCCGTCGCGCAATTGGCAGGGCCGAGCCAGAAGCCCCACTCGACGCCGGCGTGACGGATTGCGAGATAAAGACTGAAGGCAAAAATGGCCGCCAGCACGAAAAAACCCGCCCGCGCCCGGCGATAGAACATCGAAGACGGATGCTGAAGCGTGACGGCAAAGAGCATCGCCGCGAGCGGCACGCCGACATAATAGGGAAGGCGCTGCTGAAGGCAGAGCCCGCACGGCTGAAACCCGCCGATGACTTCAAACCCCCAGGCGGCGAGAATGACGCTGAGGCTGCCCAGAAACAGAAGAAGTGCAATGCGGCGCGCGGTCATGATCAAAGCAACTTGATCGCAGCGAACCCGCCGATCAGAAGGATCAGCCCCGCGGTGAGCGCAAGCCCGAGCCGCTTTTCGATGAAATCCTGTATCGACGGACCGAACGCCTGCGCGAGACCTGCAACGAGAAAGAAGCGCAAGCCCCGCCCGACCAGGCTCACAACCGCGAAAGTCACAAGATCGAGCCCCGTCGCGCCGGAAAAGATCGTCAGCACCTTGTATGGAAACGGCGTGATCGCCGCGAAGAAAACACCCCAGCCGCCATAAATATTATACCAGGTGCGAACCTGCTCGAACTTGTCGCCTGCACTATAAAAATCGAGAACCGGCTTCGCCACCGCGTCGTACAACACCGCCCCGATGAAATAGCCGAGAAACGCGCCGAGGACAGAGGCGACGGTGCAGACAGTCGCAAAATAGATCCAGCGGTTGCGCCGCGCGAGCACCATCGGCAAAAGAAGCACATCCGGCGGGATCGGAAAGAACGAGCTTTCCACGAAGGACACCGTCGCCAGCGCCGGAACAGCACGCGGCGTTCCTGCGAGCTGGAGAAGCCAGTCATAGGTTCGGCGCAGCAGATTGGGTCGCGGCGGGAAGGAGGGAAGGCTCGAGTTGTCGGAAGTCAAATGCGTCTCCTTTGCGCCACACCCGGCGGATCTTTCCAACGCCCTTTTAATGTGTGATCGCTGAAAAGGGAACGATTTCTTCGCCCTTTGAAGGGGCCGAACTTTGTCCGCAGGAAGACCTTGACGGGCGAGGCGGAAAACCTATTATCGCGCAACTTCCAGACCCCCGCAAAAATGCGGCAAAGAGCGCCCCTCTGGTGGAACTGGTAGACGCGCGGGATTCAAAATCCCGTTCCTTCGGGAGTGCCGGTTCGATTCCGGCGGGGGGCACCAGTTCTTGAAAAACCATCGCCGCCTTGAAAAGGCATCGAGATGCGGGCGGTTGGTTTCAGGGCGAGGAGCAGAACATGCGGCTATCATGGAATGAAATTCGCACCCGCGCTGCAACCTTTGCCCGGGATTGGGCAGGCGAAGGCTATGAAAAAGGCCAAACTCAGCTCTTCTACAGGGATTTTTTTGACGTTTTCGGCGTGCCGGTGCGCCGTGTGGCTTCGTTTGAAGAGCCCGTCAAAAACCTCGGTGACAAGCGCGGTTTCATTGACCTGTTCTGGAAAGGCGTGCTGCTGGTTGAGCAGAAAAGCGCTGGCCGCGACCTCGTCAAGGCCAAGAAACAGGCGCTCGATTACTTTCCCGGCCTGAAGGATGCAGACCTTCCCCGCTATATCCTTGTGAGCGACTTTCAGACCTTTGAGCTTTACGACCTTGAAGAAGATGACGCCGTCACCTTCAGGCTTACTGATCTGCCCGGCAATATTGAAAAACTGGGCTTCATTCTTGGCCTGCAAAAACGCACGTTCAAAGATCAGGATCCTGTTAACATCAAAGCCTCCGAGCTGGTTGGCAAGCTGCATGATGCGCTGGAAGTATCTGGTTATACCGGCCACGACCTTGAGCAATTTCTGGTGCGTATCGTGTTTTGTCTCTTCGCCGATGACACGGGCATTTTTGAGCCGCGCGATCTTTTCCTCGATCTGTTGGAAACCCGCACCCGCGAAGATGGTTCAGACATGGGCGGCTGGCTTGCCCAGCTTTTTCAGGTGCTCAACACGCCCGAGGACAGGCGCGCCAAAAACCTTGATGAGGATTTTGCGCGCTTTCCCTATGTGAATGGCGCGCTGTTTGAAGGCGGTCTGCTGATACCGTCGTTCGATTCAGACATGCGCCAGCGGCTGATTGATGCGAGCCGCTTTGACTGGTCCGGCATCTCCCCCGCCATTTTTGGTTCGCTTTTCCAGTCTGTTATGAACAGCGCGGAGCGGCGTGCCGCGGGCGCGCATTACACCACCGAGAAGAACATTTTGAAGGTCATTCAGCCGCTTTTTCTGGACGAATTGCAGGCTGAATTTCAACGCCTCAAAAACCGCAAGGACAACAGCCGCCGCGTGGAGCTGCAACGCTTTCAAAAACGCCTTGGCGAACTCACGTTTTTCGACCCTGCCTGCGGGTGCGGCAATTTTTTGATCATTGCCTACCGCGAATTGCGCAGCCTTGAAATGGACGTCATTCGCGAATTGCGGGTAAACACCACGGCTGAAGGGCAAGGTGAACTGAACGCGTCCGAGCTTTCCGTGGTCAATGTCGACCAGTTCTATGGCATCGAGATTGGCGAATTCCCCGCCCGCATAGCCGAGACCGCGCTGTGGATGATGGACCACATCATGAACAGCCGTTTGAGCCTTGAATTTGGCCAGACCTATGTGCGCATTCCGTTGCGCAAATCGCCGCATATTCTGCATGGCGATGCACTGGAGGCAGACTGGGCGGCTTTACTGCCCGCCGAGCAATGTTCTTATGTGTTCGGCAACCCGCCTTTTATTGGCCAGAGCTACCAGTCAAAGGCGCAAAGAGCGCAGATGGCGAGAGTGATCGGCGCACAATCCGGCAAAGCTGGTTCGCTCGATTATGTGGGGGCGTGGTTCATCAAGGCAGGCGAATATGTGAAGGGCGGCGCGGCCGGCATCGGCTTCGTGTCAACCAATTCCATCACGCAGGGCGAGCAGGTGGCCCAGCTCTGGCCAATCCTGTTTGACCGCTGCAAGCTCAATATTGCCTTTGCCCACCGCACCTTCGCCTGGGGGTCGGATGCCCGTGGCAAGGCGCATGTGCATGTGGTGATCATCGGCCTGGTCCATGCCAAAGCGGCACCAAAAGTCAGGCGGCTGTTCTCTTATGACGACATCAACGGCGAGCCGCATGAAAGCCAGCACGCGGCAATCTCACCCTATCTGTTTGATGCGAGCAACCTCGCCAATCCGCATGTGGTGGTGCGTGATGCACCTTCACCGCTCTCCCCACGATCTTCTATGAGTTATGGATCAAAGCCTACAGATGGTGGCGGTCTTATTCTTTCAGAAGAAGAGAAGGCGGAAATCATAAAGGCCTTCCCAGGGGCCAAAGATTACATAAAGCCGCTCATTGGAGCTAAGGATGCAATCAACGGCACGCACCGTTATTGCCTTTGGTTGGTTGATGCCCCGCCCGTTTTTATCAAAACAACCCCACCGATTTATGATCGGGTGTTGGCAGTCAAAGCGTTTCGTTTGGCCAGCCCTAAAGTGCCAACACAACGGGATGCAGACCGTGCATGGGAATTTGCAGAAATACGCCATACGGGGGAGTCATTTATTATTATACCAAGGGTGTCTTCCGAAAGGCGTGATTACGTGCCTTTGGCATTTTATGATGGAGGAGAAGTTGCAAACGATAGTTGTCAGTTTTTAGCAAATGCTACTCTGACTGATTTCGCCCTCCTCACCTCTGCCATGCACATGAGCTGGTTACGTTCAATGGGCGGGCGCTTGGAAAGCCGTTACAGATATTCCATCGGCCTCGTCTACAACACCTTCCCCATGCCACCGGCATCCGAGGCTGATCTGCAAAAACTGGAACCTCTTGCCCAGGCCATTCTTGATGCGCGGGCATCACATGCTGGCGCCACACTGGCTGATCTTTACGACCCCGACCTCATGCCGTCGAACCTGCGCAAGGCGCATCAGGCGCTCGATAAGGCTGTTGACAGGCTTTACCGCAAAACTGGTTTTGCATCGGATGCTGAGCGGGTGGAGCATCTCCTTATGCTTTATGAGAAGATGGTCGCGCCGCTGACCACGCCTTTAAAAACCCGCCGGAAGAAAAAGCCTGCCAGGCAGAGCATGATCCGGTAAAGGCCGGCTTGCCTCAGCCGCGCACCAGCAGCTCCGAAAGCGCGCGCGCAGCAGCGCGCAGGGGAGCGAGGTGTTCCTGCGCCCGTTCGAGGCTCAGGCGTTGCGTCGGCGCATGGAAGGAAAGGGTCGAGACGAGACGCCCGAGATCGTCCTTGATGGGAACCGCAAGCGCGATCATGCCCTCCATGAATTCCTCATTGTCCTGCGAATAGCCGCGCGCCCGCGTTGCAAGCAGTTCCTCGCGCAGCCGCATCGGATCGGTGAGGGTGCGCGGTGTGTGTTCCGCCAGCCGCGTCGAGCCGAGATAGCGCTTGAGATGGTTGTCCGCGAGGGTGGACAGATACATCTTGCCGCTCGCCGTACAATAAAACGGCACCTGCGTGCCCACCGGAAGCTGAATGCGCAGCGGCCATTTGGTTTCCACCCGGTCGAGATAGATCATCACATGCCGGTCCGGCACCGCGATGTTGCAGGTCTCTCCGATCGTTTCGGTAAGCTCGCCAAGCACGGCAAGCCGCGCGGTTCTGACCCGCAGCGAAGACAGCGTATGGAGCGACATCCGGCGGAAACGCGCGCCCACCGTATAGGTGCGCCCGTCGAGTTCCCGTTGCAGATAGCCCTCATCCTCCAGGGTCGCGAACAGGCGGTGAATGGTCGGCTTCGGCAGTTGAAGCGTGTCGTTGACATCTGTCGGCGTCACCGGAACACCAACCCGCGCCACCACCTCGAGTACCGAGAGAAGCCTCAGATTGGTTGGTATCGCTTCTGCCCTGTCGTCGCTCTTGTCTCGGGTCACATTGATCCTCCCCACGGCCCAGGATCACCCCAGCGTTGGGAGTAATATTCATCATTCGAAAGAGCCGGGACATAGTCTAGTCCAATAGCGATGCGTATCCCACAAAAATAAGACAGTTCAGTCATGTCGGCCTGCGCGGGTTCAAAACCCTGAAATACGACCACCAAAAGACAAACGCCCCGGCCGGAGAGCAGGAGCGTTTGCTTCATTAGCTCAGTTCTTCCCGGTGTTGGGTCACACCGGTCGTATCGCGGAGGACGGCGCGCGATCAGTTGATGAGCTGGATCTTCAGTTCTCTTGCAACGATCGACCGGAAAGCTGCAACGAGTTCTTCATTCGAAGACGCATCAAAGAAATGCCTCGCGCTGTCATCACCGGATGGATCATCGGGTGTCGCACAGCTCCGCAGCAGGTCTTCTGCCTCACGACCAGCCTGGAACGCGATCGTATAGACCTCGACATCACGGCTGGTTGCTTTTGCAAGATCACAGAACTGAAGCGCGGCATTGCGTGAATCGGTTGTCTGCCGGATCGCGCGGTTGATATCGCCACGGGTATTCCTGTCATAATAGGCGGTGTTGAACTCACCATCCGTCATGATAACAAGCACCTTGCGGGTATCATCTTCGTCATAGTCGAACGGGCGTGATGCCGCAGGCCAGAAATCCTGCCATTCCTCGGCAAGAAGGTTCAGGCCCCAATCGATCCCGATATGACCGGCTGTGGCGCCGCTGGGGCGAAGCTGGTCAACATCGCGCAGAAGTGCCTCACGGTCATTGGTCAGCGGACGGATAACCACTTCAGGGCAGGCCCCGGATGTATAAGGCCGCAGCGCCGCGTCAGTCTCATATAGGGTGTTCGCCGTTGTGGATCGCGGTCTGACGCGCGTAAACGCATTGGTGCCCTCACGCTCCGTCACGCAGGTGTTTCTGCTGCTTGCGCTTGCTGTGCTGGTTCCAACGGCGGAACGATGGAAGTCCCGGCCGAGATTGACGGAATACGCATAAGGCACAAGGCCAACACGCACGCGCTCATCATTGGCACCTGTAGCCGGCAACAACACATTGAGCGAACTTCTCAAAGCCGATCTCAGACCATCCATTCTGCCATTTTGCGCCATCGACCCGGTGACATCAACAACAAAAGAAAATTCGATATTGGTGGCAGCACCGGGCGCACCAAGAAAAGCCGAGGTCGACGTCAGATTGGTTTTGAATTCATCAAGACCGATCAACCTTGTGAAACTATTTTGTCGCATGAGATTGGCAGAAACCTCAACCGTTGAGGCATTCTCGTCGAAGTCGATCTCGAAGGCGGCGACGGAGACGGCACCTGGTTGACCGACACCGGTCACACCATAGGCAGCCATGTTAAGAAAAAAGATTTCACTTGCGCGCTGCTTCGCATCGGATGGCAGAATTTCGCCACGCGACACACCGCTTGCAACCGCAAGGCTCGCGCTGTCGAGCGAGCGCTGGGCAACCTTGTTTACTTCGACAAAGCTCGAGTAATCAACCGCACCGCCTGCTGCAACAACGATCAGAGGAGCCATTAGGGCACTCATGATCGCAAAATTACCGCGCCGGTCTTTTGTAAAAGTAGCAACTGTTTTCAACAATTTCTCACGCACTTTGATTTCTCCTTCGAGCCAACAACCGTTAACCGAGATCGGTTCAATTTTTATATATCCGCTGACGATATCCGTTAGATTGAAATCATCCGCTTGATTGCAGCAAGTAAAACATGAATAAATTTCATAGAATTAAATTTATGCGTAAAATTTGATGTAACTTTTGAATAAAACAAGCTAATCATCCATTTTTTATTTTAAGATTTATTAAATGGAAATGGAAATAGTAAACAATATTTTAAAAATAAGATGAAATTTACGATAAATAATATGCGAATTATAAAGAATTATAAGATTGAATGGGGCTAATTGAATCTTACTTGTCGTGAAGGTGTCTTTTCATGAATAAAAATCATGCTTCCACAGGGCTCTTCAATCGCCTCAAACGCGATCAGAAAGGCTCCTTCGTCATCCTCTGGGCTCTCGTTGCGGCAATTGTCATCTTTGGCGCGGGTATGGCGATCGATTATGCACGCTCAGCAAATGAACAAACGCGTTTGCGCGCCGCGGTTGACGCGGCCGTTCTCGCCGGATCATCCGTCGGCCTGACCTCCGCGAGCAGGATCGAGCAGGCAGCGCTCGAAAACTTCAACCTGAATTACCAGCCAGCAGACGGCGCACAGATCAATCCGGCAACTTTCACGTTCGATACGGCAACCCGAGAGCTGACCGGAACCGCCAACGGCACAGTGCCTACCCTGTTTTCAAAAATTTTTGACCGCAACATGATCAACATCGGTGTCCGTGCCGTTGCGCGAACGGAAATTGAGCGCGTCGAATTTGTTCTTTCCCTTGACCAGTCGGGTTCGATGTTCGGCAGCCGCCAGACAGCGCTTGAGAATGCGTTGAGGGATTTTCAGGCCGTTCTTGAGGATCAGGTTCGCTTTGACGCGGAAGCCTTCATTGGTATTGTCCCGTGGCAGACAACCGTGAATATCGGCACGGATCGCCGAGCCTGGGTAGCAGGCCTCGACCGCAACAGGCTCGCTGTTCCGGTTTTGCCTCTCAATCCTGATGAAGACCCGAACAATCTGGTTTTTACCGATCGCACGAACCCTGAGAACATCAAGGCGGCCTTGTCGACCTATGATTTTGATGGCGCCGGTTTTGCAGGCTTCAACAACCGCGTCACACCAGGGCGGATCCAGACCTTCCTCGATACAGCAAATCGCAGCCAGAATAACAGGCAAATCCCGGTCACCCGTTCTCAGTATCCGATCCTTTCATGGCGCGGCTGCGTAATGGAGCGCGATGATGTCTCCGAGGTTCCAACACCGCCCTCGCTGTCGATTGCAAGCTTCGCACCGACGGTCAACAATCGGTCCGGCCTTGCTGCCAGTGATCGGGTTCTGCGCACGCCGGTCGGCAATGATCGCTTCCGCGCTTATTACCAGCCACCGGGTTGGGGTATCGATGCCAATGAAATTAACGGCAACGGCTTTTTCCCGCGCAATAATCCGCCGATCAACACGTGGGACAATTTCGCCGACCTGACGGACCGCGCCGACAACGGCAATACGCGCCGCAACCCGAATATCGGTTGCATCCGCCAGCCCATGACTTATTTCTTCGATCTTTCGAGCAGCGGCCAGAACAATCGCCTGACTGCGGCAATCGACGCCCTCAACCCGGATGACGATGTCGCGGCCCACACCGATTCGAGCCTTGGCATGCTTTGGGCATTGCGCATGCTCGATCCGGATTGGCGTCCTTTCTGGAATGGTGGCGGACCGGCGGACCTGCCAAGCCCGTTCAACTCGACAGCAGCCCGCAAAGTCATCATTCTCATGACCGACGGACGCAACGGCGTCGGCCAGGGGCTAACGCCGCAGTCGTGGTCTGCTTATGGTGATCTTCGCAACACGCTCGACCCGTCCATCAATACAACCAGCCAAGCAGATGAGAACCGAAATACGGAAGTCTTGAACCTTCGTGCGCTCCGGTTCTGCGAGCTTGCAAAAAATCTCGGCGTCGAAGTCTATACAATCGGCTTCGATATTGATCCGGTTCGCGACCGCGACGTGAATAACACGCTCGCCAATTGTGCAAGCCGACCGACGACCCAGGTTCCAAACTATTACCTGATCGCGAACCAGTCGAACCTCGGGAATGCTTTCCAGCAGATCGCCCGCCAGCAGGCACGCATCTCGATCGTGAACTAACGCGGACTGCCTGTACGGATCTTTCCCGTGCAGGCAGACTTGCCTAGTGGTTCGCCCGAAACAAAACAGTCCGACTTCAGTCGGGTTGTTTTTTTGAAGAAAAGCGAACCCTTTCAAAGAGTTGATCTGGTGGATCGGCCCGACCTTTCGGATTCGAAAAGTCGGAGTCAATCCACTAGAAGGTCATCAGAATAGTCATTTTTTACGGTTCTGCCGGTTGAGGATGAGATCATCGACCACAGCCGGATCGGCCAGTGTTGATATATCGCCGAGATTGGCGAAATCGTCCTCAGCAATTTTGCGCAGGATACGGCGCATGATTTTGCCCGAGCGTGTTTTCGGCAGGCCGGGAGCGAACTGGATCGCGTCCGGCGAGGCAATTGGCCCGATTTCGTTGCGAACATGATCGCGCAGCTCTTTTTTCAGCGCGTCACTGCCCTCAATGCCTGCCATCAGCGTGACATAGCAGTAAATCCCCTGCCCCTTGATATCATGCGGATAGCCGACCACGGCGCTCTCTGATACCGCCTTATGGGCAACAAGTGAACTTTCGACTTCCGCTGTTCCCATGCGGTGTCCGGAAACATTGATCACGTCGTCGACACGGCCGGTGATCCAGTAATAGCCATCCTCATCACGCCTGCAGCCGTCACCGGTGAAATATTTACCCTTATAGGTCGAGAAATAAGTCTGAACGAAGCGCTCATGGTCACCATAGACCGTTCGCATCTGGCCGGGCCAGGAATCGCTGATGCAGAGATTGCCCTCGCTCGCGCCATCAAGCACGGCACCCTCGCTGTCGACGAGTTCAGGCTTCACGCCGAAGAATGGCAAGGCCGCCGAGCCGGGCTTGAGCGCAGTCGCACCGGGCAAGGGCGTTATCATGTGACCGCCTGTCTCCGTCTGCCACCATGTATCGACAATCGGGCAGCGAGCTTCTCCCACGACATTGTAATACCATTCCCATGCTTCCGGGTTGATCGGCTCACCCACCGAACCAAGCACCCGGAGCGACGTGCGCGCCGTCGATTTCACCGGGTCTGCTCCCGCCTGCATCAGCGCGCGGATCGCTGTTGGCGCGGTATAGAACTGATTGACCTGATGCTTGTCGCAGACTTCCCAGAAACGTGCATTGGACGGATAATTCGGCACGCCTTCGAACATCAGCGTCGTTGCGCCATTGGCAAGCGGGCCATAGACAATATAGCTGTGCCCGGTCACCCAGCCGACATCCGCCGTACACCAGTAAATGTCGCCATCATGATAATCGAAAACATAGTGATGCGTCATCGACGCCCAGAGAAGATAACCTCCGGTCGTATGCAGAACGCCTTTCGGTTTACCGGTCGATCCTGATGTGTAGAGAATGAACAGCGGATCCTCGGCGCTCATTTCCGCGGGCTTGCAGTCGGCTGAGGCTCTTGCTGTCGCCTCGTGATACCAGATGTCGCGCCCCGGCTCCCAGCTGATCTTGCCTTTCGTCCGCTCGACGACAAAGACCTTCTCGACATGATGGTTGCGCGTTGCGGCGATTTCGATGGCGTTGTCGACATTGCGTTTCAGTGGAATCGCCTTGCCGCCGCGCACGCCTTCATCAGCGGTGATGATGACGCTCGATTCGCAACCTTCAAGCCTATCGGCGAGAGCATCCGGCGAAAAGCCGCCAAAAACAATGGAGTGGACCGCCCCGATCCGCGTACAGGCGAGCATCGCATAGGCGGCCTCCGGGATCATCGGCATGTATAGCGTCACCCGGTCCCCTTTCTTGACCCCCTCGTCCTTCAGCGCATTGGCAAGGCGGCAGACCTGTTCGTGAAGTTCGCGGTAGGTAATCCTGGCATCGTCGGTCGGCTCATCTCCCTCCCAGATGATCGCGATCTGATCGCCACGCTTTTCAAGATGCCGGTCGATGCAATTTGCAGAGACATTGAGCGTGCCGTCCTCAAACCATTTGATCGATACATCGGGATAGGCAAAGGTCGTGTTCTTGACCCTGGTGAAGGGCTTCATCCAGTCCAACCTTTTCGCCTCAGACCCCCAGAACGCATCGGGATTGCTGATGCTTTCGGCATACATCTTCTCATAAGACGCCTTGTCGATATGGGCGGTGCGGGCAAATGCCTCGTTTACCGGATAAATTTTTGCCTGCGACATGATGTTCCTCCCATGAAAATCGTCGATCTGGTCAGCCCAATTTCCGGCCACCGCCCGATCGCCTCATACACGGCACCTCTCCCAAGATGCCGTTCTCCGGACCTGACCATAATCACGGTTCAAAGAAGCGTCCATTAGACTATGAGAGAACCGCACAGGGCTTTATGCTTTGTTAAACAAGAATACCAAATCATGAAGCAATATTAACAATTTGAACAATTATTTTAACGATTCGAAGCGAGCATTAAGGCCTGTTTGACAATCGAGAACTCGGTCTGCCATGTGCCTGCACCCGCTCAAATCCGCGTCCATCCTGATCGCAATAGCCATCGTGCTCGGCGGCTGCGCAAAAGTTCCGGTCGTCAATCTGTTGTTCGCCGGAAACAAGGATGTGCGCTATGTTGACACCAAGTCCTGCGTACCCTTTCGTCTGAAGCGGGTCATCAACCACACCTCCCGCAAATTCGGGCAGGTGACGGTCACATCGACCAAGCGTGAAGCGGAAGAGAACCGCCGCAAAGGGGGCGCGAGCAACTCTTATCATCTGCGCTGCCAGGCGGTCGATTTCTCGGTCAGGGGCGACCGGGAGAAAGTCATCGAATTTCTCAAGAATCATAACGGCGTCGGCGGATACAGCACCTATTCGCACCATTATCATATCGACACCGGTCCAAGGCGCACCTGGTAGTCCTAAGATAGTGCCGGAAACATTTGTTTAAGCTTTCCTTAATGCAGCGAATTTTGTAGGTCGGAAGGACACGCGACAGACTTGGACAGGTCACCATGCGCAGCCAGACCGAACTTCCCCAGCATCCCCTGCGCCAGAAAGTCCTGGACGAAATCCACGCGCGGCCTTTCGAGCCAATGCGGGCGCCGGGCGTCATCCTGAAATATGTCTTCTGGCGAACACCGGAAATCGATGCTGCGAATGTTCTCGCGATCTGGTGCAAGGCGCGCAATCTCAAGAAACCGCTGAAAAGCGATCGACGCTTTGCCTGGAAAGACGGAACCGCGCAACTGGTTTTCGAATCCCACACGGAGTTCGTGTCGCTCACCTGGTTTGGCGATCCGGGTCATGTGCCGGAGCATGATCCGTTCAGCGTCTTCGGCGGCCCGGCGCCGGTCATGGGTGTTCTGATCAACGCCGTTCGGGTTGATGTGCGCATTTTCGGCGGCGCATCCATTGCCGCGAAACCAGCGGGCGTCCATGCAGTCGATGATAGCGAAAGCGACAATCTCTTTCGCGATTTCGATCCGAGCTCGCTCTGTGTCTCGAAATGTTTCAAGGGCCAGGCCCTTATCGCGACAGATTTCCGCCAGGACGAATTCGGCCTCACCCGTTTTCTCGTCGTCGATATGGGGATGCGGGCGATGAATTGCGGCGCCCTTGTCCGGCGCATCGGCGAGATCGAGACCTATCGCACCGTGGCCCTTCTCGGTCTTCCCGAAGCACAACGTGCAAGCCCGATCGTGACCAAACTCGAGAAAGAGCTTTCTGACATTTTCATAGAGCTCAATACTGTAAAGACAACCGCAGAGAACCAGAACATCCTGAACCAGCTCTACCGTATCGCGATGGACCTCGAAGCGCTGATGATCGACAGCCAGTTTCGCTTTGCCGCGAGCCGGGCCTATCTCGGCATTGTCGAACAACGCCTCAAGGCGCTCGGTGAGGAGGAACATCTGAGCTATGTCACATTCCGGATTTTCCTGCTTCGGCGCGTAACGCCTGCGATTCAGACCTGTGATGCGGTGGAGCGGCGTCAGAGCGCGCTCGCGGAAAAGATCACCCGCGCCTCCGATCTCCTGCGCACCCAGCTTGATATCGATCTTCAGGCTCAGAATCAGGGGCTTCTCAAGGCTCTTAATGAGCGTTCTGAAATGCAGTTCCGTCTGCAACAGACTGTTGAAGGCCTGTCGGTGGTCGCGATCAGCTATTATGCGGTAAGCCTGCTCTATTACGTCTTTCGCGGATTTGCAGAACCGCTCCATCTCAGCCTCAACTTGATGGTCGCGGCATCCGTGCCTCTCGTCGCAACGCTTGTCTGGCTCGCCATCCGAAGGCTGCGCCATGGTCCGATCAAGCGCAAAAACCGCGACGCAGAAAACGGGAACGCTGACAAAGCCTGATCGCACGATACAAAGCGCGGCCAGATCCCAAGCCTTAGCGATCCTGCGAATGATAAGCGATATTGGGGATCATCTCGCTTGCGCTCGCAACCCGGTTCGACATGTTGAAAAAGCCGGCGACAGAGGCGACATCCCAGATATCGCGGTCACTCAGCCCCTCATCGCGCAGGGCCTTCCGGTCCGCCTCACCCATCCTGTCGGGTGTTTCGGTGAGTTTCGCTGAAAAATCGAGAATTGCCCGCTCGCGCGGGGTGAGGGCGGCGGCGCGATAGTTCATCACCATCAACTCGCCCTTGACCGGATCGCCGGAATATTTGCGCACCGCCGCCCCGTGTGCGGTCAGGCAATAGAAGCAGTGATTGATCGAGGATACGACCACGGCAATCATCTCGCGCTCGAGTTTCGTAAGTCCCGAAGGCCCGAGCATCAGGTCATTATAGAGAACGGTGAAGGCGCGCAGTTTTCCCTCGTCAAAAGCATAGGCCTTGAGCACATTCGGAATCATGCCGAGCTTCTCCTCGCAGAGCGCGAAATAGTGCTGCGTCTCGGCACTCAAGGGATCGGCCATCGGCAGATCGAGCGCTGTCACACGCTCTTTATCCTGGCTTGCTAGATCAGACTTCAAGTTACCCTCCTGTTGCGAGATTTCACGCCGCTTCGCTCCATAATGGCAAGGCTATAGCTGTGCGGCAAGTCTGGCTGCAAGTCTGGCTGCAAGTCTGGCTGCAAGTCTGGCACCCATCACACAGGCCCGCCATTCTTGCCTTTTAAAGCACTTGATTCCGACAAGACCAAACTTGTGCAGCAAGTGCTTACGGTGATACGTATTCTGTCACACGATGGCGCGAACCCGGCCCAGAAAGAAGGCAATCCGATGATCGATTATGAACAGATCCGTGACCAGCGGCTCGCTGAGGCAGAAGCAAAACTCACAGCCAAAAATGCGGCCAAGGGGGCTTTCGTGCGCGGTCTGTTCGATCACGCTCTCGCCGAAGATCTCGCGCGCTATGATTCCGACGCACTCGCAAGTTTCGCAGAGGTCACTTTCGCGGCGATGGCAAAGCGCAAACCGGGCCAGCCGACCATCGAAATGAAGACCCATCGCGCCGTGGTCATTGCCGATGATGGAACAAGATCCCATATCACCGCGATCGACATCATCAACGACAACATGCCGTTCCTGATTGACTCCGTTGTCCCGGAGCTGCGCGATCTCGGTTATGAAATCGATCTGATCGTGCATCCGATCTTCTCTGTCGAGCGCAGCACGGACGGAACGCTTGCAAAGCCCGCAGTGCTTTTCAAGACCGACCGGCATATTCAAGGGGCACGCGAAAGCGTGATGCATATCCACATCACGGCCGTGTCCGTGCCGGAACAACGCCGGATCAAGGAAGCCCTCAGCAGCCTCCTCAAGGAAGTGCGCGGGGTGGTCAAGGACTGGCCACAGATGACGGAGCGGCTTCAGGCAACGATCCGCAACTACAAGGGAAGTCCGCCACCGATCGAGGTGCAGCAACTTGCAGAGGCGGTGCAGTTTCTTGAATGGCTGCTAGAGAACAACTACACCTTTCTCGGTGCGCGTGAGTATCGCTATGACGACAGCGCCGACCGTTTTGTCCAGCCGATCAAGGCAAGCGGGCTCGGCATCTTGAAAGATCCGAATGTTCACGTCCTGAAACGCGGCGATCAGCTGGTGGAAATCACACCGGAAATCCGCGAGTTCATGATCCGGCCAGATCCCTTGATCATCTCCAAGGCAAATGTGCGCTCGCGAATCCACCGGCGCGTCCACATGGATTATATCGGCGTCAAGCTCTATGACGCGATGGGCAAGATCACCGGCGAGTTGCGCTTTGTTGGTCTTTTCACCTCCACCGTCTATGCCTATTCGATCAACGCCATCCCCTATCTCCGCCACAAGGCGCAACGGGTGATGGAAGCCTCCGGCTTCGATGCGAACAGCCATTCCGGTAAGGCGCTGTGGAGCGTGCTGGAATCCTACCCGCGCGATGAATTGTTCCAGATTGGCGTGAACCAGCTTCAGGATTTTGCACTCGCAATCCTCGCCCTCGACGGGCGGGCGAAAGTCCGGGTTCTGCCCCGCTGGGACCGTTTCGACCGCTATGTCTCCGTTCTCGTCTTCCTGCCACGCGACCGCTACAACACGGATGTCCGCATCCGGATCGGCGAGTATCTCTGCTCGGTCTTCAAAGGCACGGTGTCGGCCTTTTATCCCGGTTTTCCCGAGGGCCTTCTCGCCCGCGTGCACTTCATCATCCGACGCAAAAAAGGCGAACGACCAACCATTGCGCGCTCTGATCTCGAGCGGAAAATCGCGAAGATCGTTGAAACCTGGGAAGATGGTCTCGCCGCCGCGATGAACAGTTGCAATAGCGCCGACGAATGCCATTCCTATGTCAAGGCTTTTTCCGCCGCCTACCGCGAGGCCTTCGCACCGGAAAACGCGGTCCATGACATCAAGAGCCTCGGCAAGCTTGCCGATCCAGGCAGGATCGAAGCCGAATTCTATCGTCGCTCCGACATGGTGAATGCCCGCATTGGGCTGAAGCTTTTCCAACTTGATGCGCCGATCGAACTCTCGACCCGCGTCCCGATGCTCGAATTCATGGGTTTCCGCGTCATCAATGAGCGGACCTACAAGATCGACCCGCAAGGCCACAATGTGCGCTATCTGCACGACATGACACTGGAGACGAGTTCCGGCAAACAGATCGATTTGGATGAAGCGAAGGAACGTCTGGAAGCCATGCTGCTCGCCATCTGGCAGGACCAGACCGGCAATGATGGCTACAATGCCCTTGCCGTCACCGCCGGGCTGAACTGGCGCGATGTCGCGATGCTGCGAACCGTCTCGCGCTATATGCAACAGATCGGCGTCGCCTACAGTCAGGAATATATGTGGCAGGCAATGAACCGCAACGCCCCGGTCGCGGCCAGTCTCGTGGCGCTGTTCCACGCCCGCTTCGATCCCAAGATCAAAGCCCGGGACAAGGCGCAAACGGCAATACTGCAACAGATCGAAACCGCACTCGATGCCGTCAGCAACCTCGATGAGGACCAGATCATCCGCCGCTTCCGCGACATCATCATGGGGTCGGTGCGAACCAATTTCTTCAAGCGTGATGCGACTAGCGCGCCGTTTACCGAAGTCTCGCTGAAACTCGCCCCGCGCACCATCGACGGCATTCCGGAACCGCGCCCCTTCCGCGAAATCTTCATGACAAGCCCGCGCCTCGAAGGTCTCCATCTGCGTTTCGGCAAGGTCGCGCGCGGCGGCCTGCGCTGGTCCGACAGGCCGGAAGATTTCAGAACGGAAGTTCTGGGTCTGGTCAAGGCCCAGCAGGTCAAGAACGCCGTGATCGTGCCGGTTGGCTCCAAAGGCGGCTTTGTACCGAAGAAACTCTCGCCCGGCATGAGCCGCGACGAGTATCTGAGCGAGGGCACCGCCGCTTATAAAATCTTTGTCTCCAACCTTCTGGAACTCACAGACAATCTCGACGGCGACCGGGTGATCCATCCGAAAGATGTTGTGCGTCATGAAGGTGACGACCCCTATCTCGTGGTTGCCGCCGACAAGGGGACAGCCACTTTCTCCGATATCGCAAACGGAATCAGCCAGTCTTATGATTTCTGGCTCGATGATGCCTTCGCTTCCGGCGGGTCGGCAGGCTATGACCACAAGAAAATGGGCATCACCGCTCGCGGCGGCTGGGAAGCCGTCAAGCGCCATTTTCGCGAGATGGACAAGGACATCCAGACCGAACCCTTCACGGTTGCCGGTGTCGGCGACATGTCGGGTGATGTGTTTGGCAATGCGATGCTTCTCTCGCGGGCGACGAAACTCGTCGCAGCCTTCGATCACCGCGACATTTTCATTGATCCGAACCCGGATTGCGATGCTTCCTTCGCTGAGCGGCAGCGGATTTTCAGTCTTGGCCGCTCGAGCTGGCAGGATTACGATCAATCGCTCATCTCTAAAGGCGGCGGTATATTCCCGCGTAGTCTGAAATCGATTGCCCTCACGCCAGAGATCCAGGCAATGCTCGGCGTCAAGAAGGCGGCCATGTCACCTTTCGAACTGATGCAGGCCATTCTCAAAATGAATGTTGAACTGTTCTGGTTCGGCGGTATTGGCACCTATATCCGTGGTCCGAACGAAACCAATGCTGACGTCGGCGACCGCGCCAATGATCCAATCCGTATCGAGGCCTCGGAGGTCGGCGCAAAGGTGATCGGCGAGGGTGCCAATCTCGGCATGACCCAGCGCGCGCGGATTGCCTATAACCGGCGCGGCGGTCGTTCGAACTCTGATGCGATCGACAATTCGGCCGGGGTCAATTCTTCCGACGTGGAGGTCAACATCAAGATCGCGCTCGGCGCTGCCGTCCGCGCGGGCGCGCTCACCATTCCCGAACGCAACAAGCTTCTGGTCGCCATGACCGATGAGGTCGCAGCCCTGGTTCTTCGCAACAATTATCAACAGACTCTTTCGATCTCGATCACACAGCGCGCTGGAATGAGCGATTTCGATGATCAGACCCGCACCATGCAGGCGCTGGAGGCGCGCGGCCTTCTCAACCGCCGGGTGGAAGTACTGCCAGACAATCAGACGCTGGGAGAACGGCGCGCCTCAGGCGAGCCTCTTACCCGTGCGGAAATCGGCGTTATTTTCGCTTATGCAAAAATCGTTCTCTTCGATGATCTGCTGGAAAGCACGATGCCGGACGATCCCTATCTTGCGCGCGAACTGGTTCGCTATTTTCCGGAAAAGATGCAGAAGAAATATGCAAGCGAGATCGCCGGTCACAAGCTGCGCCGGGAAATAATCGCGACACAGGTCAGCAATGCGATGATCAATCGCGGTGGCGCCACTTATCTTGAGCGCATCCGTCAGGAGGTGGTGGCAGATCCTGCCGCCATCGCCCAGGCTTATATCGTCGTGCGCGATGCGTTCGACATGCAAGCTCTTAATGCCTGCCTCGATCAGCTCGACACCAAGGTGCGCGGCGCTGTGCAGCTCGAGCTTTATGCATTGCTTCGGCAAATCCTGATCAATCAGACCGTCTGGGTGTTGCGAAATACCACATTCGCCAAAGGCATTGCGCCTGAGGTCGAAAAGATCGCCGCCGGGATCCGCACCCTGTCACCGAAAATCGTGGCAATGCTGCCGCGTTATATGAAGACCGCTTATGAGAAACGCCGCAAGCATTATCAGAAATCCGGTGTCCCGGATGCGATAGCCCATGATTTCGCGGTCTTGCCGGTGCTTGACCTTGTCCCGAATATCATTGGCATAAGCGACATGACAAAGCGCCCGCTCGCAGAAGGGGCCGCGGCCTATTTTGCCCTTGACGATCTTTTCCTGATCAGCCGCATCGACACCCTTGCGGCGGATGTCGCGGCGAATGACTATTATGACGGGCTGGCGATCAGCCGCGGACGGGCGCAACTCGCCCGCGCTCATGCGGAAATGACTCGGGAAGTGCTCGTGAACCAACCCGGATCCGGGGCAGTAGGCACTTGGCAGAATGCGAACCGTAAAGCGGTTGACGAGGCGCGCCGCGTGATTGACGGCATTCTATCCGGCAACAGCCTGAGCGTTGCCAAGCTCTCAGTTGCAGCAAATCTCCTCGAAGAACTGGCCCGGAGGCGCTAGTCTTCATGCCTGATCTTCTGGTCAAACTTTATGACCTTCCGGCAGAGCGTCCTGCTCTGCCGGCGGGCATCAGCATTCGTCCGGTCATGCCAGCCGAAATTTCGAAGGTCAGCGCCTGGATCGAACAAACTTTCAGCCGCGGCTGGGCTGACGAGTTCGAGCGCGGGGCCCATGCCTCGCCGGTCGGTGCGCTGATTGCTGTCGAGGATCGCCGCGTGCTCGGTTTTGCTTGCCATGATGCAAGCGCCATCGGGCTCTTTGGTCCGACCGGGGTCGACAAGAACGCGCGCGGCAAGGGGCTTGGTGCGGCCCTGCTATTCGCAGCACTCGATGCCATGATTGCGAAAGGTCATGTCTATGCCGTGATCGGCTGGGCGGGGCCGGTCGATTTCTATGCCCGCCTCGTCGGTGCGACCGTCATCGAAGGTTCCGAGGCCCGCTATGAGGGTAAGCTCATCCGCGACTGACGGGAATTGCAAGCGCTGCCTACCAGCCCAGCATCGCCTGGTTGAACAGATGATAGAAATCATGTTCATCGATGGGCCGCGCATTGGTTGGCGTCGAATGATCGGCCATCGCGCCCTTTACCATTGCCGGAATAAGGCGCTCCGTCACGCCCATCGCATCAAGTGACGTTGGAAGCTTGAGCTTGTCACCGACCAGCCGCTCGATGAAAACAGCAAGATCCGCGCCCGGTTCAAGACCCATGACGGTACGCAGTTTTTCGAATTTTTCCGTTGCGGCCGGCGCATTGAAGCGCAGGCAAGCGGGCAGGATAATCGCATTCAGCGTGCCGTGATGAAGCGCCAGATCTTCGACGCCACCGAGCGGATGCGACATGGAATGCACCGCGCCGAGGCCTTTCTGAAAGGTCATGCCGCCTTCAAGCGAGGCCATCATCATCTGGTAGCGTGCCTCGCGGTTATCGCCATTTCGTGTGGCCTCGACAATCCATGTCACCGCCCGCTCGAGGCCATCGAGCGCAATCGCATCGGCGGGCGGGTTGATGCGGGGCGAGAGATAGGTCTCGATACAATGGGTAAGCGCATCCATGCCTGTGGCCGCGGTCAGCAGCGGCGGCAGCCCCAGCGTCAGATCGGGATCGCAGATCGCGCGCTTCGGAATGAGATGCGGCGCGATAATGCCGAGCTTGCGGCCGTCATCGAGCGTCATCAACGCACCGCGGCCAACTTCGCTGCCGGTTCCAGCCGTGCTTGGCACCGCGATGAGCGGCGCAACCGCTGCCGTGATACGGCCAAGGCCGCCATGGATGACGGCATAATCTTCGAGCACACCCGGATGGGTTGCCATCAGCGCCACGGCTTTCGCAAGATCGATCGGCGATCCGCCGCCAATCGCGACCAGTCCGTCGCACATCTCGTCGCGATAGACTTCGAGCGCCGCCTTCATGGCACGCTCCGTCGGATTGGACGGTACATCGTCGAACACGATATAGCCGCAGCCTTCCGGGAAATGACTGGTGACACGATCGACAAGCCCCGCCGCCCGCACCCCCTTGTCGCTCACGACAAGCAAGCGGGTCAGACCGAGCGCGGCAATATCCTCACCAATCGCCTTGATCGCGCCATGCGCAAAGCGAATTTGCGTCAAATAATTGATGATAGACATGCCGCACCCCAGCCGTTCCTGATTGTGTTATCAATGATATTACATAACAATATCACATAACAAATTATGCCATCAGCCCGAATTGCAGCCTTTTCGATCATCGGATAAAGTATCAATTATTCGAGAGTGGGGGTTGTGCTTGTTCGAAACGATCAGACATTTTTTCAAAACGGTGTCGCGCGCTGATAATCCTATCCACTTCGATGAGAACGATCATCGTCTTGCCGCCGCAGCCCTTCTGACCCATGCCATGCTCGCAGACGGAACCGTGCGCGCCGCCGAGCAGAATGCTCTGAAAAGCACTCTCAAACGCCACTATGCGCTCAAGCCGGATGAACTCGACGAATTGATCCGTGAAGGCGCGGAAGCCGACAACAATTCCGTCGACTTTTATGCCTTTACCAGTGTTCTGAAGCGCAGTCTCGACCACCCAGGCCGCGAGGCCATCGTGGAAATGCTTTGGGAGATCGTGCTCGTGGATGGCGTGGTGCACGAACTTGAGGACAATGTGGTCTGGCGCGTTGCCGAACTTCTGGGCGTCGAGACACGGGAGCGCGTCTTGTTGCGCCAGCGCGTCGAAGCGCGCCTTGCAGAACACGGCTGAGCACTGATATTTCAAAAGAACAATGGAAAGCGACCAACCACCCAGAATTCTGATCGTTCTGCACCAGGCAACCTCCTCGCCCGGACGAATCGGGCGAATGCTTGTGGAAAAGGGCTATGCCCTTGATATCCGCCGACCACCGCTTGGCGAGCCTTTGCCTGTCACGATGGAAGACCACAAGGGCGTCGTGATTTTCGGCGGCCCGATGAGTGCGAATGACCCGGAGGACTTTGTCAAAAGGGAAATTGACTGGTGCGGCATTCCACTTGATGAAAAGGCGCCCTTTTTCGGCATCTGCCTCGGCGCACAAATGCTGGTCAAACATCTCGGCGGCGACGTCACCGCCCATGCGGAGGGGATGGCGGAGGTCGGCTATTACCGCGTCCATGATCTGCGCACTGATACGACAAACGCGGTGATGCCGCCGGCTGCGAGCCATTTTTACCAATGGCACCGAGAAGGCTTCACCATTCCCCGCGGCACGGAACTCCTGATGAAGGGGGATATTTTCGAGAACCAGGCCTTTTCGGTCGGGCCAGCGGCATTCGGCGTGCAGTTTCATACAGAGCTTACCCTGGCGATGCATTATCGCTGGCTGATCCGCGGGTTCGAGCGTACCAGGATGCCGGGCGCGCAGGGCCGGCGCGAGCATCTCGAAGGCCGCCTGCTTTATGATGCGGCAATCGCCCGCTGGCTTGATGCGTTTCTCGACAATTGGCTTGCCGCCGATCCCCGCGCGGCCTAGCTGAGCGCTTTCTGACAAGCAGTAAAACTTTCCCATGAAACTTTTTTCGGCAATTTTTGCCGGACATGTCTCTCATTTTGCAATAATTCTACGCCAAATCGACCTTATAATCTGAAGAATTGCTAAATTCTTACAACATGTAGGATAATCAAGAAAATATTATCTAGATGTTGTGTAATTTCCATTCAGAACTTGGAAACGAGATTGCGCCATAGTGATGCGGCTGACTGTCTGGTTTTGCGTCTGTCAGCTTTGAATTTGGTTGCGTGCCGGACAAGGGATCGTGTTTTAGTCATCCCTTGTCCGTTTTCTTTTGGCTGAAAGACACGCGCGCGCGGTAACCGTGACGCTGGCATGGGCTTGCAATTTCAGAGGTGTCTGTCTATCTGGCTCTCAGGAAAGGTCCGCAGGACCACGACACCAACCGAAACGGACCGCAGGCATGATCGCTCTTTTCGCCACCATTGATCTCATCTTCAACATCGTGTGGTTTTTGATCATCGCGAGCGCCATTTTCTCATGGCTCTATGCCTTCAACATCGTCAACCCGAACAATCAGTTCATCGCATCAATCGGCAACATGCTCTATCAGTTGACCGAGCCTTTGCTGCGTCCGATCCGCCGCTTCATTCCGCCCTTCAGCGGTCTTGACGTGTCGCCGATCATCCTTCTTGTGATCCTGTTCTTCCTGCAGACATTCATTCAAACGACAATCCGACCGGCGGTCATTGGCTACTGACTGGTCCTGATCCAGTAGCTACTGGTCACCCTTGTAGCCGACATTCGCACCATTCGCCCGGTCAATCGATTCGACAATCATCCGGCGTGCCGCTTCCGCGTCGCCCCATCCCAAAACCTTGACCCATTTCGAGGTTTCGAGATCCTTGTAATGCTCGAAGAAATGGGCGATCTGCTTCAGGGTAATGTCCGGCAGATCGGTAACATTGATCACCGAATTATAGCGCATGGTGAGTTTTGCTGTCGGCACGGCGATGATCTTCTCATCCATACCCGCCTCATCTTCCATGGTCAGCACCCCGATCGGACGGCAGGCCATGACAGCCCCCGGCATGATCGGACGCTGGTTCGGAACCAGCACATCGATCGGATCGCCATCCTCGGAAAGCGTATGCGGGATGAAGCCATAATTGCCGGGATACCGCATCGGCGTATACAGGAACCGGTCAACGAACATCGTGCCCGCGGCCTTGTCCATCTCATATTTGATCGGCTCGCCGCCAACCGGAACCTCGATCAGCACATTCACTTCATGGGGAGGATTTTTGCCAATCGGCACGGCATCAAGACGCATTGAATTCTCGTTTCTCAGAAGGAAAAGATGCGCTAGCCATAAGCGAGCACGCGCCGCGATGCAATGCCTGGATGAGAAGGGTGCGCGTTGAGGCTAAGCGCCCCAGGAATAAGCAAGTTTGACGAGATTGCGATTGCCGAATGTCTCATTCGAGCGGGCAACGATCTTGCCGCCGAGCGCCGCATAAAACCGGCATGCCGGTTCATTTTCCTGAAGCACCCAGAGCAGGCTGGTCTTCAATCCGTAATTGATGAGCGTGCGCCGCGCGTTCTGGAATAATTGCTTGCCGAGGCCGATACCCTGATATTCAGGCATCATGTAGATTTCATAGATTTCGCCATCATGCGGCAAGGTGCGCGCCCGGTTGATGCCGAGGGTGGCATAGCCGACGATCATTCCGTTAAAATTGATCACGAGAACATGCGCACCACGACCGATGGCACGTTTCCACCAATTGTCGCCGCGCCGCGCAATCATCTGCTCCAGCGTGGTGTGCGGGATGATCCCCCGATAGGCCGAACGCCAGGAAGCCAGATGGACGCTTGCCACATCCGGCGCTTCGCTCTCCCGAGCACGGTGGATATCGATCGATGCCAGTTTCATGACGAAAGCGTAGCGCAGCTTTTGCCGGACCGAAAGATCCCCTGAGAGATAAAATACAGGTTTTCATGAAATTAAAAGCACGACAAATCGGGCTTTCAATTTCATGAAATCCGGTGGGCTGCGAGAGCGCGGGAGAAACCCAGAATAAGGCGCGCTTCAAGAGGTTTCGAGGGCTTTTGCTTTCGAGGCCCGCTTGCGCTCGATCGGATCCAGAATCGCCTTGCGCAGGCGGATCGAGTGCGGCGTCACTTCCACGACCTCGTCATCGGAAATATACGACAAGGCCCGCTCAAGCGTCATTTTCAGCGGCGTGGTAAGGCGGACGGCCTCGTCCTTGCCGGCGGAGCGGATATTGGTGAGCTGCTTGCCCTTGAGGACGTTCACCTCGAGATCATTGCCGCGCGTGTGCTCGCCGATGATCATGCCTTCATAGACCGGCACGCCCGCACCGATCATCATGGGGCCGCGATCCTCAAGGTTGAAGAGCGCATAGGCGACCGAATCACCCTGCCCGTTCGAAATCAGAACACCGGTTTTGCGGGTCGCGATATCACCACGATACGGTTCGAACCGATTGAAAACACGGTTGAAGATCGCCGTGCCGCGGGTATCCGACAGAAGCTCCGGCTGATAGCCGATCAGGCCGCGCGTTGGCGCGTGGAAAACAAGCCTTGTGCGCCCCACACCCGACGGTTTCATCTCCACGAGATCCGCGCGCCGTTCCTGCAATTTCTGCACAACCACGCCTGAGAACTCATCGTCAACGTCCACGATCGCTTCTTCGATCGGCTCGATCAACTGTCCGCTCGCGTCACGCTGCATCAGCACTTTGGGGCGACCAACCGTCAGTTCAAAGCCTTCGCGGCGCATGGTCTCGATCAGAATCGCAAGCAAAAGCTCGCCACGTCCGGCAACCTCGAATGAATCATTGTCGGAACCGAACGTCACCTTGATCGCGACATTGCCTTCCGCTTCCTTCATCAGCCGCTCGCGGATGACCCGGCTCTGGACCTTGTCGCCTTCCTTGCCGGCAAGCGGGCCGTCATTGATGCGGAAGGTCATCGACAGCGTCGGCGGATCAATCGGCTGGGCCTTGATCGGCTCGGTGACAGACGCATCGCACAGCGTGTCGGCGACAGTTGCTTTGGTCAGACCTGAAATCGAGACGATATCGCCGGCGGCACCGCCCTCATCGGAAGGCGTGCGATCGAGACCGCGGAAGGTGAGGACCTGCGTCACGCGACCGGTTTCAACCACCTTGCCGTCGCGCCCAAGCGCTTTGATTGCCTGGTTCGGCTTCACGGAACCGGAAAGGATCTTGCCGGTCAGAATACGCCCGAGGAAATTGTTCGATTCGATCGTGGTGGCGAGCATTCGGAATGCGCCTTCCTCGACCTGCGGCTCGGACACATAGTCGATCACCTTATCAAGAAGCGGGCCGACATTGTCTTTCGGGCCCTCTGGAGCCTCCGCCATCCAACCCTGTTTCGCCGATCCGTATAATACCGGAAAATCAAGCTGATCTTCGTGGGCATCCAGATTGACGAAAAGATCGAAAATTTCATCGAGAACTTCATCCGGTCGTCCATCGGCCTTGTCGATCTTGTTGATCGCCACAATCGGCTTCAGGCCGATCTTGAGGGCCTTGGAGAGAACGAATTTCGTCTGCGGCATCGGGCCTTCGGCAGCATCGACGAGCAGGATGACGCCGTCCACCATATGCAGGATGCGCTCGACCTCGCCACCGAAATCGGCGTGTCCCGGCGTATCGACGATGTTGATCCGCGTGCCCTTCCAGTCGATGGAGGTCACCTTGGCGAGAATTGTGATGCCACGCTCGCGCTCGAGATCGTTTGAATCCATCGCTCGTTCTTCAACCCGCTGGTTGTCGCGATAGACCCCGGACTGTTTCAGAAGAACATCGATCAGCGTGGTTTTGCCATGGTCAACGTGCGCGATGATCGCGATATTGCGGAGAGACATCGTTTTAGCCTTTGGAGGTTCGCCTTCGGGAGCAAAGGCAGAGCACACGGTCGAAACAAGACGCCGGCACATTCAATTGTGCGACGCCATATCACGCGCCGGGTCTGGCGGCAAGGGCGGTGAGAGCGCGCATCGTATAATTCCGGTCATACGCGGACCGCGTGCCGCACCGCTTGATCACAGCACTTGCTGAGCACCGGAAGACGGCAGAACAGACCGCTTCTCAGAGACTGGGCGGAACAACCTTGCGAAGGTCAGAGCCCTGCGCGAAGTTCACGGCAACCTTGCCGATCGGCAGAAAAAATTTCGAAACCCGGGCGCGGTTGCGGATCACACCCCCCGGCTCAAGCACCATGATGTCGCGGAAATGCACCTTGACCGGCGTCTTGCCCTTGCGCGGGATCAGAACGTCATATTCAAACCGCGCCGTATCACCCGCAATGGTGACGGTTGTCGCGCCGATAACGTCCTCACGTGTGCCGCTATACGTGCTTTCGCCCGTTTTCACGAAGACCCAGGTCTTGCGGTCCTTTTCGCCATCGGCATAGGCAAAATCCTCGCGCAGACGAAGCGTCTTGCCATCCCAGTTTCCGGTGAGGCGCACATCGAATTCGCGGCGCGTCTTCGCGATCTTGCTCTCAAACACGCCTTTGGCGACGGTCTGGCCCTGGAAATAGTCTTCAAGCGTGAAGAGCGGCTTTGCCGTGGCCGGAGATTGCTGAAGGCCGACAAAGGCAAGAAAGGTGCTGGAGGCAACAAGCGATGCAAATTGAAGCTTCATGGAAATCTCCCGTGACTGATCTTGTCTTGTTACGCAGGATCAGCCGAAATGGACCATAGGATAAACAGCAATTCCGGCCGCCACAGGCAGGCAGGCGGCGGCCCCTGCAATCAGCGCATGCCCCAGGCATGCAGACTTTCCCAGGTCCGCCGCGCCATCATGTAATAATCGACCGACACCATGCCCGGGACAGCCGCAAGCCTCGCCATGCCATGCCGGGTGAACTGGAAACCACACTTCTCGACAACCCGCTTCGACTGATGATTGCTCGCCCGCACGCTGACCTCGATGCAGGAGATGTCCTCAATCTCGAAGGCGAGATCAATCACCGCCTGCGCCGCTTCCGCAGCAATGCCCTGGCCCCAATACGGCTCGCCAAGCCAATAGCCGAGAGTGACATGATCCGGGTTGCCCTCGACGGGGCGATAGCCGCAGCCGCCGAGGAAGCCATCGTCATAACGCCCGGTGATGGCAAAAGTACGCAGCTTCGGTCCGGCTTTGGACGCCCGATTGATCCAGTACTCGGCATTTTCCACAGTGTAGGGATGCGGCATTTTTCCGAGATTCCGGGCAATGCGCGGATTGTTCGCAAGACGCACCAGCGCCGGTGAATCGCGCTCTGCCGGCGCGCGCAGGGTCAGCCGCCGCGTAATCAGCACCACCGGCGCATCGTCAAGGCGGGCGTCCTTCCGGGTCGTGGACACGGCTGCCGCACCACCCCTCGAAATGCCTTCGCTCAGTTCGCTTTCGTCGCCTTCGCTCAGTTCGTTTTCGTCGACCATGTGACCCTCCAGCGGTCCGGGAAACAGAAAAGGGGAAAACAGCGGTGGCCATTTTCCCCTTTTCAATCACCTGTCGCCTTGGACGGGTCGGACTGTCGATTTCCGGGGAGTGACCACCGGAAACCTGATTTTCCGGTGTTTATTCTGCGGCTTCCATCATTGGGGTCACAGAAATATAGGTGCGACCATTGCCCTTGTTCTGGAACACCACATTGCCGGTCTCGGTTGCAAAAATCGTATGATCCTTGCCGATGCCGACATTGGTTCCGGGATGCCACTTCGTGCCGCGTTGGCGCACGATGATGTTGCCTGGAATGACGAATTCGCCACCAAACTTTTTCACGCCAAGGCGTCGACCGGCTGTATCGCGACCGTTGCGGGATGAGCCGCCTGCTTTTTTATGAGCCATCTGTCAGTCTCCTGTTCAACCAGCTTAATTCGCGCTCTTGGCAAGCTCGGCAGCCTGCTCGAGCCAGTTTTCCCGTTCGATGCGTCCCTTGAAGGAGAGCGCTTCGTCAACCCTTGCAATGTCCGCGGGCGTGAAGGCCGCGACCTGCGCGAACTTCGTGATGCCGAGGGCATGGAGTTTCTTTTCAAGAACTGGACCAACACCTGAAATCAGTTTCAAATCATCCGGTGCGCCGGTCGGGGCGTCGAACAGCGCGGCGGGTGCCGCTTTCTCAGCCTTCGGTTCAGCCTTAGTCTCGGTCTTTGGCGCTGCTTTCTTCGCCGCCGGCTTCGCGCCATCCATCAGGATGTCGGTGATACGGACAGTCGTGAAATACTGGCGGTGCCCGTTCTTGCGGCGTGAGTTCTGGCGGCGGCGTTTCTTGAAGATAATGATCTTGCGGCCACGCCCCTGATCAACAATCTCGCCTGCAACGCTTGCACCATCAATGAACGGAGCACCGACCTTGACGTCGTTCTCCCTGCCCACCATCAGCACATCGCCGAATGTTACGGTCTCGCCGGCTTCGCCTTCGAGTTTTTCAATCTTGACCAGTTCGTCAGCAGCAACTTTATACTGCTTTCCGCCGGTTTTGATGACTGCGAACATGTTTTTATCCTTTATGTTCCGATACCATATCTCGCCGGGATCATTTTCCCGGGGCATGGCTTTTTGTTCAGTCGGTTGCGGTTGGTTGTCTGGTTTTGATGTTTAAGCCGAGGAAAAAGCCCGATAGGAGCGATTTTTCACAACAAAAAATGCGGGCCAGCCCCGCACAACGGGTTCAATACTCCGAAGCACCCGAAAACGCAAGCCTGCAAAGCTGTGGTTTCCGCCGAAAAGCGCGGTCTTCTGCCGGATGGGATACCCGAACACGAAGGCGAGCGGAGAAAGCCCGTTGAGGGGCTGTTCAACCAGAAATCGTTTCCGCGCATTAGAAATCGTGATCAGGGACCGATCCTTGGTCGCCGATTTACCCGAACCGCGCTATGGTTTTGCCACCAACCGGTGTCTCCATAGATCGGCGATGAATGTTTCATGTCGATTTTCGGCAACCGGAAGATATCACCGATGCAGATAGATCAAGACATGTTGTACCTGAGGAAAAAGAGGCGTGGACAATGGAACCCCTGAACTCCCCAACGCCGCCAGCCGGGGATTATCGCCTCTATCATCGTTTCGGGCTCGGCATCAGCAGCCACAACCCACCGGGCGGCGAACCGTTTCAGACCCTGGCCCGGGCCGAACTGTCAGCGACCGGCAATTCCGCGGAAATGCCTGGCACCCTCGATATTCTAGGCGAAATCGAAAACATGAGGGAACGCCGCTTAGCGGCGGGCGATCAGGGCAGTAATCCGATTCCGGCCTATCTCCAGGAGATCTACAAAGCCGAGGTCGCCTATCGAACGTCGCGCGCGTTGGAAGCCCCCGTGGGTTTTGCCGAGCGGCTGGTCCGTTTCTGGTCGGATCATTTCTCGGTCTCGATCCGCAATCCACGCCTCCGCGCCACGGTCGGCGCCTTCGAACGCGAGGCCATTCGACCGAACCTCACCGGTACTTTCAAAGAGATGCTTTTTGCGTCGACCCTGCACCCGGCAATGCTCACCTATCTCGACAATGCCCAGTCGATCGGTCCCAATTCAACGGCGGGTCTGAGGACGGGCAAGGGGCTCAACGAGAATTTAGCCCGCGAGGTCCTCGAACTGCACACGCTTGGCGCAGGCAAAGGCTATGCCCAGAAGGACGTGACGGCCTTCGCCCGCGTACTGACCGGCTGGACTGTTGCAAACGGCAAACAGAAACCCCGCGCCAATCTCCCACCCCCACCGGTCGGTTCCACCGTGTTTCTGCAAAACTGGCACGAACCGGGGTGGAAAAATGTCATCGGCATCAAGGTTGCAGGTGTCCGGGGCGAGGACGAACTGGCAATCGTGCTCAGCACGCTCGCCGAAAGCCCGATCACCGCCGATCATATTGCCTTCAAACTCACCCGCCATTTCGGTCTCGATGCGGCAGATCCCCTGCTTGCGCCCGCGCTCTCCGCGATGTTTCTGGCGAGCGGCGGTGCGCTGCTGCCGCTTTATGAACGGCTTCTGGCTGCCGCTGACAAGGTGGAGGCGCCGGGCCCGATCCGGAATCCGGATGTCTTCATCGCCGCTGCCCTGCGCGCGCTCCCGGAGGCTGTTGCGCACCATGAAGGCTCGGTCCTGCCGGTGCTGTACAGGCTCGGTCAGGCGCCATGGACTGCTCCCTCACCGGCTGGCTGGCCGAAACAGGACAATGACTGGGCGGCCCCCGGCGCGATGCAGACCCGCATGCTCTTCGCCAATCGGTTTGCCAGACACGCGGTGAAGGCAAGCCCCTACGGAAAGGATGATGTCATGGCCTTCCTCGATCACGTGCTGCCCGGAGCCTCGAAAGAAACGCGCCGAACGGTCACTCGCGCCATCAACCCGCAGCAGGGCCTTGTTCTCGCGCTGCTGTCACCCGAATTCCAGCGGACCTGACGCGAGCGGATAGAAAGGAAAAATCATGACCAGTCCCACACGCCCCCGGCCCGTTCTTCTTCGGTCCTCGACCACTGCTTCGCGCTTTGCAGCCCATCCCCATGTCTGTCGTGAAATGAACCGCCGCAGCTTTCTCGGCGGAAGTGCGACCTTTACCGCATGGAGCATGCTGCCGATACGCAGCGCCCTCGCGGGAGCATCAGACCCGCGCCTTCTCGTTATCATTCTGCGCGGCGCGCTCGACGGGCTTGCAACCGTGATGCCCATGGGAGACCCGCAATTCGCAATCCATCGCGCCGCCTTTCTCGACGACATGGCATTGGCGGGCGATCCCCTGCCGCTTGATGGTTTCTTCGCGCTGTCACCGCATCTGCGTGCGCTTCACCGGCTCTATGGCAAAGGTGAGGCCATGATCCTTCACGCTGTTGCCTCGCCCTATCGCGATCGCTCGCATTTCGACGGGCAGGATGTGCTTGAAACCGGTCTGCCCGGTGTTGGCTCGGTCGAAAGCGGCTGGCTCAACCGGCTCCTCGGCAGCGTGCGGCCTTCGGGGGCGCAAGCGAAGGCTGAAGGACTTTTTGTCGGCGCGTCCGTGCCGCTCATCATGCGCGGGGCGCAGCCAACGGTGAGCTATGCGCCGGATGCGCGCAATGCCATTTTCGATGACACGCAGGCCCGCCTTCTCGCGCTTTACCAGGATACCGACCCGGCGCTTGCGGTTGCCTGGGCCGAGGGGCTCAATCTTGAGGCGATTTCCTTTGCAGGCGATGATTTGATTGCCGATCAGAATACGCTTGAAAAACCGGCGCTCAACAAAGGTCCTGCAAGGGCCGTCGAGGAAATGGTGCGCGCGGCAAGCCTTCTCGCCGACGACGCCGGGCCGCGCATTGCCGCGATTTCCATCGACGGCTGGGACACCCATGCGCAGCAGGGCCCCGGCACCGGACTTCTCGCAGACCGACTGAAGATACTCGATGGCTTTGTCGATGGGTTGACCCGGGTCTTGAAACCGGTCTGGAACGAAACGAGCATTGTCATTGTCACTGAATTCGGTCGCACAGTCGCCGTCAACGGCACCCATGGAACCGACCATGGCACCGGCACCTCAGCACTTCTGATCGGGGGTGCGGTTGCCGGCGGACGGGTTCATGCAGACTGGCCCGGCCTTCGCAACAGCGAACTCTTCGAAGGCCGCGACCTCAGGCCCACGACCGATCTTCGCAGCATATTCAAGGGCCTGATCGCACCCCGCTTCGATGTTTCCGGGCGTGCGCTCGATGATGAAATTTTCCCCGAAAGCGCCGCTGTGCGGGCGATGGAGGGGCTTTACCGATCGGCCTGAGGCTGATGCAAATCCTGGTCGAAGCGCGGGTGCTGTGGTGGCGCGCGGTCGGATCAGCCCATAACGGCTATGCGGTGGAGATATTCCTCGATCAGGTCGCACCGGAAGCGGAGAAAGACCCGCGCGAAATCGGCATAGGGTTCTGAAGGACCGGCCGAGCCCGTGTGTTGCCGCTCGGAAAATCGCTCGCCAACCTGAGGGCGGGCGATCTGACCTTTACAGGCGACCGAGGGGAATGCGTTTGGCACCCTTCCGCTCGGCGAGAAGACACAGGAAATCATGCGCGATCGTTGCCGCCGCGATTGCCGTGATCTCGCTGTGATCGTAGGCTGGCGAGACTTCAACAATATCCATGCCGACAAGATCAAGCCCGCCAAGACCGCGCACGAACGAAAGCGCCTGATGGCTCGAAAGTCCAGCCGGAACGGGAGTGCCCGTACCTGGGGCATAAGCGGGATCGAGGCCATCAATATCGAAAGAGAGATAGACCGGGCCCTTTCCGGCAAGGCCTATGACGACATCGAGCGCCTTGTCGATGCCATGGCGGTGGATCCAGGGCGCGGTGAGGATTTCAAAGCCGCAGTCCGACGGCACGCCGTTTGTGGTCCCGATGGTTCGCAGACCCACCTGGACCGAGCGTTTGACATCGATCACGCCTTCCGCGGCAGCGCGGGCAAACATGGTGCCGTGGTCAAGCTGGCGTCCGTCATCCGTCCATGTATCGCAGTGCGCGTCAACCTGGATCAGCGCGAGCGGCCCGTGCGCTCTCGCATGGGCCTTGAGAAGCGGATAGGAAATGAAATGATCGCCGCCCAGCGTGACCATGGTTGCCCCCGACGCCAGAATATGGTCGGCATGGGCCTCGATGGAGGCCGCGATGGTCTCCGGGTGGTGCGGATCGAGATAGCAGTCGCCCCAATCAACCGCATTCAGTGTATCGAAGGGGCTGAAGCCGAACGGAAAGGCCGGAAGTTCGGCGAGAAGCGTTGACGCCGCCCGGATCGCTCGCGGGCCAAGGCGGCAGCCGGAGCGATTGGTGACCGCCCCATCATAGGGGATGCCGCTCACCACCGCATCAACGCCATCAAGCGTGCGCGAATAGGGTCGGCGCAGGAAACTGAGGGCGCCGCCATAGGTCATCTCCGGCCAGCTTCCCGTACCGGGAACCATTCTGAACGCGCTGTCGCCCTTGGTAAGGCCGCCATCTGCCATGACATTTCTCCTTAGCGGTCAGAAATCCGTCCAGTGTGCATCGAGAAGGTCAGCAAGCTGTTCGGCATTGGTCTCCGTCGTCTCGCGCGCGCGTGCCGCATCGACCACGGGCCCGGGCACCGTGCTTTCGCGCCGCTTTTCAAGAAGGTTCGCCACATAATCACGCGAGAATTCCGGATGGCCCTGCACGGTTACGGCGAAACCAGGATACCAGAAGGCAGCGTAAGGACAGAATTCCGAGGTCGCAAGAAGCCGCGCCCCTGGCGGCGGCGTGACCACCTGATCCTGATGAAAGGCCTGAATGGTCAGCGCATCTGGTCGCGGACCAAACAGCGGTGGCCAGTTTTCGGTCACATCATACCGGTAAACGCCGACACCCCAGCCTTTGGGCGACTTGATCACCGTGCCGCCGAGCGCCTTGGCGATGATCTGGTGACCGAAGCAGATGCCGAACATCCTCCCGCCCGCCTGATGCGTCGCGCGCACGAATTCCTCAAGCCGCGAAATCCATGGATCCCCATCATAGACGCCGAATTTTGAACCCATGATCAGCCAGAGATCGGCGTCTTTGACATCGGCGGGGAATTGATTGTCGAGGACGGCAAAGCGTGTGAAAGTCGCATCCACACCAGAAAGCCATTGGACGGCCATTTCCGGATAATCGCGGTAGACCTCGCCCAGTTCCACCGGTGGGCGACCGGTCTCCAGAATGCCGATGCGCGGTTTTCGCGCGGTTTGTTCCGGCATGGCGTCCACCTCAGAACCGCGCAAGATAAGTACTGTATTCGATCGGCGAGATGACGGTCGTCAGGGTCGCCAGTTCCTCGCGCTTCAGAACGGCGAAAAGATCAACGAACGCATTGCCGAAAAAGTCGCGGGCATTCTTCGATTCCTCAAAATTCTCGATCGCCGTCAACCAGTCGTGGGTGAGCGGATCGGCCGGTTGCGCCTTCGGATCGTCAAGCGGCAGCGGCAGCGGGAACGGGTTCTGGAGACCAAGCAGCATACCACCCAGAATCGCGGTAATCGTGAGATATGGGTTCACATCCGCGCCGCAGATGCGATGTTCCATACGCGCTGCCGGGCCCGAGACCGACGGCAGGCGGATGCCCGCACCACGGTGGTCATAGCCCCAGTTCGGTGCGGTCGGCGCGAAACTGCCCTTCTGGAAGCGTCGATAGGAATTAAGATGCGGTGCGAAGACCAGTTGAAGCTCTGTCATGGTCGCAAGGGCACCGGAGACCGCAGCGAGCAGCTTGTCGTTGGGTCCCTCCGGGCAGGCAAATACGTTCTCGCCATCCTTGTCCAGGATTGAGATATGCGCGTGCATGCCATTGCCTGGATGGTTGGCATAAGGCTTTGCCGCGAATGTCGCCTCCAAACCGTGCCGCAACGCCACACCGCGCACGAGGCGCCGGAACAGAAGCGCCGCATCGGCGGCAAACAATACGTCATCGGTATGCTTGAAGTTGATCTCGAACTGGCCGGGGCCGAACTCCGCGATCAGTGTATCGGTCGGCAGGCCCTGAGCAATGGCAGAGTTCTGGATATCGGTCAGAAAGCGGTCGTTGCGGGTCAGGATGTTGAGTTCATAGTTTTGCGCGCGCGGCGAGTGTTCCGGCGGCATGGGCGGTGAATCGGTATGGGCGCGGGCAGGATAGACATAGAATTCAAGCTCCGTCGCCAATACCGGCTGGAGATTTTGCGACTGGAACCGGTCGAGCATCTCGACCAGGATCTGTCGGGTTGAAAGCCAGCTCGTGGCGCCGGTCGTATCACGCATTTCGACCTGAAGCTGGGCGACATGCCCCTCCGCCCATGGCACCCGGCAGAGCGAATCCTCGACCGGCTCCAGAATGCCGTCGGGATCGCCATTGACGATGCCAAGGCCGCTGCCGGGCGCGTCATAGCCCATCACCGTCGGTGCATAGGCCGAAAGCGGCATGCGGGCCTGCCCGTCCATGATCTTGTCGGCATCCGTGCCATTGAACCATTTGCCGCGCCAGATGCCATGCACATCGCACAACATCAGTTCGAAACGGTCGGGCTGGCCATACCGCAATTCATAGGCGGCATATTCACTGAGAAAGTCGGTCATCCGTTTTGCGCCTGTTCGTCCCGGCGCGGGCGGGCAATGGACTGTTTGCTGAGAATGGAAGCGATGATCACGCCGACAGTGACAATCGCGATCAGGATCGTCGAGAGGGCATTGATTTCGGGCGAAACGCCGAGACGAACAGCGGAATAGAGCTTGATGGGCAAGGTGGTCGATCCGGGGCCGGAGGTAAAGGATGCAATCACCAGATCGTCGAGCGAAAGCGTGAAGGCGAGAAGCCAGCCGGATATGACGGCAGGCGCGATAATCGGCAAGGTGACCAGACGAAACGCATCAAACGGCGTGCAGCCAAGGTCGCGGGCGGCATCTTCGAGGGAACGGTCGAAGGTTGCAAGGCGCGACGAGACGACGACCGACACATAACACATCGCGAAAGTGGTGTGGGCGAGGACGATGGTAAGGACGCCCCGATCAAGCCCTATGGCGATGAAAAGCAGAAGAAGCGCAAGCCCGGTAATCACTTCGGGCATGACGAGGGGCGCATAGATCAGGCCCGAAAACAGCGATCTGCCCGTGAACCGCCCCGCGCGCACAACGACATAGGCCGCCATTGTGCCGAGAACGGTTGCAAGCGTTGAGGACAGGAGCGCCACCCTCAGGGTCACAAAGGCCGCATCCAGAAACGCCTCGTTCTGAAACAACTTGCCATACCACTGCGTCGAGAAACCCGCCCAGACCGTGACGAGCTTCGATTCGTTGAAGCTGTAGATGATGAGGATCAGCATCGGGATATAGAGAAAAGCGAAACCGAGGGTGAGTGCGGTCGCATTGAACCAGGAAAGACCGTTCCTCATGCGTCCCGCTCCCGCTGTTTCTGCTGATTGACCTGAAACAGAATGATCGGGACAATCAGGATGAGGAGAAGCACGATGGCAACCGCCGAGGCGACCGGCCAGTCGCGGTTGGAGAAGAATTCCTCCCAGAGCACCTTGCCGATCATCAGCGTGCGCGTGCCGCCGAGAATTGAAGGCACCACGAATTCGCCAAGGGTCGGAATGAAGACGAGGAAGCATCCGGCAATGATGCCGGGCCGCGACAGCGGCCAGGTAACCAGCCAGAACGCCTGAAGCCGTGAGCAACCAAGATCCTCGGCCGCCTCGATCAGTGATCCGTCAAGCTTGTCGAGATTGGCATAGATCGGCAGCACCATGAACGGCAGATACGTATAGACGATGCCGATATAGACCGCCAAATTGGTGTTGAGTATGGTCAGCGGCTGGTCGATGAGGCCGGTCCACAGCAGGAACTGGTTGAGGAAGCCTTCATTCGCCAGAATGCCGATCCAGGCATAGATGCGGATCAGAAAGGATGTCCAGAACGGCAGAATGATCAGCATCAAGAGGGTTGGGCGCCATTCCTCCGGGCTTTTCGCCATGCCATAAGCGATCGGATAGCCAATCGTCAGGGCTGCGAGGGTCGAGATCGCTGCAATCTGGAGGCTTGACAGATAGGCGCTCCAATAGAGCGAATCCTGGGTCAGAAAGACAAAATTCTCGAAATCAAGCTCGGACAGATAAGCCCAAAACCCCTGCCAGCCAGCGCTGAAATCAAAGGTCGGGCTGTAGGGCGGGATTGAAAGCGCCGTATCGGAGAGCGCGATCTTGAGCACGATCGCAAAAGGCACCACGAAAAACAGGATCAGCCAGAAATACGGAATGAAGATCAGCCAGAACCGGCGCATCATTATTCCCCGTCTGCCGGAAGGAGCACGCCCGCCGTATCGGTGAAGGACAGATAGACCCGGTCATACCAGGTGATGTTGCGCCGGGCGAGGCGGCGCGTATTCGCTGTCTGCGCCTTCAGGATCTTGCCGTTATCGAGTTCCACGACATAGGTCGACAGGTTGCCAAGATAGGCGATATCGAGGACCTGCCCCTCCAGGACATTGGATTTATCGGTCGGCTTCTCGCTCGTGATCGCGATTTTCTCGGGTCGGATCGCAAAGGCACGCCTTTCGCCCATATCAAACGACTCAAGTGAGGAGGCGGACAAGGGCGGATTGCCCTCCGCCCAGTCGAGCCTATAGCGAAAGCCTTCCTCACCATTTGCTTCACGCGCGCTCACCGTGCCGTTAATGATATTGATATCACCAATAAAATCAGCAACATAGGTTGAAACAGGCGCCTCATAAATGCGGCTCGGCGTATCGACCTGAATGAGCTTGCCCTCGTTCATGACGGCAACGCGGGAGGCAACCGTCATCGCTTCTTCCTGATCGTGGGTGACGATGACAAAGGTGGTTTTCGTGCGCTCCTGAATATCCATCAGTTCGAATTGCGTATCCTGCCGCAGCTTCTTGTCGAGCGCGCCGAGGGGTTCATCGAGGAGGAGGAGCTTCGGCGCCTTGGCGAGCGAGCGGGCAAGGGCGACACGCTGGCGCTGACCGCCGGAAATCTGGTGCGGCATGCGCTTTGCGAATTTGCCAAGCTGGACGAGATCGAGCATTTCCTTCACCCGCACTGCGATCTGATCTTTTGGCATGCCGTCCCGGTGCAATCCGAAGGCGATGTTGTTTTCAACCGAGAGATGGGGAAACAGCGCGTAGGACTGAAACATCATGTTCACGGGCCGTTTGTTCGGCGGAACGTCGGCCATATCCTGCCCGCCGATGGTGATCGTTCCACTCGAGGGCGTCTCAAAGCCTGCGAGCATCCGCATCAGGGTCGTCTTGCCGCATCCGGAAGGACCGAGCAGCGCGTAAAACTCACGCTCGAATATATCGATGTTGAGATTATCGATCGCGACGAATTCGCCAAAGCGCTTCGTGACATTGCGAACGGAAATGAGTGGCTTCTGGGTCGGGTCCGTCCACGGGCTGAAAACGGTCTGACCAGAATTGGGTCGTGGGGCAACCTGCGCCATGGGAACTCCTGAAACCGCGCCAACATATCGAAATAGGCATCACGAAATAGGCATCGAATGAGGCATCAACTGAAAGCCCCGCGCGACAGACGCCGCACGGGGAAGTGTAGGGACGGATTACTTGCCGGACTTGGCCTTGGTCCAGAGCCTTGTAACCGTACGCTGAAGTTTCGCGTCATAGGGCGAAGTGGTGTAGAGCTTTTCGAGGGTTGCCGCATCCGGATAGATAGCCGGATCGCCGATCACGTCCTCGTTCAGAAGTTTCTGCGAGGCGAGATTGCCGTTCGCGTAATAGACATAGTTGGACGCAGCCGCCATATTCTCGGCATCCAGGATAAAATTGATGAATTTCAGGGCGCCCGAAGGGTTTGGCGCATCGGCCGGGATTGCCATCTGATCGAACCACATCAGCGCGCCCTGCTTCGGCGGATTATAGGCGATCTCGACACCGTTGTTGGCCTCGACCGCACGGTCGCGGGCCTGAAGAATATCGCCTGACCAGCCGAATGCGACACAGATATCGCCATTGGCAAGCGCATTGATATATTCAGAGGAGTGGAATTTGCGCACATGAGGCGCAATCTTTTCGAACACGGCTTCCGTCTTGGCAATCACGGCCTCGTCCTGGCTGTTCGGGTCCTCGCCGAGATAAGCAAGCGCAGCCGGGATAAGTTCGGTCGGCGCATCAAGGAAATGCACGCCACAGCTCGCAAGTTTCTCCATGTATTTCGGCTCAAAAATCAATTCGAGGGAACCGGTCGGCGCATCATCACCGAGCACTTCCTTTACCTTGGCGACGTTGTAACCGATGCCGGTCGTGCCCCACATGTAGTTGATTGAATAGGCGTTGGCCGGATCATATTGCTCGGTCCGCTTTTTCACGAGATCCCAAAGATTGACGGCGTTCGGCAGCTTCGCATAGTCGAGCTTCTGAAACGCCCCGGCTGCAATCTGGCGCTGCAGGAAGGTGCCTGATGGCACCACAACGTCGTACCCGGAAGAACCAGCAAGCAGCTTGGTTTCCAGAACCTCATTGGAATCAAATACATCATAGATGAGATTAATGCCGGTCTCAGTCTCGAATTTCTTGAGAAGGGACTCGTCGATATAATCCGACCAGTTGTAGACCCTGACATCTTCAGCCAGAGCAGCCGAAGCGCCGAAGACCATAGCTGCGGCCAGTGCAATTGTTTTCGCCTTCATCTGTCACTCCATTTTGAGGCAAGCCATCCCATCGCTGCTCGCCGTTGAGGCATTTTGATCAATTAATCCAAGAAAAAGCAATATGGTAATTGTTCGCGCTTGTGGTATTTTGCCGCTCCGCAGAAAATACATTCTTTTTGCAGCAGTGGAAACCGACTTGTTAGCCGACTTTCAAACGGGTCTTCCGGTCGACTTACCAGCAAGGGTATCACATTATTGAGCACGATTTTTTCCAAGACGCCGGTTTATGAAGATGTCTATCGTCGACTTCGGGAAATGATCCTGTTCGGGGAATTGTCGCCGGGTCAGGCGGTGACCATTCAGGGTTTCGCTGACATGCTCTCGGTCGGTATGACGCCGGTGCGCGAGGCGATCCGTCGACTGAGTGCTGAGGGGGCGCTGACTTTTCTCGGCAACCGCCGCGTCCAGGTGCCACAGCTTACCTTGAGTGAGCTTGAGGAAGTCGCCTATGTGCGCCTGATGGTTGAGCCCAAAATGGCCGCTCTTGCGGCCAGCCGCGCGGTTCAGGCGGATATCGACGATCTTACCCGGATTGACGAGGCGCTGAATGCAACCATTCTGCGGGGCGATACGCGAGGCTATCAGGAGCATAATTACCGCTTTCACAAGCGCCTGAGCGAGATTGCCGACGCGCCGATCCTGTTGACCATGGCAAACACGCTGTGGATGCGGATGGGGCCAAGCCTGCGCGTCGTGCGCGGGCGCAACGGCACGTCGAACCTGCCAGACATGCACCAGGAGGCCATCGCCGCCCTCGCCGGGCACGACCAGGACGCCGCTGCAAGCGCGATCGAGCGCGACATTGCCCAGGGCATCGCCCAGATCCGTGAGGCGCTGCTCACCGGACTGTGAGAGAAGGACTGTGAGAGAAGGACTGTGAGAACCGAACTGTGAGGAACGATGACAGACTTTGAACACTTCGAGAGAATTGTCTTCTATCGAAAGTCGGCGGACGGCGAAACGGCTGGCAACTGACTGAATTTTGGGCAAATACCCAAGATTTGATCAAAATATTTGACTTTACCAAATTTGATCATATGATCGGCGAATAGTGTGGCACTGTTCCTCGGCCTGTCGTTTAAACCGCATGGTAACACGTTGCGATAAGACGTAAAGCGATTGCTCGGCCTTCGGCAATCATTGCTGCTGTCAAGATTGCCGTGCGGTTTCTCACCACTCGGTTTCTGGCGCTTCAGCCTGGATCATGCTTGCTGATCGTGCATGGCGACGTACTGACGGGTCAGCGGTCACAGAAGGCATGAGAAGGCATGACAGGAGCAGGCAGCAAGCGGCGGGTTTACAAGACCGCGAGCGGCTACCCGCATTCATACGTCCCGCGAGGGGGCGACCAACCTTCCGGCTGGCTTCCGGCATTCCGCATCGTCGGAAATCGCCAGGGGCGGCAGCGGCTAATGATCGCGATCCCGCTCTGCGTGTGCTCCGATGATCGTTTCGGCAAAGGGAAGGGTCGGCCTCTGGATGCGTGACCAAAAGGCAAAACGATCAGGCAAAACGATCAGGCAAAATAATAAGGCAAAAGGAAAGCAAGGTGCACCGTGGCTGAACCGGCAACACTCAACTGGATGGACGACCTCAACGAATCTTTCAATTCCTATCGCGACGGCCGTCGCATCGAGGAGGTCGAATGCATCGTCCCGGATATTGCCGGCATGTCCCGCGGCAAGGCGATGCCGTCTTATAAATTTGAGCCTAACGGCAAGTATTTTATACCTATTTCCCTCTTTTATCAGACGATTACCGGCGAATATGTCGATCTGGAAATCGAGAACCAGTGGATGGAATCCGACGTGGTTCTGCGTCCGGATCTTACGACGGCCTGCTCAATCCCCTGGGCGGACGAGGTCGCGATGCAGGTCATCAACGACATCGAACTGCGTGACGGAACCCCGCTTGCCATCGCGCCGCGCAATGTGCTGAAGCGCATTATCGGGCTTTACCGCGAAAAAGGCTGGCGCCCGGTTGTGGCGCCGGAACTCGAATTCTATCTCACCAAGCCGAATGTGGATCCGAACGAGCCGATCGAGCCGCCTGTCGGGCGCACGGGGCGCAAGGGCGCGAGCCGGCAGGCCTATTCCATGGTCGCCGTCGATGAATACGGTCCGGTGATCGACACAATCTATCGCTTCACCGAAGCGCAGGGCCTCGCCGTTGACACGATGATTCAAGAGGGCGGCGCGGGCCAGATCGAGATCAACCTGCGCCATGGCGATCCGCTTGATCTTGCCGATCAGGTCTTCTTTTTCAAGCGCGCGATCCGCGAGGCAGCTCTCATCAACGGCACCTTTGCAACCTTCATGGCAAAGCCGATGCGCGACGAGCCGGGCAGTGCCATGCATCTTCATCAAAGCGTGCTGGATATTGCAACCGGGACAAACGTGTTTTCAAACCCGGACGGCAGCCCGTCGGAACTCTTTGACCATTTCATCGGCGGATCGCAGCTTCACCTCATGAAGGCAATGCCGCTGGTCGCACCTTATGTGAATTCCTATCGTCGGTTCACCGCGGGCATGAGCGCGCCCGTCAATCTGGAATGGGGTGCAGACAACCGCACCACGGGTCTGCGCATCCCGAATTCCCCGCCGGATGCGCGCCGCGTCGAAAACCGGGTGATCGGGATCGATTCGAACCCCTATCTCGCGATTGCGGCAAGCCTTGCCTGCGGTTATCTCGGCATGGTCAACAAGGTCGTGCCACGCCCGGCGGCGACAGGCGAGGTCTATCAGACCGGACCGGTCCTGCCGAGCAATCTCACCGCAAGCCTGGAGCTGTTCGAGGGAGAAACCGCGGTACACGAGGTGCTTGGCCATGAGTTCTGCGCCCTCTACACCGCAATCAAACGCGCTGAGCACCATGAATTCTCACGCGAGATTTCACCCTGGGAACGCCAGCACCTGCTTTTGAACGTTTGAAGGATCGGGTGCGGTAATGCGCCCGCGAAAAGGCGCTCCTGACCAGCCCCCTTGAACCTTTGCCTGTTTTAGCCTTTGAAGGAACTTTATGATGTCAACGAACCATCTTCCTACCCGTGAGCTGCAAGCCCTCGATTCCGCGCACCACATCCACCCGTTCACGGATTCGGCCGGTCTTGCCAGAAAAGGCCCACGGGTGATCAAAAGCGCGCGCGGGGTCTTCATCACCGACAGCGAGGGCGAGGAACTGATCGACGGCATGTCGGGCCTGTGGTGCGTCAATATCGGCTATGGCCGACGCGAACTCGCCGACGCCGCAGCACGCCAGATGATGGAACTTCCGTTCTACAACACTTTCTTCCAGACCACCCATGTGCCGGTGATCGACCTTTCGGCGCGCCTTGCCCGGCTCGCCCCCGACAGCCTTAATCACATCTTTTACGCAGGCTCTGGTTCCGAGGCGAACGACACCAATATCCGCCTCGTTCGGCATTACTGGGCATCGCTGGGCAAACCCGAAAAATCGGTCATCATATCGCGGCGCAACGGTTATCATGGCTCAACCATGGGCGGCGCAAGCCTTGGCGGCATGGGCGGCATGCATGCCCAGGGCGGACTGCCGATCCCCGGCATTGTTCACATCGACCAGCCGAACTGGTGGTCGGAGGGTGGCGACCTCAGCCCCGAGGAATTCGGCCTTGAGCGCGCGCGCCAGTTGGAAGCGAAAATCATGGAACTCGGCGAGGGCAGCGTTGCCGCCTTCATCGCCGAACCGATCCAGGGCGCGGGCGGCGTCATCATCCCGCCATCGACCTACTGGCCCGAAATCCAGCGCATCTGCGATGCCCATGAGATTTTGCTGATCGCCGACGAGGTGATTTGCGGTTTCGGTCGCACCGGCCAGTGGTTCGGCTCGCAGACTGTGGGCGCGCGACCCGATATCATGACGATCGCAAAGGGTCTTTCCTCCGGCTATGCGCCAATCGGCGGCTCGATCATCTCAGACGCGGTCTATCAGGTGATTGCCGATAGCGGCGAATTCAACCATGGCTACACCTATTCCGGCCATCCCGTCGCCTGCGCGGTTGCCATTGAAAACCTGCGCATCATCGAGGAAGAGGGCCTGATCGAGCGCGCCCGCGAAGAGATCGCGCCCTATCTGCATCAATGCTGGCACAGCCTGACCCGGCATCCGCTTGTGGGCGAGGCGACAATTGTCGGCCTCATGGGCTCGATCGCCCTCACCCCGCACAAGGCGAGCCGCGCCGCGTTTGAAGCCCCCGCAGGCACCGTCGGCTATATGTGCCGTGAGCGCTGCTTTGCAAACAATCTCGTGATGCGCCATGTCAACGATCGCATGATCATTGCCCCGCCGCTGGTCATCACAAAGGCGGAAATCGATATCCTGATCGAGCGCGCCTGGCGCTCTCTCGATGAGACCCATGCTGCCCTGAAGGCAGAGGGGATGCTGGCGGCCTGATGGATCTTCTCACCATCAACGACCGGCAGGGCTGTTATCCAGGCTCGTATTATGCCGCGAGCGCCACGCCGCTTGCGCGCTTTCCGGCGGCGGCAGGGGCGCTTTCCGCTGATGTCTGCGTCATCGGCGGCGGCTATACCGGTCTCAGCGCGGCGCTGCACCTGCGCGAAAAGGGTTTCGACGTTGTCCTTCTCGAGGCACAGCGGGTTGGCTTCGGCGCCTCCGGGCGCAATGGCGGACAGGTCGCCCCCGGCCAGCGCGCCGATCAGACCGTGCTCGAGAAAATGGTCGGTCGTGATGCCGCGCGCGGTCTGTTCGATCTCAGTCTTGCCTCTGTTGCTCTTGTGCGTGATCTCGTGGCGCGCCATGACATCGACTGCCATTGGGCGGATGGAATCGTGCGCGCCATGCACCGCGCGCGCTATGTGCCGGAAATCCATTCCTATGCCGCGCGTCTCGCCCGGGATTATGGCTATGACGGGCTGGAGCCGCTCGACCGCGCCGGGATAAGAGCGCTTGTTGGCTCGCAGGATTATCATGGCGGGGCGCTCGAGCGGGGTGGCGGTCATCTTCACCCGCTGCGCTTTGCGCTCGGCCTCGCCCGTGCCGCGCGCGAGGCCGGGGTACGGGTTTTTGAAGGCTCGACGGTCACGGACTTCACCGAAGGGTCTCAGCCGGTTGTACGCACCGCCGAGGCCGAGATTCGCGCGCGCCATGTTCTTCTTGCCTGCAACGGCTATCTCGGGCGGCTCAGCGGCGCGGTCGCGAAGCGGGTGATGCCGATCAACAATTTCATCGTTGCGACCGAACCGCTCTCCGAGACGGCGGCGCGCGCGCTCATCCGCGACAACCACGCCGTCGCGGACAGCCGTTTTGTCGTCAATTATTTCCGCCTTTCCGCCGACCGGCGTCTGCTTTTCGGCGGCGGTGAATCTTATGGCTACCGCTTTCCGGCCAATCTCAAGGAAAAAGCGCGCGGGCCGATGCTCAACATCTTCCCCCATCTTTCCGACACGAAAATCGATTATGCTTGGGGCGGGACGCTCGCAATCACCCGCTCGCGGATGCCGGATTTTGCGCGGCTGTCGCCGACAGTGCTCTCCGTGAGCGGCTATTCCGGCCATGGTGTTGCCCTTGCGACCCTCGGTGGCAAGTTGGCAGCGGAAGCGATTGCCGGTGATGCGTCGGGCTTCGATCTGATGGCGCGCGTTCCAACGCCGACCTTTCCAGGTGGCACGCTTGCGCGTGCGCCGCTCCTTGTTCTTGCCATGCTATGGTATTCGTTCCGCGACAGATTTTGAGGTTTATTATGTTGTCAAACACCAAAGTCGGCATCGCCGACAGAAGGCAATTCTATATTGATGGCGCCTGGGTCGACCCACTGGAGGCCCGCGATCACACCGTGATCAATCCGGCAACCGAGGAGCCGATTGCCGTGATCAGCCTCGGATCGGAGGCGGATGTCGACCGCGCGGTCCGGGCAGCACGGCGCGCCTTCGCAACTTTTTCCGAGACATCGAAGGCTGAACGGGTGGCGTTGCTAAAAGCCATCCGGGTCGCCTATGAGCGACGCTACCAGGACTTCGCCGCTGCCATCACCGCTGAAATGGGCGCGCCGAAAGCACTGGCGGAAGGCTCACAGGCGCGCGTCGGCATTGGCCATCTCGACGGCATTCTAAAGGCGCTCGAAGCCATGGATTTCGACACGATGGCAGAAAATGGCGACCAGATCCTGCGCGAGCCGATCGGGGTCTGCGGTCTCATCACACCGTGGAACTGGCCGGTCAACCAGGTCGTTCTGAAAGTACTGCCCGCTCTTGCCGCCGGTTGCACCATGGTGCTGAAGCCCTCGGAGCTGACGCCGCTTGATGCCATGCTTTATGCGGAAGTCCTTGCCGAGGCGGGCGTTCCGGCGGGCGTGTTCAACCTTGTCAACGGCGAGGGCCCCGTAGTGGGCGCCGCCCTGTCACGCCATCCCGAGGTTGATCTGATGTCCTTCACCGGCTCGACGCGCGGCGGCACGGCAGTCGCACGCGATGCCGCCGACAGCGTAAAGCGCGTCACCCTCGAACTCGGCGGCAAGTCGCCCAACATCGTTTTCGCAAGCGCGGATATCGACGCCGCGGTTAAAAAAGGAGTCCGCCATTGTTTTCAGAACACCGGGCAGTCCTGCAATGCGCCAACGCGGATGCTGGTTGAAAAGAGCGTTTATGATCAGGCTGTCGCGATTGCCAAGGCAACCGGCGAGGCACAGGAAGTTGGCGATCCGACAAAGGAGGGCAGTCACATCGGCCCGCTCGTCAGCAAGCCGCACTGGCAGAAGGTTCAGGGCCTGATCGAACAGGGCATGACGGAGGGCGCGCAGCTTCTCTGCGGCGGGCCCGGCCTGCCGGAAGGCATCACACGCGGCTATTTCGTCCGCCCGACCATCTTCACGGACGCCTCGAACACCATGAGGATCGCCCGAGAGGAGATCTTCGGCCCGGTTCTCGTCATGATTCCGTTTGCGGATGAGGAGGAGGCGGTGCGGATTGCGAATGACACGCCTTATGGCCTTGCCGCCTATATCCAGACCGGCGATCCGGCGCAAGCAAGCCGCGTCGCAAAGCGGCTGCGCGCCGGCATGGTTCATATCAACGGGTCGGGCCTCAACTGGGGCAGCCCCTTCGGCGGCTACAAGATGTCGGGCCTTGGCCGCGAGGGCGGGCATTTCGGAATCGAGGAATTTCTCGAAATCAAGGTCGTCTCCAGACCCTGAAGGTCTGAGCCTCAAGGGCGCGCAACTGAGACAGCCGCGCCCGGTCGCGCCCGGTCCCGCCAAGGGCCGCGATCAACGGATATCTATTGACGGTGCCTGTGGCAAATGCAGCATGTCAACCGGCTGTCACAGCGATCCGGCATACCCGCACCGGTTAAGACCCCCTTTTCGGATTCGTCCCTGATGAAACTCATCCAGTTTACTGACATCCATCTCACAATCCCGCCAAAGACGCTCTATCAGCAAGATCCGAACGCGAATTTCGCAGCCGGCCTCGCGCATTGTCTCGAGCGCCATGGTGACGCCGATGCGCTCGTGATCAGCGGCGACCTCACCGAATATGGTGAGATTGAAACTTATGAGCGCTTGCGCACAATGCTCGCTGATCTGCCGATGCCTGTCGCCCTCACCATCGGCAATCACGATCTGCGCGAGAATTTCGCCGTCGTCTTCGCAGAGCATCTCGATCCCTCCGGCTTTGCGCAATCGGTCTTTGCGCTTTCCGAGGGTACCGGAATCATCATCGACACGGTAAATCCGGGCTCGCATGCGGGCGCGCTCTGTGCGACCCGCCTGGCATGGCTGCGCGAAGCACTCGCCGGGGCGAAGCCGCCTGTGTTTCTGTTCATGCACCATCACCCGCTGCCGATCCATCTTGAGGATATCGACAGGGTGATGCTTGCAGACGCGGACGCTTTCGGCGATATCGTCGAAACCCACCGTGAGAAGATCGCTCATATCTTTTTCGGCCATATCCACCTGCCGACCTTTGGCTCGGTGCGCGGCGTGCCTGCGAGTGCGAGCCGTGGCGCGAATCAGAACGGCTATCCTGATTATGCGGCACATCGCGTACGCCGGGGCGCACCGGTCGCCCCTGCCTATACCGTTGTTTTCGCTGATAGAAACAGCGTGACCGTGCAGATGGTCGAGTTCGGCCTCGAAACAAGACCGCATATCTGGGCGCCGAAGTAACGAGCCAAATCGGGCTGCAAAAAAGCCCCGCCTCGCCGCCAGCACGCGCCCGCGCCCATTTCCCCCGTTTGCCTCAGCCAAAAGACTTGATTAATGCAGGCAGTCTCGATATGGAGCGTGCCTGACGACAAGGCCAGAAATGTCGAAAGCACGGAGAGGTGCCGGAGTGGTCGATCGGGGCGGTCTCGAAAACCGTTGTGCGCGCAAGCGTACCTAGGGTTCGAATCCCTATCTCTCCGCCATTAGAAGAGAAAATCTTCCTGTAGAAAATTAGGTAATCTTGACAGCACCAGAAACTCTGGAATTTCAAGCAAAATCTATTTACAGCGATATACCAAAATTCCTTTTATAATCCAATTTTTCTTCCATAAGCACTATATCCAATGTAAAAATAAACGTCGCTTTCGGACCGCAAGATGCGGAGAGAGATTATTTTAGTTTCATATTTTTTATACTGATATTGACAATTAGATTTATGTGTTTTACTATTATTTATATTTCATTTAAAAATTCAAAGTGAGCTTTTAATGAGATTTGCAATATTTTCTTTGATCGCTTTATCCTTCCTGTGTAATTCATCATACGCTCAAGGTAGAATAGAAATAGAACTCACTCGCAAGGATGGTGCGAAAATCCCTGCCTTGCTAAGTTCAAATTGGTATCAATCAGCTTGTGCGCCAACCCTGATACTGTCCCACGGCATGGGGGGCTCCAGGGATGGCCTGGAATATGCCGCTGACGCCGCTCAAAATAGCGGTTATCGTGTTATTAATATTTCGCACCTGGAATCTGGGCCTGCCGCTTTGAAGAGAGCTTTTGGGGCAGCAGACAAATCGCAAATATTGCTTGATAGGAAAATTTGGGACGGCAGATCCCAAGATCTGGCAAGTGCGATAGAATTTTCCATGGAACCCAATTGTAAGCCTAAACCTTTTCTATTAGGCGGTCATTCCATGGGTGCGGCCCTTACCATGATTGAGGCAGGAGCTATAGGAAACCCTCCCTATAAAGGACTGGACAGATTTGATGGCTATATCGCGCTTTCACCTCAGGGGACGGGTTGGGCATTTTCAAACCCCCAAGCGTGGGAAAAAGTCCACAAGCCTGTTTTAATGATTACAGGCACAAAAGATGATGGGTTTGACGGCGACTATATTAAGCGTCTAGAAGCATGGGAAGGCTTGCCCTCTGGTCAAAAAAGGCTGGCTATAGTTGATCGAGCCACACATTTTACCCTTGCTGGCCGCGGTGGACCTGTTTTGCAACAGCGCGCAAAAAATATCATTTCAGAATTTTTGTTCCAGATGAAATCAACCTGGAACAGAAGTAAATTACAACATGTACGCGGTATAGATATCAGAGAAAAGTAATTTTTAATAATTCGGAATTTTTATTCTAAAAATAATTCTTAAATGAACACTTTAGTAAAATAGTATTATATTTTACTATGAGATTTGAATATTGAACTTCAAAAAACCCGTTCAATAAAACCGGGAAAAATGGCTTCAAAATTAGAGCTTTCTCGTCAAAATGGTCAAAACCATTTAGTGAGCCACAAATCCTGACGATTATGTGTGAGGCGCGGTTGCAATCTGTTCGCCATCCGCGATCAAATGCTTCAGAGCCAATACCCGCGTAAGCACTTATCACAAGATTGCCGAGCTGGCAGACCAGACCTTTCTGGTCGAGATCAAGGGATGCCGGGGAAATCTGCGTCATAGCGGCGGCAGCAATTTAAAATCGCTGTCCGACCCCTATATCGCCTTATATCGAGCCCCGGAAGACCAGTTTCCCCGCATTGAAAGGATAGCGAACCAATGGTTGAATTTCTCATCACCTATGCCGTGGTGACGGCGCTTTACCTAGGCATCGACGCGCTCTGGCTCGGCTTGGTTGCGACCAGCTTTTACAAAAAGGCACTTGGCAACCTGATGCTGGAAAAGCCGAAGATCGGCATCGCTGCCCTATTCTATCTGATCTATGCGGCAGCGCTCGCCGTTCTTGTTGTCTTGCCCGCCCTTGATTCTGGCTCTGCCGAGAAGGCGCTCGGATTCGGCGCTCTGTTCGGTTTCGCAGCTTATGGCACCTATGACGTGACCAACCTTGCAACGCTGAAAAACTGGCCTGTCAAAATGTCTCTGGTAGATTGGGCCTGGGGAAGCACTCTCTCAGGCTTTGTCGCGCTCAGCGCCTATCTGGTTCTGAGCCAGCTTTTTGGCTTCTGACGGACCTTTCGTCGATCACTTCTGCGCGTTGAAGCACAGAAATGATCCCGCCCCAATTGGAAACCATGCGGAAAAGCCGTAAAGTTTCGCGAAGTTCGAAGTCTCCACTGTCGGCCACACAATGGGCCATACGGAAAGATCGACCATGGACGCGCCCAAATTTTCGATTTTCGACCGGATTGGCGAGTATATTGCAAAACGGCTCGACAGTCCGGTCAGCGGCTACGTGCCCTATACGCCGTCTGACCTGAGTTCCATGCGAGCGGTGCTCAGGCCGGGCGATATCATCCTGGTCGAAGGGAACCAGCAGGTTTCCGCCGTGATCAAATATCTGACGCAGTCGACCTGGTCGCATGCGGCGATGTATGTGGGTGACGCAGTCAGTGTTCCCGTTGATGCATGCGACGATCCGGCGGACCGGCCTTGCCTGATCGAGGTTAATCTCGGCGAAGGCTGTGTCGCCAGGCCGCTTTCGAAATACGAGACCTATAACACCCGTGTCTGCCGCCCGACCGGCTTGACCGACGAAGACCGCGACAGGGTTGTTGGGTTCATGATCTCCAAGATCGGCCTGCAATATGACCACAGCAATATTCTTGATATGCTGCGCTATTTTTTCCCGCTGCCCCTGCCCGCACGCTATCGCCGCCGCATGATCGCGCTTGGCTCCGGTGACCCGACACGGGCGATCTGTTCATCATTGATCGCGCAGGCATTCCAGCAGGTCGGCTATCCGATCCTTCCGGTCTTCGACTATGAAGAGAACCAGGAAGACTGCCACACGGACTATTGCTATCAGGAAGTGCTGCACATTCGCCATCACTCGCTCTTCGCGCCGCGTGACTTTGATCTCTCACCGTATTTCACAGTCGTCAAACCGACAATTGAGAAGGGCTTCAACTACAAGACCATGAATTGGAGTGGCAAGTTCACCAATTTCGACGTGCTCAACCAGCGCGGCACCGTGACAGCCCGCAAGACTGCTTAACGTGCGGCGTCACACCGCATTTCCGGTCAATCCGCTTGCGCGATTACGGCCTTTCCCTGCCGGTGACGCCCGGCACATGCACGCTGATCGAGGCGCGCTGGAACCGGTGGATTGCCTTTGATCCGCTTGTATTTTTACCCCAGAAGACCCAGCATCTGCGCCGCGCGCGCCTGATCTATTTCGACTGCGGTACACATGACGAATACAATATTCTTTATGGGAGCCGCAGGCTCAGCCAGGAATTGAGCGATGCCGGCATTGACCATCAATTCGAGACATTCGACGGCGGGCATGGCGCGATCGGCCGACGCTGCGAGGTAAGTATTCCTCGCATGGCAAAGGCGCTTTTATAAGCTGTCTATTTTACGCAAACAGGCGCATGATGGACATAACGCCGCATCTTTGACATCCTCCCAACAAAGTTGCGCACCACGACAACGCGATATTTGCGGTGCGAAGCAGAATTTTGGACCGAAACAATGAATCGCCATACGCCCGAGGACGAGCGTCGAGCCGCTGAAGTTGGCAGTGCCCGCAATGTGATGGGCAGCCTTCTGGAACCATGCGTGCACATTAATATTGACGGATATTTCGTCGGCCACACCTGTTGTGTGCATGGCGCTCATCAGCGCGAGAATCTGATCTGTAGCGTCATGTCGGAAGATTTTCTGCGCTTTTCAGCAGAGAACGGGGTTGATCTTTCCATGCCCCGACCGAAAGACGGTTTTCCCGGCCTGAAGCCCGGGGAACACTGGTGCCTGTCCGTCGCCGAATGGTACCATGCCTATCAGGCGGGCCACGCCCCGAAAGTGGTGCTCGAGGCAACCCACGAAGACGTTCTGACCCATATCTCACCGGATATTATCGCGGCCATTGCGTGCAGCAACGACTTCACCCGCTGAGGCGCGCCTTCAGATTTTCCTGACATGCCTTCATGCTTTCGGCAGAGTGCTGCCGCGTTTGATGCGCTGGTAAGAGCCGGGGATCCGCAGTCCTGCGGCAAGTCCGAGCCATGACAGGCTGAACATAAGCCGCCTTGGCCCCTGATAGATCCGGTAAAACGCCCGTCGGATGCGCAGCAGAAGCGTCAGACGCACCGGGCCCGCCTCCAGGCCGTGATAAGTCGAAGCGCTGCCTTCCCGCGCATGAACCGGAAACGGCCGCACTGTCAGATAGCGCGCGCCATGGCGCCAGGACAGTGACAGATAATTGTCCCAATGGGTTCGGATCGGCAGCGCATGGCGAAGCAGCTTCTCCGCCCCTTCACGGGTATAGAGCATGCAACCGGAAATCGGCGTTGTCTTTGCGGGGCGACCGATTGTGTAGCCCCCCACCTTGCGCGCCTGTGCGATGACATCGCGGGAATTGTTGGCCGGTCCCATCAGTTCCACGCCATCGAATTCGAGGGTTCCGTCAGCTTTCGCTGCTACCAGATGATTGATGATGAAAAGCGCCTCGGCGGTGAAAACCGCGTCATCCTCGAGGATCACGGCGAATGCATTCTCGCTTGAGAGAAATGTCTCGAGCGCCCGGATATGCGACAGGGTGATTGCAACCCAGGTGTCGTGCAAGTAGCAGCCGCCATCAAGCGAAAAGCGCCCGTCATAGACCGCCCGGATCGCCTCCTTGCCCATGGTTCTGCCATCAACAGCGGTAATCCGCTCGAACGGAAGGCAAAGCGCGCCAAAGACTTGCGCAACTTCCGCCAGACGGTCGGCTGAACGTTCAAGATTGATCACGTAGAAACCGATATCACGGCGCATCAGTACCTGCCCCGTCGGCGCCTGTATCACGGGCTCATGCCCTGCCTGCTCCTGCATCGCGCCGGCCGCGTTTCTTCGGTCAAAACCAGACAAATCCCAAAACACCACTTCCGCGCCCAATAAGCCCCATGCGGCCAACGCTCATGCCTGGAAAAGCCGCCAGAATTTGCGGTTCAGACGCGCGCAGTTTAGCCATCCGCTTTACCATGTCAAAATAATCCCGCAGCCAGGCGGGAGAACAAAAACCGGGATGCGATGCCCCCATCACAGACTGAGGCTCGCCGAAACGACAAAGAAAGTGGGCAAATGTCCGCGAATACTTCTTTGCGCCCGCCGCCTGCAATGATATCTCAGCGCCATGACAGACATTTCCCTTATTCGCAATTTTTCAATCGTCGCCCATATCGATCACGGCAAGTCGACCCTTGCTGACCGTCTGATCCAGCTGACCGGCGGGTTGAGCCTGCGCGAGATGAAGGAACAGGTGCTCGACAGCATGGATATCGAGCGCGAGCGCGGCATCACGATCAAGGCGCAGACCGTGCGGCTCGAATATGTCCATACCGACGGCAAACATTATGTCCTCAACCTGATCGACACGCCAGGCCATGTCGACTTCGCCTATGAGGTGAACCGCTCGCTCGCCGCCTGCGAAGGATCGCTTCTTGTTGTCGATGCCTCGCAGGGTGTCGAGGCTCAGACCCTTGCCAATGTCTATCAGGCGATCGAGGTCGACCATGAGATTGTGCCGGTCCTGAACAAGATCGATCTTCCCGCCGCCGAACCGGAGCGTATCCGCGAGCAGATCGAGGACGTGATCGGCATCGACGCCTCGAATGCGGTTCTGATATCTGCAAAAACCGGGCTTGGCATCGAAGCCGTTCTTTCAGCCATCGTCGAGCGTCTTCCGGCCCCCAAAGGGGACCGCAATGCCCCCCTCAAAGCCATGCTGGTCGACAGTTATTACGATGCCTATCTCGGCGTCGTCGTCATCGTGCGCATTGTCGACGGCATCATGAAAAAAGGCCAGCAGATCAAAATCATCGGCACAAACGCGACCTATGGCATTGAACGCATCGGTGTCTTCCGCCCGAAAATGGAAAATGTTGATGCGCTCGATCCGGGTGAGATCGGCTTCATCACCGCATCCATCAAGGAAGTGGCGGATACCCGTGTCGGCGATACGATCTGCGATGCGAAGGCAACCAATATCGAGCCGCTTCCGGGCTTCCGCGAGGCCCAGCCCGTTGTGTTCTGCGGCCTCTTTCCGGTCGATGCCAACGAATTCGAGGAATTGCGCGGCGCAATGGGCAAGCTGCGCCTCAACGACGCGAGCTTCTCCTATGAGATGGAATCATCCGCCGCCCTCGGCTTCGGGTTCCGCTGCGGCTTTCTCGGCCTTCTCCATCTTGAAATCATTCAGGAGCGGCTTGAGCGCGAATTCGATCTCGACCTCATCGCCACCGCGCCGAGCGTGGTCTATCAGCTGACCATGACCGACGGCACGGATCGCGAATTGCACAACCCGGCGGATATGCCCGATGTCGTCAAGATCGAGGAAATCCGGGAACCATGGATCCGCGCGACAATCCTGACGCCGGATGAATATCTCGGCACAATCCTGAAACTCTGTCAGGAACGGCGCGGCCTTCAGATCGAACTCACCTATGTCGGCAACCGCGCCATGCTGACCTACGATCTGCCGCTCAACGAGGTTGTTTTCGACTTCTACGACCGGCTGAAATCCATTTCCCGCGGCTATGCGAGCTTCGACTATCACATCAGTGATTACCGCTCCGGCGATCTTGTGAAAATGTCGATCCTCGTCAATGGCGAGCCGGTCGACGCGCTGTCGATGCTCGTCCACCGCAGCCAGGCGGATAATCGCGGCCGGGTAATGTGCGAAAAGCTCAAGGACCTGATCCCCCGGCACATGTTCAAAATCCCGATTCAGGCTGCCATCGGCGGCAAAGTTATTGCCCGCGAGACGATTGCCGCCCTGCGCAAGGATGTCACCGCAAAATGCTATGGCGGCGACGTGACGCGCAAGCGCAAGCTTCTCGAAAAACAAAAGGCCGGCAAGAAGAAGATGCGCCAGTTCGGCAAGGTCGAAATCCCGCAGGAAGCCTTCATCGCCGCGCTGAAAATGGACAGCTAGGCCGATGCTGCGGCGCCGCCCGAAACTGATGGCGATCCTGAACGTGACGCCGGATTCCTTTTCCGATGGCGGCCGGTTCAATTCAGCCGACAAAGCCCTCGAACAGGCGCATCGCCTCACGGCCGAAGGCGCCGATATTCTCGACATTGGCGCCGAATCGACCCGACCCGGCAGCGATCCCGTCACTGAAGTCGAGGAATTGCGACGCTTGCAGCCGGTTTTCGCAGCCCTCAAGGGCGCAATTGCACTCCCGCTGTCGATTGACACCTACAAGGCGAATGTCGCCCGCACCGCGATGGCCGCTGGTGCCTCGATCATCAACGATGTCTGGGGCCTCCAGCGCGACGCGGCCATGGCTGCCGTCGTGGCCGAGACCGGCGCCGATGTGATGATCATGCACAACCGCGTCGAGGGCGCGGATGAGACAATCGACATTCTGGACGATATGGACCGCTGGTTCGACCGCTCGCTTGCCCTCGCCCGCAAAGCGAATATCCCTGACGACAAGATCACCCTCGATCCCGGCATCGGTTTTGGCAAAACCTTTCATCAGAATCTGATCGTGCTGGCCAATCTGGAGCGGTTGAAGGCGCGCGGCTATCCGCTTCTGATCGGCCTTTCGCGCAAGCGCTTCATTGGCGCGATCCTTGATGCTGAGGTCAATGACCGCCTTTTCGGCACCCTCGGTGCAAATTTATTCACGCTTGCTCATGGCGCTGACATCATTCGGGTTCATGATGTGAAGCCGCACCGTGAGGCGCTCGCCGTCTGGATGGCAATTGACGCTGAGCGTTCATAGGTGCATAGGGTCCGCCATCAAAGCCAGTTCGGTTCAGGAACGCATCCGCCAATGAACGACAAAATTCTTGTGTCGAATCTTCGTCTGCACGCCCATCACGGGGTCTTCGCCGAAGAAAGCGCCCTTGGCCAGAAGTTCGATATCGACATCGAGTGCATGCTCGACACCCGCGCTTTTGCTGCGGCAGACGATTATTCATCAGCCGTCTGCTATGGCTCGCTCTGCAAGATCGCGGAAGAAGTCTCGAATTCCGGCCCCTTTGCGCTGATTGAAAAATTCGGCCACGAAATCGCGATCACGACACTACGCCGGTATGAATGCGTGCGCGCCATCAAGGTGATCATCCGCAAGCGCTCGGCGCCGGTACCGCAACTCGTCGATTATCTGGGCGTGGAAATCAACCGAAACCGCGACGATCTCGGCTGATGGTCCCGGTCGGTTTTGCGCTCGGCAGCAATATGGGCGACAAGGTGGCCATCATCAGGCGGGCGCTTGACGAGCTTGCGGCAACCAGCGACCTTAAAATCGACCGTGTTTCCTCGTTTTACCGCACCCCGCCCTGGGGTGTGGAAAATCAGGACTGGTTCGTCAATGTTTGCGCCGTCGGGCGCGCGTCGCTTCAGCCGGAAGATCTGCTCGCTCAAACGCAGGCTGTCGAAAAGGCGCTCGGACGCCAGAAGACCATCCGATGGGGTCCGCGCGTCATCGATATCGACATCCTGTTTTATGGCGACGCAGATATCGATATGCCGAACCTCACAATACCGCACAAAAGCATTGCCGAGCGCGCCTTCGTTCTGGTGCCTCTACAAGAAATTCTGCCCGACTTTCAACTCAACGGTGTTTCTCTTAGCGTTCATATCGACCGCCTGAAAGACAAAGCTGCGGGCGTAACGATCATTCGGCAAAATACATAAATTTTATAACTGGACGACAGAAAATATCTCCCGATTATTCCACACTATTTTTAATTATCAAATTTAATCAATTAAATCATGGGGATAGAGATAAGTCTATCAATTTGTACACATAGTAATTTGCCGAATGTAAAAAATTCAAAATATTTATTATTGAAAACCCACTTGGGAGGAACACGTATTTGTCGCCTAGACCTCACCCGTTCCGGTAATTGCAATTCTGTTCCTCCCGTTTTTTCATTTATGAATCCTCCCCGCACTGAAATATTTAACGCTCCCAATAAAATCGAACGGGCGCCTGTCGGTCTTTCCGCACTTGCACAATTCGTTTAAGGAGAAGGCACGTGGTTGCCTGCCCCCTCCTTATTGTCGATGGCGATCACACTTTACCATTCCGAAAGGGCATCCATGGCCATCAAGAAGATTCTCGTCGCAAACCGTTCTGAAATCGCGATCCGCGTATTTCGCGCCGCCAATGAGTTGGGTCTGAGGACTGTCGCTATTTTTGCCGAGGAGGACAAACTCGCGCTGCACCGTTTCAAGGCCGATGAAGCCTATCAGGTGGGGCGTGGCAAGGGACCAATCGAGGCCTATCTATCGATTGACGAAATCATCCGGGTTGCCCGCATTTCCGGTGCGGATGCAATCCATCCAGGTTATGGGCTGCTTTCTGAAAGCCCTGAATTTGTGGAAGCCTGCGCCGAGGCAGGCCTGACTTTCATCGGCCCGAAGGCAGAGACCATGCGCGCCCTCGGCAACAAAGTCTCCGCGCGCAATCTCGCCGAGAAAATCGGCGTCCCGGTTGTACCGGCAACCGCGCCCCTTCCGGATGATTTTGCTGAAGTGAAAAAGATGGCCGCCGCAATCGGCTATCCGCTGATGCTCAAGGCATCCTGGGGTGGCGGCGGACGCGGCATGCGCGTGATCCGCGGGGAACGGGAAATCGAGAAGGAAGTCACCGAGGCAAAGCGCGAGGCGCGCGCTGCTTTCGGCAAGGATGAGGTCTATCTCGAAAAACTCGTCGAGCGCGCCCGCCATGTCGAAGTCCAGATGCTGGGTGACAGTCACGGCAATGTCGTCCATCTTTTCGAACGCGACTGCTCGATCCAGCGCCGCAATCAGAAAGTCGTGGAGCGCGCACCGGCGCCCTATGTGGATGCTGAAACCCGCAAGGGCCTGACGGACGCTGCGATCGCACTCGGGCAGGCGACTGATTATATTGGCGCCGGCACAGTCGAATTCCTGATGGATGCCGACACGGACAAATTCTATTTCATCGAGGTCAATCCGCGCATTCAGGTCGAACATACGGTGACCGAGGAAATAACCGGCATCGATATCGTCAAGGCACAGATCCATATTCTGGATGGCGCGGCGATCGGAACGCCGGAATCGGGCGTCCCTCGCCAGGACGAAATCAAGATGCACGGCCACGCGCTGCAATGCCGGATCACGACCGAGGACCCGGACCAGAATTTCATTCCCGATTACGGTCGCATCACCGCCTATCGCGGCGCAACCGGTTTCGGCATTCGCCTTGATGGCGGCACCGCCTATTCCGGCGCCGTGATCACGCGCTTTTACGATCCGCTTCTCGAAAAGGTCACAGCCTGGGCACCAACATCGCAAGAGGCGATCCGCCGCATGCACCGGGCGCTGCGCGAGTTCCGCATTCGCGGCGTTGCGACCAACCTCAATTTTCTTGAAAACATCATCTCGCACCCGGCATTCCGCAACGACACTTATACAACAAAGTTCATCGACACGACGCCGGAACTCTTCGACCGCGTCACCCCGCGGGACCGGGCGACGAAACTGCTGCGCTATATCGCCGATGTCTCCGTGAACGGCCACCCGGATGTCAAAGGCCGCACTTTGCCCAATCTCGCCATGGTGCACCCCGAACCGCCGAAACACGGTATCGAGATCAAGCCCGGCAGCAAACAGAAACTCGATGCGCTTGGCCCGGTCGGCCTGGCAAAGTGGATGCGTGCTGAAAAGCGCACGCTGATCACCGACACCACCATGCGCGACGGCCATCAGTCCCTGCTTGCAACACGGATGCGCACCCACGATATCGTCAATATCGCGCCCGCCTATGCGGCGATGCTGCCTGAACTCTTCAGCCTTGAGTGCTGGGGCGGGGCGACATTCGACGTTTCGATGCGCTTCCTCACCGAGGATCCATGGGAGCGTCTGGCGAAAATCCGCGAGAAGGTGCCGAATATCCTTTTGCAGTGCCTCGTACGCGGGTCAAACGGCGTCGGCTACAAGAGCTATCCGGAAAACGCGGTGCGCTATTTCACCAAACAGGCCGCAGAAGCGGGCATTGACCTTTTCCGCGTTTTCGACGCGCTGAACTGGGTCGACAATATGCGCGTCTCGATCGACGCCATCCTCGAATCGGGCAAGCTCTGCGAGGGCGCGATCTGCTATACCGGCGATCTGATGTCCGGCAAGAGCGACAAATATACGATCCAGTATTACCAGAATCTTGCGAAGGAACTCGACAAGGCGGGTGCCCATATTATCGGCCTCAAGGACATGGCTGGTCTGATGAAGCCGAAAGCCGTGAAGGTCCTGATCGACGCGATCCGCGACATCTCGGACCTGCCGATCCACTTCCACACGCACGACACATCGGGCATTTCAGCAGCAACGGTTCTTGCGGCCATCGATGCCGGGGTGGATGCGGTCGACGCTGCCATGGACCCACTTTCCGGCCTCACGTCACAACCTTGTCTTGGCTCGATTGTGGCAGCCCTTGATTGCAATGAGCGCGCGCCCGGTCTGGACGATGTTGCCATCCGCAAGATCGCCTTTTACTGGGAAAACGTACGCAAGCAATATGCGGCCTTCGAATCGGACCTCAAGGGCCCGGCCTCCGAAGTCTATCTGCACGAAATGCCGGGCGGTCAGTTCACCAACCTCAAGGAACAGGCCCGCTCTCTCGGTCTGGAGCAGCGCTGGCACGAAGTCGCTGAGACCTATGCGAATGTGAACCAGATGTTCGGCGATATTGTCAAAGTGACGCCATCTTCCAAGGTGGTCGGCGATATGGCGCTGATGATGGTTGCCTCGGAACTCACGGTTGAAGATGTGCTCAACCCCGCCAAGGATGTCGCGTTCCCTGAATCAGTGATCGACATGCTCGCCGGCAATCTCGGTCAGCCGCCGGGAGGATGGCCGGAAGCGCTCCAGAAAAAGGCGCTCAAGGGCCAGAAACCGATCACCGTGGTTCCCGGAACGCTCCTCGCGCCCGCTGATCTTGATGCTGAGCGCGCCAAGGCGGAAGCCGAGATCGGGCGCAAGATCACCGATCAGGAACTCGCTTCCTATCTCATGTATCCGAAGGTCTTCGTCGATTTCGCCAAGACACAGGATCTCTATGGCCCGACCTCGGTTCTGCCGACGCTCACCTATTTCTACGGCATGAAAGCCGAAGAGGAAATCTCCGTTGATCTCGAACCCGGCAAGACCCTTATCCTGTCGTGCCGGACCTTTGGCGAGACCGATGAAATGGGCGAGCAGAAAGTATTCTTCGACCTTAACGGCCAGCCGCGCACCTCGAAAGTGCCGGACCGTGCCCATGGCGCTGCGGGCAGCCGCGCCCGGCCCAAGGCGGAGGCTGGAAATAACACCCATGTCGCTGCGCCGATGCCGGGCGTGATCTCGACACTGGCAGTCAAACAGGGACAGGAAGTGAAATCAGGCGACGTGCTTCTGTCCATCGAAGCCATGAAGATGGAAACCGCGATCCACGCCGAGCGCAACGGAACCTTGGCCGAAGTCCTCGTCAAGGCTGGCGATCAGATCGACGCGAAAGATCTGCTGATCGTTTACGCGGACGACTGAAGCAACGATTACAAGAGCCCTGGCCGCAAGGCCGGGGCTCCGTTTCAGTAACCCTGCGCCATGATCACGATGGCATGGGCAAAAAGGCCGAGAGCGAGAATGCCCATCGACAAAAAGGTCAGGACCATACCGCTCACCCGCTTGCTCATCTTCGGCGACGGTTTGACAAACCAGCTTGCATGCAGGATGCGCCCGATTGTGAAAGTAACCCCGAGCGCATGCAGCGCGACCGGCGGGGTGTTGATCAGGGCTGCGATCCCAAGCATGATGAAAAACATCGGCATATATTCAGCCGCATTGCCCTGTCCGCGGATGTAATGGGCAAGTGTCTTGTTGTTCCCGTCGCCGATGGAAATCTGGTTTCCTCGGCGCACGCCGATCACTTTTGCGGAAAGCCAAATCAGCACCAACGCATTGATGCTGAGGTAAAATCCGACAATCGCCAGTTGCGCCATAATGCCTCCCGAAGCCCGGAACAATTGCCTGACGCTAACAGAATTCGAAACAGAAACAATCCCGTTCCATTAAACACAGTGTTCAACGATGGAAGATTTCTATCGCCAGCCTTCAAAACCCCTGTGGGCACAACCAGACTATCAGCGCCTGCCATTGCTCGAATATTTCGATGCAAGCAGCAATTCCCCGAGCCGATCGCCCCGGGTCATTCCCGGACGGTTGGCGAGCGTATGTTTTATCGTCTGTTCATTCTGCCCGATGATGACACCGCGAAAAAGGCCCCAGATCAGCGCCGTTCCGAAAAACGCGGAAGCAAGGATCGAGGCATCCCAGAGAATCTGCCAGACTAAGGCGCTATCGATCGCGCCTGATGCAGAAAGTCCGCTCAACCCGTTTGACCACCAAAGGCCATGGATCACGGCAAAGGGCATCAGCACCCAGCTCAAAACCGCCGGCCAGAACGGAACATCGGCAAGCAGCAGAACCATCAGCACGACGATGGCAAGGGTGGCAAACAGCATGGCATTCTCCTTATGGTCAAACCGCTGACAGAGCAGCGGCCAAAACAATGATCCGGTTTTGACGGTGGTTGCCGCCGGTTGTAAGCATGACATATATCCGCAGCCGAACCGGCATGTGCGACAGAACAATGGGCGAAAGAAGCTTAAGAAGTGTCCCAAGAATCCGTTCCGACACCACAAATTTATGTCGACGCCGACGCTTGTCCAGTAAAGGACGAAATTTATAAGGTCGGCGAACGCCATGGACTGAGGATCACCTATGTCTCGAACGCCTTCATGCGCCTGCCGGAAGATGCGCTGGTCACACGCGTCGTCGTGCCGGACGGACCCGATGTTGCCGACGACTGGATCGCCGATCACACCAGACATCACGATATTGTGATCACCAACGACATTCCCCTGGCCGGGCGCTGTATTGAGCGGGGGGCCATCGTGCTCGGCACATCCGGTCGTGAATTTACCGAGGCGACCATCGGTCAGGCGCTTGCGTCGCGGGCGCTCAATCAACACCTGCGCGAAATTGGCGAAATCGGCGGATCAAATCCGGTTTTCACACCAAAAGCGCGCTCAGATTTTCTGCAGGCGATGGAAAGCGCCTGCCGCCGCGCCCGCCGCGGCTAGCGCCAGCGATCACGTCCTGCATCGTGAAGAGCACCCCGCTCATCGTGCGATCAGGAAATCGTGTCTTTGCTAGTTGCGCAATCCGATGTAAATTCTAGGAACGAAAAAACGTGTAATCGACATGAAACCACAAGGGAGACGACCATCATGAAATCCGCCTTCGCTATGATTGCCCTGCTGGTAACACCGCTTGCAACCGCAACCGTGCTTAGCCCGCAAGCGGCCCATGCGGAGCGTTCCAGCGCCCATGTGATCCGCAAAAGCGCGCCGCCCGTTGATAAACTGCTCAAGATCAATGCGAAATCAGTTGATTGCGATGAACTCAAGAATGTCGCCTGGCGGAACACGCTGATCCAGTCCGCAGGCCAAATTGTTGCCGCGGAGGCGGTTGATTGTTTCCAGGCACATGATCAGAAATTTGACTTTTTTGATTCGAGCGGCCTGTTCATTGTTACGCGCGATGGTCTTTGCAATGTCTGGTCGTGCGAACCTCGCCGTGATAATGGCGGTAGATCTGATTGAGGCCTGCGGCTCTCTGCTATTAGAGAGGCTTAACAAAGCCTACATCGCCGTCCAGCCGCCATCGACGGAAATGGCGGTGCCGGTGATCTGTGCTGCATGATCAGAGCACAGGAAAAGCGCCGTGCCGCCCATCTGTTCGACGGTTGCGAATTTTTTCGACGGGGTGCGCGAGAGCATGACGTTTCTGATCACCTCTTCGCGACCCATATTATGTGCCTTCATTTGTTCGGGGATCTGCGCTTCGACGAGCGGGGTCATGACATAGCCCGGGCAGATCGCATTGCAGGTGATATCGAGTTCGGCTGTCTCCAGACCAACCGTCTTGGTCAGCCCGATGATGCCATGCTTTGCGGCGATATAGGCAGACTTGAACGGTGATGCCGACAGGCCATGGGCGGATGCAATGTTGATAATCCGCCCCCAGCCGTTCTTCTTCATCAATGGCAGGGCCGCGCGCGTGGTGTGAAAGGCGGAGGTGAGATTGATCGCGATGATCGCATCCCATCTGTCGACCGGGAATTCATCAATCGGCGCAACAAACTGGACACCCGCATTGTTGACGAGGATATCGACAGAGCCGAGAGCATCCTTCGCTTTTTCAATGAGTTGAACGCATTCATCACCTTTCGACATATCGGCTTTTATATAGACGACTTTTGCGCCCGTCCGGTCGGCAATTTCCTTTGCAAGCGCGTGATCCTCAGCCTTATCGGAAAAGGAGTTGATCGCGACATTGACACCTGCCTTCGCGAATTCTTCCGCGATACCAAGACCGATGCCCGAATTTGAACCGGTCACAACTGCATTTTTACCCTTTGCCATATCATATCTCCCTGTTGGTTTGCGGCGCAGCATAGCGTCTTGGAAATCACGCGCAAGGTCACCCATGTTCACTTTATTCTACTGAGAATGTTGGCAGCCCGTGACAAGAGGGACAGGACCGGCTGAGCCTCGATCACAAGTGCAGCGCGGCGTTGCACCGGGCGCAAAGACGGGCTAATCAGGTGCCAACGCGTTTTGCTTTCATAGAGCGAGAATTCCATGAGCGGTTATTTGACGAAACCCCTTCCCCGCCGCCAGTCGGTCGCAGTCCATGTCGGATCGGTCCAGGTCGGCGGCGGCGCGCCGGTTGTGGTGCAGTCGATGACGAATACCGACACCGCCGACATCAAATCGACCGTCGAGCAGGTGAAGGCGCTTGCCCGCGCCGGATCCGAAATCGTGCGCATCACCGTCGACCGCGACGAGAGCGCGGCAGCCGTTCCCTATATTCACGCGGAACTGCTTGCCGCCGGCGTCGATGTGCCGCTTGTTGGTGACTTCCACTATATCGGCCACAAACTCCTCAAGGAGCACCCGGCCTGCGCTGAGGCGCTCGCGAAATACCGCATCAATCCGGGCAATGTCGGCTTCAAGGCAAAGCGCGACACGCAATTTGGCGAAATGATCGAGATCGCCAACAAATATCAAAAGCCGGTGCGGATCGGCGTCAACTGGGGCTCACTCGATCAGGAACTCCTGACGAAGCTCATGGACGAAAACGCAGCCGCGGGAAGCCCGAAAACGGCGACCGGCGTCATGTATGAGACTATCATCCAGTCCGCGCTTCTCTCGGCTGCGCGTGCAGAAGAGATTGGCATGCCGCGCGACAAGATCATCCTTTCGGCAAAAGTCAGCCAGGTGCAGGATCTCATCGCCGTCTATACCGATCTCGCGCTGCGCTCGGACCATTGCCTCCATCTCGGCCTTACCGAAGCAGGCATGGGCACGAAAGGCATCGTCGCCTCCTCCGCCGCCATGGGCGTGCTCCTGCAACAGGGCATCGGCGACACGATCCGCATCTCGCTGACGCCGGAGCCTGGCGGCGACCGAACCCGCGAGGTACAGGTAAGCCAGGAACTTCTCCAGACCATGGGCTTTCGCCAGTTTGTGCCGATTGTCGCCGCCTGCCCCGGCTGCGGGCGCACCACATCGACGGTGTTTCAGGAACTCGCCCAGCAGATTCAGGCCGATCTGCGCGAGAATATGCCGATCTGGCGTGAGAAATATCCAGGCGTCGAGGGTCTCAACGTGGCCGTCATGGGCTGTATCGTCAACGGACCCGGCGAAAGCAAGCATGCCAATATCGGCATTTCCCTGCCCGGCACCGGCGAGACACCGGCGGCACCGGTCTTCATCGATGGCCAGAAAGCCGCCACCCTGCGCGGGGAGAATATTGCAGCCGAATTCAAGGTGATGGTCGCGGACTATATCGAAAAGCGTTACGGCATTAACGCCTGAGGCCCGGATCCCTGCCGCTTCAGGCGCGTTCGATCCGGAAAATATGCACGCTCCCCTCGCCCGTGACCGAGAGAAGCCGGTTGCCGCTTTCATTGCAATAGGCCGGAACATCGATGACGGAGAGCGCATCCGTTGCGTGCAATTCGATCACATCGCCTTCTGCCAGCGCCTTTATCGCCTTTTTCAGCTTGAGCACAGGCAGGGGACATTTCAGCCCCTTCACATCGAGAATGATTTCAGCCATCGTGAATTTCCGTTCGGATCGCCAGTTCATTTGCCAGTTCATTTTGAACGAGGACCGCTATCAGAGCCGCAGGATCTCTGCAACACTCGATCCGGGCGATATGCCTGAACATAAGACTTGGCTCAGGCAGGAAACAGCAGAAATTCTGCTCGTTCACACTTGACGTTTACGTCAATAATGAGGCAGGTGACGGGCGAGAAATTTCGGTTATGATGCCTTTCATCGAATATCGCGAACAGCCGATGAAAAGACATGAGCCGGAGGAGGCTTCTGTTGAGGGGCAGAGGTCGCGAGGAGGCAAGCAGATCGGTTAGATCTGCGTTGGGAGGAGCGAATGGGTTTGTTTTCACGCCTGAAGACCGAATATATTTATCTTACCGCCGCTTTGCGGACCTTGAAACGCACAACCAAGGTCGCAAAGAACAAGAATTACACCTTCCCCCATCTCGCGAGCGATCTTGCACTGCAATATGGCGACCGCCCGGCGCTGCTTTCCGCAGAGACGACGATGAGCTTTCGCGCCCTTGACGCGCGGGCCAACCAATATGCCCGCTGGGCGCAATCGCAAGGCGTCAGGAAAGGCGATTGCGTCGCACTTCTCATGCCGAACAAGCCGGAATATGTCGCAGCCTGGCTCGGCGTCATTCGCGCGGGCGGCGTCTGTGCCCTTCTCAACACCAATCTCATCGGGGCATCCCTTGCCCATTGCATCAACATTGCCCGTCCGAAGGCCGTCATCGTCGATCAGCATCTGGCCGATGCGTTCGACGGCACGCTCCCCCATCTTGATGGCGCTGTGAACCCCTGGATCTACGGTTCCGACAGCAGTATGCCGCGCCTTGACACCACCCTCGACGCGCTGCCCGCCGATGCCCTGAAGGGCGATGAGATCGTGCCGCTCACGACAGCCGATCGCGCGCTCTACATCTATACAAGCGGCACCACGGGCCTGCCCAAGGCCGCGAATATCATTCATTACCGCGTCATGGCGATCATGAACGCCTTTTCAGCCGCAACGCGGGCAACCGCCGATGACCGCATGTATATCTGCCTGCCGCTCTATCACACGGCGGGCGGAATCATGGCGATCGGCATCACGCTCACCCAGGGCGGCTCGGCCTTTATCCGCGATAAATTCTCGGCGCGCACCTTCTGGGACGATATTGTCGACAATAACTGCACCATGTTCCAGTATATCGGAGAACTCTGCCGCTATCTTCTGAACTCGCCGAAACATCCGAAAGAAAACAGCCATCGCCTGCGTCTGATTGATGGCAATGGCCTGCGCCCCGATATCTGGGAAACATTCCGCGACCGGTTCAAAATTCCCTTCATTCTCGAATGGTATGCATCGACCGAGGGCAACACGGTCTTTTTCAACTTCGATCAGAAAGTAGGCGCCATCGGTCGCCTGCCGAAATGGGCTGAAAAGAAATTCGTGACCGAAATCGTGAAATTCGATCAGGACACCGAAATGCCGGTTCGCGGACCGGACGGTTTCCTCGTCAAATGCGCACCGAACGAAATCGGCGAAGCTGTGAGCCAGATCCTCAACGATCCATCGAAACCCGCCCAGCGGTTTGATGGTTACGCCGACAGCGGCGCGACCGAGAAGAAGATCATCCGCGACGCCTTCGCAAAGGGCGATGCATGGTTCCGCTCCGGCGATCTTATCCGCAAGGACGAGCTTGGTTATTTCTACTTCATCGACAGGATCGGAGATACCTTCCGCTGGAAGGGGGAAAACGTCGCGACCTCGGAAGTCTCGGAGGCGATCACAATTTGCGACGGCGTCAAGGAGGCGAATGTCTACGGGGTCCAGATCGCCGGCATGGACGGGCGCGCCGGGATGGTCTCCCTCGTCGTCGATGAAAACTTCAACCCGGAAAGGTTCTACAATCATCTGCGCGCGAAACTGCCGGATTATGCCCGCCCGGTCTTCATCCGCCTGCAGGATGAGATCGAGGCCACCGGCACGTTCAAGCAACGCAAGGTCGATCTCGTCAAGGAAGGCTTCAACCCGGAGAAAATCCAGGACCGGCTTTATTTCAACGATGCGAAGCACGGCGCCTTCGTTCCGCTTGATGCCCCGCTTTATAACAGAATACAGAATGGCGAAATCCGCCTCTAGCGCGAAATTTAACGCTAACAAAAGGTTAATGCGCCAGAACGCGGGAAAACGGCTAAGATGCCGCAGTCCGTTTTCCCGAAGGTTCGCCCGTGCATGCCACCGTTTCACAGACCGCGCGTCTGCACTTTGAAATTATTGACATACGCGCGGCGGAAGGCTCCGGATTTCAGGCGCGCTGGCAGCAGCTGAGCGAACGGGCCTGCGTGCCCAATCCGTTCTGGGACCCGGCAATCTTCCTTCCCGCCATCCAGTATCTTGGCCATGACAGGATTTGTCTGGCAACTGTCAGCCGTTCCGACGGCGCGCTGGTTGGCTTCGCGCCATTTGAAATAAAGCGCTACCTTGGCTTCGGCCCAAAAGTGGTTCGGCTCTGGACCCATCCCTATCTTCCCCTTGGCAGCCCGCTGATCGATCCCGACAGCGGACGCGCCCTTGGCGAACTTCTCAGCGGCCTGATGGCAGCGACCGGTTTGCCGGTGCTCGCAACTTTCATCAAGCGCTTTGAGCGCCTCAGCGCCGACATGCCCGCCATCACGGTCGAACGCCTTGCGCAAAATGAGCGGGCAGCCCTGAAGTCGACACTCACAGGCGCGCAATACCGCCATGCCCAGCTTTCAAAAAAGCGGCGGCAGGGGCTCGACCGCCGGTTTCGCCGCCTCGCCGGGGTGACAGCCGCTCTCGGCCCGCTCGAAATCAAACTCTGCCGCGACAAGGCGCTGATCCCTTCGCGCTTCGAAGCGTTTCTTGATCTTGAGAACAGGAGCTGGAAAGGCGCGAAACAAACAGCCATCCTCAGTCGGGCGAATGATGCCGCCTTTGCCCGCCAGATCGCAGTCAATCTTGCCGAGCGCAATGCCTGCATGATCGCGACCCTCACGGCAGGCGATACGGTGCTTGCCGCTCTCGCCCTGTTTGAATCGGGTGGCGAAGTCTTCTCATGGAAGACCGCCTATGATGAAGGCTACAGGGAATACTCGCCGGGCACGCAGTTGCTTGCCCGGTTTGCTGATCCGCTGATGGGCAAGGCAACAGGCTTCATACTCGATTCGTGCGCTGCCCCCGGCAATGAACTGGCAAATACCCTTTGGGGTGAGCGGGAAACCGTCGCGACAATCCTGTTCTCTGCAACCGGCGAGCGTCTCAGCCCTGCTCTTATCCGGCTTCAGTTCGGCTTCTACGAACGCCTGCGCGCCACGGCGAAAAGACTGCTGCGACACAGGTGAGCGCTCGCCGGCATCCCAGGAGAGAACGCTCTTGCGCGCGCTATTTGGCGCGTGGTTCGCTCGTCATCACGAGTGTCCAGAACACCTTGTATTTGCTCTCCGGGTTCACCGCTTTGGCAATTCCAAGGCGGGTCACCTTGGGATTGAGGAGATTGGCATTATGGTTCGGCGATTCCCGCCAGCCAGAAAAAGCCTCGGCAAAGCTGCGATATCCCGCACTCACATTTTCCACCGAGGCGCCGCGCTCGCCTTCCAGCGTTTTGATGCGGGCAGCGAATGTGCCGCCGATATTGTGGCCGGTCTTGCTGGCGCGGGCCTGCGCCGATGCATGTTCCTGCGCAAGACCGACAAGTGCGGGGTCAATGATCACCGGCGAAAGGTTCTTGCCCACGCGATAGGTGGAGATCACCTGTGCTGCGTCCCCGATATCGAGCGGCGAACTCACCGCTTCGAGGTTGCGATAAAACGGCGGCGGCGAAGTGCTCACCGGCGCGGGCTTCTCCGCACATCCGGCAAGGGTTGCGCCGATCACGCCAACAATCAGACCCACCCTTATAATGGGGTTGATCGGCATCAGGCACAGGCGATTTCGGCTCACAATGAGCGACATCCGATTTCCCTTTGTTCAGCGTTCAGCTTACATCATCCCCGGCATCAGGGCGTTTCGGAATGCTTTTGTCCGGGCTTGATCGTGCCGATTCGTTCGGACCCAGGTTAACCTTTTGCATCTGTGCCGCCAAATCTTCAAGGCCTTTGATATTGAGATCGCTTTGCGGGAATGGAATTTCGATGCCTTCCTCTTTCATCCGCCTGAAGATCTCAAACCGCAGGTCGCTTCGCACCTGAAGCCCGTTCGTGCAGTCTGCAATAAAACCACGCAATTCGAAATCGAGCGTACTCGCGCCGAAATCGCTGAATATGATATGCGGCTGCGGATAGGCGAGGATCAGCGGATGGTCATTCGCGATTTCGAGAAGCAGATCGCGCACACGCGCAGGATCGCTGTCATAGCCGACACCGACCGGCACAATGATCCGGCCGATCCGGTTTCCATAGGTCATGTTCTTGACCGCGCCCGAAATGAAATCGGCATTCGGTACGATCACCGTTGCCCTGTCAAAGGTTTCAATTTCGGTGGAGCGGACACTGATTTTGCGCACTGTCCCCTCTTCACCACCAACAGCAATCCAATCACCCGCCTTGATCGGGCGCTCGGCGAGAAGGATGATGCCGGACACGAAGTTGCTGACGATACTCTGAAGTCCGAAACCGATACCGACCGAAAGCGCACCGGCAACGATCGCGAGACTGCTGAGATCGAGACCTGCCTGAGAAAAGGCGATCACGGCCGCAAGAATGAAGCCGACATAGCCCATGCCCGTCGTGATTGAATTACGCAGACCGAGATCAAGCGTGGTCGTAGGCAGAAACTTTGCCGAGAGCCAGCGCTGGAAAGACCGGGTGATGAGAACCCCGACGGCGAGAAGCGCAAGTGCTGTAACAATAGTCGATGGCGAGATCGTCAGTTCGCCGATCTTGATTTCCTGAAAAAGACGGGCAAGATCGTCCCAGACGCCTGTCGTATCAAGCCCCCACGAGGCCGCGAAAATGGTTAAGCCAAAAATCGTGATCAGGATCTTGCCCGACCCGGACGCCAGCATCATCGCCTGCATATAGCGTCGGCCCTTGGCATCCTTCACCGGAGCGGAGAACGCGTTGTCCGCTTCGGGGGTTGCAGCGACGCCAAAAAACGCATCAAGAAGCAGGAAACAGATCAGCAGAATACCGAAAATATTGCCAGCAAGGATGATCTGTGAAATCGCGAAGCCCGCAAGATAGGGAAAGCCGAGAACCGGCCCGAAAAGGGCAACGATCAGCGCGAGCGAGATGAAAACGCGCAGGAACCTGACCATGAAGATGCGGGAACCCGGCACCGGATCCTGCCGCTCTTCCTCGCCGCGCAGGAAATGGCTGAACAGGGCGGTCGCGGAAAAGCCGATTGCCATGAGGCCATAGACCACGACGCTGATTTCCGGGGGTGCCACAAGCGTTCGGGCAAAATCGATGACCAGAAACCCAACCAGCGAAATTGTCAGGCAGGTCATGATGGTGCGGTGAATACGGGCGGCACCGCTCTCATACATGGCGACCAGGCGGTATTCCGGGATCGATGGAGAGAAGATCGCACTGCTCAATCCGCGGGCGATCGCATAATAGAAAATCGATTGGTTGATGGTCCAAAACAGATGCGCCACCCGATCAGACATCACCCCGGCCTGATCGAGCACGAACAGGGTAAGCGTTGGCACAAAGCAAAAGGCGATCACACTGCGCAATACCGAGCGAAGGGCATTGATGGCTCGAAGCCGCGCGGAGGCTTCCTCGCCACCTTCCTTCGTGAAAGCAACGATCCGAAGCGGCGAGAAATAGCGCAGGAACCCAACCACGAGCAGCAAGCCCGCAGCAAAGGCCAGAAAGCCGATTATCGGCGCCTGATTGATAATCCGCTGCCCGCCGCCATATAAAGTGGCCTTCACCCCTTCCAGAAAGGGCGGCGTGTTTTGAATGGCCGTCACCCAGAGCGCGGGCGACAGCAGCGAGCCGTGGCGCTCCAGCAACTGGTTGGTGAATCTGCTCCGCCGCAACTGCGTAATTTCACTGGTGAGTTCTTCCGCGCGGAGCATTACGACCTGCGTTCGCCCGGATTGAGCGTTGAGCGTCGCAATCTGGCTTTCAAGGGAAGCAATGTCTTTCTGAAGCGATGTCTGTGCGCGAGGGGCCGACGCATCCGCTGCCGGACCCGATGGGGAAGACGATGGCGACAGGCCGGTCGGAGCGCTCCCGGCCGCAGCGGGTGGGCTGCTTGGCGAGCCCCCGGTCTCCTTCCGCGCTTCCGCAGCTTTTTCCCCGTCTGCCGCTGACTTGCCTGCCGCTGGCTTGTCTGGCGTTTGCGCGAGTGGCACCGCAGCTTCCGCGGGAGGCTGCGCGCCCTCGGCCTGGATCAGTCTGTCAAGACGGGCCGTCAGGCTCTGGACGATGGGCTTCAACCGATCGTCAAGGGCGCTCGCTTCGTCACGGATCTGGATAACCCGCTCACGAAAACTAACGAGTTCCTGGCTTGATAATCCTTCGCGCTGGATCGACCGCGTGATCTGGTCAAGCTGAGCGCTCCACCCCTTGATCGTCCGATCCGTTGTTTCGGGCGAGGCCAGTTCTTGATCAATCGTCTGCGCTCTTGTTTCCTGGACCGTGCTCGAAACCGAAAGAAAAACAAGAACGAGAACAAGTGCGCTGAACTTTGCCCCAATCAGTGTCAGGCGATGGAGCGGGAGAAAGAATTGCTTCGGATGTGTCACAAGGAACCTATAATAGCCTTTGGAGAGGATGAACGGGTGGCCGTCGCTTCGCGGCCTTTCAGAGTGAAGCGAGAATGCGCGAGAAGGAGATCGTCGAGTTTTTTTCGGCGCGGCGCCTTGTCAGCAAAACCGAGCGGTTCGTTGCAAAGACGGAAAATCAGTCTCTCGGACATTGTGTCAACCAGATGGCGGATTCCCTGCTCATCATAGATCGTGCCGCGCACCTGTATGGTTGCAGCAATTGCTTTGATGAAGGCCGCAAGCATCTCAACGTCCACGGGGTGCGGTTGGTTCCAGAACAAATCGAGTTTTTTCGGGTCTGTGAGACCCTGAATATCGAAAATTGCCGGCGCAAGGGTCTTTACCGGCACGCCGCGCATCATCAGCTCGAGCCCGGCGGTGCTGTTCACCGTCACCGCCCCGCGCGCAAGCGCAGCCATCGCCATAAGATCGCCGCCATCGGCAAAATGCAGCCGGCCCGCGAGGCCATAGCCGTGCGCAAGCGCGCGCAAGGTCCGCAGATGCCCGCCAGTTCCGTCATCAAGCGGGTGCGACTTGACAAGAAGAACCGCGTTTTGCGGTGCAGCGCGGTGAAACGAATTCACGATCTCCTCGAGTGCTTCCGCCATGTTTGAATAGGGTGAATTCGCCCGGATCTGAAAATCGCCATCAAGCTGAAGCGGGACCAGAAAAACCGGCTGACCACTGATTTTGAGGTCATCGAGAAGCAGCGCCACGATACGCTCCCGTCTTTGCTTGCCAAGCATCCTGAGGCCATGCGCCATATATTCAACGGGTGGAAAACCCGGGGTGTGGCGCTGATAATGCGGTGAGAGAAACCAGAGCGCCGTGTTGAGAAGATTGTAGACCATATCCGGCACCGCAACGCGGCGGAATGATGTTTTGTAAAGCGGCTTGAAATCGACCGCGGGCGCGGCCTCTGCAATGGCGCGGATGGCGGCGGGATCTTCCGGGAAATGGCTTTGCACCGAGGTGCCGTTGCGCTCAAACGTCGTCCAGTCAGGCCGCAAGAGCCCGAGTTCGCTGACCGCAACATAGACACCCCGCACCAATGCCTCTTCGATGGCAATGCGATGATAAAACCGCTGATCCCCGTGCAGCACGAGATCCGTGACCGCATTCTGATCGAGATAGCGCGCGATGAAACCCCGCCACGCCTCCTTCTTGCCCTTGAAGGCGCGCGCGCCGCCCGCACGCCAGAAAAGCGCATCGCCGATGTTGAAATTGATCCGGCTGACCCGAAGGCCTTCCTGCCGAAGCCGTTCGCCGAGCAGGGAATAAAGCTCCGATAGCGGGCCTTGCAGAAAAAGAACGTGGCGCGGGCCTGCTCCGTCTTTTTGCGTCATCGCTGACCTCACGCGAACGGTACGCCAAGTTGGCGCGCCCGCTCGAGACGGGGCGGCGGATCAACGTAAGCACCTGGTTGATTGACACGGTTTGCCTCGAGCCTGTCAACCATTTCCACAATAGCATGCGCCCTTGCGACCGGGTTATAGAAGTTGCCCCGCACCTGGATCGTTGCTGCAAGCAACCGGAAGAAGGCATCCCGCAAGGCCGCGTCAGGGCGGGTCGGATCACGCCAGAAATCATCAAGTTTCCCCTGATGGGTCAAACCGCGAATATCATAAATCGCCATGCCCAGCACTTTGACCGGGCAATTCAGTCTGAGGGCCTGAAGCGCCGTGGTGCTGTTGATCATCAACAGTCCGGCGGCCCCCGAAAGCAACGCACCGAGATCGCCGCCCTCGATGAAATGAACCCGCGCGCCAACACCATGAGCCGAAGCAGCATCTGCGATGATCTTCTCCCATGGCTCCATACCGTTATCGAGCGGATGGACCTTGAAGACGAGTTCCGATTTCTGATCGGCATTTGCCGCGAAGGACGCAATCACCTCGCAGAGCGCCGTTTCCTGCAAACGATACGGACTGTTTGCCCGCAACTGGTAATCGTTCTGCATCTGCATTGCATAAAGGAAATATTTCACCTTGTGCTGCGTCAGCCGAAGCACGGTCGCCTCGGCACGGCGTTGCCGGCGATCTGCTGTTAGGAGTTTCGGAATGTAGCAAAGATATTCGACAAGTTCCGAGTAATAGCGATCACGCCGGTAGTGAATGAAGGGAATGCGGACGAAATAATTGACAAGGTGGAAAATGACTTCGTGCAGCGCTTCCTGCTGGAAGGTAAAACTGTTGAAGGGCCCTGTTTGGGGCTCCGACAGACCCTCGGCAGCTTTGAGGATATGCACGGGATCCTCGGGAAAATGCGACTGGGACGACATGCCATTGCATTCAAGCGTGATCCAGTCCGGTCGCAAATAGCCGAACTCATAAGTGAAAGTACGAATTCCACGCGCCCGCGCCACATCGGCGGCGACACGGTGATAGGGCAGCCGGTCTGCATAATAAAGGATGTCTGTGACCCCGTGCGCTTCGACGAACTGTTCGAGATAACCCGCGAAATGCTTGAATTTCCCCGTGTAATTATAAGCAGGCCTGCCCATCCACATGAAAAAATCTGCGGCACAGAGATTGATCCTGAGGCAGGTATGGCCCCGCGCGCGCAAGCCGTCGCCGAGATGGCGGCAAAACCGTGATGGCGGCCCCTGAAGGATCAGAAAGGTCCTGGGTCTTGTGTCGGCAGATTTGATCATGCGAAAGAGGCTTGGTTTCCGGGTCGGTCGGGTGATAGAAAACGACAGGCGCCATTCTTAATGCACCAAGTCATGGCGTCTTGCAAAGTCGATCACTATCCGGGGGAAGCTTGCCGCAGAATATCCTGATAACCGGCGCAAGCCGCGGGCTCGGCGCGGCACTTGCCTCAGCATCGGCTGAGCCCGGAACCCGCCTGATCCTTTGGGCGCGCGATCGGACGGCTCTCGAAAAGGTCGAGGCGCTCTGCACCGAGAAGGGTGCGGAAGTTGATCTTGTTTGCGCTGATCTGCGCGATACCGCGGCAGCCATAAGTCGCCTCAAGGCACTCGATGCCGCCCATCCCCTCGATGCCATTTACATCAATGCCGGGCTTTTCGATGGTGCGCGGGAGCCGGGCGGCATGGAGCGGATTGCAGCCGAACTTGCCATTATAGAAGTGAACCTCAGCGCGTCGATCGCCCTTATCCATGCCGCAGCAACTTGCATGCGCGGTCGGCGGAAAGGCAGGATCATCGTGATCAGTTCGCTGGCCGCGCACTATCCCCTGGCTGACGCCGCCGCCTATTCCGCCTCCAAAGCAGGGCTCAGCGCTTATGCAGGTGCTCTGCGCGAGAAACTTGCCGCTGACAACGTGCTCGTGACGGATGTACGCCCCGGCCATATCATGAGCGATATGACCCGCGCCCAGAAAGGCGACCTGCCGGGCTTGATGAGTGCTCAAAAGGCGGCGGAGATCATCCTGAAGGGCGTCCGGCAAAACCGGTCGCAGATCGCCTTTCCGCTCGTCCTCGTGATCCTGACACGGCTCGCGAACCTGTTGCCCTGGCGTCTCAGGGCCTTTCTGGGTCGCAGCCAGCGCTTCACGATTCGCAGAGACTAGAAAGTATTCCCAACGCTGATTGCGCGCCCGGCAGGCGACAGGACCTGTGAGAACAGCCCAAGCACCTTGTTCACATCCGTGAAGACGGAGTTCGCAACGAATACCGCATCCTTGTCGCGGATAATGAAATTGCGGGCTGCAAAATAGGTGACCGGATCCTGGAGTTGCAGGCGGTAGATGACCGGGACCTGCTCCCCCGCAAGCTCGGCTGGAATTGTTCCGAAATGCGCGGCCACTGCACGTGGCTCAAAGCGCAGAACGAAGAGGCCACGCCGGTTTGCGCGCTGATCCGAAAAGCCGCTCGCGGCACCGACCGCTTCAAGAAGATTGGTGCGCGTCGAAGTGATCGGGAATGTGCCCGGCCGGTTGACGGCTCCAAGGACCACGAACGCCTCAGGCTCCCGGCGCAGGATGATGCGGTCACCAGCATTGATCTTGATGTTCTCCCCGCCATTATCAATGATCGTATGGAGAAGTTGCCGCCCTTGCGTTCCGCCACGGATGAAGGTGACGAAGGTTTCCTGCGTCGGACCGGACGATCCGCCGGCAAGTGCGATAATGTCGAGCAACGAGGTCTCGCCGAGGGAGAGAGGATACCGGCCCGGCCTATTCACATCGCCACCGACCACCACCGAATTCGACTGGTTGTCCGCGACGACGACAAGCGCCTGCGGCTCGATTGCCTGGCCCGCGAGCCGCGCCACGATCTTGTTCTGGACCCGAACCGGCGTGTCGCCATCAACGTCGATCACACCCGTATAGGGAAGCGAAATCTGGCCGCTTTCGGATACCTGCACAGCGGGAAAGTTCGCCGTGCGCCCTTCCGCTGTCGAAAAAAGACCACCCGGTCCTGCCTCGAAAATCGTGATGTTGAGCACATCGCCGACACCGATCGTGTGGCGGTTCGAACGCACATTCTTGGTGGTGAAACGCTCGGCAAACGTGCTCGGCACATAAGCGCTCAGAACATTTGTCGCGGCCGAATCGAGATTGACGAGCATGTAATTGAACTTGCCGTCGACCTCCGCCTGACTGGCGATCCGACCGGCGCTCGGCCCGGAAGACGGAATGAAGGCGCAACCCGACAGGATCACAAAAGCCGCGAAAAGAATGGCCGCTCTGAAAGTCAAAATTCCTGCCGATCGGTTCGCGTCACACGTCATGAATAATCCTGATAGAGCGTCGAATATCAAACGCCTGTCCGCGGTTCAAGCTGCTTTACCGTTTGACATTGATTCAGCGCCATGGTGACGTCGAATTACCACATTATCGCAACTGCCGATTAATGATGACGCAAACAATTCACATTGTTGAGGTTATAGGAAATAAAAGTTTAATGTTCCCAGCAGATGATCTGGGTTTAACTGCGGTTTGACCGACCAGATTTAAGCCGACGGTTGTCCTGGGGGCGGCTGGCTACGCGCGGCTTGTTCTGTTTAATTAAGATAGAAGAGTAACCGGTTTTATATGTCGGCATCATCCCCCGCTCCTGCTGCACGTTTGCAACGAACCCCGCCAGCCATTGGCGTGATGGGCGTCGGCTGCCGCCTGCCCGGTGCGGCCGATTATGCGGCGCTTCGCGATCTCATTCTGGACGGACGCTGCGCGGTGAGCGAGATACCATCTGACCGTTTTGTCAAGGCGCGCTATTTCCATCCAAATCCCGGGATGCCGGGCAAAACCTACACATTCGCTGCTGGCATTATTGACAATATATGGGATTTCGATCCGGCCCCTTTTGGGATTTCACCGCGCGAGGCAACGCAGATGGACCCGCAGCAGCGGCTTCTGCTTCAGGTGGTCTGGGAAGCGATCGAGGATGCGGGCATCCCGCACACCAATCTCGCCGGTCAGAAGGTTGGTGTCTTCATCGGGGCGTCGTCAACCGATCACCGCGACCAGCATCCTTTGGACACTGGCTCCACTGATCCCTATATGATGACCGGCAATACGATGTCGCTGATTTCGAACCGGATATCGTATATTTTCGATTTCAAAGGGCCGAGCTTCACTGTCGATACGGCCTGCTCGTCATCGCTTGTTGCCATGGAAAGTGCGGTGAGCGCGCTCAAATCAGGCAAGATCGACACCGCGATTGTCGGCGGCGTCAACGCTCTCCTGAGCCCGTTCTCCTTCATTGGCTTCTCGTCCGCAGGTATGCTGTCTCGCGAAGGTCTGTGCCGTGCCTTTGATGCCAGAGGGGCTGGCTATGTGCGCGCTGAAGGGGCCGTTGCTCTTGTGCTCCAGCGCACGGATCTCGCGCCCGAATCGATCCGGATGCCGCGCCGCCGCGCCGAGATCATAGCTGCGGCAACCAACAGCGACGGCAAGACCGTCGGCGTCTCTCTGCCATCGGACAAGACGCAGGGACTGCTCCTCAAGAACCTTTATGCCGAAGCGAAGGTCGACCCAAACGATCTCGCCTTTTTTGAAGCGCATGGCACCGGAACCCGCGTCGGCGACCCGGCGGAGGCGCGCGCCATCGGCGAGAACCTTGCAAGGCATCGCAAGAAACCCCTGCTGATCGGCTCGATCAAATCGAATATCGGTCATCTCGAACCGGCGGCGGGCCTTGCCGGGGTTCTCAAGGCGATCATCGGTTTTGAGTCAGGCTTCATTCCACCTTCGCTGCACTTTGAACAACCAAACCCGGATATCCCGTTTGCGGACTTGAAACTCGAAGTCGTGACCAAAAAGACCGCCCTGCCGAAATCGAGGAAGGCGCGCTATGCAGGCATCAGTACCTTCGGCTTTGGCGGCACCAACGCCCATGTCATCCTGCGCGAGGTCAAACCTCAGCCACGCCGCGAGACGGCGGATGCCACGACGCAGGGCGGCGGCATGCTCACGCTTTCCGCTCACGGCGTTCCCGCACTCAGGGCCATCGCGGGACACTATGCGAACTATCTTAAGGCACATCCGGATCTTTCGATTGCAACGCTCGCCGAAGCCGTACGGGCGCAAAGGCCGCTTCTCGCCGATTGTCTCGCCGTTCGCGCCAACAGCCCGGCGCATTTGGTCGATGTCCTTGAACATTTCGCGGCAACCGACGCATCCGAGGTCCTGCGCGAAGGGGCGACGCTTGCAACCGGCCGCGCCGACCGCGCCGCGCGCCCGATCGCTTTCGTGTTCAACGGCAACGGGGCGCAATTTGCCGGCATGGGGTGGGAAGAATATAGCAGCAATCCGGGCTTCCGCGCGCATATTGACCGGTTGAGCGCAGAGGCGGAGCCGGTATTCGGCTGGCGCGTCGCCGACATGCTGTCAGACCCGGCCCTTGCCGGGAAACTTGAATCGACCGCCATCGCGCAGCCGCTTCTTTTCATACTCCAGATCGCCATTGCTGCCTGTCTCAAGGATTTGGGAATCGAGGCGCGGGTCTGTTTCGGCCATTCGGTCGGTGAAATCGCGGCCGCGACGATTGCCGGCGCCCTCACCATCGAACAGGGCATCCGCGTCATCCACGCCCGCTCGCAGCAGCAGGAAACCACGCGTGGCCGCGGGCGGATGGCGGTCAGCACCCTGTCGAAAGCCGAAGCCGAGCCGATCCTTGCCGATATTCGTTCAAGTGGCCATGTGATCGCGCTTGCCGCCAACAACGCGCCCAGGGCGATCACTGTTTCCGGCGAACACGCCGCCATCGAGGCCTTTGTCCTTGTCGCCAAGCAGCGCGGCTTCGCGGGCAAAATCCTTGATCTCGACTATGGCTTTCACTGCCCGCTGATGGACCCGGTCGAGAGCGGCATCCGCCGCGCACTTGCTGATCTGAGGCCGACCAAATCCGCCGGCACCTTCATTTCGACCGTCACCGGTAAGACCTGCGCCGGCAACAAGCTCACCGCGGATTACTGGTGGCGGAACATTCGCGAGCCGGTCCGCTTCATGGAGGCTGCACAGGAGGCCTTTGATCAGGGTGCCCGCATCTTCATCGAAATCGGCCCGCGCGCACTCTTCCGCAACAATCTGCGCGAAACATTCAGCGATGCGAGCGAGACCATCGCGATCATTGAAACCCTGAAACAGCCGGCCCGCGCCAGCGCTCTCAACACAGAAGACGCAGAACGCGGCAGGCACTGCGAACTCGCAGCACTCACCGCCATGGCCTCCGGCGCCATGCCGCCTGTAAAGGCGCGCAAGTTTCCGGCGGAACGCCACATCACCCTGCCGGGCTACCCCTGGCAGAACCGAGCCTATCGCCGCGAATCATCGCCTGAAACCGTCGATTCCTGGCAGAAGGCCGGTGACTATCATATGCTTCTCGGGCATCCGGGACACAGCGATGCGCATTCCTGGCGCAGTCACATCGACGCCCATGTGCTGCCGATGCTTGGCGATCACATTGTCGACGGCAAGACCATCTTACCGGGTGCTGCCTATGCCGAGATGGCGCTTTCAGCGGCCAAAAGCTATTTCGGCACGGATCACGTCGAAGTTCGCGACATGGATATTTCCCGCGCCATCGAGCTTTCCGACGACAAGATGATCGAAACCCGGACAGAGATTTCGACAGACGCATCAAGCATCACCATTTTGAGCCGGCAACGGCTCAGTGACGACGACTGGAGCCTGAACGCAACGGCCAGGATCGCCCGGCTGACGGAGAACCATCCCTTGACGCCGCGCAACGCGGCAGACGAGAGCCGGACGCTGCTTCTGAACAAGAAGCAGCTTTATGAGCTTTCCGTTGCCCATGGCCTTGAGTACGGGCCGACTTTCGCCCGTGCGGCAAAGGTCGAACTTGGCGCGGATGATCACCTGATGGTGACCTATGAGCCCCCGCTTGCCAATCGGGAAACCTTGCCGGGCGCGGCACCTTTCCTGCTCAACCCGAGCGATCTCGATATTGCTTTTCACGGCCTGATCGCGCTTTACAACACCGATCAGCCGCATGACATACAACGCGGCTTCATCCCGATCCGTTTTGGCTGCCTGCGCGTGGCAAAGCCCGGCGTCAGGGCGCATTCCGCCCGGATCGACATCAAGCGGCTGACGCCGCGCAACATCGCTGCGGAATTTCAGCTTTATGATGCGGACGGCGGCGTGATAGCCGAACTCGAAGACGCACGGTTCCGGGCAGTATCGCTTGTCCAGCATCAGCGGCTTTCCGACTACACCTACCATTTCCGCCCGCAGACAAGCCCGCACCCGCTCCTCCTCCCTCTTGCAGGCGACGCGCCAGCGTCAGCCGTCGCACGATCGCCGGACGGGCCGCCCCTTCCAAAGAATTGTTTCCTGAACCAGTCGTGGCCGGGATCCGAAGCGCGCCTGCTTCTTGCCGCCGCCGCCCAGCGCTGCGCCTTCGATGCGTTGCAGTCTCTCGCCACAAATCGCCGCATAAACCTGCAGCAGCTTCTCGAGCGCGGGCGCCTTCTCCCGGAAGATCTGGTTCGGGTCAATGCGTTTCTTGGACTTTGCGAGAGCTTTGAGGCGTCCCGCAGCATAGCCGATCAGAACGAATGGGAACTTGCAGCGACAATCGATCTTCCCGAAAGCGCCGATATCCTGGCCGCGGTGATGCGCGATCATCCTGAATGGTCCGCTGAATGCACCATGTTGAGCCATGTCATGTGGCATCTGAGGCGTGAGGGTTTCGCAAGACCTGAAAAACCCTCGCTGTTCGAGCCTGCAACCCTTGATCAGCACCGAACATCCGGACCTGAAACCGATGGCCATGTGACGACAATTGCACACATGGTTGCAGCCGTCATCGAGAGTTTCCCGCCGGACCGTCCGTTCCGGATCGTCGAAATTGGCAATGCGGGCGGTGCGCTCACCCTTCGCCTGCTGCCACTCCTGGACAAGGGTCGCGGGGCCCTGGTGACCTGCGGCTCGGACCGCCGAACCCTTGGTTTCCTGAAGCTTCAAACCCTTGATCTGCCGAATGTCTCCGTCATCACCAGCGAAGAGATCGAAAGCCTCGCCGCTCTGGGCGCGCCGGTTGACATCGTTGTCTCGGCAAACGGTCTTCACCGCGAAAGCGATGCCGAAGCCCTTCTCAGGCATGCGGCAAAGGCAATGCACCGGCACGGCCGGCTGATCCTGAGCGAGACACAGCCAACACCTTTGCATGATGTTCTTTTCGCCTTTGAGGCAAACTGGTATCAGCGCGCGCTCAACCCGGAATTTCCCCTGTGCGCCGAGCGGACGATCGAAGAATGGCGTCACGTTCTGGAAGGTTCGGGCTATGCTTCGCTGACCATTCATGCAGCTGACGACGAGGGCCTGCCTGCTTTCGTGATGCATGGTCTGCGCCAGCACATTGCGACGAAGCCCGCATCAAATGTCGTTGTGCTGCGCGACAAGCAGGAGACGGACCATCGCCCGGTTGAGAGCCCGCCGCATCGCCTTCTCATGCTCACCCGAAATGAACGCCGCGCCTTCGCCGAGCGCCTGGAAAAAGCAACCCCTCGTGAAGTGGAAATCGTGGATCTTTCCGAGGCGGATGGGCGACTGGCGATGGCCCGCTTCAGCGCCATGGCCAGCCAGGGCCGAAGCTTCGATGTTCTCGATCTCACCCTTGGCAGCGATCCGCTTGATCAGACGGTGCTTTCAGGCCATCTCAAGCGCCTCAACGCGCTTCTTAACGGCTTTGAGCCGCTTGTCGGCACACTGTGGATTGCGGCCATTGGTGGCGCAAGGACCATAGCCGGGCTCGGAAGCGCCAATCCGAATGCGACCGCAATTTGGACCTATGCCCGAACGGTCAGAAACGAGTATCCGGAACTCACCGTGCGCACCTTCGATATTGCGGAAGGGCTTTCGGATGAGGCCGCGGTGCCGCTGCTTGCCAGTCATCTTTGCAGTCATCTTGCCTCCGGGATCGCCACCTCAGCCGCTCCCTCGTCAGCATGGAGCGAAGCGATTCTCGCGGCTCATGGCTGTGTCGAACTTGTCGCCGATTTCGGCCTGCCGGCGATTGCGGCGCCAGCAGCGCGCCCGCTGGAGGGCGATCTTGCAAGCACGCTTCACTTTGAAGACCTCGCGGGCGTTGATGAACTCGCGTGGCAGCATCGCCAACGTCAGGCCCCGGGATCGCACCAGGTTGAGGTTGAAGTCGTGGCAACGGGCCTCAATTTCCGCGATGTCATGTGGACCCTCGGCATTCTGCCCGATGAGGCGCTCGAGGATGGATTCGCCGGGCCGACTCTCGGTTTCGAATGTGCCGGACGGATAAGCGCTGTGGGCGCGGATGTAGCGAATTTGCGCATCGGCGATCCGGTTCTCGCGCTCGGGCCCGCCTGCTTCTCATCCCATGTGCTCGTCAGCGATGTCTGCGTGGTCCCGCTGCAGGCGGAACTCGATCTTGTCGCCGCCGCGACCATTCCCGTCACATTCCTCACCGCCTATTATGCGCTTCATGCTCTCGCGCGGCTTGAAAAGGATGAATGGGTGCTGATCCATGGCGGCGCGGGCGGGGTCGGGCTTGCCGCGATCCAGATCGCTCAATGGCAGGGTGCGCAAATTATTGCGACCGCAGGCACGCAAGAAAAGCGTGATCTTCTGCGCACACTCGGTGTCGACCATGTTCTGGACAGCCGATCGCTTGATTTCGTCGATGACGTCCGCCGCATCACAAAAGAAGGCATCGACTGCGTGCTCAATTCGCTTTCCGGCGAGGCAATGGAACGCGGCATCGAGCTTCTGAAGCCGTTCGGCCGTTTCCTCGAACTCGGCAAGCGCGATTATTACGGCAACACCAAAATCGGGTTGAGACCGTTCCGGCGCAACATCACCTATTTCGGGATTGACGCAGACCAGTTGCTTGCAGAAAAGCCGGAACTCGCCCGTCAGCTTTTCAGGGAATTGATGGCGCTGTTTGAAAACGGAACGCTCGCGCCCCTGCTTTATCGCAAATTTGACGGATCGGCGATCAGCGATGCTTTCCGCCTCATGCAGAAATCGGGGCATATCGGTAAAATCGTTGTCACCCCGACGGCCCCCGAGACCATTGCCGCAAGGGCCGCGGAAAAGCCGGTTACCTTCTCGGGTGACGGGCATTTCCTCGTGGTTGGCGGTCTTGGCGGGTTCGGCATGGAAATCATCCCCTGGCTCAGCCGCAAAGGCGCGCGCCAGATTACCGTGATCAGCCGTTCGGGCACGGTAACGAGCGAGCAGCAGGCGGTATTCGATAGTCTTGCAGCGGCGGGAACGCGGGTCAGCGCCGTTGCCTGCGACGTGGCCGACGCGACAGCTTTGTCCGCCGTTCTTGCCGCGCTTCGGCAATCCGCACCCATCAAGGGCGTGATCCATGCCGCGATGGTGCTGCGTGACGGGCTGATCGCCTCGATGAGCGACGCAGATATCGATGCCGTTCTCAACCCCAAGGTTAAGGGTGCGGAACTTCTGCATGAACTGACAAAGTCGGATCCGATCGAGACCTTCATTCTTTTCTCCTCGATCACAACCATTATCGGCAATCCGGGGCAGGCAAACTATGTGGCCGCCAACGGCTATATGGAGGGCCTTGCCCGCATGCGCCGCATCGAGGGATTGCCAGCCTTGGCCATCGGCTGGGGCGCGATTACCGATGTCGGCTATCTCGCGCGCCACCGCGTGGTTGCCGACACGATCGCCAAGCGCTCGGGCACCTTGAAATTCACCGCCGGTCAGGCTCTGCGGGCGCTGGAACGTATCATCAGCCTCGATGACGGATCACCGGCACGCGCATTTGCCGGTGTCGCGCCGATGAACTGGGCGGTTGCCAAAGGCGGCCTTGCCATCCTTCGGACCGCACCCTTCTTGAGCTTCAGCCGGCGGGCCGACCAGTCGACCCAGCGCGTCAGCGAGACCCTCGATCTTGCCGCCCTCATTGCCGGCAAGACGGAACCGGAGGCACGCGCCATCATTTGCGCCATTCTGGCAAAGGAAGTCAGTCTCGTTCTGCGCACCCCGGTCGAGGACGTCAATGTCAAGCGTCCGCTGACCGATCTCGGGATGGACTCGCTCATGGGCGTCGAATTGCGCATGACAGCGCAACAGAAACTCGGTATAGACATTCCTCTCGCATCCATCGCGAACGGCGTATCGGTTGAAGAAATCGCGAAAAAGATCTTGATGAGATTAAACAGTGGCGTTTCGGAGCAAGGCAGCAACCTGATGAACGAGCTTTCCTCCTATCATATTGACAGCGAAGACTATTCAGATCAGATCAAGACCTTTGCTTCGCAATTGAAAAATACCGACCTTTGAGCAACCGCTGAAACGCTTAGTAAAGTTCGAAAAGTATCGTTAGGAGTAAGATGTGAAGAACGGTCGAACAACAGGCGCGCTCTCAAGTGACGAAAAAAGCAGCCTGATCAAGCGTATGCGTGAGAAGGCGGCGGCGAAACCACTGATGGGACCACATCTGCTGCCAGTCCCCAAGCGCAATAATATTCAGAAATACGACCCCGCGCTTACCGATTTTACAAAGCATCCCGATTATGAGCAACTGCAGCTTCAGTCGCTTTTCGCCACCCATTCCAATCTGAAATCGCCCTATTTCCGCGAGCATAATGCACGCGCCGGGGCTATCAGCGCGATAGAAGACTGCAAATATGTCAATTTCGGCTCTTATGACTATCTCGGCCTGAACCATGTCGCCCGCGTCGGTGAAGCCGCCCGCGATGCGATCTTGGAATATGGCACAAGCGTCTCAGCAAGCCGCGTGGTTGCGGGTGAACGACCGTTCCACCGCATTCTCGAGACACGGATTGCCGCCATATACGAGGCGGAAGACGCGGCGGTTTTCGTCAGTGGTCACGCCACGAATGTCAGCACCATCGCAGCACTTCTCAATCAGAACGATCTCGTCCTTTACGATGCCTGGGCCCATAACAGTATCAAAATGGGCGCGAAACTCTCCGGTGCCGCGGTGCGCACCTTCACGCACAATGACATTGATGCGCTGGAATCGATCCTGAAGAGCTGCCGCCATCAGTATCAGCGCGTCCTGATCGTGATCGAAGGCCTCTATTCAATGGACGGCGATACGCCGGATCTCGAGGCCTTTATCGACATCAAGGAGCGCTATCAGGCCTGGCTCATGGTCGATGAGGCCCATGCCCTCGGCGTGCTCGGCAAGACAGGACGCGGCATCGCTGAGGAACAGGGTGTGGATTTCTCGAAAGTCGATATCTGGATGGGCACACTCAGCAAGACCCTCGCCTCCTGCGGTGGCTATATTACTGGCCAGAAAGCCCTGATCGAACTCCTGAAATTCAAGGCGCCGGGCTTCGTCTACAGCGTCGGTCTGTCCGCACCGGCAACGGCTGCGGCACTCACGGCGCTCGATGTGATGCAGAGCGAGCCCGAGCGTGTCGAACGGCTTCGCAAGATCAGCCACTTCGCCTTTGAGACCGCCCGGAAGGCAGGTATCGATACCGGCGTCGGCGAAGGCTTCGCTGTCATGCCTGTCATGGTGCGCGATGCGATCAAGGCCGTCGTGCTGGCGGAGAACATGCTTGCGCGCGGTTACAACATGCTGCCGATCATCTATCCCGCTGTTCCCATGAAAGAAGCCCGGCTCCGTCTCTTCATCACCGCAGAACATACGCAAAGCCAGATCACCGGTGCCATCGAGGCGATCCGTGACGAGCTTGCCGCGATCACCAGCGGGAAGCTTGCGGCGCAGTCATCTTTCTAGACCAGTCACTTTCAAAAAACAGACCGCTCTGCCTCTCGTCCCCAAAGCGGGCGCCCCAGAGCGGACGCCAGAACAAGCGTCCGCCTTCCCAGGCAACGCGCGACAGCAATGGCTTGGACGAAGCACATCTGAAAATCCAGCACCCCGTGCGCGCGAAACTGATCGCGGATTGAAATCAATCTGGAACTCCTGCAAAAAGATTGCTTCAACACAGGATGAAAACCGTTTCATCCTCGGGGAGGAATGCATCTTGTCGGGAAAAAAGAAAATCGCCGTCTATGGCCTTGGCTCCATGGGCTACGGCATGGCGAAGTCGATCCTTCGAGCAGGGCATCAGACACATGGCTTCGATGTGGTGCCCGCGCAGATGCAGAAGTTTCAGGCCGAAGGCGGCGAGCCCGGAACCTTTGACACAGTCAGCGGCACGCTTGACGCTGTTGTGCTCGCCGTCCTGAACGCGGAGCAAACCGAGGCCGTGCTCTTCGGCGGTGAGTTCCCGGCAGCACCCCGCCTGCAGGCCGGTGCTGTGGTGATCGCATCGGCAACCGTGCCACCCGCCTTTGCAAAGGAGATGGCCGCGCGCTGCCTCGACCATGGCGTTCACTATCTTGACGCACCGATGTCCGGCGGATCGCTAAAGGCAGCGGCCGGGCGGCTTTCCTTCATGGCGTCCGGAACGAGCGCGGCCTTTGCTGCCGCCCGCCCGGTTCTCGATGCAACCGCAGAGACGGTGTTCGAACTTGGTGATGCTGCGGGGGCGGGCTCCGCGATGAAGGCGGTGAACCAGCTTCTGGCCGGGGTTCATATCGCCGCTATGGCCGAAGCGCTCACCTTCGGCATGACCCAGGGCATTCAACCGAAAACCTTTCTCGAAGTGATCAGCAAATGCGCCGGCACAAGCTGGATGCTCGAAAATCGCGCGCCGCATATCGTCGCCGGCGATTATACGCCGCACAGTTCCGTCGATATCTGGCCGAAGGATCTCGGGATCGTTCTTGATATCGCCGCCAAAGCGAAATTCAGCGCGCCGATCACGGCAGCCGCCTTGCAGCAATTCCTGGCCGCTTCCGGCTCCGGCCTCGGGCGCGAGGATGACGCCGCCGTCGCCAAGGTCTACGCCCGCAATGCGGGGCTCAAACTGCCGGGAGACGCGTGATGCTTCTCGGCTGTATCGGCGACGATTTCACGGGATCGAGCGATCTTGCCAACACACTTGCAAAAGCCGGCATGCGCACGGTGCAATATACCGGCATTCCGAGCGATGCGGCGGCAAAAGATGTCGAGGCCGGAGTGGTCGCCCTGAAGTCACGCTCGATTGATCCGCGGGACGCTGTCAGCCAGTCGCTCGCTGCCCTCGATTGGCTGCGCGAACAGGGTTGTCGACAATATTTCTTCAAATATTGCTCGACCTTTGATTCCACGCGCGAAGGCAATATCGGCCCGGTCATCGACGCCCTCGCCGATGCCCTCGATGCCGACCGGGTAATCGTCTGTCCGGCTTTTCCCGGTGCGGGACGCTCGGTCTATCAGGGTCATCTTTTCGTCCATGACCGGCTTCTCAGTGAAAGCGGAATGGAGAACCACCCTCTGACACCGATGACCGACCCGGATATCCGCCGCGTTCTGGCGCCGCAGACACGCCATGGCGTGGGTCACATCGATGCCCGCACCGTGCTTGAGGGCAATGCCGCCATCCGCATCGCCCTTGCCACCCTGCGCGAGCGGGGTCAGCGCCTCGTGGTTGTCGATGCCATGCGCGATCAGGACCTGATTGAGATCGGCGCTGCGGCGCGAGATCTGAAGCTCATCACCGGCGGATCGGGTGTCGCCCTCGGCCTTCCGGCGAATTTTGCAAAAGCGGGCCTCCTTGCCCCCGGATCCGGCAAGTGGCAGGGCATGAGCGGGCGTTGCGTCGCCCTTTCAGGATCCTGTTCGATAGCGACCCGGGCGCAGGTCCGGCTTCATCAAAAATCGCATCCCACCCGCGAAATCCACGCGGAAGAGGTGATCAACGCCACGCTTTCCGCTTCGGCAATCGCGGATTGGCTCGCGCACGAAGAGGGTATCCCGCTTGCCTTCAGTTCCGCTGATCCTGAAACCGTAAAAGCGGTGCAGGATCGCTTTGGCCGGGAGTGCTCGGCTCTGGCGCTGGAGGCTTTCTTTGCTGAGGTCGCTCGAGCGCTGATTGCGCGCGGCGTTACAAAAATCCTGACCGCGGGCGGCGAGACATCCGGCGCGGTGGTCGAGGGCCTCGGCCTTAAAAGCCTCGAGATCGGCCCGGAAATCGACCCGGGTGTTCCGGCCTTGCGCGCTGGGGACAACCTTGTTCTCGCCCTCAAATCCGGTAATTTCGGCAGCCCCGACTATTTCGCCAGGGCTGCGGCGATTCTGGCTGAAAATCCGTTGCGGTGAAGGAGGAGAGCATGAATGCGCGCCAACCCCTGCCCTATCAGGATATCCGCGAGGAAGTGGCAAAACTCTGTGCCGATTTTCCCGGCAGCTACTGGCGTGCGCTGGACCAGGAGCGCGCTTATCCAGAGGATTTCGTTGCAGCACTGACCGATGCCGGCTATCTCGCGGCCCTGATCCCGGAAGCTTATGGCGGCGCGGGCCTGCCGCTCGGCGGCGCGGCGGCGATCCTTGAGGAGATCCACCTTCAAGGCGGCAATGGCGGTGCCTGCCATGCCCAGATGTACATCATGGGTACGCTGCTGCGCCATGGCAGCGAAGAACAGAAACAACGCTATCTCCCCGATATTGCAAGCGGCAGGCTGAGGCTTCAGGCCTTCGGCGTCACCGAACCGGCAAGCGGCACCGACACGACTTCAATCCGTACATTTGCCAGGCGCGAGGGCGACCACTATGTCGTCAACGGTCAGAAAATCTGGACAAGCCGGGCCGAATATTCCGACCTGATGCTGCTTCTCGCGCGCACGACGCCAAAGGATGAGTACGCCAAACGATCCGACGGGTTTTCGGTTTTCCTCCTCGACATGAACGCCGCCAGGGCAGATGGCCTGACGATCCGCCCGATCCGCACCATGATGAACCATGCGACGACGGAAGTGTTTTTCGACAATGTCAAAATTCCGCTCGAAAACCGGATCGGCGAGGAAGGTGGCGGCTTTCGCTACATATTGTCAGGCATGAATGCCGAGCGCATCCTGATTGCCTCCGAATGCATTGGCGATGCGAAATGGTTCATCAACAAAGCAAGCGATTATGCGATTGACCGGCGCGTCTTCGACCGTCCGATCGGCCAGAATCAGGGTGTGCAATTCCCGATTGCCAAGGCCTATGCCGGAATGCGCGCAGCCGAACTGATGGTTCACGAGGCAGCACGCCTGTTTGCGGCCGGCGCGGATTGTGGCGCGGAATCGAACATGGCAAAAATGCTGGCCGCCGATGCCGCATGGGAGGCGGCGAATGTCTGCGTCCAGACCCATGGCGGCTTCGGTTTTGCCGAAGAGTATGATATTGAACGCAAATTCCGAGAAACACGACTTTATCAGGTCGCGCCGATCTCGACCAACCTCATCCTTTCCTATCTGGCCGAGCATGTTCTCGGTCTGCCGAGGTCCTATTGATGCCAGCGCCTTCGCCACAACCGCTCGACGGTCTTTTCGTTGTCTCGATTGAACAGGCAGTCGCGGCACCCACCTGCACGCTCCGGCTTGCTGACGCGGGCGCGCGCGTCATCAAGATCGAACGGAAGAGCGGCGAGACCGCGCGGCATTATGACCGCGCGGTTCACGGCACCAGCGCCTATTTCGCCTGGCTCAACCGGGGCAAGGAAAGCTGCTGCCTCGATCTCAAGAACGCTGACGACCGGGCGCTCGTGCGCCGGATGCTCGACAAGGCCGATGTCTTCGTGCAGAATTTCGCACCCGGCGCGATGGCCCGTCTCGGCCTCGACTTCGAGACCCTGAGCCGTACCAATCCCGGTCTGGTGATGGTGAGCATTGTCGGCTATGGGCAGGATACCGATTATGCGGGGATGCGCGCCTATGATCTTCTGGTTCAGGCGGAAAGCGGCCTTTGCGCGGTCAACGGCACACCGGAGACCGCCTGCCGCGTCGGCGTGTCGGTTGCCGATATCGCGACCGGCATGAATGCCCATGCCGCCATACTTCAGGCCCTTTTCGCCCGCACAAAGACGGGCAAAGGCGCAGCCATTGAAATGGCGCTGTTCGATTGCCTCGCGGACTGGATGAATGTACCGCTGCTTCATCTCGAATATCTGGGCCGGGAGACCCCCCGCATCGGCCTTGCCCATGCCGGCATCCACCCCTATGGCGCTTATCATTGCCGTGACGGTGAGGTCGTCATCGTCGTCCAGAACCCGTCGGAATGGATCAGGCTGTGCGAAAAAGTGCTGAACCGGCCCGACCTCGTCAACGATCCGCGCTTTCACGACAATCCGGCCCGCCTGGAACACCGCGACGCACTCTTCACGATCATTGCCGATATTTTTGCGACCCTCACGCGGCGCGAGGCGATTGCCCTTCTCAACGCTGCCGATCTCGGCTCGGGCACGGTGTCGAGCGTTGCTGATCTTGCCCGGCATCCGGCGCTGCGGCGGGTTTCCTGCACCACCAATGGCGAGACCTTCAGCCTTGCCGCCTCGCCTCTCGCGCCAGGGATCGGCGTACGCGCCGTGCCCGCCCTCGGCGAGCATACCGAGGCAATCCGCCGGGAGTTTGCCACATGATCGCCCCTGTCGATATCAACCATCTGAAAGGCTGGATCGGCCGCAGCACGGAAGCAGAAGAAACGCTATCCCGGAGCCTTGTCGAGCGTTTCTGCAAGACGCTTGATGCGGACCCTGCCCGCCTTGGTGAAACGCCTGCGGGTCTTCACTGGTGCCTTGCGCCGCCCGCTGTCTCACGCGCTGAAATCGGCCCGGACGGCCATCCGGCGAAAGGCGGCTTTCTGCCGCCGGTACCGCTTGCCTATCGTATGTGGGCGGCGGGCGACCTCCGCTTCCAGGCGCCGCTTCCAATGGGCGAACCTATTCGGCGGCGGTCGGAAATTATCGAGGTCAATCTCAAACAGGGCAGCGCGGGAGCGCTTGTCTTCGTCGAAGTCGGGCACGTTTATCACGCGGCCGACAGGCTTCTTCTCGAAGAACGGCAGACGATTGTCTATAAGGCCGAACGCGCAGTCGGGGATGCAACCATCATCACTCCCGGCGCCTGCCTTTGCGAGCGGCGGGTCGAGACGGACCCGGTTCTTCTCTTCCGCTATTCGGCACTCACCTTTAACGGCCACCGCATCCATTATGACTATCCCTATGCGCGCGACGTCGAGCTCTATCCCGATCTCGTGGTGCACGGGCCGATGCTTGCAACCTTTCTGATGCATCTGGCTGAGGAAGGCGGGAGGAAAATGGCTGGAGAAAAGCGCGCCCTGTCGCGTTTCCGCTTTCGCGGCGTCAGCCCTGCCTTCTGCAACCATCCGATCCGTCTGATCGCGGCTGAAAATGATACGGGCCTCGCGCTCCAAGCCCTTGGCGAGGATGACAGGCTGGTCATGAAAGCCGAGGCGGAATTTTCCGGTGACAGCGAATGATGTTGGCTCTGCGATCACTGCTTTTTGTGCCGCTTTCAAAGCCGGAACGTGTTGCCAAGGCGACTGAGAGCGCCGCTGATGGCGTGATCCTCGATCTCGAGGATGGTGTCGCCCCCGGCGACAAAGAAATGGCGCGGGCCGCAATCGGCACGGCACTTTCTCGTCTGGGGCAGAAAAAATCCTTTGTCGGCCTTCGCATCAACCGGTTTGAATCAGGCGGCATGGCCGATCTCGAAGCGATCCCACCCGGCGCCGGGGTCACATTGGTCCTGCCGAAAGTCACAAGCGCCCCTGATCTTGTGGCCTATGCCCGCGCCAGCGACCCCCGACTGCCGCTCCTGCCGCTTATCGAATGCCCGACTGGGGTTTTCGAATGCCGGACAATTGTCGCCGCCCATGCGCGCATCAGCGGTGTTGCCTTCGGGAGCGAAGACTTCGCCGCAGCCGCCGGGATCGAACCCAATCCGGAAACCCTCTCGCTGCCCGGGCAGATGGTGGCCCTTGCCGCCGCAAGCTGCGGCCTGCCCGCCTTCGGCCTTCTCGGCTCGCTTGCAAACTACCGCGACATGGCGCGGTTCCAGGCGGAGGCCGCCTTGACGAAACGGCTCGGTTTTCACGGCGCCCTCACCATTCACCCGGCGCAGGTTGACGTTGCAAATGCTGTTTTCGCGCCGACGCCGGAAACGATTTCATGGGCAGAAACGGTATTGACCGAAGCGGGCGAAGGCGGCGCACGGGCAAGCCAGCTTGGCATGATCGATGCGCCGGTTGTCCGTCGGGCCGAGGCAATCCTCGCAAGAGCGCGCGGCAAAGGCAAAAGCGTCGGCAATGACTGCTGAAACCTTTCGGCGGTAACCGAGGCAGCCCTTGTCGGCGTCGAAGCGGACCGGAGCGCCTTCACCCACCAAGCGCGACCGTTACCAGAAAGACGAAATTTCAAACGGAGACACGACCCCGCTTCGATGCTTGAGGCCACACCCGCGGCAATCGCGCTGTCCATTCTGGACGAGATCATTCAGTTGCACCGCCGTCGGCAGATGGGTACGGTTCGCCTCAGCAGAAAACCCGAAATGTCGCAGCCAGCCGCGTGAGGACATGCCATGGAACTTCAAGACGAAATCCTTATCCCCGCCCCGCGCGGAAAGGTCTATGCCGCACTCAACGATCCTGAAATTCTGAAACAGTGCATTCCCGGATGTCAGGAACTGATCAAGCACAGCGACACCGATCTCGAAGCCAAGGTTGTCCTCAAGATCGGCCCGGTCAAGGCGACCTTTGGCGGCAAGGTGACGCTTGATCCGAGCGGCGCGCCGGAAAGTTTCTCGCTGACCGGTGAAGGCAGCGGCGGCGTCGCCGGCTATGCCAAGGGCGGCGCGGATGTGGTCCTCATCGAACAGGACGGCGGCACGTTGCTCAAATACACAGCCAAGGCCGATATCGGCGGCAAACTTGCCCAACTCGGCAGCCGCCTCATTGTCAGCACATCGAAAAAACTGTCTCAGACCTTTTTCCAGAATTTTGAAAAAGTGATGACCGGCGAACCCGAAAATGCGGAACAACCGGCAGAGTAGGTTTTCAAAAGCAAGACAGTGTTAAGCGAATCAGTCTAGGTTCTGCTATAGCGCGACACCAACGAAGGAGGCACATCATGCCCCGTTTGTTTGTTGGACTGGAGATTCCTCCAGACATTGCTTTCGCTCTCTCCCTGAAGCGTGGTGGCTTGCCCGGCGCGCGCTGGATCGATCAGGAAAAATATCACATCACCCTGCGTTTCATCGGCGATGTCGACGACCGCACCGCCTATGATGTGGTGGATGAGCTCTACCATGTCGACCGCCCGCCCTTCGAAATAGCCCTCGGCGCGCTCGACATGTTCGCCTCGCGCAAACCGCATTCGCTTTTTGCAAGCGTGCTTCCTTCAATGCCGCTGATGGCCCTTCAATCCGAAATCGAGCGTGGCATGCGCCGGATCGGGCTTGAACCCGAGAGCCGCAAATTCACCCCGCATGTCACGATCGCCCGGCTGAAAGGCACCTCGTTTGAGGAAGCCGCGCGCTATCTGAGCGAACGGGGCGAGTATTTCACCAGACCGTTCCGGGTGAACGGCTTCGTCCTTTTGTCATCGCGCAGTGCCATTGGCGGCGGGCAATATCTGGTCGAGGAACGCTTCGATCTCTATAGTGACGACATTTACGACGACGTCTGTCAGGATGACGTGGTGAGTTTCTCCAGAAGCGCGTGACTTGCGTGTTCAAAATAGATACGCGACCGATCAAACAGGGGGAAAAGATTGATGGCAGCCCGGCTGAACGATGAAGAGCGCCGAAAAGCCCTCGCGGAACTCGACGGCTGGACGGAAACTCCTGGTCGAGACGCCATCACGAAAGGCTTCAAATTTCGCAATTTCAGCGAAGCCTTCGGCTTCATGACCCGGGTGGCGCTGATCGCGGAAAAGATCGACCATCACCCCGAATGGTCTAATGTCTACAACCGCGTCTCGGTCACACTTACAACCCATGACGCCGATGGCCTGACAGCGCTCGACATTGAGCTTGCCCATGCCATGGAAAAACTCGTTAGAATGGATTAGGCTATCGCCATCGCGCCTTGCGCACGCGACATTGCGAAACATCTTGAAATTCAGGCTCTGCAACGCCATTTCACGCGCGTTGACGTCAAGCCGATAAGGGACAGGGTCATGACCAAACCGCTTGAAGGCGAAATTCTCTCAGCCGATGCTAAGACGCCGGTTGATGAAGTGAAGACCGCGCGAGACGAGATGAATGTCCGCCGCGATTTCTGGTCAACATTCAGGAAGGCGCTGCGCTATATTCCGTTCTCGACCGAGCTTGTTGCCGCCTATTATTGTGCCCTCGACAACCGGACACCATTTCACGTCCGCGCCGCGTTTCTTGCAGCCCTCGCCTATTTCGTCATGCCCTTCGATGTTCTGCCAGATTTCATCATCGGCCTTGGCTTTTCCGACGACATCACGCTTCTTGCCGCGACGCTGATGCGGCTCCGGGCGCATATCACCGATGAGCATCGCAGCAAGGCGAAGCAATCCCTTGAAGAAATCTAGGGGAGTTCCTGGTCGTTTTCGCCCGCTCTTTGCTGTCGCACTTCTTGGCGTCATCCTCAGTGGGTGCGCAGAGCCGGAAATTGCGCTTGAACCAGACCAGCTGAGCCGCATGATCGCGCGCGAAAAAACCATGCAATGGGTGGGATACGGCTTTTCAGGCGATGTGAGGCTTGATCCGGATGGTACCGCAAGGATCAGCGTCGCAGCCCACGGCGAAGACGCGGGCGAATGGGCGCAGGAAGGATCGAGCGTCTGCGTGAAATTCGAACGCGCCATCCGCAGGACACGTCGCTGTGCGGAAATCGCGCGCCTGCCGGACGGAACCTATGAGGTGCGCGATCAACAGACGAAAACCCGCCTCGGACTTCTTTATTCCAAAACCGCGCGCTGACGATACCGGACGAATGCGAAACCTCGGCAAGCTCGGTCCTATTCCCGATCAAGTTTCGGGTCCGCTTCGAAAAGGCGGCGCAACCGCGTGAAGGCAAGCCGGATCCGCGACTTGACAGTTCCAAGCGGCAGATTCAGTTGCTCTGCAATTTCGCCATGCGGTTTGCCCTCGAAAAAAGACAGCCGGATCAGAAGCCGCTGCTCCTCAGGGAGGCCTGCAATCGCGGCCCGCACACGCCGGTCGCGCTCTTCCTGGTCCAGTCCGGTTTCCTCGATTGCAAGCGATGCCGGAAAAAGCGATGGATCCTCGGGATCAAGCTTGCTGGAACGATCACGGCGCAGGAGATCGATTCGCCTGTTCCGCGCAATCCGGAACAGCCACGTTGCAACAGACGATTTGCGACGGTCGAACAAATCCGCCTTCTGCCAAAGCACGACCATCGTATCCTGAACAATTTCCTCAGCTTGGGCGGCCGGGCAATGCGAGGCGATCAGATATGTCTTGAGCCGCGGGGCGTAATAATCAAACACAAGCGCAAAGGCCGCCCGGTCACGCTTCAGCGCGACGTCTTCCACAGCGTCGGCGAACCTCCCGGAGGCCGGCGCCGCCGCGGGTTGGTGGGCCGCGGGTGGTGGGGCGAAAATTCCACTCACTTCTCAACGCTCCTTTTGCTGGGAAAGACAGGCCATCCCGCTTCGATTGCCTTCCCAGAACTGATTCGCAAAGCGACTCATTTAAAAGGCAAGGCGTGCATTGTTTTCCGCATGGTTGCGCTCAACCTTAAAGTCATTATGGATGAAACACCACCACGGCGGCGCTTGATCACTTTTCTATCAATCAATCAAAAAATCGCCCTTTTTCTGTTTGACCCATTCCTATCTCGTGTGAAGGTCATTCTCGTGACGAAACTTGACACGAAATCCGTGGGGCGCGATGGGTTCAGCCAAAACAGGGATTATTCTCGCTGCGTCAGCGATTGATGGATGATTCACATTTTAGTAATCCCGTTAAACTACGTTTAAGAATAAGTCTTTGAGGCCGCGCCTTGGCTTGCGTCGGCGGCTGCGACGAAGCCCAGCCAGCAAAAGCTGAAGCGTGGGGCTCGACCGGAACAGAATTCGGACTGAGAATTCAGATTGAGAATGAGGAATAAAATGCGGTATTTGGTGGTTTCAGCTTTCACGGCTCTTCTGGTATTGGCAACGGGCAACACGGCATTCGCCCAGACGCCGACGCTTATTCAGAAATTCAATGATTGGGTAGCCTATTCCGTCGACGGCCCGAACGGCAAAGTCTGCTATGTCGCCTCCCAGCCAAAGGATCAGCAACCGAGTGGCGTCAACCGTGACCCGGTTTTCTTCATGATTTCTCATTGGCAGGGCCGCGGTGTCCGCAACGAGGCGAGCATCATCATTGGCTATCCTTTCGCCGAAAATTCGAAAGTGACGACCGATATCGATGGCTCCAATTTCACGATGTTCACCAAGGGCGACGGCGCTTGGATGGAAAATGTCGCCGAAGAGGGCCGCCTTGTCGACGCCATGAAAGCGGGTAGCAAAATGGTGGTAAGTGGCACTTCGCGCCGCGGCACGAACACGGTCGACACCTATTCCCTGAGTGGTATCACCGCCGCGCTCGACAAGATTGCGTCTGTTTGCAGCTAATTCTCCCTGCATCAATACCCAAACAGGCCGGCTCAGGCCAGGCTGCGGGCGCGGCTTTTTCTTTGCGCGCTTGCAGGCGCACTGGTATAAGGCAGCGCCTCGTCCAGTTATGGGACTGTTTCATGCCAGCTTCGCTCAATCTTGTTGACCTGCCCGCGGCTTTGCGTCCGAAAATCGCCGAGCAGGCGGGTCGTATCGCCGTGGTTGGGCTCACGCGCGAAGCTTTGAAAGAGGCTTTTGCCAGCATCGGTGTTCCGCAAAAGCAGCAGAAAATGCGCGCAGGCCAGCTCTGGCACTGGCTTTACATCCGCGGGGCAACATCCTTCGACCAGATGACCAATATCTCGAAGGAACTGAGGCTTCAGATGGCCGCCGCCTTCACGATCGAGAGGCCAGAGATCATTACCGAACAGGTTTCGGTCGACGGCACGCGCAAATGGCTTCTGCGCTTTCCCGCCCGGGGCGCTGGCGCCCCGGTGGAGATCGAGAGCGTCTATATCCCGGAAGAGGGGCGTGGCACGCTTTGCGTTTCGAGCCAGGTCGGCTGCACGCTCACCTGCACTTTCTGCCACACCGGCACCCAGAAAATGGTCCGCAACCTCACCGCCGGCGAAATCGTGAGCCAGGTTCTGGTCGCCCGTGAGCGACTTGGCGATTTCCCGGAAATGGCGACGCCTCAGGGTGCGATCGTACCGAAAGAGGGCCGCTCGATCTCGAATGTCGTGATGATGGGCATGGGCGAACCGCTTTATAATTACGACAATGTCCGCGACGCGATGCTGATCATGGCCGATGGCGACGGTCTCAGCCTGTCGAAAAGGCGCATTACCCTTTCGACATCGGGCGTGGTCCCTGAAATTCCGCGCATCGGTGCTGAAACCGGCGTCTCGCTTGCGATCTCGCTTCATGCTGTTCGCGATGAACTGCGCGACATTCTGGTTCCGATCAACAAGAAATATCCAATCAGCGCGCTGCTCGATGCCTGCCGCGCCTATCCGGGTCTTTCGAACGCGAAGCGCATCACTTTTGAATATGTCATGCTCAAGGGTGTCAACGACAGCCTCAACGACGCGAAGGCCCTCGTCAAACTGCTCAAGGGCATACCGGCCAAGATCAACCTCATTCCGTTCAATCCCTGGCCCGGCTCGAACTATGAATGTTCCGACTGGCCGCAGATCGAAACCTTTGCAGACATTATCAACCATGGCGGCTATGCCTCGCCGATCCGCACGCCACGCGGCAGCGACATTCTCGCGGCCTGCGGTCAGCTCAAATCCGAAAGCGAGCGCATGGCGATCCGCGAGCGTCTGGCGCTTCAGGCCATGATGACGGGTGACGACGACTAGTCTTTTTAAACTCGGAAAGCGCGCCCGTGGATATCGCTCTCGCAACCCTTCTTTCGGCGCTTGCAGGTCTCAGCATGAATAGGAACGGGCAAGCCGCGGCGGTTATCTGTCGGGTAGCCGTGATATGGTCTACAGGCCTCAAAGGTGGCCGTGATACGCGCGCCCCGAGCCTTTTTAAGGGGATTTCGGAAATGGTTCTATTCTTTCGCCTGATCGCACGGCTTTTTGTTCTTGCGTCTGCCTATCTTCTCGCATGCGTCTCTGCAATGGCGGTTCTTGTCATCAGCATTCTCGGCTGGCACACGAATTTTGGCGGGCTTCCGCCGGGCAATCCGGCGGAGGAGACTTTCGCTCTTTTCTTTTCCGGCGCCTTCGGCCTCATCACGTTTTTCAAGATCACGCTTTCCGCTGCCGCGCCGACAGCCATTGCTGCCCTTGTCACTGAAGCTTTCGCCTGGCGCTCGATCAATATCCACATAGCGGCAGGCGGCGTGGTTGCGCTGTTTCTGCTTCTTTCGACCGGCGTCTATGGCACCGAGGCCCCGCCGCAGCAGGATCTGGTGATTACCCTCGCCGCCGGTTTTGTGGCCGGAGCCGTCTACTGGCTGATTGCCGGGCGCAGTGCCGGGAGCTGGCGAAGCGCCGCGTAAGCGAGCACGCGGGCGATGGCAGGAACAATCAACGCGCCTGGGTGAACAGGAGTTTAAGGGCAAAAGCGCCAAGAACCCCTGCAAAAATATAATCAATCGCGCGGGCAAGCCTCGGTGAAGCGCGCAGACCTGCCGCAATCCGGTCAGCAAAAAGGATCATCGGAGCGACGATCGGGAAAGCGATCACCGGAAACATGATCCCGAGAAACATCAGCTTTCCGAAAACATTCGGGTCCGTGGCCGAGACGAATTGCGGCAGAAAGGTCACGAAGAAGACGATGATTTTAGGATTGAGAAGGTTGATCCCGACCGCTTTCACGAAAACTTTCGAAAGCCCGTCAGTCCGCACCTTTTTGACATCGAGGGTAAAGGCCGATCCGCCGCGCAGCGCCTCCACGGCGAGCCACAACAGATAAAGCGCCCCGACCACTTTAAGCACCGTGAAAGCCGTAACGGAGGCGGCAAGCAGGGCCGACAGGCCGACGGCGACCATAACCGTGTGAACCACCGTTCCGAGCGATGCCCCCGCCACCGCCGCAAACCCGGCCGCCCGCGACTGGCTGATCGCCTTCCCAAGAAAGAAGATCATATCCGGCCCCGGCGTGATGGTGAGAACGAAGGCCGCGACGGCAAAGGCCAGGAAGACGGGAAGGCTCGGCAGAAAATCCATGATCGGTCTCACAGCAATGCGAATGGCGGACAAGGCAAAGAACCAGAAGCCGTGCAAACGGGTGGCGGGCGGTATCTGATCAGGCTATAGCTTAAGCGAAAATCCATGCCGCGCGACACCCGAAACTTGCACCAGATACAAGATCACCCGACCTCGCCCTTTGCCGCCCTGATGCGCAAGCGCAATCTTGTCATTCTGGTCGTGTGCGTGATTCTTGCAAGTCTGGTTCTGCGCCGTCTGCCCGGGATCGACCTAGCCGTTTCAGGCTATTTTTATGATCATGGCTTCACCGCCACCGGAAACGAGGCCCTGCGCAGCATCCGGACCACCTCGATCACGCTCACGAAATTCATCGGCGCGGGTCTTGTTCTGCTCTGGCTCTATCGCCTTCTGCGCCCGGCCGCAAACCGTTGCATTTCATTCGCAAAACTCGCTTTTCCAACGCTCGTCCTTCTTCTCGGGCCGCTGGTGCTCACCAATCTCATCCTCAAGGATCAGTGGGGTCGCCCGCGGCCGCGCGAACTTGCCCTTTTTGGCGGCGATGCCACCTATATCGCGCCATGGGATTTTTCAGACCAGTGTCTTCGCAACTGCTCTTTCGTTTCTGGAGAAACCTCGTCGGCGATCTGGCTTTTGACATTCATCCCGTTCTTGCCGGTCGTCTGGCATCGCTCCGCGCTTGTGGTTGTGTTCGGCTATACGCTTGCAATCTCGCTCCTGCGGATCGCTTTCGGCGCACATTTCGCCTCGGATGTCATCTTGTCCATCCTCTTGAACGGTCTTGTGGTTTTGTGGGTCTGGGGCTGGTTTTTCATGCGCGACGGCAGCATGACGCCACGCGCCTTTGCAAACGAGACCCGGGCCTGTGGTGGCTTTGAGCATTATGGCCGCGGCCTGCGCGCGCTCGAGCAAAAAGTTTTGCCGCCGCTCCGTCTTGCCTATTCACGCGTGATGGATAAAGTGCGGCAAATTTCGTGAAGTTAGAGTCCAGGATCAGGTCACATGGCGCGCTACAACAAATCCGACATCAACAAGGTCGTTCTTGCCTATTCCGGCGGGCTCGACACGTCGATCATCCTGAAATGGCTGCAACAGGAATATGAATGCGAGGTCGTCACCTTCACGGCCGATCTCGGTCAGGGCGAAGAACTGGAGCCCGCACGCAAGAAGGCCGAGCTTCTCGGCATCAAGGAAATCTATATCGAAGACCTGCGCGAGGAATTCGTTCGCGATTTCGTCTTCCCGATGTTTCGCGCCAATGCCCTTTATGAAGGTGTCTACCTCCTCGGCACGTCGATTGCCCGCCCACTGATCTCCAAGCGCCAGATCGAGATCGCGGCCAGGACCGGCGCGGATGCCGTCTGCCATGGCGCGACCGGCAAGGGTAATGATCAGGTCCGCTTCGAGCTTTCCTATTATGCGCTCAACCCGGACATCAAGGTGATCGCTCCGTGGCGCGAATGGGACCTTCTGAGCCGCACCAAACTGATCGAATTTGCCGAGAAGAATCAGATCCCGATCGCCAAGGACAAGCGCGGCGAAGCACCGTTCTCGGTCGATGCCAACCTTCTTCACACCTCGTCAGAAGGCAAAGTCCTCGAAGACCCGTCGAAAGAAGCGCCTGAATTCGTCTATTCGCGCACGCTCTCGCCAGAGCAAGCCCCCGACAAGGCAACCATCATCGAAATCGGCTTCGAAAAGGGCGATGCGGTCTCGATCAACGGCGAGACAATGTCGCCTGCAAGCCTTCTCACGGCTCTCAACAAATATGGCCATGACAACGGCATCGGCCGCCTTGACCTCGTCGAGAACCGCTATGTCGGCATGAAATCGCGCGGCATCTATGAGACCCCCGGCGGCACCATTCTTCTCACTGCCCATCGCGGCATTGAATCGATCACGCTCGACCGCGGCGCAGCGCATCTCAAGGACGAGATCATGCCGCGCTATGCCGAACTGATCTATAATGGCTTCTGGTTCTCTCCCGAGCGCGAAATGCTTCAGGCGTTGATCGACAAAAGCCAGGAAATGGTAACCGGAACCGTGACGCTGAAACTCTATAAGGGCAATGTCATGGTCATCGGCCGCGCCTCGCCCTATTCGCTCTATTCGGAAGATCTCGTCACTTTCGAGGAAGGCGCCGTCGCCTATGACCACAATGATGCAGCCGGCTTCATCAAGCTCAATGCCCTAAGGCTGCGCACCCTGCGCCAGCGGTTTCGCAATCACGCGCAATAAGCCCTGCGTCAGAACAAGCCACCGGGCAGAGCGCACGAAAGTGAAAGCGCGCGTTCACCCGGGATAGAGTTCACTCTTCACGCCGAGATAGCCGTCCCATGCGAACCAATAGGCGACATGGCCCGCGACCCGCCCGAGCGCGCGGCCATCGGGGGCAATCAACCCATCCTCGGTAACCTGCCAGACGGTTCCATCAGCCTTCAGTTCACCTTCCTTGCCGCCCTTGGTAAAGCTGAGGCCATCGCGCTGATAGGCCCTCACGGTACGTGTCTCCGCATCGCCGATCAGCACGATATCGGTTCCGCCCACGCGGTCGTTGATGACTGTCTTGCTGCCTTTGAAGACATCGACCGGCCAGGCCTTGGCCGCGCCGAATTCGCGGATACCGAAAACATAGTCCTTGCGTTTCAGGACACTTTCATCGCGCACGACTGTTGGAAACATGAGGTCAGGGCTTGAGAAATAATCACGGTAGACGACGCCCGAGCCATAATCACGAATATACCCGGTATCAAGCGCGAGCACCCTGGTGCCCGGGTGTTCCTTGCGCCATGCTTCCCATGAGGTGATGGTGACCGGACGGATTTTGAGCCTTATGCCGCTGTCGGCCAGTTTCCCAACCACCGGTTCGCCGGTAAACTGGTTCCAAAGCGACTTCGTCTCGCGGTCAAACATCAGCTTGTTCGAGCGGTAGAGAAAGCCTGACGAGCCGAAGACGAAGGGCTTCTTGCGCCCTTCAACATTGGTCTCAAACAGAATGCCGGCACCGCAGAGCGTGCAATAGGCAAGCGCCACCGGCACGCCGCCAATCGTCTCGTTGAACATCTCATGCCAGCCCATGATGCGCAGGGGATAGGCCCGCACATCGCCGTTGATTTCAACGCCAAACACGAGGTCGTTCGGCAGGAGATAGTCCGCGTCATTTGCCTTGATCAGCTTCGGATTATCAAGCGAGGGAATGCCATCCACCAGCACGCCGCCCCATGTGATCTCCTCCAGCCTGATTTTCATCTGGTCGCGCGAAGTTGTCTTGGGATCGAAGAAGTCGAGGAATTTCTGGTCGATACTGCCGAAATACCGCAGCTTCAGCGTGCGGTAGCTTTCATGCGGCACGACTTCCGGATGCGCCTCCTGCCAGAGCGCGGCATCGCGCCATGTGTGGATTTCCGCACCGGTGAGTTTTTGCAGAGCCTCAGCCATGGGCTTGAAGTCACCGCCGATATTCATGAAAAGCACCAGCGTCGGGATGATGTCCTTATTGCCGCGAGCGACCAGTGCATCAAGCGCACGCAGGCGCTCGTCCCGTTCACCAATGAGGCTGAGGAGCGACAGATCCTCGACGCTCGCGCCTGTCACACGGTCGTTGGCCACGCCCGCGGCGGTGCCATTGCTCGCCTGCGCAAAACTCGGCTTTGTCGCGATTGGCGCAAGAGCGAAAGACAGAAACGCAACAGCGCCGATAGAAACGGCAGCGCTCAAGAAATGGCTCAAACGTTTGCGCATAATTCCTTCCAAAAATACCGTCTGGGAAGACATTACGCAAAAAGGGAGCGCGGGTAAGGGCGTTCACGCTGATGTGTTTTAAGTTGAAACCCGAAAACAATCCGTTGCCGGGCTTTTCCGTTGTTGCTTCGGAACATGACAGAAGCTTTTGGGCGATCTGACAGATCAGTCCCAAAACCAACCCCAGAATCAGGTCCAGAAACTCAGTTCCAGAAATTCAGCCTCGCAAATCAGGCAGACGGCGCTTCCGCAAGCTTGCGTTCAAGCTGGCGCTTGACGAGTTTCACGCGATCGGAAAGTTCGTCCTCTTTTGCCTTCAGAAGGAATGCATCGAGGCCGCCGCGATGTTCGACCGTGCGCAGCGCGTTTGCGCTGATGCGAAGCGACACGCTCTGTTCCAGTGCCTCGCTCATCAGCGTCACATTGTTGAGGTTCGGCAGAAAGCGGCGACGTGTGCGGTTGTTAGCGTGGCTGACATTGTTGCCAGACATGACACCCTTGCCTGTGAGTTCGCAGCGGCGAGACATGACAGTGTTCCTTTTTAAAAAAGCCGTGAACCGTTCGGTTTCGGTCTATCAACATTGATCGACATCCTGTTCAATCCACACATTATCATCGGATGCCGACTTCGAGAGTGTTTCGAAACCATTCGAAAGCCTGAGTGGCAAACGTTGGGAATGACCGTGGCAGCGGTAAATGTTGGATCGCGACAGAAATGTCAGGAATTTTGCCCGCTTTTACGGATTTTGCCGCCTTGCGTCAAGCTGAAACGCTGATATTGACTAGAGGCCTTAGGATTGTCGAGACCGCCACAACCAGCGACCACAACCAGCGACCACAAGCCAGCGACGAGAAGTCAGCGACGAGAAGTCAGCGACGAGAAGTCAGCGACGAGAAGCAAGTCCATTGCCCTACTGCCGCAACTTTGTCACAGGATCACCGTAAAGCACGTTACTTTACCTGATCACGAAAGAACGTGTTGAATTAGGAAACCCTCTTTGAGCTTGACGTCCGCAGGGTCGGCCCCGCAAATGATTTGAAACAGAAGAATATTGATTGAGCTTGTATTCCTGATGGCAAAGCACTGGTTCAAGAAGTACCAACCCTCCCCGACAGAGCGTTTGGGTAAGCTCGTTTCAATGTCGGCTCTAGCTGCCCTTTTCTTGTTTCCACCAGAAAGCCGGGCCGGGGCTGGCGAGGCACAGGTTTTCACCAAATATGCCATCGCGATTGCGGGCGTGCCCATCGGCAATGCACGGGTCGACAGCCGGTTTGACGGCAATCGTTTTGAAATCAGCGCCAACGGACGCACGTCCGGCGTGAGCCGCCTCGTCTCAGACGGCAAGGGCACCCTGTCGTCCGTCGGTGAATTACGCGACGGCAAGGTCTATGCGACCGCGTTCGATATGGATACGGTCGATGCCGAATTCGTCACCAAAGTGCGTATGTCGATGACCAATGGCGCGATCCAGAACCTTGTTGCCTTGCCGCCGCTTTCGAAGCGCGCCGATCGCATTCCGGTCGAAACCGAGCATCGACGCAACATCATCGACCCGCTTGCCGCCTTTCTGGTGCCGCTTGACGACGACGGCCGGATCGAACCGGAAAAAGCCTGCGACCGCACCATCCAGGTGTTTGATGGCTGGCAGCGCTTTGACGTGAAACTCAGCTACAAGTCGCAGCGCAATGCCCGGTTTGGCGGGCGCGATGGGTTTTCCGGCCCGGTCGTCGTCTGCGCCGCGCGCTACACGCCGATTGCAGGCCATCGTCCCACCCGCCCGACGACAGTCTATCTCCAGAATAACAAGTCCATGGAGCTGTGGCTCGCTGCGGTGCCGGGCCTGCCGGTTCTCGTGCCGGTGCACATTCGTATCGGTACCAAAATCGGGCCGCTCACCCTCTCGGCCGACGTCTTCTCCGTGACCATGGGCAGCACAGCCGCAGCCAAAGCGCAGTAAAGACGCGTCAAAGACAGCTTACGATTTCTGGCGATCTGTTCCATCGCGATACAACGCTCTGCCGCGCGGGTTAATTTTCCGAGAAATACGGCCACGCTCGCGCGCGGCAATTGGTGACCATGGCGCTGTCGCTGTCCATATGTTTGAAGAACAAAGCGGGAATAGACCACATTCTCCTGATTCGGACAGGCTTTGTTCAGGCTCTCACCCAAAGGTTAAGATCGCACACGCCGAAAGAAGCAAAGGGCCTCATCTCCTGTTAGGAAATACCACACCCGCGGTGACGCGGTTTCTTGTTACGGGCCGCGGTTCACTTTCGCCGCTTGACTCTTTGTGAAACATCGTTTCCGACAGCGTTAAGCTTTGCTGGCGAAAAGTTGTTCAATTTGAATCACTTAGATTCAAGATATGGCACAAAGGCACATATGATTCACAACATTTGGCCGTGAACAAAAGTGGAAAATCCGTGAATCAGCGATTCGGACGCGCTTTGTTCCCGCCCCGTTCCGACAGTTAAACCCATATCCCGAATCGACACTGAAACAGGGCCTGAAAAAGAAAGGTGCATGCGGCATCAGGGTGAGGTAAGACGGAAACGACCCTTTTGCGGCATGGACGGCGGCAGATCGATGACAGGTGCAGGAATGTCAGGCCGGAACATGTCTCAGGCATGTCGCTTCCGCCTCTCAAGTCCATCCCTCGGCCCCTCTTTTGGCCGATCCACCGCCCTAATCCTTGTGGGCCTGCCGAACTGGCTCTGTCGTGTTCCGGCCCCGATGGCTCATCCGCTATGACTGTTGCATCGCTCACCGATCGCTCCGAGACCGTGAAAGTCGCCTCGACACGCGGCGTGACCGCGGTTCTCGGACCCACGAATACCGGCAAGACCCATCTTGCCATTGAGCGGCTCGTCGCCCATCAAACGGGCATGATGGGCCTGCCGCTGCGTCTTCTCGCGCGCGAGGTCTACAACAAGGTCGCAGCCCGGGTCGGCCAGCACAATGTGGCGCTTGTGACCGGCGAGGAGAAAATCACCCCGGCCCGGCCGCGGTTCTGGATCTGCACGGTTGAGGCTATGCCGCTTGACCTCACCGTCGATTTCGTTGCCATCGATGAGGTTCAACTCGCCCACTCGCTGGAACGCGGCCATATTTTCACCGACCGCATTCTCACCATGCGCGGTACGCGCGAGACCATGCTTCTCGGCGCCAGCACCGCCCGACCTGTGCTTGAGGCCTTGATGCCGGGCCTCGATGTCACGACCCGCCCGCGCCTTTCCGAGCTTGTCTATAGCGGTTCGAAAAAGATTTCGCGTCTGCCGCGCCGCTCGGCTGTGGTCGCCTTTTCAAGCCAGGATGTTTATGCCATCGCCGAGCTTATCCGCCGTCAGAGCGGTGGAGCGGCGGTGGTGTTGGGCAGCCTCAGCCCACGCACGCGCAACGCCCAGGTCGAGCTTTTCCAGAACGGGGATGTCGATTATCTGGTCGCGACCGACGCTATCGGCATGGGCCTCAATCTTGATCTTGACCATGTCGCCCTTGCCGCCACGCGGAAATTCGATGGCTTCCAGTTTCGGGATCTCACGCCCGCCGAACTCGGCCAGATTGCCGGGCGCGCGGGGCGCTATCTCAAAAACGGTACATTCGGCGTGACCGCGCGGGTAGAAGCTTTTTCGACCGAACTTGTCGAGCAACTCGAATCCCACAGTTTCGAACCTCTCAAGGTCTTCCAGTGGCGCAGCAACCGGCTCGATTTTTCGTCGCTCCGCGCCCTTAGGGAAAGTCTCGACGCCGCACCGAAATCTGGCCTTCTGGTCAAAACCCCGATTGGCGAGGATGTGGTCACCCTCGAAGCCGCCATGCGCGACAACGAGACCCGCGACCTGACGACGACGGCAAAAGATGTCGCACGGCTCTGGGATGTCTGTTCGATCCCGGATTATCGCAAAATCGCACCGGCAGAGCATGCCGCTCTGGTCTTCACGATCTATCACCAGCTTCAGCGGGAGGGTTTCGTCAACGAAAGTTGGCTTGCAAGCCAGATTTCCCGTGCAGACCGGGTCGATGGAGATATTGACACCTTGTCAAACAGAATAGCACATATCCGGACATGGACGTATCTAGCAAACAGACCGGATTGGTTGGAAACCGCTGCCGGTTGGCGCGATGAGGCGCGAAAGGTCGAAGACAGGTTGTCGGATGCCCTGCATGAACGCCTGGTCCAACGGTTCGTCGATCGCCGCACCAGCATATTAATGAAGAAGTTGAGAGAAAGTATCATGCTTGAGGCCGTAATTACGCATGACGGTGACGTCATCGTCGAAGGAGAGCACATAGGAATGCTGGAAGGACTGCGCTTTCAGCCCGATCCGAAGGCGGCCTCCGGTTCCGAGGCGAAAGCCGTCCGCACCGCGGCGCAAAAGGCGCTTGCCGGGGAAATCGAGAAGCGCTCGGAGCGGATCGCGAAGGCTCCGAACGAGGCTTTCATCCTGTCATCGGATGCCTCGATCCGGTGGCTCGGCTCTGTGATCGGACGAATTGTCGCAACCGACGATCTGCTGGCTCCCTCGATCATCATTCTTGCCGATGATCTTCTGACCGGACCGGCCCGGGAGCGGGTCGATGCACGCCTGCGCCTCTGGCTGACGGCTCATATTGGCACTGTGTTGCAGCCGCTTGTCGAAATCCGCAAATCCGAAGAACTGACTGGCCTCGCGCGCGGTATCGCCTTTCAACTTGTCGAAGCTTTCGGCATCCTCGACCGGCGCGATGTCGGTGAGGATATAAAGAACCTCGATCAGGTCGCCCGCGCCTCCTTGCGCAAATTCGGCGTGCGGTTCGGGGCCTATCATATTTTCATGCCCGCCCTCTTGAAACCGGCACCGGCAACGCTTCTGGCGCTTCTGTGGGGTCTCAAGCAAGACCAGCTGGACAACAAGGGCATCGCGGACGTACCGGCACTGTCTGCCGCCGGGCGTACGTCTTTCGTCATCGATCCTGACATTCCGGAAGCGCTCTATCGGGTTGCGGGCTTCAAGGTCGCGGGCAACCGCGCCGTGCGCGTCGATATTCTGGAGCGGCTTGCCGATATCATCCGCCCGCTTCTTTCCTGGAAGCCGGGTGCCGACGGTGTCACGCCGCCTGATGGCGCGCTCGCCGAATTCGGCTTCACCGTAACGGTTGCCATGACCTCGCTGCTCGGATGCGCGGGCGAAGATTTTGCCTCGGTCCTGAAATCCCTTGGATACCGTGTCGAGCGCCGCCGCATAGAGCCGAAGCCTGTGGTTGCAACCAGCCAGGAAGAAGAAAACCCGGGCATCCAGGACAGCCCCGCCGAAGAAACTGCCCATGAGGCGACGAGCCCAACCCTCATGATCGAACAGACAGGACTGCCAGAGCCAACCGAAACGACGGAGAAAGCAGAAACACTGGAAAAACCGACAGAGCCTGCCCCCGCACAGGAAACAGTAAACGAGCCGGTCTTTCTCGAAATCTGGCGTCCACAACCCGCCACCCGCGACAACCAGCCGAGAGGGGACAGGCGCGAGAATGGAGCGCGGCGCGCCAGTAAGCGCCCCGGTAAGCGCCCCAGTAAGCACGACGGTAAGCCCGGCGGTGAGCAGCCATCTCAGCCGCAAGTCGGCGCGCAGGCGGAACATGGCCACCCGGAGGCTCGAAAACACGACGGCGCTGCGAACGAGGGCGCGCACTGGCGAAAGCCGAAACGCCATCACCGCGGCGGTGAAGCGAGCGCTGACGAGAATACGAAACATCAACCCGGCAAGAAGCACAACAAGTCCCGGCACAAGGGCGGAAAGCCCTTTGACGATCGTGAACACGACACTGCCTCGACCAACAGGCAAAAGCCCGTGATCAAGGAAAAACCGATTGATCCCGATTCACCCTTCGCGAAGCTCGCGGCCCTTAAAGCAGGGTTTAACAAGAAATAGCAGATGAACGAGCACGCCCGACCAAAGCTGCGGATCGACAAATGGCTTTGGTTTGCCCGCGTCGTCAAAACCCGGTCGCTTGCGGCAAAACTCGTGCAATCCGGTCATGTCCGCGTCAACCGGGAAAAAGTGGTGCAGGCAAGCCACGTTCTGAAGCTGAATGATGTTCTGACCATTGCCGTCCATGAGCGCGTTCGGGTTCTTGAGGTCACCGCGTTCGGTGATCGGCGCGGCTCAGCGGAGGAGGCCGCACTTCTGTTTACCGATCTGTCACCCGTGCCAACGGCAGATTGTAAAGAACCAGACCCAACGCGCGCGCCCGCACCCGACCGCCGCCCGGACAAACGCGCGCGCCGTGATATCAATCTTTTCAAGGCAGACCTGAACTGAGCCGCGCGGTCATCACGGGATGCTGGCCGCGACACGTGGCATCAGGGCAGAGACGAGACTTGAGTTTCGGCTTAAAAGACGATAGATGGCCAAAGTCGCTTTGTCTGACATGCGCCGATGTGTCGGCGCCTGACGGTATATGGCCAGCTATCCGGCCCCCTATCCGGCTTGATATCGGGCAATGTCGGCGGTGAGAATTGCATTCAGGAGTAGACCTTGACCTATATCGTTACCGACAACTGCATCAAATGTAAGTACACCGATTGCGTCGAGGTATGCCCGGTCGACTGTTTTTACGAAGGTGAGAACATGCTGGTCATTCATCCGGACGAATGTATTGATTGCGGCGTCTGCGAACCGGAATGTCCCGCCGAAGCAATCAAACCGGATACCGAGCCGGGTCTTGAATCATGGCTGAAGCTCAATACTGAATATGCCGAGAAGTGGCCGAATATTGTTTCCAAGAAAGACCCGCTACCGGAAGCTGCGGATTTCGATGGTAAAACCGGAAAGCTCGAACTCTATTTCTCACCGGAGCCGGGCGAAGGCGGTTGAACTTAACGCTACGGTTTTCTGGCGTTTCAGAAGGGTTCGGACCGGAATCAAGTTTTTTCTGGTGATATGGCGCGATTGTTAACCTTTGTATTCAGCCCATCCATTGGTGGCTCTTCTTAACCACAAAGAACTGCGCCACTTCGCAGTGCACTTATTCGTTGAATTTGCAGTGTTTTTGTGTTAGCAATCTTTTTCTATGCAAAGCCCTTCTCTCCGGTCCCGTTTGAGGCGAGTTTAACCATCTCCTGAATCGTTAACTTTTGTATGGCTCATTTTAGGCGGCTTGGGCCAAGCCAGAATGTTTGTGCTTTGCATGTCAAACCAGCCACCTTCGGGTGGATTTATCGACGGGTTGATCCATATACCCGTGAAAGAGCGCTGAAACGTCCGTTCAGTTCGAACGACAACGCCTGATCCCGGGCTAAGATGGAAATTGGGGGCAAAAATCGGGTTTCCGTTTTTCGCCCTTAGCCCTTTTGATCTGAGGCAACACCTTAGGAGTATGCTTGCGAATGGCCACAATAAAAAAAATTACACAGCGTCAAGGGTTCAAAACAGGTGAGTTCATTGTCTATCCATCCCACGGTGTCGGAAAGATCGTGGATATCGAAGAGCAGGAAGTGGCCGGGCTGACGCTTGAGCTTTTCGTGATCGAGTTCGAGCAGGACAAGATGGTTCTGCGCGTTCCGACTGCAAAAGTCGTCTCCGTCGGCATGCGCAAGATTTCGGAGGAAGCCACCCTCGCCAAAGCGCTCAAGACCCTGCAAGGTCGCGCCCGCATCAAGCGGACGATGTGGAGCCGCCGCGCCCAGGAATATGAGGCGAAAATCAATTCGGGCGATCTGATTTCCGTCTCAGAAGTCGTGCGCGATCTTTTCCGCGCCGATGATCAGCCGGAACAATCCTATTCCGAGCGCCAGCTTTACGAGCAGGCCCTTGACCGGATGGCCCGCGAATTGGCAGCGGTCGAGAAAGTCTCGATCACTGAGAGTGTGCAGCGTATTGAGAGCAATCTCTCAAAAGGACCACGCCGTGGCGCCAAGGCCGATGAGGCAGAAAGCACCGATAATGCGGTTTCCGAGGGCAACGCCCAGGAAGAAGCCGCATAACAACGTGCACTGGATTTCAATAAGAACGGCCCGGTTTTCCCGGGCCGTTCTTATGCGCAGTTCTACATCGCGTTTTACTGCGTAAGTGATCCAACGCTTGATTTCTGCGTAAAGCATTCCACTATGTCATGGTGGAGACGGCTATGCAGATGTCAGACGGCCCTTCAAGACAGTTTGTCAAGGCAGCCATGCAGGCGCCTTACCTCTCCCGTGATGAGGAGCAGGATCTCGCCATCCGCTGGAAGCGCGAGCAGGATCAGGAAGCAATGCACCGCATGACGCAGGCGCATATGCGCCTCGTGATTTCCATGGCCGGAAAATTCCGCAATTTCGGCTTGCCGATGGGCGATCTCATTCAGGAAGGACATGTTGGCCTTCTCGAAGCCGCCGCCCGCTTCGACCCCGAGCGTGAAGTGCGCTTTTCGACCTATGCGACATGGTGGATCAGGGCCTCGATGCAGGATTATATTCTGCGAAACTGGTCCATCGTCCGCGGCGGAACAAGTTCGGCGCAAAAAGCCCTGTTTTTCAACCTGCGGCGCCTGCGCGCCCGTCTGACACAGGGGACAGAGCGCCTGCCGGATGATCAGATCTATCAGGAAATAGCGCTTGCCATCGGCGTCTCGTCAAACGACGTCGCGTTGATGGATTCGCGCCTCTCGAGCCCGGATCAGTCGCTCAATGCGCCGGTCATGGAGAGCGATAATTCCGGTTCGGACAGGCAGGATTTCCTCGTCTCGGAAGGTCCGCTGCCGGATGAGATCGTTGGCGATCAGATCGATGGCGAACGCCGCATGGCCTGGCTCAAACGCGCGCTCTCGGTTCTTTCCGAACGCGAATTGCAGATCGTGCGTGACCGGCGCCTGAGCGAAGAAGGCGCGACCCTTGAATCCCTGGGTGCCACCCTGGGCATCTCCAAAGAACGCGTCCGCCAGATCGAGAACCGGGCGCTTGAAAAAATGAAAGCAGCCCTGATGAGCGAAACCGGCAATCCGGGCTCGTTCATCGCGTAATCAATTTTATTGTTTGATCGCGAATCAGCGCAGCCTGTGGCTGCTTCATTTCAAAGGCTTGATTGAAACGGCAGGCATCGAGCGCCGGCACCGTCAGCCTGATGGGCTGTCTGTCACGATCTTGACCAGCGTACCCGGTTTCGGCTGCTCGTTGAGACCGAGGCCATTCAGCGCATTGAAGGCCTGATCGGGGTTTGCGACCAGCCCCTGCATGCCGCGCGACAAGGTCAGGCTTGTATCGCCGGGCTGGGTGCGAACAATACTGAGGCGCAGCGGCGCAAGACCCAGTACATCCTGCTGCGTCAGCGACCGGAAACTGGCAACCGTCGAACTCACCGCACGGTCAAACTGCGTGTTCGGATCAAGCGTCGCAAACAGCATCCGATAGGTCGAGGTCTGGGCGCGGATCAAGATGAGCTTGAAGGTCCAGCCATTATATTCCGCCGTTGCCGAAGCCGCCGGCGCCCCATTCACGGTAAAGGTCATGATCGTTTGCGGATCGAGACCACGCAGCCAGCCGGTTTGGATATAGTCCGCAAGCGAAAGGTTGCCCGGCACCTGAACCCCGTCGAAATGCACGGAATCCTCGTTCGCCGCCTTTGCGATCACTGCTTCCGGCCGGTTCTCGATGACATAGCCAGCCGGGACCGAGAAAGTGAAGCGCAATTGCGGATGGAAGAAAGAACGGTCGCGCACGAAGCCTTCGGTTGGGACATCACCAAAAATCATGCTGTCGAGAGCCTTGAGATAGGCGTCGCGGTCCTGCGTGCCGATCCCCGGCGCGCCGAATTTGCGGGCAGCGATCCGCGCGCGCTCGATACGCTGCGGCGTTGAAGGATGCGAGGACAGAAAATCCGGGTCGTCCGCCTTCTTGGCGATGGAAGCGGTATTTTGATAATTCTGGTAGCGCTCCATCACCTCGAGAAAGCGTGCGGCGGCAAACGGGTCATAACCAGCAAGTCCGGCATTGTTGATCCCGATCTCATCCGCGCTCAACTCCTGCAGCTGGGTGAATGCCACAAAACTCAGCGCCGCCCCCTGCTTGATTTCCTGACGCGTTGCTGGGTCGCTGACAACCGCATCCACCGCATTGGCGACGATCTCCTTGGTGCGCGCCTCGACCAGCCGGTCGCGTCCGTGATTGCCGGTAACATGAGCCATCTCATGGGCCATCACCGCCGCGATTTCCGACGAATCATTGGCGAGCGCCAGAAGGCCGCGGGTAATGAAGAGATACCCGCCCGGCAGCGCGAAGGCGTTGACCGCCGGCGAATTCAGGATCGTGATCTGAAAGGGCTGCGACGGGACGGAGGATTTCGCGACCAGCCGCGACACGATACGCGCGAGCTGATCCTCGATCCGACGATTGGAATAAACGCCACCAAAGGCTGCGATAATCTGGGCGGTTTCGCGCTCGGCCGCCTGGTTGATCCCGGCGCTGACGCGCTCGACCGGGACAGGCGGCGTAACTTTCTCTTTGTTGACAGGATTGCCATTGATCGTCGCGCGCGGCACAGCATCGCTGTCCGGGCCGCCACGCAGAAAGCCGAGATCAGCGCAGCCGCCCGCAAGCAGTGCAAACGCGATCATCGCCCGCGCGAAAGCCTTCTTCGGGCACAGGGCAAAGCCGTCAGAACGCAGCCCGTTTCTCACGAGATGAACAACTCCACCATGAAAGGGTGGTCGATCCGCATTCTTGGGTCCAATCCTTCTCTCAGGAAGCCGCTTGAAGTCTATCCGGTTTCTTTCCAGGAGAAAAAGGATTTTCTGAGCCATTCCCAAGACACAATCGACCTGTTGCGCAAGTGCGACGGTGGCCCGGCACCCGCCATCCCGCGCGGCGGAAGCGTGCAAAACGCCTTGTCCTTCACCAGCCCATCGCTATGATGCGCCCGTGTGGTCCCGTAGCTCAGCAGGATAGAGCGACAGATTCCTAATCTGTAGGTCGCGCGTTCGAATCGCGCCGGGGTCACCATTTGGAGGCGTCGCATGATGTGCTCTGATCCCGGAAGACCGGATTGTTTTTGACGGGAATATTCCGCTGTAAATTCGGGGCTTGAACAAGGGACGCAGGCTTGTCGAGGGGATGCCGGTTGCAGAGATCTGCCGCAAGGCCAGGATCAGCCGGTCACCCGGCGCATCGGTTCTGACCTTGATTGGTGGAGCGGACGCAGGATTGTGGCTTTTTGAAAAAGTCCTACTGACACCGGCAAAGGCGGTGGTGCCGCTTACGTGACTCGAACACGTGACCCCATCATTACGAATGATGTGGGGAAGAATCCAACCAACTTGATAACTAAGCGCTTTCTCGTGTGTGAGCTTTTCGTTGCAAGGATGTTGCAAGACCGCGACTGCCTCAACTGTGCCTCTTTGCAAGGTAGGTGCAGATGGCACACGACACCTGAACCAGCAATTCAGCATCCTCAGGCGCAGGCCTACTCTGCTCGCTGACATGCCGTCCATGTTGCGAGGCAAAGCCGTAGAGCTTGCTCACGGCTTCATCCAGTGGCTTCGGAAGGTTCAGGTTCCCGACGATCTGGCCAAGCGTCTGCTTGCTGCCGAGAACGTCCTGCGCGACACACTCGACTGCCGCCATCGAGTGCGACACTGCTCCCGTTATATCAGGATCAGGACGCCGCGAGATGTCCCGTATGGCTTCTTCGATCTCGGAAGCCGCGTTCTTCCGCCCGCTGTCTTGTAAGGTCTTTGCGGCTTCGGCAGTGGCAACCTGGAACGTCTCATCTCCGCGAAAAACAATGCCTTCATTGGGCGCGAACTGCCAGCCGATGCCCGCGCCGATGAAAAAAGCGTTCATTGCCTCGGCAAATCGCACTGCGTCCTCATACCCGTAGGTGTTCTCGATGAGCGATAGAAGTGCCTCTGCAACGTCATAGACCTTGAACCATTCGCAATGCCGAATGTCGTAGAGCACCTCGTCGCGAATGTTTGGAATTTCGCTCCAGTTGCTCGGGTCAGGTGCGCCAAGCAAAACCCGGCATACGACGGAACGAATCTGAGTGTAACTTGGACCTGCGTCGTAGGCATTCTGGATGACGGCGTATCGAAGGCCATCCGGCGCATCCGTCCTGATCTTGATCGGCGGCGTTGTCGCAAAGTTGTGGCGCTTTGAAAACTTCATCGAACATCGACCTATGGCTGGTGCCGCTTACGTGACTCGAACACGTGACCCCATCATTACGAATGATGTGCTCTACCGACTGAGCTAAAGCGGCGTGATCGGGCGGGGGTTGTGTGCCCGATCCTGTTTTTCCTAGCCGCAATGACCGCTAATTTCAATAGGGCGCATGTGACGTTGCGGCGACGGTTCCGCAGGGCGATACGGGCGAGCGATCAGAGCCACGTCTTCCCGCACCAAGTCTCACGTTTGCGTGAGATTGCGCTTCAATTGCGATTTATCTGCAACAGCGAGAAAACATTAACCATGTTCTCCTAACCTTGCGATTGAGAAACGATTGTCGCCTCAATAAACT
>JACESI010000003.1 GCA_013911885.1 Hyphomicrobiales bacterium | reverse complement strand
GGCAAGTCATTGGCAGGCAGAGTGTTGTTGGACACATAGGCAGAAACGATGTCCGCAGCCAGTTCCATCATCCCAATATTGGCTCTCTCTTCAGACATAGAACCCATCTCCTTCTAATTTAGCAATACTATTGCTTCAATTTACAGTTTAGCGCTCTTATTGCATACCTCTAAAAAGAGGGCAACACTATTGCTCAAAGACATTTACGTATTTTGAATTGTGATAATATTCATTTCAACCCTGCCTAAAATGAACGGCAGAGTGAATTTTTTAGAAAATTTTGTATCGCATAAGAATAATCTTACTTAGATACATATATTTTTACTGATCGGCAAATCAAATAAAATAAACCAAAAGATATAGGCCAAGCAAAACCGTCGTCCAGAAGGCCATGGTTCCGGTTGGCCATGTTTCAGCAAATATTCCGCCCGGCCCGTGCAACTTATAGATAACACCGGAACTTGCTCTGGCAATCGATGAGGCGTATCGCGAAATATTCGCCCACAAAGCTGCCGTTGCCTGATTGAATTCTTTTCCAAGTACCTTACCCAAGCCACGATAAAACCAGTCAAAATCCAGCGTAATGGTTAGCGTCCTCTTCAACAGCGGCAAAAGAAGGAAGAATGCCAGCCCCGAAAACAATAATAGCTGCAATTGAAAAACGACATGCGCAAAAGTATAGGGAACGTAATTAACTGGATAAGGAAGTATATTATAAAGAAGATCAGGAAAGACGCCAAGGACGATACAGAAAGCACTCATGATATACATAGCGTAAAGCATGGTTTTAGGCGGTTCGGGTGGGCGCATGCCTGAATCTTTTTGGAAAAAGACAAACCATGGAAACTTGATGCCCGCATGCAGGAAAACACCTGCCGAGGCGGCGGCAAGTAAAAACCAGACAACACTCAAATGTGCATCAGCCGCGCCCTGGCTGATCATCGATTTGGCAATAAAGCCCGACGTAAAGGGAAAAGCCGAAATGGCGAGCGCTCCGATCGTGCCACATATCATCGTGAGGGGCATGGTGCGGAACAACCCACCAAGATCTGTACATTTACGTTTACCTGTCTGGTACATAACCGCGCCAGCCGACATCAGAAGAAGCGCCTTGTAGAGAATATGCACAAAGGCATGCGCGGCCGCGCCATTGAGCGCCATTTCCGAACCAATGCCAATCGCGGTTACCATAAACCCGACCTGATTGATAATCGAATAGGCAAGAATACGGCGCATATCGTTTTCAAGTATCGCAAAAACGATCCCGTAAAACACCATGTAAAGGCCGATATAAATCAAAAGCTCGGTACCTGGAAATGTCCTTATCAGAACATAGACGGCTGTCTTCGTGGTGAAAGCCGACAGAAAAACCGTTCCAGACCAGGACGCTTCAGGATAGGCATCCGGCAGCCAGGCCGAAAGGGGCGGGGCACCGGCATTAATCAGAAAACCCGCAAGGATCAACCAACGCGGCCAGCTATTGGCTTCCATCACGTCAAAGGCAATTGAGCCGGTCTGCATGACCTCACCTGCTATGCCCGCCATTAACAGAACACCGCCGAGGAAGTGAATGGCCGCATAGCGCTGCCCTGCCCCGCGCGCACTTGCGCCGCCGGACCAGACCACAATGGTGGAGGCAATCGCCATTATCTCCCAAAAGACAAAGACGGTGATGAGATCACCAGCAAAAACAACGCTTATTGCTGAACCAGCATAGACAAAAGCCGCCGCGAGTTCGCTGGTCTTTGTCTGATTGATTGCAAACAGGCCACCCGCGGCCGCCATGATTGAAAAAACAGTTGCAAAAAGCTGTGAAAGCGCGTCGACCCGCACAATCACCAGTTCAAAATCGAGATATTGCAGGGTCAGCAGGTTGCCATGCGGCATTTGCCAGACCAGAAACAGGACAAGCAGAGGTGCGATTACAAGCAAGATGCCGCGCGCCTGCCCCTTGAAAAAGGGCAATAGCAAACCCGCAATTATCAAGACAAGGCCGGGCGGCAGAATGTTGTCACTGATCATAATAGGTATCCGAACGTTTCAAGAATGCTCCAAGAACCTTGGAGCCAACGACCAGCACGACGCAGGCCAAAAAACCAAACCAGGCGCCAAAGCCATAAGTGCCGTCAATTCCAAAATGCGGATGATGGGTGACAAAAAAATCAGCAATAACCGTGAGTGCAAGTGTGATGATCGACACAATCCATATGATCCGGATCGTTGCCGGACGCACCAGCCAGTGTTCGCTATCGGGTTTGTCTTTCGCCATCTCAGAACCCTACCATCTGCTTTGCAAGCCCGAAGGCAACATCGTTGAAGAAGAAGAGAAGCACCGTCCCGACCGCGGTTGCCGACAAGGCAATCAGGATCGGGAGCGGTGCTTCGCCGTGATCCCCCTCGACTTTCGGGGGAACCATGAATGCGCGGTAGACGATGGGAAGGAAATAAGCCGTGTTGAGCAGTGTCGAGCCGACGATCACCGCAATGGCAAACCATTGCTCGGTCTGCATCGCACCACTCAGCATGAACCATTTGCCAAGAAAACCGGCCGTTGGCGGCACGCCGATCATCGACAGAGCGCCAATGGCGAATGCTGCCATGGTGATCGGCATTTTCCAGCCGATACCGTCAAGCTGGCTGATTTCGGTCTTGTGGGCTGCCGTATAGATCGACCCCGCGGCAAAGAAGAGCGTTATCTTGGAGACCGCATGAGCGGCAATATGCAGCGCCGCACCGACCATGGAAATCGGCGTCAGGATTGCAGCCGCAAGGATGACATAGGAAAGTTGGCTGACCGTCGAATAAGCGAGGCGTTTTTTCAGGTTGTCTTGCCTCAGTGCCACGAGGGAGGCCACGATCACGGTGAAGCCTGCCGCATAAAGAAGCCAGTCCGCGGCACCGGTCTCTTGCAGAAGATCAATGCCGAAAACATAAACCATCACTTTCACGACGGTGAATACCCCTGCCTTGACCACCGCCACAGCATGCAGGAGGGCGGATACCGGCGTCGGCGCCACCATCGCGGCGGGAAGCCAGAAATGAAACGGCATGAGCGCTGCCTTGCCGATACCAAACATGAACAGCACGGTGAGGATGGTGAGAACCGTGACCGATGCCTTGCCGGTCAGAATGCCGCCAGGCGCGAAGTCGAGGGTTCCGGCGAGAACGCCGGTCCACAGAATGGCCGGAAGCAGAAACACCATCGACGTGCCGAGCAGGATCGTCAGATAGATCCTTCCGCCCTGGCGTGCATCGGCATTGCCCTTGTGGGTAACAAGCGGATAGGTCGCGAGGGTCAGGATTTCATAAAACAGAAAAAGCGTGAACAGATTTGCCGAAAAGGCGATGCCCATGACGGCAAAAATTGAGACCGCAAAGCAGATATAGAAGACCGTCTGGCGTGGCTCGTTGTTGCCGCGCATATAACCGATCGAATAGATCGAATTGATGATCCAAAGGATCGAGGCAATCAGCGCGAAAAGCATCCCGAGCGGCTCGACCTTGAAGTGAATCGACAGGCCCGCCAACACCTCGAACGGGCCGGATTCCGGCACCAGACCACCTTTGAAATAATCATAGACATTGATCACTTCGAGAAGAAGGGCGATCGCGATCCCAAGCGTCACAGCTTCACGCAGATTGGGGTAACGCCCGGCAAGCGCAATGCCGATAACAGCCAGAAGCGGCAGCAGGATTGCAAAGAGAAGCAGCGTGTCGAGCGTCATCATCGCGCGCCTCCCGATACGGAACTGAGGAAAGCGTCAGCGGCTTTGGCGGCGGTGCTGCTCGTCAATTCCGCATCAATGCCGAAATAATAACAGGCAAGAACAAGAATGACGGTCGGGATCAGCATCGAGGCTGGCGGATCCTCTACCATCATGACCTTTGCGGTCGGCTCGCGGAAATAGGCAACCTCTATCACCCGGCCGATATAGACAACCGCCAGAAGCGAGGACAGCATGATCGCGAAGGCGAGCCAGGTCTGGCCAGTCTCTATGGCGGCGGTCGCGAGATAATATTTTGAAACGAAACCAACCGTTCCAGGAACACCGATCAGGCTCAGTCCCGCGGCGGCAAAAAGCGCCATCGTTACAGGCATCCGTCGCCCAATCCCCGCGAGATCGTCAAGCTTCACCGATCCGAGCCGGTACATGATGGCACCGGTGCACATGAAAAGCGCGCCTTTCATGAACGCGTGATTGACGAGATGGACAAGCCCGCCGGTCAAACCGGTCTTCACGCCGAAGGAAATGCCGAGCGTGATATAGCCGATCTGGGCGACCGACGAGAAGGCCAGCATGCGCTCGATATTCTTCTGGTAGCAGGCAACGAAGGAGGCAATGAACATGGCCGCGAGCGACAAACCAACAAGCACAATCGCCGCCGAATAGGCTTCAAAATCAATCGAGGGGCCATAGACCGTGTAATAGAAGCGGACCAGGAGATAGATCGCGACCTTTGTTGCCGTCGATGCGAGGAAAATCGTCGCAACAGACGGCGCATAGGCATAAGCGTTCGGCAACCATTTGTGGAGCGGGAAGAGCGCGATCTTGAGGCTGAGGCCGACCGTTATGAAGGACAGCGCGACAAGAACCGGGCGTACTGAAGACACATTCTGAATGCGTTCGGCCATATCGGCGAAGTTCAAGGTGCCGGTCATCACGTAGATGATTCCAACGCCGATGATGTAGAGCGTCGCCCCGATCGTCCCCATGATAAGATATTGGAAGGCAGCGACGAGGGAGCGGCGGTCGCGCCCCATCGCGATCATCGTATAGGTCGAGAGCGAGGAAATTTCGAGGAACACAAAAGCATTGAAGGCATCACCCGTGATTGCAATGCCAAGCAGGCCGCACAGGCACAGGAGATACATCGAATAAAACCAGGCGCGGTTTTCTTCCGACACTTCTTTTTCAACCACGAGCCGCGCATAGGGAAGCACCAATGCTGCGATCAGGGAGACGATGACAAGCACGAAGGCATTGGCAACATCGACACGGTACTCGATCCCGAAAGGCGGCTCCCAGCCGCCGATTTCATAAGAAATCACCCCATTGACGAAGACCTGATGCAGGAGCGTGATCGCAATCGCCGGCATCAACAGGCTGATCGAAAGCGCTATAAACCAGGCCAGGCCACCCCTGCGCGTCATGGCGACCACGGTCGCACCCAACAGCGGGATGACAACCTGAAGTGCTGGCAGATGCTCCATCACGTGAAAGGTTCCAGCCGTTTCGCTCATGACGTACCCCCAGCAGACGGTTCGTCTTCACCCTGCAACTCGTCGCCAAGCGCGAAAATTTCGTCTTCCTCAATCGTCCCATAGGCTTCATTGATCCGCACAACCAGCGCAAGACCGAGCGCGAGGGTTGCGATGCCAACCACAATTGCAGTCAGCATCAGCACATGAGGCAGCGGATTTGAGTAAACAGTAAACCCCTCTGCAATGATCGGCGGCGTTCCGCCAAGGATCTTTCCAGGCGTGAGATAAAGCAGATAGACCGAAGTCTGGAACAGGCTGAGACCGATCAGCTTTTTGACCATATTGCCGCGCGCGACGACGATGTAAAGACCGCTCGTCATCAGGAACAGCGTGATTAAGTAGTTGTAATAGTTGATAAACTGTTCAAGCATTGGCTATTTTCGTCCCCGCCCGGCGAAGGCATAAAAAATAGTTACGAAGGTGCTTGAAACGGTCATGATCACGCCGACCTCGACCCAAAAAACGCCCCGCTCCTGCGCATGATAATTGATATGGCCCGGATGAGGATTGTGCCCCAGCGCATAATAGCCGAGGAAATTCTCGCCAAGCAGCATTGCGATCACGCCCACACCGGCAAAAATCATCACACCGAGCGGCATCAGGATTTCAACAAAGCGGGGGGGCACCATTTTCTGGGTCGACGAAAGGCCAAAGACCAGCGCATGAAACACAATCGCCGCCGCAATGATCGCCCCCGCCTGAAATCCACCGCCCGGACTGAAATCGCCATGAAAATGCACATAAAGCGCGAAAATCAGCATGAATGGGATGAGTGACTTCGAGACGATTCGGAGAATGACATCAAGACGCATGCTATTTCTCCGATCGCCTTGACACAGCTCCAGCCGGGTCGCGGCGGCGGCGACGCTTCAGAAGCATGACAACACCAAGCCCAGCGGTGAAGACCACCGCCGTCTCGCCAAGCGTGTCGTAGCCGCGATAGCTTGCAAGCACACTTGTGACAACATTGGGAATACCGGTCTCTGGCACCGAGCGCGTTATGTAATCCGGCCCGAGATATTGATTGATCGGCTGATCCGCACTGCCAAACGGCGGCAGATCGATCGTACCGATGACGAGCATCGCGCCGAGACCGAGAGCCACAAAAAGCGGGACAATCGGCAGCTTCACCGGGATCGCCTCATGGGTCTTCGTGAGATAGAGCGCACCCAGGAAAAGTACCGTCGAAATGCCTGCGCCGACCGAGGCTTCCGTCATCGCGACATCGACTGCATCCAGAACCATCATGATGGAGGCGATCAGAAAAGAGTAGATGCTGGCCAGAACGACGACGCCAAACAGATTGCGCGTACGCACCACGCCGATGGTGATCGCCGCAAGAAGCGTAAGCAGAATGGTGTTGATCATCGCCTCGGTCATCAGCCACGCCCCCCGCTCGTATCATCGGCACCATCAATCGCCTTTACCCCCTTGACCGACGGCTTTTTCCGGCCTGTGCGGGCATCGATTTCAGGGCCAGCAAGGATCGGCTTCAGGCCATCGGCCAGAGCCGCTCGGGCAATCGCATGGGAGGCGACCGGACCCGTAAAATAAATCAGGGCGAAAAGACAGACGAGCTTGAAGCCGATCAACGTTGCACCCGCCTGAACCAGAAGACCGAGAAGAATGAGGCCGGCACCCAGCGTTTCCGAGACCGAGACCGCGTGCATTCGGGTAAAAACGTCCGGCATGCGGATGAGACCGATGGCGCCCACGACCAGAAAGAAAGATCCAGCAGAAAGCAGAACCCACGAAATCATGTCAGCGATTGAGAGGCTCATTTATGCACCCCGCTGACACCCTCGCGGTCGTCCTCGTTATCGTTCGGGGGCGCCTCGCCGCCGAGCGAACCGTAGCGGAAAAACTTAAGCACGGCATAAGTTCCCGTGATGTTGAGGAACGCATAAACAAGACCGACATCGAGAAATTCCGGTCGTCCGTTCAAAAATCCAAGAACCGCGAGAAGCAAGATGGCGAGTGTGCCGATCAGATTGGCTGCAAGAAGCCGGTCGAAGACATTCGGCCCAGCAAGTGCACGGAAAACCGCAAGGCCAAGCGCGATCAGAACAGCGATCATGGCGACTGCGTACATCAGCGGTCTCCACCCGAAAACTTGCTGGCAGAGCCTTCGAACCAGTTGACCTTGGCATTCATGTCACTGTCGACGCAGCCTTCCGCGCCGCTGCGCTCAATTCCGTGAACCTGGATAAAATTTTTGGAAACGGAAATCTCGGTTGTTATCGTACCCGGGGTGAGCGTGATCGAATTGCCATGCACAACCAAGCCGACATCCGTTTTCTGGGTCGGCGTGAAGGTGATCATGGTGGGCGAGATCGGAAGGCTCGGCGAAAGGATGATGCGTGTCACGTTGAGCGCCGACTTCACCACTTCCTTAGCAAGCCAAGACCAGTAAATCAGGCCGCGCGGAATAAGACCAAGCGGCAGCGATTCGCCGTCAAGAAGGTGATAGCGGTCCATGAAATAGGCGATCACAAGGGATGCAATGCCACCAGTCACCACGAGTCTCGGCCAGTATACACCAGAAAGCAAAAGCCAGGTTGCGAAAAGCAAACCTGAGAGCATCAGAAACCTGGCGGGAGAACGAAGCATTGAACGCCTTTAAAACTTGTTTGCGTGCTTGCCGATTGATTCGCGGTCTAAGATTTAGTTACGACAGGCAGTCATTGTTTTCCATCCTTTAAACGCCGAAAAAGATTTTTTCCCATTTTTTTGCTTTCACGGAGCAGATATAGCACCCTGCATTTCCGCCGGTGCTTTAACGGCGCACATTAAAGTGATGGCAACCCCCTTCGTCTTCGCCGCCATCACCGGAGACGCCGCTTGGCGAAGATGGCAGGCATGGCTATGTTCATAAAAAATAGCCTTGAAGGAGACTTTGCAATGGCGAACCCGAACCCCGATGTCGAAATCCTCAAATCCGATGCCGAATGGCGCGCGCAACTCACGCCCGAGCAATACCGCATCACGCGCAAGCACGGTACTGAACACCCGCATACGGGGCCGCATCTTCACCAGAAAGCCGATGGCACCTATGCCTGCGTTTGCTGTGGTAACCCGCTGTTCGAAGGCCACACAAAATTCGAATCCGGCACCGGCTGGCCGAGTTTCTTCGCACCGATCGCGCCTGAAAATGTCGCCGAGTACAAGGATCGTACCCTTTTCATGGTGCGCACGGAGGTGCGTTGCGCCAGATGCGATGCGCATCTTGGCCATGTTTTCCCGGACGGACCGAAGCCGACGGGCCTGCGTTATTGCATGAATGGCCACGCCCTTACTTTCGCACCAGACGATGAATGATCCGCGCGTGGAGATGAATTTTCCAAGCCTGACACCGCCGGTTGCGGCCAAAATACCGCACAAGACGCGGCATCACGGCATTGAGCGGACGGAAGATTACGCATGGCTGCGCGCCGACAACTGGCAGGAGGTAATGCGCGATCCGTCAGCGCTGCCGGATGATATTCGGGCCTATCTCGAAGCGGAAAATGACTATACGTCGGGCTTTTTCCAGAAAACGGAGGCGCTTCAGGCGCATCTGTTCGACGAGATGAAAGGCCGCATCCGGGAAGACGATTCATCGGTTCCAAGTGCTCATGGGCCCTATGCCTATGCGATGCGCTATGTCACCGGCGGTCAGCACCCGCATTATCTGCGCACTGACCGCGATGGCGGCAATGAGCGGGTGCTTCTGAATGGTGACGCACTCGCCGAAGGCAAAGCCTATTTCCGCCTCGGCGGTCTCAGCCACTCCAATGACCACCGGTTCGGCATCTGGTCTTATGATGATAAAGGCTCGGAATATTTCACCCTGCGGGTGCGCGATCTCGAAAGCGGCCAGGATCTCGACGATACGCTGAGCGAAGCGGCGAGCGGCGGGATCTGGGACAATCAGAGCCGTTCGTTCTTCTATGTTAAACGCGACCAGAATCACCGGCCCTCGAAGGTCTATCGCCATGTGATCGGAACAGCGGCCGACACCGACACGCTGATCTATGAGGAAAAAGACCCCGGCTTTTTCGTCGGCATTGGCAAGACCGCGGCCGACCGCTTTATCGTCATCGAATGCCACGACCACCAGACATCGGAATGCCATGTGATCGACGCCGACAAGCCGGACAGCGCCCCCCGCCTCGTCGCGGCGCGGAAGGTCAATGTCGAATATTCACTTGATGATGTTTTTGAGGACCAGTTTATCATTCTGACAAATGCCGATGATGCCGCCGATTTCAAGCTGATGGTCGCCCCTTCCGGCGATCCGTCCCGCGCAAACTGGAAGGATTATGTCGCCTATGAACCGGGACGGCTGATCAAGTCGGTCAGCAGTTTCAAAAACCATATTGTCTGGCTCGAAGTGCGCAATGCGCTGCCGCGCATTGTCGTGCGCCGCCTTGCAGATGGCGCGGAACACAGCATCGCCTTCGAGGAAGAGGCCTATTCGCTCGGCGCTGGTGGTGGTTATGAGTTCGATACCACCGAGATCCGGTTCACTTATTCGTCGATGACCACGCCCTCGCAGACTTATGATTACGATATGGAAAGCCGGAAGCGGGTGCTGCGCAAGGAGCAGGAGGTGCCATCCGGCCACGATCAGGCAAGCTATGTGACACGCCGCCTTCAGGCACAGGGCCATGACGGAACGCTCATTCCGATATCTGTGCTCTACCACAAAAATACCCCGCTTGATGGCAGCGCGCCATTGCTGCTTTACGGCTACGGTTCCTATGGCATGTCGATGCCCGCCTCGTTTTCGACAACACGCCTCTCGCTGGTTGATCGCGGTTTCGTTTATGCAATCGCCCATATTCGCGGCGGTATGGAAAAAGGCGATGCCTGGTACAAGGCCGGCAGGCACCGGCACAAGGTCAACACCTTCAGAGACTTCATCGCGGCGGGCGAGTATCTCGCTCGGGAAGGCTTCACCAGCAGGGGGCGGATTGTCTGCCACGGCGGCTCCGCAGGTGGTATGCTGATGGGCGCGGTCGTGAACATGGCGCCCGCCCTTTTTGGCGGCTGCATCGCGGCGGTGCCCTTTGTCGACGTGCTCTCCACCATGCTCGACGACAGCCTGCCGCTCACTCCGCCAGAATGGCCGGAATGGGGCAATCCGATCGAAAGCGCGGAAGATTACGCCACAATTGCGGCCTATTCGCCGATCGACAATGTCACCGCACAGAACTATCCGCCGATTTTCGCGCTTGGCGGCCTCACCGATCCGCGCGTGACCTATTGGGAACCGGCAAAATGGGTCGCAACCCTGCGCGCGCGCAAGACCGACCCCAATCCACTGCTTCTCAAGATCAACATGGATTCAGGCCATGCCGGTGCGTCGGGTCGTTTCGACAGCCTCAAGGAGACAGCGCAGGAATATGCTTTCGCGCTTTTGCTCATGGGAAAGGCTGACCATCCGATCCGTGAAGGCTAAGCAGCGCTCAAGAAAAACCCGCCTTGCGGCGGGTTTTTCCGTTCATGTGGCCGGCAGGGCAATCTTGGCTGACCGGGGCGCGCAAAGAGCGGGCCAGCTTTCTCAATTCACGATGCGGCTTCGAAAAGCTCGTTCACATAATCCCAGTTGACGAGATTATCGACAAAGGCTTCGAGATATTTCGGACGCAGATTGCGGTAGTCGATGTAGTAGGAATGTTCCCAGACATCGCAGCCGAGCAGCGGCGTTGCGCCATGAATCAGCGGGTTCTCGCCGTTTGGCGTTTTCATGACTTGGAGCTTGCCATCTTTCATCGCAAGCCAGCACCAGCCGGAACCGAACTGAGTCTTGCCAGCCGTGATGAAATCGTCACGGAATTTTTCGACCGAGCCGAGATCAGCGATTATTTTCTTTTCCAAGGCACCGGGGATTGCGCCGCCGCCGTCCTTCTTCATCCATTTCCAGAAGTGAATGTGGTTGAAGTGCTGGCCCGCCTGATTGAACAGGCCAGGATTGTCCTTGTGGCTTTTGACAACGACATCTTCAAGACTCATTGTCTCGTAGGCTGTGCCCCTCATCATGTCGTTGCCGGCTGTGACATAGGCGTTGTGGTGCTTGTCATGGTGAAACTCGAGGGTTTCCCGCGACATGTAGGGCCCAAGCGCGTCATAGGCATAGGGCAGATCCGGCAGGGTGAAAGCCATTATACAGTCTCCAGGTCATGAAGTGCGATTGTGCACAGAAAAGGGTTATCCGCGAAAATAAGCCGGGACGCACATAAGGGCAAGACGTTTGGGTGCGCATTGGTTCCAATCTTACTTGGCGCTTCCATGGGCAAATTCCCAATAAAGCGTACGGGCTTTCTTTGCGATGGGGCCAGGCTGGAATTGTTTGTGGTCAACTTTGGTGACCGGCATCACTTTTGAATAATTGCCCGTCGCGAAAACCTCGTCTGAATCGTACAAGTCTTTTATATTAAGTGTTTTTTCAACGACTTCCGTACCGCTCTCGCGCAGAAGCGTGATGATGCGCTGGCGGGTGATGCCGTTGAGAAACGTACCGTTCGCGACCGGGGTATACGCAACACCATCCTTTGCCAACCAGAGATTGGCCGTCGCAAATTCTGCAATATTGCCGATCGGGTCCAGCACGATTGCATTTTCAAATCCCTCCGCCTGCGCGTCGCGCATGGCTTGCCCGCTCATCGGGTAAAGACATCCAGCCTTGGCATAGACCGGGGCCTGATCCGGCGCCGGGCGGCGGATGCGCGTGGTCATAGCCGTGAACCCGGTTGGCTCCGGCATGGGTGTCACATAGGCAATCAGGCTGAAGCGGGTGGTGTCGCCATTGGGCACAACGCCCATGAAACCGCCTTGTTCCGCCCAATACATCGGGCGAATATAAAGAGCGTCTTTGCTCACAAACTTCGTCGCTGCTTCCTGTGTCAGCTCAACGATCTCTCCCGCCTTCATTGACGGTTTCAGGCCGAGGGAAGCCGCCGATCGGTTAACCCGCTCGGCGTGGCGATCAATGTCCGGCATACAGCCTTCAAAAACGCGCGCGCCATCAAAGACACTCGACCCGAGCCAGGTCGCATGTGATCGCACCCCCAGCATCGGCACATTGCCTTCATGCCATTTGCCGTCCATCCAGGTCCAGGTTTCAGACCATTCATTCATTGTCAAAGTCCCTGTTCGCGCCCGATTGCAGCGCTGTCACTGTTGCGCGAGTGCACCAAGAATGCGGACCCAGGACCGTATGCCCCGGTGAAAACTCGAAAGCTCGTATTTTTCGTTCGGTGAATGGATGCGGTCATCGCCGAGACCAAAGCCAACCATGAGACTGTCCATGCCGAGATAGGTCTTGAAATCGCCAACAACGGGAATCGAGCCACCGATCCCGCTCATGGCGGTTGGAACGCCCCATTCTGCGTCAAGCGCACCCCGCGCCCGCGTGAGCCATGGGCTGTCAAAGGGCAGCATGGTTCCCGCGCTCGCGCCATGAGCGGTGAATTCGACGCTGCAATCGGGTGGCAGCATGGAGCGCACGAGGGCGCGGAAGGATTCGCGGATTTTCAGCGGATCCTGCGTCCCGACGAGGCGGAAAGATACTTTCGCATGGGCCTTTGCCGGAATGACCGTCTTGAAGCCCGCGCCGGTATAGCCGCCCCAGATGCCGTTGATTTCAAAGGTCGGGCGTGTCCATGTCTGTTCAAGCACCGAGCGATCCTTTTCGCCCGCAGGCTCGGACAGACCAACACCGCCGAGAAAGGCTTTCGGGTCGAAATCGAGGCCATCCCAGATTTTCCTGATATCGGCAGGGATTTCGCTCACGCCTTCATAGAAGCCCGGCACCGTGATGCGGCCCGCATCGTCCTTGAGACTTGCCAGAATTTTTGCAAGCACTTCGATCGGGTTGCGCGCGGCACCCCCGAAATAACCGGAATGAAGATCCATATCGGCCGCCTGCAGCGTGATTTCCTCGCCGAGGAGACCGCGCAGGGTCGTCGTGATCGCCGGGGTTGTACGGTTCCACATATTGGTGTCGCAGACGAGTGCGATATCGGCCTTGAGGTCGGCGCGGTTTGCCTCAAGGAAGTCGTGCAGGCTGGGCGAGCCGGATTCTTCCTCGCCTTCGAAGAAGATCGTCACCGAACAGGGCAGCCTCCCGCTCACCGTCTTGTAGGCCCGGCAGGCTTCGACAAAGGTCATGAGCTGGCCTTTGTCATCCGCCGAGCCGCGCCCGGTAATGCGCCTCGAGCCATCGGGCATGGTCATGATTTTTGGGTCGAACGGATCGGCATCCCACAGATCAAGCGGATCAACCGGCTGGACATCATAATGTCCGTAGAAAAGCACATGCGGGCCCGCGGCTGCCGGGGCATGGGCCACCACCATCGGATGACCCGGCGTCGGGCGGACCGAGGCGTCGAAGCCGAGTGCCGAGAGTTCCGCGACCAGAAATTCCGCAGCCGCCAGACAATCTGCCCGGTAGGCCGGATCGGTCGAAATGCTCTTGATTCTGAGCAGATCGAACAAGCGTTCAAGACTCTGATCGAGTCCCGCGTCGACTTGCTCCAGTACCGCATCCAAAGCCATGACTGATCCTATCTGCCGCCTTTGAGGCTACCCAGAATGCCGCGCACAAGGGCGCGCCCGATTGACGATGCGACCGTCCTGGCGACGGTTTTCATCGCTGTTTCCGCGACCGACTGACGCGAGGAGGTGCGTTGATGGCTGCGTGAACGGGCGCGGGCGGACGGGCGGTCGTCGCGATAGCCATCATCATCGGTATAGCCTGTGCGGTTGCGCTTTATGCGCCCGTTTTCCTCACGCAGACGTGCTTCCTCCTGGCGCTGTTGTTCTTCAAGCTGGAGCTTCTGTTCCGCGCGCTCCTTGAGGATTTCATAGGCTGATTCGCGGTCCTGGCTTTCGTCATAGATGCCGAAAATCGGGCTGCTCTGGATCGCGTTCCGACGCTCCTCATCGGTGATCGGGCCCATCCGCGAGGATGGCGGGCGGATCAGGGTGCGCTGGACAATCGACGGCGCGCCCTTCGGCTCAAGGGTCGAGACAAGCGCCTCGCCGACACCAAGCTGCATGATTACGTCGAAAGCATCGAACTCTGGATTGGGGCGGAACGTGCCGGCGGCGACCTTTACCGCCTGCTGCTCGCGCGGCGTATAGGCGCGCAGCGCATGCTGAATGCGGTTGCCGAGCTGCGAGAGCACGCTTTCTGGAACATCGAGCGGGTTCTGCGTAACGAAATAGACACCGACGCCCTTCGAGCGGATCAGCTTGACGACCTGCTCGACCTTGTCGATCAAGGCTTTCGGTGCCTCATCAAAGAGCAGATGCGCCTCATCAAAAAAGAAGACGAGGCGCGGCTTTTCAGGATCGCCGACCTCTGGCAATTCCTCAAACATTTCCGAAAGGAGCCAGAGCAGAAACGTCGCATAAAGACGCGGTGCGCCCATCAGTTTGTCGGCTGCAAGAATGCTGATCTGCCCCTGGCCTTTATGGTCGGTGCGCATGATGTCCATGATCTTGAGGGCGGGTTCGCCGAAGAAATGTTCACCGCCCTGCTCCTCAAGAACCAGAAGCTGGCGCTGGATAGCCCCGATCGAGGCGGTGGAAACATTGCCATACTGGGTCGAAATCTCGCTCGCCCGCTCCCCCAGATTGACGAGCAGCGCGCGCAGATCCTTCATGTCGAGGAGGAGAAGGCCGTCATCATCGGCAATCTTGAAGGCGATGTTGAGAACGCCTTCCTGCGTCGGGTTGAGATCCATCAGCCGCGACAGGAGAAGCGGACCCATTTCCGATACCGTGGCGCGGATCGGGTGGCCCTGCTCACCGAAAAGGTCCCAGAAAAGGGTTGGAAAGGACGCAAGATCATACTCGTCCTTGAAGCCGATATCAGTTGCGCGCTTTTCGAGAAAGTCCTTCGGCACGCCGGTCGCAGACAGGCCCGAGAGATCGCCTTTGACATCCGCGCAAAACACCGGCACCCCGGCGCGCGAGAAGCCTTCGGCGAGAATCTGGAGCGTCACGGTCTTGCCCGTGCCGGTTGCACCGGTGATCAGTCCGTGGCGGTTCGCGCGCTTGAGGTCGAGATATTCACCCTTGACGCTGGTTCCGATATATATTTTCCCGTCCTGATACATCATTGCCTTCTCCAACCTGTCTCAACTGTCTTTTGCGCAAGTGCCCACGTGGGGATATAAGCGGAAGCTCCGGCATTCAGCAACGCCTGATACGATTTTTTCAAAAAACCACGCCTTTGCCCCGACCCATTTTCTTGTCGCGTCGAATGATTTTCCGGCATTTTGCCCTTGTCTCAAAAGTCTCAACATGATCAAGTCCGCCGAGGCAAATGCGCGCCTGCGGGCGGGCGATCTTTCGGGCCTTTCGGAAAAGGGAGTGAAGTGAATGGAAGAACTTATTGGCCGTATCGTCGCAAATGTCGGCGTTGAGCCGGAACTTGCAAAGACAGCGATTGGCCTCATTCTCGGTTTCCTGCAGAAAGAAGGGCCGCAAGACAAGATTGAATCGCTGATGGGAGCACTGCCCGGCGCTGCAGAACTCGTCTCCCAGACCCACAGTGGCGGCGGCGGCCTGATGGGCGCGATCGGCGGAATGATGGGCGGCGGCGGCGGCGCAATGGCCTTGATGGGACAGCTCACCGGCGCCGGTCTCGGCATGGGCGATATTCAGGGCGTCGCAAAGGAAGTGGTTGGCTACGCCAAGGAAAAAGCGGGCGATGGCCTTGTCGAAGACGTGGTTGGTTCGATCCCCGGTCTTGGTCAGTTCGTCTAGGCCTGTGTGAATATCCGGCTCAATGCGCGCCATCGGAAGGCCGTGCTTACCGCCCGGCCTTTTTCTATCGCCTTCGCCGGTTCCAGTTCTGGCTGCGACTGTTAAGTTCACGCGAAAGCGAATCGGAAGCACAGGGCGCGGCAGACCGGGGCAGACGTGAGACGAGAGCGATGCGTGATGATCTGACACGGCGGCGTTTTCTTGCAGGAGCTGCGGGAACCACTGCACTCCTCACGACAGCTTCTTCGAGCGCGTTTCCCCTCACAGCCCGTCCCCATGCCGCGCCGCATTATTCAATCAATACCCCCGGCTCAGGTCGCCTCATCAATGCTGCGGAGAAAGGCGTCGTCCCCGGCCTTTCTGACGATCAGAGCGTCGGCTTCCAGCGTCTTCTCGATCTTTCGGCTGAGCAGGATGTGCCGGTGTTCCTGCCCGGCGGGGTCTATAAGGTGGGGGGCATCACCCTGCCGCTTCGGGCGCGGCTTGTTGGCGTCGCCGGATCGACACGCCTCACCTTTACCGGGCGCGGCTTCATCGCGCGGGCCGAACGCGCCGATCTCATCCATATCGACGGGATCATTTTCGATGGTCTCGGCCTTCCCCTCGCTGAACAGGGGCAAGGGCTCCTGACCCTCAACACAGTGCGCGATCTCAGGCTATCGAACTCTGATTTCATCGCAAGCGGTCTTCATGGCGTCGATCTGACCGGGGTTGGCGGAAGCGTGCGCGGCTGTTATTTTTCGAACATTGCCGATACGGCGATCTTTTCCAAACAGAGCCAGGGCCTCAGCGTCGTCGACAACCGCATCGAGGATTGCGGCAATGGCGGGATCCTGATTCACCGCTTCACGCCCGGCGACGATGGCTCGGTCGTCATCAGCAACCGCATCGAGCGTGTCAAATCCGTCAATGGCGGCACCGGCCAATGGGGCAACGGGATCAACGTCTATCAGGCACACAATGTCATGGTCGCGAACAACCGCATTGCCAGTTGCGCCCTCTCCTCGGTTCGCATCAATGCCGGGCAGAATGTGATCGTGAGTGCAAACCACTGCACCGGCTCCGGCGAGACGGCGATTTACGGCGAGTTCGCCTTTCAGGGAATGACCGTTGCAAACAATGTCATCGACGGCGGAACGATCGGCGTCTCGCTTGCGAATTTCAACGAGGGGGGCAGGCTCGCTTCGGTCTCGGGCAACATCATCCGCAATCTCTCCAGCAAGCTGCCCTATGACAATCCCGGCGCGTTCAGACCGGGCATCGGCATTTACGCCGAAGCCGACACAGTCATCAGCGCCAATGTGATCGAGAATGTACCGAATACCGGCATTCATGTCGGCTGGGGCGGTTTCTGCCGCAATGTGATCGTGGGCCAGAACCTCGTCCGCTCAGCGCCTTATGGCATTGCCGTCAGCGTTGACAAGGATGCGCGCTCGGTCGTCGTGACAGACAATGTCTTTAGCGATATCGCACAATCAGCGATTGCCGGCTTCGACCATGAGAAGCCTGCAACCGGCGAACTTCTTGGCGGCAAGGCGTCGCCTTTCGATCACCTCACTCTTTCAGGCAATCGCCTCACCTGACACCCTTTCAGGCAACGGCGTGACCGGAATGCCCCGTGCGGCAGGCGGAAAGCCGCCCGACCAGACCATCAACCGGGCGCACCGTGCCAACGGTCCAGCCGTTCCGATTTTTCAGCGGGGGCTTGAGGCGACCTGCGAGCAGGGTTGAGCCATCCTCGAACAGGGCGGCCAGCACCGCCGCCATCATGGTTTCAGATGCGCGGGTGCCGCCGTCCTCGCATTTCAGCGCAACGCCGAGCCCGAGGCTTGGGATCATGCCGGCATAGACCCCTTCCGCGCCGGTCTTCAGCAACACCCGGTTGCCGAAGGCCTGCATCATTTCGGTATCGAAGCGGCCCGTTCCAGCCACCATTTCCGGGTGGCTTGTGCAGGCATCAAAGATTGCGCGGGCGGCATTGTCGCGCGCTCTGCCCATCGATGTCGCAGCCGCAAAACGGGCAAAGCCGTGCGCCATGTTCTGGAGCGGCACAGCATAGGTCGGTATCGAGCAGCCGTCGGTGCCGGCAAGGCCCGGATGGTCGATCCTGAAATCGCACAAGCTCTCGAGCGTCGCCTTCAGTTCACGCTGCACCGGGTGGTCCGGGTGGACATAGCCTTCAACCTTTTCGCCCAGGTGACGGGCGGCACAGACGAAGCCCGCATGTTTTCCCGAACAATTGTTGTGGACCGCGCCCGGCAGTTCATCAGCCAGAACCATGGCGGCGCGGTCGTCGGCACGCTTTGGCCACTGGCTACCACATTCAAGACAGACCGGTGTGAGCCCCGCACAGCTAAGCATCTTCACCACGCCATCAACCTGAAATGGTTCACCGTTGTGGGAGGCACAGGCAAGGGCGAGTTCGCGGGTGCCAAGGCCATAATGATCGAGCGCGCCGCTTTCGGCGAGATAGAGCGCCTGCAACGGCTTGGTGGCCGAACGCGGAAAGACCGGCCGCGCAGTATCGCCAATCGAGACGAGCGCATGACCGTCAGCATCGACAATCGCAATCGCCCCGCGATGCGCGCTCTCAACGGCCTCGCCACGGGTCACTTCAACAAGAACCGGATTATCCAAGGGAGCCTCAACAGATAATGGCGACAGGAAATATGCACCTTCTTCCTCCAGTGACCCGGCTTTGTCAAACCGGCATTTTCGAAATAGCCGCCGGAAAGCAGCGCTTTTGCCATTGCCTTCAAAGAGCCGGTTTCTTGCCGCCGATGGCTTCGGTGACTTCGGCTGCGGCGCGGGCAATCCGCTTGCCGTAGTCGTCATCCCTTGCCGCTGTCACGCGAACCGAGGGACCGGATAGGGAAATGCCCGCAATCGCCTCGCCGGCTGCATTGAAGATCGGTGCTGCGATGCAGCGCATGCCCTCGGTGCGTTCCTCGTCATCGATCGACCAGCCGCGCGCACGGATGGCGCGAAGGTCCGACCGCAAGGCTTCCGGGTCAACCAGGGTGCGCGCCGTGAACGAGGCGAGGTCGCGTGCTTTCAGCAAGGCCTCGATCCGCGCCTCTGGCATGAATGCGAGAAGTGCCTTGCCAATCCCTGAGGCATGCGCCGGGCCGCGTGTGCCGGGGCGGAAAAACGCCCGGATCGGCTGATGACTTTCAACCTGACTGACGAAAACCACGTCCATTTGTTCGATAACCGCGAGATTGGCGGTCTCGCCAGTCTCAGCCATCACAGCCTGCATCACCGGTCGCGAGCGCTCGACAATGCTGGTGCGGCGCAGGAAGGCATTGCCGATCCGGAATGCGCCGACGCCGACATACCAGAGCTGGCCGGTCTCGATATATTCGACCATATTGTGCTTCTGCATGGTCAGGAGCGCGCGATAAACGGTCGAGGTCGATTCGCCCGAAATAGCGGCAAGCTCGGTGAGGGTCATGCCATTGCCCTCAGAGAGGAGGCTCAATACATGAAGGGCCCGGTCAAGGGCGCGCACATGGTTTGCCTCGGCCGACTCGTAAAAGGCCCTTGGACGTCCGCGCGCGCGGGCAGGCTGAGGCTCATTCTTCGCATTAATCTGTTTTTTTGCCATTTGGAATATCACCATTTCCAAAACGTTGAAAATCAATTCAAAAACTGAAAAACCAAATTCTTCATTTTTTTCAATAATCTAAACTGGGAATTCGAAAAATGAAAAACATTTTCGGAAAAATTGCAAACCGATGTGCCCTTCCATAGTTTGGCGATAGAACACAGGTCCGGCACACCCGTTCGCAACCCAGCCCGCAACAATGGGAAATGGATAGCCGGTCAAACCTGTGAAAAGAGGAGACAACCCATGTCCTTGCAGAATCCAATTTTCATTCCAGGCCCGACCAACATTCCTGAAGAACTGCGCCGCGCGCTTGATTTTCCATCAATGGATCATCGCAGCGAAACATTCGTGACCATGTTCACACCGCTCCGCGACGGCTTGAAGCGCATTCTCAAAATGACGTCCGGCGAAGTCGTGATTTTCCCGGCAACCGGCACCGGCGGCTGGGAAGCAGCAATCACCAACACGCTGTCGCCCGGCGACAAAATTCTTGCCGCCCGTCATGGCATGTTCTCGCATCGCTGGATCGATCTGTGCCAGCGCCACGGCCTTGACGTCGTGATCGTTGAAGCGCCATGGGGCGAAGGTCTGCCGCTCGGGGAATACGAGCGTGTTCTCGCCGCAGACAAGAACCACGAGATCAAGGCTGTTCTCGCAACCCACAACGAGACGGCAACTGGCGTTCGCAGCGACATCGGCGGCGTTCGCAAGGTGCTCGACAAGACCGGCCACCCGGCGCTTTTCATGGTTGACGGCGTCAGCTCGATCGCATCGATGGATTTCCGAATGGACGAATGGGGCGTTGATCTTGCCGTGACCGGTTCGCAGAAAGGCTTCATGCTGCCCGCCGGTCTGTGCATTCTCGGCATCAGCCCGAAAGCGCTCGCCGCCATGGACAGCGCAAAATGCGCTCGCTGCTTCCTCGATTTCCGCGACATGATCACCGCAAATAACAAAGGCAGCTTCCCCTATACGCCGCCGGTCACCCTGTTGCGCGCCTTGCAGAAATCGATCGAAATGATCGAGGCGGAAGGACTGCACAATGTTTTCGCCCGTCATTACCGCATCGCCGAAGGCGTTCGCCGCGCGACCAAAGCCTGGGGTCTCCAGCTTTGCGCGAAGGAAGAGCGGCTTTATTCGGACACGGTGAGCGCGATCCTCGTTCCGAAAGAGTTTGATGCGGGCAAGATCGTCACCCATGCTGCGAAAAAATATGGTGTCGCGTTCGGCGTCGGTCTTGGCGAAGTTGCCGGCAAGGTCTTCCGCATCGGCCATCTTGGCAGCATGACGGATGTTATGGCATTGTCCGGTATCGCGACCGCGGAAATGGTCATGGCTGATCTCGGGATCCGCTTCAATCGCGGCGCAGGCATCACCGCGGCGTGCGAATATTACCGCACCTCCGCAAAACAGATCGAATCGGTTGTTGCGGCGGAAGCGGCCTGACCGCCACTTTCGTGGCGCAGGCCGAACCTCATGCTTCAACGAAGACACGACAAAGCAGGAAAGCACATTTCATGAATCTAAAAACGAATACCGGTGATCTGGTCATCCCGACCTATGATGATGTGATCAAAGCGCATGAGCGTGTGCGTCCCTATATTCATCGAACACCGGTTCTCACCTCGAGTTTCATGAATGACCTCACGGGGGCCGAGCTTTTCTTCAAGTGTGAGAACTTTCAGAAAGCGGGCGCCTTCAAGGTCAGAGGCGCCTGCAACGCCGTGTTTGGGCTTGACGAGGAAAAAGCGTCGATTGGCGTCGCAACCCATTCGTCCGGCAACCACGCCCTGTCGCTTTCCTATGCAGCAGGACGACGCGGCATTCCCTGCACAGTCGTGATGCCGCGCACGGCACCGGAAGCGAAAAAGGCCGCTGTTCGCGGCTATGGCGGGACAATTGTCGAATGCGAGCCAAGCACATCCTCGCGTGAGGCGGTTTTTGCGGAAGTGGTTGCCAAAAGCGGCGCGGAATTCGTCCACCCCTACAACGATCCGCGCGTCATCGCGGGTCAGGGTACCTGTTCGAAGGAACTGGTCGAAGACATTGAAGGTCTCGATGCGGTGATTGCCCCGATCGGCGGCGGTGGCATGGTGTCGGGCACTTGCCTCACATTGTCCAACATTGCCCCGCAGATCAAGATCTACGCCGCAGAGCCAAAAAATGCGGATGATGCCTATCGTTCCTTCAAGGCAGGCCATATCATAGCCGACGATGCGCCGAGCACGATTGCAGACGGGCTCAAAGTGCCACTCAAGGAATTGACCTGGCATTTCGTTTCCAATCATGTCGAAGACATTCTGGTGGCGACAGAGCAGGAAATCATCGATGCCATGTATTTGACATGGCAGCGTATGAAGATTGTCATGGAGCCATCCTGCGCGGTGCCCCTTGCAACAATCATCAAGAACAAGGAAATCTTTGCCGGAAAACGGGTTGGCGTGATTGTCACCGGCGGCAATGTGGACCTCAACAAACTGCCCTGGATGGCAAGCTGAAACAATTAGGAGATGAAGATTATGAACGCAGTCACAAAACTTGACGAACTGGAAGTCGGTTATGACATTCCGGCAGCCGTCGGCATGAATGAAGCCGATATCCAGACACCCTGCCTGATCGTTGATCTCGACGCCTTCGAGTGGAACGTGGCCAAGATGCGCGATTATTGCGCGGCCCATGGCATGCGTCACCGGGTCCATGGCAAGATGCACAAATCGGCCGATGTCGCCCATTATCAGATCGAGGTCGGAAAAGCTGTTGGCGTCTGCTGCCAGAAAGTCTCGGAGGCCGAGGCCTTCGCGCGCGCGGGCATCAAAGATGTGCTCGTTTCCAATCAGGTGCGCGATCCGGCCAAAATCGACCGGCTTGCCCGCATTCCGAAACTCGGCGCACGCACCATCTGCTGCATCGACGATATCAACAATGTCGCCGATCTCAGCGCTGCTGCCGTGAAACACGGCACCGAAATCGAGGTTCTGGTTGAAATCGATTGCGGCGCAGGACGTTGCGGCGTGCAGGCCGGCCAGCCGGTTGTCGATATCGCGAAAGCACTTGAGGCGGCAGAAGGCGTCAAATTTGCCGGCATTCAGGCTTATCAGGGCGCGATGCAGCACATGGACCTTTATGAAGACCGCAAAGCGAAACTCGACATTGCGGTCGACATGGTGCGCAAGACGGTTGAAATGCTGAAAGCCGAAGGCATCGAGTGCGATATCGTCGGCGGCGGCGGCACCGGCAGCTATTATTTTGAAAGCACGTCCGGCGTCTATAACGAGTTGCAGTGCGGTTCCTACGCCTTCATGGACGCCGATTACGGCCGCATACTTGACAAGGATGGCAAGCGCATCGACCAGAACGAATGGAAAAACGCGCTTTTCATCCTGACTTCTGTCATGAGCCACGCCAAAGCCGACAAGGCCATATGCGACGCCGGCCTGAAAGCCCAGTCGGTTGACAGCGGCCTGCCGGTGATCTTCGGGCGTGACGACGTGAAATATGTCAAATGCTCTGACGAACACGGCGTGATCGCCGATGAGAAGGGCGTTCTCGCGATCAACGAGAAACTCCGTCTCGTTCCCGGTCACTGCGACCCGACATGCAACGTTCATGACTGGTATGTTGGTGTGCGCAATGGCAAGGTCGAGAAAATCTGGCCGATCACTGCGCGTGGTAAAGCATACTAGTGGATTGACTCCGACTTTTCGAACCCTAAAAGTCGGGCCGATCCACCAGCTCAACTCTTTGAAAGGGTTCGCTTTTCCTCAACAAAACAACCCGATTGAAGTCGGACTGTTTTGTTTCGGGCGAACCACTAGAAACCCCGGAAGACCGAAGTAGAGTAAAAAGGAACGTCAAGTGACAGCCAGCGGCTCGATTGCGATTGTATCAGAAGAAACCTGTAAAAAAGTGATCAGTCGTGCGGCTGCCTTTGACGCGGTGGAGGCGGTGTTCGCCGCCATGGCGCGGGGCGATGCCTATAACTTTCCGGTCGTGCGCGAAGCAATCGGTTATGCGGATGCGCTTTACGGCTTCAAATCCGGCTTTGACCGCGCAGGGCTTGCCCTCGGCGTGAAATCCGGCGGCTACTGGCCGGGCAACATGTCTAAGGGCCTCACCAACCACCAGTCAACCGTGATGCTCTTTAACCCGGATACGGGCCAGCTCAAGGCGCTCGTTGGCGGCAACTATCTGACGGCGGTGCGCACCGCGGCGGCAAGCTCCGTTTCGATTGCCCATCTCGCGCGCAAGGATTCGAAAGTCATCGGCATGGTCGGCGCGGGTCACCAGTCGGCGTTTCAGCTTCGCGCCGCACTTGAACAGATGAAATTCGAGAAAATCGTCGGCTGGAACATCGAGCCATCCATGCTGAAAACGCTGGAAACCGTTGCGAGCGAGGCGGGTCTGCCGTTTGAAGCGGTGGACCGCGAGACGCTGGGCCGCATGTCGGATGTGATCATCACGATCACCTCCGCCCATGAGCCGCTTCTCATGAAGGAATGGGTCAAGCCCGGAACCCACATTGCCTGCATGGGAACCGATACAAAGGGCAAGCAGGAAGTCGATCCCGCACTCGTTGCCGCGGCAACGGTCTTTGCCGACGAAATCGCTCAATCGATCACGATCGGCGAATGCCAGCATGCCATCCAGAAAGGCCTGATCAAGGAATCGGATATCACACCGATCGGTGCCGTCATCAACAAGACGCACAAGGGCCGCTCAAGCGCTGAGGAGATCACGCTTTTCGATGGCACCGGCGTCGGGCTGCAAGATCTTGCGGTTGCTTCCGCTGCTGTCGAACTTGCCCTCAAAGAAGGCAATGTTCCGATGGTGAGCCTCTGACAGCTGAGAAAGTGGACCTTGCCGCGCCCGGTCCGCGATCTCATCATAAGGCCATGAAACACAACTTCACCGAGATCGAGACATCTGGCGCGGCTGCGGTTGCGGCTCGCCTTTTCGCGCGTGACGATCCGGCAACGGGTTTGCCGCGCCCGCCGCTTGCGCTTGCTCAGCCCAGCGATGTTACCCGCGCCGTCGAGGCGGCACGCGCGGCCTTTGATCAGGGCTGGCGCGACAGCCCGATTGCCACCCGCATCCGGGCGCTGGAATTGCTGCGCGATGCAGTTCGCGCCCGGCATGAGGATTTTGCCAGAACGATTTCACACGAGATCGGATCGCCCATCGATTTTGCCCGCGCGCATCAGGTGGACGCAGCGCTTTCGCATATTGGCGCCACCCTTAGAGCTGCGACGGCGATGGCTGCGGATCTTGCCGTCGCAGCCGATCTGCCAGAGCACCGAAGCCGCTATGAGCCCGTCGGGGTTGCAGCCCTGATCACGCCGTGGAACTGGCCGCTTAATCAGGTCGTGCTGAAGGTCGCAGGCGCGCTGATCGCTGGATGCACCATCGTGCTCAAACCATCCGAACTCGCCGCTGAAACGGCCGCGCTCTTCGATTGCTGTATGAGAGAGACCGGTCTTCCTGACGGGGTTTTCCGCCTTCTCATTGGCGACGGGGAAACCGGCGAGGCGCTGGTTGCCCATCCAGGTGTCGACATCATTTCCTTTACAGGCTCGACGGAAGTCGGATGCGCCATCGCCGTTCAGGCCGCGCGCGACTTCAAGCGGACGATCCTTGAACTGGGTGGTAAATCGGCGAACCTTCTGTTTGCGGACTGCGATGTTGAAACCGCCGTCCGCCAAGGTGTGGCGCATTGCTTCCGCAATGCAGGCCAGTCCTGCAATGCCGCCTCACGGATGCTTGTGGAGCGCTCGATTTATGACGCTGTGATCGAAGCTTCCCGTGCGGCTGCGGAGGCAACACCGGTCGGGCTCCCAAATCTGCCCGGCGCGCATCTCGGGCCGCTCGTCTCGGACAGGCAATATCAGCGGGTTCAAAACTATATCAGTTCAGGTATCCGCGAAGGCGCGACGCTGATCGCTGGCGGCACTGGGCATCCGCAAGGCTTGCCCGATGGATTTTTCGCGTGCCCCACGGTTTTTGCCGATGTCACGCCGGAGATGACGATCTTCCGGGAGGAAATTTTCGGCCCCGTGCTGACGATTACCCCATTCGAGACCGAAGCTGAGGCTATCGCGCTTGCGAACAACACGCCCTATGGCCTTGCGGGCTATATCCAAACCGGCGATCCGCAGCGCGCCGATCGGGTCGCCCGGCTCTTGCGCGTCGGGATGGTTCAGGTCAACGGCTCGAGCCGCGCACCGGGCATGGCCTTCGGCGGGGTCAAAGCCTCCGGCATCGGCCGCGAAGCCGGTCTCTGGGGTATCCGGTCGTTCCAGGATGTGAAATCGATCAGCGGCGTTTCGGCACAATCGAGCGCCACTCGATCTGACTGAGTGAGATCGGCGCTCTCACCGCCGATCAACGAACCATAATTGTGAAACGACAATACCGGCTGCGTGCCCTGCGCACGCAGCCGGCGTCTTTCTCAGACAGCTTTCTCAAAGGCGCGGTAAGGCATGCCGAGATCACGGGCCACGGCTTCATGGGTCACGGCACCTTTCCAGACATTGACGCCGTTTGCGAGATGCGGATCGGCTGCGAGGGCTGCTTCCACGCCCCCGGCGAGTTTCAGCACGAAAGGCAACGTCGCGTTATTGAGCGCGAAGGTCGACGTCATCGGAAAGCCACCCGGCATGTTCGCGACGCAATAATGCACCACACCATCGACGACATAGGTCGGCTCATCATGGGTCGTTGCTTTCGATGTTTCGAAGCAGCCACCCTGATCAATCGCGATGTCAACCAGAACCGCGCCCTTTTTCATCCGCGCCAGCATGTCACGGGTAACGAGCTTCGGCGCGGCAGCACCCGGAATAAGGACGGCACCGATGACGAGATCGGCATCGAGAACCGCTTCGCGCACCGCGTCACCGGTCGAATAGGCAACCCGTACGCGGTCGCCATAGGACCGGTCGAGTTCGGCAATACGCTTCAGGTTGCGTTCGAAAATCGTCACATCCGCGCGCATGCCCATGGCCATCTGAAGCGCGTTTTCGCCAGCGACGCCACCGCCGAGGATCACCACCTTGGCCGGGGCAACGCCCGGAACACCGGATAGGAGAAGACCCTCGCCGCCTGCCGGTTTCATCAGGCAGTTCGCGCCGATCTGGACCGACATGCGGCCCGCGACTTCGCTCATCGGTTGCAGGAGCGGCAGTGTTCCGGCGGCGCTTGTCACGGTTTCATAGGCAATGGCGAGGCAGCCGGATTTGCAAAGCGCTTCGGCCTGCGGCTTGTCGGCAGCAAGATGAAGATAGGTGAAAAGCGTGTGATGCGGCGTTAGCATCGCACATTCCTTGAGTTGCGGCTCTTTCACCTTCACGATCATTTCAGCCGCCGCAAAGATATCGGCAGCGCTCAGGGCGATCTTTGCACCTGCTGCGCTGTAGGCGTCATCGTCGAGGCCAATGCCATGCCCCGCCCCGGTCTCGACCATGACCTCCTGGCCCCGCGCGGTGAGTTCTGCAACACTTGCAGGCGTCAGGCCGACGCGAAACTCCTTGGTCTTGATTTCCTTCGGTACACCGATTTTCATGAAACTTTCCTCCCCTTGTCTGAATCAGAAGAATAGGGCAGGTTGCATGATAATTCTTTGAAAGATTCAGTTTGAAACTGGCCTTGAACAGGAGGTTTTCCGATTTTTTTGAAATTCATCGGAATTTTTGTCTCATGGATCAATTTGACATAAAAATATTATCGTACCTGCAGGAGAATGGGCGCGCGTCCTATCAGGAGGTGGGCAACGCCGTCGGCCTGTCGCTTTCAGCCTGCCACAAGCGCGTCAAGGCGCTGGAGCAGGACGGCACGATCATGCGCTATGCCGCGATCGTCAAAGAGGACAGGATCGGCTTTCACACCAGCACCTATGTTCAGGTGCGGCTGCGCGACCAGCAACAGGCAACGCTCAGCGCTTTTGAGGCAAAGGTTCTGGAACACCCGGAAATCATGGATTGCGTTCTGATGGCGGGAGAGACGGATTATCTGTTGCGGATTTTATGCGGCGGTGTCGAGGATTACGAGCGCATCCACCATGACATTCTGACCACGCTGCCGGGCGTCGAGCGCGTGCATTCCAATTTCGCCCTGCGCACGGTCTGTCGCCGGACACAGGTTCCAGCCAAGCTGCTGCATATCTAGACGCCCAGCGCTGCGCGGCCCTTTGCTGCAAATTCCGGAATATGTTCGCCCATTTTCAGGCCATGCTCGGGATTTGAGGCATTGCCATCGAGCGCGCGCTTTTTCACCCCTTGCAGGATCGCCGCCATGCGGAAGAAACAGAAGGCGAGAAAAAAACCGAAATCCGGAATTTCCGCCAGTTTGCGTCTTTCACAATAGCAGCTGATGAAATCTGAATCGGAGGGAATGCCGAGAGCCGCGCGATCGACATCCGCAAGACCGCGCCCGACATCGCCCACGGGCATCTGCCATTGCATGATCAGGGAAGCGAGATCGGCATAGGGGTGGCCGATGGTCGACAATTCCCAATCGAGGACCGCAAGGCAGTCCGCACTGTCCTGCGCAAAAATCATATTGTCGAGCCGGTAATCGCCATGAACGAGGGTGCGTTGCCCGTCATCGGAGGGCAGGCGCGCCGGCAGCGCTTCAATCAGCGCGTCCATATCCGGTTGCGGCTCCGTCTTGGTGTCGCGATATTGCCGGATCCAGCGGCTGATCTGGCGCTCGAAATAATTGCCGGGCGGGCCATAGCCGGAAAGCCCGGCGCGGGCGATGTCGACATCGTGGAGTGCAGCGAGCACACGGTTCATTTCGCTGAAAATTGCGGCGCGATCCGGCGGCTTCAGATCGGGCAGGGTTGCGTCGGCGAAATTTCTACCCTCGACATGATCCATCAGATAAAATGCCGAGCCGATGATGCTTGTGTCTTCACATAAATGGATCATCCGCGCGACCGGCACCGCGCTTTCCGCAAGCGCCTTCTGCACCTGGAATTCGCGTTCAACAGCGTGGGCGGATTTGAGGAGAACCCCCGGCGGTTTGCGCCGCAGCACATGGCAACCGCGAACCGAGCGGATCAGAAATGTCGGGTTCGACTGGCCGGATGCAAATTTCTCCGCACTAATCGGGCCCCTGAAGCCTGCAACAGCGGTTTCCAGGTAGTGCGCCACGGCTTCAAGATCGAGGTCGGCGACATTGTGCACCTTCATGTTCCCTCGTTCGAATAGCGCTTGAGTTCCGCCTTTGCGACCTGTCGGCGGTGGACGGCATCCGGACCATCGGCAAGGCGCAGGGTGCGGACATGGGTCCACATCGCGGCAAGCGGCGTATCCTGACTGATTCCCATCGCCCCATGCATCTGCATCGCCTCGTCGATCACCTTGAGCGCCATCAGCGGCGCCACGACCTTGATCTGGCTGATCCAGGGCTGGGCCGCGCGCACACCGGCGGTATCCATCATCCAGGCTGCCTTGAGGCAGAGCAACCGCGCCTGCTCGATTTCCATGCGGGCATTGGCGATGATGTCGTAATTCGCACCAAGATCGGCGAGCTTCTTCCCGAAAGCGGTGCGTGTGAGGGCGCGGCGGCACAGAAGTTCGAGCGCCCGCTCGGCCTGGCCGATGGCGCGCATGCAATGGTGAATGCGACCAGGCCCGAGGCGACCCTGCGCGACCTCAAAGCCCCTGCCCTCGCCCAGAACAAGATCCGCGCCTGGCACGCGCACATCGGTGAAGCGGATATGCATGTGCCCGTGCGGGGCATCGTCATGATGAAACACCTGCATCGGGCGCAGCACCTTGATCCCCGGGGCATCCGCAGCAACGAGAAACATCGAATGCCGCTGGTGCTTCGCCGCATCAGGGCTGCTCAACGCCATCACGATATAGAGCCTGCAACGCGGATCGCCCGCGCCGGAGGCCCACCATTTCTCGCCATTGAGCACCCAGTCACCACCATCGCGGGTTGCCGCAAGCGCCATATTCGTCGCATCCGACGAGGCAACACCCGGCTCCGTCATGAGATAGGCGGAGCGGATCTCACCTGCCAGAAGCGGCTTCAGCCAGCGCGCTTTATGCGCCCCTGAACCGTAGCGCTCCAGTACTTCCATATTGCCGGTATCGGGCGCATTGCAGTTGAAGATTTCAGCCGCAATCGGAACCTTGCCGATCTCCTCGGCGAGATAGGCATAATCGACCGTGGTAAGGCCCAGACCGCGCTCAGAGTGGGTCAGCCAGAAATTCCACAGTCCGCGCTCCTTCGCCTTTGCCTTCAGGCCATCAAGAATTTCAAGCTGACGCTGCGTATGCCGGAAGCGGTCACCGGAGGGGTGTCGGCCGACCTCTGCATGATATTCGCCATCAAGCGGCTCGATTTCCTCGACCACCATGCGCCGCACCTGTTCAAGCAGCGGTCGCACACGCTCCGATAAGCCAAGATCCATCGACACTTTTCCCTGTTGTTTTGCGGCCTCAAGGTAAGGCCTGACGGCGAAAATGAAAATATGGCCTCAGCCGGAATATCGCCGGTGCGGACAGTTCGTTGCAACCTGTCTGCTGTGGTTAATCCTGCGAGCGTCATTGTTGGCTTTCACAACTGACTTCGTTCAATCGGTGGCTTGCTTTCATGGCCGATTATGCGCGGTTTTCACTTTCACGCGCAGCCTCACGCGCGGCGATTTGACCCTTCATGATGAACCTGCGTCATCGTATGTCCCAGGTTTTCCATCGCAGCTGTTTTGGCCGATACAAGTTCGTCCTTCTTCATCCCTGTCCGCGCCATCACGCGCATGCCGGAATAGAGGGTGAGTACAAGCTGTGCCTGTTGTGCGACAATCACCGGGTCTCTGTCCAGATCGATCTCTCGCAACGCATCGGCAATCGCGGTGTACATTTTTTCGTAGGCGCGCCTTACGAGAGCGTCGGTCTCCTTGTCGAGAGAGGCGCGATCTGCTGCCGCGTTGCACAGGAAACATCCCCGCTTGTCCGCATTGTCGCATTCAGCGGTAATCGGAGTGGACAGGAAAGCCTCGATCCGCTGCAACGGCGCAAGGAGCGGTGCGCGAAGTGTTGCGACGGCGGAATCCACCACCAGCTTTTCATAGTGGGCAAGTGCCTTGAGATACATCTCATGTTTGTTGCCAAAGGTAGAATAAAGGCTCGCCTTGCCCATGCCGGTCACGGCAATGATAACGCTCAGACCTGTGGCCTCGTATCCATGCTCCCAGAACAGTTGCATGATTTGCGACAGCACCTCGTCGGTGTCGCGTTTTCTCGGGCGTCCACGTTTCGGCATGTCAAGAACTCCTCACGAAGGTGTGAAAATTTATTTCTTTACCATTCGGTCTTTAATTTCTATCTCTACCTCGCTCGCTCTGGTGCAAAACGTGATACCAACTTCAAGACCGAGCGGTCAAGAAAGAAACTGGCATGACCATTACAACAGCCCAAGAATCGCCCGTGACCGGTGCCAGCTTCGGCGGTTTTTCTGTTTCATCGGTCGTGCCCGGACAATTATTGCTGAAAGACATTGTAATGCCGGGCGTTGCTGTTATTCCTAAAGGAATGCGCTGAACCGGCTCCCCTGTAACGGCTGAGCCTACCAAGACCCGCGACGGAAACGGAAGATGAGCGGGCGTTCACCCCAATTCAAATGCCAGTTGAAAGGCCAGTGAAAGGCCAGTGAAAGGCCAATGAAAGGCCAATGAAAGGATTGCCGCGATGCAACCACAAGTCACGCTCTACACCAAGGAATACTGTCCCTATTGCCGGGCCGCAAAGGCCCTTCTTCATTCAAAGGGAGTGAATTTCATAAATCATGAGGTTTCCGACGATCCAGCTCTGCTCGCCGAGATGATCACTCGCAGCGGGGGTCGCAAGACAGTACCGCAGATTTTCATTGGCGATTATCATGTCGGTGGAAACAGCGATCTTGTCGTGCTCGACAAGGCCGGCAACCTTGATCCGCTGCTGCGGATAGGCGAGATAGTCTGAACCAACGACGAGGGACAGGAAATGCGAAAACATGACGTAGATGTCGCGATCCTTGGCGCAGGCACTGCCGGGATGGCAGCCTACCGAGAGGTCACAAAGCAGACAAACCGGGTCGCCTTGATTGACGGCGGGCCGCTTGGGACCACCTGTGCACGCGTGGGCTGCATGCCTTCCAAGCTGTTGATCGCAGCCGCCGATGCAGCGCATGAAGCAAGGCACACAGAAAAGTTCGGCGTATCCGTCGGCACGGTCGAAATCGACGGGATCGCAGTAATGGACCGTGTGCGCCGTGAACGTGACCGCTTTGTCGGTTTCGTCAATGAAGCGGTTGATAGCTTCGATCAAAAGCATCTGATCCGGCAGAACGCCCGCTTCATCGACGACAACACGCTGGAACTCGATGATGGCTCCAGGCTGACCGCTCGCACGATTATCATCGCGACCGGATCCCGTCCCATTATACCGCCGGCTTTCGAAGAAGCAGGAGACCGGCTTATCATCAATGATGATGTCTTTGACTGGCAGGATCTGCCCCGCTCGGTCGCCGTCTTTGGCGCCGGTGTCATCGGGCTGGAACTCGGCCAGGCGCTTTCGCGGCTCGGGGTGCGGGTGCATCTTTTTGGGCGGAGCAATTCCGTAGGGCTGCTCAGTGATCCAGATCTTGTTGCCTATGCGCGTGCGATCTTCAGCTCTGAAATCAAGGCGCATTTCCATGCCGAAACACAGATTTCCCGCGATGGTGACGAGGTCGTCGTGCGCTGGACTGATAAGAGCGACCGCTCCGACACAGGCGAGGAACGCTTTGACTTTTTGCTGGCGGCGACCGGACGGCGTCCGAATATTGACAGGATCGGAATCGAAAACACCTCACTCGTACTCGACGATCGAGGTTCGCCCCGTCATGACCGCATGTCCATGCGCGCGGATATGAAGGGGGACGGATTATCCTCCATCTTCGTGACTGGCGATGCCGCCATCGAATTGCCGCTGCTGCACGAGGCGGCCGATGAAGGCCGCATCGCGGGAGAGAACGCCTCGCACTATCCGAATGTTTATCGCCGCACCAGACGGACAGAGCTTGGGATCGTGTTCTCCGATCCGCAGATTGCGATCGCCGGGCGCAGCTATCGCGAGCTTAAAAAGGCCGGGATTGATTTTGCCTATGGCGAAGTGTCTTTCGAGGATCAGGGCCGCGCCCGTGTCATCGGCAAGGACAAGGGGTTGTTGCGTGTTTATGGTGAACGCGAGAGCGGGGTGCTGCTCGGCGCGGAAATGATCAGCCCCGCCGCTGAACATATCGGTCACTTACTGGCCTGGACCATCGAGAGCCGCCTGACGGTGACCGAAGCCCTGCAACGCCCGTTCTACCATCCCGTGCTGGAGGAAGGCCTGCGCACCGCACTGCGTAATCTCGCAGCCGCGCTGGAGTTCGGCCCCAACCCGCCGCTGCGCTGCATCGACTGTGGACCGGGCGGTTGAACGTGCTCTCGTGGTGCGAACATGATCCTGATCGTCCTCCTCCTCATTCTGTCGTTTATGGTCGGCTACGCAATCCATCGCGGCAGCATTTGTGCTGTCATGGCGACGCATGCCCTGATCGTTGATCGACGCAGTGACCGTTTCCGTGCCCTCGGTATAGCCGCCGCGGGGGCAGGCGCGGTCATTGTTCCGCTCCATTGGCTTCTGCCGGATGATGTGGCCCTTTCATCCGGATATCCAATCACCCTGACCGTGGTCTTGGCCGGCGGTGTGTTCGGTCTCGGCGTACGAATCAACAATGCCTGTGTTCTTGGAACATTGTCGTATCTGACCGGTGGCAATTTGACTTTTGCCCTTAGTATTCTCGGCATAATCCTGGGTGTCCATGGTGCTGCTGCGGTCGATGGCAGCTGGGTCGGCCTGCACGAGCCTTCCGCCTCGTTTCTGGATATGCCTTCTATCGCCGCGGTTGTTTTCGTGATCGCTCTCGCTGTCTCGCTCGCCGCCGCCCTTTATCGTCGCATTCCTCGGTGGGTCAGGGGTTGGTCGAACCGCGGCTCCACAACGATGGGGCCATACCAGGCAATGCTCATTATTGGGATCAGCGGTGGCCTTCTTTACGCCCTCGCCGGCGAGTGGACTGATATGAGTGTCCTGTCCCGGCGCGCCGCACGTCTGATTGATCCGTCGCTCCCAGAAGACGGCTGGCTGGCATTTATCTGCGCGGTCGCCGTCATCGTCGGAGGGGTTGTGGCTGCGGTCCGATACGGTACCTTCAAATTGCAATTCCCTCACCCTATGTCGGCGTTAAGGTGCCTGGCCGGGGGAACGATCATGGGGGCATCTGCGGCAATTATTCCTGGTGGCAACGGCACAATGCTGGTTTATGGCCTGCCATCCCTGGCCCCCCACGCCGTAGGAGCATATCTGGCGATGACGATCGCGCTCGTCCTGTCATTCCTGCATCAGCGCCAAAGGAACAAAACTTAAATCGCCCGTACGCGCGCTGAAAAAAGTAGAATTGCTTGAAAACGAGATTTGGCTGCCCGGGTAATCATCCCCGAAAATAATCGGGTTTCCTTGTCATTCGGCCAGTATATTGAGTTGCTGGAACGAAGCAAGAACCCGAAGCTCACAAATCACGCCGCCGCTGTGGATACGCCATCGAGCCGCACGCGCATAGTCGCGACGCCGTTGCCGGCCGCCTCGATCGCCGGGGGCATTACAACGCTTCGTTTCCATGGCCGTCCGCAACCCGCAATCGGTTCTCCGTCCCAGCCCGCCGCCGCGCCGCCCTCACCATCCGCGACCATCGGCTTAAAGCACTCGGGGCCTGGAACTATGCGGCAAATGTCGCCTGAGCATCGACCATTACGCACACTCACAAGCCGGTCGATTTAATGTGACAACACCGTCTTGGTTTCTTCGCAGTGGAATGGAATCTTTGCCACAGAACCCATTACGCATGCTCAGAGCCGTCAGCTGCCGCTCGCCCTTTACTTGCCTTTGAACGCTGCGATATTCAGATGAGTGGTATCAGCAGAAAAAGAATACGTCGTGTGAGGGTGCTTGCATGGATGATGTGACCAAGGAGCGGCGTCTTGCGGCCAAGGAGGCGGCGGCGCGCGTGAAAGAGGCGCGTGCCACGCAGGCGGAAGCGCTGGCGCTGGATGACATCGACGCGCTTCCCCAAGGGATCGAGACGCTGACAGAGCTTGAGGCGCTGTCGCTCGGCGTGGCGGGTGATCTGGACCTGTCACCGCTGACGGCGCTGCCGGGGTTGAAGGCGCTTTATCTGGATCAGTCCGGGATCAGCGACCTGTCCTCGCTGTCAGGCCTTGCCGGATTGCGCAAGCTGGGCCTAAGCATGACCGAAGTGTCCGACCTGTCGCCGCTGCAGGCGCTGACCGGGTTGCGGGAGTTGGACCTTTATGCGGCACCTGTCACCGATCTGTCGCCCCTTGGGGCGCTCACGGGGTTGGAAGCGCTGACCCTTAGCAAGACCGGGATCACCGATCTGCGCCCGCTGCGTGGGCTGGTGCAGTTGAAATGGCTGGTGCTTGAGGATACGCGCGTGGCGGATATCGGCCCGCTGCGGGACCTTGCCGCGCTGGAACTGCTGTCGCTGGAGCATACGGATATCACGGAGCTTGCGGCGCTGGGCGGGCTGGCTGCGCTGCGCAGTCTGAACATCGGATCGACGCAGGTGGTCGATCTGGCTTCGCTGGCGGGGCTGCACCGTCTGGAAGAGTTGTTGATGAGCTTTGGCAATGTGACCGACCTGTCGCCGCTGATGGGGCTGCCCCGGTTGCGGGCGGTGTCGCTGATGGCGGCGGCGGTGACCGATCTGCGCCCGCTGTTGGCGATTGCGCGCCTATGGCAGACGGATGGTCCCGATGAGGTAACCTATGAGGTGGCGGGCGAGACGCTGTCGCTGGAGGCATATGACGGGTTGCGCTTTCAGGACTGTGCCGCGACCAAGGGTGATCCCAAGCTGCACCAGTTGGCGATGCAGCGCGACGACGCCAAGCGCATCCGGACGACGCAGGCCTATCTGCAAAAGCTGCCGCCCTGGCCTGTGCCTCTGTCGTAAAGGGCCTTACCGGATGTCCCATGATGGGACATTAAAATGATATTGCAAACAGAATGGCATTATCCCAGCTTGGGATCCCCGTATCTGGAGCATCCGAGCGCGCCTGATTTTTCCACAAGAACCACCGATGTCTACTGCCAGATCGGATTTGACCAGGCTCTGCGTCCGGCGGCGTCAATAACGGTGATACGAAGCCAAGGCGAGGCGGCGCAGCGGGAATCCAGCGCTATTTTGCCTTGCGTCATCGAGTGCCCATGCAGCGCCACTGCAGCCGACCCCCGCCCCTGCACGATTATTGAAACAGCAGCAGAGCATTCGACCTCAATCACGCCACCATCCAAGCGAAGCCCTCGCAATTCAGGGCCTTGAGTGGCGTAGAAATGCCCGGCCTTCAATGCAGCAAGCAACGTATCAGGATTGTTCGCTTCCGCCTTTACCATCACCCAACCACCAAAATGGTCAGGCTCTGTAAAATGTGCGTCATCCGTCGCAATCAGGCTCAGTCGGCGCCCCTCGGTCAAGAGCAGGTCGGCAATCGAAAAACCCTCGCCTCGATCACATCCGGTGTGGCAGCCATGGTTGTAGATCTCTACCGCGTGCGCCGAAGTGATCGCACGGGCGTCCGCAAGTGTCAGGCCCGACCATTGCGGATGTGCGACGGCGACAAAGGCACCAGCCGCCACGGCCCGTACAGCGATTTCCGCGCCGGATTCCTGACCTGGCACCGGCTTGAAATCAGGCGAAAGCGATGGAGCGAAATCCGCAGGCAGGCCAACAGCGAGAATGTGCCACAGTTCACCGTTTTCAAGTGTGCCTGAATGCAGTTCCGCGCCCAAAATGGTTGTGAAACGGTCCGTCCGGTAAGGCACAGTATCAGCTATCGGATAGCCATAACGCCCGACAAAGTGATCGGTTAGGGCTATAAAATCATAACCTTCGGCGGCATAACGGCTGCAAACGATGGCAGGGTCCAAAGCCCCGTCGGACAAATTTGAATGTGTGTGCAAGTTGCCGCGCCAGAAGCGCCCTGAAGCAGCGAAGATGTCGGTCATGATGTTGTTTTCTGTTTTGCGATGCGTTCGCGCTCTTTGACAATACCCCAAACGAGGGCAAATGTGATTGTAACCAGAATGAACATTATACCGATCACGTTTACAATCGGCGACAGGCCAAACCGCATGCGTGATCCGATTTCGGTCACCAGGGTATGCTGCCCCCCGATTGCGAACGTCGTGGTGTTGTAGTTCTCAAAACTTTGCAGAAAGGCAATTACCGCAGCCGTTAGGATCGTAGGGCGCAGGAACGGCAAAGTTATGTTCCAGAACGATTGTAGGGGCGTGGCGCCAAGATCACGGGCGGCCTCTTCGATTGTCGGATCCTGACGCTGCAGCCGGGCGGTAAACATGAGCATGGCGTAGGACGCAACGAAGGTCGATTGCGCGAGAATCGTCGTGAACAACCCACCCGCTACATCGAAACTGCGCCAGAAGATCACGGTCGAAATGCCAAGGATGATCCCAGGCGTCAGCAGGGGCGAGACCATGACGGCATAAAGCAACCCTGCCGCCCGTTCGCCAAGTCGCCCCAGCAACAACGCCCCCGCAAGCCCCATGGGCAGCGAAAGCGCAATGACCGCAGCCGCAATGATCAGCGAATTGCGCAAACCAGTCCACATCCGCTCGTCTGCGGCAAGTTCAGCAAACCAATGCAAGGTAAAGCCTTGCCAGACTGTGATCGACGGCGGCGAATAGGCATTGAACCCTGCTGCGACCATGATGAAGAGGGGCAAGAACATGTAGGCGAAGAACACCGCCATATAAACTCGCAGGATAAACCCGCTGCCTTGCCCCTTCACTTTGCGATGTCCTTCAATCTAACATTCAAAAGCTTCATCATTCCAAAGACAAATCCGGTGCAGACCAGAAGCAGGCTGAAGGCATAGGCCGCGCCGACGTTCCAGTTGGTTGCCTGAAAGAAACGGTTGTAAACCAGCTGGGTGAACCACGGCTCTGCAATGCCGCGCGTCATGATGTAGGGTACGGCATAGGAACCTGCCGACAACATGAACGTCATGATGCAGCCCACCGCGATTCCGGGGCGGGCATGCGGCAGCACAATGCTGCGATGAATTTCCACCGTCCCCGCGCCTAGATCACGCGCGGCCTCGATCTGGTTGCTGTCCAGCGTTTCCAGCACGTTATAAAGCGGGAAAACCATGAACAGAATATAGGCGTAGACCATCGCCACAAAAACGCCCGAGCCGCTTTCCAGAAACGGAACCGGCCCGATCCCTATCAATTCCAAGGCCGCATTCAGCGGGCCATTGTTGTTCAGGATCATCTGCCAGGCGAAAACGCGCAGCAACTCGTTGATCGAGTAGGGCACCACCAGCGCCAGCATGATCATGGCCGCCCGACGCGGTGGCTCCAGCTTTGCCAAGGCAAAGGCAAGCGGATAGCAGACGACGAAAGCGATGGCCGTGACCGCGAGCGAGGCCAGAATGGTCTTGGCAAAGATCCAGGTATGTGCAGCCCCCATCTGGCCGTAATTGGCGAGTGTCCAGGTTTTCACGGGCGTGCTTTCCAGCACCTCCAGCGTGGCAATCTCCGCCTCGATTTCGGCGCGCGCGCTGTCATTGGCGGCTTTGCTGGCATCATCCGGGGCACTTGCGCGGTCCAGCGCAAGCACATCCAGCCGATTGTATAGCCCGTCAATCTTAACCGACAGTTCCGCCGCTCCTGGCGGTCGCTCCATCCGCCAAAGCGACTGTTCGATCATGATTAATTGTGGCGCTGCGATGAGTCCTAGTATCCAGACGCCCGTCAGCAAGACAATCAGCGCCGAGAGCGGTCCACCGAAGCTGCGGCGTAACCTAGTCATTGGCGGTTTCCCCCAATGGCAGGATGATTCCGGCAGTCTCGCTAAAGCCCAACATCAACGGCCCGGTCGGCAGACCCTCGCCCCCGCCATTGACGCGCTGGACTGTCAATCGCGTTCGTCCGGTGTCGATGATCAGTGTCATGAACGCACCTTCAAGATCTCGTCGAACCAATGTGCCAGATATCATGTTCGGCGCAGTTTGATCATAGCCCAGCAAATGCAAACGCTCCGGCCGCAAGAACATGAAAGCCTCATCCCCGACGTGCAATCCAATAGGGTTCGGCGCGATAAAAGCGCCCTCTGCTGTCGCGATGCGCGCAGCAGCGCCCCGCACATCTTCGATGTGGCCCTTCAGCCGGTTGGTCTCGCCCACGAAGGTGGCCACGAAGGCATTTGTGGGCCGGTCATACAGATCATCGGCCGATCCCAGTTGTTCGACGCGGCCCTTATTCATCACGGCAACGCGGTCGGACATTGTGAGGGCTTCGCCTTGATCATGCGTAATGTAGACAAAAGTGATGCCGGTCTGCCGCTGCAACTGTTTCAACTCGGCCCGCATGTGTTGGCGCAATTTCAGGTCAAGCGCCGAAAGTGGCTCGTCCAGCAACAGCACAGAGGGTTCCACCGCCAGCGCCCGCGCAATCGCCACACGCTGCTTCTGGCCACCCGACAGTTCCGATGGCAGCTTTTCGCCCTGCCCGTCCAGCGCTACCATATCCAGTAGCTCCATGGCCCGATCACGCCGCCGAGTTTTGTCCCAACCGCGCACCTTAAGACCGAACGCCACGTTCTCCCACACCTTCATCAAGGGGAACAATGCCAGGTTCTGAAAGATCAGCGCCGTGGGCCGGTCTGACGGGTCGATGCCCGCCATGGGAAGCCCTCCGATATGGACAACACCTGCCGATGGCTCCAGAAAGCCCGAAAGCAGCCTAAGGATCGTGGTCTTGCCGCAACCGGATGGGCCCAGAATGGAAAAGAACTCTCGAGCCTGGATCGTCAGGTCGGTCGGATGTACGGCTTGAAAAGTGTCAAACCGAACAGCAGCGCCCCGCAAAGCAATTTCCATGCCACGAGAAGATAAGGGCATATTGTAATTCCAACGAAAACGGCACGGAAGCTGAACTTCCGCGCCGCAATGTTCAAGACTACGCGTTGGTTAGCTTTTCGACATACTCTTCACGCACCGCCGAGAACCACGGGGTGAACGTCGGCCACCACCAAAGTTTTTCAATCGCATCGCCCGGGTAAGCAAAGGCGAAGGCTTCCTTGTTGGCATCCGACAGATGCGCAGCCGTACCGACGGCGGCCGAGTTGTAGCCGGTCGCGTTGGCAAACATGCCGCCGATTTCCGGAGACATCAGGAAGTTCAGGAAAGCATAGGCCTGATCAACGTTTTCAGCGCCCGACGGAATGGCAGCAGTGTCCATCCAGGCCAATGCACCCTCTTTCGGGGCTCCGTAGCGCCACTTTGCGTCAACATTCGTGTGCAGCTTGATGCCGGTGGTGTCCCAGGTCTGGCCGATCGTGCATCCAGCATCGGTGAAGGCAGCGGTTGCCTCGGTCGCGTTGTTCCAATAGGCGCCGATGTTTGCTTTGTTCTTGCCGACGAAAGCAACGCAGGAGTCAAACAGGCGACGGGTGTCGGCTTCGGTCTTGTAAAGGTCCATGGCGCGGTTCGACGGCAGTTCGCCGATGGCGTCCAAATAGATCGCAAGGCTGACCAGCACAGACTTCTGACGCATGGCGACCTTGCCGGTCATGCCTTCGGCCCACAGATGGCCGTAGGACAATTCACCCGGCTTGACGTCAACCGCGCTGGAATCCCAGGTGATGCCCTCGGTGCCCCAGTCGAACGGAACCAGATAGCGCTTGCCACGATTGGCAGCACCCAGTTCCAACGACGAGCGCCACAGGGCTGGCTCGATTTGCGCCACTTTCAGCTTGGTTTCGTCGATCTCGGCCAGCAGATTGCCTTCGTCATAGTTCGGGCGGGTGTCGACCGAAGGGAACAGGATGTCGAACCCTTTGCCGCCAGCAGCGCGCAGCTTGGAGGCCGCTTCTTCGTTCGACCCGTAGGTCGAGACATTGACCTTGATCCCGGTGGCCTGAGTGAAGGCATCGGTGATCTTTCCATCGGCGAAATAGTCACCCCATGCAAAGACATTCACTTCGCCCGAAGAGGCCATGGAATGGCGTGCGATCAGCGGCATTGCGAGCACGGCAGCGCCGCCAGCCAGCACATCACGGCGAGAGATCAGTTTGATGTTCGTCACGGAATTCATCCCCAGTGTACGGGTGCGCAAAATTACACACCGATGATGTGGAGGTGTATTCAATGCTTGTTACAGTTGCATGACTAAGAAGTTTCGGAGGTTTTCCTATTCTGGTCTTGCGCACGGGGGCAGTGTCAGCGGAGCTGGGCTTGAGAAGACCATTCGGGCGGCGTAGCCTCCGCAAATGGCCAAAATCCGTTCCGCTGACACTGCCCTGCGGCCCGTTCTTGTCTCATCTTCGCTTCCTTTGAATGAGCACGATGAGTCAAAAACCCTCCCTTATCAATGAACCAAACTCTGTTTCAAAGGCGTTGATCCGGGTCACATTGTTCTATCCGATGGTGAAATCAAAAACGGCATCATATCCGAAGAGAGCCACTGATCCCCCGGTGTGAAGGAAAACAACTCTCTCACCTTTGGAGAAAAACCCTTTTCGGCAAAGATCGATCAATCCAGCCGCCCCCTTGGCTGAATACACAGGATCGAGCAGGATCGCTTCAAGCTGGGCAAACATGGCTATTGCCTCGAGACCTGCTTGTGTGGGTATGCCGTATCCTTCGCCCACATAATCTGTATTGGCAACCACATCTTTGCGGGCAACGATGCCCGGACAACCAAGTTTTTCCGCTGTAGCACGAGCAAGGTTATAAACGCTATCTTCCTGTTTGGACTTTGGAGCCCGAACACCAATACCAAGAAGTGGGATCTGGGCGTTGATCGCCTTGAGGCCGGTAATCAATCCGGCCTGTGTTCCCGCGCTGCCGGTGGCATGAACAATATGATCCACCCTGAGGCCCCGGTCGTTGAACTGGCCAAGCATTTCAAAGGCGCAATTCACATAGCCAAGGGCGCCGGTCGGGTTCGAGCCTCCTCCCGGTATCGTGTAGACCTTTCTGCCGTCGGCACGGAAGCGGTCTGCTACCTTCTCCATTTCCGCGTTCATGTCGAGGCCGCCGGGGCGTTTTTCGGTTGTCGCACCGTGCAGATGATCCAGCAGGACGTTGCCATTGTTGTTGTAATTGACGTCGTTTGACCCTGTTCGATCTTCAAGCAGGATGTGACAGTCCATACCCAGTTTTGCAGCAAAAGCTGCCGTTTGGCGCGCGTGGTTTGATTGCGTTGCCCCCTGGGTCATCACCAAATCCGTCCCATGGATCTCTGCCTCGGCCATGAGGAATTCCAGTTTGCGGGTCTTGTTGCCGCCAGTGGAAAGGCCGGTACAGTCGTCCCGTTTGATCCATATCTCGGGGCCGCCCAGCTCACGACTCAACCGTTCGAGAGGTTCAAGTGGTGTAGGAAGGTGCGCGAGAAAGCGGCGGGGATATCGGGCAAGATGCATGAAACTGGTTCCTATTCAATGTTCCCGAACAAACTAGAGGCAGTCCATGTTTGAGACCAATGCGAATTTTGTTTGAAATAATGCAGATTGTGCATGAAAGTTGATCACTGACAGGTTACAGCGTTTCCCACATGATCCGACCTGTCTCATCCAGCCGTTCAATGGAACAAAAGAGGGAAAGCGTCAGGGCAGCTTCCCAGCTTTTGCCACCGACCCGAACGACCGCGCCCGCTTCGATCTCGAGTGCGACCGAGCTCTCAGGCAACCATGCTATTCCGCCGCCAGCAAGCATGCGACGCTTAATGGCTTCAGTCAGGGCGTCCATGTAAAAAAGGGAGAGTAACGGTCCGCGCTGGCCGATGGTCTGTTCAACAACAGTGCCCAGAAAACTTGAAGGATCATATCCCAAATAGGGAATAGGATCTGCAACAGGGCGATCCAAATTCCAGTGATTTTTCGTAGCAAAATCGCTTTGCGCCACCGGGATCAACATATCAGAACCAATATTTTTCCGGGAAAACTGCGTCTCGTCAAAAATCGGCTGTATGTCCTTGTGGCTGTAGTATAGCAGAAAATCGCATGCACCATCTGAAAGCATCTGACAACAGTTACGTAGGTGGTCGGAGAAAACGCGAACGCGCAAGTTCGGTATGGTCTGTTCCATTTCGCCAATCCGGCGAGAAAGATAGTTAACAGAGATCGTATGAAGAACGGCGAAGCGCTGGAATGCCGCATTTCCGCGTTCTTGAGCGCGAAGTGTTAGACAGATATTTGTCAGTTCTGCAATGGTTGCACGAGCGACCGGTAAAAACTGATCACCAGCCTCGGAAAGTTGAACCGGATAGCTTGATCTTTTGATCAGTGGCACGCCAATCCAGTTTTCCAGCGACTTTATACGGCGGCTGAAAGCTGGTTGCGTAATGTTTCTTTCCTCAGCCGCTCTTGTGAAATTTAGCGTACGCGCGAGGCAAACAAAATCCTGAAGCCAGTTGATGTCCATTTCATCCCCGTAGAGAGCATTTTATTAGCACATGGAATAACTGTACTATGCAATTTCTGCATAGTTGGATGAAATATTTGAATTAGCGCAAACATAAGCTAACCGCTTAGTATCCTGCAATGCTGTGCGGCACAGCCTATAAGAAGGCTGGTGGCAACAAAGCTGCTCGACTGCCGATCAACCAGGAGAAGATAATGTCGAAATACATGACCACTACAGCATTCACACTTGCTGCACTGATGGTGTCATCTGCTGCGGCTGAAACCACCATCCGGTTAAGTACATATGTGAACGAGGCAGACATACGATATGAGGGCTTTGCGCATTTTGCAGGCCTCGTCGCCGAAAAGACCGGCGGGAGCGTGAAGATCGAAATATTCCCGTCATCCACATTGCATGGCTGGTCAGAAGGTGTGGATTCTCTGCAGGGCGGCGTATCGGATATCTCCTGGATCAACGCCGACAACAGGCTGCCATGCTATGCGGTAACCTCGCTTTATCCAACTGAAGTTAGCTTGGAAAACCAGATCACCCTCGATGCAGCCTATGCGGAACTGATCCGCGGCGAAGCAGGGAAAGTGGGCCTGATACCCTTGTTCAATTCGAACTATTCCTATGACCAGGAGTGGTGGTTCGAGGAGCCCATCGAAAATCTTGCCAACCTCAACGGTAAGCTCGTGCGTTCAATCGGGCCGCTGGTATCGATGATGATTCAAACCTGGGGTGGTGAGCCGGTATTTGTTGCGCCCAAAGAGGTCTTCCAGTCGGCAGAACGCGGTGTTGTAGACGGCATCAATATGGGTGTGGCAACCTATTCGTCGTGGAAGCTGTGGTCGGTCATGCCCTACATGGTCAACGCCAACCTGTTCTATGGCAACATACAATACATGATGAACAAGGCGAAGTTCGACGCGCTGACCGCAGATGAGCAGGCTGCACTTGTTGCAGCAGCAGCGGAAACCGAAGCCTGGCTTCAGCCGCGATATGAGGGCTGGGTGGACCAACAGGTTGGCAATGCAGTGATGGCAGGCGGCGGGCAGGCCGTTTCAATTCCCGAAGCCCAACGCAAGGCATTGCTGGCCAGCGTCAAGGAAAAATGGGACGTCACTGTCAATAAGGCCTGTGGCGATGAACTTGCCGGCAAGATTCGTGCCCTGCTGGCCAGCCACGCACCTTGATCCATCGATAGACGCGCGGTTACGGAACTTCCAGAACCGCTTCTTCCGTTCACAAGAAGAGGTTTGTCATGATCACGGGATTGGACCGCCTGATCCGGGGCATAGAACGGATGGCCATATGGGCCGCAGCGCTAGGTGGGGCCGTTGTTCTGGTGCAAATGGTCTGGATCTCATACGGTGTGCTTGCGCGCTACGGGCTGGGCAAGCCGGACCGCATGGTTACGGAAGCCACGGCGTTGTTGCTTTTCCCTGTTGCTTTTGCCGGACTGGCCTTTGCGCTGCGTGAGGACGCAATGCCGAAGGTGACAATGTTGATCGACAGCTTTTCGGCCCGGACGCAGCACGTTTTCGCCATCATTAATCATCTGATTATGCTGGGTGTCGGCCTCTTTTTTGCCTATGCGGGCGTAAGCGCAACGATCCGTGCGCTCAATTCAGGTGTTGCCTCGGAAATTCTGCACTGGTCACGCTGGCTCTTCTGGGCACCAGGTGCCATGGCCCTAGTCCTCTTCGCCGTTTATGTCGCATTGAGACTGATCCGCCTGATCATGTCCCTGCCTGCTCCAGGAGATGCCTGATGGAATGGTATACGGTCGGTATCGGGCTGCTCAGTCTGCTGGTGATTTTCATCGTGATTGGGCTTCCAATTCCATTCGCTTTAGCTGCGGCCTCGCTACCTTTTCTCTGGAACATCCAGGGCTGGAACACCTCCGTTGTCTCAACAGAACTGAAATTGTGGGGTGTATGGATAGACTATATCCTTCTGGCGGTTCCGCTTTTCGTGTTCCTTGGAGAACTGATAGGCAAATCGAACATAGGCCAGAAGCTTTTCCAGTTTCTCCACCAGGGCGTCCGGATAAAAGGGTCAGCCGCCTATGGTGCCATCGGTGCAAGTGCCGGCTTTGGCGCCGTATGCGGTTCTTCGATGGTTGGTGCGCTTACCATTGGGGGCGTTGCCCTTCCCGAAATGTTACGGCTGGGATATGGCGCACGCCTCGCATCAGGGGTACTTGCGGCAGGCGGAACACTTTCTGTTTTGATTCCGCCCAGCTTGATCCTTCTGTTCTACGGAATTGTCACCGACCAGAGCATTGGTGATCTGTTCATCGCGGGCGTCATTCCAGGAATTATTCTGGTGATGGGATTTGTCCTGGTGGTTCTGGTCTGGGGCATCCACAAACCCGAAGACATCCCTTCCAACGAGAATGCGAGCAGGATGCCGGTTGCCATGATACTGCGAACGATAGGCCCGGTTGCAGCAATCGGTCTCGTGATCACGGTTGCCATTTATGCTGGTATTGCGACACCGACCGAGGCCGCCGCTGTGGCTGCATTGCTAACAATCGTCCTTGCGTTTGGTATCGGTGGACTGAAATGGGATGGGTTCAAGCAGGCACTATTCTCGACAATGCGTACAATGGGGTATCTGGGCCTACTTTTATCTGCCGGGGTTCTGTTTGGCTTTGTACTTACCTATTACCGGGTGCCCCAGGAATTTACCGCTTTATTCCTGTCATTTGATCTGTCGCCCTATGCCATTCTGGCAATTGTGATTGTGTTTTACATCATACTGGGCATGTTTCTTGAACCCGTATCGATGACATTCATCACGCTGCCAACCATTTACCCGCTCATGGAAGCGGCAGGTTTCGACCTGATCTGGTTTGGCGTAGTTTACACTATCACCATGGAAATTGCGGTACTGACACCGCCTGTCGGACTGAACCTGTATGTCATTCAGGCGATCAGCCGCGACAAAGTTTCAATAGGTGATGTCATCATTGGTTGCATACCTTTTATCGGGGCGATGGCTGTTCTGATAGTAATCCTGATAATCGCGCCGGATATTGCGCTGTGGCTTCCGGAACAAATGCGGTGACTACCCAGCTTCCTTATCTTCGTGCCGGTAGTGGAACGGTCTTTGTCATGGTCCACGGATTTTTGGGCGGAGCCGAGCAATGGAGAAAGGAGATTGAACAGTTTTCAAACTGTTTTGATGTCATCGCTCCCAACTTGCCTGGCTTCGGGGCAGCGGCAGATATGTGCGGATGCCAATCCATCACTCAAATGGCCGAGGCCGTTTATAGGCTGTTGGATGAACTGGCGATAGAGAAGTTTGTATTGTTGGGCCATTCGATGGGCGGCATGGTTGTTCAGGAAATGGCACGGATGCGACCAGGGCGTATTCTGGGACTTGTTCTTTATGGAACAGGACCGCTTGGTTTGATGCCGGACCGGTTCGAACCCCTGACCACTTCACAGGAGCGCCTGCGGTCTGAAGGCGTCGCAGCCACAAGCCGCAGGATTGGATCGACCTGGTTCAAACGCGGGGTTGAAGCCCGGGGATTCTCGGTAGTGGCTGAACTGGGTGCGTTGGCCAACCCCCAGGCTGCTGCTGCAGCGCTCGGGGCAATGGGGGATTGGGACGGTCGTGCCGGGCTTCGTGAGCTTGACATGCCGACTCTTGTTGTTTGGGGCGATGCAGACCGGTCTTATCGATGGCCGCAAGTCGAAACGCTTTGGACCAATCTTTCCGATGTAAGGCTGTCAGTCATCCCCGGAACGGCGCATGCAGCGCATCTGGAAAAGTCGAATCTCTTCCACTCACTGATTCGGGACTTCCTGTCTGAAATAGACATAACGGATGCTGGAGAGGTGGCTCGGGAAATCTGAACAGAATCCGGTGTCTTGCTAAGTGGATTTCTGACTTTTGGGGTATGCTGCAACCGGGATTGGCCGCGACGTCGACGAACGCCTCGCCCGCGCCGGCAAAGCCGCCTCGGACCTTTCCGACATCATCAAGCAGCAACCGCGCGAGCTCGTGGCGCTGCTGCGCATCATTAATGGGCTTTCGGCCGAGGACGTGCTGAAGCTCGCCCGCCAAGCGCGGCGCGCGCAGGACAAATAGCGGGCGGCTTAGCCCGACTTTCGAAGATGCAGATGAGGATGAAGGCGAAATGACCCTCTTGGTCTCCTACATGCCCGAAAGCCGGATCGAGACGGATGCCGAGGCGTTGCTCACGGAGATAGTTGCTGTCGGGAGACAGGCAAATTACCTTGCGGACAATGGCAACAAGCGGTGGCTTCCAAATGGTTGATTCGTTGATGACATCCAACGATCGTGAAGAAGCGCTTTCCCGTGCCTATGTGGCGGCTGTAGCAGCCGGGGCTGGCTATGTGACCGCAGAGCAGAATTTCGACCGTGATGGCGTGGATGTTCAGATCCGGGCTGGCGGCTCTATGCGGCCGTCTCTCGACATCCAGCTGAAGGCGACGATCAATCTTGGCGAGGCGACAAATGGCGAGTATCGCTATGCGCTGAAGCGCCGCAATTATGACCTTTTACGGGAACAGACGATGGTTCCCCGCATTCTGGTCGTTCTCTCTCTGCCCGCTGCCGAAGCGGAGTGGTTGAGCGTCACCCCGGAGCAACTGATCCTGCGGCGCTGCGCCTACTGGGTCAGCCTTGCGGGATTTTCCGGTCTTATGTAGCAAACGCACCAAGGGGTGATTGCTACAGGGCCGGTTCCTAAAGAAGGGAACGGGAAAATGATAAATACGACTCCACAAAATTGTAGAACTCTGCTTCAAATTGGGTATGGCGGAAGTAAATTTACCTTTGAGTATCAAATACGACACAAGAGGCTCAACGCCGATTGCGGATGTTATACAGGCTTTACAGGCGGCAGATTCGGCGATTCAAGACGCTGTTTCTTTAATGCCGAGCTTCATAGACGGTTTAAGCGTCGAAAGGGTCCGAGTAAACGTTCGTTCGCTTTCTCAAGAAAGTCCGCTGAGCGAACTGTTTTTGGTTTCACTAATCCTTGCATTCCAGAGCGATTTAGAGGAAAAAATTCCTCCAATGCTTGAAACGCTTTTTCAAATTGAAATCCCCGAAAACTACGATTCAATTGTGACCGTAGTCACTATGATCGTACTATTTTACGGGGCTTCCTTTGTTACTGATTTAGCGAAAAAAAACATTAATGATGGCCCTGCACGCCGACAGTTAAATGAACTGATCGAAGTTTTGGCAAAACGAACTGGCAAAACCTCGTCTGATATAAAGTCCATCCTTGACGCAAGATATGCGAAGCCTGGCCCCGTGAAGCGCCTGTCTAAGACAGTTGCAGGTTTTTTCCTGCCTAGCCTTAGAGAAGGTGCCACTGCAGTTGATTTTGATCGGCAGCGCGTAGAGCCTGACGTAATTGGCTCGCTTCCATATCCTTCTGAATATGCCGAAAAAGAGGATTTTGAGCGGTACACACCATACTATGACACGCAGCTAGAAATTCATGCTCAAGATCGAGACAAAAGCAATACCGGATGGGCCGCTGTGCCAATAGGGATTCACGACAAACGCATACGGATGAAGCTGATTGACCCTGTTTCAATCGGCGACATTTGGGGGCGAGACATGGTGACAGCCGATATTACAATAGTTTCCAGTATGACAGCAGAAGGTTATATACCTACAGAAATACATGTTACTGGAATTAAGCGCTAAGCCAGATGTAGCGTTGGCGTGCTAATCGCAGCAAGACATTGCAACATAAAACGCGATTTTGGCGTCTTGAGGCGCCAAGTCTTGAAGTGTTAGGATTTCTCTGTTGGGCGTCTCAAGGTGCCAAAATTTCCGTTTATGGAGCCTTGAGACGCCATGTCCGCCCGCAACCCCTTGCTTGCCAGAGAAGCGGCGGCGCGCTCCTGATCGGTGAATGCGAGATCATCTGCAGCAAGCAACTGGCGAAGCGCGAAATCTTGACGCTCCACCGTCTCTGCTATCCAAACTGGTAGTGGCCCTTGCTGGTGCGAGACGTTCCCCTGAACGCGCCTGCGCCTGCCCCTATATCCCGTCTCCCGCCAACGCGATAAATATCAAGCCTCGGGAAAGGCGGGATACTTATCGGATTGAACTGGCTCTGGGTGTATCTGGCGAAATGCTGGCTGGGGTGGAAGGATTCGAACCTTCGCATAGCGGTACCAAAAACCGCTGCCTTACCGCTTGGCTACACCCCAAAACCGGCGCGCGAGCGCGCAATGTTCGGGGTATAGCTGCATTGGAAATCCGGCGCAACCGGGTGCGCTTGTTTCCCGAAAATCTTTTCCGCACCAGGAACGATGCTGAAAAACAGGCTGGCAGGCGGGTTCGAAAATGCGCTAGAACACGGCATGGAACTGAAACAGAATTTCGAGCCGCGTCACGGCGAACTGGTACAGCTGAGCAAGCAGGTCGCACGCATCACCGCGCCGAATGGCGGCCCGTTCACCTTCCATGGCACCAACACCTATCTGATCGGCACGGAAAGTGTCGCGATCATCGACCCCGGCCCGGTGATCGAAAGCCATATCGAGGCGATCAAGGCGGCGGTGGGCGAGCGACCGGTCAGCCATATTATCGTGACCCACACCCATGCCGACCATTCGCCCGCAACCCGCATTCTTGCCCCGCATTACCGCACGGCGATCTATGGCGAAGGCATCCACCGCGCCGCACGCGATCTTTCGCCGGGCGAGACAAACCCGCTTGATGCGAGCGCAGACCGCGATTTCAAACCCGATGTCACGCTCAGGAACGGCGAGATTATCGCGGGCGAAAACTGGACCCTTGAAGCCATCCGGACACCCGGACACACGGCGAACCACCTCGCCTTCGCGTTGCGCGAAGAGAATGTGCTTCTCTCCGGCGATCATGTCATGGCCTGGTCGACATCGATTGTCGCGCCGCCGGATGGCTCCATGTCGGATTTCATGAACTCTCTCGATGTGCTTCTCGCGCGTGATGAGCAGACTTTCTTTCCGGGCCACGGCGGACGGGTCGAAAACCCCGCGAAATTCATGCGCGGCCTCAAGACCCATCGGCTGATGCGCGAAGCGAGCATTCTGGAACGCCTCAAAGCAGGCGACAGAACCATTCGCGACATGGTAAAAGTCATGTATGCGGGCGTGAATCCCGTCCTCCATGGCGCGGCCGGGTTCTCCGTTCTCGCCCATCTTGAAGATCTGGTGGCGCGCGGACTGGTAAGGAGCGAAGGACCGCCGACGATCAACGGAATCTACAACCTGTAATCAGTAAATCCCTTTTGGAGATTGTTCAATGACCATCGCTGCCCAGCCGACCAATATGCAGATGCGCGACATGGAAAGCATCGTCCACCCTTACACCCCGCTGCACCGGCTCAAGGAATTCGGCCCGCTCATCATCGAGAGTGGCAAGGGGGTCTATGTCTATGATACCCAGGGCAATGCCTTCATCGAGGGCATGTCGGGCCTGTGGTGTTCCGGGCTTGGCTTCTCGGACGAGGAACTCGTCGAAGCAGGCCGCGAGCAGCTTGCGAAGCTTCCTTACTATCATAACTTTACCGGCAAGGGCACCGAACCAGCAATTGAACTTGCTGAAAAGCTTAAGGAAATCGCACCGATGCCATGTGGCAAGGTGCTGTTTTCAACTTCTGGCTCAGAGGCGAACGATACCCAGATCAAGCTCATGTGGTACTACAACAACGCCATGGGGCGGCCTGAGAAAAAGAAGATCATCTCGCGCATCAAAGGCTATCACGGCGTCACACTGATGGCGGCATCGCTGACCGGGCTTCCCGCGAACCACAATGATTTCGACCTGCCGCTCGCCCGTGTCCTGCACACGGACTGCCCGCATTTCTGGCTGTTTCATGAAGAGGGTGAGGATGAGGCTGCCTTCGTTGCGCGTCTTGCGGCCAATCTTGAGGATCTGATTATCCGCGAAGGACCGCAGACCATTGCCGCCATGATCGCCGAACCGATCATGGGCGCTGGTGGCGTGATCATTCCGCCTCAGACCTATTTCCCGGCGATCGGGAAGATCCTGACGAAATACGACATTCTGATGATCAACGATGAGGTCATCAATGGTTTCTGCCGCACCGGCAACTGGTGGGGCTGCGAGACAATGGGCATGATGCCGACCACGATTTCATGCGCAAAGCAGCTTACCGCTTCCTATGCGCCGCTGAGCGCAGTCATGATGCCGGATTTCCTTTATGATGCGCTGGTGGATCAGTCCAGGAAACTTGGCACTTTCGGTCACGGATATACCTATGGCGGCCATCCGCTTTCGGCCGCGATCGGTGTCAAGACCCTCGAAATCTATCATAAGCGCAACATTCTTGGCCGGGTGCGCGATCTGGCGCCTTTATTTGCCGCACGAATGGCAAAAATCGGCGACCATCCGCTGGTCGGCAATACACGGTGCAGTGGCCTCATCGGCGGCGCGGAACTCTCGGCAAACCGCAAGACCCGCACGCCGTTCGATCCCAAAATCACCCTGGGCATGCGTTGCGTGATGGCGCTTCAGAAACATGGCGCGATCCTGCGCGCCATCGGTGACACAATCGCTATCTGCCCGCCGATGATTATTACGCCGGACGAACTCAACCTTCTTTTCGACAAGCTGGAACTGGCACTCGATGAAACCCTCGACTGGGCTGTGCGCGAAGGGCATTTCAAGCAAGCTGCCTGAACAATCAGAAGAGCGACAGTTGGCGGGAAGAGGCTTCTTCAGCTTTACGGCCTTGTTTCGGGCGGGGCGCCTCTCCCGAAGCCTGAACTTCTTCTTGCAATTCCGGCCCATCATTGCGGGCGGAATTGACCCGCGCTGAGACCGGAATGATATCGTAAAAACCCAGCGGCTGGTTTCGGCAGAGGTTTTCCAGAGCATCGGGCAGATGATGCGCGCAATCGAGCCAGCGGTCGACTGCATCCGGCGGGATGGCGACCGGCATGCGATGATGGATTGCGGCAATATCCGCCGTTGCGGCTGTCGTCATGAAGCAGACCGTATCGATCTCGCTGCCATTTGCCGCCACATAGGTTTCATAAAGCCCGGCATAGCCGATCAGACCACAATCGCGCGGACGGAAGTAGTAGGGCGCGTTCTTTGCTCCGCTGCGTTGCCATTCGTAAAATCCGTCCGCCGGAATCAGGCAGCGCCGATGCCGGATCGCTGAGCGGAAGGACGGTTTTTCCTTCGCGGTTTCACAACGAGCATTGATGATTAACGAAAAGTTTTCAGGTTCCCTAACCCACGAGGGCACGAAACCCCACCGCATCAGCCGCAGATTTCGATGTCCAAATTCTTGAAATATAACGTGAATTGGCTGCGTCGGGGCAATGTTATAGCGCGGTGGCGCACTCTCGGTGACGATCATGGCGAAGGTATCGGCGATTTGCGGAAGGCCCGTTGTCAAGGCGAAGCGACCGCACATTTTTCCGAATCCTCATATTTGCTTATTTGTTTACAGATTCTTTTTATTCAACGTTTAATTTGAGCTTTTGAGTAGCCAACTATACGAGTGACAGGATGTCCCCTATTCAAACGCAGACTCTCAACGATCTGGCATCTGACAAGCATCTTTACCAGACCCTTGTCGATAACAATGTCAACCTGGTGTCCGGTCTCGCGACGAACTACCTTAACCATTATATCGAGATTTTGCTCTTGCTGGAAATTCTCCCGGATATGCCGGAATGTTTCGAGGACGTTCTGCACTGGAAGCCGATGAGCTATAAAACCCACGTGATGCAGAGCGGCCTGCCGAACAATGATATCGTGCTGCGCGCCTATGCGGTTGTGGATGAAGACCGCCGCAACAGGCTTGCAATGGTCGCCGATGAGGCAAACGCCCTTCTCGACGTTTTGATGGCCCGTGCCGGTGTCTCTATCGACAGGAACGATGTTTCCGCGCTGAAAGAGGTTGCGCATGAAGCCAAGGAACGGCTATCGCCGCTGATCGAGCGCATGACTGGCATCATCACACCGAGCGCCACCACGACCAAACCTTTTGTTGACAGAATTTAGGCCGGTCCTCGGCGTCAGCTGTCTCGTTCTTCATGAAGATCATGTCCTTCTCGCAAAGCGCGGGCGGGAACCGGCAAAAGGCCTGTGGAGCCTGCCCGGCGGCAAGGTCGAGCACGCTGAGCGGCTTCATGATGCCGCCTTTCGTGAAGTGCTGGAAGAAACAGGCATCCGCGTCTGCGGCCAGCGCTTCATGGAATTTGTCGAAATCATCCATCCGGATTATCATTTCGTTATTGCGGTGTTCGCGACACGGATGATGGACCGCGCGCCGCCAAGCGCCGGTGATGATGCTGAGGAAGCCGGATGGTTCGCGCTTGATGCCTTAGAAGCTCTCGATCAGACCAGGGCGATCACCCCCGGAACTTATGCGCGCGTGCTCCGTCTTGCACAGACCCTTTGACAAGCGGGAACCAATTCCGTTACCGCTAGCGCCATGATGTTGTCTTTCAGTCGTGTTCTTGCGTTCGCTGCTTTCCTCGTCCTGCCGCCCGGTCAAGGCGCGGCAGGGCCCAATCTTTTCGCCCAGGCGGAAAAGGTGCCGCCTTATGAAGAGCGGCTTCTGCGCCTTTCCGAGATCATCGGCTCGCTGCATTTTCTCACCCTTTTGTGCCATCCGGAACAAGGTCAGGCCTGGCATGACAAGATGGTGCAACTGCTCGAAGCCGAAGCGACCACCCTATTGCGCCGGGCCAAGCTGATTGAACGGTTCAATTCCGGCTTTTCGGGCTTTCAGACGAGCTATCGCACGTGCACCCCATCGGCTACCACCGCCCTGGAACGCTATGTCGGTGAAGCGCAGGTGATTGTTCAGAACTTGACTTCCGATTTTTCCGGCTGACACGGCAGGCCGCTGTTTTAGAACGATAACTTTCAATATAAGCTGTTTTCGGCAGCGGCGTTAACCTTCTCTTCATCTTTGAAAGGCGCGGACGAAGGCGAGATGCTAGGGTCCGGGATGTCAACGATTGTCCGCTCGGCGGGCCTCCTGTTTCTGGAATGCACGATGCCTTCAACACCATTACCGACCGCCGTCAGCAACGACAACGACAAGATCATTGCTGAGAAAAAACGCGCGGCGCTTGATCTCGTGCTCGATGCATGGACGGTCGGCCTTGAAAAAGGCATAGACGGGGAAATTCTGGCCCATGCGGCGCTTTTCGCGGCGCTGTCCGATCTCGTCGATCTTTATGGCGAAGACGCCGTGGCAAAACTCGCCGCGCGCCTGCCCGAGCGCATTCAGGCCGGTGAATTCACTCTGGTCCGGCACGTTCAATAGGCGTAAAGCCTGCCTCACAAAAGCGCGTTCACGACCAGCCGCCCCAGAATCGCAATGCCGAAGAGGAGCAGGATCACACCGGTGACCGTGTTGATGCGCTGCATCATTGCTTGGGTCAGAACCTGACGAAACCGGGCGGCAATCCCCGCGACCATGAACCACCAAAGCGCGCAACCGCTGATGACCCCGAACCACACCGTGAGCGAGCCTGTGAAATCGGATGGCGGCGGCACGAAGCGGCTCAGCGCCGAGAAAAGTGCAAGAAATCCGAAAACGGTGCCCGGATTGGTGATTGTGAGCACAAAGGTGGTCAGCGGTCCGGTCGCATCGGTTGCGCGACCTCCGGTCTCGCCCTCACCGCTTTCATGATGACGCAGAATGCCGATTGCGAAAATGATCACCACAAAGCCGCCGACGGTCTGGATGACCCGCTCGTGCTCGGCAATCAGAGCCGCGACATAGCCGACGCCGAAAATTGCGACCGCGGCAAAAAGTGCATCGGCGAACAACGCCCCCGATGCTGTCACCAGGCCGCAGACGAAGCCGAATCGCAGGCTTTGCCGCATGCATAGAAGATTGGCGCTGCCAACCGGCGCCGTCATGGCGATACCGACAATGAATCCGATTAAAAACTGCATTTTGGAACAGTCGTCATCTTTGTTCTGGTCTGCTTTGGGTCTGCTTCTCGTCGGTAGGGCCGCGAGCCTCTGACTTTCTATAGTCTGCCTGTGGGCATCGTGCGATAAGCAATTGGGACAGATGATCGTTCATGCACTTTTCTTTGTTTCGAATGTCGTCAATGCTGATTATAGTTGACGGGCTATCCCTGCTTTTGAACCGCTTTTTGATGATGATCCACCCGATACCCCGTCCTTTCCTATGGTTCGCCGCCGCATTGACGGCTGGCTGCCTTCTCGGTGGCCATGCGCTAGCAGCAAAAACGGTGCCGACGATTCGCATCGAAGTTCCGAAAAAAGATGATGCCGAGACGCCCCTGCCGGATGCAGAGCCGACGCTCAGGACCGTACCCGAGGTTCCGCTCGATCTTGAGCAATCCGCGCCATCGACTTCCGGTGAACACCCGGTGGATGAACCCGGCGAGGATGAACCCTCGGACTATGAAGCAGCGCCCGCAGAACCCGATCCATCCGAAGCCAAACCGCCGGTGACGGTCTATTATGGTGACGCCGATCTTCCGGAGCCGGTCAAGGCGACCCGACAGAAGCTGCTTGATGCCGCCCATTCCGGCGATATCGAACGGCTGCGCCCGATTTTTGACAGTTTTACCGAGCCGCCGATCCTTTCCTTTGACAATGAAAGCGATCCGATTGCCTTTCTCAAGGCGTCTTCAGGCGATGGAAACGGCCTTGAGCTTCTTGCAATCATGACCGAAGTTCTTGAAAGCGGCTATATAAGGCGCGACGAGGGCGCAGATCACGATGTCTATATGTGGCCCTATTTCGTGGATATTCCGCCGGCCGAGCTTAATGCCAAACAGCTTGTCGAACTTTTCCGCATCATCACCGCCGGAGATTTCGAGGACATGAAAGCCTATGGCACCTATATTTTCTATCGCATCGGCATCACGCCCGACGGCCAGCTCAAATTCTTTGTCGCTGGCGACTGACTGAAGCAATCCATGGCACTCATACACACGACCCTCCTTGACGACAGAGCGGTTCTTGCCATTGCCGGCAACGATGCCGAGACCCTGCTTCAGGGGCTCGTAACCGTTGATCTCGGCAGACTGACGGCTGCGCAAAGCGCGCCGAGCGGCAATGTCTTCGGCGCATTGCTTCAGCCACAGGGAAAAATCATGTTCGATTTTTTCATTCATGCGGCAGAAAACGGCTATCTTGTCGACATCGACAAGACACGGGCGGCTGATTTTCTGAAGCGCCTCACGCTTTACCGGCTGCGCTCGAAGGTCACCTTTTCAGATCTCAGCGAGAGCCATGCCGTTGTCGTATCCTTTGGCGACGCCGATGCGGCAGATGGACCCGGCCCGAAGGATGCGCGGTTTGATGCCATGGGAAACCGGGCGGTTGTCGCAAAAGCGCAGGCGCACGCATTGGCGAATGCCACGGTCTCGGCCTATCACGCGCATCGCATCCGGCTCGGCGTTCCGGAAGCGGGCAAGGATTTCGCCTATGACGATATCTTCCCCCATGACGCGATGATGGACGCGCTGCACGGCGTTGATTTCAGCAAGGGGTGCTATGTCGGTCAGGAAGTCGTGTCGCGGGTGCAGCATCGCGGCACCGCACGCAAACGATTTTATATCGTCGAAGGCCGGGCGCCGCTCGGTGCCCTGGGTGATGCGGTCATGATGGACGACAAGACGGTCGGCAATCTCGGCTCCTGCGATGGCGGGATCGGCCTTGCGCTCCTGCGCGTGGACAAGGTCGCGGAAGGCGGCGCGCTTCATCTTGCGGGTGCACCCCTGAGCGCGCGCCTGCCCGCCTATTTCCGGCTTTCCAGCAAGGACGCCTGACATGGCGAAGGCCGCTCCCCCGAGAGCCAAACCGCGGGCATGGCAAAGGATGCTATCCGGCAGGCGGCTCAACCTGCTTGAACCTTCGCCGCTCGATATCGAGATCAGCGATATCGCCCACGGCCTTGCCCGCGTCGCCCGCTGGAACGGGCAGACAAAGGGCCCGCATGCCTATTCGGTCGCGCAGCATTCGGTTCTGGTGCTCGATATTGCGCTCACGCTCGATCCGAACATAACGCATACCGAGCAGCGCGCGGCTCTTCTGCACGATGCCCCGGAATATGTGATCGGCGACATGATCTCCCCGTTCAAAGCCGTGATGGGCGGCAATTACAAACTCGTCGAAAAACGCCTGAGCGACGCCATCCACATCCATTTCGGCCTTCCTCCAGACCTTCCCCCTGCCCTCAAGCGGCTGATCAAGGATGCAGACCGGGTCTCGGCCTATCTCGAGGCAACTGAGCTTGCCGGTTTCGGCCCGGAGGAAGCGGGGCAGATTTTCGGCAAACCGGCGCTTCATCCGCTGACGCTGTTCGATCTCGAGCCACGGCCCACGGACGCTGCGCAGGCGGAATTCCTCGCGCGGTTCGCTGCCCTCGAAACGGCGGCCCCATAATGGCGGCGATCCATGTCTGCGGGTTGTCGCATCTCGGCACGGTGGTCGCGCGCTCCGGTGCGCGCCATGTCGCAAGCCTGATCAATGCGGGCATGGCAGTGCCCTATCCGCTCAGCGTTCCGCTTGAAAACCGCCTGATGCTCGGCTTCAACGATATTGCCGCTCCCGTTACCGGCCTCACCGAACCGGCGCGGGTCCATGCCATGAAACTGATCGATTTCGTGCGGGCGTGGGACCAGCAAAACCCGCTCGTCATTCACTGCTGGATGGGCGTCTCCCGTTCAACTGCAGGCGCATTCATCGCGCAGTGTGCGCTGATGCCGGAGGCGGACGAAGCGGCCCTCGCCCGCGCGCTGCGTGAGGCATCGCCCGAGGCGACACCAAATTCAAGGCTGGTTCATCTGGCCGACGATCTTCTCGGTCGGGATGGTCGCATGGTCCGTGCCATTGCCGCCATCGGGCGCGGTGCGGAAACCTTCGAAGGCGTGCCGTTCTCAGTTCAGATTGCTTGATCGCACAGGTGAAAGGCCAAGAACCCGCTCTTCCCGGATCGGCCAGTGCAGGAGCGCTGCAATCAGGCCGAGGGCGATGCCGATATACCAGATCCCATCATAGGAGCCGGTAAGGTCATAAATTCTGCCACCAAGCCATATTCCCGTGAACGAACCGAGCTGATGCGAGAAGAACACCACACCGAACAGCATGGCCATATAGCGGGTGCCGAACATCGCTGCCACCAGTCCCTGCGTCGGCGGGATCGTCGAGAGCCACAGCAGCCCCATCGCGCCGGAAAAGGCGATGATTGAATAGGCCGATACCGGGGCCAGCAGAAACAGCGTGATGATGACGGCGCGTGCGAAATAGATCAGGCTGAGGACATGGCGCTTTGGTACGCGCGCGGACAGGAAGCCGGAAGCAATCGCGCCGATAATATTGAAAAACCCGATCATCGCGATCGAATAACCACCCCATTTCGGGTCAAGACCGAGATCGACGATATAAGGCGGCATATGCACGGTGATGAAGGCGACATGGAAACCGCAGACGAAGAAGCCAACGGTGAGTAGCCAGAAAGAGGGATGGTTGAACGCCTGCGCCAATGCCTGACGAACGGATTGATCGACTTCACCGACCGCGAGTTTCGCAACAGGCTTTCCCCGCAGTGGAATGGCAAGCAGCGGCACAAGGAGAACGCAGGCCGCAAGAAACAGCAGCGTGAAATGAAAGCCATAAGCTGCAACAAAACCCTGGCCGATTGGCGCGAAGATGAACTGCCCGGCCGAACCCGCCGCCGTGCCGAGCCCGAAAACAGCGGAACGGTGCTTTTCCGGCACGATGCGGGCAAAAGCCGCAAGCACCAGAAAGAAGGCCGAACCGGCAATCCCGAATCCCACGAGAACGCCAGCCGTGAGTTGCAGCGCCAGAGGATCTGTAACAACACTCATCAGCGCAAGGCCAAGACCATAGCAAAGCGCACCAGCGGTAAGGGTTTTCCAGGTGCCGTATTTATCCGCGATCATGCCAACAAAGGGCTGCGCGATGCCCCAGAACAGATTCTGGAGCGCGATGGCAAGGGCGAATATCTCCCGGCTCCAACCGTTCGCATCCGTCATCGGTGCCACGAAGAAGCCCATCGTGGAGCGCGGCCCGAAAGTGATGATCGCAATCAGGCACCCGCAGGCCACCACGAACGGTATCGACAATTGCGCCTTCTCGTGCGCCTTCTGGGGTGCCTTTTGGGGCGATGCGGAAGATTTCATGGGTTTGTTTCACAAAAGGTGGAGGCCTGAGCGGCCATGCGCTCAGGCTGTCAGTCAACGCTGCGTCTGGCAAGCGCCTTTTTGTGATCAACAGATCGATTTATCTGATCAATCAGCCGACCGGTTATCAGGACCAGCCGCCGTTTCTGGTGCGGTAGAAAATGTGGACGCCGATGCGGTCCACCACCTTCATTTGCTTGCGCCAGTTCGGGCTCACATAGGTTGCGTGATAATGCGTCGAATCCGCGACCTTATCGAGATAGATCTTGCCTTTGGAAACATCGCGCGCGATCCGAACCGCGCGTTCCCAGGCAGCCGTATCTTTGACCCGGTCATAAATCCCGTCGCAGGCAAAGGAAAACTGGCAGCGATTGCGCCAGTTTTTGTTCTGGTAGACAACGCCGCAGATCGAATCAGGGTAAGCGGGTGCCTTGACGCGGTTGAGAACAACCTGCGCTACCGCTGCCTGGCCCTCTTCGGATTCACCGCGCGATTCGAAATAGATCGCCGCGGCAAGACAGCGCTGCTCGTTTTTCTTGTAGACCGAACCCGGCAGATTGAATGACGCCCAGAAATGCAGGCGGCTCTTCGGTTTCTGATGGGCAAGGTCGAGCGCCTCGATGACTTCGGGCTTGAGGCGTGGAATCGGAAAAACCGAAGCTTCCTCTATTGTCACATCAAGCGGCGTTTCGGGATTTTCGCTCGGCGCATCGGGAAGCGTCGCCTTGCCGTCGCCGCGCTGGAGAACAGCGTCGAAAATCGCGCGCGGATCGTCTTCCTCGCGCGCATAGCCCTGACGGGCACCGCCAGCGCCAAGGACGGCGGCCGTCACCAGACCGGCATCGACTTCCCGTCCGGCCTGTGCCGCCGCATCAGCCTTGATGGCTGCAAGCGCTGCGTTCGGAACGAGGGCAAGAGGCGCTTCCGGCTTTCCTTCAATGAAGCGTTTGCGGGTTGGCCGGTCGGCCTTTAAGTCGGACTTTTCAGCGGCAATCTGGATCTGTTTCAGGGAACTCGCAGGCCAGAGCGCCTCGTCTGGTGTGTGCAGCAAGGCGGAACGGTCGAAAATCGCCATGGCCCGTGGCGCGTAGACGATACGGGTGATGTCATTCAACGGCAGGTCGCCCTTGTCGGTGCGGTTTGCGATCTTCGTGCCTGCAAGCATACGGGCGATCTCTGGCGTGCGTGCCAGAACAAATCCCTCAAGCACCGCATTGCCGGACAAGTCCGCGTCGCCGAAGAGACCGCCGTTGCGATTGATGATGACCGGCTCTGCAAGGGGGCGCATGAAGGGATCGAGAACAGAGTGGCTCGGGGCGGACACGAGGGAGGCGAGCCAGCGATCTGTCGAAAGGGACTTACCCGCAAAGTCGCCAACATCCTGTCTTGCAATCGTTTGAGGTGCGATCGCGCTCAGCACCGCTGCAAGGCAAAGGCAAACCGGTGCCCTGGCTAAAGTCGATCTGATTTTACGACGCAACACAATGACAACTCTCGACGGAACAGGAACAAGACTTCCTTCTTCGTCTAAAAGTTATCTGATATTAACCTAAAATTTCTGTTAACGGCATCTATCTATATGAAATAATAGATTTTCTTTAATAAATCAGAGTCAGGAAAGCGTCGCCTGGGCGGCGGCGAGGCGGGCGATCGGGATACGAAAAGGCGAGCAGGAGACATAATCGAGAGCCAGACGCTCGCAGAAATGGATCGAATCCGGATCGCCGCCATGCTCGCCGCAAATGCCGATCTGAAGATCTGGGTTTGCTTCGCGGCCCTTGAGAGTGGCCATTTCGATCACCGCGCCCACACCATCCTCGTCGATGCTGACGAACGGGTCCTTGTCCATCAGCCCCATCTGCTCATAAGTGGTGAGGAAGGCGACCGCATCATCGCGCGAGATGCCGAATGTCGTCTGGGTCAGATCGTTGGTTCCGAAAGAAAAGAAGTCTGCTTCTGCGGCAATCCGCTCGGCAATCATCGCCGCGCGCGGAAGCTCGATCATGGAGCCAACCTTGTAATGTACGTTGGTATCAAGCCGGTGATCAACAAGCTGGGCCGCATCATCGATGAGCCGGCTGATCGCTATGAATTCGCTACTGAGCGCGACAAGGGGCACCATGATTTCCGGCTTGATATTGATGTCGTGCTTGCGGCTCACTTCGTAGGCTGCCTCGAAAATCACCTCGACCAACGTCTTTGCAAGCTCCGGATTGCAGATCAGAAGGCGGCACCCGCGATTGCCGAGCATCGGGTTCGTCTCGCTCAATTCCTCGATTGTCAGCGTAAGATCTTTGAAATTGAGGCCCATCGTCTCTGCAAGCAGCTTGATGTCGGCGGGCGCTTTCGGCAGAAATTCATGAAGCGGCGGATCAAACAGACGGATTGTCACCGGAAGGCTGCGCATCACCTCGAACAGCGCGATGAAATCATCACGCAGGAGAGGCACCAGCCTGCCGACAGCCGCAAGGCGCTCGTCGGCGGATCTGGCAAGGATGATGCCGCGCATGGCGGCGAGGCGATCCGGCTGGAACAGCATATGCTCGGTGCGGCAAAGGCCGATACCCTCCGCGCCGAAGCGGATCGCGAGTTCCGCGTCCGCCGGGCTTTCGACATTGGCGAGCACCTTCATGCGCCGGAATTCATCGGCCCATTCGAGCAGGGTCGACAGATCGCCCGAGACTTCAGCCGGATGCAGCATGCAGCGCCCGTCATAGATAATGCCGCTCGACCCATCGACGGTGATATGATCACCCTCGGAGAATTTGCGTCCTTCTATTTCAAGCAGTTTGTTTTCGGCATCAACCTGCATGCCCGACATGCTGACGATACAGGGCTTGCCAGTACCGCGCGCGATCACCGCTGCATGGCTGGTCAGGCCACCGCGTATGGTAACGATGGCGGAGGCTGCCTGCATGCCGCGAATGTCTTCCGGGGTCGTTTCGGCGCGGACTAGAATGACCTGCCAGCCCTTCGATTTCAGCGCCTCGGCGGCACTGGCGGTGAACACCAGCCGCCCGGTTGCAGCCCCCGGCGAAGCGGAAAGGCCGCGACCCAGTTCGACAAGTTTCTGGTCCGGCGCCAGGCGGGCGTGGAGAATGTCGATGAGGCGTGCGGGGTCGATGCGCATCACCGCTTCTTTCTTCGTAATTGCCTCAACCTTTGCCATTTCGACCACAAAGGTGACATCGGCTGCCGTCGACATGGGAAGCGGGTCGCCGTCGATGATAAAGGCTTTTTCATCGACGATAATGAATTCCAGACGTTCGGCGCGCGCGCTTTTCATTTCCCAGACGCTCGCCTGATGGATGATGTCTTTCGCGATCTTGCGTCGGCCGTTACTGTTGCCGTTGAGGCTGATCGGCTTCTGATCGTTGCTAGGTAAATAGATTTCACCGAAAATCTTGTTTGCGCCCGTGTTTTCGCAGCGAACGGCGATCCAGCCACTCGAGACTTCCGCACCATCGGTCCAGGGAATGCAGACCTGGATCAGAACGCCAAGCCCCCCCGCGTTCTCAATCCCGTAAAGGTTGCGGTAGGTCGTGGCTTTCGGGCGATCCCATGATTTCCAGACCGCGCGGACGGCCTGAAACAGTTGATCGGACGGATTAAGCGGAAACGGCACGCTGCATTCGCGTTCCGCGATTTCAAGATAGGCCCGGTAGAGGCCAAACCAGTCGAAGTCCGCGGCATCCGCCGTTGCGCTCTCATCCGATTGCTCGAATTCATCGAGTGCATCATCGAACAGGAATTCGGCGACATCAAATGCATTGACTGCAAGTTCGCGCACGGCGTTCGCAAGTTGCCTGAAGGCGCATCGCTTGTGGTTTTCATCCGGCAGGAGCGCAATCGCCTCCTCCGTCCAGCCGATATAGACAACCGGAATGCCGAGGCCGCCCTGAGCGCGAACGGGACTGACCCTGACCGCCAGAATGAGCGGATTGTCCTTGTCACCGAGCCATTTGCGGGTGGTGCGCTGCAATCCTCGCACCCCACGCGAGATATCAACCTGAAACGAGACCGAGAGATTGCCATCGGTGGCAAGCGCCTTTTGACAGGCGGAGACCGGAAGCGCTACAGACGGCGGAACGGTCAGACCGCAGGCGGCCATCGCCGCAAGCCGCGCCGCTTTAGAGCCGTAGCTATCAATCGACAGCTTGACCGGACGCGCACCACCCTGGCCAAAACCGACCACTTCGTCAGACATCTCGCCTCCAATATCCAGAAAGGTCGGAACAAAAAAACGCGAATAGGGTGCAACGTAGGTCATAGCCGTTCACGGGTTCAAGAAGCAAATGCAAGCGCTTTCAATATTGCATTGCACCATCAAACCGTGGCCATGATAAGACGCAATTCTACATAGTCATCCTTCGATTCGCGAGAAATCGGCAACGAGCGATGTCGATTGCCGGATATTCGCAAGAATGGCGAGCCGATTGGCGCGGATCAGAAGATTTTCGTCATTGACGAGGACATTCTCGAAAAAAGCATCAAGGGGACCGCGCAGGGCGGCGATTTCCTGCATGGCGCCGGCAAAATCCTCGCGCTCAACCGCGTCCTGCGCCCGTTTTCCGGCGGCAAGCATGGCGCTGGCGAGGCTCTTTTCTTCCGGTGCGCTGAGGAGAGCCTGATCGATCCGGTCGGCAATCGCGGTCGCTTTTTTGGTTTCGGCTGCGAGAATGTTTGCAGCACGTTTGTAGCCCGCGAGAAGGTTGCAGCCATCGTCACTCTCGAGGAAGGCTCCGAGGACACCGATGCGTGTTGCGACCATGAGAAGATCGTCCTCAGCGGGTGTGATCACCGCGTCGATGAGATCGTGCCGCGCGCCCTTGTCACGCAGATAGACCCTAAGGCGGTCATGGAAGAAGGCGAGAAGCTCCGTGCTGACACCGAACGCCGAAAGACGGAGGCGCAAGCCGTTTTCAAGTATGATACGGATGATGCCCAAAGCAGCGCGCCGAAGGGCATAGGGATCCTTGGAGCCGGTCGGCTTTTCGTCAATCGCCCAGAAATTCATGAGGATATCAAGCTTGTCTGCAAGGGCGACGGAGATCGCAACCGGATCAGACGGCACGGCATCGGACGGACCTTGCGGCTTGTAATGATCTTCCATGGCAATTGAAACCGAGGGATGTTCGCCTGCTCTCTCGGCGTAGTATCGTCCCATCAGACCCTGAAGCTCCGGGAATTCAACGACCATCTCGGTCATGAGATCGGCCTTTGCGAGCCGCGCCGCGCGGGCGGCAAGTGCCGGATCAGCACCGACCAGCGGGGCAAGTGTGCGGGCAAGTTCTTCGATGCGCCCGACACGCGCATATTGGGTACCGAGTTTCTCGTGAAAGGTGACGCTTTTCAGCCGCTCGACGCGGTTTTCGAGCGGCATTGCGAGATCGTTATCCCAGAAGAATTTCGCATCGGACAGGCGGGCGCGCACGACACGGGCATTGCCAGACGCGATCGCCGCACCACCGTCATGGGCCGCGATATTAGAAATCAGGATGAATTTGTTCGTCAGTTTGCCGGTGCGGGTATCGCAGAGCACGAAACACTTCTGGTTGACGCGGATCGTAAGCCGGACCACTTCAGGCGGGAGATCGAGGAAGGCTTCTTCAAATTCGCCCATCAGCACCACCGGCCATTCAACGAGACCCGCGACCTCCTCGAGAAGGCCCTCATCCTCAACAAGTTCGAGACCCTGCGCAAAGGCAAGGTCTTTGGCGTCATGCAGGATCAAGTCCTTGCGCCGCTCGGCATCGAGGACGACACGGGCTTTCTCAAGGTTGATACGATAATCGTCAAGACGCCGCACCGTGAAGGTGTCGGGCGCGTGGAAGCGGTGCCCCATCGTGCTGTTGCCCGACCGTACGCCGCCGATCTCGAAGTCGATCACTTCCGGCTCTTCGGTCTCCGGCCCGAACACGCAGACGATACTCTGGAGCGGGCGCACCCAGCGAAGCGCGCCGGGGGCCACCGACGCCGCACCCCAGCGCATGGATTTCTGCCAGGGGAATTTGCGGATGATCTCGGGCATCATCTCGGCTATGATGGCCGCGGCCTCGCGACCGGGCCTCATGATGATCGCAGCATAGAATTCACCCTTTTTCGGGTCGGCGCGCACGTGTGCTTCACCAATCGAGGAGAGCCCTGCCCCGCGCAGAAAGCCGTCAATCGCTGCCTGCGGCGCATCCGTGCGCGGGCCCTTGCGCTCTTCCGCGATATCGGCTGAACGCGCGCTCAAGCCATTGACTGAAAGGGCAAGGCGGCGCGGTGTCCAGAATTCCTTTGCGCCCTCATAGGTCAACCCGGCATCGACGAGACCATCTGTCACCAGCTTGCGCAGATCACCTGCCGCCTTACGCTGCATGCGGGCAGGGATTTCTTCGGAAAACAGTTCAAGCAATAAATCAGGCATGGTCGGGGGCGCTTTTCACATCAATGCTATGCGGCAACCCGCACGCGCGAGGTCTATCGCGGCAGAAAATCTATGACAAGGGCGCGATTTCAGAAGGCCGTCAAAGTTTGGCGTGCGAACCGTCGCAAAACGGCTGCTTGTCTGTGTTCTTGCAGCCGCAGAAGAATTTACGGCCGCTTTCCTCCGCCTTGAAGGCGACAGGCGCAAGGCCGGTATCCTTGTGGCTGCCATCACAGAACGGCTGTTTGCTCGACAGGCCGCAGGCACACCAGAAATAGGTTTTTCCCGCCTCCACGTCGATTGGATACGGCGTCTTGCTGGCGACCACCGGCAGTTTGGCGGGCGTGGGCGGGGATTTTTCGACCATGAAAGTTCCTATCGTTTGGAGAGCGTGTCCCATATTGAACGAAAACGGGGCGGGGATGGTATTTTTTCTGCTGAAGCAAGGCGCTCATCGCCATTTTGATGGAAAGTCTCACTGGGAATTCCATCGTCAACCCCGTTGGCCGCCATTGCCTCATGCGTTGGATTTTCAGTTGCTTCCCCTGTTGGGGTCCGTTGAGCAGCCTTCTGAGCCCGCTTCCGATCGCGCGCAATGTGCTCAAATTCGTACCAGGCAGCGGATGAAACAGCATGAGCAGGCTCGTCATGAGGAACCGCGCCCGGTTGCTCAACCGCTTCCCCGCTCCCGGCAAGCCGCTCAGGATCCGGCATGCTCTCGGCCATAACGGGCGCATTCGCGTCTTCCGTGACAGGCCCGTCCTCGGCAATGGCGCTTTGTTGCGCCAGGTCGGGCTCAGAACGATGGAGATGGCCACCATCATCCGCCGCCAAGTCTTGAGGCTCATTTCCATCCGGAAGTTCCGGCGAACGAGATCTCAGGATCACGCTGTTGATCCGAGCGCCCTCGTCCATCAGCGCGAGAAGTGCCATGGCGGTCTGCCGCACCTCCTCCGCAGAAACATGGGCCGGGAAATCCGAAATATTCTGCAGCGAACCTGCCGCTTCAAAACGTCGAAAGACGGCGCGTTCATCGTCAATCTGGCTGAGAAGGGGCGCACTCACCCCAACATCCGAAAGCCGGCGGCGCGCTTGGTCGATTTCATGAACCGCGCTGTGCACGCGCTGTACCTCGTTCAGGAGATGCTGGAGGCGGGTCGCGCCTGCGACCGACATATCGGCCACAAGAAGCGGCGTATCGCCGTCAATCATGCGGATATTGTTCTCGCTAGATGCCTGATCAATGCTGCAAAAGGCCACAATGGTCTGGAAGGTCTCAACCCGATCAATGAAGCGGTTCATCGCATCCGGCGAATGGGTGCGGGTTTGCGCAGGCGCCTCGATTACCGCAACGGCATCCGCCTCGAAAGCATCGCGTTTTTCGATCCCGAAATAATCGGCAAGGGCGAGGAGTCTTTCGACCTGTTCGGTCAGATCATTCAGCCCTTCCCCTTCACGGGCGATTGTGGCGATGTTCTCCGCCTTGGCGTCCGCACCCCCATCGCTCAATCCCTCGAGCGCGAGGCGCAGTGGCGCGCCCATGATTTTGGCGAAACCCATTTGCCTGTATTCGGGAAAGAGGCGCATCGACTTGTCGGCGAAAAAGCTTGCATCATAGGCATCGAGCGCTTCACGCGCGGCGCGGCGAACCGCTTCAATGTCTTTTCTGCTGTCGGTCTGGCCGATGCCACCCGGCGCCGATGCCGGGTCAGCAGCTTCGAGAAGAAGGCCCAGCTTTTCGTAAAGCCCTCCCTCGGCCATGACCGGCAGGAAACGTTCACCAAGCAAGGCCGCCGATTTCAAATTCATCGCTGTTTCATGCTCGCGAGAGCATCTCCCTGTAACGCAGCCATGCCCTGTGCTTAGCCGCCCCTCTTGGCCGCCCCTTCTTGCCTTCCGTTCAGCCCGATACGTTCCCTTCTGTCGAAAAGCCGCCCGCCTTCGTGAGCAGGAAGGCTTCGCCACAGGCCTTAGCGAGATTGCGCACGCGCAGGATATAGCTCTGCCTTTCGGTCACGGATATGACACCGCGCGCGTCCAGCAGATTGAAAAAATGCGACGCCTTGATGCACTGATCATAAGCCGGGAAGACACATTTGTGTACCGTCTTGTCATCGCCTCGCGCCTTCTCGCCGGCGTCAAGCAGCGCTTCGCATTCAGCTTCGGCATCACGAAAATGGCTGAGCAGCCTTTCGGTGTCGGCATATTCGAAATTGTGGCGGGAATATTCCTGCTCGGCCTGCAGGAAGACATCGCCATAGGTTACCTTGTCAGCACCTTCAAGGCCATTGAAATTGAGATCATAGACATTCTCGACGCCCTGCACATACATGGCAAGCCGCTCCAGCCCATAGGTGAGTTCGCCCGCGACAGGCGAACATTCGATGCCGCAAATCTGCTGGAAATAGGTGAATTGCGAAACTTCCATTCCGTCACACCAGCATTCCCAGCCAAGCCCCCAGGCGCCCAGTGTGGGGCTCTCCCAGTCGTCCTCGACAAAGCGGATATCATGCAAAAGCGTGTCGATGCCGATGGCTTTGAGGCTGCCGAGATATAGTGCCTGAAGATCGGGGGGCGATGGCTTCAGGATCACCTGATACTGATAATAATGCTGGAGCCGGTTCGGGTTTTCGCCATATCGGCCGTCGCTCGGACGACGTGACGGCTGAACATAGGCCGCGCGCCAGGGCTTCGGACCAAGCGCGCGCAAGGTGGTGGAGGGGTGAAAGGTTCCCGCACCCACTTCCATGTCGTAGGGCTGAAGCACCAGCGCACCGTAATTCGCCCAATAATTGTGAAGCGCCAGGATCAGACCCTGAAAGGATTGTTTGGGCTGAAGATGCGGGGCGTGACTATGCTGGTTCATGCTTGCTGGTCTCGTAATCCGTGTCTGTGTCATCACCGTCTTTTAGCTAAAGCACACGGCCATCGGCAAAGGCAAGCGCTTGCCCGCCAGATGGCGTGTTCAGCAGAGCCAGAAGGCGTCTTCAGCCGAGATGGCGGACCCTTTCATGTTGTCTCAGTCCTTATCGACCCGGTAGACACCGGTCTGCGGATCGCGGGTCAGGTTCTCGACCTGATCGCGTTTGCCGGGCGCGGAGACTTGATCGGAATTTTCTGAGGAATTGCGCGAGGTTTGACGGGCGACATTGCGGTTCGCCCTGTCCTTTTCCTCTAGCACGGCAAGCTCGCGTTTGAGGACCCTCCAGCAATAATAGGCAAGCGCTGCGGCGAGACCGAGAACAATCAGTTGCGGCATGATCTAAAGCCCGTAACGCGCCCATAGTGCGCGCTCTTCCATCTCGCTGATCAGCCGCCCGGAGATACCGGTCCCGACCGATTCCATGTCGAGGGAAGCGGCAACGCCCCCCATCTGTGGCCGCCGAAACAGCCCGCCGCCTGCGCCGATCACTTTCAGCCTGGCCTTGTCGCCATAATTCTCGCGGACATAGGAGCGAAGATCGCCGATCCTGTCGACAAGGCCAAGGGATTGGCCCGTCTCACCGGTCCAGAACCGCCCGGAGAAAACTTCCTCCTCGGAACCGGCGATCCCTTCACCGCGTCGCGATTTCACAATATCGATGAACATGTCATGGATCTCGGCCTGTATGGTCTTGAGATAGGCAATATCCTCTTCCTTCTCCGGTTTGAACGGATCAAGAATGACCTTGTTTCGGCCCGCCGTATAGACCCTGCGTTCAATACCGAGCTTGTCGATGAGACCGGTAAAGCCGAAACCCGCCGAGACCACACCGATGGAACCCACAATGGATGAGCGATCGGCAAGAATGACATCGCCTGAAAGCGCAATCATATAGCCGCCCGATGCCGCGACATCCTCAACCGCGACGATGACTTTTTTGTTGTTTTCTTCCGCGAGCGCGCGGATCCGCTTGAAGATCAGATGCGACTGCACCGGCGAGCCGCCCGGTGAATTCACGACAATCGCGACGGCCGGCGCCTCCTTGACGCTGAAGGCGCGGCGCAACGGTTCCGCGATGGTCGCGATCGAGAGGGTCGGGCGGAACCCTTGCGAAAACATGATCGGACCAGACATCCGCACGGTCGGAATGATCACCGGCTTGTCGCGGAATTTTTTGGGAAGAAACGGACGGAGAAAATCGAGAGGAGCCATGAAAACTTTCAAAATCGAGGGGAGGAAAGCGGAGGACCCACCCTATATGAACAGGGATGCGTTCCCTTTCAAGACTGCATTTGCCGGAGCGGTCCAATCGCGGCGGCCACCGGCGTTTCGGGCTTTCTCGTGCAGGACAAGACCCGGCAAGAGGCGGAGCGGTCGGCGGCTTGCCTTTGTCGCGGTCACAACCACGCGGATTGCCGGCTCCTCAGCGCCCTTGAAGAGCGGAAAGACCGCAACCGCCCCGAACCGGCCATGCAGCCCTTCCAGAACGCGGTTGAGACCCTCGGCCGGAAATATCAGGCCAAGCCTGCCATCCTTTTTAAGAATCGCAGCGGCGGTGCGAAACCACGGCAGCAGGCCATCCTCGCCCAGAACATGGGCGGCGGCGCGTGATCGGTTCGGGGAATGGCGCACCTTCGCCCTGTCATGGAATGGTGGGTTCATGATCACCCAGTCGGCCATGTTCGGCCGCAGGCCTGCGGCGGTGCGCGCCGCTCCGCGCAATGTCACATCGGCATCCAGAATGTCGATGCGCGATGCAAAGGGAGCGTTTGCCGGTTCGCTCACACTGAGACGCGCGAGCGCAAGGCTTGCCGGATCATTATCGACCAGCGTGACGTGAAGCGCCTGCTTAATGCCGGTGCCGGCGAGGCGCGCGGCGACACAGAGTCCCCCCGCACCAACACCGGCGCCGAGATCGACAAGTGTTGCGACGTCGCGGCCCGGACGCGGATCAAGGGAGACAGCAGCCGCCAGCATCACGGCGTCAAGGCCGGCGCGGTGTTCGCCACCGGCGGACTGACAGATCCCAACCTTGCCATCGAGCAGGAAATGGCGGGCAATCTCGCCTTGTCCGTCCTCAGCCATCATGCGCGATCTACCGGTTCCAGTTCATGGCCAAGGTCGGCATTGGTCAGCACGTCGCGCGCCGCATCGACGGCATTCGCGCCCACCAGAATGCGGCGCGGTATCATGCCGACTGAACCTTCGAGAACGCTCATGTGCTGATCGAGGATCAGATAGTCGATCCCAGCTTCGCGAAGCAGCGCCTCGATGAAGGCGATCACGCTCATGTCATTGGTTTTCACGATTGTTTCCACGCAATCTCCCTCGCATGGTTGTTTGTTGTTTTCGCCTTCTCGGAAGTTTCAGAAGCCTTTTTGGTCGCGCCCTTATAACAATCTTTTGCGGGAGCGTCTTTCTTTTGCGGGAGCGTCTTTCCGCCATTTTCGATCTGATTATGGGGTATCAACGGGGCAATTCGCCCACTTGCCGATTTGATTTCGTATCACTAAGGTGCAGCGAAATTGTTTCAAGGAGCTGTCGCGTGGGTGTTGTTGTCCCCCTCGAAGAACCCGGCAAGAAAAAGGCATCCATTGACGCGCTGGTCGATCTTGTGCGCGATGACATGGAGAGTGTGAATGCACTCATCCTTGCGAAAGCCGGATCGCATGTGGAACTCATTCCCGAAATCGCACGCCATCTGATTTCATCCGGCGGCAAACGCCTGCGCCCGATGCTCACCATCGCCGCAGCCCAGATGTGCGGCTATGAAGGCGATGGCCATGTCAGGCTGGCCGCGAGCGTCGAATTCATGCACACAGCGACGCTTCTCCATGACGATGTCGTCGATGAGAGCGATATGCGCCGCGGCAAGCTTGCGGCCCGGATGTTATGGGGCAATCAGGCGAGTGTTCTGGTCGGTGACTATCTTCTCGGACAGGCGTTCCGCATGATGGTTGAAGTCGGCTCGATGGAGGCGCTCGACATCCTCTCCGCCGCATCGACCGTGATTGCCGAGGGCGAAGTGCTGCAATTGTCCGCAGCCAAGAATATGGCCACCACGGAGGATGAATATCTCGCCGTCATCCGTGCCAAGACGGCAGCGCTTTTCTCGGCAGCAGCCGAAGTCGGACCGGTTGTCGCTTCAGGCAGCAAGTCGGATCAAGCGGCATTTCGCTCTTATGGCACCAATATCGGCCTTGCGTTCCAGATGATCGACGATGCGCTCGATTATGGCGGCAATTCGAAAATGCTCGGCAAGGATGTCGGCGACGATTTCCGCGAAGGAAAAATCACGCTGCCGGTTGTTCTGGCCTATCGCCGTGGCACCGACAGCGAGCGCGAATACTGGCGCCGGGTGATGGAGCGAGGCGATATCCATGACGGCGATCTGGAGCACGCAATCGAGCTGATGAAGAAATACGGCACCATTCTCGATACGCTCGACCGGGCGCGCCATTACGGCGCCATCGCGCGCGACGCGCTGGCACCGTTTCCGGATTCAGTTCACAAGAGCGCGCTTCTCGAAACGGTCGATTTCTGCATCAGCCGTGGCCATTAGGATTTACTGACCGTTGCAAGATCCGCGAAAGACGGACTGAAGCAGGACCGCGCCCATCTTCACCACTGTCGGGTGATGGTCGCGCTAAATCAGCGGCAAAATTCGCCCATGTTTTTCCTATTGTGTTGAAAACACGGGGCGAACGGGTCATTGTGGGATTAAGATTCATCGGGATGGAAAGAACGGGCGAACGCATGGTCTTCAATCATTTTCAGATATGGCTGCGTGGTTTGGTCCGGCTCTTCGGCGCTGCTGGCGCAGTCGTTCTTGCTCTTTCCGTTTGCGCGACATCTTTTACACAGGCCAATGCAGCATCGACGATTGAAATTACCGAAGATCTCGCTGCGCGCGACTATCCGCTTTCCCTCGCCGGCAGCTATCTTGCCGCGCTGTCGGCGAACAAGGCCCGCGATCTTGGCGCAGCCGCGCTGTTTTTTGACCGGGCGCTTGCCGCTGATCCCGACAACAAGGCGCTGATCGAGCGGGCATTTCTGCTGCAACTGGCGGACGGGCAGGTCGAGGCTTCAGCGAAATTAACACCCACCATTCTTGCCAATGACCCGAAAAACCGATTCGCCCGCATGGTGCTCGGCGTGACGGCACTGCGCGAAAAGTCTTTCAAGAAGGCGGCTAAGGAATTCGAACAGGTCGAGGAAGGCCCTCTCGCGCGGCTGACGGGAACCCTTCTTCTCGCCTGGACACTTGCTTCCGACAAAAATTATGACGGCGCTCTCGATCTTCTGAACAAGCTCGAAGGTCCGCAATGGTATGATACGTTCCGGCTTTATCATTCCGGGCTGATCGCCGAGGCGGGCGGCAAGACCGAGGCGGCTGCAACCTTCCTGAAGGCTGCTTATGACGCCGATCCGAACGTGATCCGCACCGCTGAGGCGCTCGCGCGGTTCAATCTGCGCAATGGCAAGGACGTTGAAGGAAAGGCTCTTGTCGATGCCATGCGCGGCCAGCTTTCGAACAGGCCGAGCATCGAGGGGCTTGCCGCTGAAATCGCCAGGGGAGAGAAACCGAAACGTCATGTCATGACTGAAATGCAAGGTGCGATGGAGGTTCTCTTCGGCCTCGGCTCGGCCATTGGGCGGGAGGGGGGTGAGGAAATCGCCTATGTCTATCTGAGCCTTGCTGCCTATCTCGATCCCGGCAATGCCCTGCCCCGGCTCGCTCTCGGCGATCTTCTTGAGGCGGACGAGCGCCACCAGCGCGCGATCGAAAATTATATGGCGATCGACCCTTCGTCGGTCTACAAGACCAACGCGCTCCTGCGCACAGCCTTTGGCTACAACGCGCTCGATCAGGTCGGCAAAGCGCGCTCGGTTCTCGACGATCTTCTCATCAAGCACCCGACCGATCTCGTCATTATCAGCGCCTATGCCAACATCCTGCGCGCGCGCGAATTGTTCGATGAATCGCGCATCATGTATTCCAAGGCGATTGATCTGATCAAGGCAGCGCCGGAGGCCGCAAACTGGTCGCTCTTTTATTCTCGTGGCATCACCAATGAGCGGACCGACCGCTGGAGCGAGGCGGAGGCGGATTTCAGAATGGCTCTGACACTGGCCCCCGATCAGCCGGATGTTCTGAATTATCTCGGTTATTCCCTGATCGATAAAGGCATGAAATATCAGGAAGCACTCGAGATGATCAAGAAAGCGGTCGAACGCCGTCCGGAGGACGCCTTCATCATCGACAGTCTTGGATGGGCCTATTTCAAGCTCAAGGATTACGATAATGCAGTTCTCAATCTGGAGCGGGCGGTTGAGCTGCGCCCGCAGGACCCGATCCTCAACGACCATCTCGGCGATGCCTACTGGCATGTCGGGCGCAGGCTCGAAGCGATTTTCCAATGGAGCCATGCCCGCGATCTGAAACCGACGCCGGAAGACTTGCCGCATATCGTCGAAAAGATCGAAAAGGGTTATGTGCCGAAAAAGAACGGCTAGAGCGACGGTGCTTCAGGAATATCATGCGATGGATCCCAATCCCACGGATCGTGGCATCACGATGGCCGCTCCGGCGAAGATCAATCTCGCCCTTCATGTCACCGGGCAGCGCGCGGATGGCTATCACCTCCTCGACAGTCTCGTCGCATTTGCGAGTGTCGGTGATGTGCTGCATGTGAAGCGGACGGACACCCGCGCACGGGCGGATCATCACCTTACGATATCGGGCCCCTTTTCAGGCGGCCTTTCGGGCAATTCCGACAATCTGGTGCTCAAGGCAGCGCGCGCCATGGGCGATGGCTTGCCCACGCTCGACCTCCACCTTGAGAAGAACCTGCCGATTGCTTCGGGGATCGGTGGCGGATCGACAGATGCGGCAGCGACTCTGTTTGCTATATCGACCCTGTTAGACAAAGCGCTGCCGGATGACAGCGCCCTTCTCGCGCTTGGGGCGGATGTGCCGGTCTGCATGGCCCGCCGGAGCGTGCGCATGCAAGGTATCGGCGAGATTATATCGCCGGTACCGATGCTGCCACCTCTGTATCTCGTGCTCGCCAATCCCGGCATCGGGGTTTCAACGCCCGCAATCTTCAAGGCACTTCACGAAAAATGCCATTCGCCGCTGAGCGCCTTTCCAGCGGAAGGATGGAGCAGCACCAGCGTCTTTGCCGAATGGCTCGGCTGCAACCGCAATGATCTCGAACCGGCAGCACGCGCAATCGCGCCCGAAATCGATGTCTGCCTTGATGCGCTTGCGACGCTTGACAATACCCTTCTCGCGCGGATGTCCGGCTCCGGGGCCACCTGCTTTGCGCTTTTTTCAAGTCTTTCAGAGGCTGAACGCGCGGCAGGAATTCTGCAAACGCGCTGGCGAGGCTGGTGGATCAAGTCTGCCAGCCTTCTCTAATTCCATCGACCGGGTTTATCTTTCTGGTTTCCAGTCCAGAAGCGACACAACACCGAGCGCCAGGGCAACGCCCGCAAGTTGCGCCAGAATGAAGCCCGGAGCGTGAGCCGGCGCAATGCCTGAAAATGTGTTGGTGAACGAGCGCGCGATGGTAACGGCCGGGTTCGCGAACGAGGTCGAAGCCGTGAACCAGTAGGCCGCGGTGATATAAAGCGCGACCGCTGTCGGCACTGCCTCGGCGCGGGCTTTCAGCGTTCCGAAAATCGTCAGGATCAGCCCGAAGGTCGCAACCGCCTCGGCGGACCATTGCGGCAGGCCGGTGCGCGCCTTGAGCGAGACCTGCATCAGGGCAAGATCGAACATGAAATGGGCAATCAACATGCCAAGAAGCGCGCCGATAATCTGCGCGCCTATATAAAGTGCCGCCTCCCGCGTGGACATCCGGCCGAAAAGGCGAAAGGCAACAGTGACGGCAGGGTTGAAATGCGCGCCGGAGACCGGACCGAACATCGTGATCAAAACGAAAAGAATCGCACCGGTCGGGATCGTGTTGCCAAGAAGGGCAATCGCAACATTACCGCCCGCCAGGGTTTCAGCCATGATTCCAGAGCCGATGACCGTTGCAAGCAGAAACGCGGTTCCGAGTGTTTCGGCCAGCAGCTTTTGCTGTAAGCTGGGCATGACAAAGCCTTAGAATTCGTGTCTTGATGAGAGCAGTTGGGTCTTAGGCAGCTTTTATGACAACTGTACGACACCCTGAAACGCCTCCCTGAACCGCTCTCCAGAAACGACACTGGACAAAGGGGCAAGGCACCAAAACGATAGCAGGCGGTGGCTTTTTGGCACCGGCAACAAAGGAACGATCATGTCACGCATTGACGAAACACGCAGCTTCATTCCGGTCGGCATTGCGGTTCTCACCGTATCCGACACCCGCGCCAGCGACGACGATGTGTCGGGCAATACACTTTGCGAACGGGTCGAGAAAGCCGGCCATCGGATGATCGAGCGGGCGATTGTCACCGACGATATCGCAGCGATCCGTGCCAAGGTCGGCGAATGGGTCAACAACGCGGCGATCGACGCCGTCATCACCACGGGTGGCACGGGCTTCACCGGACGCGATGTCACGCCGGAAGCCCTGGAGCCCCTTTTCGACAAGCGGATGGACGGTTTTTCGCATGTCTTTCATCATCTCTCGATGGGAAAGATCGGCACATCGACGGTCCAGTCTCGGGCAACGGCCGGCATCATCAAAACAACATTCGTCTTTGTCCTTCCAGGCTCGCCCGGTGCCTGCAAGGATGCGTGGGACGGCATTCTCGCCCTTCAGCTCGATTATCGCCATCGTCCGTGCAATTTCGTCGAGATCATGCCCCGGCTCGACGAACATCTGAAACGCGGCAAGGCTCAGACATTGTGAATTCCTGATTTTTGTTCTTGATTTGTTCATGGTCTTTCAATAGGAATAGATTCACGACATCCATTGAGAAAGATAACGGGCGGGCGCCATGGACAGGCCTCAGAACGAGACGGATCAGGGCAATCTCATGGTCGGTGTGCGCCTTGACCCGAGCGCGCTCGGCAACGCGCCGCAAGTGCGGCAGCGGGGGCGCGGGGCGATTTCAAACCGCTCCGGGCGTTTCGAGACACAGTCGCGCGAGACATTCGATGACGGCTGGGCCGATGGGCGCGACGGCGATGCGCTGCCGCCGCTTACCACCATTGTGCAGCTTGAAAAAGCAAAGACCATTATCACAACCAACAATTCGCCGGATATTTCCTTCGACCGGTCAATCAATGCCTATCGCGGTTGCGAGCACGGCTGCAGCTATTGTTTCGCCCGTCCGTCCCACACCTATATGGGACTTTCCGCCGGGCTTGACTTCGAGACCCGCCTTTTTGCGAAGCCGGATGCCGCGCTGCTCCTTGAGGAGGAACTCGGTCAGCCCTCCTACCGGGTAAAGACGATTGCCATCGGCACCAACACGGACCCCTATCAGCCGATTGAACGCCAGCATCGCATCACGCGCCAGATTCTGGAAGTGCTGGAGCGGACCAATCATCCGGTCGGCATTGTCACCAAGTCTGCCCTCATCGCGCGCGATATTGATCTTCTCTCGAGCATGGCAAAACGCGGTCTTGTGCGGGTCGCGATCTCGATCACGACGCTTGACCGCAAACTTGCCCGTGCGATGGAACCACGCGCAGCAACGCCCGCCAAGCGGCTTGAGACCATCCGCATTCTGAGCGAGGCCGGTATTCCGACCACGGTGATGGTGGCTCCCGTCATTCCAGCACTCAACGATCATGAAATCGAAACCATTCTTGCGGCAGCGGCGGAGAACGGCGCGCGGGATGCGGGTTTTGTTCTGCTGCGGCTTCCTTTTGAAGTGTCGGAAATTTTCAAACAATGGCTGGCGGCGCATTACCCCGATCGTTACCGCCATGTGATGAATCTCTTGCGCTCGATGCGCGGGGGCAAGGATTATGACGCGGCTTTCGGGCAGCGGATGCGCGGGCGCGGGCCTTATGCCGATCAGATTGCAAAGCGGATGATGCTGGCAACGAAACGGCTTGGCATGCGCCGGCGCAAGGAGCCGCTGCGGACCGACCTCTTCATTCCGCCGGAGCGGCCCGGCGGTCAGATGTCGCTGTTTTGAGATTTGTCGGTGTCCTGATCTTGGCTTTGTGCTTTTTCCTGTTATCCGCATTCGCTGCGCGGCCCAAACAGGCGAAGTAAGCTGCAAAACGGTCAAACTAGAGAGACCAATAAGAAGAAAGAGTGTCATCACCGCGCCCACCGGAAAGCCAGCCGATTTTGTCGCCCCTCACGTGCCTTTTGCCGGTTTTAGCGCAGGATTTCTGTTGAGCATGGGTTTTTGCGGTTTTGCCGGTCCTTTCTATCACGCCCGTTCTTTTCTTGCGGCCAGCCCTTCTCCCATTTCCCCCTTCCCTCCTAGCTCCACCTTTTCTCTCAGCCTCTCGCGCCGCTTTCGATATGGCGTGACCATGCACAGGCTGGCTTTTGGCATGGCAATCGTCCAAATATTTTGATGCGGGGAGAAGGGACCTGTCGTAAAGACGGTGCATGCGCCAGAGCTTCCCCACCTATCTCATTGAAACCGACCTGCGTCAGGCCGGTTTCCTGCGGATTGCCGGGGTCGATGAGGTTGGCCGCGGGCCGATTGCAGGCCCGGTGGTCGCGGCAGCGGTGATCCTTGATCCTCTCGATATTCCTGACGGTCTCGACGATTCCAAAAAGCTCACTCGAGCAAAACGTGAGGATCTATTCCCGCTGATCATGAGCCGCGCGCGTGTCTCGGTTGCAAGTTTGCCTTCTGCCTCTATCGACCGGCTCAACATTCGCGCTGCCACGCTTCTTGCGATGACGCGGGCGGTTGCGGGCCTTTCCGTGCCCGCCGATCACGTTCTGATTGATGGGCGCGACATCCCGTCCGGGATTGGGGCGCCAGCGACGGCACTCGTCGGCGGGGATGGCCGCTCGCTTTCCATTGCCGCGGCGTCGATTGTGGCAAAGGTCATCCGCGACCGCATGATGGCTTTCGCTGATCAGCACTATCCGGGCTATGATTTTGCGCGACACAAGGGCTACGGCTCGGCACTCCACCGGGCGGCGGTGGCAGCCCTCGCCCCCTCGGCCCTGCACAGGCAAAGCTTTGAGCCGATCAAAAGCATGACCGGGTTTGAAAAACCAAAAAGCCCCGGGACGACCGGCGCTTTTGAATGTTAGAGCGTGTTTTCCGTCAGATCAGACGATTTTTAACTTCCGCAATCGACGATTTGATCAGGTCTGCGCCGCCTGTTGCGAGCTTGTCGCGCAGAATGATTTCAGAGGCTGCGATCGCCCGGTCAGCGGCAAGAGCCTTGACGTCCTGAATTGCTTTCTGTTCAGCCTGAGCGATTTTCTGCTCGGCAACCCTGGTTCGCCGCGTGATGTAATCGTCAATCTTCTGTTTTGCTTCATTGGCGAGGATGTCAGCTTCGCGTTTAGCGCTTGCAACGATTTCTTCCGCTTCTTTTTCCGCGTCCTGGCGCTTGCGCTGGTAGAGGGCGAGCAGGGACTGCGCCTCCTCGCGCGCCTTGCGCGCGGCATCCAGATTACCGCGTATCGTATCGGCGCGTTTGTCGAGCGCAAGGCCGATTTTATTCGGAACCTTCACGTAGAAGATGATGCCGATGAAAATGATGAGCGCGACAAGTGCCCAGAAGGTAGCATCCATAATCGTTACTCCCCGACGCTTTCGAGCGCGTTCTTGATTTCGGTCTTGGCTATTTTCCCGCCGATAAGAGCTTTGACAACAGCCTCGGTGGCTTCCGCCGCAATTGCGTTCACCTCCGCCATGGCGCTCGTGCGGATACCGGCAATCTGCTTGTCGGCATCGGCGAGTTTCGCGGAAAGACCCGCTTCAACCTTGGTCATTTTCTCATCGAATTCGGCTTTTGCCTTGTTGGCGGCCGTCTGGGCGATGCCATGTGCCTTGCTGCGGGCATCAGCAAGCGCCTGCTCGTAGGCTGCAATCGCTGTATCTGTTTCTTCCCTGAACCGCTGGGCCTCTGCCATGTCCTGCTCGATGCGATCGGAGCGCATTTCGAGGATCGAGCCGATCCGTGGCAGAACAACTTTCGACATGGCATAATAGAGAAGGCCGAAGGTTATCGCGAGCCAGAGGAGCTGCGAACCGAATGTCGATGGGTCGAAGGGAGGGAAGGTCTTGGCGTCCGCCGGTTCATGGCCAACTTCTGTTTGGGTTGCCGCAGGCTGGGCCACCTGAGCGAGGGTCGTCGTGGTGTTTGCCATTGATCTTCAACTCCAGAGCGGGCCGCGGGCTACCGCCACATTTCGATTTTCTTTAACCTGATCCTGTGCGAGCGCCAAAGACACCGCAAAAACAGAACCTTGAATAAGACTGGCACGGCGTTGCCGGGAGAGCCGTTTCATGCCTTTACCGCTCATTTTCAAGCCTTTAGGGCTGATGAACCGGTACCCGAAGAAAGCAGGACCCGTTGAGTCCTGCTCCCTCTTATTGCGTTGTCTCAACCCGTTTCGACAGAGCGAAGCGGATAAAGCGGCTTTTTACGCGAACAAAAGCAGGAGTGCGACGAGCAGCGAGAAGATGCCGAGCGCTTCTGTCACGGCGAAGCCGAAAATCAGACGGCCAAACTGGCCATCAGCGGCGGACGGGTTGCGCAGTGCGCCTGCGAGATAATTGCCGAAAATGGTGCCAAGACCAATGCCCGCGCCGCCCATGCCCACACAGGCAATGCCAGCTCCGATGTATTTTGCTGCTTCTGCTTCCATAGTACTCTCCTTGTCAATTCAGTTTGTTAGATCGTGTTGTTGCTTCGGTTTTCTTGGTCTTTCGGCGGCTTGTTCTGAAAAAGCAGCGTCAGGATTTCGGGTGATTGTTTCGCCTTATCAGTGGCCGGGATGGATTGCATCGTTCAGATACATGCAGGTCAGAACGGTGAACACATAGGCCTGAAGAAACGCGACGAGAAATTCGAGGCCCGTCAAGGCGACCGCCATGGCAAGCGGCAGCGCCGCGCCAAAGATGCCCGCAACGCCGATCGCGCTCATGCTGGTGACGAAGCCCGCAAAGACCTTGAGTGTGATATGGCCGGCAAGCATGTTTGCGAAGAGACGCACCGAGAGACTGATCGGGCGTGACAGAAAGGAAATCACCTCGATCAGTACCACAAAGGGCAAGATCGCCATCGGAACGCCGGATGGCACGAACAGTTTGAAAAAGCCGAGGCCATTGCGGATGATACCGTAAATCAGAACGGTCAAAATGACGAGCATGGCGAGGGCGAATGTCACGATGATATGGCTCGTGACCGTAAAGAAATAGGGGAACATGCCGAAGAGATTGGCAACCAGAACGAATATGAAAAGCGAGAAAACGAGAGGGAAAAACCGCATTCCCTCCTTGCCCGCCGCGTCTCTCAGCGTATTTGCGACAAAATCATAAGCAAGTTCCGCGATCGATTGCATACGCCCAGGAATCAGCCCGCGGCTGCCGGTCGCAAGCGCCAGGAACGCGACCGCGCATCCCGTCGTCAGCATCATGAAAAGCGCAGAATTCGTCATCGCGAGATCAACGCCGCCGATGGATCCGAGGGAGAAATATTCATTGATATGAAACTGGTGAATCGGATCGTTTGCCACGCGCGATCTGTCCTTTTCTTCACTTTGTTCATGATCGGGTCGGCTTAGACCCGTCATCGTTGATCGTTTTCATTAACGAAAGGCCGTTGCGGAATTCGCTTCGTCCTTTCGACTGAGACCGGTCAGCGTTTTTTCGCGCCCGGATCGGAAACCTTTCCCGTAGCCCGCATAACGTTCAAAACGCCGGCTGCGAACCCGAGCATCAGGAAAACAATCAACCCGAAAGGTATTGTCCCCAACCACCTATCCAGAACCCAGCCGATCATGCCACCCACAAGGACAGCGGACACGAACTCAGCCCCGATTTTCAGTCCGTAGGCCATGCCGCTGTTATCGGCAAGTCCCTTTTTCTTCTCTTCATCAGCCCGCTCGCCGTGATAGCGATCAAGGTTGGATCCGAGTTGCTTCAACCGAGCGTCCAGTTCCTGCGGCGTGAGCGTTGAAAGAACCTCTTTCTCGCCGCCACCTTTAGCGGACCTGCCTTCAGCGTTGTCTTTCCCGTCTTCGGTCATTTGCGCCTCGCCATACAGCCATATCGCCCCCCGGAGAACCCATAACCCAAAGAAAACCCCTTGCAGAGCCTTCCTGAACGCTTTCTGCCCATCCTTGGCACAATGCGGAAAAAGCCGCAATTCCAGACATGTCAGCGCTCGAGGGCATGGGCGTCGCAGATCAGCAAATCCGGCAAACCACACGCAAATTTGCGCGCACATTACTTTCCACCCTCCAGAGTGTCAAGCTGCGATGATAAAAAGCTAACCATATGATTTCATTACGCTAATTCAACTCCTTTCCCGCTATTCAACAAAAGAGGCAGAAAATCGAGAAAATTGCATGCGGGGCTGAAAACGGCGTGATTTTCTGCCCTTTATGACCTACTCTGGAAGGAATTGACCTTTTGAGCCGCCCGAACCCTCCATAACTCCGGTCACAGCCGAAACACCATGACGAAACGCCTGAAAACAGAAGCTCAAACAGGTCCCGGCAATGCCGTAAAGGCAGCCGCCCCCAGTGCTTCGGCGAAAACAGCGGCGACAGACAATAAAGTCGGTAACGAGACACACGATCAGCCGGGGCGTGACTGGAAGCGCGGGCCGGTTCGCGTCAGCGATCTTCTGCCAAAATTTCTTGATCCAATCTATGCCCGCAAGGGGATGGCGTCTTCGGCGCTCTCGGCTGCCTGGCCGGAGCTTGCCGGCGCGATGTTTTCAGACTGCACCCTGATCGAGACGATCCAGTGGCCGCATCAGCGCGACAATGGCAGCCCGTCATTTCAGGGCGGCGTGCTCGTGGTGCGCGTCGATGGGCCGAAGGCGATCTATCTTCAACACGAGGAACACCAGATCATCGAGCGCGTGAACCAGTTTTTCGGCTTTCACGCCATCACCCGCCTCAAGATCGTTCAGGCGCCGATCCATCGCAAAGCAAAGCCGGTAAAGCCAGCTCTGCCCGCGCTTTCCGCTTCACAGGACCGCAAACTGCGCGAGTGTGTGCTGCATTTCGAGGATCCCGCCCTTAATGAAGCTGTGCTTGCCATGGGGCGCGGTGTGCTTCAGCGTCTTCTTGCCGAGAAAAAATCCTGAAGCGGGCAATCTCCGCCACGGCAGATTTTTTCCCTAGCCGGTTGCAAATCTGGTTGATTTCCACCATTTAACGCTCTTGATTGACGTATCAGAAAGATGAACGCATGCTCTTCACCCGCCGCACAATCCTTCAAACTTCAGGCGCTGCAACGGCGCTCGCGGGCCTCGGCGTGCTTGGCGCCTGTTCTTCGGAAAGCGCCTCGAATGCCGCGCAGGCCCAGCCCGGCCCTTTGAAGGAAATGACCCTCGGCAATCCGGAGGCAAAGGTCAAAGTCATCGAATACGCCTCGATGACCTGTCCGCATTGCGCGGCGTTCCACGCGCAGACCTTTCATCCTTTGAAAGAAAAATATGTCGATAGCGGCAAGATCCTTTTTGCCTTTCGGGAATTTCCGCTCGATCAGGTGGCCCTGACGATCTCGGTTCTGGCGCGCTGTGCCCCGGAAGACAAGTTTTTCGATGTCATCGACATCTTTTTCAAGACCCAGGCGCAATGGCGCACGTCCGACAATGTCCTGGGCGGGATCTTCGAAATCGCCAAACAGCTCGGTTTTACACAACAATCGTTCAATGAATGCTTGCAGAATCAACCGCTGATTGATGGAGTGAATGCGATCCGAAAGCATGGCGTTGAGACGATGAAGGTGGATGCAACGCCAACCTTCTTCATCAACGGCAATAAAGTAAGTGGTGCGCTGTCTCTTGAAGCATTCGACAAGGAAATCGAAAGCTACCTCTGAGTTTGGTTCCTTCCGGTTTCGGACGTTGACTTATCGTGCCGTCCACGAAGCGATCAGCACGATCAACGTGCCGGCCCGGGGCATTTTCGGATGAAATTCACCAAGCTGCGCATATTGGGTTTCAAGTCTTTTGTCGAACCGACAGAATTTCTGATCGAGCGCGGCCTGACCGGCGTGGTCGGCCCAAACGGATGCGGCAAATCCAATCTTGTCGAAGCCATCAAATGGGTGATGGGTGAAAATTCCTACAAGAACATGCGCGCTTCGGGCATGGACGATGTGATCTTCTCCGGCAGCGGCAGCCGCGCCAGCCGAAATACGGCGGAAGTCACCCTGTTCATCGACAACAGCACCCGCACCGCACCCGCTGCCTTCAATGACAGCGACATGATCGAAATCACCCGCCGGATCGAGCGTGAATCCGGATCGATCTACCGGATCAACGGGCGCGAAGCGCGGGCGAAAGACGTTCAGCTTCTGTTTGCCGACGCCTCGACCGGCGCGCGCTCGCCCTCGATGGTCGGGCAGGGGCGGATTGGCGAACTGATTTCGGCTAAACCGGCGCAGCGCCGCCAGATCCTTGAAGAGGCGGCCGGTATATCCGGCCTCCATACCCGCCGCCACGAAGCGGAACTCCGGCTAAGGGCGACGGAACAGAACCTCGACCGGATCGAGGATTTTCTGGGGCAACTCGACCACCAGCTTGAAAACCTGAAACGTCAGTCGCGTCAGGCCAACCGTTACCGCGCGCTTTCGGGCGAAATCAGGAAATTTGAAGCGACACTCTATTATCTGCGCTGGAACGCAGCGATTGCAGCGCTTGGTGCGGCGGAGACGGCTTTTACAAGCTTTACCGCCGCCGTCGCCGATGCAACCACACTACAGGCAGCAACCGCCCGCGATCAGGCGGTGAGCGCGAACGCGCTGCCCGCCCTGCGCGATCAGTCTGCCGCCGCCGGTGCCGCCCTGCAACGACTGCAACTCGAGCAGGGCTCGCTTGCGCGCGACGAGGCACAGGCGAGGCAACGCCTTGCCGAACTCACCGCCCGGATCGAACAGCTCGATCAGGACAGCGCCCGCGAAATGGCGCTGCTTGCGGAAAATGACGGTATTTTCGCTCGTCTTGCGGAAGAAGAGGCCTTGCTCTGCGCCGAAAGCGGACAGGCCGGCTCCTCGCGCCTGATGGCCGAGGAGAAACGAAACGCCGCCGCGGCAGAACAGGCAGCAAGCGAAGAGGCATATAATACGGTCACCCGCGAGATTGCCGAACTCAACGCCCGCCGCACGGCTCTCGCCAATGTCGTGCGCCAGAGCGAAGGCCAGATCGCCCGCCTTTCGACGGAAGCGGACAAAGCCGCGCAGGATTTTCGCGATGTCGAAGACAGGCTCGCTCAGGACCTTTTCCTGAATGCTCACCGCAAGACCCTGCATGAAGCTGAAGCAGAAGTCAGCGCGGCGGAGGCCCTCGTCACGCAAAGCGAAGAGGCAACGCTTGCTCAGCGCGACAATGAAAGCGCCCTCCGCGCGGCGCTCACGATGCTTGAAAAAGAGCTGAACGCGATAGAGACCGAGGCGCAGACGCTCGCGCGGGTGCTTAATCTCGACAGTAACCGCGACTGGCCCCGGCTGATTGACGCCGTCAGTGCCGAACCGGGTTATGAGGCGGCGCTCGGGGCCGCCCTTGGCGATGATCTCGATGCGGGGATCGATGCGAGGGCGCCCGTGCGGTGGGCCGGCGGGGCAATTCCTGCGGATGATCCGGCGCTTCCCGCCGGTGCCGAACCGCTGTCGCGTTTCGTTGCAGCCCCGGATCAGGTCCGCCGCAGACTGTTGCAAGTCGGCGTCGTCGACGCGGAAGATCTCGAACGTCTTGCCAGAGCATTAAAGCCCGGCCAGCGGCTTGTCACGCGCGACGGCGCGCTTCGGCGCTGGGACGGATTTGTCGCTGCCGCAGAGGCTGAAACACCGGCTGTCCAGCGGCTTGCACAGAAAAACCGGCTTGCCGACCTTGAAGGGGCCACCCATAGCAAAAAGGCCCAGATCACGGCGAAACGCCGCCAGTTCGAGACGGCAAGCGCGATGCTTCAGGCAGCAATTGAGGCCGAGCGACTGGCCCGCGATGTGGTGCGGACAAGGCTCACCGAGCGGGCCAAGGCACGCGACCAACTCGCCAGAATCGAAAACGAGGCAAGCCGCCTGCACGAACGAAAAATCGCACTCAGCGAGCGCCAGAACAGGCTTGCGACTGAATTGCAGAAAATCAGCGCCCAATTTGAACAGCAGAAGGCGGAGCTTGCCGCAGTTCCTTCCGGTGATGCGCTGACACAGCGGCTACAGAACGAACAGATCCGCCTTGCAACCGACCGCGCCGCCCTTGCCGAGGCGCGGGCGGCATTCGAGACTCTGGCGCGCGAAGCGGAAATCCGCGAACGCCGACTTGAGGCTATCGCCCGCGAACGCGACGGATGGACCGCCCGAAGCGATGCCGCGAAAAAGCAGATCGCCGTGCTGACCGAGCGGCGCGCTGCGGCGGAGGCCGAACGTGTGCAATTGCAGGACAGCCCCGGTGATTTTGCCCGCAAACGGGCCGCACTCTTCACCCTGATCGAGGCCGCAGAAAAGGCTCGTTCTGCCGCATCCGATCAGCTTGCTGAAGCCGAGAAAGCGCTGCGTCTCGCTGACGAGGCGGCGAGAGCTGCTCTCAACGCGCTCTCGGAAATCCGTGAATCGCGTGTACGCGCAGAAGAGCGTCTCGAAAGCACCCGGACCCGCAAGCAAGATCTTGCCAGAGAAATAGCTGAAAATCTGGAATGCTCGCCCGCTGCCCTGCCTGCCATGGCCGAACTGAAACCGGGCCAGTCTCTGCCGGATACCCCTGATACGGAGAGCCGCCTCGACCGGCTCAAGGGTGAACGCGAGCGGCTTGGCGGCGTCAACCTGCGCGCCGATCAGGAGATGAACGAACTCATCGAGAAGCGCGACGCGCTTGCCGCCGAGCGTCAGGATCTGATCGAGGCCGTGCGGCAGTTGCGGGTGGCAATCGCCAATCTGAACCGGGAAGGCCGCGAACGTCTGCTCCATGCCTTTGATGAAGTGAATGGCCATTTCAAGCGGCTTTTCAGCCATCTTTTTGGAGGCGGCACCGCTGAATTGCAACTGACCGAATCCGACGATCCGCTGGAGGCAGGGCTTGATATTCTCGCGCATCCTCCGGGCAAGAAGCCCCAGACCATGACGCTGCTTTCCGGCGGCGAGCAGGCGCTCACCGCAATGGCGCTGATCTTTGCCGTATTTCTGACCAATCCCGCGCCTATCTGCGTTCTGGACGAGGTCGACGCGCCGCTCGATGATGCCAATGTGGAGCGCTTCTGCAATCTTCTGGACGATATGATCAAAACCACCGACACCCGTTTCCTGACGATCACGCATAACCCCATCACGATGGCGCGCATGGGTCGCCTGTTCGGTGTGACGATGGCCGAACGCGGCGTGAGCCAGCTTGTATCGGTTGATCTTGAAACGGCAGAAAGCTTTCGCGAAGCGGGCTGATGGCGAAAACGCCCCCTCTGCCGGAACCACAGGCAGCCGTTCTGCTCGCCTGGTACGATCGCCACGCGCGGCACCTGCCGTGGCGGATCGCACCCGATGCGCGGGCGCGCGGCATCGTCCCGGACCCTTACCGCGTCTGGCTCTCTGAAATCATGCTCCAGCAAACCACGGTTGCGACCGTCAAATTCTATTTCGAGGCCTTCATCGCGCGATGGCCGACCGTCGAGGCGCTTGCGGCGGCGGATCGCGAAGACGTGCTCAAGGCCTGGGCCGGGCTTGGCTATTATTCACGCGCCCGCAATCTGAAGGCGGCAGCCGAGCTGATTGCAAACGATTATGACGGCTCGTTTCCCAAGACGGTGGAGGCCCTCAAAATGCTTCCCGGTATCGGCGAATATACGGCCGCCGCCATCGCCGCGATTGCCTTTGATCAGCCCGCGACCGTGGTTGACGGCAATGTGGAGCGGGTTATTTCGCGCCTTTTTGCAATCGATAAACCGCTTCCGGCGGCGAAGACCGCCATCAGAAGCCGGGCGGCGGCGCTGACACCAGCCTTGCGGGCGGGCGATTATGCACAGGCGATGATGGATCTCGGTGCAACAATCTGCACGCCGAAGCGGCCGGCCTGTGCACTTTGCGTCTTGCGTGCATCCTGTGCTGCCCATGCCGGGGGCGCGCCTGAGACCTATCCGCGCAAGGCGGGAAAAAGCCGGAAGCCGACACGCTTTGGCTGGGCTTTCGTCGCGGTTCGGGCCGATGGCGCGGTGCTCCTGCGCAAACGCCCGGACACCGGTCTTCTTGGCGGTATGACGGAGGTTCCCGGAACGCCATGGAGCGAGGAGCACCCGCGCGCGCCCTTTGCGGCGGCCCCCTACCGCGCGGGATGGGGCCAGCAATGCGGTACGATCCGGCACAGCTTTACCCACTTCAATCTCGAAATCGATGTCGTCAAAAGCACCTTCCCGCAGGATCATCTGGCCGCCAAGGATTGCTGGTGGTCGGCGGCAGAGGCGGTTCACAGCGAAGCCTTGCCGACCGTCATGAAAAAGGTTCTCGAAGCCGCCCTGCCGGGCATTACCAAAAAGCGCAAAGCCTGAATTCCGTTCGCGCCAGCAGCGACCTTTCATAACCCCGCTTGAAGAATGCAAGCAAAGGGGAATTTTTATGCTGCACGCGAATATTCTATTTATTTTTACTCTAAAACTAATACAATTCATTTTTCCTTCCTGAAACCGCACCGGGGTCCTGCCCGGTTCCTTCATACGGCGGATTTTGAAGAAAACCGGTTTCCCTTTACGGAGAATGCGCGATGATAGCTGTATCGGATCGATTGGACTTCTTTCCTTTTCCGGCCCTGATCGGCGATATTGGCGGCACCAATGCGCGTTTTGCGCTGATGACTGATGCGCTTGCAAATATCCGTCGGTTTCCGATTGTCAAAACCCGGAATTTCGATGGTCTCAAAGAGGCAATCGAGATGACGGCGCTCAACCATACCGCGATCCAGCCACGAACGGCGCTTCTTGCGGTGGCCGGTCCGGTGCGGGGCGATTCCTTTTCCCTCACCAATTGTCCCTGGACCGTGGAGCCAATGCGGTTGATCGAGGAACTCGGCTTCGAGGTCGTCGTCGTTCTGAACGATTTCGAGGCCCTTGCCCTTGCGCTCCCGGCACTCCTAGAAAACGATCTCGAGCAGATCGGCAACGGCACGATCAATCAGCACGGGACAAAACTCGTCGTCGGTCCGGGGACCGGTCTTGGCGCTGCCGCGCTCGTTTTCGCGCGTGACACATGGGTACCGCTGCCGGGCGAAGGCGGGCATATCAATTTCGGGCCGATCACCGATCTTGATTTCGATATCTGGCGAGTGATGGAGCCGACCAATGGGCGAATTTCGGCCGAAACCTTCCTGAGCGGGCCGGGCATTCTGAGGCTTTACCGCGCGATGAGCCGGCTCGCCGACGAAATGCCTGTGCTGACCACGGCGGCGGAAGTCACCCGCGCGGCGCTCGACAACAGCTCGTCCGTCGCGCGCGAGACGCTTGAGCTTTTCTGCTCCTATCTCGGCCGGTTCGCCGGCGACATGGCAATGTTCACCATGGCCAAAGGCGGCGTCTATCTCGGCGGTGGCATCGTGCCGCGCATATTGCCGCTTTTGCAGAAGGCATCGTTCCGCGAGGCCTTCGAGGCAAAAGCACCGCATGACGATCTTCTCGGCAAGGTGGCGACGTCGGTCATCACCCACCCGAATCCGGCGCTCGAGGGCCTTGCCACCTATGCCCGCACACCATCACGATTCGCTGTCGAACTGCGCGGCAGGCGCTGGGCGCGATAGGCGTCAGGGCATGAAACCAAAATCCTTGAGGTGATCGGGCACCGGCACGCCCGCAACATTGCGCGGATCGGCCTCAAGGACACCGGATCTCTGCACGATCGGCAGAACACCGGCCCAGATCGGCAGCGCATAATCCTCCTCGTCATCATGCGGACCGCCGGTGCGGATTTTGGCGGATGCCTCGTCGATCGGCATCGTAAGCACGGTGGTGGCCTTGATCTCCTGTGCCGTCATCGGGCGCAGACTGTCCCAGCGACCTGGCACCAGAGCATCGACAAAACCCTTGAGGGCTCTCGCCTTTTCTTCTTTGCCCTCAAGAACTGTCGCTATGCCGTAAATCGTGACGGAGCGATAATTCGCTGAATGGTTGAAGCCCGACCGGGCGAGGACCAGACCGTCGAGAATGGTCACATTCAGGCAGACCTCCGCGCCAACCGGGCCTTTACTGGTCCCTTTTCCCGCAATCGTCTTCAGCGCCTGACTGGCGCTCGAGCCGTGCCAATAAACATGCTCACCCTCGCGCCATTGAAAGGTCGGCACCACATAGGGCTTGCCATCGCGGCAATAGGCGAATGTGCATAGCGGCTGGGCGTCCAGGATTGCCGCAACAGTCGCGTGGTCATACTGGCCGCGTTCATGCAGACGGCGAAGGCGCGTGCGCTCGGATGGGGCGCCGGAACGGGTGACGGCAGGTTTCTTCGGCATTTTTTACCTTCCTGATTTCGGCATGATTTCGGCATGATTTCGGATTGTTTTGCAATGAAATTAGCTACAAAATGGCTCTATAAAAAGATCCATTATTCGAGTAATAAAAGGACCACTTTCATCATGTCGAACCGTGTTGCCCTTCCCTTTCTCGCTGGCTTGCGCCTGCCTGATGATACGACACCGCGTCAAGTGGCCCTTGCAAGGGCAATCCGCAGGGCCATTCTTGCGGGCGAAGTGCGTCATGGCGAGAAACTGCCTGCAAGCCGTATGCTTGCCAAAAGCCTCAGCCTTTCCCGCAACACGGTGGTGCAGGCACTCGACCGGCTGATGGCGGAAGGCCTGATCAAGGGGCGACATGGATCCGGCACCTATGTTGATGCGCGCATTCCGATTGTTGAACATGCGATGGATGAACCCACTGTGCGGGCGGCCCTGTCCGGGCGAGCCCATGCCCTTGGCGCACGCCGCCCGCAAGGCACGGCTCTGCCGTTAACTCCGGGCGTTCCGGCGCTTGATGCCTTTCCGCGCAAAATCTGGGGCAGTCTTTCCGCGCGCTGGGCACGTGCTCTGCCTGACAGCACGCTCGATTACGGCGATCCGGCAGGGCTTCCTGCACTCCGCCAGGCAATCGCGCTTTATATTGGTGCAAGCCGTGGCGTTGTCTGCCATGACGAGCAGGTGATCATCACCGCCGGCGCGCAAGGGGCGATATCAACCGCGGCCTTTCTGCTTGGCGATCCGGGCACTGCAATCCTGGTGGAAGACCCGGGCTATGTTTCCGCACGCTTGACGCTAAAGCTTGCCGGACTATTGCTGAAGCCGCGCCCGGTCGATGAAAGCGGAATGACGCTTCCGACCGGGAACGCGGCAAGGGATGAAGCAGGCACGGAAGCGCGCCTCGCGCTGATTGCCCCGTCGCATCAATATCCACTCGGGATCACGATGAGCCTGGAGCGACGGATGGCGGTGCTCGATTGGGTGCGGCGGGTGGATGGCTTCATCATTGAAGACGATTATGATGGTGAATACCGTTATGACACGGCGCCGCTCCCGGCCCTTGCCTCGCTTGATCCCGACGGAAACCGGGTTCTTTATGTCGGCACCCTGAGCAAGGTGCTGTGTCCCTCCCTGCGGCTTGGCTTTCTGATTGTCCCGCAGGCGCTGGTCGAGGCCGCATCACAGGTGCGCGCAGCGCTCGATCGGGGCGTACCGACACTCATCCAGTCGGTTGCCGCCGACTTTATCGGCGAAGGGCATCTCGGGCTTCACATCCGCAAAACGCAGGCGCTTTACGCCGAAAGGCGGGCGACCTTGATCGCATCGCTCAAAGCCATCGGCCTCACCCCGCTCGGCAGTGCCGCCGGACTGCACTTCACCGTGCCCTTGCCGGAAGGCAGCGACGCGCGCGGCATTGTCAAGACTTTGCAGGCGCGGCGTCTCGGTGGAAACACACTCTCGGCCTATAGCCTCGATCAGGCGGGCACGCGTGAGGGCCTTGTTCTGGGATTTGCGAATGCGGACGACGCGACCACCAGAACGGCGGCAGAGCTTCTTGCCCGGTTCGCGCACGCCTAGGTCTTGGAAAGGGTTCGCCGGACAGCATCCTGCCAGCCGGAGAGGCGGGAGGTGCGGATTTCGCCAGAAAGTTTCGGAACGAAGCGGCGTTCACAATGCCACCGCGCTGCGAAGGCCGCCTGATCGGGAAACACGCCGACATGGGACCCGGCGAGCCAAGCGGCCCCGAGTACTGTCGTTTCAAGCACCTTCGGCCTGTCCACGGGGACATCCAGAACATCAGCAAGACATTGCATGGTCCAGTCGCTCGCGACCATGCCCCCATCAACGCGCAGAACAGCATTGAGAGGGGTATTGATGTCGCGGCGCATGGCATCGAGAAGATCATGGGTCTGGAAACAGACCGCCTCCAGTGCTGCGCGAACAATGTCGGCGCGGCTCGTCCCCCGGCTCAGGCCGAAGATTGCACCACGCGCCTGCGCATCCCAATGCGGCGCGCCGAGGCCGACAAAGGCAGGCACGAAATAGATCCCGCCATCCCCTGCGGTTTCGGCCATGCTGTCGGCGTCGCTTGCCTTCTCGATGATTTTCAAGCCGTCGCGCAACCACTGAAGCGCCGCGCCGGCTATGAAAATCGAGCCTTCAAGCGCATAGGTCGGCTTGCCCTCGAGCCGGTAGGCAAGTGTTGTCAGAAGACGGTTCTGAGAGGGGATTGCCTGATCGCCCGTGTTGAGCATTGCAAAGCATCCGGTGCCATAGGTGCTCTTCATCATGCCCGGCTGGAAACAGGCCTGTCCCAGCATGGCGGCATGCTGATCACCCGCGACGCCGGCAATCGGGATCGAAGCGCCAAACAATTCCGGCTCGACCAACCCGAAATCCGCCGCACAATCCTTGACCTCCGGCAGAAGCGCGCGCGGAATAGCGAACTCTCGAAGAAGATCGTCGTCCCAATCCTGACGGTGAATATCGAAAAGTAGCGTGCGCGCAGCATTGGTGGCGTCGGTGGCATGGACTTTTCCGCCGGTCAGCCGCCAGATCAGGAAACTGTCAATCGTCCCGAAAGCAAGCCGCCCTGCCAAAGCCGCAGCCCGCGCGCCCTCCACATGATCGAGGATCCAGGCAATCTTGGTGGCGGAAAAATAGGGATCGGCCAAAAGCCCGGTTTTTGCTGTAATCGCGTGTTCCAACCCTTCCGCGCGGAGGCGGGCGCAGGCGGCTGTCGTACGGCGGTCCTGCCAGACGATGGCGGGATGGACCGGCTTGCCGCTTTCGCGGTCCCAGACAATTGTGGTCTCGCGCTGATTGGTGATGCCAAGTGCCGCGATCTGATGTGCTTTTACCCCGGCCTTTTCGATTGCGCTGCGAACATTAGCGACGACGCTTTGCCATATTTCTTCCGGGTCGTGCTCAACCCAGCCGGGTTTCGGGAAATACTGCCGCAACTCCTGCTGCGACAGGCTGAGAACATCCATCTTTGCAGAGAAGACAAGGGCGCGGGTTGATGTCGTGCCCTGATCAATCGCAACGATATTTCCCACGTCGAAAGCCTCTGATGATCAAATGCGTGTTTTCGTCTTTTACCAGAGTTTATGAAGACCCGCTCGAAATTGCTTCAGTCTTTGCCTTTTTCGAAGCTGCGGGGTCAATCGTAACGATTTGGTCACCAAAATTTAGCCATAAGTATAAATGCTTTGCAGAGCCGTTTCCCGACGATTGAAGGTGATTGTTCGATCGGGAACGCAAAGTCTTTCTGAACCCTTGCGAGGAAACTAAATGTCCGCCAAACTATTCAATTTCGCACGCAACCAATCAATGCGAGCGACCGTAACTCTGTCTTCCCTGACGCTGGTTGGCATTGCAACGCTGATTGCGGTGATCAGTGCATTTTCCCTTTATGGCGTTTCCGAAACGACGAAAAGCAACAAGAAGCTCGTCAATGCGCTGACCGACATGAACGCGGCCGCCGTTTCGATCGAGACCTTTATTTATGATCGCGATCCTGCATCCCTTGAGAAAGCAAAGGATAACCTCACCCAGATGGTTCAGGCTTTGCAGGCAGCGGCCGCAATTGGCCAATCCGAATCACTTACCAAAGCACAGGAAAAATCCCAGGCCCTCATGGTATCGGTCGATCATCTGATCGATACCCTTCAGCCGATCGCAGCCGGATCCGCCACACTGAAACAGGCACTGGATGGTGTTGTCAAAGGTGCTTCAGACGCACAGCTTGAAGCCAACAGCAGCCAGCGCAAACTGCAATTCGCCCAGACCGAAGAAGCCGAAAAAGGCAAGGCATCGAGCACAATCCTTCAGGAAGTTTTCCTGTATTTCGGTGCTCTTGATGCTTTCGAAAAATCACTGCCAGCGCCCTATTCGAGTTTCCAGGGAACGCGGGTGGCGGAAAGCCAGGCTCTCCTTACCAAGCTTGGCGAGCCGATGGATCGCATGACCAAGAGCATGTTCCGTCTTGGAAAGGTCGGTGAATTTTCAACCCTTCTTGAGAAGAACGGTGTGATCAGGAAAGATTTTGAAGCACTTCTCGATGTGGCCAAGGATGGCCTTCCGCCGAAGCCTTCGGTTGTGAAAAAAGTCCGTACAAGCGTTGAGCTGTCCCGAAGCAAAATGAGCGAACTGCTGGCAAGCCTCGGCTCGAGCGGCGGCGAAACGAGCAATGTCGAACAGCAAATCAGTGCTTTTGCAGCGCGTTCGGCGGCGGCAACCCAATTGATTCAGTCGGCCCATTCGGCATATTCGGTCGCAAAGCTTTTCATCGTCTCCCCAGGCAGCGACACCAAAAAGGCACTTGAATCAGCACTGGGAGAGCTTCAGACCGTGGCGCAGGACGCGAAAGCTGCCGGCATTGAAACCGCACAGGAACTCACCGAAGGTTTCTTCAAAGCCTCGCAATCGCTTTCCGCTCAGGTCGAGACCCAGAACAAAGTACTTGCTGAACTGCTTGAAAATTCATCCTCAGCAGGAGAAAACATAGCGACTGAAGCAACCGCCGAAGCGGCAAAGGCGACCACAACGACCAACAGCGCCTTTTTCGCGATTGCAACCGTGATTGCGGGTCTCTTTGTCTCTGCAGCCCTCATCATCTACTCGATGGAACGCATGATCAGCCACCCGATCCGGCTCATGGCCTCGCAAATGTCGCGGCTGGCCGAAGGTGATCTTGCCATCGAGGCCACGCAGAGCGGACGGACCAACGAAATCGGCAAGATGGAAGGTGCGATCAGCGTCTTCCTCGACAATGCCCGCAGCCGGGAAGCGCTTGAGAAAGCCGGCAGCGCCGCGCGCGAACGCGATCTTCTGCGCCAGAAGACGATTGATGCCCTGATTGGCGAATTCCGCGACGATGTGCACCAGCTCATGGCAAGCTTCCGCGATCACGCGGGCGAGATGGTCAGCACCGCGCGCACGCTCAATGAGGTTGCAAGCCTCGCCAGCACACAGACCGATTCCGCTACACACTATTCGCAAGCGTCATCGAGCAACATCCAGACGGTTGCCGCAGCCGCCGAGGAATTGTCGATCTCCACCAAGGAAATCGACCGTCAGGTCAGCACGACAAGCGATGTCGTGGAAGCCGGTGCCCGCAATGCACAGGCAACATCGAACCGTGTGGCTGAACTCACGAAATCCGCGCAGACCATCGGCGAGGTTGTCGATCTCATCCGCGATATTGCCGAGCAGACCAACCTTCTTGCCCTCAATGCCACGATCGAGGCAGCACGCGCGGGCGAGATGGGCAAAGGTTTTGCTGTTGTCGCATCCGAGGTGAAATCGCTCGCGGCACAGACAAGCAAGGCGACCGGCGAAATCGCAACACAGATCGCCGGCATTCAGTCGGCAAGCGAAGACGCCGCGAAAGCGATCCTCGAAATCAACAGCATCATGTCCGATGTCGAGGAACATACCCGCTCGATCGCCTCCTCCGTGACCCAGCAGAATGCGGCGACGCAGGAAATTTCGCTGAGCGCCCAGAAAGCATCGGAAAGCGCGGGCATGACCTCGAGCAATATCTCGACGGTAAGTGACGCGATCGGACGCACGACCGCTTCGGCGGAGACGATTTTCGTCACGTCCAACACACTTACCGATGGCGCGACCAATCTCAACGAGCGTGTCGAAACTTTCCTTCGCAAGGTTGCGGCGGCTTAATTCCAGCCATTCTTTTGTTTAGACTTGGAAACCCGGCGGGCTTACAATCCCGCCGGGTTTCTTTTTTGACAATTTTGGCTGAGGTGAACGATTTTGCGCAGGATATTGGTTCTGACCGGAGCGAGCCGGGGAATAGGCCATGCGACGGTGAAGCGTTTTTCTTCGGCGGACTGGCGCGTCATCACCTGCTCAAGGCAGCCTTTTGACCCGCGCTGCCCCTGGCCCGGTGGCGAAGAAAACCATGTTCAGGTCGACCTTGCCGATGAAGCAAGCCTTGTTTCAGCCGTTCACACAATCAAAGCCAAGATCGCCGACGATGGCGGCAAGCTTCACGCTCTCATCAACAATGCCGCCATCAGCCCGAAAGATGCCGAAGGCCAGCGTTTGACCTCGATGCAGACCGCCATGGATGTCTGGCGGCAGGTGTTTCAGGTGAATTTCTTTGCGCCGATTATGCTCGCGCAGGGCCTGTTTGACGAATTGAAGGCCGGGCCGGGCGCAATCGTCAATGTGACTTCGATTGCCGGCACGCGGGTTCACCCCTTCGCGGGTTCGGCCTATGCCGCAACCAAGGCGGCGCTCGGGTCTCTCACCCGCGAAATGGCGGCGGATTTCGGCCCGTTCAATATCCGCGTCAACGCCATTGCTCCCGGTGAAATCGACACCTCGATCCTTTCTCCGGGCACCGAAAAACTGATTGGGGAGATTCCGCTTCGCCGGCTTGGCGCACCCGCGGAAGTGGCCGAGACGATCTTTTATCTTTGCGACGACAAGGCAAGCTATGTCACGGGTGCAGAAATCCACGTCAATGGCGGGCAGCACGTCTGATGAGACGGACTATATTCCGGATAATGCAGGAGCATTGTCTGAAGGCACGAATGGGGTTATGGGTTCGCCGCGCAATTCGACACTTCGCATTGAGCGGAATAAGACAGGGAAAGCGTAACCTTCACCATGGCCCCACCGCGCCGTCCTGACAAAAGAGCCTCCAAAGGCGCTGCTTCTGGTTCCGGTTCCCTAAAGAACGAGCCCACGGAAAAGGCGCGGCCAGAAAAGAGCGAACGATCCGGACGATCAGGCGGTTTCCGCCCTCTCGCTGGCGGCCTGCGCGCAAAAAAGCACGCAACGGATGCAACGCCGCAAACAAGAAATCGACCCGAAAAACCGGACGGCCTAGCAAAGCCGCCGCCGAGCAGGCGCGAGCTTGTGAAAGGCCCCATGCCGATCATGCGCGCGCCTTTAATGCTCGACATGCCCGATTTTCGAGATTACGCACTGATCGACAGCGGCTTCGAACAGAAACTCGAGCGTTATGGCCCCTATACGATCGTGCGCCCCGAGGGCCAGGCACTCTGGCAACCACGCCTGCCCGAGGCGGCATGGGCGGCGGCAGACGCCATTTTCGCCGGTGATGAGGACGAGGATGCCTCCGGCCGATGGCGTTTTCAAAACCGGCTTGAAGGCGCGAAGCAGGAAGACGCCTGGCAACTCGGCTTTGAGACGATCCGGTTCAACGCCCGGTTCACCGCATTTCGGCATATGGGCTTTTTCCCGGAGCAGGCCGCCCATTGGGACTGGTTTTCAGACCTGATCCGGCGCGCCGGACGCCCGGTCAATATTCTCAATCTGTTCGGCTATACCGGCGTTGCCTCGCTCATCGCCGCCAAGGCGGGCGCAACGGTCACCCATATCGACGCCTCGAAAAAAGCGATCGGCTGGGCGCGCGAAAACCAGTCACTGAGCGGTCTTGATGGCGCGCCGATCCGATGGATCGCGGAAGACGCGGTGAAATTCGTCGAGCGCGAGGCGCGGCGCGGCACAAGCTATGATGGCATCATCATGGACCCGCCGCATTACGGGCGCGGACCGGGGGGCGAGGTCTGGCAGTATTTCAAGGATATCGGCAATCTGCTGCACGGCGCGCGCGCCATTCTCTCAGAGTGCCCCCTGTTTTTCATTCTCTCGTCTTATGCAATCCGCGCGTCGTTCATGGCAAGCCATGAGCTTGCGCGCGACGCCTTTTCCGGCCTCGGTGGCACGGTTGAATCAGGCGAGCTCCTGATCCGGGAAGAAGACGGCGAACGTCGGATTTCGACATCGCTATTCACGCGCTGGTCCGCGGGAGGCAGCGATGACTGAACCGCTATCGAGCCGCGGCGGCGTCTATAAGGAAATTTCAAGCCTTGCCAACCCGCTTATCAAGGATATCCGGGCACTGACCCAGCGCAAGAACCGCACGGAAACCAACCGTTTTATCGCCGAGGGGCTGAAACTGGTTGCAAGTGCTGTCGAAGCCGATTGGCCGCTGCGTATTCTGGTATTCAGCAAGAAAGTCGCCGATCACGCGCTTGTCCAGAAAATCGCAGCCAGAACCAAGGCGCGGGGCGGCATGGTGCTTGAGGTCTCCGAAGCCGTGCTCGGCAAAATCGCCCGGCGCGACAATCCGCAGATGGTGATCGGCGTTTTCGATCAGGTCTGGGCGGACAAGGCGCGGATCAAACCGGAGGGCCGCGCCCTTTGGGTTGCGCTCGACGGTGTCAAGGATCCCGGCAATCTTGGCACCATCATCCGCACCGCCGACGCTGCCGGTGCGAAGGGGCTGATCCTTGTTGGCGACACCACCGATCCTTTCGCCCTTGAGGCGACCCGTGCCACCATGGGCTCGATTTTCGCGCTGCCGATGGTTCGCTTCAGCCCGGGAGCCTTCATCGCGTGGACGAAAAGCTGGCCAGGACTGATTGTGGGCACGCATCTTTCTGGGGCGGTCGATTACCGCAGCGTTGATTACAACGCACCAGCGATCCTTTTCATGGGTAATGAGCAATCCGGCCTGCCTCAGCCGCTTGCCGCCTGCTGCACCCGGCTTGTCAAAATTCCGCAGGCCGGAAGCGCCGACAGCCTCAATCTTGCCATTGCAACCGGGGTCATGCTTTTCGAGATGCAGCGCGACGTGCTGCGTTTGTGATGTTGATTTCCACCCGCCATTGGAAGCCGGAGACATTGCTTTGGACCAAGCCACGCCCAAAAAACCGGTGCCTGAAAAAACCATGACGACGATGAAACGCGACATCGCTCTCGGGCTTGGGACGGCGTTCGTGCTGATGGTGGTGGACCAGATCATCAAGATCGCTGTCGAGGCAAACCTGCCGTTTCAGCAGCCTGTGCCCCTGCTGCCGTTTTTCTCGCTCTATTACACCTTCAACACCGGTATCGCGTTTTCTTTCATGAACGACTTGCCGCCGCTCGCGCTGATCGTGATTGCCTGCGCCGTGGTCCTCGTCATGCTTGGCCTGTGGTGGCAGGCGCGCCATGAAGGGCTTTTGTCAGCCCTTGGCTATGGTCTCATTCTCGGGGGCGCGGTGGGCAATATCATCGACCGGATTGCCTATGGTCATGTGGTGGACTATGCGCTCCTGCACACTACAGGGTTCTCTTTTGCCGTGTTCAACCTTGCGGATGCGGCGCTCACTTTCGGTGTCGGCTTCATATTGCTTCAAAGCATCCTCAGTCTTCGGCAGCGACGGTAGGTGATCTGGTTGATGGGAAGCATTCGACATCTGATGAAGAGGGCTTCACGAATTTTCAAAAGCCCTTTCAATTGCGCTTTGCAGCGGGCTTCTTCTCACCACGTCTTCTCACCACGTCCGGCATTGTGCGTGCGGCAAGTCGCCACAAGGCTGATCGACCCGGCAGACACGCCTCAACCGGTACGCTTCCGGCTCAGACGGGCATGAGCGCCCGGATTTGCGCGCGCAAGGCGTCTATCGGATAGAGCGCGCCCTTTTCATCGGCATAATGCCAGAAGGTCCAGCCGTTGCAGGCGTCCAGCCCCTGAACCAGCGCGCCCGCGCGGTGGATTGAACCGGTGTCACCGATCCTGTCACCGGTCAGAATTTGCAGCGATCCGTCGACCCGGACACAGGCTTTCCAGCGGCGCTTGCTGTCGCTAAGAAGTGCGCCGGGTTTTAACAGTCCCGCTTCCAGCAACTGGCCAAATGCGATGCGTGGCTCGCCGCGCTTTCCTGCGACCACCCGCAACACGCCCGCGCCTGCGGGTTCAACGGCGGCAATCCTCGCCTCGGCCGCTTCGATATAGGCGCTCTCGCGCTCGATGCCGATATAGTGTCGGCCGAGCGCTTTTGCGACAGCGCCGGTCGTACCGGTTCCGAAGAACGGGTCAAGCACGATGTCGCCCGGTTTCGAGGAGGCAACCAGAATGCGATAGAGCAGGGATTCCGGTTTCTGCGTCGGATGCACCTTCTTGCCATCCGCGCCTTTCAGCCGTTCACCGCCGTTGCAGATCGGCAGAACCCAGTCAGAGCGCATCTGAAGATCATCGTTCGCCATTTTTAGCGCTTCATAATTGAAGGTATAACCCTTGGCATCAGCACTCTTCGAGGCCCAAATCATCGTCTCATGCGCATTGGCAAAGCGGCGACCCCGAAAATTCGGCATCGGATTCGATTTACGCCAGATAACATCGTTCAAAATCCAGAAATCGAGGTCCTGAAGCATCGCGCCGACACGAAAGATATTGTGGTATGAGCCGATCACCCAAAGCGTTCCGGCAGGCTTCAGCACACGGCGGGCGGCGAGAAGCCAGGCGCGGGTGAAGGCATCATAGGCTTCGAATGTCGAAAACTTGTCCCAATCATCATCGACCGCATCGACCAGCGACTGATCAGGGCGGTGGAGATCGCCTGCCAGTTGCAGATTGTAGGGCGGATCGGCGAAAATCAGGTCGACACTGTTGGCGGGCAATTTTGCAAGCTCAGCGATGCAGTCGCCCTTCAGGATGACATCGACGGCAAGGTCGCGAGCGGAAGCGGAAACGGCGCGCCCGGATGTCTGCGCGATCTTTTTGCGTGAAGCCATGACAGAAAACCCAACTCAATACCAAAGGTCTGCATCGTGCGATGGCCGATGCGCGTTCAGGTCATGGTTACCGATCAGCGTAAAGTTCGGGTTTAAAGGCGTGGTAAACAAAAGGTTTAGAGCGGAAATCCCCTCTCGCCCTGTCATTTTCCGCAGGACATGCTAGGTCAGTCGCAAAATCTCGTGTCCCGTATCCAGAGGCCCTCGCCTGCCGGCCTTTGGTTATCGGTCAATGCGAATGGTCCGCTTGCAGGCCCGCCAAAAGGAAAGCTGAAATGCTGATTATTTTTGATTGCGATGGTGTTCTCGTTGATTCCGAGATTCTGGCGAAAAAGGTAGAACTTGCGATCTATGGCGAGCACGGTTTTGAATCCTCGCTTGATGCTTTCTCAGAGCGGTTCTCCGGCATGACCGGCGATGAAATCATGCGCGAAATCGCCGAGGAACTCGAAATTGGCCTGCCGCGGACCCTGCATGACGACATTCAGACCCGGATCGACGAGAAACTTGCGACCGAACTTGAGGCGATTGCCGACGTTCACGACATGCTCGACCGGCTCGATGGACCGCGCTGCATCTGCTCGAATTCAAGCAGTGAGCGCCTGTCGATCAGCCTGAAGCGGACGGGCCTGATGGATCGCTTCCGGCCCTATATCTTTTCCGCGCCGGAAGTCGGCACAAAAGAGCCAAAGCCCAGCGCCAATGTGTTCCTGCATGCCGCAAAGGCGCTTGAATGCGATCCGGCAGAGACCATCGTGATCGAGGATTCAGTGCATGGCATCGCGGGTGCAGTGGCGGCGGGCATGCGGGTTGTGGGATTCACCGGCGCGAGCCACACCTATCCGACCCACGCGGAAAAACTGATGGAGGCAGGCGCGGAGACGACGATCAACAAATTGTCGGATTTTCCCGCCGTGGTCGAGGCACTGAAAAGCTGGTCCTTCAACAGCTGAGGCGCGCGCGGCACCTCTCGGATCAGCTTTGGCCCAGTGTGTCGAAGCCGACCAGGATTTTCAGGTTTTCGCCGGTTTTGACAGGCAGCGCGATCGCCTCTTCAACCAGCGAAAAGTCCTGCGCCGCCGAACTGTTCAAAGGCAAGAACTGGCTGTAGAGCTTGCTGAACAGAACTTCTTTCTCACCCCGCAAAACCACGATCCGGATCGGCAGCGTGACACTGTCTCCTGCCGATTTCGGTCCCTTCGCCACACGCCCGCCCGTGCCAACACGCAAGGTCAGCGTGCCGTTTTCAAGGCGGCAATTGCGCCCCGAGCGGATGATTGTTGCCTGATGATCGATATTTGCCGCGTCCTCGCTCTTCGGATCGGCATAAGCGACCAGCGCGCCGGTTCCCTCAAGAATCTGGATCGGCGGGCAGGCTGCATCATCGCTTGGAACAGTCGACGCCGGGGAGCTGAGGGCGGCGGTCTCAACTGCAGAACCGGTCGCCGGATCGGCCGTACCGGTGACAGCTGCCGTCTCCGGCGTCTCTGTTGTGGTACCGCAAGCCACGAGGAAGACAGACGTGACAACACCGCAAAGCAGGCGCAAAAGAAAACGCGCGGCGCAGGGCTGCCGGTTCATGGTCATGGAATGCGACCCTATCATTTTCAAACGATCGTGCCCTGATTAATCCGCTTCGACCGGATTTGTCCAGCGAGCGCCAACAATGTCCGCGATATTAACTTGCAACCATGGCGATTTCGGTTCAATTGCGGTAAGAATCTGACATCGAAAAACGCTTTTGCCGAAAGTTCGGGCGTGGCTTGTCCATCCAGACGCCGTGGTGCAGGGTGCGGCGCATCAATTGGGGGTCTGTTCATCCATGCAGTATATTAGCACCCGCGGCGACGCACCCGCGCTCAGTTTTTGTGAAGCCGTTCTTTCCGGGCTTGCCCGCGATGGCGGGCTCTATGTGCCAGAATTCTGGCCGACACTGGATGCGGCAACCATCGCCGGATTTGCAGGAAAGCCTTATGCCGAGGTCGCCTATCAGGTGATCCATCCTTTTGTCGGCGGCGAGATTGATGACCGAACGCTCGCCGACATGATCAATGAGGCTTATGCCAGTTTCCGCCATCCAGCCGTGGCACCGCTGGTTCAGATCGACAGCAACGCGTTCATTCTCGAACTCTTCCACGGCCCGACGCTTGCCTTCAAGGATGTGGCGATGCAGCTTCTTTCGCGGCTCATGGATCATATTCTGGGCGAGAAGCAGCGTCACGCCACGATTGTGGGCGCGACATCCGGCGACACCGGGGGCGCGGCGATCGAGGCTTTTCGCGGGCGGGCCAACACCGATATTTTCATTCTGTTTCCCCATGGCCGCGTTTCGGATGTCCAACGCCGCCAGATGACCACAGTCGCCGACGGTAATGTTCATGCGCTTGCCATCGAGGGAACATTCGACGATTGTCAGGCAATCGTGAAATCCATGTTCACGCACCATGCCTTCCGTGATGAAACCGCGCTTTCCGGCGTCAACTCGATCAACTGGGGGCGGATCGTCGCACAGATTGTCTACTATTTCACCGCCGCCGTTGCGCTTGGCGCGCCGGCACGCAGAATATCGTTTTGCGTGCCGACCGGCAATTTTGGCGATATTTTCGCGGGCCATGTCGCGCAGAAAATGGGTTTACCGATTGACCGGCTGGTGATTGCGACCAACCGCAACGATATTCTGGTGCGAACGCTCGAGAGCGGATGCTATGAAGCCCAAGGGGTTCAGCAAACCATTTCGCCCTCTATGGACATTCAGGTTTCGTCGAATTTCGAGCGCCTTCTGTTCGAATTGCACGGTCGCGATGCCGCGTCGGTCCGACGGCTGATGGCACAATTTGTCCAATCGAGGCGTTTCAGCCTTGAAAGCGGGCCGCTTCAGGCCCTGCGCGCCGGATTTCGGGCGGGCCGCGCAAGCGAGGCGGAGACAGCGGCAGTGATCCGTGCGACTTATAAGAACGCAGGCTATCTGCTGGATCCGCACACCGCGGTCGGCCTGGCCGTCGCAAGAAGCACTTGCCCCGACGCCCCAGTCATGGTGACATTGGGAACGGCACATCCGGCAAAGTTTCCGGACGCTGTGCATGACGCTTCAGGCGTGCATCCCGACCTACCTTGCTGGATGGGGGATTTGATGAACCGGGAGGAAAGATTTGTTGTGCTGTCCAAGGACCAGGCGACGGTTGAAGCCACGATCCGCGAGCGCTCCCGCGCTGCGGCAAATCAGCGCTGAACCCAGCCTCAAATGAGTGTCAGAACCACGCGGCTTGGCAATGGACTAACCGTTGTCACGGATCACATGGCGCATTTGAAAAGCATTGCCCTGGGGGTCTGGGTGAATGCCGGTTCCCGCTCGGAATACGGTACCGAACACGGGCTTGCCCATCTTCTCGAGCACATGGCATTCAAGGGCACCACAACGCGCACGGCATCTGATATTGCGGAGGAGATCGAAGCTGTGGGCGGCGAGCTCAATGCCGCGACCAGCATTGAAAACACAGCCTATTATGCCCGTATTCTCAGCGATGATCTGGTTCTCGCTGTCGATATCCTGAGTGATATCCTTCAAAATTCCGTGCTTGATCCGGAAGAGCTCGAAAAAGAGAAGCATGTGATCCTGCAAGAGATCGGCGCGTCGCTCGATATGCCCGAAGATCTCGTTTTCGACCGCTTTCAGGAAACCGCTTTTCAGCGTCAGGCGATCGGACGCCCCATTCTCGGCACGCCCGAGAGCGTATCGAGTTTCGAGGTCACGGCGATTTCGAACTATCTCGCGCGCAATTACAAGACCGGCGACATTATTATCAGCGCGGCAGGCGAGATCGATCACGATCTGCTCGTTTCGCTTGTCGCTAAATACTTCGCAAAACTGCCCGAAGGCAAGGCGGGCGTCATCGAGCAGGCGCGCTATGTCGGCGGCGAACGAATCGAAGACCGCCCCCTGCAGGAAGCGCAAATCCTGATCGGTTTCGAAGGATGCTCCTACAAGCACCCCGATTTCTTCGCGATACAGTTTCTCGCGACCATTCTGGGTGGCGGCATGTCGTCGCGGCTTTTCCAGGAAGTGCGCGAAAAGCGGGGGCTTTGCTATTCGGTTTCGGCGTTTCACTGGGCTTATTCGGACACCGGACTTTTCGGCATTCACGCTGCCACCGGCGCACAGGACGTTTGCGAACTGATGCCGGTTGTTCTGGATGAAATCAGCAAGCTTGCCGCAACCCTGACAGAGACAGAGGTCGAGCGGGCGAAATCGCAGATGCGCGCGGGCCTTCTCATGAGCCTCGAAAGCCCGGCATCGCGTGCGTCACAACTTGCGCGTCACGTCGTTCTGTTCGGCCAACCGATCACCATGGAAGAACAGATCGCGCGCATCAATGCCGTCACCATAGCGGATATCAAGCGCCTCGCCACGCGCATATTCACCACATCGCGGCCGACCCTTTCGGCCATCGGCCCGGTCGGCAATATTCTCTCGGTGGATGATATCGTTGCCCGGCTCCATATCATGCAGGCGGCGGAGTGAGCCGCAGCCATGGTCGCTTTCTTCACATCAGCGCCCCGAAACAGCCATGTGATCGAGACCCAACGCCTGATCCTGACACCGCCGATCATGCCGCATTTTGAGGAATGGGCCAGCCTGCGCGCCCGCAGCCGACGCTTTCTCGAACCTTATGAACCGGTCTGGCCAGCGGATGATCTGACCCGAGCTGCCTTCAAACAGCGCATCAAGCGCTATCAGCGCGGCGAGCGCGACAGCAACGGTTTTGCCTATCTCATCTTTGCCCGCGCCGGAGGGGCCATGGTGGGCGGGATCACAGTTTCACGTATTCTGCGCGGTGTCGCTCAATCCTGCGCCATCGGCTATTGGATCGGGGAACCCTATGCCGCGCGCGGCTATATGACCGAGGCCGTGAGCGGGCTGATGCACGAGATTTTCGAGGTCGAACGCTTTCACCGGCTCGAAGCCGCCTGCCTGCCCGACAATGTCTCGTCGGTGCGTGTTCTTGAAAAAGCCGGGTTCAGGCGCGAGGGCTATGCCCGCGAATATCTGAAAATTGCTGGAAAATGGCGCGATCATTTACTTTTCGCTATGCTTGACAGCGACTATAAGGGCAAGATGTCGGCCAATGAGTCGTGATCCGGGATCGCATTGATGGGTGGAGAGACAGCACGCCAAGGGCAGCGCGCTGTCTTAAAAATGCCGGGGGTGCAACAGTTTTGAGTATCGAGATTTTCAAGCACGGACCCCAGACATGGCCCCAGACATGGCCCCAGACATGGCCCCAGACATGGCCCCAGACATGGAATGTGCCCGACGTGGACCCGGCGGCAAGCCGAGCCTGCAACCGCGCTGAACCGCGTATAGGACGCGCTGCCATCCAGCGGTTTTTATTGCCGGTACTCGTGCTTTTCACGCTTCTTCTGACCCAGTATGGCGTCAAGGCGGCGGATCCAATCCCCATCCCTGCGGAAGCAAAGGCAATCGACCTCACCCACTCGGTCGAACGACGCTTTGATGTGGAGGAGAAAATCCAGGTCTCCACCGCGCCGGATCAGGACGGGATTGTCCGGCGCATCGAGGTGCGCTCCAAGGAAAATCCCAACGCCTCGCACTGGATCATCTTTTCCCTCAGCAACGTTTCGGACCAACAGATCGACCGCTATGTCGTGACGCCGCATTTCCGCCTGTCGGGATCGAAACTCTTCTGGCCGGACCTTGGAGCCTCGCGTCTTGCCTCCCTTACGCCGAGTGAGGGCTTTACGCCGGAAAGGGTTGTGGATGTAGCGGCTGATGTCTTTCGCATCACGCTCAACCCCGGCGATGTCGTGACTTATGTCGGCGAGTTGCGCACCCGCAACCTGCCGAAAGTCTATTTGTGGGAGCCCAACGCTTATAAGGAAGCGATCAACAGTTTCACCTTCTATCAGGGGATCGTGATCGGCATTTCGGGCCTTCTGGCAGTGTTTCTGACAATTCTCTTCGTGGTCAAGGGGACGGCGATGTTTCCGGCGACTGCCGTTCTGTCCTGGGCGGTGCTGCTTTATGTCTGCGTCGATTTCGGGTTCTGGAACCGCCTTATCGATATCAGCCCCGGTGAGGACCAGTTCTGGCGCGCGGGCACGGAAGTTTTCATTGCGGCCGCGCTGCATATCTTCCTCTTTGCCTATCTCAATCTCAACCGCTGGCATGTCAGCTACACGACGGTTGCGATCTGCTGGCTTGCGGGCCTTGGCTTGCTTCTCGGCATTGCCTTTGTCGAACCGCCGATTGCCGCTGGCGTCGCGCGGATTTCAGCAGCCACAACCGCCCTCGTCGGCCTGCCCCTGATCATTTATCTGTCCTTCAAGAAATATGATCGGGCGATCATGCTGTTTCCGACATGGCTGTTGCTTGTTGCCTGGATATTTGCCGCCTGGGCCACCGTAACCGGCATCCTGAGCAGCGATGTTGTGCAGCCCGCCCTGCTCGGTGGCCTGGTTCTGTTCGTTCTCCTCATCGGCTTCACGGTCATGCAGCACGCCTTTGCCAGCGGCTCGATTGTCGAGAACTACGTGAGTGACACGGAACGTCAGGCACTCGCCCTTGTTGGCGCGGGCGACATCGTCTGGGATTGGGACATTCTGCGCGACCGCATCAGCACGGCGGGTCAGATCGAGGAAATTCTCGGCATCAAGAAACACAGTCTCGAAGGTCAGGCGCGCAATTGGCTCCAAGTCCTGCATCCAGGTGACCGTGACCGGTTCAAGGCGACCCTTGATGCGGTGGTCAAGTTCAAGCGTGGCAAGATCGCACAGGATTTCCGCCTGCGCGCCGAAGACGGCAATTTCCGCTCGTTCAAACTCCGTGCCCGGCCTGTCGTCGGCCCTGACGGTGAGGCGGTTCGCTGCATCGGCACCTTGCTCGATGTCACCGACCGGCGCATGGCGGAAGAACGCATGCTGCATGACGCGGTGCACGACAATCTCACCGGCCTTGCAAACCGCGCGCTCTTCATCGACAGGATCAACAGCGCGATCACCCGCGCGCGGCTTGAAAACGCTGGCAAACCCGCGGTTTTCGTCATCGACATCGACCGGTTCAAACATGTCAATGACAGCCTCGGCATTTCCGTTGGCGACAGCATCATCATCGCAATCACGCGCCGTCTCGTCAGGCTGATGAAGCCGCAGGACAGCCTTGCCCGCCTCAATGGCGACCAGTTTGGCCTGCTTCTGCTCTCAGAACAGAACCCCGAGCGGATCGCGGCCTTTGCCGACAGCATGCGCCGGGCAATCCGTTCGCCGATCACTTTCGGCGAGCGCGAGGTCTTCCTCACCGCCTCCATCGGGATTGCGATGTTCGGCGGACAGGACCAGCAGAACGACGAAATCCTGCATGACGCCGAACTCGCGATGCTTCAGGCAAAGCGCATGGGCGGTGACCGTATAGAAGCCTTCCGCCCGATCTTCCGAAATCTGCGCAACGATCCCTTGTCGCTTGAAGCGGATCTGCGCCGAGCGATTGAGCGGGGGGAAATCTCTGTTCACTATCAGCCGATCATCCGCCTGACCGACAAGTCGATTGCGGGTTTCGAAGCCCTTTTGCGCTGGAATAACCCGAAGCGCGGCAACATTCCGGCGACCGAGTTCATCCCGGTTGCCGAGCAGACCGGCCTAATCGTGCCGCTGGGCCTTTTCGCGCTCGATACAGCAGCAAAACAACTTGCCAAATGGCAGGATCAGATGGGGGGCCATTATCCGCTTTTCGTCAGCGTCAATGTCTCGAGCCGACAGCTCTTACGGCACGATCTTATCAACGATGTCAAAGCCGTCCTGTCCCGCACGACGCTGCTGCCCGGCACCTTGAAACTTGAGGTGACCGAAAGCCTGATGATGGAAAATCCGGAACAGGCAGGGCAGGTGCTGGAGCGCGTGCGCGATCTTGGCGCCGGACTTTCCCTTGATGATTTCGGCACCGGCTATTCCTCGCTTGCCCATCTTCAGCGCTTTCCGTTTGATACGATCAAGATCGATCGATCCTTCGTGCACGGAAAGGAAGATGAGCAACGTCCGATCATTTTGCGATCCATCGTCGCAATGGCGCATGATCTCAACATGGAAGTGATCGCGGAAGGGGCGGAATCTGAAGCGGACGTGACTGAGCTTTACCGGCTCAAATGCGAATTTGCTCAAGGTTTCCATTTTTCGCAACCCCTGAGCGCCGAAGAGGCCGAACGGCTCTTGAAGCGCGAAATGCCAGAGGCCGCTCATTGACGGATCGAATTTATGGAAGACGCCGTATCGGCTGCGCCCAATTTCGTGTATTGACGCAGTCACATTCGAACAACATATCAGGCATCTGGACCTCTCGCCCTTGAAGAAGTCCTGGTAAAAGGCAAAGAGACAGTTCACCCATGGATCAGCAAAAACAGCCACTTCAAGTTCTCATGTGCGCACCGCGCGGATTTTGTGCCGGTGTCGACCGCGCGATACAGATTGTGGAACTGGCCCTGGAGCGCTATGGGGCCCCGGTCTATGTGCGCCATGAAATCGTCCATAACAAGTATGTGGTCGAAAGCCTGAAACAGAAGGGCGCTGTTTTTGTTGAGGAACTGAGCGAAATTCCCGAAACCCAGCAGCCGGTGATTTTTTCCGCTCACGGTGTTCCTAAATCCGTGCCTGAGGATGCCAAAGCCCGCAATATGTTCTTTCTCGATGCAACCTGCCCATTGGTTTCCAAGGTGCACCGCGAGGCCGAAATTCATTTCAAGAAAGGCCGTCATATTCTGCTCGTCGGCCATGAAGGCCATCCAGAAGTGGTCGGCACCATGGGTCAGTTGCCGCCAGGCTCGATCGAACTGATCGAGACCGAGGACGACGCGCGCACTTATCAGCCGACATCACAAAACGACCTTGCCTGGATCACCCAGACCACGCTTTCGCTTGATGACACCGCAGAAATCGTCGGCATTCTTCAAAGCCGCTTTCCCGCAATTCACGGTCCGCACAAGGACGATATCTGCTATGCCACGACCAACCGCCAGCACGCGGTGAAGCCGGTCGCAAAAATGGTGGATGCGATGGTCGTGGTAGGCGCGCCGAATTCGTCGAACTCCCAACGTCTGCGCGAAGTCGCTGAGCGCGCGGGTTGCGAAAAATCCTATCTTGTCCAGCGCGCTTCCGAGATCCGCTGGGATGAACTTGACGGCATCCGCTCACTTGGCATCACCGCCGGTGCATCCGCGCCGGAAGTGCTGGTCGAAGAAGTTCTGGATGCTTTTGCCGCGCGTTATGAACTCAAGATTGAGATTATCGACACGATCAAAGAAGATGTGGTCTTCAGCCTGCCGCGCGAACTCAGGGTTTCGGCCACCGGCTGACGTTACGGTTTCCCATGGCGGTTTATACGGAAGTCACCGATGACGCGCTTGAAGCGTTTCTGGCGCTTTATGATATCGGCGCGCTGCTTTCCTTCAAAGGGATCGCTGAGGGTGTGGAGAACTCCAATTACTTGCTTCGGACCGACCGGGCCGACCAGGGCACGTTTATCCTCACGCTTTACGAAAAGCGGGTAAAGGCGGGCGATCTTCCCTATTTTCTCGCTCTTTTAAGCCATCTCAATCAGCGCGGCATCTCCTGCCCGACGCCATGCCTGCAAAAAGATGGCAAGGCGCTCGGAACGCTTGCCAACCGACCGGCGGCGATTTTCACTTTTCTCGACGGCTTTTCGGTAACGAAGCCACAGCCGCAGCATTGCGGTCTCCTCGGTCGCGCGCTCGCCGAATTCCACCTTGCGGGACAGGATTTCGGCATGCACCGCCAAAACGCGCTCAGCGTCGGCGGCTGGCGGCCGCTGTTCGATCTTTCGGCTGCGCGCGCCGACAGCGTTCAGCCGGGACTGAAGGACGATATCGAGGAGACGCTCCGTGCTCTCGAAGCAGACTGGCCGGATCATCTGCCGGTCGGCGTCATTCATGCCGACATGTTTCCAGACAATGTGTTTTTTCTGAAAAACGACCTCTCAGGCGTGATCGACTTCTATTTCGCCTGCAATGATATTCTCGCCTATGATGTTGCGATCTGCCTCAATGCGTGGTGCTTTGAACCTGATTATGCCTTCAACATCACCAAGGCGAAGGCGCTGCTCAGGGGCTATCAGCAGGTCCGCCCGCTTGTCGAGACGGAGCGCGCGGCGCTGCCGGTTCTGGCGCGCGGCGCGGCGCTGCGTTTTCTCCTGACACGGCTTTACGACTGGCTCGAAGTGCCCGCTGGTGCTCTGGTCACACCGCACGATCCGATCGAATACTGGCGTAAAATGCGGTTTCACAATTCGGTCGCATCCGCCGCCGATTACGGGCTTTGAGTATGATGACCGAGGATATTCCCCGCGTTATGATTTTTACGGATGGCGCCTGCTCCGGCAATCCCGGCCCGGGTGGATGGGGTGCGCTCCTTCGCTTTGGTGAGCACGAACGGGAACTGTGCGGCGGCGCGGCGCTTACAACCAACAACCGCATGGAACTGACGGCCGCGATCGAAGCGCTCAACACCCTCAAACGCTCCTGCACGGTGGAAGTGCACACCGATTCGCAATATGTGAAGGGCGGCATTACCGGCTGGATCGAAGGCTGGAAGCGAAACGGCTGGAAGACGGCGGCAAAAAAGCCGGTCAAGAATGCCGAACTCTGGCAGGCGCTGGAAGAGGCGCGGGCACGGCACCGCGTGAGCTGGCACTGGGTCAAAGGACATGCCGGGCACGTGGAAAATGAACGTGCCGATGAACTCGCGAGGCGCGGCATGGAACCGTTCAAAAAGGAAAAGGCGCAGGAGTAACCCCGCGCCATTGCCCTGCTTGCGATCGAAGGCGGTTTAAAGCGCTTCGAGAAGTGCTGCCGCCCCTGATTTCGTGGCACTTTTCGGGGTGTCCTCGATGTTGAGCATTGTCACCTTTCCATCTTCAACGACCATGGAATAACGCTTCGAGCGTACACCCATTCCGAATTCCGAAAGGTCGATCTCCATACCAATGGCTTTGGTATATTGCGCGGCACCATCCGACAGGAACATGATCTTGCCCGCGCCGCCGCTTGCTGTCGCCCATTGGTCGATCACGAAAACATCGTTGACCGAGACCACTGCAACGGTGGCTATGCCTTTTTTCTTGAAGGCTTCAATATTATCGAGAAATCCAGGCAGGTGATTGCCGTGACAGGTTGGCGTGAAGGCGCCGGGCACACCAAAAAGGACAACCTTTTTGCCCGCCGTGATTTCCGACAGGGAAACCGGTGCTGGTCCATCCTTCGTCATGATCGTGAGTTTTGCGTCCGGCAGTTTGTCGCCAACGGAAATGGCCATAGTGATTCTCCAACGTTTCGAACTGATGAGGGCAAAACGGACTTGCCGCTTCTCTTATTTAGCGGTTTCCGGCAGGGCGTCGATGATTTTGTGAGGATTGAGGTGAATTAATTCAACAATAGCTTCTTGTCGAACGCCTTGTCATCCAGAATAACCGTGAGACGAATGCTTTCCTCGCCAGTCAGATCGCTGAGTACATAGCGGTACACTGGAATTTTGATCTTCGTGGACTCTACTCCGGTCGCCGAGCCTTCAATCAGCGCGCGATAGGGATCGAAGTACCAGTTTTCCGGGCCTTCGGTCAGGATTGTAAGATCTTTGGTGCCGGCGGGCAGCTTCATGTCGAGAGTAACATATTCCGCAGTGCTGCCCTTCGTGAAGGCGGCTTTCGATATATCGAAATCACCGGTGCTGCCGGATTTCGGTACAAGGGAGAGTGCGGTATCGATCAGACGTTGCTCGTTGTTCACCCCATCACCTTTGTTGAATGTAAGACTTAGGCTCGCATCGACCGGAACGCAGATTTCCGCGCAGACGCCGAAAAACGCGTAGAGCTTCAGATCAACCGCCGCATCGGCCTGTTCCGGCTTGATGGTGAAGGGCAATATCAGCCGCTCTTTATAGCCGATGCTGAGGCCATTGCTGTCGCGGAAAATGGTCGGTCGTGGCCAGAGGATGTCAATGCTGCCGACATTGGAAGAGCTTGCAAAATCAAAAACCGGAGGAATTCCATTCTCGCCGGGCACGCGCCAATAAGTCTTCCAGCCGTCCTCGAGGGCGATTTCAAGCGCCGCCATGAGCGTTCCATCCTCAGATGCAGAACCCTTGATCAGTCGCGCCTGATAGCCAAGACCCGCCACCCATTCCGACGACGCATGCGCCATTGGCCCCCCCCATGTCGGATGGTTCATCTCACCGGGCATCCCGATGATAAGAAACAGGACAGCAAAGGTGCGGATCAGGAAGGGGTTTTTATAGCGCTTCATGTAATTATTAATTTACCTACGGTCACTTCCATTCATCATAACCCGAATATATTAAAAAGCTGATGCTAGGTGACAACGTTCAATGAACTTTGCGTTACACAGGCCAAAGAGGCCGGAAAAGGTTTGACTGGTACCGGCGCACAATGATCACTTGCCGTTGGACCCGGCTGTTGGTTCAGAACCATGGTGCAGGCAGAGACGCATGACGACAGAAACAACAACATCGCTGAAAGGTCAGTTCCTGATCGCCATGCCGGGCATGGAAGACAGCCGCTTTCAAAAAACGGTGATCTATGTCTGCGAACATTCGGCGGCCGGCACGATGGGTATTGTGATCAATCGACCTATTGCCGGAATGTCGTTCATGGATATCCTGCAACAGGTTCAAATTCTCGACAATAAGGACGCAACGCCTGTTTCCGACCGTGCGCAGAGCATTATCGTGCATCGTGGCGGGCCGGTGGAGACAAAGCGCGGCTTTGTGCTTCATTCCAGTGATTATCATATCAAGACGACAACCCACCGGATTGACCGCGAGATCAGCATGACAGAAACCCTGGAGGTTCTGAAGGCGATTGCCCGTGGCGACGGCCCCGAACGGGTTTTCGTTGCCCTTGGCTATGCGGGATGGTCGGCCGGGCAGATCGAGAGTGAAATTCAGCAAAATGGCTGGCTGAACAGCAGCGCAACGCCGGATCTCGTCTTCAGCGAGAAGAATGCCGCGAAATATGATCTCGCCCTTGCCTCGCTCGGGATCGACCCGATCATGCTGTCGACGAGTTCCGGCCACGCATAAGCGAGGCACCGGAGGCGCGGGTTTTCGACGTTGGACGCTGCTAGCGCCCTTTTTGCGGCTTGAGCCGACTGACAAGAAGAGCGAGATAGACGCCGATGAGCGTGAGCGCCAGTCCGAACCAGGTGATTGCATAACCAAGGTGGCTGTTCGGAAAATCGATGATCGTGACACCGCCGACGGGAAGAACGTCCGCCGCGGTCTTGTCTGCATAAAGAAAATACGGCAGCACATTCGCCGGCTCGGCCTTCGTCTGCGCAATCATGGCTGATAAGTCACGCCAGAAATAAATATTCGCCTTCTGGTCGTTATCCGGCATGAAGCGGTTGGGTTTTCTCTGATCCGGCCAGCGTAAGAGCCCGGTGATCGCGACAGTGCCTGAAGGCATGGTCTGCGGTCGGGTTGCCGGGTCCTTTTTATCAGCCGGGATGAAGCCTCGGTTGACAAGGATTATCTTCGGCTCGGCACCTTCGATTTCAAGTGGCGTGTAGACATGAAAGCCAGCCTCGCCCTTGAGCGTCGCATAATAGAAAAGCTCAGCCTTATGCCGGAAGCGGCCTGTCACCCTGACGGGGCGATATTCGAGCGCGTCCGGCGTCAGTGGGCGCGCCGGGTCGACCGGCAGAAGCGAAAGGAGCGGCACCGGCGGGGCCGCGATCCTGGTATTAACGCGCTCAATCAATGCCTCTTTCCAATGGAGGCGCTCTACCTGCCAGTAGCCGAGACCGATGAGAACCACGAGGGCCGCGAGCGCGCCGATGCTGAGAAGCGCGAAGCTTGGCGTAAACGCCTTTTGCCCCGCTTGCTGTTCACTCATTCTTGTCATCGCCTCCATCAATGCGCCCTTCGCGGGCCTGATTTTGGTACTGTAGGGCGATCATGATGCCCTTGAGCGGGCGCAGGAGGCTGAGCGAGAGGATCAGGATCGTTGGGATCCAGAGTGCCGCATGAACCCAGTAGGGCGGCTGATAAACCAGTTCAACATAAAGGAAAAGCGCACCGACTATGAAGCCGACAATGAGGATGATGAAAAAGCCCGGACCATCGCCTGAATCGGCGAAAGCAAGATCAAGTCCGCACGCCTTGCAATTCTTTCGGGTGCGCAGATAACCCTCGAACAGCGCTCCCTCGCCACAGCGCGGACAGCGCCCGCCAAGACCGACCGAGATCGGCGACTGCGGTGAATAATATCGTTGCTCCATTGCTTCCTGCCTCTTCCCCATCCTCTGTCCATGAACAAAAAAGGGCGCAGAATTGCGCCCTTTCCACTTAATCTTCGTCTGCCTCAGTGACCGGTAGCGCCACCAGAATTGCCCCAGACATAGATTGCGGCAAAGAGGAAAAGCCAGACCACGTCGACGAAGTGCCAATACCAAGCAGCCGCTTCGAAACCGAAATGCTGCTGCGGTGAGAAATGACCCTTCATCGCCCGCAGGAGGCAGATCAGGAGGAAGATGGTTCCGACCAGAACATGGAAGCCGTGAAAGCCCGTTGCCATGAAGAATGTCGCGCCATAGATGCTGTCTGAGAAGGAGAAGGGCGCGACGGCGTATTCATAAAACTGAACCGCAGAGAAGATCGCGCCGAGAACGATGGTGCACAGAAGACCCAGTTTAAGGCTGCTGCGGTCATTGTGCAGGAGCGCGTGATGCGCCCATGTGACGGTCGTGCCGGAGAGCAGCAGAATGACGGTGTTGAAAAGCGGCAGATGCCAGGGATCGAGCACAGTCACATCATGCGGCGGCCAGACACCGCCGGTGAATGCCGCGCGGCTGACCTGGACCGCCTCATCAGGAAACAGGCTCGCATCGAAGAAAGCCCAGAACCAGGCGACAAAGAACATCACTTCAGATGCAATGAAAAGGATCATGCCATAGCGCAGATGCATCTGCACGACGGGCGTGTGATCACCGCGATGCGCTTCTTTGATGACGTCGCTCCACCAGCCGAACATGGTGTAGAGAACGCCGAGAAGGCCGATCAGCATGACGTAGAGCGGGCCTTCATGCATCCACATCACGGCACCGACCGCCATGATAAGCGCTGAAATCGAGCCGATCAGCGGCCAGGGACTTGGATCAATGATGTGATAGTCGTGGTTCTTTGTGTGTGATTCAGCCATAAGTCACCTGATTTCCTTGTGCCGCCCCGACGGCGTTATTGTATTTGTTTTTGCGTTGTTTGCTTTAATTGCGCAAGCGTATCCTTGTCGATTTCCTTGCTAAAAAAGGTATAGGAAAGCGTGATCGTACCAACGTCCTTGGTATCGGCATCCTTTGCATATTCCGGGTCGACGAAGAAGACCACCGGCATGACGCGGGTTTCGCCCGGCGCGAGCACCTGATCGGTGAAACAGAAGCATTCCATCTTGTTGAAATAGGCACCCGCTGCCGGCGGCGAGACATTGAAGGTTGCCATCGAGCCATGTGCTTTGTGGTCGACATTCGTGACAATGAAATTTACCTGGTTAGTCGCCCCGATCCTGATCTTCATCCTGGTTGTTTCAGGTTTGAACTTCAACGGCAGCCCCGGCGCAACATTGGCGTCAAACCGCACGGTCATCTCCTGATCAAGGGCCTGTTCAGGGGCTGTATCGGCGCGCTGTGTCGTTCCGCCATAGCCGGTTACCTGACAGAAAATCTTGTAAAGCGGCACCGCAGCGTAGGACATGCCGACCATGCCGACAACGAAACAGACGCAGGAAGCCGCGACCCGGCGGTTGATGGATTTCCTCCGTCCCGCTTTTTCACGCGCTAATGTGTCATTCTCCATCGTCTTCATCTCCATCTTCAGGCGCCAGCCGGGAAGAACTTGATGACAGTGACGACATAAAACAGCACGACGAGAGCCGCGAGCATGAAGCCGATGGCGACCGAGCGTGTGCGGCGGCGTTTCTGCTCCTCACTTGTCAGTTTTACGAATTCATCCATCGATTTACTCACAGTCCAAAAAGCGAAAGAAACGGTTTCAGCAGCAGCGCCGCGAACAGAAGGAAAAGATAAAGGATCGAGAAGCCGAATAGCTTTTTCTCCGCCAGCATGTTGTTCGCCCCCTTGGCTACCCAGACATGAATGGCACGCGCGACGAAGATGAGGCCGAGCACGGCGGCGATAATACCGTAAAGCGCATTGGCAAAACCGAACGCCCAGGGCAGAATCCCCGCGACAGCGAGAAGAACCGAATAGACCAGCATCTGGAAGCGCGTTGCGCGCTCGCCCGCCACATTCGGAAGCATCGGCATTCCGACAATATGGTAATCGCGCATTTTAAAGAGCGCGAGCGCCCAGAAATGCGGCGGCGTCCAGAGGAAGATGATGGCAAAAAGCACCCACGCTTCGACCTGCGCGGAACCGGTGACAGCCGCCCAGCCGATGACAGGCGGAAAGGCACCTGCCGCGCCACCGATTACAATGTTCTGCGGCGTCGCGCGCTTCAGCCACATGGTGTAGATGACGGCGTAAAAGAAGATCGTGAAGGCAAGAAGCCCTGCTGCGACCCAGTTCGCGGCAAGGCCAAGGAGCATGACCGAGAAAATCGACAGGACGAGACCAAGCCCGAGGGCATCGCCCCTTGTGACGCGGCCCGAAGGGATCGGCCGCTTCGCCGTGCGCGACATCGCAGCGTCGATATCGGCGTCGTACCACATGTTGAGCGCACCGGATGCACCCGCGCCGACGGCGATGCACAGAAGCGCGATGGCGCTGAGCACCGGATGAAGACTGCCATGCGGCGCAAGGATGATGCCGACAAAGGCTGTGAAAATCACGAGGGACATGACCCTCGGTTTCAGAAGATCGAAATAATCCCGCGGGCCGGCAAGCGAAATCGCTGATGGCGCTTCGGCGGGGGTTGCGAGTTCAATTGTCGACATGGTTTTCAAAACCTCTGTGCGGCATTCTTCCGGGATAAGACCAAGGCGTGACACTATCCCGGAGGAACTGCCACGCCTTGTCTTGAGCATATCCGCCTTACTTGATGCGCGGCAATTCTTCCCACTGGTGGAATGGTGGCGGGGAAGACAGTTTCCATTCGAGCGTTGTTGCACCCTCGCCCCATGGATTATCGCCGGCAACGCGCTTTTTCATGAAAGCTTCGGCAACACCGTAGAGGAAGATCAGAACGCCCATGGCAGAAAGATATGAGCCATAAGACGAGATCATGTTCCAGCCCGCAAAGGCATCCGGATAATCCGCATAATGGCGGGGCATACCGGCAAGGCCAAGGAAATGCTGCGGGAAGAACACGAGGTTCACGCCGATAAAGGTGACCCAGAAGTGGGTGCGGGCGATAAAGCTCGAATACATGTAACCGGTCATTTTCGGGAACCAGTAATACCAGCCCGCGAAGATGGCGAACACAGCACCAAGCGACAGGACATAGTGGAAGTGCGCCACAACGTAATAGGTGTCATGATAAGCGCGGTCGAGACCGGCATTGGCAAGTTGCACACCCGTAACACCGCCGACGGTGAACAGGAAGATGAAGCCGATCGCCCAGATCATCGGCGTGCGGAACTCGATCGAACCGCCCCACATGGTCGCGATCCACGAGAAGACTTTCACACCGGTCGGCACCGCAATCACCATCGTGGCGATCACGAAATAGGCCTGGGTGTTGACGCTGAGGCCGACCGTGAACATGTGGTGTGCCCAGACGATAAACCCGACGACGCCAATCGCAACCATGGCATAGGCCATGCCAAGATAACCAAAAATCGGCTTTTTCGAAAAGGTCGAGACAATATGGCTGATGATGCCAAAGCCCGGCAAGATCAGGATATAAACTTCAGGGTGACCGAAGAACCAGAACAGATGCTGGAACAGAATCGGATCGCCGCCGCCTTCAGCCGTGAAGAAGGTTGTGCCGAAATTGCGGTCGGTCAGAAGCATGGTGATCGCACCCGCCAGAACCGGCAGGGACAGAAGAAGAAGGAACGCCGTGATCAGCACAGACCAGGCAAAAAGCGGCATCTTGTGCAGTGTCATGCCTGGAGCACGCATGTTGAAGATGGTGGTGATGAAGTTGATCGCACCAAGGATCGATGAGGCACCAGCGATGTGCAGCGAGAGAATAGCAAGGTCCATGGCCGGTCCGGGGTGACCGATCTTCGATGACAACGGCGGATAGATGAACCAGCCCGTTCCTACACCGTTCTGGCCCGCCGGACCTTCAACAAACATCGATGCGATGAGCAGAATGAGCGCGGGTGGCAGAAGCCAGAAGGAAATATTGTTCATGCGCGGAAACGCCATGTCCGGCGCGCCGATCATGATCGGAACGAACCAGTTCGCAAATCCGCCGATGAGGGCCGGCATAACCATGAAGAAGATCATGATGAGGCCATGTCCGGTCACGAAGACATTGTAGACATGGGTATTGCCGAAATACTGAAGGCCTGGCTCCGCCAGTTCGAGGCGCATGCCCACGGAGAGCGCACCACCGATGATGCCGGATATGATCGCGAAGATCAGATAGAGCGTTCCGATATCCTTGTGGTTGGTCGAATAAAACCAGCGCTTGAAGAATTTCGGTTTATGTTCGTCATGATAGCCGTGGCTTGTCGTCGCTGTCATTGTCACTTTCCCCGTAACAGATGGTCCCATCCAACTGGCACAACCATCAAACCTTTCCAGAACGCGCCTGCTGTCGGCACATTCGCTGCTTTTGAGCGCGCGCCTTCTACTGGCGTGCCAGCTTCACCTTGTCGTCCGCATTCGCGGCAGCCAGGACATTCCAGCTGCCATCAATTTTTTCGCTCGCCGCCGCGGCCCATTTCTGGAATGTCTCGTCAGAGACGACACGGATTGCGATTGGCATGAAGGAGTGTCCGGCAAGATCGCTGCCCGCGCCGCAAATCTGCGAACACTGGCCATAATACATGCCTTCCTTCTCGGCCTTGAACCAGGTCGAGTTCAGACGGCCCGGAACGGCATCGACCTTGATGCCGAATGCTGGCATGGCGAAAGCGTGCAGCACATCGCCACCAGTCACATCAATACGGACAATCTTTCCGACCGGCACGACCAGCTCATTGTCGACGGCGAGAAGGCGCGGATATTGATCAAGATCCTGATTGCGGGCGGTGGATTGCGCACGGCGCTCATCATCATTCAAAAGCATGACGGAGACATATTCGCCAATATTGAGATCGGGATATTCATAACCCCAGTTCCATTGATACCCGGTCGCCTTGATGGTCACGTCAGCGTCCGGGATCACCTGCTGGGCGTAAAGAAGGCGGATGCTTGGCGCAACGATGACCGCAAGAATGATGATCGGAACCACGGTCCAGACGATTTCAATCGTTGTGTTGTGCGTCGTTTTGGACGCGACCGGGTTTGCCTTTGAATTGAATTTCACGACGATGGCAACCAGAAGGCCGAGCACGAAGAGGGTGATGACGGTGATGATCACCAGCGTGAAATTATTCAGCCAGATAATCTCTTCCATGATCGGTGTCACGGCATTCTGCAATGTAACCTGCCATGGATAGGGCTGATCCGCGGATGCCACGGATGCGAAACCAAGCGCCATGATGAATGCAATGGCCCCAGACATGATCCGGGCGGCACGATCACTTGTGGCGCGATTAAAGGACAACTTCACGGTGTCTACTCCTCGTTTTCCGGCGGGTGCCTTCGCCGACGATGACGCCCTGGAAGTCGCGACCCGAAGGGATTACGAACGAATCCCCAATATCACAATGTCATAGCGGCTTTGAATGCCGGTTTAAATGCGGTAGGCTGGCTTGCGACATTATATCCCGCGTTTGATCGTGTAGAACCATATTAAGCGACAAAGAACAATGACTTTCTTTTGAAAATTGCGCCTCTTGCGGTTGATCCTCCACAAAAGTATGAGCACCGAGGCGCGCAGGCGGCGCTTACCGAAACGTCAAACCTCGACCCAAAAGATTTACGAATATCGGGGACCTTGTGCGTCAAGGCGATACGGGTGGTTCTCAAATATGTCGCATTTATGCTGCTATGCAGCCTCAACTTCATCCGATTCGAAAGACCGCGCCATAATGCTGAAACAATCGCTTTTTCCCTTTGCTGCCGCCGCTCTGCTTCTGGGCGGCTTGATGTCCCTTTCGGTCGCATGGGCGCAGGGCGAAGTGAAGCAGGTCCATGGCGGATGGGAAATCCGATGCGAAACACCGACCGGCGCTCAGGCCGAACAGTGCGCCATGATCCAGTTTGTCGTCGCCGACGACCGCCCGAATGTCGGCCTCACCGTCATTCTGCTGCGCACGGCCGACAAGAAAGCCCATGTGCTGCGCGTGCTCGCCCCCCTCGGCGTGCTGTTGCCGTCCGGGCTTGGCCTGCGGGTTGATGAGGCGAATCTCGGCAGTGCGCCGTTTGTGCGCTGTCTGCCGGATGGCGGCTGCGTTTCCGAAATCGTCATGGACGACAAGCTTGTCGGCCAGTTGAAAAAGGGAAAAACCGCGACCTTCGTTATTTTCCAGACACCGGAGGAAGGAATCGGCATTCCAATTGCGCTGAATGGTTTTACTGCTGCCTTCGATGCCCTAGATAAGCTCTAGGAAACACTGCCTGACAGGCCGGGAATGATCAGGGCCGAAACCGTAAGGCCGAACCTAAGGAATAAGCATGTCTACCTCGCTGACACCGTCTTCCGACCTTTCGCTTTTTGACACGGACGGCTTTTCCCGGAGCGACGCGCAAAGGGTGATCAGCACCGCTCTCGATGGGGCGGAGGATGGCGAACTCTATCTTGAATATGCCCAGTCCGAATCGCTGCTGATTGACAATGGCCGCCTGAAAAGCGCTTCGTTCAATACCGATCACGGCTTCGGCCTGCGCGCCGTTGCGGGCGAGGCCGCAGGTTATGCGCATTCCGGAGAGTTGTCGCTTGCCGCCCTCACCCGTGCCGCGGATGCTGTGCAGGCGGTGAAAGCGGGCCATACCGGCACCTACGCAGCCGCCCCGGCGCGCACCAACCGTCAGCTCTATACCGACGCAAACCCGATTGGCGAGCCGAGTTTCGAGAAAAAAGTCGCCCTGCTTCAGGAAATCGACGCTTATGCCCGCGGCCGCGATCCGCGGGTGCGGCAGGTCTCGGCGTCGCTTGCCGCAAGTTGGCAGGTGATCGAAATCCTGCGTCCGGACGGATATTATGCCCGCGATGTGCGACCGATGGTGCGGATGAGTATATCCATCGTTGCCGGACATGGCGACCGCCAGGAAACCGGCAGCCATGGCACCGGTGGCCGGTCCGGTTTCAGCGATTTTCTGCTGACCGGGAACTGGCAGGCAAGCGTCGACGAGGCGCTGCGCCAGGCCTGCGTCAATCTCGAAGCGGTTGCCGCGCCGGGTGGCGAACTCGATGTCGTTCTCGGCGCCGGCTGGCCGGGCATACTGCTGCACGAGGCGGTGGGCCATGGCCTCGAAGGCGATTTCAACCGCAAGAAGACCTCCGCCTTTTCCGGCCTGATGGGCGAGATGGTGGCCTCCAGAGGCGTCACTGTCGTCGATGACGGCACGATCCACGACCGGCGCGGCTCCCTTTCTGTCGATGATGAAGGCACGCCGACCAACCGCACCATTCTGATCGATGACGGGCGGCTTGTCGGCTATATGCAGGATCGCCAGAACGCGCGCCTGATGGGCACCCACTCGACCGGCAATGGCCGCCGTCAGTCCTATGCCCATATTCCGATGCCGCGCATGACCAACACGATCATGCTGAATGGTGGCCACGCGCCGGAAGAGATCCTCGCCTCGGTGAAAAAGGGGCTTTATGCGGTCTCCTTCGGCGGCGGGCAGGTCGACATCACCTCCGGCAAGTTCGTGTTCGAATGCACCGAGGCCTATCTTCTCGAAAACGGCAAGATTGGCGCGCCGGTCAAGGGCGCGATGATCATCGGCAATGGCCCGGAGGCGATGCGCAAGGTGCCGCTGATCGGCAATGACATGAAACTTGATCCCGGCATCGGCACCTGCGGCAAACAGGGTCAGGGTGTCCCCGTCGGCGTCGGCCAGCCAACGATCCGCCTTGACGGCATTACCGTTGGCGGGACAGCGATCTGACTGCGCATCCTTCAGCGCAGTTTGCAACTTACCTTGCAAGGGAATGGCGCTTTACCCGATCCCTGGCGCCCGCCGCAAAACCAAAGGCCAGGACAAAAAAGGCCAGGACAAAAAGGGCGACATCATGGGATGCCGCCCTTTTTCAATGCGCTTGTTTGATTCTTGCGTGCGTATCAGGCGGCGCGGATATCGGCGATGAAGGCATCAACCTCGGATTTGAGAAGGATGCACTGATCGGCAAGCGCAGAGGCCGACTCCAGGGCATCATTCGCCATTTTGCCGGTGTCCTGCGAGGCCTGGGTCACATCGGCGATGCTTTCCGTGACATGCTGGGTGCTCTGGGCAATCCCGGTCATGTTGTTCGCGATCTCCTGTGTCGCGTTGTCCTGCTGCTGAACCGCAGAGGCAATGGCGCTCGACGAGGCGTTCACCTGTTCAACCACTTTGCCGATATTGGCAATTGCGGCGACAGAGCTTGTCGTGGCGGTGCGGATATCGTTGATCTGACGGGTGATATCGTCGGTCGCCTTCGCTGTCTGGCTTGCGAGATCCTTGACTTCGCTCGCGACGACCGCAAAGCCCTTGCCCATTTCGCCGGCGCGGGCCGCCTCGATGGTGGCATTGAGGGCGAGAAGGTTGGTCTGGGCGGCGATGTCGGAAATCAGCGTCACGACATCACCGATCTTTTCGGCGAGCGTTGCAAGGCCGCCAACTTCCCTGTTGGCTTTCTCGACTTCGCTCACAGCGGCTTCGGCTGCGAGCTGGGTCTGGCGCGCATCCTGCGCAATGGCGGCAATCGACGATTTCAGCTGCTCGGATGCGGTTGATACGGTCTGGATATTGGCGGAGGCCGCATTGGCGGATTGCGAGACGTTGAAAGCCTGCGAATTGGTTTCCTCGGCAATCGCGGAAAGCGACATGGAGGAGCCTTTCATGTTTTCAGACGATTTTGAGAAGGTCGTCAGAAGTCCTGACACAACTGTGTTAAAGCCCTGGATACGCTGTTCAATTTTGTCGGCGCGCTGAAGCGAAGACTGCTGGCGTTCGTGCTCTTGTTGTTCCAGAAGCTCTTTTTCGCGCTGCGCATCGCTGAACCGCTGAAGGGCGCGGGCCATGGAGCCGAGCTCGTCCTTACGCTCCTGGCCCTTGAATTCCAGATCTCTCTCGCCGGTCCTCAGCGCTTCCATGCTCTTGATCAGGGAAGTCAGCGGGGATGTGATGGTGCGGGAGACGAAATAGCCGATGGCCCCGACGATCACGAGCATGACGAGCGAATCGATGATGATCGTGTTGCGAAGGGCGCGGACCGGCTTCAGGATTTCCGCTTCTTCAACAGCGGCTACAATCGCCCATTTCACACCGCCGAATTCAAAGGGTTGCGTGAACATGCGTGTCGCTTTGCCGCGGAAATCATCCATCAGCATCTCAGCCTTGGCGCCGCCGAGCGCGCTCGATATGGCCTCGTTGTTCACACTTTTCTTGAGGATCTCAGCCGTCTCGATGAAGCGCGAGGCGCTGCGTACGAAGAAATCGCTGCCGACGATGAACATTTCGCCGGTTTCGTCGAGGCCGGCGCTTGCTTTCATGACGGCATTGATACGCTCAATCGGCATCTGGAAGGCAAGCACGCCAATCTTTTTTCCCGCATCATCAAAAACCGGGGTCGACATGAAGCTTGCCGGCACATCCGCACTCGGCGCGTAGGGGCGGAAATCGGTGAAATGGGTGGAGCCGGGGGTGTCGCTCGCGGCGGCAGCGCGGAAAACATTGCCGAGATCGCTGTCTTTCCACTCACCGGTCTGAATGTTTGTCGCAAAATCCAGTTCTTTGAATACAGTATAGATGACATTACCGTTCAAATCGAAAAGGAAGACATCGTAATAGGAGCGATCTTGCTGAACCTTGGTAAACCAGGGATGATATTTCCGGTGCAGATTGTCATACTTGGTGCCTGAATTCGCGGAAATGAGTTTTTCTTTCTGACCGGCGGGATTCGGGTTGCTTGTAATATAGGCCCGCTGCAAATCGGCAACAGGATTGGAACCAAGTTTTTCAAATGCCTCCTGAAAATCAGCCAGTGCCTCCGACGTGGCCGGATTGGCGGCAATAATTTTCAGATCTTCCTCAATCGATGAAAGATAAGCGCTGAGTGTCGCGCTGCGGGCTTCCAGAAAACCGGCATAGGCTTCCTTGGCGCGTAACTCCGCATTACTGGCCGCGGACATGTAGGAAATGATCCTAAGACCCAGCGCAAGCAATGTCGCCGTTGCAACCACGAGTGCCGGAATTTTTACGGCGATTCGAATATCTGAAAATTTCATTGTTTTCCCAGCTCATATTGTGACCAAAGGGGCGGCCCGATTACTTGGATTCAAGTTCAGATGAGAATGGGGCTGGGCAATTAAGATATGGTAAATATTATTAATAAGTTTAATTAGAACCCGATGTTTCTGGAAAAGGAGCCCTGATAAAATCACAAGCGGGGAAATTGAAACAACATACAGGAATATAAGGAATATAAGGAACATACAGAAACGCTGTTTAGATCGTCGGAAATCGGTATTCAGGGATACCATCGCTCGTGGATCCAGGGCTCCAGGATTGTTTGCCGACGAAATATTGACCGGTCATGAAGGCGGAAGTCGCCGTCCTGCCAGAATTCGATGTAAAGCGGTTTGATGCGGGTTCCCGCCCAGTGTGCCGGGCGTGGGATATCGTCGCCCGGATAGACTTTCTCAAGTTCCGCAATCCGGTCAAGCATGGTCTTGCGGCTGTCGAGCGGCTGCGACTGGTTCGAGGCAATCGCGCCAAGACGGCTGATCCGCCGACGGCTCTTGAAATAAGCATCGGATTCGGCATCCGTGACCGGTTCGGTGATGCCGCGGATGCGGATCTGGCGGCGCAGACTTTTCCAGTGGAAAACAGCCGCTGCTTTCCCGCTTGCCGAAATCTCGCGGCCCTTCTGGCTGTTCATGTTGGTGTAGAACACAAAGCCGCGATCATCCCAGTCTTTCAACAATACCATGCGGACATTGGGCATTCCGGTCGAATCAACACTGGACAAAGCCATGGCATCCGGGTCATTTGGTTCCGACGCGATTGCTTCATCAAGCCACCTTGCGAAAAGCGTGAAGGGATTGGTCTCGTCAACGAAGTTATCAGTCATTAACTTTTTTGCCGTTATATGGATTGGGTCACCTGGGGCGGGATAGCACAAATCGAATGCCGATGCACAACACATCTGTCATGTTCTGTTTTGTTCTGTCGCGAGGTCTCTCTCTCGCCGCGCCGGTAGCCTGCGGCATCGCGCTTTCGGCCTGTTCGGTCATCGGCTTCGGCCCGGAACTCGACCAGACTTCAACGACCTCGATTGTAAAGCCGGTTGAAGGTCCCGTTGCGCTCGCCGAAACCGTTGATCCGTCCGACTGGGACAAAGTGCGCATGGTCATGACCACAGCGCTGGTTTCGCAACCCGCTGGCGCGCCGCTTGCCTGGCAGAACGAGATTACCGGCACCGTCGGCACCATCGTGCCCATGGATGCTGCAACCTTGCCCGATGGTCGTTTGTGCCGGGCTTTTTCCACCACGCTCAACGGTATCGGCGGTGTTTTGCAATATCGCGGTGATGCCTGTGCTCGCGGCGACGGCAATGTTGAGCTCGTCGATCTTGCGCCGCATACGGCTGTGGTTCAGGCTCCGCCCGCCCTAAAAGATACCAAAATCCGCTAAAGATCGGTATATAACGCAATCCCGCGTTTGATCGGGCCTCGGCAATTCTTACATTGTTGAGAACATTTGCGATTCAGGTTACTGGCACTCATGCGTGATCCTTATTCCATTCTCGGCGTGCCGAAATCGGCGAGCGAAAGCGACATCAAGAGCGCTTTCCGCAAACTCGCGAAAAAATTTCACCCGGATCAGAACGTCAAGGATCCGAAAGCGCAGGAAAAATTCTCCGAAATCAATTCGGCTTATGAAATCCTCGGCGACAAGGAAAAGCGCGGCCAGTTCGATCGTGGCGAAATCAACGCCGAAGGAAAGCCGACAGGGTTCGGACCGGGCGGCCCGTTTGGTAACAATCCGTTTGGTGAGCGCCCCGGAACCCGCCAGCAGAACCCAGGTGCCGGATTTTCGGCGGAGGACATTCTGAGCGAAATCTTCGGCGGCGGCATGCGTGGCCGCCCTGCGGGCAATGCGCCCGGCGCAGGCGCAGGCGGGCGGTTTGATGGTTTCGAGAGCGCGTCGCGCCGTGCCGCAGCCGCGCCGCCTGCCGGGCAGGATGTCAATGTCAGCGTGCGCGTCAGCCTTGAGGATCTTGCAAGCGGTGAGAAGGTCCGTTTCGAAATGCCAAACGGCAAGACCTTGTCGGTGGCACTTCCCGCTGGTGTCGAGGACGGTCAGGTGGTCCGCCTGCGCGGTCAGGGAACGGCAGCGCCCGGCGGCCCCGCCGGCGATGCCCTGGTCACGATCCAGATCAGACCGCACCCGCTCTTTCGCCGTGACGGTGACAATCTCAGGCTCGACGTGCCGGTGACGCTTTACGAGGCGGTGCTTGGCGCGAAAATCAAGGTGCCGACGCTTGCAGGCCACGTCGTCCTCAACGTGCCGAAATCAGCGAATGGCGGACAGGTACTGCGCATCAAGGAACGCGGCATCATCCGCAAGGATGGCCACAAAGGCGATATTCTGGCGACCTTGCGCATCACGCTTCCCGAAGATGAGAGCCTCGATCTTCAGAACATGATGACGGTCTGGCGCGATCAGCGCCCTTACAAAGTGCGCGGCACGGCGTTTGACTGAGGCACCGAGCCGATTGCTCAGCATTCGGGTTCGCGCGGCGCGGCGGCGCGTTGAAGGCGGTCGTTGATCGCCTCGCCCAGCCCTGTGAGCGGAATGGGAGCGACGGCGATGCGGCGAACATCCTGCCGGTCGAATTCGGCAAGAGCGGCGAAGAGATTGGCCGCAGCCTCATGGAGGTCTCCCCTTTCGCTGAGCGACAGGCTGACCCGCGCAATCAGGCTGGAGCCGCCGAAATTCAGCGCGCCGTCCTCGCCTTCGAGCCTCAGCGCATCAAGCCGAAGCATGCCTTTCGGCGCATAGTGCGAGGCCATCATGCCGGGCGCTTCAATCGCGGCCCCCGCCGCCGCCCGTACAACCGGGCGCGCGAGGGTCGCCTCAAGCAGATCGACGGCGATACCGCCAGGGCGCAGCAGCACCGGCTTTTCGCCTGCAAGCGAGAGGATCGTCGATTCAAGCCCGATGGCACAGGCGCCGCCATCAAGGATCAACGGAATGAGATCACCGATTTGCCCGGCCACATGGTCTGCCGTTGTCGGCGACAGGCGCCCGGACAGATTGGCGCTCGGGGCGGCAAGCGGGCGATCCAGCGCTTCGATGATCGCCCGCACCCCGCCTTTCGGCACACGCAGGGCCACTGTCGGAAGCCCGGCGGTGACGAGCGGCGCTATGCCGCAGCCTTCCCGCAAGGGAAGCACCAGCGTCAGCGGTCCGGGCCAGTAAGCCTCACCAAGGCCGCGCGCGGCATCGCAAAAGACGGCGTAGTGCTCGGCCATGGCAAGGCTGCTGCAATGGATGATCAGCGGGTTGAAGTCTGGCCGCCCCTTGACCGCATAGATTTCCGCAACGGCAACGCCGTTCGTCGCATCCGCGGCAAGGCCGTATACCGTCTCCGTCGGAATGGCGACAAGTCCGCCCCCGCGCAACACCGACAAGGCGGCATCCCGCGATGCTGCTTCCTGAACGCCTGAAAGCGCCATGATCCGGGCCATCAGCGCGCCTTCCGATGCGGCCCTGGCGAGCGCAGCGAAGTCAACCGGCTAACCCCGTCCTGCGCGCGAACCGTCGGGAAAGCAGATTGCAGGGAATGAATTGGGACGGAGGACATGGCACCATATAGTTGACGTTAACGTAAGCGTCGGATAAAGGTTTCAGCAATTTCAGCGCTTATGGCCACAATCCGCGATTGTCGCAGCAACAATAGTCAGACAGAATACGATTACAATTTTTTTGTAAGCCGCCTTCTGCTCCGTCGTTTCATGAGTGGGAGGCTCTGCTGGATACCGACGCGATAAAACCGCGCCACAAGATAAAGACACGCTCAGACAGGGAGAGAATTGAATGTATCGCGCACCGGTAGAGGAAATTACCTTCACGCTCAAGTCCGTGGTGGGTATGAAGGATGCACTCGACAAGGGCACGTTCGGGGATCTGTCGGACGATCTTGTGGATGCCATCCTCGACGAAGCGGCCAAGTTTGCAAATGAGGCCATCGCGCCGCTCAACACGGTTGGCGATCAATCGCGCCTGAAACTCGAGAACGCGGTTCTCACCATGCCGGCTGGCTTCGGCGACACCTACAAGGCCTGGTGCGAGGCAGGCTGGAACGGCCTCACCGGCGATGCGGATTTCGGCGGCCAGGGGCTACCCATCCTGATGCAGGTTGCAACCGGCGAAATGTGGAACTCTGCAAATCTTGCTTTTTCGCTCTGCCCACTTCTGACCGCCGGCGCGATTGAATCGCTGAGCGCCCATGGCAGCGACGATCTCAAGGCAATCTATCTCGAAAAGCTCATCAGCGGCGAATGGACCGGCACGATGAACCTGACCGAGCCGCAATCCGGCTCCGATCTTTCCACGCTGCGAAGCCGCGCCGAGCCGCAGGGGGACGGCAGCTACCGCATTTTCGGCCAGAAGATCTACATCACCTATGGCGAGCACAATATGACGGACAATATCTGTCACCTCGTTCTCGCCCGTCTGCCCGATGCGCCTGCGGGCGTCAAAGGCATCTCGCTTTTCCTCGTGCCGAAATTCATTCCGGATGCCGATGGCAAGCCCGGCACGCGCAACGATGTTTTCTGCAATGGTATCGAGCACAAGATCGGTATCCACGCCTCGCCGACATGCACGATGATTTTCGGTGACAATCACGATGTCAACGAAACCGGTGCCGCCGGTGCCATCGGCTGGCTTATCGGCCAAGAAAATGACGGCCTTGCCTGCATGTTCACGATGATGAACAATGCGCGCCTCAATGTCGGCGTGCAGGGCGCGGGCATTGGCGAGCGCGCCTATCAGAAGGCGCTCGCCTATGCGAATGAGCGCAAACAGGGTGCATCCCCCCTTCATAAAGATGGCGGCATGGCGCCGATCGTGCTTCACCCCGATGTGACGCGCAATCTCATGACCATGCGTTCGATGGTTCAGGCCTCCCGCGCGCTCTGCTTTGCCTGCGCGCACGCCCTCGACATGGCGCATTACGCAAGCGACGAAACCAGAGCCTTCTGGCAGGCGCGCGGCGATCTTCTGACACCGCTTGCGAAATCCTATTCAACCGACAGCGCGGTTGAAGTCGCTTCCATCGGCATTCAGGTCCATGGCGGCATGGGCTTCGTCGAAGAGACCGGGGCAGCACAATATATGCGCGATGCCCGGATCCTGCCGATCTATGAAGGCACCAACGGTATTCAGGGGATCGATCTTGTCGGGCGCAAGCTGCGCGTTGACAAGGGCGCTGCCGCGAAAGCCCTGATCAAGGAAATGCGCGTCATTGCCGATGATGTGCGCGCCTCGAACCAGCCGGATTTCGGCGCAATCGCGATGCGACTCAGCGCCTCGCTCGATGATCTCGACGCGACCACCGATTATATGCTCGACTGCCTTGCAAACGGCAAATCCGCCAATGCGCTGGCCGGCGCTACGCCGTACCAGAAACTCTTTGCGCTTACAGCCGGCCTTGCGTTCCACGCCAAGGGTGCCCTTCTTTCCGCCGTTTCGGGCGAACGCAGCGCAGCCGGCACGCTCAGGATCAAGACGGCACGCTTTTTTGCCGAGAATATCGCGACCGAGACAACAGCACTGCGCGCTTCCGTCCTTGACGGATCGGATGGTGTCCTCGCCGCAACGCAAGAACTCCTCAGCGCATAAGGAAGGGGCCGTCATGACCGACCATATCAGAGTGACGGAAGAGGCGGGCGTGAAGGTCATCCGCTTCAACCGCGCCGACAAGAAGAATGCAATCACGCAGGCGATGTACAGCGCGCTTGCCGACGGCATCGCGGACGCTGAGACCGGCGACTGCGCGGCCATTGTCTTTCTCGGCCAGCCCGGTATTTTTTCGGCCGGCAACGATATCATGGATTTCATGTCGAAAGGCATGACAGGCGACCTGATACACTCGCCGACAATGCGGTTCCTGCGCGCCCTTGCAACCAGTAAAAAGCCGATGATAGCGGGTGTGGACGGGGCGGCGGTCGGCGTTGGCACCACCATGCTGATGCATTGCGACATGGTCTTCGCAAGCGAACGCAGCACCTTCAAGACGCCGTTTCTCAATCTCGGGCTGGTGCCGGAAGCCGGTTCGAGCCTGATTGCGCCGCGCATGATGGGGCCGCAGCGCGCCTTCGAAATGCTGGTGCTCGGCGAAACATTCACGGCCGAACGGGCGCATGGGGCGGGTCTCGTCAATCATCTGGTTGCGGAAGAAGCCCTGGAAAAAGCCACGATGGACGCCGCTTTCAAACTGGCGGCGCTACCGCCTGAGGCTCTCGCGCTCTCGCGTGGTCTGATGCGCGGCGATGAGGCCGAAATTCTCGCGCGGATCGACGCGGAGGCCGTTCTTTTCGGCGAGCGCCTGAAATCCAGAGAGGCACAGGAGGCCTTTATGGCCTTCATGGAAAAGCGCCCGCCGAATTTCAGGAAAGCCGGCGCCTAGACAGAACCCAAGCCACCATCGCCAACCCCGCCGCTTTGGCCAATTGACCGAGGAATTCCAGATGTCAGACCTTAAAGGTAAAACGCTCTTCATCACCGGCGCATCGCGCGGCATCGGCAAGGCGATTGCGCTTCGTGCGGCGCGTGATGGCGCGAATGTGGCGGTTGCCGCAAAAACTGCGGAGCCGCATCCGAAACTCGATGGCACGGTCTATTCCGCAGCCGAGGAGATCGAAGCGGCGGGCGGCAAGGCGCTCCCCCTGATCGTCGATGTGCGCGACGAGGACAATGTCGCGGCGGCACTTGCAAAGACGGCTGAAACCTTCGGCGGCATCGATATCCTGATCAACAATGCTTCCGCGATCAACATTGCAAGCACCGAAAAGCTCGACATGAAGCGCTTCGACCTCATGAACAGCATCAATGCGCGCGGCACCTTCATGACGACCAAGCTCGCGCTGCCCTATCTCAAGCAGGGTAACAATCCGCATGTCATCATGCTCTCCCCGCCACTCGACATGAAGACCCAATGGTTCGCGCCGCATGTCGGATATTCCATAGCAAAATACGGCATGAGCCTTTGTGTTCTGGGTTTTGCCGGTGAGTTCAAGCGATATGGCATCGCGGTCAACGCGCTCTGGCCGCGCACGACGATTGCAACGGCTGCGGTCGGCAATCTTCTCGGCGGCGATGCGATGATGCGCGCGAGCCGCACGCCGGAAATTCTCGCCGATGCCGCCCACGCGATCCTGATCAAGGACAGTCGCACATTCAGCGGTCATTTCATTATCGACGACACGTTCCTCGCGGCCGAAGGCGTGACCGATTTCGACCAGTACCGCGTCGATGGCACGGCGGCGCTGATGCCCGATTTCTTTGTGCCGGAAGACATGCCACCGCCAGCCGTTGTCAATCTTGGCCCGGTCAGCAAATAAGATCCGAGACCCGTGTTTTCTCAGAGCGTAAGGCCGAACCTCTCAAGGTCTTTTGGAAAATCCGGGCCTGCGAAATAGGCATATTCATCCGCCCGTCGCGCGGCAATCGGATCATGGATCGGGTGCGTGCGATTTGCCGGGTCGATTTGCGCGCCCGACGGGGCAAGGCCCGGATGACACATGATCACCGACCAGTCCCCGCGGCTCGCGGCAAGTCTCAGCCAGCCCTGCATCAACCCGGCGAAATTCTCGCCGCGGTTGAAATCGTTGATGCCGTAAAAATGCGGGTTCGTCGCAATCCCCGCCGTGCGCAGCAGGCGCTGCATTTTCTTTGCAAGGCCTGAAATGATACGAAGCCGCCAGGATGAAAGAGCGGTCATGCGAAGTTCGGGGTGATCAGCAAAGCAACTGCGCACCCACCCGTGGGCGGGCAGGCCGTCGCGCGCGCGTTCGATCACGCAGGCGCGGACACCGGGCATGAGATGCGCATGCTGATGACCATCGATGAAGTCCGGCGCATGGCCCATGACATCCCCGAACCGCTGCCATTGACGGCCGATCTCCGCGTTGATTTCCGGGGCGTTCACCCCGCCGAGGTGACTTTTGAGAAGAAGGGCGCCGACCGATGGAAAGCGGCCGTCCGGGGCAAGGGCAGGCATGGCTGCAAGCGGGGCATATTCCGTAAGCGTGAGATGAAGCCCGATTTCGACCTTTACGGGCGCGCCCGCCACCGCCGCGCGAAGATCTGAGGCCTTCCGGGCAAAATCATCCCCTACCACCATGCAACTGACGGCATTAAGCCTTCCGTTGCGAACAAGATCGATGATCGCCTCATCCACGCTGCGGCTCAGGCCAAAGTCATCGGAGCATAGGGTCAATCGCGTCACGGGAGGCTCGTTTTCGTCTTTGCGCGCGCTGTCGAGGAGGACCGCGCGGACGGGTCGAAGGTTTGCCCGCACCCTAGCATAGCATCCTCAAGGCTCAAGCCGTGTTTCAAATTCCCGCAAATTGCTTTATAGGCAACCCCACAAAGCATGATAAGCGCAACAGCACAGATGCCAGTCAGGCGGCGTTCAGGGAGGCCGCTTATAATTCCGCCTATGCTATCGACCGCTGCAACCGGGAAAACCCTGCTCCAACAGTGAGAAACATGACCAGATCCCATCCATCGCTCGTCAGCGGCTCACCCGAGGTCGCCTTCAGCAAAAATCTTTCCGTTGTCGTCCCAAGCTTCAACGAGAGCGAGAATGTATTGCCGTTTCTTGCAAAACTGGTGCCGGTGATGACCGGGATCGGGCTGCCGTTCGAAGTGATCTTCGTGGATGATGGAAGCCGGGACGACACGGCCAACAAGGTGCTTTCCGCCCGCGCGCTCTATCCGATGGTCAAACTCGTGCGGTTCAGCCGGAATTTTGGCAAGGAAGCGGCTCTCAATGCCGGGCTTGCTCATGCAGCCGGCGATGCGGTGATCCAGATCGACGCCGATTTGCAGCATCCGCCGGAAGTGATCATCGACTTCGTCCGCGAATGGCAGGCGGGGGGCGAAATCGTCTATGGCGCACGGCGCACGCGCGACGATGACGGCATGTTGCGCCGCTTTCTCACACGCAGTTTCTACCGCGTCTTTTCCGTGGTCTCCAATATCAAACTGATGGAAGGTCTCGGCGATTTTCTGCTGCTCGACCGCAAGGTGGTTGCGGCGATCCTTTCCCTTTCGGAGCGCGAACGCTTCACCAAGGGACTTTACGCCTGGGTCGGCTATCACCGCGTGCCGGTGCCTTTCGATGTCGCACCGCGCCAGTATGGCCAATCGGCATGGAGCCTGTTCCGGCTTTTCCATTTCGCGATTGACGCTATTACCTCCTTCGGCACCCTGCCGCTCAAGGTCTGGACCTATATCGGCCTGCTTCTCTCCGTTGCCTCGCTTTCCTATGCGCTTTTCATTGTTCTCGAGCGGCTGCTTTTCGGCACGGATGTGCCAGGCTATCCGTCGCTGATGGCAGGCATATGCTTCTTTGCCGGCGTGCAACTTCTGGGGCTTGGTATTGTTGGTGAATATCTGAGCCGGGTTCTGGCTGAAGTGAAGCAGCGCCCGCTCTATCTCGTGCAGCAACGCTTTGGCTTCGACGAGACGCAAGGGGCGGAGAGCGGCCCGCATCTTGAGCAGAAACCGGCCAAACGCATCGCTTCATGATCCATCCCGCGCTTCTGTGCATTTCCGCGTAACTGATCGGTGCCGACCCATGAAGCGCTTCGACCGCATGCCGCTGCTTCCCTATCTCGTCTTGTTTGCTGTCTGGCTGGTGCTCTCCAAACCATGGTTCATTGACGGTCTTGTCATTCCCTATGATGCGAAGAACCATTTCTACGCGATGGTGCGCTTTGTCGCCCATGCCTGGCATTCAGGCGAAAGCGTGGCGTGGAGCCCTTTTCATTATGGCGGCTTTCCGATGATTGCAGATCCGCAATCGACGATTTTCACGCCGTCGCTGTGGCTTCCCGCCCTTCTGTCAGAAGCCCCTTCCATGCATCTCGTCGACATGACGCAGGCGCTGCATCTTCTCGTGATGGGCGTGAGCGTTATTGCCTTCGGTATCGGGCGGAAATGGCATCCGCTTGCGGCGCTTCTCGCCGGCATGACGGCGATGATGAGTGGCGTCGTCATGATACGGCTTGAGCATGTGCTCATGATCGTCAGCATGATGTGGCTTTCCGTGGCGCTCTGGCGGCTTGATGCGGCGCTGCGCTGCGGCGGGCTCTGGCGCGGGATCCTCTTCGGCCTCGCCCTCGGCATGATGCTCATCGACCGCGACCATGTCGCCTATCTCGGCGCCTGGTTTCTTTTCCTCTACTGGATTTCAAAGGTCATCACGACCCGGGGAACCACGCCGCCGATGGCGCTCGCGCGGCAGCAACTGCCTGTGGTTGCAGGCGGCATTGTTGCCCTTGTCCTCGCGGCTGTGCCGGTTCTTCTTCTGCTTCAGCTTGCCAATGACAGCAACCGGCCGAATTTCGGCTATGAAGAGGCAGCCTTTCAATCGGTGCATCCGGCGGCGCTTGCGAGTTTCTTCATGCCTGAATTCTATGGCGATCTCGTCACCGATGATGCCTATTGGGGGCCTGCAAGCCATAAATGGGGTGGCCCTGAACTGTTCATGACACGCGGCATGATGCACCTTTATTTCGGCGCGCTGCCCCTTGCCCTGATTTTCTGGCACGGTGTTCTCGGGCGGCGACTGTTCATTGCCGGCAACCGGTTCTTCACGGCGACGGCCGCTTTCATGCTGATCTATGCGCTGGGTCGCTACACGCCGGTTTTTGAGCTTCTCTATCACGCGGTGCCGGGTGTTGACCTTTTCAGACGGCCCGCAGACGGGCTTTTCATGGCAGGTTTCGCAGTCAGCCTGATGAGCGGTGCTCTTCTCAATGACCGGCTTAATGCTGCGCCCGCAACGTCGAGTGTATTCTCACGGGTGCTCACTGCGGCCATCCCCGCGCTCGCACTTGGTCTGATCGGCCTGGTCGCGATCGAGCATCAGCGGATTGATTTCTTTTTATCAAGTCTCGGCAGGCTTGCGCTATACGCCGCGCTTATCATTGGATTGCTCGTGGCAGCACGGCGCTACAGGGCACAGGCACCCCTGATCCTTGGCGCGCTTTTTCTCACCGTTTCCGCCGATCTTCTGCATACGGGGTCAGGCATCAAGGGCAATGCCCGACCGGCAGAGGCTTACCTACCGCAGGCAGAGCCGATGCACTATGCGGTGTTTTCACGCCTCAACGCCCTTCTTGCCACGAAAGATGCAAGCGGCGTTGCCTATCGGCAGGAGACGATCGGTCTTGGCCCTGTGGTTCAGAACGTCGCCCAGGTAGCGCGCTTTCAGGGCCTGCTTGGCTATAATCCGCTGCGTCTTCGCGCGTTTGATGTGCATATTGGACCGCGCATGCAGAACAATGCAGCCCCGGAGCGCTTCTTTGGCGACCGGATGACCGGCTATGACAGCGCCACCACCAATCAGCTTGGCGTCAAATATATCGTCACCGGCGTGCCGATCGAGAAACTCGACCCCACGGTTCCCGAAGGACGGTTTCTGCTGCGCGAAACACTGACCTTCGGCCAGCTTACCGCCTATATCTATGAAAACCCGCAGGCTGAGGCGCGCGCCATTGTTGTCGGTGAGGCCGACAATGCCCGAAAGGGGAATGCGATTGTGACCCGTTACGGCAATGCGGAAATCCGCGTTACGGTCGAAAGCCCGGCTGCCGGGCGCCTCATCCTGCGCGATTTCTATTATCCCGGCTGGCAGGCGACAGTAAACGGCGTTTCAACGCCGGTTGTCCGCTATGACGACATGTTCCGAAGCGTGGCGGTGCCCGCCGGGAAAAGCGAGATTGTGATGACATTCGATCTTCTGACACGCCACAATCTGAAAACCTTTCTGAACAGTCTCGGGAAACCCGCATAATGAGCGGGATCCGGCGCGAAATTCTGGCGTTTCTCGTGGTCGGCCTGGTTGCGACAGGATCGCATTATGCGGTTTTGATCTTTCTGGTCGAAGCAATGCAGGTTGCAGCCGTTCCGGCCTCGGCGGCGGGTGCGTTTCTCGGCGCGGTGGTCAGTTATTTCCTCAATCGGAAACTCACCTTTCGCTCGAACCGGGCGCACAGGGCGGCGATGCCGCGGTTTTTCACGGTTGCAGCCCTCAGTCTTGCCACCAATACCGGCCTGATGGCGCTTTTCACCGGGCCGCTCGGCATTGCTTATCTGCCCGCCCAGGTGGTCACGACCGGCTTTCTGATCATCCTCACTTTCGGCCTCAACAAGCTCTGGACATTCCGCCCGGACGCGCCCTAATGAGACAGCGTGCGCCCGTGTCTGGCTCTTCTTGGTCTTGTCCGTTGACAACAGGTTCAGACATCGCCTTGTCTAGTGTCGCACAAACATGGAGCCTCCTGTGGCAACGCTTCTCATCCATCACGATGCCTTTGCCGGGCACATCACTCCGGCCGGACATCCCGAACGGATCGACCGCATCCTCACGGTGAACCAGACGCTGGCGCATGAAAAATTTCGTGACCTCGTGCGAAAGGAAGCGCCGCGCGGGGCCGAGGATCTGGCCGAACTCTGTCATCCGGAGAGCTATGTCCGACTGTTGGCGAAGAACGCACCAGAGGAACATCTCGTTCAGATCGACGCCGACACCTATCTTTCGCCCGGCAGCATGGAGGCTGCCTACCGCGCCCTTGGCGGTATTTGCGAGGCTGTGGATCAGGTCATGGCCGGTATGGTCGACAATGCCTTCTGCGCCCTGCGACCGCCCGGCCATCATGCGGAACGCGACACGGCAATGGGCTTCTGCCTCTTCAACACAGTCGCGATTGCCGCGCGCCACGCCCAGAAGGCCCACGGCATCGAGCGGGTGGCGATTGTCGATTTCGACGTTCATCACGGCAACGGGACGCAGGATATTTTCTGGAATGATCGGAGCGTCCTGTTCTGCTCAACCCATCAGATGCCGCTTTATCCAGGCTCGGGTCATGTCGGCGAGAGTGGCGAGCACGGCACGATCTGCAATGCGCCGCTGCGGGCGGGCGACGACATCGTGCATTTCAAACAGGCATTCGAGGAACGTGTGCTTCCGGCGCTTGATGCGTTTGTCCCGGATCTTATCCTGATATCGGCAGGCTTTGACGCGCATCGCCTCGATCCGCTTGCGAATATCAATCTCGAGGCAGAGGATTTTCGGTGGGCAACCGGTAAACTCATGGAACGGGCGGGCCGGTTTTGCAACAATCGCGTCGTCAGCACGCTAGAAGGCGGCTATGACCTTGACGGACTAAGCACGTCCGTCAACGCGCATGTAACAACCCTGATGGGTGGATGAGACCATGGAAGAGAACCCAGCCGACACAATCGCCGCGATGCCTTTCGAGATGGCGCTCAAGGAGCTTGAGACGATCGTCGCTAAACTCGAACAGGGAAGTGTCGATCTCGAACAGTCAATCCGCATTTATGAACGCGGCGAGGCACTCAAGAAACATTGCGAGAAACTGCTTTCGCAGGCGGAAAAGAAAATTGAAAAAATCAGGCTCTCCGCCGATGGATCGACTGAGGGAGCCGACGCCCTTGAACTTGAGTGACGCTTGATTGATATACGACGCGATAATCAAATAATACTTGTGTGCCCCGCGCGCAACAGTCGCGTCTGAGCGGCTTGCTGCCTTCTATCCGTGGTTTTACCGTTGAATTTAACCGCTTTAGGCGCAAGTGTTGGCAGTTGAGCCTATATTGGTGTAGATGGCAACGGCCAAATCCGGCAAAACCGCCCCATAAGCGCCGATCACAAATACCGACGCGCGCTTGTACTGACCGGACTTTTCACTAATGTTGCGCGATGCTGTGACAACCACACGGAAATGCTTTGACCATGACCAATAATTCCGCTGATTTGAGACCATCAACGCCGCTTCTGGACACGATCCGGTATCCGGCGGATCTGCGCAAACTTGCCGACCGGGATCTGCGCCAGCTTGCAGACGAGTTGCGCGCGGAGGTGATCAGCGCGGTGTCGGTGACCGGCGGTCATCTCGGCTCCGGACTCGGCGTGGTCGAGCTCACCGTCGCGCTGCATCATGTCTTCAACACGCCGCAAGATCGCATAATCTGGGATGTCGGTCACCAGTGTTACCCGCACAAAGTCCTGACCGGTCGCCGCGACCGCATCCGCACGCTGCGCCAGCCTGGCGGGCTTTCCGGCTTCACCAAGCGGACCGAGAGCGAATATGATCCTTTTGGCGCGGCGCATTCCTCGACATCGATTTCCGCAGGTCTCGGCATGGCGGTTGCCCGCGACCTTAGCGGCGGCACCAACAATATTGTCTCTATTATTGGTGATGGCTCGATGTCGGCGGGCATGGCGTATGAAGCCATGAACAATGCCGGTGCGCTCGATGCGCGCCAGATCGTTATTCTCAATGATAATGAAATGTCGATTGCCCCGCCGGTCGGCGCGATGAGCGCCTATCTTGCCCGTCTGGTTTCGGGCAAGACCTACCGCTCAATGCGCGAGACGGCGAAACAACTGGCCGAGAACCTGCCGAAATTCCTCCAGCGCCGCGCCGCGCAGGCGGAAGAATTCGCGCGCGGGCTTGCTGCCGGTGGCGGCACCCTCTTCGAGGAACTCGGCTTTTTCTATGTCGGCCCGATCGACGGACACAATCTCGATCATCTCCTTCCGGTTCTGCGCAATGTGCGCGACAGCAAGCAGGGACCGATCCTCGTTCATATCAAGACACAGAAGGGCAAGGGCTATGAATATGCCGAGACATCGGCGGACAAGTATCACGGCGTTGCCAAATTCGATGTGATTACCGGTACGCAGGTCAAGGCAAAGCCGAATGCACCGAGCTATACAAAGGTCTTCGGCGAAGCACTGATCGACGAGGCAAGGCGTGACGACAAGATTGTCGGCATCACCGCTGCCATGCCTTCCGGCACCGGCATCGATGCCTTCGAGAAAGCCTTTCCGGTGCGCACTTTCGATGTCGGGATCGCCGAACAACACGCTGTCACCTTTGCCGCCGGTCTTGCGACCGAAGGCTATAAGCCGTTCTGCGCCATCTATTCGACCTTTCTGCAGCGCGCCTATGATCAGGTCGTGCACGATGTTGCGATCCAGAGCCTGCCGGTTCGTTTCGCCATCGACCGGGCCGGCTATGTCGGCGCCGACGGCTCGACCCATGCCGGTTCGTTCGACACGACCTATCTCGCTACCCTGCCGAATTTCATCGTGATGGCACCCGCCGATGAGGCGGAACTCGTCCATATGGTTGCGACCGCCGTGTCGATCAATGACCGTCCCTGCTCGTTCCGCTATCCCCGCGGAGAAGGGGTCGGCGTCGAACTGCCCGCTCGCGGCGAAGTGCTTGAGATCGGCAAGGGGCGCGTGGTCAAACAAGGCAGCCGGATTGCGATCCTGAGCTTTGGGGCCTCGCTTAAAGAGGCTCTGATTGCGGCGGAAGAACTGGAAGCCCAGGGACTTTCGACCACCGTTGCCGATGCCCGTTTTGCAAAGCCGCTTGACGAGGACCTGATCACGAAACTCGCCACAACCCACGATGTACTGATTACCATCGAGGAAGGCGCAGTCGGCGGTTTTGGAAGCCACGTTCTTCAGTTCATGAGCGATGCCGGACTGCTCGACAGCACACTCAAGGTTCGCTCGATGATCATGCCCGATAGCTTCATGGATCAGGACAAGCCGGAGGCGATGCTCGCCGCCGCCGGTCTTGATCATGCCGGGATCGTGCGCAAGGTTTTTGACGCGCTCGGCAAGGAAATGCCTTCCGCCGCCACCGCACCCCTGATGGCATGATCGAAGCGAACTGAACCAGATCCGGACAAGTTCAAAGGCCCCGGTTACCTGCCGGGGCTTTTGACTTTTCGAAGCATTGCCCGACGCCGCGCCCCTTTCCTTCATGAAGCCAATTTGCTAGAAGCCCGCATCGCCCGTCAAACGGGCACCGGTCGCAGCCTACCCGGTAAAAACAAGGACCCAGTTATGAAAACAATCGTCGTCTGCTCGGGCGGGCTCGATTCTGTCGTGCTTGCCGAGAAAACTGCCCACGAAGGCGACCTCGCGGGTCTTGTGACCTTCGATTATGGCCAGCGCCACCGCAAGGAACTGGCATTTGCCGCCCGCGCCGCATCGCGGCTCGGCGTGCCCCATTCAATCATCGACATTACCGCTATCGGCGCGGAACTGACCGGCTCCGCGCTCACCGATAATGTCACCGTGCCGGATGGTCACTATGCCGAAGAGACAATGCGGATCACGATCGTGCCGAACCGCAACGCGATCATGCTGACAATTGCCTTCGGTGTTGCGGCGGCCCGCAAGGCGGAGGCGGTCGCGACCGCCGTCCATGGCGGGGACCATTTCATCTATCCCGATTGCCGCCCCGGTTTCATCGACGCCTTTGCGAAAATGCAACGCGCCGCGCTCGATGGATATGCCGATATCCGCTTTCTCGCGCCTTTCGTCGATATCGCGAAATCCGACATTGTCACGATCGGGGCTGAAGTCGGTGCGCCATTCATCGACACCTGGTCCTGTTACAAGGGCGGCGACATCCACTGCGGATCCTGCGGCACCTGCGTTGAGCGCCGCGAGGCCTTCGACCTTGCGGACATAGCGGACCCGACCCCTTATCTCGACCGCGATTACTGGATCGAAGCGGTCCGACGGAGACAGGCGAATGTATAAGATCACCAAGGAATTTCATTTCTCCGCCGCGCATCAACTGGCGCATCTGCCCGACGGCCACCCTTGCGCACGCCTGCATGGCCACAATTATATCGTGAAGGTCGAACTGACGGCGAACATGCTCGATGACGATGGATTTGTGATCGACTATCACGATCTCGCGCCGCTCAAGGCCTATGTGGATGAGCATTTCGACCACCGCTTTCTGAACGAGGTGCTCGGCCATGACCGTGTGACGGCGGAATATCTCGCAAAGACATTCTATGACTGGTGCCGCGCACGCTGGCCGCAGGTAAGCGCCGTCATGGTCAGCGAGACGCCGAAGACCTGGGCCGAATACCGGCCTTTGCCGCAATGAAAACCATCCGCGTTTCGGAAATTTTTGGCCCGACGATCCAGGGCGAAGGCGCGCTCATCGGGGAGCCGACGGTTTTCGTGCGCACGGGCGGCTGCGATTACAGGTGCCGTTGGTGCGACAGCATGCACGCGGTCGATCCGGCCTATCGCCGCGACTGGCGCGCCATGACGACAGAAGCTGTCTTTGCGAAGATCAAGGACCTTTCCGGCGGCGTACCGCTGACGGTGTCGCTTTCCGGTGGCAATCCGGCGATCCAGCCGCTCGGCGATCTGATCCATCTCGGGCATCAGGCGCGCTACCGGTTTGCCCTCGAAACCCAGGGTTCCATCGCGCAGGACTGGTTCTGCGACCTTGATACGCTGGTCCTAAGCCCGAAACCGCCCTCATCGGGCGAGACCGTCGACTGGGCCGCATTTGAAGCGTGCCTCAACAGCGCCGGACAAAGCACCAGAACCGTTCTCAAGATCGTCATTTTCAATGAGCACGATTATGAATGGGCGCGCATGCAAGCCGCGCGCTATCCGGCCCTGCCGCTCTACCTTCAGCCGGGAAACCATACACCGCCCGCGCCTGAGGATGGGAAAGACGATGTGATCGACCTGCCCGGCATTCACGACCGGATGCGCTGGCTTGTCGGGCGCTGCCTCGAGGACCGCTGGTTCGATGTGCATATACTGCCGCAGCTGCATGTCCTGTTCTGGGGTAACAAGCGCGGCGTCTGACACGACCGAGCCAGTCATGTGCATTTATCAAACCAGTTCCCGATTGTGGATTGACACAGCACAGGAGAGGCGCATAAGCGCGGTACCCGCAACCGTATGACCGCGAGCGCCTTGCTTGCCGTTTCGAGACAGCCTATGCCCTCGATCATCGCCCCCATTTCAGCACTGCTTCTGTCCGTCGCCTTCCTCATGGTCGGACACGGCATGCAGATGACAATTGTCCCGATCCGCGCCGAAATTGAGCTGTTCTCGAGCACATCAATCGGCGTTATCACGTCTTTTTTCTATGTCGGCTTCGTTGGCGGGACGTTGCTCGGTCCGTTCCTCATCGTGCGCGCAGGTCATGCGAGGGCGTTTGCGGCGATGATTTCCATCAGTTCCGCCGCGGCCCTTGCCCATCCACTTCTGCCCGACACCATTGCCTGGAGCCTTGCGCGCGGTGCGACCGGGTTTTGTATCGCCTGCAACTACCTCATCATCGAGAGCTGGCTCAACGAACGCGCCACCAATCTGACGCGCGGGCTCGTGATGTCCGCCTATACGATCGTGGTCTATGCGAGCATCATGGTCGGGCAATTTTCCATCGCCTGGTTTGATATTTCCGGTTTTGAAGCCTTTGTCGTCTCATCCATCGCCCTGTCGATTGCGGTGGTTCCGGTTGCGATGACGCGCAGCGCCCAGCCGGCACCGATCGCGGTGGTGCGGTTTCGCCCGATGCGGCTTTACAAAACCTCGCCTGCCGCCATCGTGTCTGTGATTATCGATGGTTTTGCCGTGGGCGCGCTGGTAAGCCTTCTGCCGCTTTATGCCTCACGGATCGGCATGGACAGCAATCTCATTCCGTTTTTCGCGGGCAGTCTTATGCTGGGCGGGCTGCTTCTGCAATATCCGCTGGGTCGCCTCTCTGACAAGGTCGACCGGCGCTACATGCTGATTGTCGGCTCTCTCGGAACGGTGGCGACCTCGCTCTTCATCGCCCTCAGCGGCATCAGCAATCCCTTTGTGCTGATCGGCCTTGTGGTTCTCCTCGGCAGTCTCATACAACCGCTTTATGCGATTGCGGCGGCGCACGCCTATGATTACGGCGCTTCCGATGAAATGGTCGAGACGGCGGCCGGCATTCTGCTTGCCTATGGGCTCGGTTCGATTTTCGGACCGTTTGTCTCCTCGGTCGCCATGGATCACTTCGGCCCGAACGCCCTGTTCATTGTCGTCGCAGTGGTTCTTGTCTTCATGATCGGTTTTCTTGTGATGCGCGTGCTCCAGCGGGATACGCTGCCCAATGCCGAAAAGGCCGATTATGATCTGGCCGCTTCCGCGCCGATTGGCGGCGTCATTCCGCCGGATCTTTATGAAGGTGCGAACGATTATATCCTGGTTCCGGATGAGTATACCGCTGCAAACAGCGATCTCAAAAAAACCCTGAAAGACAGAGAGTGAGCGGTCACGGCGATCTCCAGCCGTTTCAGCGGCTTGACCAGATGATGGTCGAGCGTGGCCTCGCGCCAAGCCGGTCGCGGGCAGCAGACGCCATAACCCGCGGCAGCGTGCTCGTGGACGGCGAAATGGCGCTCAAAGCAGCGCAGAAAATCGCACCGCAGGCGATTATCACGCTCGATGATCCGGCCGAAGGATATGTCTCGCGGGCCGCCCTCAAGCTCCTCGCCGCGCTCGACGCCTTCGACTTCTCGCCCGAAGGGCTTCGCGCCCTTGATGTCGGCGCGTCGACCGGCGGCTTCACGCAGGTACTGCTGGAACGGGGTGCGGTTCATGTCACCGCGGTCGATGTCGGTCATGACCAGCTTCATGCGCGGCTGAGGTCTGACCCGCGCGTCCTCAACCGCGAAGGCCTCAACGCCCGGGCGCTGAGCGCTGATGATGTTCCGGGGCCCGTCGAAGCAATTGTGAGCGATGTCAGTTTCATCTCGTTGAGGCTCGCCCTTCCGGCATCCCTCGCGCTTGCGGAGGCGGGGGCCTGGGCGGTGCTTCTCGTCAAGCCGCAATTCGAAGTCGGGCGCAAGGCGGTCGGCAAAGGCGGGATCGTGCGCGACCGCGAAGAAGCGGCCCGCACAGCCGAGGCAATTGCGGCCTTTGTCGGCTCACAGCCCGGCTGGCGGGTGACAGGCCTGATCGAATGCCCCGTCGCGGGATCGGACGGAAACCGCGAATATCTGCTTGGAGCACGCCGAGATGCCTAATAGAAGACGCCCGGGCGTGCGCAGCACCATCTCCCCGAAAGCCGTGCGTGCCACACTCACGATCCGCAATCTCGCCCATCGCGGCGATGGGGTGGCAGAGACTGAAAACGGCCCGGTGTTTGTTGCGGGCGCGCTGCCGGGTGAGACGGTGATCGCCGATGTGATCGGCGAACGCGGCGTGCTTTTAAGCGTGGTCGAGGAGGCAGCGGAACGGATCATTCCGCCTTGTCCGCATTTTGGATCCTGCGGCGGATGCAGCCTGCAACATATGGCTCCTGCCTTTTATCAGCGGTGGAAGCGCGATGTCGTATCCCGCGTTCTTGCCTCTCAGGGTGTGGATTGTGCCGTTGATCCGCTCGAGCCGATTGCCGCCGGTACAAGACGCCGGGCAACCTTTGCCGCCGAGTGGCAGGGCAAGGCGCTCGCATTCGGCTTTCACGGCGCACGCAGCCATGCGGTCGTGGCGCTTGATGCCTGCCTGATCCTTGATCCCCGGCTCGCCGGGCGGCTTGATGAATTAAGGGCGCTCGCAGCTCTGATTGCACCCCGGCGCGGTGTGATGAAACTACACGCCCTTCTTACCGAAAGCGGGCTTGATATCCGGCTTGATGATTTTGGTCCCTGGCCGGATTTCACCACCGAGCGGAAATTGATGGATTTCGCAACCCAGTCGAAATTGGCGCGCATCAGCCTGGGCGACAGGGTTCTGATTGCGCCACAGACACCCGTTCTTCACTTCGGAACGGCAGCTGTGACCCCGCCGCCGGGTGGTTTCACCCAGGCCGCCACCCTGTCCGAGAACCGGCTTGCAGCCCTTGTCATGGAAGCGGCAGGCCGTGCGAAACATGTGGCCGATCTTTTCGCCGGAAGCGGCACCTTCTCGCTGCGGCTTGCTTTATCGGCACGGGTTCACGCGGTCGATGGCGATGCGGCGTCGATTGAAGCTCTGACAAGGGCGGCATCTGCCACGCCTGCGCTCAAGCCCCTGACCACGGAAAGGCGCGACCTCTTCCGCCGCCCGCTCATGGCGAAGGAACTGGATGTTTTCGATCTCGCTCTTCTTGATCCGCCACGAGCGGGGGCGCGCGAACAGATCGCGGAAATTGTGAAATCGAAACTTTCCCGCCTCGTCTATGTCTCCTGTTCGCCTGCTTCATTCGCGCGGGATGCGGCAACACTCCAGGGTGCCGGTTTCACGCTGGCGCGCACCACACCAGTGGACCAATTCCTTTATTCGCACCATATTGAGCTTGTTGGGGTGTTCAACCGGGAGCGCTAAACGATGGACCCGCTGCAAAGAACGGCAACACGGCTTGGTTATGGTTTCACACAGGGTGCACGGGTCGCCTGGTATACGTCGCAGGGGATCGCGCTGCGCCGTCTTGTCGCCCGGCTCGAGCGCGACCTGCCGCCACCAAAGCGCCGCTTCCGCCCCCCACAGACACCGACGCCGGGGCTTTCTGACCTCCTGCGCGGGGTCGCGCGGCTAATGGCCGAGGATATGGCCCATGTCGAGGCGGGCCTTTACCCGATGCCAATGGATGAAGAAGGCGGTCTTCCCGCAATCATGGGCCGCGCACGCCGGTTTTTCGAGGATGCGCCGAAAGTCCAGATGCGCCGCCGCGAGGACCGCCATCAGGAAGTCTTCGAAATCCATCAGCAAGACAGCGACCTGCCGCGCTACTACCTTCAGAATTTCCATTTTCAGACGGACGGATGGCTCTCGCGGGATTCAGCCGAGCTTTACGATACGCAGGTTGACGTCCTGTTTCACGGCGCGACGGGCGCGATGCGGCGGATGGGTGTCGCCGAAGTCGTGCGCGCCCTCTCCGGCCGCGATCAGCGCAAAGCGCACTTGGTCGATGTCGCGACCGGCACGGGGGCGTTCCTGCGCGATCTCACCCGCGCCCTGCCGCGGCTCCGCGTCACCGGCATTGATCTGTCGGACGCCTATCTTGACGAGGCACGGGCGCGCTACAGGGACCGGCCGAGGATCGCTTTTCAACATGCAAACGCGGAGGCAATGCCGTTTTCCGATGCCAGTATCGACATTGTCTCATCGGTCTTTCTCTTCCATGAATTGCCGCCCAAAGTGCGCCGGATCGTGGCGCGCGAAATTTTTCGGGTGCTGAAACCCGGCGGGAGCTTCGTTTTTGTCGATTCCCTCCAGACAGACGACATCCCGGCTTATAACGGGCTTCTGGAAACTTTCCCCGAGCTTTTTCACGAGCCTTATTATTTGAGCTATCTGAACGAAGATCTCAGTCAGCTTTTTGAAAATGCGGGCCTGAAAAGACAAAAATCCGCCGCACATTTCTTCTCTAAGGTCATGACGTTCACCAAACCGTAAGCGTCGGATGCGAAACTCGCCGAAACGCTTTCACACCATGGATTACCCCGATGCGGAATCTTCAGATCGTTTTTGCCTTTGTTATTCTGATCATAGGTTTGATTTTTCTACCGCTTCCGATCCCGCTTGGCGTCCCGCTGATATCGCTCGCACTTATTCTCATGATCCAGCGCAGCAAATTTGCAAAGCGAAGCGTTCGGCTGTTGCGCCAGCGGATTCCCGCCATAGACCGAATGCTGTCATGGCTTGAAGAACATGCCCCGCGCTATGCGGCGGCGATCCTGCGCAAGACCAAGCCGCGCTTGCTGAAAAAGCGCGGCGTCAAAAACACTTCTCTCTCAGCCCAGAGGCCGACACAGATCGTTTGATTGAAAGAGCCGCACTTCCGGCGCGCGTCAGGTCAGCTTCTCAGTGCTCTCGATTGCAATCCCGAAACCGTCGAGGCCGACATAGTGCCGTTCGGTCGACGACAGAAGGTGGATTGAGCTGACGCCGAGATCACGCAGGATCTGCGCGCCAAGGCCGACTTCGCGCCAGTCCTGCTTGCGCCGTTCCGACGATACATGGGCTTCCGGCTCGTCGGGTGACTTCGTTGCGCCGCGCGGCTGGTATTCGGGTTCGGGCGCAACGCCGACAGAGCCTTCACGCAGATACACCACCACCCCGCGTCCAATTTCACTGACCTTGGCAAGAGCCGCCTCAAGCGAACCATCCGCGCCGAAAGCATCATCCAGGACCGATTCGCGCTGAAGACGAACGGGCACGCTGCGCCCATCGCGGATATCGCCGAAAACGATGGCAAGATGCTGCATCGGATCGAATGGCGTGCGGAAAGAGAAGGCGACCGCTCTCCCGACCTTGGTCATGACATGTTTCTCGCCAACCCTTTCCACCAATGTGTCGCGGCGCTGGCGGTAGGCAATGAGATCGGCGACCGAGACGACCTTGAGGCTGTGTTCGGCGGCAAAGGAGCGGACCTGCGGCCCGCGCTTCACCGTGCCGTCATCGTTGACGAGTTCAGAAATCACCCCGACGGGATAAAGATCCGCAAGACGGCAGAGGTCAACAGCCGCCTCCGTATGGCCCGAGCGGATGAGAACGCCGCCCTCGCGCGCGATGAGCGGAAAAATATGACCAGGACGCACAAAATCCGGTGCCCCCGAATTGGGATTGGCAAGCGCCCGCACGGTCGAACAGCGCTCTGCCGCCGAAATGCCGGTCGTCGTGTCGTGGCGATAATCGACCGACACCGTGAAAGCTGTTGTATGCGGGCTGTCATTGTTTGCAACCATGGCGTTGAGTTGCAGACGGCGCGCATCCTCCGCCGTCATCGGCGCGCAGACGATGCCGCTCGTGTGGCGGATCATGAAAGCCATTTTCTCCGGCGTCGCATAGACTGCGGCCATGATCAGATCGCCTTCGTTCTCCCGGTCGTCATCATCCATGACCACAACCATTTCGCCATTTTCGAAAGCACGGATTGCATCAACGACGGTGGAAAAATTCGTGTTCATTTCCAGAATTTCCTTTTGATCTTCAATTTCCTGTCTGACTGCTGCCCATCTGGCCACGGTGGCGCAGGTAATGATCGGCAATGACACAGGCCATCATCGCCTCCCCGATCGGCACCGCACGAATACCGACACAGGGATCATGGCGGCCCCTGGTCATGACATCGACTTCAGCGCCCGAGCGGGTGATGCTCTTCGTGGGCGTCAGGATGGAGCTTGTCGGTTTCACGGCAAAGCGGGCTACCACCGGTTGACCGGTCGCGATGCCGCCCAGAATGCCGCCCGCATGATTTGACAGAAAACGCGGTCTGCCATCGTTTGAAAGACGCATCTCGTCGGCATTTTCCTCACCGGTGAGGCACGCCGCCCCAAATCCATTGCCGATTTCAACGCCCTTGACCGCGTTGATCGACATCATCGCAGAGGCGATATCCTGATCGAGCTTGCCATAGACCGGGGCGCCGATGCCGGCGGGCACGCCTTCGGCCACAACTTCAATGACCGCGCCGACGGAAGAGCCCGCCTTGCGGATATCGTCAAGATAAGTCGCCCAAAAGGCGGCGGCGTCCCGGTCAGGACAGAAGAAGGGATTTTCATCCACCGCCGCCCAATCCCAGTTTTCACGATTTATCCTGTGCGGTCCGATCTGAACCAGCGCGCCGCGAATGACGAGCCCCGGCACGACCTTGCGTGCAATGGCGCCGGCTGCAACCCGCGCCGCCGTCTCACGCGCCGACGAGCGGCCGCCGCCGCGATAGTCGCGGATGCCGTATTTCACGTCATAGGTATAATCAGCGTGGCCAGGCCGGTAGCGTTCTTTGATGTCGCCGTAATCCTTGGAACGCTGGTCGGTATTTTCGATCATCAGCGCAATCGGCGTTCCGGTTGTCATGAGGATGCCGGTCGCATCGTCGATCATCGTCCCTGAGAGGATTTTCACTTCATCGGCCTCACGGCGCTGGGTGGTGAACTTCGACTGGCCGGGTTTGCGCTTGTCGAGATAGGCCTGAATCTCAGCCTCGGAAATCGGAAGGCGCGGCGGGCAGCCATCGACCACACATCCAAGCGCGGGGCCGTGGCTTTCACCCCAGGTGGTGAAGCGAAAGAGATGTCCGAAACTGTTGTGCGACATGCGTGTGCTTTGCCTGTTAAAACCCAAAGGATAAGGCGATGGTCATACGCAGGAACGCGGCTTTGGTCAAACCCAACGCGGTCCCGCCTGATCCAGCACCATGATCTTATCCTGCGGGATTTCAGATGCCGCAAGCGCGTTGCGATCAATATCGGTGAAGATCGCATGAAGCGCGCGGTTAACCCCGCCATGGGCGACAACAACAGTCGGCCGGGTCAGCTCATCGGCCCAGCCCTTAACGCGCTCGGTGAGCAGGTGATAACTCTCGCCGCCTTTCGGCTGAAAATACCATTTGTTGACCTGACGCTCGCGCCACAAAGCCGCCTCCGCGACTTCGAGATCATAGACCGTGCGGCCTTCCCATTCACCGAAGGAGAGTTCCCTGAGGCGTTCGTCCGTGCGATAGGCCATCGGATCAAGCCCCATTGCGGCGCGAATGATTTCCATGGTCTCGCGGGTGCGGCCAAGCGGGCTTGCGACGAAATCGAACCCGCCCCCAGCCCTGCCTTCAGCCCCGCCTTCAGTCATGCCTTCCGCAATGAGATCGCGCAACACCGCGCCGTTGCGGGCTGCCTGCGCGCGCCCCTTGTCGTTGAGGGGTATGTCCTGCTGGCCCTGAAACCGTGCCTCGGCGTTCCAGTCGGTCTCGCCATGGCGAATGAAGTAAAGCAGCAGCACCATGATGCGAACAGTCCGTGAGGCTCAGCCTTGACGCAAGCGTCGGCGTGATTGCGATATTTTGACGGGATTGCCCCGATCAGTCCTTCGCGACAGAAATGTCCGGTGCGTCGACCGCCTTCATGCCGATGGTGTGATAGCCGGAATCGACATGGTGAATTTCACCTGTCACCCCGCGCGAGAGATCAGAGAGGAGGTAGAGCGCTGAATCGCCGACTTCCTCGATCGTGACCGTGCGCCGCATCGGCGCGTTGTACTCATTCCATTTCAGGATATAGCGGAAATCGCCGATGCCTGATGCGGCAAGGGTCTTGATCGGGCCTGCGGAAATGGCGTTGACGCGGATATTGTTCGGGCCCATGTCGACCGCGAGATATTTCACGCTCGCCTCGAGCGCCGCCTTTGCAACACCCATGACATTATAATGCGGCATGACCTTTTCAGCGCCGTAATAAGTGAGGGTCAGGATCGAGCCGCCTTTAGGCATCAGTTTTTCCGCGCGCTGGGCAATGGCGGTCAGCGAATAGCAGGAAATGTTCATCGTGCGGTCGAAATTGGCGGCGCTTGTATCAATATAGCGGCCGGTCAACTCGTCCTTGTCGGAAAAGGCGATCGCGTGAACGACAAAATCGAGATTTCCCCATTTATCGGCCACGGAATCGAAGACGGCGTCAATGCTCGGATAGTCGGTCACATCGCAATGGCCGAAGACAAGACCGCCAAGTTCCTCGGCAAGGGGCTCCACCCGTTTCTTGAGGGCATCGCCCTGATAGGTGAGGCCGATTTCAGCACCGTGCTGCGCACAGGCCTTGGCAATGCCCCAGGCGATGGAACGATTGTTGGCGACACCGAGGACGAGACCCTTCTTACCGGCCATCAAGCCTGTGCCGACGGTCGCATTCCTTGTTGCCTCAATCACTGACATCCCACAGCCTCATTCCACCAAAACCGATTGCTCCCTATGACATAGGCCCCTCGCATCTTCAAGAAGGCGCCACAATTGTGAAGGTCGCAATTAACGACTATGGTCGCGAAAACAAGCAAATAGGGTCACATTTTATGACGGACAGGAAACATTTCACCCCTGCGGCTCAGGCCCTTGCGGAATTGGCCTCTGTCCTTGATCCGGCTGGAATCATTACGGCGCCAGCAGACATGGCACCCTATCTCAGGGAATGGCGCGACAAATATGCCGGCGCGGCGGCTGCCGTGTTGCGCCCGCGCTCTGTCGAGGCCATTTCCGCAATCATGAAGATCGCCAACAGACACGGGCTCGGGCTTGTCCCGCAGAGTGGCAATACCGGCCTTGTCGGCGGCCAGATCGCATTCGATGCCGAGCGCCAGTTCGTCGTCAATCTCTCACGGCTCAATGCGATCCGCGCGGTTGATCCGGCGGGTTATACAATGACCGTCGAAAGCGGCGCGATCCTCAGGAATGTGCAGGAAGCGGCGGCAGCGGTGGACCGGCTGTTTCCACTGTCGCTTGGCTCCGAAGGGAGCTGCCAGATCGGCGGCACGATTTCATCCAATGCCGGCGGCACCGGCGCCCTCGCCTATGGAACGATGCGCGATCTCGTTCTCGGCCTTGAGGTCGTGCTGCCGAATGGCGATATCCTGCACGGACTCAACCGCCTGAGGAAAGACAATACCGGCTATGACCTGAAAAACCTTTTCATCGGCGCGGAGGGAACGCTCGGCATTGTCACGGCAGCGGTCTTGAAACTGTTTCCACACCCGCGCGGACGGCAGGTCGGGTTTCTGGGTTTTGCGGATACCGACAGGATCGCTGCATTCTACACCAGGGCGCAGGCGCATGGCGGCGCGTCGCTTACCGCCTTTGAAGTCATGCCCAGGATCGGGATTGAATTTCTCACGCGCCACGTCGCCGGCGCGCGCGATCCCCTCGCCACGCCCCATGACTGGTATGTGCTTATTGAAATCGCATCGGAACAATCGATCGAGGAAGCGCAACGCCGGATGATGGCGCTCGTCGCGGACGGTATAGAGGCGGAAGAGATCGCGGATGGCACACTCGCCGCCTCCGAGGCCCAGCGCCAGCATCTTTGGTTTCTGCGGCATGAAATGTCCGGCTGTCAGAAGCCGGAGGGCGGCTCGATCAAGCATGACATATCTGTCCCGGTCGCGGCCCTTCCGGGTTTTCTCACGGAGGCCGCGGCCGCGGCGACTGCCTTCATTCCGGGGGCTCGCCCAGTGCCTTTCGGCCATTGGGGCGATGGCAATATCCATTTTAACGTGAGCCAGCCGGTCGGCATGGACCAGGCTGCCTTTCTCAGCCAGTGGGAGGTGATGAACGACCTGATCCACAGCATTGTGACCGCCCATGGCGGTTCGATTTCAGCCGAACACGGGATCGGAGTGATGAAACGGGAAAGCCTCGTCAAGGTGAAAGACCCCGTGGCGCTCGGTCTGATGCGCCAGATCAAGGCGATGCTTGATCCGAACGGGATCATGAATCCCGGCAAGGTGCTTTAGCGCACGCCTTCAGGGCGCGGTTGTTATCCCCATGCGCACTTTATCAGCAGCATTTCAGCCCGGGCGATAGAAGCGATCCGTCAGCAGTGCCGCGAACCGGATTTTCGGACGGAAGATGCTGCCATCGATCACCTCGAGCCGCCCGACACGGTTCAGTGTGTGGAATTTGCGACCAGGCCAGTCGGGCCCGCCTGGATGCAGTGACACGTGAACCACCTGTTCGAAAGCGTCATCATCCAGTCGGGTCACACAGGCAAGCTCGACCGCCGCGCCATAAGTGCCGGAACAGTTCTGGGTCGGACGCCACAATTTTCCATCCTCGATCACCATGCGTCCGGCAGGCCGCGCGCCCTTGTCGTCGATCAGGACCGGGTTTTTCGCGTGCGCACTCCATGGTCCGAACAGATCCTTTGCCGTGTAAAGGCAGAGCGTATCCGAATAGCCGCCCAACCCGTCTCGCGTGACGGTAAATAACCACCACCGATCCTTGAAATGGATCACGGTCGCGTCTGCCGCTTCGATATCGCTAAGAAGAGCCGTGTGCCGCTCCCAGCGGTAGGGAAAATCGACGGCGCGGTAGAGCACGACTTCGCGGTTGGTGGAGCTTTCCGGGATCATCCAGGCGTCACCGTCATGCTCAAAAACAAACGGGTAGGATAGATGCCAGTCTTCCTCAAGGACGGTTCGTGCGCTTTCAAGCGGCCCGTCTTCACCGAAGGGCACGACCGAAATCACGCCTTTGCCGAGCCGATGGTCAAAATCCTCAAAGAACAGATAGGCTTTGCCATCGCTTTCGAACACAAACGGATCCGCGTAGAAATGGTCGATCGGATGCGGCAGGACATTCCAGCGCGGACCGGAAAGATCGCCTTTGTGGAACACGCCGTCGCCATCAACAAAGCGCCAGCCGATGCGCCAGTGCGAGCGGTAGAAAGTGCGTTCATATATCGCGTGCAGGGCGCTGGTGCACAACCCGCGGGCCAAATGGCTGATCGCGTCAGGATAAGACACAGGCGCCGGCGTGACCGGAGGCATGGGCTCATAGGTTTCCTCGATGCCGCTGAGGACGCGGGTGAGAAGCATGACCACACGGGAATAAATCGTCTCCATTGCGGACCCGATTCCTTTTACCGCCTCAAGCGAGGCAAACCCTTTGGCAATCTGCTCGGCGCGCCCTTCTGCCGCGATCGTGATGCAGGGTCTTTGTTGCTGGATCAAAAATCCGGCGAGGGCCTCTTCGCCAGCGACACTGTTGTAAAGCGGCCTCAGGATCTGGATCGCATCGGGCGCGCCCGGATTTTCCCCGCCCAGAGGCGATGCAGGCGGCGCGTTGGTGAGATCAATCACAACATCTGGTGTGGTGAAGGAAGCAGGCGGAAGGCTGAGTTCAGAGGCAGGGCAAAGATCGGCGCCACAATCCCGCCCCTTGCGCAGGAGGAGCTTTTCCGCCTTGAGGAGAAAATCGAGCGCCGACGAAGGACGGGCGTCACCCTCGATCAAATCGAGCCGAACGTCGCTTCCGGGTATTTTGGCGAGGGCGGCGGAAAGATGAGCCAGCCAGTAGCGACAGCGGTTATTCTCTATGCGGATATGAATGATCATGAGACAATCGCCGATTTGATCTGCAACACCAGGTCGCGCGTTTCGTTTAGAACCATCGCCTCATAGGCGTCAACCATTGCACTGAGTGAATATTTCCGCTTCAGGCCGCAGGCGCGTTCCGACATCTGCCGGGCAAGCGCCGGGTTAGCCAGAATGGTCTCGACGGCCTTTGCGAAAGCTGCTTCGTCATTCACATCGACGAGGACGGCACATGCTTCGCCGTCAACCGCAAGCACTTCACGCAGAACCGGCAGATCGTTTGCCACGATCGGCACGCCCGCCTGCCCCGCCTCAACGGCAGCAAGACCGAAAGTCTCAGCCCGGGTCGGGAACACGAAGACATCAAGGGCTGCAAGAACAAGCCCGATTTCGGATTGCGCCCGCTCGCCGAGAAAATGCACCCGGTCCGTGAGGCCGAGCGCGCGCGTGATCGTTTGCAGGCGTTCGAGATCAGGGCCCTGTCCGGCAATTGCAAGGTGCCAATCCGCGCGGTGGGTCAGAAGACCGATGGCGCGGTCGATCTGCTTGCCTTCATTGAGACGCGCAACGGTGCCAAGCAGCGGCTTGTCGGCCGCAAGACCAAGACGCTCGCGCGCTGCGCGCTTTCCAAGATCGAGCGCCTTGTCCTCAAAGCCATGAGGCACGAGCACGAGCTTCCGGCGATAGGCTTGCGGGAAATTCTCATAATCGCCCATGAGATTGTGCGAGTTGATCGTAATGCGGCTATAGACCGGCGTCTGCCCGATGAACCGGTCGAGGAGCCGCACAAGCGGGTGGATGGTCTCGCGCGCCGAGACCTGATTGGCGACAATGCAGCGCACACCGGCGAGGCGGGCCGCGGGTGCGCCAAACACATTGCCGAAATGCTGAAAGGTGAAAACGATATCCGGCCTGATTGCCCGGATCGCACGGATGAGCGCGAGACAGAACCGCAGAAAGGCAATCGGATTGCCAGGGCGCTTATGACACAGGATCAGCGTTTTCGCCATGCGGTCGAAACCGTCGGTCTTACGATAGAAGAACAGATGCCTTGCGTCGTGACCGCGCGCCTCAAGCTCGCGGGCAAGAAGACGCGATATCTCCTGCGCCCCGGCATTCTCCGCCTGAGTTTGAATGAACAGAATACGCTTCCCGGCCCCCGCCATTTCCTTCACGCCCCGGCTTTTTCGGTAGGCGGGATGGCAAGCGGCAGAACGAGCCGCAGAACCGATGGATCATGCCCGGTCAGTGACCGCGCGGACCAGGTGACGAGACCCGTGATCAGAAGCAGCGAAGCGGCATTGGCAAGCGCTGCCCCAATGATGCCAAAAACCGGAATAAGAGCAAAGAAGCCTGCGATGCGGACGACAACACTCAATGCCATGATGACGAGATAGCGCTCGTCATGACCGGTCAGGGTCAGCATCTGGGTTGCCGGACCGGTGGCTGCGAGCCCTGCCGTGCCGATGCAAAGGACAATCAGAACCGAATAATACGCGCCATAGGCCGGCCCGAAAAGCCCAAGAACCCATTCGCCGCCAATTACAAAGATGCTCATGCCCACGCCGATGACAAGCGCACTCATCAAGGCCATGGTGCGCAGAAGCCGCGCAAGCCCGTGGTGATCGCCCTGATAAAACAGGGCTGGAATCTGCCTCGATCCGAACATGTTGAAGCCATCGGCGGCGGTCAGAAAGCCGTTCGCAATGCGGGTTGCGACAAAATAAATCCCGGCCATGGTTGGGCTGAGGAAGAAGCCGATCAGGACCACTTCGAGATACTGGTTCGAGGATTCGAGAATGGTCGCGATCCAGAGCCGGAGCGACGGCGGCAGCCACGCCTTGAAATCAAACGCGATCCCGCCGCCTTCCCGCGCAATCGGATGGCGCTTGAGGCGTTTGGCAAGAGCGCTCATCTGCAGCAGCAGGCAGAGAGCGAAACCGCCATTGAAGAGAGCGAAAATCGCTCCAAGCGAGAGCGCGCTCTCCATCAGAAAAGCAATGAGCAGCGCGCCATTGAGCGGCAGGAGCGCGGTTACGTCGCGATGACCATCACCGACAGGCACGCTCACCACCGCGCGGCTTAGATGGGAAAAGAAAAGGACGAATGTGTAAAGGATCACGAAGAGCGCAACAAGAAACCCAAGGCTCATGGTTTCGGAACGAACGGTATGGTAGAAAACCGCTATTGCCGTCAGCGCCGCCATCAGCGCACTGATTGCAAAACCGAAGAGGAGCGCGCCGCGCAGGAGCTGAGGCTGACTTCGCGCGTCATATTCGTTCCAGAGCCGAATGATCAGCAATTCCTGGCCGAAGGCGGCAACGACGCCCAGAATCGAGGCAAGGCTGAAGAGAACGGTGAAGCGGCCGAAGGTTTCCCCGTCCAGCAGATGCGAGGCGAGCACTACCAGAACCAGCATGGAGAGCGCCGAGGCGCCCTTGATGCCAACCGAGGCGAGGATGCCGCGCATATTGGCGCTTTTCGACAAGAGGTCGAACCGTCGCCATAGCTGGTTGGGAAAAATGGTCATGTCAGCGCAAGGCACCCGTTCTGATTGCGGCGCCGAGGATCATGCCATTGAGGGCGATAATCAATCCGAGCGCAGAGGGGGAGAATAGCGCCTCTTCCTGAAAAATTCCGTTTACAAGCACGGTTAAGAGGGCGAATCCGGCTGCCAGATGAAGCGATTGTCCGGTATTTGCGGCGAGTTTCACGACTTTAAAAGCAAGCCAGATGCAAACACCGAAATAAGCCAGCGCCGCAATTCCCATCTGATACAGCATGACCCCGACCGCGCTCTCGATCGCAATCGGGGTGCGACCGGCCGCCTGATAATCGGACCATTTCAATTCCGAGAAATTCGTCGAGAGGTTGCCCCCCACGCCAATGCCGTGGCCAATCGGGTTCTCGAGAAAGTTGTAGACCCCGCCCATGAAGCCGAGCACATGAAAATCCCCGATCCTGAGGCCCACAATGATCCCCGCCAGCACATAGATGACCAGCACAGCCGCAAGCGCCATAAGGCCGGTTTTCGAACCAAAAATCCGCGCGACGAGAAAGCTCGCCCCAACCAGAACGAGCAGAATGATCGCGCCCTTGGCGTTGGCTAAAACAAGTAGGGGCGCCAACAGGAGCGCAATCAGGAACGAGCCGCGAAAAAGCGTGAACAACATGAAGAACGCGATCATATAGGAATAGCTGATTGCGTGGACACTCGGGCCGAGAAGACGAGCGATGCGAATCTTGAAATCACCGAGAAGCGGCGTGTTGAAAAGATCGATCGTGATCGAATCAAGAAACCCTTTAACGACGATCCCGCGCTCGGCGGCATCGCGGTCCCACAGGCCGGCATCACGCTGGCTCTTGGTGCTGAGATGCCAGAAACTGTCGCCATTGGTGAGCGCCATCCACTCATCGCGGAAAAAGAATTCGACATAGCCGAAAAGGATGACCGTGCCGGCGATCAGGGTCAGCGCCTGGGTCGGGCGCACCGGCAGGCGGGCAAGCACGATCAGGCCGACCTGGAAGAACATGAAGGCCGAGCCAATATTGCGCAGATAGATGATCGAGCCGAGCGGGTTCTGTATGAAACCGATCAGGAAATAGATCCCGATCAAGACAAGAACACCGGTCGTCACATTCATGATCAGGTCAAACGCCTGGTTTTGCCCCCGCATTCTGAAAACATAGCCAGCAAAGGCCACGAGCCAGACCGAGGCAAGGATGAAGAAACTGTAGCCGCGCGCAATATTGAAATCGCTGTCAGAGAGGAGATAAGGCGAAATCAGCGAGACGAAGACATTCTGGAAAATTGCGGCAAACAGAACGGCAATAAGAGCCATGCCGGGCAGCCATTGCGCAAGGCTCGCGGCGAGAATGAAGGCGACAAGAGCGGCAAAGGCCGGGTTTATGACATGGGCGAAGACGGCGACACCGATGACGAGCGCGGAAAGCGCCACTGCCAAAGCCGACCAGACAAGCTGATCGCCCAGTTGCGCCAATGCAACCGCGTATCCAGGCCGCCGAAGATCGCCGCCGCTGAGAACCAAGGCACCCTCTTTTCAATCGTTGCAGGCCTATGCAAGCCAGTGGGCACGGGCATATCGTTTACCGAAGAACAGTTTAGATTTTGCCTATTTATAACTGTTTGTATAATAGGATTCATTCAACCATAAGTGATCAGCAGCAGGCAGAAAAGCTTCTGTTGCTATTGTATTTACCAGACGCGGTTAAAATTTGCTGAGTTAGGTTTCAGGATGGGTTTTTAATGTCAGATTGGGACAATCCGTTGCCCGGCCGATCGCTTGCGCTGGCCCCTGTTCCTGCGCATGGCGCGGGGCGGAGCTTCGTGTCTGGCGCTAACGGATCTGGCCCCAACGGATCTGACCCCAACGGATCTGGCGCAGACGGATTGCTCGACCCGTTCGCGTTTTTGCGGTTTCTCGGGCGGAATTTCGGACGAATTCTTCTTCTGGCCGCCCTCTTATCCGTCATCGGCATTCTGATTTTCCGGCTCATTCCATTTCCCTACAAGGCGACGGCGATCATCCTCGTCGATCCGCGCGAAAAGGGCGTCACCGTCTCTGAACAGGTCGTCACCAATGTCGATGGCGATGCCGCCGTGCTGGAGAGCATTGTGGAGCTTGTCCAGTCGGACGGATTCGTGCGGCCTTTGCTTGAAAAACTCGATGTTGCAAGTGATCCGCAATTCCGCGAAGCGGCAGAAAATGCCGCGGCCGATGACCGGAAGCTCCTGCGCGCCTTCAAATCCGGGCTGAAAGCGTTCCGGCTGGGCGCAACCTATATCGTCGAAATCGCCTATAGCTCGGACGATCCGGAGCGCTCCGCAATCTACGCCAACGGCGTTGCGAGGGCCTTCATTGATGATCAGCGCAACACCCGTGAAACCGCCACCATCAATGCCGCAAACGCGCTCTCAAGCAGGCTCTCAAACCTGCGCGACGAATTGCAGAAATCGGAAAAAGCGGTCGCGGATTTCCGCACCGCGAACAACATTGTCAGTGTCGATTCGGCAAGCACGCTACAGCAGCGCGAACTCACCGAACTCAGCCAGCAGATCGCCCTTGCCAAGACCAATACCGAAGTCGCCCGGGCGCAATATGAACAGGCGATCAACAGCAGCGCGATTTTCAACACGCTTGGCGACCCGGCGGAGACGCAGCAATTGCAGCTCCTCGGCCAGCAGCGCGCGCTGATCAGCCAGAATCTCGCCGAGTTCGGGCTCGTCTATGGCGCGCGCCATCCACGGATTGCCGCCGAACAGAGCAAACTTGCCTCGCTTGATCAGCAGATTGCTGAAGAACGCGCCCGCCTGACGGCTCTCTCGAAAAAACGCCTTGATGCGGCGCTTGCGACACAGGCAGCCCTCGAAGCCGACCTCACCGGCAAGCGCGGCAAAGCGGCAGACACGGAAACCGCCCTCGTCAGACTCGGCGAACTCGAGCGCGAGGCGCGGGCCAACCGCGAGATTTATGAAAACTTCCTCAGTCGGTTCAAATCCGCCGACGAGCAGCAGGGCTTGCAGAGCCAGCAGGCAAGGCTTGCATCTGCTGCGACGGCGCCGCTCAATTCCACAAGGCCAAGCATGGCGCTCGCAAGCGGCGTCATCGGGCTTTTGAGCCTGATGCTTTCGACCGCCCTCTTTCTGGCGCGCGACATTGCACGCGGCGACTTTTCACTCTTCAACCGTCGTGACGGGGCCGCTGCATCAGCGATGGATGAACACGAGCGAGGCGACGCCGTCATGCATCGTCCTGCCCTCGCCCTTGCGAAGCCGATATCCGCGCCGCCAGCCGCCCAAAGGACGGCGACGCAGAGGCCTCTTTCGGCAAAAGCATTGCCGTCCGCTTTATCAGACGTCTATCCAACGGCGTTTGCGCCGGAATATCCGCTCGTAGAGCACGCATCAAGTCATGAGGACGCCGGTTTTGAATCCGTCACGGACCTGACCCGGGAATTCACACCCCGTCCCCGGCCATCACGCAAACCCTCGGTGGTTTTTGACCCGCCCGACCGCGATCCTGCGCCAGCCCCCGAGCAATCGAAGCGACTGCACCGTGAAAGTCCGATTGCCGCAGCGCTCACGACCCCGGTTGCAGGCGTCGCGCATATTCCGCGCTCAAACATTGCGAATGAAGCTGATCTCGAACGCGCGCTTGCCCGAGAACTCGCGCAGCATGCCGGTCTTATCGCTGCCGTCGATGGCATGGGCCATGACGGCGGCGGCACTGTGCTTCTCGTCTCCTCGTGGTTCCCGCGCGAGGGGAAAACCGCTATCGCGCAGGCCTTCGCCACTCTGGGTGCTGCCCGCGCTGTCGACACGATCCTCGTCAAGACGCCGTCCAATTCGCAAGTCGAACGCGCGCGCGGGTTCTCCGCGACAAGCCGAGAGCGCGCCTATGCGATCCTCGACCCGGAGAACGAGAGCGCCGCCGGTGCGCCGCTTGATCTTGCCTCATTTTCTGCGCTGGAAGCGATTGTCGCTGAATGCCGCCGGTCGTTTCAACTTGTTGTCATCGATGCAAGCCATGTTTCGAACGAAAGGAACTTCGCGCACCTGTCATTGCTCTGCGACAGGACATTCATCATTTTTGACAAACCGGATGAAGACAAGATTTCGATTATTGCGGATAAGACCATTCGTGCGAATTTCCGCAATGCCGAGATCATATTGAACAATCTATAGTCGCTGACGCGTAAAGCTGGGAACACGTCGCACCATGCACAAGACTGTCGGAGCCGATCCATTGGTGAAGCCGGACCTGCCTGCCTTTGATGCAGGACGGGACACGGGTAATATGCGCACTTGGCCAATCCGTCAACTTGGCGGGCTTTTGATCACGGTCGCCTCGCGCGCTAAGGTGGCCGAGGGCTTCATCGAAGAGGCAATCCGCCATCGCGGAACCGGCGCCAGACCGTTCTATTCCACCTCCGCCAACGGTCAGGTCATGGCCCTTTGCCATGACGAACCAGCCCTTGAGGCGGAATTTGCGCGGGCCGACCAGATTCTGGCCGATGGCATGCCAATGGTGCTCTATTCTCAATTTTCCCAAGGCTTATCCCTGCCGGAACGAGTGGCAACAACGGATCTGTTTCATGATGTTGCGGAACGTGCAGCCGCGAAGGGGGTTACCTTCTATCTTCTCGGCGCTGAAGAAAGCGTCAATGCCGCAACCTTCAGCCGGATGAGCGCCCAATATCCGGGACTTTCGATTGTCGGACGGCAGAACGGTTATTTCAGTACAGAGGAAGAGGCGGATATCGTGAGCGCCATCAATGCCGCCAAACCCGATATCCTGTGGGTCGCAATGGGCGTTCCGCGTGAGCAATATTTCATCAGCCGCAATATCGACCGGTTGACAGGGGTCGGCGTCATCAAGACTTCGGGCGGATTGTTCGACTTTCTGTCGACAAAACGCAGCCGGGCGCCGGGATGGATGCAGTCCGTGGGTTTGGAATGGGCGTGGCGCGCGGCGCTGGAGCCGAGGCGGCTCGGCATTCGTTATCTCATGACCAATCCGAAAGCGCTGAAGCTGCTTTTCACGCGTTCCTGAGCGGTGTGATGGCAATCGGCGGCGCATACCGGCTTGCTGTTCTTCTGGCGAGCATATTGATCGGCCTTGCCGCCAGCATGCCCACGCCGATGGCCGGCGCTGACGCCATTGTCTGTGACTGGTCGAACCGCTTTCCGCATTTTCCAAGCCCGGACCGCCTCATGCGTCTCGCGCGGGGTTTCAACCTGCCAAACTGGGATGCGGCCGAACCTGAGAGGCGGCCGGACACCGCCACACTCTCGGCACTGAGACAACGCGGCTTTAGCCATATCCGCCTGCCGGTGTTTCACGATGGTTTCAGCCATGGCGATCTTGCTGGCGCTGCCGTCTCAGCGTATGTCGAACAGCTCACAGCCACAATCAGCGATCTGAACCGGCGCGGCTTCCTCGTCAGTGTCGATCTTCACCCCGATGCGGCGATGAACGCGCTCTACCGGGCAGACCCGGAGCGCGGGCTTGCCAGACTAGAGGCAATTTGGCGCGCGCTTGCGGCGCGGCTTTCGGGCTTTGGCGCTGACAGCATCGTGCTTGAAGCGCTGAATGAACCGGACACGGATGCGGCGACATGGGAACGCCACGGCACGGCGCTCGCTCGCCTCCTGCGCCGTCTCTTCCCGCACCATACAATCATTCTCGGACCATCGGGCGCACAGCGTTTCGAGGACTTGCAGAACGTGCCCGAAATCCGCGATCAAAACATCGTCTATGCGGTTCATTTCTATGATCCTTTCCTGTTCACCCATCAGGGCGCGGACTGGCTGTCGGACAATGATCCGATCCGGTATTTCCGGCATCTTCCCTTTCCAATGGCCTTTGAGGATGAGGCGGTGCAGCTTCTGTACAAAATGCTTCTGGCCGAAGGTCGGCTTCATGCCGCCGAAACCTTGCGCATGGAACTGAAAACACCATGGGGGATCGGCGATATCGACGAGGCGTTTGAGCGGATGCGCGACTGGTCGGTTGCGAACGCGCGTCCGCTGATCATCAACGAATTCGGTGTTCTCGCCGATCATGCGCCCCGGATTGCGCGGCTCACCTGGCTCAAGACCATTGCCGACAAAGCGGAGAAGAATTGTTTCGCATGGACCCATTGGGACTATTCCGACGGTTTCGGCTTTGTCGATGCGGCCACGCAGACCGCCGATGAAGCGATCTTGAAAATGCTTCTTCAAAATGTTGAATAACCCGATGATCAACAAAGCCGACCACAAAAAGCCGCCAAACCGTGTTGCCGATGCCGAGCGACGTTCCGAGGGCGCGCCGGGGGCGCATGATCCGGTGATTGCGGTTCAAGCGGATTTCGACTTTCTTTCTGACGAATATCGCACGCTGTTTGCAGCTTCTGGGGCAACGCTCTTTCAAAGCCCGCTCTGGCTTGATGCGTTTTATCGCACCCTCGTTCCGGCGGTCGCCGCGGAGCCGGTGATTGTCACGGTGCGCGAGCGTTCAAGCGGGCTTCTTCTCCTCGTTCTCGCCTGCGTGCGGCAGAAGAGCCTCGGCGCAAGGATCATGCAGCCCGCCGACCTCGGGATTTCAGATTATAACGCGGTGGTCGTCTCCTCGGAAGTCTTTGAGGCACTCGCCGGGATGGCGCATTTCCGCCGCGAATTGCGACGAAGCCTTCTGCCCTTCGACGTCTTTCTTTTCCGCAAGCAGCGCCCGGAAAGCCCCGACATCCACCGGCTGATCGACGGCATGACGGTCTTTGAGAACATTAATGCCGCGCATGAGACCATCATTGCGGGCGACTTCGATCTATGGGAAAGGCAGGCCCTATCGAAGGCGACGCGCAAGGGCATTGCCCGCAAACAACGCAATCTCGAAAAAGAGGTTGGCACCCTTGCTTTCTCGATTGCGCGCGATGCGGCCGAGATTGATGCTGCGTTCCAGTTTCTGCGCGATGAGCGGCAGAAACGCTTTGCCGACGATCTCCTGTCCGAGGCAGCCTATTTCGATTTCTACCGTGCGGTGGCGCACAGTGCCCTGGCAAGCGGATCAGCGCCCACCTATGTCGGCAAGATAGACGGGCGGATTGTCACCGTCGACTTCACCCTGGCTGATCAGAACCGGCACTTGATGCTGCTTGCGGCATATTCATCGGACCCGGCGCACCAGAAATATTCGCTCGGCCTTCAGGCCATTCTGGATCAGATGCGCACCCGCCGTGCAGCGGGCATTTCGATCATGGACCTTACGATTGGTGACGAGGATTACAAAAGCTCGTTCGGTGCCACGCGGGTGCCGCTTCACAATATCACCCTTGCCAATGGCCTGATCGGTAAGCTCGCACTCACCATTTACCGGCGCGGCTCATGGCTGAAGACGATTGTGAAGAAACTGTCCTCAAAGCTGCACTGAGCGCCCGCTTCGCCTGAATTAAAGTTGGGCGCGGGAGTCAGGCGGCCTTGAGATAAGGCGCAATGTCGATCAGTCCCTTTTCCGCCGAAGGATCGACGCGGAAATCGATCTTTCGTTTCATCGTGCTCGGGCCGCGCGCCTTCAATCGTTTCCACAATAAGGCTGCCGCCGCCTTCGGATAGACATGCAGGCCCTCTGGCTGGGTCGAGAGATTGCTGAGGCCGAGAGTGCGGCGCAGAACGCCGTTGCCATAATGGACCGCAAAGGCGTTCCAGATTTCCCGCGTCCAATGCTCGGTGGTGACGGAGATATTGAGACAATCGTGATTTTCTACCCGGTGAGGCGCATAGAGCGGCCAGTGCACGACCTCGCCCGGCTCCAGATCATAGACGTCCGCATATTCCTCGAACCACGGCTGATAGGGGACGTCCTCCTCGGTCTCGCGCAATATGATCTTTTCAAGCGATTGGCGCGACAGAAAGGCCTCCGACGAGGGATAGACATAGACCCGCTTGCGCCCCGAAATCTGCCACAGGGACTGGCCCTGAATATCGGCATGATAATAGACCTGGATTTTCGGCGACGAAACGAGGATCGTCATATTGCGCCGGTAGGTCTTGAGACCGGGCACTTTATCTTCGAATTCAGCGAAAATCCTGTCCAGCACGTTTTGATATTTCGTGTCGCGCTCCATGATGCGGTAAAGATTGAGCCACATCCGGCCCTTGCGGATGGCGTCGATGACCTCGTGACCGGAAAGATTGCCGATCTCGCCTGTACGCCATTCGAGCACGTTCTTATCGTAGCCCATGGTGCTGATATTATAGTCCGAGGGGGCGCAGCGTTCGATCAGCCCGGCAATCGCCGTCTCGGAGAACAGGCCCGTTTCCGCCAGCGTGTGGTGAAGGCGGATCGTGTGCCGGTCAAAGAGCTGAGCGTGCTTGTCTTCAAAATTCGCGAGAATCTGGCTCTGCATGATCTTTCCCCCGTTCAGTCAGCAAAGAGTGCCAGAGGATTATTTCCCCCTGGTGCTTTCGCAAATTTGGATAGCAAAAAAAGTCGGGCTTGTGGACTCTCTTGGCAAACGCGGTAAATTTTGGCGCGGGCTGCCAACAACAGGCCGGACGTGGCAAAGCAGGATGACTAGCAAATCCTGAAGATCGGATTCACCTGGCGATAACCCTGGTTTCAAGCGGATTTTTCTTAACCAATCTCTTTAAGGCGATTTCGGGCCGAAGCCGGTATTCTGCCCTCAAGGATCAGACAAAATGATCCATTGGGGAAGACTATGCGTCAAACAGAGTTGGCGGGAGCCGATATCCGGACAGACCGGGTCGTCTCCCCGCGCGAAAATTTCAGACTGAACCCGGCGGAGCATCGCCATAGCGTCCGCATGGAGCTTTCCGGCTCCGTGCTGGTCGGAGAGACCGGTTTCAAACTTGATGACGGGATCGTGGTCGAGGGCCGGCTTAAATGCGGGATCGCGACACGGATTTCGAGCAAGCCGAGCGCCTATCGCGGCGTTGCAGCGAAACTCACCCTCTCGCCGGATGATCAGGTGATCGCCGAACTTGTGCTTCTCCACCGCGATCCGTCGCTCCATGTGCCGGTGGCGCGCTCGAATGACATGGATGAACTGGCGGCGGACTGGCAGATGTGGGCAAGGCGGTTCAACCTGCCGCTGATCCTGATCGAGCCGGACGGGCGCGAACAGATGATCTCCAACCGGGTGGGTGCGCTCGACATTGCTCCGTCAAAGCAGCGCCGTCCAAATGCGCTTTTTACCAAGCGTCGGCCTCGATTTTTGAAGCGGCGCAAGACCGGCGCAATCAATTCAGAACACCGCGTCACCGGTCGCGAAATCATCGCGCGGACGTAAGGTTCTTGGTTCCAGCATTCCGCCCGAATATCAGACCAGCGTATCGAGGGTCAGTCCGGCAAACAGGATGAGACCGTAGTCGCGGTTGGAGCGGAACATGACAAGGCACTGGTCGGCATTGTGAATGTCGAGCCGGATGACCTGATAAATCATGTGCCCGGCGCCGAGCGCAAGACCCGCAAAGGATACCCAGCCCGCGCCTGCCGAAAGAAAGCTGAAGGCAAAAAGCGCGGTCGCTCCGGCATAAAACAGGATGAGCCACGGCTTTGTGCGCTCGCCAAAAAGGCGCGCGGTCGATTTGACGCCGATCAGGGCATCGTCTTCCCGGTCCTGATGGGCATAGATCGTGTCATAGCCGATGGTCCACAGAATGGCACCGCCATAAAGCGCGAGCGATGCCGGGCTCAGGCTGCCGAAATGCGCCGCCCAACCGACAAGCCCCCCCCAGGAAAAAGCGAGGCCAAGCGCCAGTTGCGGCCAGTTGGTGATCCGCTTCATGAACGGATAAATCGCGACAAAGCCCAATGAGCCGATGCCAAGAAACACGGTGAAGAGGTTGAATTGCAGGAGAACCGCAAGCCCGATGAGGCAGAGCACAACCATGAAGGCAATTGCCCGCGCGATGCTGACACGCCCGCTCGGGATTGGCCGTGAGCGTGTCCGCGCGACTGCCTGGTCGATGTCGCGGTCCACGATATCATTATAGGTACAGCCCGCGCCGCGCATCACGACAGCGCCGATCACGAAAAGCAGGATATGGAAAAGATTGAGCGATCCTGAATTGGCTGCGACTGCGGCAAGGGCAGTCGACCACCAGCATGGCAGAAGCAGAAGCCACCAGCCGATCGGCCGGTCGAACCGGGCGAGCTGGGCATAGGGCCGCGCGGCACGCGGCAAAACCGTGTGGACCCAATGCCCCTTGACGGCATCTGCAACCCGCTCATCAGAGCCGTTTGTCATTCAAAGACCACCAGTCTCGTTCTCATCCGCCTCATTTAAAGCGTTTCAGAGGTTCTTGCCAGTAAACGGTGAACAAAACAACTGGCGGATAAAACCCGCGTCAACAATTCTTAGCGTTTAGCCTGCGCTAAAAAGCCGGTATATGCGTGGCATTGTTGTTTTGAACGGGTGTTTTGATGAAGGTTCTTCTGCTTGGTTCCGGTGGTCGCGAACATGCGCTTGCTTGGGCGCTTGCGAAATCCCCCGCGCTGGAAACGCTTTTTGTCGCGCCCGGTAATGCCGGGATTGCGCAAATCGCGGCGCTTGTGGCGCTCGACCTGAGCGATCATGACAGCATCATCCACTTTTGCCGGGAAAAGGCGATCGACCTTGTGGTCATCGGCCCCGAGGCTCCGCTTGTCGCCGGCCTTGTGGATGATCTCGATGCAGCGGGCATTCGCGCCTTCGGGCCCAGCCGCCTTGCCGCGCAACTCGAAGGTTCCAAGGGATTCACAAAGGATCTTTGCGCAAACTACAACATTCCGACCGCCGCTTATGACCGGTTCGATAACGCCGATGCGGCGCGCAACTATGTGCATCAGCAAGGCGCGCCCATCGTCGTCAAGGCGGACGGGCTTGCGGCGGGCAAAGGTGTTATCATCGCAATGACCGAGGCGGAGGCGATTGCCGCCATCGAGATGTGTTTTGCGGGCGGCTTCGGCGAAGCCGGCCAGTCCATCGTCATTGAGGAATTTCTTGAAGGCGAGGAGATCAGCTTCTTTGCTCTTTGCGATGGTGATCATACCCTCGCCTTTGGCAGCGCTCAGGACCACAAGCGCGTTGGCGATGGCGATACCGGACCGAATACCGGCGGCATGGGGGCCTATTCCCCAGCCCCGATCATGAATGAGATACTTGCCGATCAGGTGATGGCGACAATCATCGAGCCGACCGTGCGGGCGATGCGCGATATGGGGCATCCCTACAAGGGCGTTTTGTTTGCCGGGCTGATGATCACGAAGGACGGGCCCAAGCTGATCGAGCACAATTGCCGGTTTGGCGATCCGGAGTGTCAGGTGCTGATGATGCGCCTTGAGAGCGATCTTCTGGCCCTGATCAGGGGCGTGGTCGATGGTCGTCTCGGAAACATCAGTGTGCGCTGGTCCGACGATGCGGCACTCACAGTGGTACTCGCCGCTGAGGGCTATCCGGGTGCTTACGCGAAAAACACCGTCATCAGCAATCTCGAAGAGGCGGGATCGCGCGATGGCATTCAGATTTTTCATGCCGGAACAGCGCTGCGCGGGGGTGCGCTTGTCGCTGTTGGGGGACGCGTTCTCTCCGTCGGCGCACGCGGGCGCACAATTGCAGAGGCAAAAGCACGCGCCTATAGCGCGGTCGACAAAATTCACTGGAAAGAGGGATTTTGCCGTCGCGACATTGGTTGGCGCGCGATAAATTGAAATTCAGGTTATTTAAGAAATAACCTGAATTTCAGCTACTTTATTCTATAACCAGCCTAATACCGGCGACGCTTCTTGTTTTTCTCGTAGAGGATGCCGGATGTGCCGCCCGCGGCAGCACCGATCAGTGCCCCGGCTGCGACCGGGCCGCCAGCGACCGCTGCAATGCCCGCGCCCGTTGCCGCGCCGATGGCCCCACCTGTCAAACCGGTGCGCTCGGTGCGGGTCAGATTGCAAGCGCCGAGAGCGGTTGCGAGAAGAACAACAGCGCCACCCTTGGCTGCGACAGAAACGTAACGATTCATGGAAATCCTCATATTGTGATTGGTTGCACGATAGTGGTCATTTAACGTGCCAGTTGGCTATTGGTTTCAGCGAATCATGCTGAAAGCGAACTGGGTCGTAAGTAAGGCAACAGCGACTTCTTATTGCCTTGTATTCCAAACTTTTTGTGACAAACCGGAAAGCCATGACAGACGGGATCGCCAGCATAAAGAGACTTGATGATGGGATGATCAACCGCATTGCCGCCGGGGAGGTGATCGAGCGTCCGGCGAGCGTCGTCAAGGAACTGATTGAAAACGCGGTCGATGCCGGAGCTTCCTCGATCGAAATCGTCACGGCGGGCGGCGGAAAGAATCTCATCCGCGTTTCCGATGATGGCGCAGGCATGTCATCGGCTGACCTGCGTCTTGCGATCGAGCGCCACTGCACCTCCAAACTCACCGACAACCTTCTCGATATCCGCACCCTCGGTTTTCGCGGCGAGGCGCTGCCCTCGATCGGTGCGGTCTCGCGGCTCACAATCCGCAGCCGCCGGAATGAGGCGCCGGAGGGCGTCGGCATTCTGGTTGAAGGCGGGTCAATCGACGGGCCGCACCCAGCCGCCTGGACAAAGGGCACACGGGTCGAGGTGAACGATCTGTTCTTCACCGTCCCCGCCCGCCTCAAATTCCTCAAGACCGACCGGGCAGAAGCAAACGCGATTACCGATGTGGTCCGGCGGATGGCGATGGCAAACCCGGATGTGAGTGTGACGCTTGCGGGCAGCGACCGGCAGGAAATCCACTTTCCCGCCGCGCGCGCGCTCGAGCCGGGCGCAAAAATCGCCGAGCGGCTCACGCATATCCTCGGGCGCGACTTTACCGACAACGCGATTATGATCGACACCGAGCGCGAGGGCGTGCGGCTGAGCGGCATGATCGGGCTTCCCGTCTTCGACCGGGCGAACAGTCTCAACCAGTATCTCGCCGTCAACGGCCGCCCGGTGCGCGATCCGCTTCTGCTTTCCGCGATCAGGGGTGGCTATGCCGACACCCTCACCCGCGGGCGCTATCCGGTCGCAGCGCTTTTCATCGACATTGATCCGGCTCATGTCGACGTCAATGTGCATCCGGCGAAATCTGATGTGCGCTTTCGCGATCCCGGTCTGGTGCGTGGCCTGATCGTCGGCAGCATCCGGAGCGCCATTGCTGAAAGCGGTATCCGGCCAAGCACGACCAGAACCGCCGCAGCGCTCGCCGCCTTCCTCCGCCCGAATACCCGATCCCGGTTCGCCCCGCCGACAACCGCGCCGCGCCCAGTGGCAGACTGGCGGGCGGAACTTTCACCAAGCCGACCGCTCACTCATCCGCTCACCCAGGCACCCGCCCAATCACAGGCAGGATCGGGTTTTTCCGAAGGAGCGCAAGCAGCCTTTGGTTCGATCGGCACACCTTCAGCGCGGATTGACGATGCCGCATCCGCAGTCCCCCTTTCCGATCATCCCCTCGGCGCGGCGCGGGCGCAGATTCACGCCAATTACATCGTTGCCCAAAACGCCGAAGGGCTTGTTCTGATTGATCAGCACGCGGCGCATGAGCGCCTTGTCTATGAGCGCCTGAAGAAAAACCTTGAGGAGAACGGTATCGCACGGCAGATTCTGCTCATTCCCGATATTGTCGACCTGCCGGAGGAAGATGTTCAAAACATCATGGCCCGCGCGGCGGAACTCGCTGAGATCGGGCTTGTCGTCGATGGCTTCGGCCCGGGCGCGGTCGCCGTCAGGGAGACACCCGCCCTTCTCGGCGAGGTCGACTGCGCGTTGCTTCTCAGAGATCTTGCCGATGAACTGGCGGAATGGGAGGCGTCGACGCTGATCCGTGACCGGCTTCAGGCAATTGCCTCGCGGATTGCCTGCCATGGCTCGGTGCGAGCGGGAAGGCGGCTCAATGCCGATGAAATGAATGCCCTTCTGCGGGAAATGGAGCGCACGCCGAATGCTGGCCAGTGCAACCACGGGCGTCCAACTTTTATCACCTTATCCCTCAGTGAGATTGAAAAACTTTTTGACCGGCGCTAAAGCTTCAACATGAACAGGTTCAATACTCCCCTATCCGGCGGCGAGGCGAAGCTTCGATACGATCATGCGGACTTCCATGTGATTTCGCCTGGAAGCTTTGTGCGCTGTGCCGTGACCAGCCTTCCTATACCGATCGACGACCTGAAATACTGGAGCGTCGCGCGGCAGGAAGCTTATGTCGATGTTGCTGCATCGCTCAGCCGCCATCTGGAAATCAGCAAAGCCTGATTGAACCCTCCATGGTCTGAAGCAGGGCGTCAACCGCCGCTGGTTGCGCGAAGGCAACCTCGATCCTGAAGACATGCGAGACGGCGGCAAGCCGGGCAAGAGCCCCGGTCTCGCCGCGAAGCCGGGCGAAATCCTTGGCTGTTGTGACCAGCGCCGCCTGATGCCCGGCTGCGAGATCGAGAAGCGTGCGGGCATCGTCCTGTGAGAAAAAATGATGGTCCGGGAACGCCACTTCATGGATCACATCCATGCCGCCTTCGCGCAGCGAACGGAAAAACTTTTCCGGATCACCGATCCCGCTATAGGCGAGCACCCGTTCCTCCAGCATCATCGGCCCCTGCGGTGCGAGCATCGCGTCGAAAACCGGTTTGCCGAGATGGTGGAAGCGCCCAATCAGGGCATCTGTGCTTGGCGCACGGCTGTCATTGTATCCGAGAACAACGAGGCTGTCGGCATGCAGGATCTGGGTTGCCAGCCGCGCCCGCAAGGGACCGGCGGGCAGCACCTGCCCGTTGCCGAGCCCGCGCGCGGCGTCGATCACAAGCATCGCGTGTTGCGGCTTGATGCGCGCGCTTTGAAAGCCGTCATCCATGATGATGACATCCGCCGCGCCGAAAGCACTGATCGCCGACAGAGCCGCAATCCGGTCATGGGCAATGAAGGTCGGCGCCTGGTTCGCAAGCAGAAGCGGCTCATCGCCAACCTTGCGCGCGCTGTCCCGTTCGATATCGACCCGATATGGCCCGCTCTCGGTGCCGCCATAGCCGCGCGACAGGAACACCGGTCTGCCGCCATGGGCCATGATCCTGTCGGCAAGAGCAAGGGCGAGCGGCGTCTTGCCCGCGCCGCCAACCACGAAATTGCCGATACATAGAACCGGTATGTCCGAGACATGGCCCCTGCCGAAAGGCCGGTCGGCAACCATGCCATAGAGGGCCGCCAAGGGCGAGAGCAGCCCCGCCCGGATGCCGGATTGCTGCCACCAGAATTCGGGCGCCTTCATTGTTCAAGCGCCGGCGTTGTCGCGGGTCTCGACGTCTTTGAGACGCCCGGCAACAATCAAGGGGTTGAGATAAGGCAGCAGCGCGCGATGGGTGCGATCAAGCGCGCCACTATATTGCTCAAGGGCAGCGCTGGCGGCTTTCGTCATTTTTGCCACGCGCTGCGGGTCGTTGAGAAGCTCGGCGATCCGGCGGACCAGTTCCTCGCTGTTGCGCACGCAGACACATCCCCCTTGCGCGGCAAGCGTTTCATAGATATTGGCGAAATTTGCGACATTCGGCCCGTGCAGCACCGCCGAGCCGAGACGGGCGGGTTCGATCGGGTTCTGACCGCCATGGGGCACAAGCGATCCGCCGATCAGAGAGCAGGGAACGACACTGTAGAAAAGAGCGAGTTCGCCGATTGAGTCAGCCAGATAAATATCATCATTCGGTTGCGGAAGCGCGTTACGGCTTCGCTGGCTCACTGAAAGGCCGAGTTCGCCCAGTTGCTTCAAAATTTCCGGCGCCCGGTCCGGGTGTCGCGGCGCGATAATGGTGAGAACATTCGGGAAATATTGCTTCAGATTGCGGTGTGCCTTGCCGACGATCAGTTCTTCCCGATCATGGGTGCTTGCGGCGAGCCATACCGGACGCCTGCCGATAGCGGTTTGAACCCGGCTCAGATCAAGGGATTCGACCTCGGGCAGTTCGGCATCAAATTTGAGATTGCCGCTGTTTATCACCGATGGAAAACCAAGGTCACGGAAGCGGGTCGCGTCCTCTTCTGTCTGGGAAATGCACAGGCTGACATTCTCGAAAAGCGTGTGCGAGATGCGTTCGTTCTTTCTCCAGCGCGAAAATGTGCGCTCCGACATTCGCGCATTGACAAGAATCTGGGCAATGTTGCGGCGGCGGAGTTCCAGCATCGTCGTCGGCCACAATTCCGATTCCACGAAAAGCGCAAGTGCTGGTTGCCAATGTTTCAAAAACCGCGCGACGAAGGGCCTGAGATCCAGTGACGCGAACTGGTGAACCGCGCCCTTGGGCAGTTCCAATGCTGCAATGCTCGCTGCCGCTACCGTCACCGTGGTGAAGACCACCTGAAACTGCATGTCGACGAGGCGGCGCACCAGCGGTAGAACGGCACGGGTTTCGCCAAGGCTTGCCGCATGAACCCAGACGCAGACCCGTCCATCCGGCTCGGCGGAGGCTATGCCATAACGCTCCCTGAGGCGCTTGCGGTCTTCTTTGCCCTTACGCGCGCGCCAGTGCAGGAAAAGGCCTGAAAAGGGCACCAAGGCCAGTCCGGCAATATTGTAGGTGCTGAGAGCGAGCCGAGAAACGAAATCCGACATATCATCCAGAACTTTCCATGGGTCCGGCCATGATTCCGGCTGCTCCGGCCCTGTGACGGGCATCATCCGTGACACGGATCAACGCGTGTTCGAGCATTTCCCGCGCCGATGCTAATGCCGTTTCATCGGCAGCACAATCAACCCAGATCGGTTTACCCATGGCAAATGCAGACCGGGAGAACGGCAGATTGATGGCCGCCCGATCCCAGGAATTCAGCACCCAGTTGCGGCTCGTGACATGGGCGACCGGGTAGATCGGCCGACCGGAAAGTTTCGCAAGCGCGATCACACCTTTGCCGACAACCCGCGCCGGGCCGCGCGGGACATTGGCAGTCATGCAGACGCTGGTGCCCTGCTTGAGTACCGTCAAGATTTCGAGCGAGCTCTGAACGCCGCCTTTTTGCAGGGTTTTCTGACGGTTGCGCCCGCCAGAGCCACGAATCGTATATACGCCGAATGCTTCCATCGCCGATGCCTGAATCTCGCCATCACCATGGCGCGAAACCAGGGCGGCAAGCGGAAGATGACCTGCGACCGCGGTCGGAATCAGAAACTGCTCGCCATGCCAAAACGTAAAGATTGCTGGCAGATTGGGCGCTACTTCGGAAAAGTGTGGCTCCATCGACCCGACCATGCGGCTCGTCGAGGCGACAAATTTGAAATATCCTGCAAGCGACTTTCCAACGGCCCGCTGGATAAAGCGCGTGTTCAGCATGGCAGCCATGCCTTCTGTTTCCCATGTATCTTTTTCAAGGAAACAAGCCCCTAATCGTGGTGGGGCTCAAGCAGACGGTGCATGTGGACAATGAAATAGCGCATATGGGCATTGTCCACGCTTCCTTGCGCCTTCTGTTTCCACGCGACATACGCTTTTTCATAGTTCGGGTAAATGCCCACAATATCAAGACCGTCGAGATTCTTGAAATCGAGGCCATCGAGCGATACGAGTTCGCCGCCAAAAACCAGATGCAACAATTGTTTGTCGTGCGCTGCTGTATCAGCCATTTTCCATTCCCCCGGAAGATGTCAGGCTCATGCCTGCTCCTCTATCGCCTCAATGAGCGCGTTTTTCAAGGATGATCTGACCGCCGGGCCGCTTGCGAGCAACCAGTCATGGCGCGTGGAGGGCTGGTTGTAGAGCGGCTTTTCACCATCAAGCCGCAGGAGCGCGCCGCCTGCTTCCTCGAGAATGAGATCGGCGGCGGCAATATCCCAGTCCTGCGCGCTCGGCCGCGCAATGGTGCCCGAAAGGCCGCCATCGGCGACGAGGGCAATGCGATAGGCGAGCGAATGGATATGGCGAGCGCGGGACATGCTGCCGCAGAGGCGGTTCTGGATGTGTTCAGACACGCGCGCCGGAATTGCAAATTCCCCCTCGCTCAGGAGATCGCTCGCCGAGGGGCTGATCGGCCTGTCGTTGCAGGTCGCACCACAGCCCGCCTCCGCCTTGTAGAGGCGCTCCACCACCGGGCCGAAAAGCACCGCTTCTGTTGGGCGGCCGGCCTCGACAATGGCGAGAGATACTGTCCAGTTCTCGGTGCCCTGAAGAAAGCCACGTGTGCCGTCGATCGGGTCTATAACGAAGAGACGCCGGGCCGCGAGCCGTGCTGGTGAGTCCTCGGTTTCCTCCGACAACCAGCCATAATCCGGACGAACCGCCAGAAGCCGTTCCTTGAGGTAGCAATCAATCGCGATATCCGCCTCGCTCACCGGCGAGTCCTTCCCCTTGATCCAGACCTCAGGGGATTTACCGAAATAGGAGAGCCCGATCTCGCCCGCGACACGCGCGGCATCAGCCAGAAGTTCAATATCGTTCAAAGCGCCGCCCTCCGCCAATCGCGCGCCCATTCCCGACGCATCCGTGCATGTCAACGCCCGGCAAGGGCCATCCGCTCGATCAGGATCGTCGGCGCATTGGTCGAGAACCGATAGACAAGATCATTGGCCGGTATCATCCGGGCGAACATATCGCGCAGATTGCCCGCGATGGTGACGCCGCTCACCGAATAGGCAAGTTCACCGTCCTCAATCCAGAACCCGGAGGCGCCGCGGCTGTAATCGCCCGTCACCATGTTGACGCCGGAGCCGATGAGTTCAGTCACATAAAGCCCGGTCTTGATATCCTTCATCATTTCCGCTGGCGATTTTTCACCGGCCAGAAGCGTGAGATTGGTGCGCCCTGGCGATGGGTTGGCCCCGCCGCGCTGGGCTCTGCCATTGGTTTCAAGGCCGAGTTCACGCGCGGTCGCCGTATCGAGAAACCAGGCCGTGAGAACGCCGTTGCGTACGATGTCCATGGACGACGCACCAACACCTTCGCCATCGAAGGGTTGAGAGGCAAGTCCCCGCAAGCGGTGCGGATCGTCGGTGATGGTTACATTCGGACGGAACACGGCCTTGCCGAGATCGCCGCGCAGAAAGCTGGTCTTGCGCGCAACGGAAGCACCATTTGCGGCAGCGGCAAGATGGCCGACAAGGCCGGTCGCGACACGCGGATCATAGATCACGGAAAGCGTCTGACTTTTCAGCTTCTGCGGATTGAGTCGCCTGACAGCGCGCTCGCCCGCCGCATGGCCGATTTCCGTGGCGGAGCGCAGGTCCGCCCTGTGGTGCTTCGAATCGAAATCATAGTCGCGCTCCATACCGGTGCCCTCCCCGGCAATGACGGAGACGGAATTCGAGAAACTCGACGCGCGATAACTGCCACAGAACCCACCGGAGGTTACAAGAACCAGTCCGCCCGTTCCCCATCCAGCAGAGGCGCCACTCGATTTCGTGGTCCCGGTGACAGCGAGTGCCGCGTCCTCCGCTTCCCGTGCAAGATTGCTGAGCGCGGCAACATCAATCGGCGTTTCGTCGAAAAGATCGAGTTCGGGAAATTGCGTCGCGAGGCGCGAAGTATCAGCGAGCCCGGCATAAGGGTCTTCCGGCGCAACTTTCGCCATCGCGACGGCGCGCTCTGCCAGGGCCTCCACGGCGCCCGCATCACCCGCCGAGATTGCCGCGCTGCGGGCACCGATAAAAACACGCAGCGAAAAGCTGTCATTCTCGGAGCGGGTGGTCTCCTCGATCTTGCCTTCGCGCACATCGACACCGAGCGACTGACCGGAGACGACAACGGCGTCCGCCGCGTCTGCGCCCGCGCGATGCGCCGCCTCAACCAGCGCCGCCGCGCGGTCGATCAGCGCGGCGGTCATTTCGGATGCGTCTCTTGCAGATTTCAGGGGTCGGGTCATTCCGGGCTCATTTCTCGTTCAGTTCAGCGCCCGTTCAAGGGTGTCGAGATCGGGGCGGATTTGGTTCTGGGTCGGCTGTGACAAAAAATGTTTCAATTGAAAGTCTGTTCATGCAATCGGCTGGCTATCCGCTCTTGGGACCGGCACCACCAGCGTATATATAGACCCAGAGCAAAGGAACACCATGGCGCTTGATGCCCCTTCCACAATAATAGCCGTTACCGACAAGACCGGCGTCAGCCTGTTTGTTCAGGCTATCGTCCTCCTCGGGGCGGCGGTCATCTTCGTGCCGGTTTTCAAAAAGCTCGGCCTCGGCTCGGTGCTCGGCTATCTCGGGGCCGGTGTCGTGATCGGGCTGATGCCGTTCACGATCAGCGATGGCGAGCAATTGCTGCATTTCGCCGAACTCGGCATTGTTTTTCTTCTGTTCATCGTCGGACTCGAACTGAAGCCTTCGCGGCTTCTGGCGCTTCGGCGCGAAATATTCGGTTTCGGTTTTCTTCAGGTCGTCCTCAGTGCGCTCGTGTTCGGACTGCTTTGCTATGCGATCGGCTATTCCTGGAAGCTCGGCACGCTGATCGGCCTTGGTCTCGCGCTCTCGTCGACGGCCTTTGCGTTGCAGATTCTGGAAGAGCGCAACGAAATCAACTCCGGCTATGGGCGCAAGGCTTTCGCGATCATGCTGTTTCAGGATATCGCGATCGTGCCGATCCTCGCGATCATTCCGTTTCTGGTGCCTGATTTCCTGAAAGGCATTGTTGATGCGCCGCAACCCTCCTTCGACTGGCTTGCCGCGGGCAAGGTTACGGTCGTGATCGGCGGCCTCATCCTGATCGGCCGCTATTTCCTCAATCCCCTGTTCCGGATCATCGCGAACACCGGCGCGCGGGAGATGATGATCGTGGTTGCGCTCTTCATCGTCCTTGGCGCTGCCTTCGCCACCCAGGCGGCAGGGCTTTCCATGGCCTTGGGCGCTTTTCTTGCAGGTGTCATGCTCGCCGACTCCGCCTATCGCCATGAGCTTGAGGCCAATATCGAACCCTTTCGCGGCGTTCTTCTCGGACTTTTCTTCATGGCGGTCGGCCTGTCGCTCAATGTCGAGGTGATTTTCGACAATTGGATAACGGTTCTGATCGCCGCGCCCGTCGTGATGATTGTCAAGGCGGCTGTGATGTATGCCATGCTGCGCGCCGTGCGCACGAGCCACAACGACGCGCTGAGGATCGCAAGCCTGCTGCCGCAGGTCGGGGAATTCGCCTTCGTCATATTTTCGACCGCCGTTGCCGCACATACCGTAAGCGAGGAACTTGCCTCGATCATCACCGCAATCGTGACGATGACCATGGCGCTGACACCATTCTCGGTGCGGCTTGGCGAACGCTTTCTTGATGCCGCCGCCGAAGACACCATGGATGAGGATTTCGAGGGCGCGAGCGGGCAGGTCTTTGTCATCGGTTTCGGGCGCTTCGGCCAGGTCGTCAGTCAGGCGCTTCTTGCACAGGGAATTCATGCCACCATCATCGACCACAATGCCGAGAGCATCCGCAACGCCGCCACCTTCGGGTTCCGGATTTTCTATGGCGAAGGGCGCAGACTGGACGTTCTGCGCGCAGCTGGAATCGCGAATGCAAGCATCGTCGCCATCTGCGGCGGCGGGCGCGAGCGAACCAATGAAATCATCCGCCTCATTCGCGAGCATTTCCCGAACGTCAGACTCTATGTGCGCTCCTTTGACCGCAGCCACACGCTCGAACTGATGGATATGGAGGTTGACTATCAGATTCGGGAAATGTTCGAATCGGCGCTTGCGATGGGACGCAACGTTCTTGATGGTCTCGATGTCCCGCAAGACCGGATCGACGATATTATCGAGGATCTTCGCAAACGCGACCTGAAGCGCCTTCAGCTTCAGCAAACCAAGGGCCTGTTTGCCGGCGCCGATCTTGCCTTCCGCAACATGGTGACCCCGGAACCGCTGACCGCACCGCAGAAGAAGTCTGTCCTGCTTTCAGAAGCAACCGCCAAGGTGGCTGAGCAGACAGACACTGCTAAAGCGGCGGACCAGCAGCAAAAGCCCTAGCCGACGCCAACATGGCTGACACCCGGCCGTCCATCGCGGGCGCTCAGCCGCACCACTGAGCAGATCCCTCGATTGGTCATCGGACGGTCATCGGACGGTCATCGGGCAGAAAATGCACGCCTAATGCCTGGCTTTGGCTTCAACCACGGCCTCGATGCTACGCTTCATCTCGGAGCGCGCACCATCGCAGAGGCGCAGAATGGTGCTCGCTTTCAAGAAATCAAGCACGCCGAAATTGTTGATCGGCGGCCGGATCACAAGATCGGGCGGGCGCTTGCGCGCGATTTTCTCTCGCGTGATGGCCTGCATCATGATCTGGTTCGCGCCAAGCATGCATTCATAGCCGGTCGGGATTTTCGAGCCCTGCGTCTCGGGGCCGCCGACGACATCGACCGCAATGACCTTGTCAATATCGCCCGGTAAGTGTTCGAACGGCAACGGATTGGTGATATTGCCGTCGATCAGCACACGCGCGCCGATTTTCACAGGCCGAAAGATAAACGGAATGGCAATCGACGCGGCAACCGCTTCCTTCAGTTCGCCCGTGCGGAAGGCGACCTCTTTCCATTCGTAATAATCGGTCGCGATCACCGTCAGGGGCAGAGGGAGATCCTCAATCAGGCTCGGCAAGTTTGCAATCGGCGTGAATAGCTCAAGGGCGCGGGCGGGGCTGATCTGTCCGGGGGTATAGTTTTTCGGATCAAACCAGCCTTGCAGCGTGCTTGGCCGAAGTGACCAGATCTTGGCAAAAACTTTCGCACGATCCGAGAACGTTTCAAGCACGTGCGCCCGCAGTTCACGGCCGGAAAGCCCCCCTGCATAGCCCATGCCGATCAGCGCCCCGATCGAGCTGCCCGAAAGGGCGTCGATCTTGACGCCCAGTTCGTCAATGACTTCGAGCACGACGACATGCGCGAGACCGCGCGCGCCGCCACCGCCTAGACTGAGCCCGATTTTCTGTTCCTGCTTCATCGGATCAATTACCTCCGGCGTCGTGGCATCACCCACCATTCGGCGCGTGGCCATTCGTCATGTGATTATTTGACCAGCGGTCCGAGGCGGACGAGCGCATAATTCCCGTCGCCGAGAAGGCGCTTCGCCGCGCGCTTTGCGTCATCCAGGGTGACCGCGCTGATAAGGGCGGCACGGGTATCGATGTAGTTGGCGGGCAGACCCTGTACCTGAAGGCCGGTGAGCGTGCGCGCAATATCGGATGCACCATCGAAGTTCAGCGCATAGGCCCCGATCGTATAGCTTTTCATCAGTGCAAGTTCAGCCTCTGTCGGGCCTTCTTCAGCCATGCGGTGCATTTCTGCCTTCATGACCCGCAGGGTTTCATCGGCAAAATCAGACCGGGTTGCCACCGATCCGGTGAAAAGGCTTACGGCACGGGCGTTGGAAAGGCTCGTCGAAATACCATAGGCAAGACCGCGCTTTTCGCGCACTTCGTTGGAAAGCCGTGAGGTAAGGCCGGAACCGCCTAGAACCTGATTGACGAGATAGGCTGCCATATAATCCGGATCATCGCGGGCAATACCCTTGCTGACCCAGGCAAAGCGGGTCTGAGGCTGTTCATAGACCACGTGGCGCATGTCGCCGAGATGCGGCTCGATGGCGGGCACCGCGATCAGTGCCGCCTTTTCCGGGAGGTCACCGAAAAGGCGGTCGATTGTCTTCCTGACCTCCTCCGGCGTGATGTCGCCCACCACCGACAAAATGAGATTGTCGCGGGCCATGATCCGCTGCCGCAGGGCCTCGAGATCGTCGCGGGTGAGCGAAAGGAGCGAGGTTTCGCTTCCCTCCGTCGTCTGCCGATAGGCGTGGCCCTCGGGATAGATCAGTTCGCGCATCGCCTTTGCGGCCTTGCTGCCAGGATCATTTTCGCGGGCGCGCACACCTGCCAGGATCTGGTCGCGGATGCGGTTGAGGATTTTTTCATCAAAATGCGGATCGAAAAGCGCAAGGCGCAGCATCTCGAAACCGGCGTCGCGGTTGGCGCTCAGCGTCTTCAGCCCGCCGTATAGATAATCACGGTCCGGGTTGAAAGAGACATGGGTTGCAAGGTCTTCGAGCCTGTTCTGATAGGCTTCGCCGGTATAGCTCCCCGCGCCCTCATCAAGAAGTGCGGCCATCAGATTGAGAGCGCCTTCCTTGCCGGCCGGCTCCTGTGTCGATCCGCCACGAAAGGCAAAGGACAGGGCGATAATGGGCAGCGAATGGTCTTCGACCAGAAGCACCTTCAACCCCTTTTCGGTGGTTACTTCCTGAATGTCGAGGGCGCGCGCCGATGACGGGAGAATTACAAGCAGCGCGGCGATGCAGGCGATAAACAAGGCAGCTGCACGGGTCATGCGGGATCCTTCTTCAAAGACGCGGTTTCGAAATCGATCGGACGGCGCAGCAGGCCGATCACCGCCTTGTCCGGATCAAAAAATTTCGCCGCAACAGCCTGAATTTGCGCCGGTGTGATTGCACGAAGGCGATCCGGCCAGGAGCGGATATCCTCAAGCCGGTTGCCGACAATGAGGGTCCGCCCGAGAATATTTGCAAGGCCGCTCGCGCTATCCTGAGCATAAATCGCGTTGGCAAAAAGCCGCTTGCGGGCGCGGTCAAGCTCGTCACTGGTAACACCGTCGCGGGCGATACGGTCAATCGCGGCGAAAAGCTCTTTTTCCATTTCCTCAAGCGTGACCTCGCCCTTGGGCGTGGCGTAGAGCGCGAATGTCGTATCATCGCGCGCGCCGGAACCCGCATAGGCCCCGGCTGACGTCGCAATCTGGCGATCAATCACCATGTCCCTGTAGATCCGGCTCCGGGTCGTGCCGCTTAGAATTTCACTCAGCATGTCGATCGCCTCGTTCTCGCCCGGCAACCCCGTGCGGAATGAGGGAACGCGAAAAGTGATCGTGATGCTCTCATTGGTGATCTTCGGGTCCCGCACGGTGATGACCTGGCGCATCCGGAGTTCGTCGGGTTCTTGCGGACGTTCCGGTTGATAGGCCGGTGCGCGGTTTTGAAGCGGCGCATAAACCTTCCCGGCAAGGCTTTTCACCTCGTCCAGCGTGACATTGCCCGCAACGATCAGGATCGCGTTGGCGGGCGTGTAGAAACGCTCGTAAAATTCACGGATCTCATCAACATTGAGAGATTCGATCTCATTGCGCCAGCCGATGATCGGGCGGCGATACGGGTGGTTCTTGAACAGCGCGAGGTCCATTGCCGCCGAGAGCTGGGCACGCGGGCTGGTTTCAATCCCCCGCGCCCGTTCCTCGAGCACCACCTGGCGTTCAACATCGACATCAGCGGCGTTAAAATCGACATTCATCATCCGGTCGGCCTCGATTTCCATCATCAAGGGCAGGTGCTCGCGCGTGACCTTCTGAAAATAGCCGGTGTAATCATGACTCGTGAACGCATTGTGGTTGCCACCCACAGCCTTTACGGTCCGGTCAATGGCGTTGCCGGGGAATTTTTCCGTCCCCTTGAACAAAAGATGTTCGAGGAAATGGGCAATGCCGGATTTTCCGGATGCCTCATCCGCGGCACCGACCCGGTACCACACCATGTGCGTCACGAATGTCGCCCGCGCATCCGGCACGACGCCGACCTGCATGCCATTTTCGAGGTGGAATGTTTCGATGGCCGGAAACAGCGGTCCCGAAAGCAGGAGATCCGCGTTTTCCGCCGCTCCGGCAAAGCCGCCGAAAGCCGACAGAGACACGATCAGACCGGCGCAGAACCTGCGAAATTGTTGAATCATGGAAGCGCTTCCCCGGTTTCGATTTTCTTCACACTAGCGTATTGAAGGAATCTGACAATGCTTGCGCCATAGCGCCGCTCATCGACGAGATCAAAATTGGCCGGCAACCCGATCACGGCTTTTTCAGCCTCCTCGAAAACCACAAGCGCATCCGCCGCCAGCCATTGCCCTGCGTCGAGGCTACTGAGCGCGCGCTCACCCAGGCCTCGCTCATAGGGCGGATCGAGAAAAGCGAGGGTGAACGGGGCCATGCCCGTGCGCGGGCCGAGTTTCGTCGCATCCCTGCGGAAAATTTTCGCCTGACGGTTCATCCGCATCGCTTCCATATTGCGGCGGATCAGGCTCTGCGCCTCCACCCCATCATCAACGAAGAGTGCGAATTCGGCCCCGCGCGACAGCGCCTCAAAGCCAAGCGCGCCGGTGCCTGCAAAAAGATCAATCACCCGCGCCCGGTTGAGATCGAAACCCGGCCGATGGGCGAGAATATTGAAAAGGCTTTCGCGGGTGCGGTCCGTCGTCGGGCGGATCCGGTTGCTTTTCGGAGTGGCAAGCGCGAGCCCCCGGGCCTTACCGCCGACGATCCGCACCCTTGCTTCCTCTCCCGGGTTTTGCGCCGCGACCTGGTCCTGCCGCTCCACCCGGACCGCCCGGTCCTTTCGGTCCTCGGGGCCCATTCGGCTTATCCGGCGCGCTGCTTCGTAAAGGCCTGCCGGATGCCGACTTGGCGGCTGACGGTTTTGCAGCCCCGGTCGATGGTCTGTTCACTGCCCTTTTGGAAGACGGCGACCGTTCCGGCAGCGGCCCTGCCTCGCGCGCAGGACCGGCGGGGCGTTCGGGCTTGCGCGGTGATGTCCTGGCCGTGGATGCCGCACGCGTTTCAGCTTTCTTGACGCGCGTCTTTTTGATGCCCGCTCCCTCACGCGCGCTCAAGCCTTCCTCATCGCTCCAGTGACGGGACTTGCGCTTTTCGCGTTCGCGCGGGGTCTCTTTTCTTTTCGCCGGTTTCGCAGCTTCGGGTTTTGCAACGAGCATTTCCGGCGTCTCGAAATCAGCGCCCGATGCCTCAATCAGGCGCGGGCCTAACTGATCACGCAGAATATAGCGGCGGATTTCCCGCACTTCGCCGTCTTTGAGATCATGCAATTGAAACGGCCCATAGGACACGCGGATCAGTCGGTTCACATCAAGGCCGAGATGACCGAGAATGTTCTTGACCTCCCGGTTCTTGCCCTCCCTGAGCCCGATGGTCAGCCAGAGATTCGTGCCCTTGTCCTGATCGAGGGTAGCCTCAACAGCGCCATAAATGACACCATCAACCACCGCGCCGTCGGCGAGCTTGTCGAGATCGGCCTGGGTGATGCGCTGTTTCTGGTCGCGCGGGTGGGCGCGGACGCGGTAACGCCGGAGCCAGCCGGTGTCCGGCAATTCGAGGACCCGCGCGAGACCGCCGTCATTGGTCAGAAGGATCAGACCCTCGGTATTGATATCGAGCCTGCCGATCGTCACCACCCGCGGCAGGTCCTTCGGGAAACTGTCGAAGATTGTCGCCCGCCCCTCGGGATCGCGGTTTGTGGTGACGAGGCCCCTGGGCTTGTTGTAGAGCCAAAGGCGTGTCGGCTCGCGGGTCGGCAAGGGTTGGCCATCGACCAAGATACGGTCACGCGGTCCGACAGTGACTGCGGGCGTGTCGAGAATTTTGCCGTTGAGTTCGACACGGCCGGCCTCGACCCAGCGCTCGGCATCGCGTCGCGAGCAAAGGCCGGCACGCGCCAGCACCTTGGCAATCCGCTCCGGCTTGTCGTCGGTAAAGGCCGGATCGGCATTTGTCGATGTCGCAGGTACCCCGCCAGAGGCTGGTTTTCTGTTCTTCTGGTTTTTGCTTGGTTTGTCCATCTGACCGGAATATCAAAGACTAGGGATAACGCAAAGAACAGTTTATGACCGGCAAGCGGAAACCGACCTTTATGGAGATCGCCCTCAAAGAGGCGCGCCTTGCTGCGGAGCGCGGCGATGTGCCGGTCGGGGCGGTTATCGTGCGCAATGGCAAGGTGGTTGCGCGCAGCGGAAACCGCGTCGTCGTAATGCCTGATCCGACCGGCCATGCCGAACAAGTCGTGATCCGCAAGGCCGCGCGCGCGCTTGGTTCCGAGCGATTGTCAGATTGCGATCTTTATGTGACGCTGGAGCCTTGCACCATGTGCGCTGGCGCAATTTCGCAGGCGCGGCTGCGCCGGGTCTATTACGGTGCTGCGGATGAGAAAGGCGGGGCCATTGAGAACGGGGCGCGCTTTTTCGGCCTGCCCACCTGCCATCACCGACCCGAAGTCTATACCGGATTTCATGAGGCGGAGTGCAGTGCACTGCTCAAAGAATTCTTCCGAACCCGACGGGTGTGATTGCGCGGCCCTCCGGATTTCATCCTGCCTTAAAATATGCCGAATTTCTTTTTCTTCTTTTTCTTCTTGCCAAGAAGCTCGTCGACATCGGCAGCCGGGGCGCTCGAATCAACCGTGCGATATTCCTGTGGCACGTCGATCAGGCGATTGCCGCTCAGATCCTCGGACTTTGACTTGCCAAGGCCGACTGCGCCGAGCAGGCTCTTTTGGTTGCGACGCTTGAAACCCGGCACTTTCTGCGAGGCTTCCAGCTCCTTCAGCGTTACGGATGTACCGGATCCGGTTGTCGCAGTGACCGGCTGCCCGTCCACCAAAGTGCCGTCAGCGGGCGCCTGAATGCGAGCGGATCCCGGCGGCGGCAGAACCTGCAATTGTTCCTGAGACGGGATCACAAGGGCGCTGCGTTCGCGGTAGGTGATGTCTCTGTTCTTTTCGCTATTCACTCTGCCAAAGGTCATAATTCTGGTCAGGTCCTGTCCTAGGCCGCTTTCAACCGACTTGCCGGTGCCATAGGTGGTTGTGTTAACGGCACATCCGGAAACCAGAAGGCTGAGCACGAAAGCGCCGACCGATCGGACAATGGTGATATTCTTGATCAAAAAAACCTCATTACCTGTAAACGGGAACTGCAAGCGTAATCCAATCAGCCCCTTTAGGCTTGGAGCAATAAGTATCTGTCACGATCCCTTTGGTGGCCTGTAAACAGACCGCAAAAGTGGCAGCTTTGTGACTTTGCAGAGTGTAACAGGCGGCAAAGGATAACACGGACTGCGCGGCGCACCATACCGGTTAACTCCGGCCGCATCAATTCCCGCGCGCCTGCAAATTGAGTGCCTTATCGGTTGTTCATTGCCGGTTTCACCGCGTCCCTGCCCGCTCGCGCATGGCCTGCGCGTCACGCGGGGTGATATCGGGGTAGTCCGCATCAAGACCGACATCTTTCGAAATCCGCCAGGAACGGGCGCATTTGCGTCCCTCGGCCCGCTCCACCTCAACGGCGACGCCTGCAATCTCATCCATGCGGAAGGCTTTCTGCGGTCCATCGCTGCTTACGACGCTGATCGCGCTCGTGATGCAGAGATCATCGAAATCGTCCACAGAATCGAGTGCCGCAGCAAGCGCCCCATCGCTAATGAAAACACGCGGCGCTGCCTCGAGGGACGAACCGATCCGCTTTTCCGCGCGTGCGATTTCAAGCGCGCCGGTGACGACGCGGCGCACCTTGCGGATTTTTTCCCAGCGCGCCGCGATTGCGGGATCAAGAAGTTCCGAGCCAATTTCGGCAAAACCTTCGAGATGGATTGAAGCTGCGCCCTCGCCATAGCGGCTTATCCATGCCTCATCCATGGTGAAAGGCAGCATCGGCGCGAGCCATGTCACGGTGGCGCGGTACAGGTGGTCAACCACATAAAGCGCGGCAAGACGGCGTGTCGATGAGAGCGGATCGCAATAAAGCGCATCCTTGCGAATGTCGAAATAGAAGGATGACATATCGCTGTTCATCAGGTTGAAGACAGCGTTGAAGGCCTTTTTGAAATCGAAATCGCGATAAGCCTTGAGGACGACAGCCTCGGTTTCCGCAAGCCGGTGCAGCATGTAGCGCTCGAGTTCCGGCATGTCAGCCGGTTTGCCGCCGTCATAATGAGCGAGGGTGCCGAGCATCCAGCGCACGGTATTGCGCAGTCGGCGATAGGCGTCGACATTGGTCTTGATGATTTCCTTGCCGATGCGCTGATCATCGGCATAATCGGTGTTGACGACCCACAAACGCAGAATATCCGCGCCAAACTCCCGGATGATCTCCTGCGGTGCCGTGACATTGCCGAGGGATTTCGACATTTTGCGGCCTTGCTCATCCATGGTGAAGCCGTGCGTGATGACCGTTTCATAAGGCGCGCGGCCTCTGGTGCCGCAACTTTCCAGCAGCGAGGAATGGAACCAGCCGCGATGCTGGTCCGAGCCCTCGAGATAGACATCGGCCGGCCATTTCAGATCCTCGCGCTGTTCCAGACAGAAGGCGTGGGTCGAGCCTGAATCGAACCAGACATCGAGAATATCGTTCACCTTCTGCCACTGGGCGGGATCAACCGACGGATCGGCGGCAAAAAACCGCTCTTTCGCGCCCTCGGCATACCAGGCATCCGCGCCTTCCGCCTTGAAGGCTGCGAAGATCGCGGCATTGACCTTGTCGCTTTTCAGGACATTGCCGTTCTCATCGACAAAGACCGAAATCGGTACGCCCCAGGCGCGCTGCCTTGACAGCACCCAGTCCGGGCGCTGTTCGATCATGCCGCGAAGCCGGTTCTGACCGGCGGCGGGCACGAAGCGGGTGGCGTCGATGGCATCAAGCGCGGTCTGGCGCAAGCTGCCATTTTTGCAGACGTCGTCCTTATCCATATAAACGAACCATTGCGGCGTGTTGCGGAAGATGATCGGCTTTTTCGAGCGCCAGGAATGCGGATATTCGTGCTTGAGACGACCGCGGGCGAAGAGTTTGTCAGCCGCGATCAGCGCCTTGATGATGCGGTCATTGGCGTCGCCCTTCTTGCCGCTGTCATCAATCACCCGCGCGCCCTCAAAACCTGGTGCGTCCTTGGTGTAAAATCCCGCATCATCAACCGTGAAGGGGATTGACGCATCGATGCCCCGCGCTTCCACTTCAATGCGTTTCGACACCCAGATTTCAAAGTCATCGCGGCCATGGCCCGGTGCGGTATGGACGAAGCCGGTGCCTGCATCGTCGGTCACATGATCGCCGTCGAGCATCGGAACAAGAAAGTCGTAACCGCCCGCGTAACCCGCCAGCGGGTGGTCGAGTGAAAGGCCGGCGAGTTCCTCAGCCGCGACTTGGCGCAGTCGGTTGTAAGTGAGTTTGGCTTTGGTAAAGGCGTCTTCGGCCAGCTTGTCGGCAAAGACGAAGAGTTCGTTTGGCTGCGGGCCGAAGGCATTTTCAGCACCAGTTACTCTATATAATCCGTAGCTGATTTTCGAGGAATAACAGACCGCCCGATTGCCGGGGACGGTCCAGGGGGTTGTCGTCCAGATGACGACGGAGGCGCCAGCTAACGCCAGATCATCTGTTTTTCCAGCTCGAACCGGGAACTTCACCCAGACCGTGTCGCTTTCCACCGTCTGATATTCGATCTCGGCTTCCGCGAGCGCCGTGCGTTCGACGACCGACCACATGATTGGCTTTGAGCCACGATAGAGCTGGCCGGTTGTCGCGAATTTCATCAGTTCGTTCGCGATATGCGCCTCGGCCTCGAAATTCATGGTGAGATAAGGCCGCTCGAAATCGCCCTCGATGCCGAGGCGCTTGAACTCTTGCGACTGAACGCCGACCCAGTGTTGGGCGAAGTCGCGGCATTCCTGTCTGAATTCGTTGATCGGCACGTCGTCCTTGTTCCTGCCCTTGGCGCGATATTGTTCCTCGATCTTCCATTCGATCGGCAGGCCGTGGCAATCCCAGCCCGGCACATAATTCGCGTCATAGCCCATCATCTGGAACGATCGATTGATCGTGTCTTTCAGGATCTTGTTAAGCGCATGGCCGATATGAAGGTTGCCGTTGGCATAGGGCGGTCCATCATGCAGCACGAATTTTTCGCGGCCTTTCGATTGCTGGCGCAGGGTTTTGTAGATCTCCTGCTTTTGCCAGCGGGCCAGAATCTGCGGCTCCTTTTCCGGCAGGCCTGCGCGCATCGGAAAGTCGGTCTTCGGCAGGAACAGGGTATCGGAATAGTCAACGTTTGGTGACGGATTGTCAGACGTTTTCTGGTCGCTCATCGCACACTCGGGAAGCTTGAAAGGGTGAGGCTGTTTAGCAACCGGCGGTTAAGAGATAAAGCGGAAATGCCGCTAGATCGCGCGCGCATCAAGGGCTGCGTCAAGTTTCGTGCCCTCGCCTGCCTGTTCGAGCACCAGGCGTGCCTCGCGGCTGTCCGCATCCATCTGGACAATCAGCGCCTCCAGACTGTCGAATTTCGCTTCACCGCGCAGATATTTCACGAAGACGATCTCAATTGCCTTGCCATAAAGATCACCGGAAAAATCAAACAGGAAGGTCTCGAGAAGCGGCGCGCCATTGTCGAAGGTCGGGCGGCGGCCATAACTTGCAACCCCCGGAATGACCGCGCCATCCACCCGTGCCCGCACGGCATAAATTCCATGGCAAAGTCCGTTGTCGGGAGCAAGTGCCATGTTTGCCGTGGGATAGCCGAGGTCGCGCCCGCGTTTCTCGCCATGGATGACCGTTCCTGTAACGAAATAGCGATAGCCGAGAATGGCAGCCGCCCCGGCCGCGTCGCCCTCACGCAGGCAATCGCGGGTCGCGGAGGAGGAAAAGACGAGGTCCCCATTCGCATTCTTCTGCGCCGGGACGACGCTGACGCCAAAGCCGTGGCGCTTGCCCATGCCAATCAGAAACTCCGAAGACCCCTCACGACCCTTGCCGAAATGGAAGTCATAGCCGACCACGACATGGGCGACCCTGAGCCGCGCCACGAGAAGTTCGGTCACAAAACTTTCCGCCCGCATTTGCGAGAAGTCCCGGTCGAAAGGCACGATCGCCATGCCATCAAGGTCAAGGGCATCGAAAAGCCGCGCCTTGACCCCGGGCGGCGTGAGGCGGAAAACCGGGGCGGCGGGGTTGAAAACCGTGCGCGGATGAGGCTCGAATGTCATGGCGACGGCGGGCATCGGACCGCCGTTCTGCTCAGCAAGCCGACGCGCGGTGTCGAGGACGACACGGTGGCCCCGGTGCACGCCATCGAAATTGCCGATTGCGACAACGCCCGCCTGTAGCGACAAAAACCCGTCCGCGCCCACCTCCTCTTCTGCTGTCAGAAGATTGGAAATCACCCGGAAGGACGACGCTTTGCCAAAGGCCTTTTCCTTCTCGACGGTCATCAGCAGAACTGCTTATCGGCGCTGGAGCGGCGCGGGGCTTGCAATCGTGCTGAACGGCCCCGAAATCTCGCCCCATCGATTAACGGCATGTTTATCATAAATTCTCTTTCCACAAGCGCACCGGCACTTTTTCGTCGCCTTAACGGCTCAATTAACCGTCTCTTCAAATCGCCTGACTATGGTCGCCTCATGTTGCGGCTCGTCCTGCAATCTATGGGGATGGGAGCAAGAATTGTTCCCTCAATTAACGTGTGGAGTACTCCAATGGCACTCGATTTGTCTATGCCAGTTTTGGTTGTCGATGATTATAAAACCATGGTTCGCATTATCCGGAACCTGCTGAAACAGCTCGGCTTTGAAAATGTTGACGATGCCGCAGACGGCACAGAGGCGCTGGCCAAGATGAAAAATCAGAAATTCGGTCTCGTGATTTCCGACTGGAACATGGAACCGATGACCGGCTACGAGCTTCTGAAACAGGTTCGCAGTGATTCCGCCCTGTCGAAGACACCATTCATCATGGTGACAGCCGAATCCAAGACAGAAAACGTCATCGCCGCTAAAAAAGCTGGCGTAAACAACTATATCGTGAAGCCTTTCAACGCACAGACGCTCAAAGGCAAGATCGAAGCAGTCTTCGGCGAATAACGATTGATTCAAGCACATGTTGGTTGAGCGCGCGTACCGGTTCTGCCGGTACCCGCTCAAAACGAAGGCGTGTGCGCACTTATTGGGGGCGCCAGGACTATGGTTACCAAACTCGACATTACCCGTGTTCAGCAGTTCCTGAAGCGCCATGACCGCGACACGATAGATCTTCATACTGTCGTGCGTCTTGCGGAGTTGCTTACCGATACGATGCTGATCCTCCTCGATGGCAGTGACGAGCGGACCTATAACGGCCTCAGCAGAATTTCCAAGCAGATCACCGATACCAAGCGCGACCTTGCAGACTTCCGTGCTTCCGAGATGCATGATGAAAAAATTCCGGAAGCCGGGCGCGAGCTCGACGCGGTCGTGGAAGCGACAGAGAGCGCGACCAACCGGATCATGGAAGCAGCCGAAACAATCATGGCCGGCGATCCGAGCGATCTCGACGCCTATGTCGAAATGATCAACAACAACGTTATCGAAATTTTCGAAGCCTGCTCCTTCCAGGACATCACCGGCCAACGCATTGCCAAGGTCGTGCGTACCCTCGACATGATCGAATCTCAAATCGGAACGATCATTCTGACACTTGATCTCGAGCGCAGGGCGAAAAAAGAAATCATCGAAAAGGAAGATCCGCAGGATGTGATCGGTGAACTTCTAAACGGCCCGGCCCTTGCGGGAAAAGGCGTCAAGCAGAATGATATTGACGCGATGTTCAACTGAACAAGCGGGGCAGGTCGAAACTACCATTGCAGCCGGAGCATGAAGGCCTCGGCTTTCTGGCCTTTCTCAGCGAGAAACGCCCCGACCCGCTCGGGCGTCGGCACGGCGAGCGGCCCCGCCTCGGCGCTGTGAATTCCGCCGGTTATAAACAGGCAGTCAAGATCCGCATCATTCGCGCCTTTGATATCGGTCGCAACACCATCGCCAATGGCGAGCACGCGGGCGCGATCCGGCGCTGAAGCGCAGAGGACGGCTCCCACTTCGGCAGCACGTGCATAAATCGGCGCGTGCGGTTTGCCAAACAGGTGTGCCTTTCCACCCATTTCCCGATATTTCTGCGCAAGCGCACCACCGCAATAGACCAGCTTATGACCGCGTTCGACCACGATATCGGGGTTGGCGCAGATCATCGGGAGATCGCGGGCCAGAAAACCTTCTAACATAGCGCCATAATCTTCAGGCGTTTCCGCTTCATCGTCGAGAAGTCCGGTTACACAGACGAGATCGGCCTGCGCGGGAGAGACAAGGCGGATTGGAAGGCCATCATAGAAATTGCGGTCCTTTTCCGGCCCGAGGGCGAAGACCTGATCGGCGCCCTCGCCGGCACGCGCGATGATCGCCATGCGGGTTACATCGCCGGAGGTGACAATCGCATCATAGACCATCGCGGGCACGCCCAGATCATCAAGCTGTTTCTTGACCCACCAATCGGGGCGAGGCGCATTCGTCACCAGAATCACCCGGCGCTTTCCGCCGTCGCGGAAGCTAGCCAATGCGGCAAGCGTTTCGGGGAACACCGAAACACCATTGTGGATCACACCCCAGATATCACACAGAATGAGATCGTAACGTTCGGCAAAATCTCTGAGCCCGGCAAGTTGCGGTGTGAGGGGTAGCGACATTTTGAGAGAACTCCCGGGGCGAGCGACAGACGGCACCGCTCTAACAGATGAAGTTTCCGATTGATAGGGACAACCCGGTGAAAGCGGGGTGTTTCACTTGTTCGCCGTTATGAAATATGTCGCAATACAGGCGTGATTCGGCTTGAGGAAACAGGCGATTGGATAAGTCGGGGTCGAACAATAGCCCGCTCAACCTTGGTAAAAGCATCTTTATTCTGGGTTCTATGATCGTGGCTTCCCTGTCGCTCGGCTTTGTGGTCTGGGCGAGCTTCGGCATGCCTTTGACATTTGCAGCCCTCGCAGCACTTGGCGCAGTGACGTTCCAGTTCATGGGCTTTGTCATGGTCACAGCCGCCCAGACCTTCAAGAATCTGCACCAGAGAATCAATGATCTGACCTTGAGCGAAGCCATGAATGGTAATGGAGTGGAGCGGCTTTCGAACGAGATGAAGGGCATGCGCAAGGCTTTGAAAACCGCGGTCCAGGGCGAGGTCGAACCGCTCGCCCGGGAGCTTGAGGTGATCGGTACTCTGATCAAGCAGCTTGCGGAGAATTCCGCTGATTCGGAATATCGCATCACCGAACTTGAAGAAGCGACGCGCGATGTCACTGATGGCCAGAACAGCCTCACTGGCGCACGGGCTGATCAACCCCTTCCCAGCTCGTCAGCCGGTCAGGAACGGGAGCCATCATCGAAGCCAAATGCCGAGGAGAAAGACATGAGCTGGGCGGAGGCGATCGCCGAGGGTCGCGGCGAAGCGTCCACTTCCGAAACGGAATATCCCGCGCATAGCTCTTCTTTCGGATCTGGCCCCGCATCTGGCCCGGGCGTTTCAAAGCACCCCTTGCCGCCGGTACAAAGCAGAAGGCATACCGATATTCCGGCCGATTCGTCGATGATGCAGGCGGTGCGCGCCGCAGTGGACAAGAACCGGGTCGACCTTTTCCTGCAACCGATCGTCACTTTGCCGCAGCGCAAGCCGAAATTCTATGAGGCACTAAGCCGGATCCGCGATTCGGATGGCGCACTTATCCGTCCCGCCCAATATCTGCGTTCGGCAGAACATGCAGGCGCGATGCCGATCCTGGACAAAATGCTTCTGATCCGAGCGGTCCAGGTGCTGCAGCGGCTGATGGCGCGCAAGGCGGATGCGGTGATCGTATGCAATATTTCCGCAACCAGCCTCGCAGACACACGGTTTTTCAATGATTTCAAGATGCTTCTCAAGGCAAAAAGGGACCTTGCAGAACATCTCATTTTCGAATTCAACCAGAATACTGTTGAAGCATTCGGGGATATCGAGGATGAAAGTCTGCGCGCGCTCAAAGAACTTGGTTTCAAATTCGCGATGGACAATGTCACCCGCCTTGCCATCGATTATCCCAGGCTCGTCGATCTCGGTTTTCACTATATCAAGACCTCAGCCACGGTGCTGCTGGAGGCGCGCAAGACTGGCGGAAACGATATTCACGCCCAGGATATGCCGCGATTCCTCGCCCGCAACGGGATCGAAATGATCGTCGATCACATCGAAACCGAAGGTCAGGTGATCGAATTGCTGGAGTTCGATGTGAAATATGGCCAGGGTTTCCTTTTTGCCGCGCCGCGCGAAGTCAAGCCCGATGCCATACTTGGCGCGACAATTGCCGCAGAGCCACCACGCAAAGTCGGCTAAGAACACTTCCCTGCCTTCAGACACAGATTCCGCCGCCGGAAAAAGCTGGTTCAACAACGTTTTATTTACCATGTTCGCCGATTATGGAATGGAAATCGACCTTCTGTCGGGCGTCCTTTAGTCGAGAGTAAAACCGCCTGCACCTAACAATGAGTGCGACCATCCGTGGCTTTTAACGATTCCAAGAGTGCGCCTTTTCTTTCGATCATTGACAGAACCTTCGATCCTTCTTCCGGGTTCTCGATCATGCTTCGCGAGGAAACCGGTCTTGCCGTTCGATCCTTTGCTTCGATTAACGCTGCGCTACAGGGCGATGATCCGCTGGTGATCATCGCCGATACACGCTCTTTATCCGGCGATGATGCGCTGGCGAGCCTGCGAGCGCGGTTTACGGCCCCGGTGATACTCCTGTCGCACCGGCCTTCACTGTCTGCCGCCGTCAAGGCAATGCGGGCAGGTGCAAGCGATTTCTTCCCGATTCCGGCAAGCGCCGCAGCCCTTGGTGCGCGGGTGCGCAGCCTCCTCCAGCATAGCCGCCCGAGCGGTCGCACCTTGGCCAGGGCAGGAACAGCAGGCGAAAGCGACCTAATGATCGTGCCGTTCTGGGAACAGGAACGCGACATCATCGAATCCGCCCTTTCGCTATGCAATGGGAACATTTCCCGTGCTGCGGCGGCGCTTCAGATCAGCCCGTCAACGATTTACCGTAAAAAACTGTTCTGGGATTCAAGGCTTGCCGAATAGGACCTGAGCCTCTATCATCGGGCGAGCGCGGACGCGGCGATTAACGCCGATCCCACTGGCCTTTGCCCCCGTCCTCAATCAATCCATCTCATGCTTGACAACGCGGATACGAATGACTATCTCCAAGCCGTGTTAGCACTCCTCAATAGTGAGTGCTAAATTAGCAGTCTGCCTGCCGATCAGAGGCAGGCCCGTATCCAAAAAGAGGAAAAACGAACATGAAGTTTCGTCCCCTACACGATCGTGTGGTTGTTCGCCGCGTCGATTCTGAAGAGAAGACAAAAGGTGGCATCATCATTCCCGACACAGCCAAGGAAAAGCCGATGGAAGGTCAGGTTGTGGCTGTCGGAACCGGCGCGCGTGGCGATGACAATGAAATCATCCCGATGGAAGTGAAAGCTGGCGACCGCATCCTTTTCGGCAAATGGTCCGGAACAGAAGTCAAGATCGACGGCGAAGATCTGTTGATCATGAAAGAAAGCGACATCATGGGCGTGATCGAAGGCTGAACCGCCTCACATCTCTGTACATTTCAGCTTTAAACAAAGAATTGGAGTAGCTCACAATGGCTGCAAAAGAAGTCAAATTCGGCTCAGAAGCGCGTAACAAGATGCTTAAAGGCGTCGACATTCTCGCAAACGCCGTCAAAGTCACGCTCGGTCCCAAAGGCCGCAACGTCGTGATCGAAAAATCCTTCGGTGCCCCACGCATCACTAAAGACGGTGTTTCGGTCGCAAAAGAGATCGAACTCGAAGACAAGTTCGAGAACATGGGTGCCCAGATGGTGCGCGAAGTGGCCTCGAAAACCAATGATAAAGCCGGTGATGGCACCACAACGGCGACAGTTCTCGCTCAAGCGATCGTCAAGGAAGGCGTCAAGGCTGTTGCTGCCGGCATGAACCCGATGGATCTGAAGCGCGGCGTCGACATGGCCGTTCTTGAAGTCGTCAAGGAACTTGCCGCAACCGCGAAACCGATCACGACATCGGCGGAAGTCGCACAGGTCGGCACGATCTCTGCCAATGGCGACACACAGATCGGCGAAGACATCGCCCACGCAATGCAGAAAGTCGGCAACGAAGGTGTGATCACCGTCGAGGAAGCAAAATCCCTCGAAAGCGAGCTCGAAGTGGTTGAAGGCATGCAGTTCGACCGCGGCTATCTTTCGCCTTATTTCGTGACCAATTCCGAGAAAATGCTCTGCAATCTCGATGATCCCTATATTCTTCTGCACGAGAAGAAACTATCGAACCTGCAGTCGATCCTGCCGATCCTCGAAGCTGTCGTACAGTCCTCGCGTCCGCTTCTCATCATCTCGGAAGATGTGGAAGGCGAAGCGCTGGCGACCCTGGTTGTCAACAAACTGCGGGGCGGCCTCAAGGTTGCAGCCGTCAAGGCGCCAGGCTTCGGCGATCGCCGCAAGGCAATGCTCGAAGACATCGCCATTCTGACCGGCGGTACCGTCATCTCCGAAGAAGTCGGCATCAAACTCGAATCCGTCACACTCGATATGCTCGGCACGGCGAAGAAGGTTTCGATCTCGAAAGAGAACACAACCATCATCGACGGTGCAGGAACCAAAACCGACATCGAAGGCCGCGTTGCCCAGATCAAGGCGCAGATCGAAGAAACCACATCGGATTACGATCGTGAAAAACTTCAGGAGCGTCTTGCAAAACTTGCCGGCGGCGTTGCCGTTCTGCGCGTTGGCGGTTCGACCGAAGTTGAAGTGAAAGAGAAAAAAGACCGCGTCGATGATGCGCTCAACGCAACCCGTGCGGCTGTCGAAGAAGGCATCGTTCCCGGCGGCGGCGTCGCTCTTCTGCGTGCGTCACTCAACATCAAGTCGAAAGGCGCCAACGCTGATCAGGATGCAGGCGTCAACATCATCCGTCGCGCGCTTCAGTCGCCTATCCGCCAGATTGCGGAGAATGCGGGCGATGAAGGCTCGATCGTTGTTGGTAAAATCTCCGAGAGCAAGTCAGCCACTTTCGGCTACAATGCACAGACCGGCGAGTTCGGCGACATGATCGAAATGGGCATCGTGGATCCGATGAAAGTCGTGCGCTCAGCGCTTCAGGACGCAGCCTCCATCGCATCGCTCCTGATCACCACAGAAGCCATGATCGCGGAAGCGCCAAAAGAAGCATCTGCTGGCCCATCAATGCCTGATATGGGCGGTATGGGCGGCATGATGTAAGCTTCGGCTTCGATAAACGCAAAACGATCAAGGGGCGCTTCGGTGCCCCTTTTTCTTGACCACGCACGATCGCGCCTTTCGCGTCACTTCGCCCTTGCCTCCGGCGTAATCTACGGCAACAAAGACGACCACCCGATTTTCAACGGATTTTGCCATGCATGCACTCGCCATCCCGCTCGGTCTTGCTTTTCTTCTGATTTTCTGGCGCGTCAGCCGCGGGCAGAAGCCCGGCATCCAGCTTCATGCCGCCACCCTTCTTGTCAGCCTCATTGCCGTCTTCGTGAGTGTGCCCGCATTATGGCAGGCGCTTTATGAGGGATATCCTAAAGACAGCTTCTTCACGCTCAAAACTAGTGGGCGACTCGGGGTGCTTGCCATAAGTTCGACGGCGATCATGGTGTTTTTCCAGATCTTGACGCAAAAGACCGGTTATTTACTGCACTGGTCTGACCGGCGCGACGCCAGCACGCTGACGCGCCTTTGCATCTTCATTGGTGACTGCGTGAGCGGCATTGCGCTTTTCATAGCCGGGATATGGGTTCTGCCGCAGGCTTTTTATGGGTTTTACAGAATACTCATTCCAAACCTGCCTCAGCAGATCGTTATCAAACCATCGCCCGATTTCGAACGATTGGCCGACATCCTGCAGCTTCAATCAGACGGATCGCTTTCCCAACATCTTACCGGAATCACATTTTATGCCGTGATCCTGTTCACCGCATTTCTGCACGGTTACAATAAGAGCTTAGAAAAACAGTCCATCGTGCTGCTGCTGATGGCGTATATCGCCATCCAGATTGCCAATATAATCTAGATTTTGTTCTGCAATTTTTTCACGAAAAAATGCATAAAAAAATGTGCGCTAAGTAGAATTAGCAACGTAAAAGCTGCACAGATATGCAAAATGACATGCAAGTTCAGCAGCTTCCCCCGAACTTGCCCGCTGGACTTACAGAGGCCGTTTCCCCCGAGACGGCCTCTTCCCATTTTTAAAACCATAAAATAGGGAAGCGACCAAAGCTAGAGTGACCAAAAGGTCACTTTGTTGCATCTGTGGCAATCTCTAGAGCTTTCGCACCACGTAATCGGGAATCGGACGTTAGCGCTGAATTCCCTGATCGCCATCAAGGCTCGCGCTAAAGCGACTCTCTGCATCGCTTGCGGCACGCAGCGCATTCGGATCGCTGGATGTCGCCCGCAGCGAGCCCGCCAAGGCGGCGACAAGGTCTTTTGCCGCGGCAGAGGCGGCATGAGACCAATCCGCCTGGCGCGACGAAAACAGGTTGGCCTGCGAACGCAGGATCGTGCCGTCATCAAGTGTTTTCAGATAATTCGCCCGCAATGTGGAGCCGGTCGACGTGATATCGACAATCGCGTCGGCAAGTCCCGCTGCAGGTGCGCCCTCGGTTGCGCCAAGACTATCCACAATGCGGTAGACCGCAATACCATGCCCGGCGAAGAACCGCTGCGTCAGGTTCCAGTATTTCGTGGCGATGCGCAGGCGTCGACCATGCCGAACCCGGAAACCCGCGGCTACATCATCAAGATCTTCCATTGAGGCAACATCGATCCAGCTTTCCGGCACCGCCACCACGACATCCGCATGGCCAAAACCGAGCGGCTGAATTTGACAGGTGAGACGATCGAATTGCGGAATATTTTCCTTTACAAGGTCCTCGCCGGTCACGCCGAGATGGACAGCGCCGCGGGCGAGTTCGCGGGCAATCTCGGACGCCGACAGAAAAGCAACTTCGATGTCTGGCCTACCCGCGATTTCGCCGCGGTAACTGCGCTCACCGAAGGGCGATGTGACCTGAAAACCGGCCGCCGCGAGAATCTCCTCGCTCTGCTCCTTCAGCCTGCCCTTTGACGGGATGGCGATCACAAGTTTTCCGCTCATCCCCTCGCCTTCCTCGTCATGCGGTCCAGCCAGATGGAGAAGCCGACAGCCGGAAGCGATGCGCCGCCGAGAAGCTCGCTCAGCCCGTCATAGCGCCCGCCGCCCGCGACCGGTCCTGCCGCGCGGTTGCGGGCATCGTGAATTTCAAAGACAAAGCCGGTATAATATTCAAGGCTGCGCCCGAAGCTTGCGGCGAAGACAAGCTCTGCCTCCTCATCCTGAAGCCCGGCGAGGCGCGCATCATACCGCTCGATCGCGGGCGAAAAATCAATGCCATGCTGCGTCCCGAAGCGGGCCATCGTCGCGCCTGCGCGGGAACCCGCACATTCGAGCGCAAGAAAGAGCTGGCAGATTTCAGCAACTTGATTGGAAACCGTGATCTGATCGTCGCGTTTCTTGATAAAGCGACGGACGATTTCCTCCGGCGTTCGGCCTGCGGTCGGCGAGATCGCGTGACTTGCCATCATCGCTGCCACTTCGTGCGTGAGCTTTTCGGCGTCTGCGTTCGCGAAGGCTGTCTCGCCCGGATTGGGCGGGGTTACCATGCGCTGCAACATGGTGTTGATGAGATCGGCATTGCCAAAGGCCCGCGTGAGCCGCTCACGCCAGATTTTCGGCAGGCCGACGGGTTGCACCAGGGCATCGAAAAAGGCCGGATCGCCGATCAGCACAACCGGCTCGACATCGGAAAGGGCGCGCACGGCGGCAAGTGCGAGCAGAACCATGTCGGTATCGGCCTTGACCCAATCGGCCTCGCCGAACGCCTCGACGCCGACCTGTTCGCGTTCCTGATGACCGCTGTCGCCGGGCCGCATCGACTGGCGAAAGACCGTGCCACTATAATGATAGCGCGCCGGGCCACCTTTGTGGGCGAGGCAGACGGGGATCGTGAAATCAGGCCTGAGGCACAGGGTTTCGCCATCGGCGCGGCTCGTGACAAACAGGCTCTTGCGGAAGGCTTCACCGGCAGCATTCAGAAACGGTTCCGCCGGATGCAGGATCGGCGTTTCGATCCGCACGCAGCCTGCCGCCTCGAAAAGCTCGTCAAGCGTTGCCGTCATGCGCCCGCTTTCGCCTGATCGGCCAGCAATTTCTTCACCTCGTCAACAAGATTGTTCTTGTCGATCTCATATTGACCGGGGCGGGTTTCGCGCCATTCCTCGTTTGACGAAATCGCTTCGGCCTGTTTTCGGCCCTCGATCAGATCCTTGATCTGCAGAACGCCACGGGCGCGCTCGTCTGCGCCCTCGATGATCGCAATCGGCATTCCCCGCCGGTCGGCATATTTGAGCTGGTTGCCGAATTTCTTCCAGTTGCCCTGATAGATCTCGGCGCGAATACCGGCCTTGCGCAGATCCTGCACCATTTTCTGATAAGCTCCGAGCGCCTCGGTCTCGCCGTCCATGACCGTGACGAGGACCGGGGCAAGGGTGTCCTGTTCATTCAATTTTCCGAGATTCTTGAGTGCGGTCATGAGGCGCGAGACGCCGATGGAAAAGCCGGTCGCCGGTACATCGCGCCCGGTAAAGCGCTTGATCAAGCCATCATAGCGCCCGCCACCGCCGACCGAGCCGAACTGCACCTTCTCGCCTTTTTCATTGGTGACATCGAACAGGAGCTCGGCTTCGTAGACGGGGCCGGTGTAATATTCGAGGCCACGGACGACGGAGGGATCGATGCGGATGCGGTCGCTGCTGTAACCGCAGGCAACGACCATTTCCTCAATTTTAAACAGTTCGCCCTTACCGTCTGCGTAGGATTGTGATGCCGGATAGGTGTCACTATCGTCTGCTACAACGCCTACACCCATCAGGACGGTTTCTACAGCGCTATCACCCAACCCCGCGCCCCTGGTAAAATCCCCGCTCTCGTCCTTGCGGCCTTCGCCCAGCAATTGGCGCACGCCCTCGATCCCCAGCCGGTCCAGCTTGTCGATGGCGCGCAGCACCAAGAGCCGCCGTTCAGCATTCTCATCACCGCCAAGACCAATCGCCTCCATCACGCCATCCAGCACTTTGCGGTTGTTGACCCGGATCACATAGTCGCCGCGCGCGATGCCGAGCGCTTCCAGCGTGTCGGCCATCATCATGCACATTTCGGCGTCTGCCTGCACGCCGGGCGCGCCGACGGTATCAGCATCGAACTGCATGAACTGGCGGAAGCGGCCGGGGCCCGGCTTTTCATTGCGGAACACCCAGCCCTGCCGATAGGTGCGCAACGGCAGGTTCACTTCATTGATGTTCTCGGCCACATGGCGCGCGAGCGGCGCGGTCAGATCATAGCGCAGGCTCATCCACTGCTCGTCATCGTCGGCAACCGAGAAAACACCGGCATTCGGCCGGTCGGTATCCGGCAGGAATTTACCGAGACAATCGGTATATTCGAACATCGGCGTTTCCACCGGGTCGAACCCATAGCGCTCATAGACTTCGCGAATTCTCGCGATCATCCGGTCGGTCGCGCGGATATCGTCGGCGGAACGATCAGCAAATCCGCGCGGCAAGCGCGCTTTCGGCTTTTTCGGCTGGTTTTTCTTGTCGGACATGGATTTCCTGAGCGGGCGGAAGCCCCTTTTATGATTGCGGCCTTCCTAGCCCATCAGGCCGAAAGCGGCAAGCATTCAAGTCGGCGGCTCATGCGCGTGTCGGGCGGGCAAGCGCCGAGCGCTTTTCATCGATGAGCGGGCGACAGAAACAGCCGTCCACATGATCATTCACCATGCCCATTGCCTGCATGAAGGCATAGCAGGTCGTCGGCCCGACAAAAGTCCAGCCACGCTTCTTCAGATCTTTCGAAAGCGCTGTGGAGGCTGGTGTCTGCGCCGGGATTGTCGATGACGTGATTGAGGCCGGGCGCTCGGATGAGGGGGGCTCGAATTGCCAGAAATAGGCCGCAAGCGAGCCAAATTCCGCCTGAAGATCGAGCGCGCGCCGGGCATTGTTGATTGTGGATACGATCTTGCCGCGATGGCGGATGATCCCGGCATCGCCAACAAGGCGCTCCGTATCGTCGGCATCGAAAGCGGCCACTTTCGCAATCTCGAAGCCGGCAAAGGCGGCGCGAAAATTCTCGCGCTTGCGCAAGATCGTGATCCAGGAAAGGCCCGACTGGAACCCTTCAAGGCAGATTTTCTCAAAAAGCCGCCGATCATCGACAACCGGGTGGCCCCATTCCTCGTCGTGATAACGCAGATAGTCGGTGTCCGCACCCGGCCAGCCGCAGCGCGGCAGATCCGCCAAGATCGTCATGATCGTCCCCAAAAAGCCTCAGGCGCCCCATCCGGACGCCTGAAACCGTTTAGACAAAAGCGGTCTTCTTGTCACCTTTGATGACGGGAGACGGCAATCAATCGAAGAGTGCGTCGATATCATCCTGCGAGGCGACAGCGACATCGGTTTCAAGCGCCGGGCCGTTGAGCAGTTTCGCATCGCCGATGCGGCCGATCGCGGCATCGACATCGACCTCATCAAAGCTCTCGATGCCGCCCCAGATGCTGATCATCTTGTCCGTGCGCTCGGAGACGAACTTCAAAACCTGCACCACTTTTGCGATGCGCTGGCCGGTAATGTCCTGAAAGTTGCAGGCCTCGTAAATCGAGACGATCTGTTCCTGAATATTCGAAGCGATCAGACCTTCATCGCCCGCCAGTGAATTTGCGAGAGTGGTGGCGTCGCGCTCGACATTCTCGATCGCTGTCAGGATCTGGTTGGTTGCGACTTCGGTACCTTTCACAACCGCGTCAAGCTCATCGACGGGGCGACCGGAAGTGGTATCGAACCCGATTGAAGAAATCGTCGCGATTTCGCGTTTGGTTTCGGCAATCGCCTCATAGATCTTGTTTAGTTCCTTGCGAAGATCCTGAACTTCGTCATCACTCTCGACCGATTTCGGGACGGCCTTTTTCTCAACATTTTTGGCAGGCGCGACCGCTTCCTGATCCAGCACGCCGATATTGCCGCGTGCGAGTTGCTGGCGCAGGGCAGCGAGTTCATGCATCACCTTCTCGAACATGACATTGGTTGGTGGATTATGATCGCCAGTCGACGCCTCGCCTGGTTGTTTCATTACTTCAAAGCGGTAAATCTTTGCATTCCTGGACATATGCACCCACCATTTCCTGAGATACGTAAAATTCTCATCGAACTCTTAAATCGAGATTAACCGACGATAAAAGAAATCATCCTCTGTCCGGGAAAATCCATTTTTGCGGGTGGGTCTTGTTGATTCGCTCACATTTGTGTGAGAGGGTTATGAATAGTCAAAAATCCCGGCTTCCGCGCTTTTTTGTGTGCTGGATAAGGGTTTTTTCCAGACTTAAACTGCGGGAAGAAACCTTGGACTGATAGATTGAGGATGAAGCCTTTGAAAGATGACGGGCCGGCAAGACTGACCAACATCGCTTCTGGCTTTTCAGTTGAACGTCGTTGGCGACGTGCCGCTTTCCTTTTCACTGTCTGCCTTTTCGTTGTCGGCCTTTTCGCGTTTTCTCAGGCCACAGGCGCGCTGGCGGATGATCCAGCCAATCACAGCGGCGTTGACCGAAAAATGGTCACCAAGGATTTTCTCAATACGATTTTCACATCGGAGTTCGGCAGTCGGCGGCCCGAAAGCAAGATGGTTAAAAAATACACCGTTCCGGTCCGTTTTGCCATCATCAACCACGCGAAAAAACAGCGCAGTGGTGAGGTTAAATCCTTCCTCAAGCAACTTTCGCGCAAGATCAACGGTCTTGACGCCGCCCTTGCCAACAGCACGGAAGAGGCCAATTTCAAGATCCATATCGTGGACCGAGATCAATATCGTGGCGTGGTCCAGAAAATGTACGGCCGAACGAATGTTCCTGTGCGTGGCACCTGCTTTTCCTATATGCGCGTGAACGCCAACGGCATAGAGCACACCGAGGTGGCGCTCCTGTCAGACCGAAGCGACGCGATTTTCAACCGATGTCTGATCGAGGAAGTTCTCCAGGGGCTTGGACCGATTTCCGATAACGGAACACCCGAATACAGCATCTTCAACACGAAGACGACCAAGGCCTCCTTCACCATGCACGATCAGGTGCTGATGAACGCCCTTTATGATCCCCGCATCAAGGCCGGCATGAAAAAAGGCGACGTGGCCGGTTTGCTGCCTGCGGTCATTGACGACTGCATTGCAAGGATGCCGTCGTCCTAAGTTTGTTTTAACCAATCTAACAAACGAGCTTTTAACCTTAACTATTGATTTCCGGCTCACAAAACGTTGAGGCGGTCGTCTGTTTACACCTTTCGACAAGGTTTCGCCTACTTTGGCCTGAGACGGACGCGCGCACTGGCGCGTCTGAAATATGGACGCCAAGTAGAGAGTACGCTCATGTTGAAAATTCGAAACCGTCTATCTGGTCGCATAGGCTCAGGTCTTATCGGCCTTGGAATGGCCGTAACGAGCAGTTTTATCGTCATTGCCTCGGCGCAAGCCCAAAGCCGTTATGTCGAGAGACCGCCGGTTGTTCTGAGTCCGGACCTGACCGAGCCGTGGCAATTGCAACTTTCGACACCGCAACGCGCCCGCGTCGTCGTGCGCTCCAGCCGGTCTTACACACCGGCTGCGCCACGGCGAGCCGCAGAACGTACTGAGCGCTTGGCGCCGCCTGCCACCAAGAAGCGATCTGTCCAGAGCGCCCTTGCACTCAATGCACCAGCCCAGCAGCAGATTCGCGCTGCAAGCGAAGCTCCGGCGCGCCGAAGCCTGCCGCCGCAATTCCTGCCGCAGATTGTGGAATACAATACGTCACAAGCGCCCGGTACCATCGTGATCGACACCAACAATCGGTATCTCTATCTGGTTCTTGCGAATGGCGAAGCGCGGCGCTATGGCGTTGGCGTCGGCAAGCCCGGCTTCGAATGGGCGGGAACCCACAAGGTGACGCGCAAGGCGGAATGGCCATCCTGGCGGCCACCGGCTGCAATGATCGCCCGCGAGCGCGCGAAAGGCCGTATTCTGCCAACCTTCATGGAAGGCGGCCCGGAAAACCCACTCGGTGCGCGGTCGCTCTATCTCGGTTCGACGCTTTACCGCATCCATGGCACGAATGCGCCATGGTCGATCGGTCAGGCAGTCTCCTCCGGTTGTATCAGAATGCGCAATGAAGACGTTGAGGACCTTTACACCCGCGTCGGCGTCGGCACCAAGGTCATCGTCATCTGACCACAAGATCACCTTAGAGCGCCTTTCGATCCGGTTGGATCCGATCGGCGCTCTCACAGCTTTATTGACGCCGCATGATCTTGCCGATCCTCGCTTCACCCCGGTCCGATTATGCTCCGGGCTGTAGTAGAAACAGCAAAGCCGCCCGTTCAACCGGGCGTTTTTTGTGACCGCCTCATTCGGCGGCAGTCGCGAACACGGTCTTTTTGCGGTCGAGACCGCTTCCGGTCAGAACCGGCGGCACAGCGCCACCATAGACCCAGTTCAGAAGTTCGACCGTGTGCAGGATCGGGATGGCCGCGCCATCGTCGCTCATACCTTTTGCGATCTGGGTGATGCAGCCGATATTGCCGGTCGCGATCGCGTCGGGCCTGGTACTCTTGATATTGCGCACCTTGCGGTCGCGCAATTTGCCGGCAATTTCCGGCTGCATGATGTTGTATGTCCCGGCAGAGCCGCAGCAGAGATGGCCTTCCGGCACATCCGCGACACGGAAACCCGCCGCCTTCAAAAGATTTTTCGGTTGCATGGTGATCTTCTGGCCATGCTGCATCGAACAGGCGGAATGATAGGCAAGCTTGATGCCCGGCATGAAGGATGGCTCCGGCAGGTCGATTGTGGCCAGATATTCGGTAATGTCCCTGGTCAGCGAAACGATTTTTTCGGCCTTCGCCGCATAGGCCGGATCTTCCCGCAGCATATGGCCATAATCCTTGACGGTGGTGCCGCAACCGGACGCGGTGATGATGATGGCATCAAGCCCGGCGCCTTCGATTTCGCGTATCCAGGCATCGACATTCTTGCGCGCGGCGTCGAGGGCTGCCTCCTCGCGGCCCATATGGTGGACGAGCGCGCCGCAGCAACCTTCACCCTTGGGAAGGACGATCTCGATCCCGAGCCTGCCCAGAAGGGCAATCGTCGCCTCGTTGATGCCCGGCTGCAACACGGGCTGGGCGCAGCCAGTGAGAATGGCAACACGGCCGCGACGGTCGGCCACGGCGGGATAGACCTTCGGTCCCATTGCTTCGGTCCGCGCCGGCAGGCTCGACGGCGCAAGATCCAGCATTGCGCCGAAGCGTGCAAAGGGCGGAATCGACTTGAGGAGACCGGCAAAGGGCTTGCCAAGTCCGGCCAAACGGGTTGCCAGACGAAACCGCGCCGGATATGGCAGCACCGCAGCAAGGATGGTGCGGATCAGGCGATCCATCAGCGGGCGGCGATAAGTCTTCTCGATATGAGCGCGGGCATGATCGACGAGGTGCATGTAATGCACGCCCGACGGGCAGGTCGTCATGCATGACAGGCACGAAAGGCAACGGTCGATATGTTTCACCGTCTTCGCATCGGCGGGACGGTCGTTTTCCAGCATGTCCTTGATGAGATAGATGCGCCCGCGCGGGCTGTCGAGTTCATCGCCGAGAGTTACATAGGTCGGGCAGGTCGCCGTACAGAAACCACAATGGACACAGGTGCGCAGGATTTTCTCCGAATGCGCAACATGGCTGTCCTTGAGTTGATCAGGGGTGAAATTGGTTTGCATATGCCAGCCTCCTTGAGGTCTCCTAAACGCCTGCTAAACGCCACGGGCCATAAGGCCGGGATTCAAGACCCGATCTGGATCAAAACCCTTCTTGATGCCGTCCGAGACGACGGCAAGCGGAGCCGGTTGTGGTTCGAACACCGCGATCCGGCTGCGCAGTTCTTCCGAGCCACGGATCAGGGTCGCATGGCCATCGGCGGCGTGGACGGCGTTGCGGATGGTCTCCTCGCCCGCATCATCCATCTCGTCAACGGCAAGCCAGATGAGACCGCCGCTCCAATCGAAATAAAAGGTGCAGCCAACGGCCTGTTTGATGACTTCGACCGTGTTCGGGGCCGATGTCGGGCGGACGGACAATTTCCATACCGCCTTGTTGCGAGGTTCGGCGAGGAAGCGGACATCGCGGATATCTCGCCAGAGCGTGTCATGCGCCGTGCCTTCAATCAGCTGCGTCTCGCCGAAACGGGCAAGCGCCTTCTGCAATTCGGCGATGCGGTAATCAACCTGCGCGGACAGTCCTTCAATGCGGATGAGCGTGCGCGCTTCGTCTTCCCCGATACCTTTGGGCAAATGAGCAAGGCCGGTCGGCTCGAAGGGCGAGCCCGCTGCCGCGCAAAGCGCTTTGATCGCCGTCTCGTCCGAAAGACCGGCGAGGACGAGCGTTGCCACCCGCTCCGGTTTTGGCAGAAGCTTGAAGGTCACCTCGGTCAAAAGACCGAGCGTGCCCCAGGCGCCCGCCTGCAATTTCACGAGATCGAGACCCGTGACGTTTTTCATGACGCGCCCGCCGCTTTTGACGATATCGCCTTTGCCGTTGACGAAGCGCACGCCGATCAGGCTGTCACGGGCGGCTCCGCCGAAAATACGGCGCGGGCCGGAGATATTCGCAGCCGCAACCGCGCCAATGGTCGGCTCACCCATGGTGCCGAGGAGCGTGCGGTGATCCATCGGCTCGAAGGTGAACATCTGATTGTTCTTATCCAGTGCGCCCTCGACTTCGGAAAGCGGCGTACCCGCGCGCGCCGAGATCACCATCTCCATCGGCTCGTATAGCGTGATGCCGGAAAGGTTCGCCGTTGAAAGCGTTGCCTCGGTGTTTATAGCGCGGCCGATCGTTTGCCGCGTGCTGCCGCCGACGATGCGCAACGGGATTCCCTTCGTCCGCGCCTCGACAACGGCGCGGGCCGCTTCTTCTTCCGTTTTCGGGGCGTAAAGGGTCATGCTGCCGCCTTTTCAGATTTCTTGCCGCGCGCATGGAGCGGAAACACCTTTGCCGGATTCATCAGCCAATCGGGGTCGAAGACCGCGCGCACGGCCATCTGTTGATCAAGATCGGTCTGGTTGAACTGATGCAGCATCAGGTCGCGTTTTTCGATGCCGACGCCATGTTCCCCGGTCAGGCATCCACCAACATCAACGCAGAGGCGCAGAATATCGTCGCCCGCCATATGCGCCTTGCGGCTTTCCTCGGGATCGTTGCAATTGTGCAGGATCAGTGGGTGCATGTTGCCGTCGCCCGCGTGGAAGACATTGGCGCAGCGCAGACCGTAGTGATCGATGATCTCACCGGTTTTCTTCAAGACATAGTCGAGTTTGGATAGCGGCACGGTGCCATCCATGCAGATGTAATCGGCAATCCGGCCGGTCGCACCAAAGGCTGATTTGCGGCCCTTCCAGATGGCGGCTGCTTCCATCGCCGACTGGCTTTCGCGCACAGTTGCGACATCGTGCTTGCGGGCGATTGCGATGATCCGCTCCAGCATCGCGTCCATTTCATCTTCCGAACCCTCGACTTCGACGATCAATAGTGCCTCGACATCGAGCGGATAGCCGGCATGGGCAAATTCCTCGCAGATATGGATCGCTTCACGGTCCATATATTCGATCGCCACCGGAACAATGCCGGAGCCGATGATATCGGCGACACAGGCCCCTGCAACGGAGCCATTATGAAAGCCGAACAGCACGGGGCGCGCGCCTTCCGCCTTGCGCAGAATGCGCACCGTTGCCTCGGTGACAATACCAAGCTGCCCCTCGGAACCGCAGATCAGTCCGAGAAAATCGTAGCCCGGCGCATCAAGCGCCTCGCCGCCGATCTCGACAATCGTGCCATCCATGAGGACAAGCTTCACACCGAGCAGATTGTTGGTGGTGACGCCATATTTCAGGCAATGCGCGCCACCGGAATTCATGCCGATATTGCCGGCGATGGTGCAGGCAAGCTGCGAGGAGGGATCCGGTGCATAGAAAAAGCCTTCCGGTCCGACATGATCCGACACGGCGAGATTGGTGACACCGGTCTGCACCCGCGCGGTGCGGTTCTGGTAATCGACCGACAGGATTGCGCGCATCTTGCTGACACCGATCACAACCGCATCCTCCTGCGGAATTGCGCCGCCTGCAAGCGAAGTGCCCGCCCCGCGCGGGATAACGGGGATGCCCTCGCCAGCGCAATATTTCATGACGGCCGCAACCTGTTCCGTGGTCTCCGGCAGAACAACGGCGAGCGGCACCCGGCGATAGGCTATGAAGGCATCGGTCTCAAAGGGCACAAGCTCGCGCTCATCGTGGATCAGGCAATCTTGCGGCACCAGACCGGAAAGGGCAGAAATGATCGATCCGCGTCTTGCCAGGATTGCAGGGTTCGGTTTCAAAAGCTCGATTTCAGCCATGGTATTCTCCTCACGCGCGCAAATGCCAAACTCTTGCAAAATGCCAAACTCTAGCAAAATGATGCTGCAGTCCGCTATGTTCAATTTCAGTCAGACTTATAGCAGGATGCAAAGCGGATTTCAGGTTCAGTATAACGCAGATCCGGTGCAAGTGGTAAAAAAAATTGTCCACTTTAAAAATCTTTGATTCAGGTTCGTTTTCAGCGCACGGTCCCTTTGGTGAACAGGTTGCACGCGGCTTACAGGCCAGACGATTTGCCGCTAGAGTATTATGCGTCATCAACGTAAAACCCCAGCAGACCCAAGGCCCCCATGGCTTCCTTTCACGATTTCGAGATCTTTGCCCGCGTGATTGCGACCGGCAGCATGTCGGTGGCAGCGCGCGAACTTGGCGTTACCCCGGCGCTCATCTCAAAGCGAATGCAGAAACTTGAAGACCGGCTTGGCGTCCGGCTTCTCCAGCGCACCACAAGACAGGTCGCTGTGACAGAGGTCGGGCAAGGGTTTTACGAGCGCGTTCTCACCATTCTGTCGAGTGTCGAGGATGCGGAAAATTATGTCTCCCGTCGCTCGGAAAGCGTACGCGGCAGCCTCAAGGTGACGGCGCCGACGACATTCGGGCGCATGCATGTCGCGCCCTATCTCGCCAGGCTCATGCGTCAGAACCCGGATATCACGATCACGCTCGATCTTTCCGACAGTTTCGTCGATCTGGTGGCGGAAGGCTTCGATGTCGCAATCCGCATTGCGGAGCTAAAGGATTCGAGCCATGTCGCAAAGAAGCTCGCGGCGAACACGCGGGTTCTGTGCGCGACGCCGAAATATCTTGAAACAAATGGCACGCCACAAAGCATCGCCGATCTTGCGAGCCATCAGTGCCTTTCCCCGGCAAGCCAGGATCAATGGAACCTTGTGAGCGCCGATGGCCCGGTCCATATCCGCCCCGAAGCAGCTCTCAGGACGAATTCGAATGAGGTCGTGCGCGAAGCGGTGCTGGCGGGGCTTGGCATTGCCTTCCGCTCGACCTGGGATGTCGGCCCGGAACTCGCCAAAGGCTCGCTGAAGCTGGTGCTTCCGCATTATCGCGGCACCAGCAATGTCGGCGTCTATGCGATCTATCCGAGCCGCCAGTATCTGCCGACCAAGGTCCGGGTGTTTCTCGATTTCCTGACATCGCTCTATGGCGGGTCTACGCCTTATTGGGAGGCGGGCCTGCAATCGCTCCTCAACCCGATCAAACGAAGCCCGGAGCGTTAGCATCCTGGCGTAAAGCGCAAACCGTCTCTTCAGAGAACCAGATTATGGCGACCAATCTTGCTGATGTCGCGTTCGCCGCAAAGACCCATCGTCGTATCGAGTTCGGTGTGGATTATCTCAAGCGCTTTCGTGACGCCTTTCTTGCCGAGAGCGCCCAGACCATAAATATAGGCCCGGCCAATGAAGGTGCCTTTCGCGCCCATGGCAAGCGCCTTGAACACGTCCTGACCCGAGCGGATGCCGCTGTCGAAATGCACCTCGACCTGATCGCCCACGGCATCGACAATCGCTCCGAGGATATCATAGGAGGCGACCGCCCCATCAAGCTGACGTCCGCCATGATTGGAGACGACAATCGCATCGACACCGAGCGAAGCCGCGATCCGCGCATCCTCCACGTCGTTGATCCCCTTGAGGATGAGCTTGCCATCCCAGTGCTTCTTGATCCATTCGACCGACGACCAGTCGAGCGACTGGTCAAACTGCTTTTTGGTCCATTCGGACAGGGAGACGAGGTTATCGACGCCCTTGGCGTGACCGACAATATTGCCAAAGCTGTGCCTCTTGGTCTGAAGCATCTCGAAACACCAGCGCGGCTTTATCATCATCTCGGCGATGAAGCGCGGCGTGATACGGGGCGGCGTGGAAAGGCCGTTCTTGATGTCGCGATGACGCTGGCCAATGAGCTGGAGATCGAGGGTGAGCACGAGGGCGGAACAATTCGCCGCCTTGGCGCGGGCAATAAGCGATTCCGAGAAGCCGCGATCGCGCATGACATAAAGCTGGAACCAGAACGGCTTCTTCGTATGCGCGGCGACATCCTCGATCGAGCAGACCGCCATGGTGGTGAGCGTGAACGGGACGCCGAATTCCTCGGCTGCCTGTGCTGCCAGTATCTCGCCATCTGCATGTTGCATGCCGGTCAATCCGACCGGAGCAAGCGCGACGGGCATTGTCACGGCCTCGCCGATCATTTCAGAGCGGACCGACCGGCCGTCAATATTCACAGCAACGCGCTGGCGCAGTTTCTGGCGCTTGAACGCGGCTTCATTGTCGAAATATGTCCCCTCGGTCCATGAACCGGTGTCGACATATTCATAAAACATTTTCGGCACGCGGCGCTTTGCCAAAGCCTTGAGGTCGGAAATATCGGTAATGATTGTCATGGGATTACCCTGAAGAACGGACGATGCGTGGGATAAACAGAAGATTATCGGTTTCCAACCACAAGCACAGAGCCCTGCGCGCCGTCAATGATGGCGGACGGAATGAGGGTCAGACTCTTGAAAATATTGCCAACCAGCGCCTCTGCCCGGCTGACATCGGTGCGCGCCTCCAGCGTGTTGCCTTGTTCGAGACTGCGCCCGATCAGCTGCACGATAGCGGGTGAATCAGCAAACTTGCTGTGATTGATGCTGCCCTTTTCGCTGATTTCGGTGACATCGATCACATTGATCCCGAGTTCGGCAAGCTTGGTTGCGTCTGCCGCCCCGACACGGCTGATACCGCCACCGAGCCGGCGCGACAATTCGAGCGCGCGGTCATCCTCCGAAATCAGCACGTAGAATTGCCGCTCTTTCTCCGGGAAGACCGTAAGCTGGGTGCGGAAGAGGTCGATATCGATATCCGGCGAGGCGAGAATGATCCGGCGCAGACGCCCGGAAGTATTGAATTTTCCCTGCAACTGCACCTGGCGCATCGCCTCAACGGTGAGAAGATTGCCCATCGAATGGGCGATGATATCGAAATGTTCCGCATCGGTGCCGGACAGAATACCGCCGAGACGGATCAGCCGATCACGGGCCTGAAGCGCGCTGTTGATGTCATAGACATAATCCACGGTCCTGCCACGCGACGCCCACGAGAAGAGAACGGGGACACCTTGATATTTGGTATCATGCACGAATTGCGCAACCCGCAGCACCGCGTCCGAGAAATTGACATTGTAGCCATGGACGAAAACCAGCACATCCCGGCTGCCTGCCGGATGCTCAAGCAGGGCCTTTTCGATGGCACTGCCGAAGCTTTGCGGGGTTTCGATCAGGGTTGGGTTGAAGACGACGAAATTCGTCTGAGGATCAGGGGTCTTGCTTGTGCTCCGCTCCAGCTGACCGACGCGATGACTGGGTGGAACGCTGACATCGACATGGGCGAGGGAGAGATCCGGTGAGCGCTCGCCGGAGAAAAACTCCAGCGGGTTGTCTGAACGCGCCCGGGTCGTTGCAATGAAGATGCGGTGGATCGTGGTGCCGTCCAGGCGCTGCGCGGAGAGATTGTCACTGCCAAGGCCAATCAGCGTCCTTGGCGCAGACGAGCAGCCTGCCGCCGCGAGGCACAGTCCAACCAGCACTCCAAAGCCGTATTTTCGCCAGCGCCGCCGCACACGCCCCCCGCATCCATTTACTTTCAAGAAATTAATTTTACGGTTCTTCTCAAAGAAATGAAAGGCGAAGAAGCAAGCCATGTGCCTTCAGAACAGGGTTATGCCAGACGGAACCATCGTCGCCGTGCCGACGCGCGGGCTGTTCATGGGAAATCGCGGTCGCATCCATGATAGCGCAACGAAACAGCTTCTCAACCGAGGCTGGACACTCAAAGCGTGGCTCATCTGTGCAACCTCCTTCAACGGGCGCAGACGCGCCCTCATGAGCGTAAATTCCTATACTGAATTGTTCTTTCTGGATGAGGTGACGGCTTTTGCGGCAGGGCACCGGCCCTGTTACGAATGCCGCCGACAGGCGTTTCGTGCCTATAGCCAAGCCTGGAAAGACGGTTTCGAACTTCATACACTTCCGACAGCCGCGCAGATAGATCTGGCGTTGCACGCCGAAAGACTTGAGAGAAAGTCGAAACGCACGCATCTTTTGCCGCGTGACACTCTTCCGAGCGGCGCGATGATTGACCATGATGGCTTCCACTACGCGCTTTGCGGTGAGGCTTTCCTGCAATGGAACAGCGCGGGCTATGCGCCCGAACCGCACCCGGTTTCCCGCTTCCCGCAAATGGTGAAGGTTCTCACGCCGCCTTCAACACTTGCGGTCCTTCGCGCCGGATACCAGCCAGTCTGGCACCAGTCTGGCACCAGTCTGGCACCAGTCTGGCACGAGAGTGCTCACCAGCCGAGCATGAAATGACCGGGTCGCAGGCGTTTGCTGGTAAGGGCGCCGATTGATTTTTCAAGCGACGGATCGCGCGCCGCGAGAGCAGACGTCTCGCCGAGATTGCCCAGTGAATCGACAATGTGATCGGCGAGCGCCGCCACGATTTCGCCCTTCGCGCCGCTTCCCCAGATCAGCCCGATCTGGCAGGGGTCGAGCGGCGGGAAGCCTTCGTCGGCTCCCAGAACCCGCATTCCCGGGCGCAGCGAGGATTCCGACAAGACCGAAACCGCAAGGCCGGAGAGCACTGTCGCCGCGATCACCGTCGCCGACCAGCTCGAATAGCGCACCCGGTAGCGTCTGCCGATCTGCTGAAGCCGATCCGTCGCCTGACGCCGCCAGATGCAGGTCTCGCGACCAAAGGCGACCGGCAGCACTTCCTGTGTATGAACCGCATGATGGGCGGAGGTTACCCAGAACAGCGGTTCCTCGCGGACAATCTGCGCGCGCGCTTTTTCCGGATCATGCGTGATAAGCGCAAGATCCAGCTGATCGTGCTTGATCCGGTCGATCAGGGCAGGCGTCGCTTCACAGGCGAATTCGATCTCGACTTTCGGGTTCGACTGGGCGAAGCGTGCCAGAACCTCAGGCAGGAAACGGTCCGCGAAATCATCCGGCATGCCGAAGCGCACCACACCCTCAAGGCGATTGTCGTCAAAAGCTGCGAGCGCTTCTGTGGAGAGGCGCACCAGACGGCGGGCATAATCGAGCAGTCGCTCGCCATCATCGCTCAACCGGGACTGCCGACCGTCGCGCACAAACAAGGGCTTGCCGACGCGGTCTTCGAGTTTGCGCATCTGCATCGAGACCGCCGACTGGGTCTTGAACACGACATCGGCGGCCCGTGTGAATGATCCAGTCTCGACAATCGCAATGAAGGTTTTGAGCTGATCAAGATCGAGCGGCTGAACCATGAAATCCATCCTTTGAACAGGGATGCCGTATATTCATCAACTTTCGTGATGAATTCAATCAAAAACATTCGTTTGTCTGATTGATTAAAGAGGCGCATTGTCGTTTTGTCCTCGAAAAGACACCAAACTCAAAACCCTCGTCCCCAAACCCTCGCACAGCCACCGCCCAAACCCTGTTTGGTGAGGTGGCAGTGCGCCCTTTTTAATGCCTGAAAGGACCCCCGAGGTCACCGCCTCAAGAAAGGAATTCACCATGACCTTCTCATCTTCGATCATTGATCCGTCTTCGGAAAACAACGGCATCACCCATGCCCGCATCAATGCGCTGCAATCCGCCGCGATTGTGTCCGGTCTCGTTCGCATGGAAGATAAGGTCACGAAACGCCTGACTTTGTGGGTTCATCAATCGGGTGTTTTTCTGATGCAGGCGCTGATGCGCCGCGCGCGCCATCATCAGGGCCACCGAATCGCCCGGCAGATGCTGGATCTGGATGAGAGCCTGCTTCAGGACCTCGGCCTTTCGCGCGCCGATGTGCGGCTTGTTCTCAAAACCCGCTCGCCGCTCGATCCGACGACACGCCTGCGCATCTTGAGCGTTGAGCGGCGCGCGGTTCAGCACGCGGATCAGAAACGCCGGAACGCGTATCTGCGTGCACTGCTTCCCTGCCCGTTCAACCTGTCCGGTCAGCAGGGCAAATCAGGCGCGACAATGCCAACGCCCACGCATTGAAGGGGCGAACCAGCCGGATTCGAATCCTCGCAAGACAGGACGGTTGCCTACCCTTCCGGGAAATCGGCAGCCGTTTTCTTATGCATTCACAGCCAATCCCGGCGGGTATCAAAGCTTGCGCATGCCATCGAGATAGGTGTCGAAAATAGAGTCGAGGTTCTTCTTGTATTGATCCTGAACCTTTCGGCCGGATTCGAACATCTCGCCAAAAATATCCTCGCCACGCGGCGGCGAAGCGGGCGCTTCTGGTTCTCTATCCGGGGTCGCAGCGCCGTCTGCCTGCGACATGCCCCCGCGCATCATATTGCCCATCATGTCTTCGAACATTTTGCCGAACGGATTGTTTTCCATCGGATTTTGCGTTCTCTGCGCGCCTTGTCCGCCGGCTTGAGGTTGCCCCTGTGGCTGGCCACCCATCATGGATTCCATGATCGAGCCAAGAACATCGCCGAAGATGCCGCCTGGACCGCCCGGGCCGACGGTTCCCCCGGAAAAAGGATCCGCGCGGGAAGAAGAACTCTTGAACAGACCGCCCATGATCATGCTCGCGATCACCGGCAGCATCTGCTTCAAAATGGCCGGACCAATACCGGAAGCAAGTGCCACCTGATCAGCAACGGCGCGGCTCGTGTCCTTTGACCCGAAAAGATGGCCAAGGATGGCATTGCCCTCGCTGATCGCATCCGTTCGGAAGGCTTCCTGCGGGTCGGTGTGATATTTCGCATGCTGGCCGGAGGCGAGCGCCGTCATGAAGTTCATCAGGCCCATCGGATCGGCGGTGTTGCGTTTCAGCCCTTGCGAAAAGGCTGGCATCATCAATTCGATGGCGCGCTCGGTCTGTTCGCGGCTGAGACCAAACTGGCGGGAGATATTATCGACCGCCTGACCATTCTGCGCCTGCATCATGATATCGAACAGGTTGTTCATTGTCGTCTCCTCCCGGGAATGTGATCGGTGAAGTGAAGCGCCCGGCGAGGCTGCCGTCAACCGAAACTGCACATAGGGTTCAAAAAACAACGTCACAGGGATGACACAGATGCGATTCATGGTGCGATCCTTGTATTTTGGCCTTGTATTTTGGCCTTGTATCTTGGAGGAAAATCCATGTCGGGCGAACAGATGAAATCCGTGGCGGAAAAACTGGTTGGCTTCTGCCAGAACCATCAGGAGGCAACCGCCCTTGATACTCTCTACAGCGCGGACGCCGTGTCCGTGGAAGCCACCCCGATGAAGGGTATGGACAGCGCCGTCATCTCTGGTCTCGATGCCATTCGCGCTAAACATGCCTGGTGGGAAAGCGCCATGGACGTCCACGAATCAAGCGTCGAAGGACCGTTCTTTCATGGGGAAGACCGTTTCGGCGTGATTTTCAGCATCGATGCAACCAACAAGCAGACAAGCGAGCGCATGAATATGCGGGAGCTTGGGGTCTATACCGTGAAGGACGGAAAAATCACCCGCGAGGAATTTTTCTATCCTTATTGAGAGTCATCCCTGATCTCGGCCTGATCTCGGCCCTGATAGACTGCTCGCTGAGGCGACTTACTGCCCTTTGGCCTAAAACGCATATTCCTTGAAGATCGGACTGAGGTCACCGTTCCATTCGCCGTGATATTTCTCGAGCATCTTTTCTGCAGGAGTCATACCGGTGACGAGCGTCTCCTGGACGGGTTCAAGATATTGCGTCTCGTCTAGACCGCTGTCGCTCAGGCGGCCGCGGCGGAAAAGGCCTTCGCGCGAAAGGGCGACGACCTCTTTTGCCAGTTCAAGAAGCGGCCTGCCGCGGAACTCGGTCTTGAGCGCATGGATTGAAACGCCATCGCGCAGCGCCTGCATCTCCTCCGTGGTCCAATCGGAAATCATATCATAAGCGGCATCGAGCGCGGTCTGGTCATAGAACAGACCGACCCAGAATGCCGGAAGGGCGCAAATCCCGCGCCAGGGTCCGCCGTCCGCACCGCGCATTTCAAGAAAGCGTTTGAGGCGCACTTCCGGGAAAATGGTGCCGACATGATTGACCCAGTCGCCCATCATCGGCACGCCATTCGGCACAACGTTTTCCAACGCGCCGTTCATGAATTCGCGAAATGTCGTTCCCGTGACGTCGTGATAGCGCTCACCGCGCTTGAGGAAATACATCGGCACATCAAGCGCATACTCAACATAAGACGAGAAGCCGAAGCCTTCGTCAAAAGCGAACGGCAACATGCCCGCGCGATTGTTGTCGGTGTCTTTCCAGATTTCCGACCGCTCGGAAAGCCGCCCCGTAGGCTTGCCGTCGAGAAACGGCGAATTCGCGAAAATCGCCGTCGCGACCGGTTGCAGGGCGAGCGACATGCGCATCTTCTTCACCATGTCGGCCTCTGAGGAAAAATCGAGATTGACCTGAATGGTGCAGGTGCGGTGCATCATGTCGAGGCCACGGGTGCCGACCTTCGGCATGTAGCCGCGCATGATGTCATAGCGCGATTTCGGCATTTTCGGCGTTTCCGCATAAGACCAGACCGGCGACGACCCGACGCCTAGGAAACCGATATTGAGCGGGTTTGCACAGCGGCGCACCTGTGTCAGGTGGGAATAGGCCTCGCGGCAGGTATCATGCAGCGTTTTCACCGGAGCGCCGGAAAGCTCGAACTGACCGCCGGGTTCGATCGAGATCGCGCCGCCGCCCTCATGCGAGGCAAGGCCGATAATGCGGCCATTGTCCATGATTGCTTCCCATTCCGTCAGCTTTTCCATGGCACGCAGAAGAGCCTCAATGCCATCCGGACCCTCATAGGGAATAGGTGCATTGCTGCCCATTCGGAAGCCGAATTTCTCATGCTCGGTGCCTATCCGGAAATCTGCTTCGGGCTTCGAACCTGCGGCGATCCATGCCGTCAGTTCGTCGGTGCTTTCAATCGGGGTTTCGTCAACGACGTCGCGTGCCATGAGTGATCTCCGAGTTTTGTGTTCGAGCGCGACGCACGCGTCTGGATCGTGTCTTCGTCAAGCATACTTGCAGCGCTTTGGGAAGCGTAAAACCTTTATGAGAAGATCAACTTTGTTGAGGCCGGTTGGTGGCGAAAAGCCATCAAGAGCCCTTCTCAGAAGGGGCTGCGCCAATCCCCGAGCGTTGCCTGCACCAGCGCAAGAGCTGCCACAGCCGCCGTATCGGCCCGCATGATGCGCGGACCGAGGGGAAGCGGCAGAACATACTGATATGATCGCAAGAGCGCCCGTTCTTCCTCGCTGAAGCCGCCTTCGGGGCCAATCAGAACCGCCATCAAGGCTGGATTGCGTGTCCTTAAAATCGTCAGTGGATCATCATTCAGATCGCCCTCATCGCAGAAAATCAGCATCCGGCCAGGGTCTGTATCCTGCCAGCCGAGCAAGAGGTCGGTGAGTTTCACCGGCTCCAGAACGTCTGCAATCGACAGAATGCCGCACTGTTCTGATGCCTCGATCACATTCGCGCGCATGCGGTCGAGATTGAGGCGGGTTGTCTGGGTGTGCGTCGTGAGGACCGGGCGCAGCCGGGCCGCGCCCATCTCGACGGCTTTCTGGACCATGTAATCGAGGCGCGCATGCTTGAGCGGCGCGAAACAATAATCAAGCAGCATGGGCGCGGGCTGCGGCCGCACCACTTCGACCATGGCAAGACGCGCGGCCTTTTTGCCGACATCCGACAGCACAGCGCGCCACTCCCCGTCACGACCATTGAAGGCAAGAAGCGCATCCCCCTGCCCCATTCGCAACACAGTGAGGAGGTAGTTCACCTGCGCTTTGTCCAAGGCAATTTCCGCCCCCTGAAACAGGGGATGGTCAAGGTAGAGCCGTTGCATCTTGAAAGTATAGCGCGCCATAATCCCCTCATAACGGCTTCAATTGACAAGAACAACTCTTGGGACAATCCATGGCGGATGCTGAACCGACAAATGCGGGTGAATACAGTGTTTCCGAAGTCTCCTTCGCGCTGAAGCGTACGGTCGAGGATGCCTTCGGCCATGTTCGCGTGCGCGGCGAGATTTCCGGGTTTCGCGGGCCGCATTCATCGGGCCATGCCTATTTCGCCATGAAGGACGACAAGGCGCGTCTTGAAGCGGTGATCTGGAAAGGGGTCTACAACCGGTTGAGCGTGAAGCCCGAGGAGGGGCTTGAGGTGATTGCAACGGGCAAGATCACCACCTATCCCGGATCGTCGAAATATCAGATCGTGATCGAATCCCTCGAACCGGCCGGGGTAGGGGCGCTGATGGCGCTGCTTGAGGCGCGCAAGAAAAAGCTTGCCGGTGAGGGCCTGTTCGATCCCGCGCGCAAGCAGCTTTTGCCTTATCTTCCGCGCGTGATCGGCGTTGTCACCTCGCCCACCGGCGCGGTGATCCGCGATATCATGCACCGGCTCAATGACCGCTTCCCGGTCCATGTGCTGCTTTGGCCGGCGCGGGTTCAGGGCGAGACTTGCGGACGGGAAGTGGCGGCGGCAATCAACGGGTTCAACCGGTTTGACGGGATTGCCTTCGGCGGATTGCCGCGACCCGATCTCATCATCGTTGCGCGCGGCGGCGGGTCGCTTGAGGACCTTTGGGGCTTCAATGATGAAGATGTGGTGCGGGCGGCGGCGGCTTCAGAAATTCCGCTGATTTCGGCTGTCGGCCACGAAACCGACTGGACGCTGATTGATCATGCCGCGGATGTGCGCGCACCGACGCCAACGGGCGCTGCCGAGATGGCCGTGCCGGTGCGGCTCGATCTTGTCGCCACGCTTGCGGATCTTGCCCATCGCAATCAGGGCGCGGTCGGGCGATTGCTTGCCAGTCGGCGTGCTTTTGTCGTCAGCCTTGGGCGCGGACTGCCGCGCCCGGAAAACCTGCTTGCCCTTCAGCGCCAGCGCCTTGATGAGGCGGCGGGGCGGCTGCCGCGCGGGGCGAGCCAATCGCTGCGCAGTGTCAGGGCCGGTTTCGAGCGGATCGCCGCGCGCCATTCACTGGATGGCGTGGCTTTGCGCATCGGTCGCCACCGCCATGCCCTCGATGGTCAGACCCTGCGCCTCGGCAATGCCCTCGGGCGGCGGGCGGATCGGGAGCGGAACCGTCTTTCCAGCCTCGTCGCGCGCCTGTCTCCGGCGAGCCTGATGCGCCAGATCGGCGACCGCAAGACCGCTCTTCTGCGGCTTCATGAGCGCGCTTCACGGGCAATGCAGGTGATGTTTGAACTAAAGAGCGCCGATGCCCGCCAGCTTGCCTCCACACTCGCGCTCGTTTCCTACCAAAGCGTTCTCGCGCGCGGATTTGCTCTGGTCCGGGATGAAGCGGGAAAGCCGGTGCGCTCGGTTACAGGCGTCAATCCGGGAGCACCGCTTGCGATTCAGTTTTCAGACGGGATCGCTGACGTGGTTGGTCGTCGAGACGGCGATGGTGTGGCAAAACCGGCAGCAAAAGCCAAAATTCTTAAGGCCAGCCCTGCGGATGCGCTTCCTTCAGGCCCCAAAGGTCAAGGCAGCCTGTTCTGAGGCGTCCCGGCAAGCATGCTGACGGCGCAAAAGCCGTCATCAGTCAGTATGACTTGGGAAAATGGTACAGTCGGGTGGGTTCGAACCACCGGCCTTCGGCGCCACAAGCCGACGCTCTAACCAGCTGAGCTACGACTGCACATATGCGCTATGGACTATGCGCAAACGACGTGAAATTCAAGTCATTTCCGACAGGCGGCTGCGCTTAAATACGATTTTCGCCTCAACATAAAGCCCGGACCAATGGTCCGGGCTTGATGAGCGGCAAGCACTCCTGCCTGCCAAAAAGTGTTGTCAGCCGATTGGCGATTAGTCGGCTTTGAAAGTCTCAACAGTCTTCGTGAAAGCGGCTTTGTAAGGGGCAGACGTTTCCTGAGCCAGTTTGGTTGCGAGGTCCTGGAAGGTTTTCACCTGATCCTGCATCGCGTTCATCTGGGCTTTGACGAATGAAGACTGGAGTTCGATTGCTTCAGAAAGCGATTTCACGGCGAAAACATTTTTGATGTGAGCGAGCGTCGCGTCGGTGTTTTCCTGCGCTGTTTCGAGCGCTTTGGAGTTGAACTTGACGATTCCGTCACGGGTTTTCGCGATGGTTTCTTCCATCATTGCGGATGTGTCTTCAGCAGCCGACTTGAATTTCGAGTAAGCTTCCTTGCTCTGGTTGAGGGACGTTTCAGCCATATCGCGCAGCGCTGGCGGCACTTCCATTGCAGGCATAGAAGGGAATGCGAAAGCGTCGGCTTCAGGCTTCGCTGCGGTGGACTTCGGAGCAGATGTCTTAGGAGTTGTTGTCATGATAGAATCCTCGGGAGATCAGGGTTGCAAGGGCGACCGGTTTGTCCCGGTCATGTGCGAGAGGTGTCAGTTTACGGGTCGGTTTTGACCCTTCTGTGGCACCACCTCGCATTCGAGCGTTTATATAGGCCGCCTTATGCTGCATTGCAACATTTTTTTGCATCGCATCATAAAATACCTGAAACAATGCATTTCCGCAGGCTTTACGAAACAAACTTGAACAGCGGCACTGCGGGTAACGCGGAGGCCTTGCCCCGATGTGGTTAACCAATTCTTACTAAGAACACCGCTCAAGGCATCCATCGCTCTGGACCATGCCCCTCGATAAAGAGTAATGAGAAAGAGGGGGAAAGTGCGGGCTTCATCCCGATCACAGGCCTTTGAAACCCTGAAGAGGATTTAAATCGCCAGTATCAACGCCGACAGACAGGCGGGTCTGCGTTATCGAGGCGCGACCGCAACAGGATGACGAGATGATCGATGCTTTGAAAATCTATGCAATCGCGCTTTCGCATCCGCGCGTTGCCCATGCCCTTTTTGATCAGAGGCCCGCCTGGGTCTGGGCGGCCAACGGTGAAAAGGTCCTGTGGGCCAATGAAGCGGGTTGCCGTTTTTTCGATACGAAGTCGATGCCTGATCTGTTGTCGCGCGGTTTCCGGCGTATTGCGCCCGCGACGCATCTGATTGCCCGCATCGGCGCAACCGGCGCGCTTAACGAAGCAGAGGAAGCTGTGCTGCGCTTCTTCCGCGGCATGACGCCGATCTCACTTCCGTCTCTTGTTGAGCGCATTGTTCTTGCCGACGGCGGCGACGCTGTTTTCGTTCAATCACTTGGAGAGGACGATGCGCTGCAAACCCGCTCTGCGGCCAAGATGGCGCGTCGCCTGATGAAGCTCTTTTCGCGCGGCGATGCCCCGACCGCCATCCTTTCGGCAGACGGGTCGATCACGGAAGCCTCCGATCCGTTTCGTGCGATGATGAAGTCCGATACGGCGAAGACCGCCTTGACTGCTCAGGCGGAACGACTTCTCGCACATGATCCCTTTATGCACGGCCATGCATCGGATGGAGCCTCACCCTTTGTCATGGCACTTCTGCCGCATGACGACGAGGAGCGCCCGAGGATTTTTGCAGCCCTTATCCAAGACAATCTACCGGATGATCGCACTGAAGCCTTCGAAGCCCTTGTCTCCGCTCCTCTTGAGCGCGAGCGCCCGCCCCTTCAAGAAGATGCCCTCACACCTGAAGTCGACACGCCCATGGACGAGACTGAAAAGACTACAGTTCCCGAGAAAGCCGGCTCTGATATCCTTGCCGCTGATATCGCTGGCGCGGTGTCTTCCGATCAGCCGGGCGCGGTGACCCCGGCCTTCACCTTTAAGCGGCATGAGCGCCCGATCCGGTTCTTGGTGACATTCGACCGGGATCTCGTTGTGACATCCCTCTCGCCGGAATTCATTGCCGCGGTCGGTCCTGAGACCGGCGCGATCATCGGCCTCGGCTGGCCGGATATAGCGGAGCGCTATGCCCTCGACCGGGAGGGTTTCATTGCCCGCAAGATCGCGCGGCAGGCGATCTGGTCGGAGACCGTGCATTGGCCGGTCAGCAAAGAAGGGCTCGACGCTGCGTCTGAGATTGATGGCGAGGAGACAACGCCACACGCGCGGCTCTGCGTTCCGACGACGATCACGGCCATGCCGGTCTTCAATGGAGAACGCGCCTTTGAAGGGTTTCGCGGCTTTGGCTCGATCCAGACATCAGAGGCGAGCCTTCAAAACGAAGAGAATGATATGCCTGCTGCTGCCGCGAGCACGGCAGCGAGCACGGCAGAAGGTGATCCAGATGCCTGGGAGCGCTTTCTTGCAACCACGCCGTTCACCGAGCCTTCGCAAAGCGCGGCATCGCTGTCAGGTGATGCGCTGGAAATCAGCAATGCCGTGGCCCCAGATGAACCTAAATCTGACGAACCAGAATCAGGCGATCCAGAATCAGACGCCGAATCCACTCTCGACTGGGACATGGATGCGCAAGAGGAGGGCGAGCGATCGGCTGCGCACAGAAGCATTACCGATCAACCGGAGCATTTGTTCGACGCGGAAACCCACCGGAAGCCCGGAAATGAAAACAAGGTCGTACCGCTCCGCCGACGCCCCTTTGCCGTGCGGTCGCTCCCGGAAGAAGACGAACTCGCCTCCTTGAGCAAGCCCGAACAGCAGGCCTTTCGCAAGATTGCCATGGCCCTGAGCGCCCGGATCGAGGGCGATGCGTCGGAGCTTCTGCCCGACCTTGACGAGAGCAATGATCCATCGCTGAGTGATGCGCCGTTCGCGACGGACAGCATCGCTGACCTTCCGGCACCCGGCGCAATCATCGAGATCAACGACGATCTGATGGATTTCGATGCGGCAAGCATCATCGAGGGCCGCAAGCGGTCGCTGCGCAGAGCCCCATTGCCGGACAAAGTGTCAGACACGGGGCCGGACACAGTGTCGGAATCTAGCGCGACACTCGAGGCCGACGCACCGCTTGCTGAAATTCCTGTCCCTGCGTCCGTCAGCGAGAAACCAGGTGATCTGGCCGGAACGGAAAATACCGAAGCGGGCGAAACGGACCTGAAGGGCGCCCTATCGGGTGAGGAGCCGCGCTTCAAGACGCCCGATGAGCGCGCAGCAGACCTGTTTGTCACAGAAACGCCGCCTGATCCCAGCACCATCATTGCGCCTGCGAAAACGTTGTCCAAGAGCCTTGGCGCGGGCGCGGCTGCGATCCTTGCCGCAGAATCGGCGAAGGCGGCAGGAGGCACCCCGGAGCGCAACGCCGCCGGGCAAGACACCTCGTTCAAAAGTGCAACAGCGGCAACAGACGGTGAGGAAGTCGCCGCATCCGCCATATCAGCCGCTGAAACGCCATTGGCCCGACAGCCAGAAACGCCAGAAGGACACCACAAAGGCGCGACCGGTGAGGATGACCTGCTCGCCCTGCGCGAGGGTATCCTCAACCGCCTGCCGCTCGGGCTGATCGTCTCACGCGACCGTCAGGTGCTATTCGTCAATCAGTCCGCGCTGGATTTCCTCGGCTATTCCGATGAAGCGGCCTTCCGGGCGACGGGTGGGGTCAACACGCTTTTCCTCGCAGATACCGAGGCCGACCCCGGCTCCTTTGTCGGGCGCGACATGCTGAAACATCTCGTCATCAAGGCCGATCAGCAGGACGGGCATATTCCCCAAGCCGTGCGGGCGCGCATGGCGGACGGTTCGACCATGGCGATTGACCTTCGCCTGCAATCCGGCCAATGGCAGGGCGAGGAGGCGCTTCTGATGGCGCTTTCCGCGCGAAGCCCGGAACCGGTCAATATTGTCAGCAATGAGCAGAAAGTCAGCGCGCTTCTGGGCCAATCCACCCACATCATGGATATCGCCTCGGACGGGCTGCTCGTGATCGACGCGAAAGGCACGCTCATTCACGCAAATTCAAGCGCCGAAGCATTGTTTGGTCGCAACCGGGCGGAACTGCGCGATCTTCACTTCTCGACGCTCTTTGCCGATGAAAGCCAGAAGTCGGTTTCCGATTATCTCGATAGCCTGACCAGCAATGGTGTCGCAAGCGTCCTCAACGATGGCCGTGAAGTGATCGGGCGCGAGGCACAAGGCGGCCTCATCCCGCTGTTCATCACCATTGGCCGACTGGATGATGTCACCAACCGCGATACGAGTGCAAAGCAGGCCGGCGTTTATTGCGTTGTCCTGCGCGATATCACCCACTGGAAGCGGGCGGAAGAGGAACTGATCGAGAGCCGCCGCCTCGCCGAAAATGCCAATGCCCAGAAATCGGATTTCCTTGCTGCGATCAGCCACGAAATCCGAACACCGCTCAACGCCATCATCGGCTTTTCGGAAGTCATGATGGAACAGCGTTTCGGGCCAATCGACAATCCGCGCTATCTTGAATATGCCCGTGACATCAATGTCTCCGGCAATCATCTGGTCAGTCTGGTGAACGATCTTCTCGATCTGTCCAAGATCGAGGCGGGCAAACTTGACCTCACTTTCTCGGCAGTCGCGCTCAACACCGTCATCCAGGAAGCGGTGGCGCTGATGCAGCCGGAGGCGAACCGCGACCGGATCATCATCCGCACCAGCCTTTCAGAGCAATTGCCGCCGGTGGTGGCCGATGTCCGCTCGATCCGCCAGATCGCGCTCAATCTTCTCTCCAATGCGGTGAAATTCACCAAGGCGGGCGGTCAGGTGATCATATCAACGAGTTTCGAAGAAAATGGCGAAGTTGCCATCCGCGTGCGCGATACGGGAATCGGGATGAGCGAAACGGACCTCGGTTACGCGATGCAACCTTTCCGTCAGATCCAGAAAGATCAGGAAGGACGCAAGCCGGGCACGGGCCTGGGCCTGCCTCTGACCAAGGCGCTTGCAGAGGCGAATCGGGCACGGTTCTCAATCGATTCGCGGGTGGATTACGGCACGCTCATCCATGTGATTTTCCCGAATGAGCGGGTGCTTGCCCGCTGATGCACGGTACCGGGGGGACCGGGCGGCACATGGCCCGCGTCTTTTAACCAAACAATTAGGGGGCGCCCGGAAAGCGTCCCCTAATTGATTCATGCTGATTCATGGGTTCAGCTTCAGCCCTGCTTGATGACCGGAACCACGAGATCGCCCCATTGGCCGTTGCCGCTGTGATGACGGGCGGTGCGGACGAGTTCGACGGAAACACCGGCTTCTACCGCGCGAACGACCGACTGGTTGAGACGGTGAATTTCGTTCGCCAGCATGCGGATGGCTGCGGCCTGCTCGTCATCGAGAAGTTCAACCTGCTCTTCCGCCCGCTCCTTGACGCGCGCCTTGGCTTTCATATTCTGTTCCATTGGCTGTACTGTTGTCATTGTCGTGTCCTTTCAGGCAGAGGCTTGAATATCCGGGTTGCAAAAACGGTTCGGCTTTGATCCAGAGCCTTACGGACGATTTCTTCACCGAAGCTCTTACGCACAATATTTACAAAAAATCACTGAATGTCTATTCATCCTTGAATTAATGGAGTTTTTTTGTAAAGTAATTTTCATATCCGGCTTGGTGTTTTGTAAATTCTGTCTATATTATGAGGCCAAACCGTATTCAGGGGTGATCAATGGCTGATCAGAAGATTTTCGCAGGGCCCCGTATCCGCCGGGTGCGGACCCAGCTTGCCCTGACGCAGGCAACGATGGCCGAAGAACTCGGCATTTCACCAAGCTATCTCAACCTGATCGAGCGCAACCAGCGCCCGCTTACCGTGCAATTGCTGCTCAAGCTCTCGAATACCTACAAGATTGACCTGAAGGAGCTTCAGGGCGACGAGAGCGGCCAGACGACCGAGGTTCTCAAGGAGGTTTTCTCCGATCCGCTTCTGGTTGGCGAAGTCGCTTCGGACTCGGAGCTGGTCGAGGCCGCTGACAGTGTGCCCAATCTTGTCGCCGGTCTCATCCATCTCTACCGGGCCTACAAGGAAAGCACTGACAAGCTGTCCACCCTGTCGCACCTGATGTCGGACGAGACCAAAGCAAATATCGTGGCGCGCAGCCGTCTGCCCCTCGATGAGGTTCGCGAATATCTTCAGGGGCGGGCCTATCATTTCCCGGCGCTCGATGAGGCGGCAACCGCGCTGAACAGCGCAATGACAGCCGGCGATGACATGCTCGCCAGTCTCAGGAGCCACATCCTGATGGAACGCCAGATCAGCGTCAAGGTTCTGCCTGTCCACACGATGAGCGAGCACTCGATCCGCTATGACCGGCATTCGCAACGCATTTTCCTGAATGAGCGCCTCACGCCGGAAGAACGGCTGGTCGCGCTGGCGACGCAGTTCGCGCTCCTCGCCTTTGCCGATCTCATTCAGGAGACCGTACGCGAGGCCGGGTTCGACAACAGCGAGACCGAGCGGCTTTTGCGCCTCGAATGCGCGCATTATTTCGCGCTCGCGCTCCTGATGCCCTATGACACCTTTTACACTGCCGCCGCACGCTCACGCTATGATATCGGGCTTCTGGCGAGGCGGTTTCAGGTACGCTGGCGCGATGTGGTGCGGCGGATGACCAGCCTGCACCAGCCGGGCCGGGCCGGGGTGCCGTTTTTCCTGATTGAGCTTGATCCGGTCGGCAATGTCTGCACCTTCAATGCCGGTGCGAACTTCACCCTGCCACGCGCGGGAAATCCCTGCCTGAAGCTGATACCGCCGGGGGTCAACACCAACCATGGCCGGGTCGCTGTGGAAAGTGTGGCCTTGCCCGATGGCCCGGAATGGCTGATCATCGCCCATGCGGAGAAGACCCGCGCTTTCGGGCATGGCGACCGACCTCGCCGACGCACGCTGATCCTCGGCTGCGATCTTATCCATGCAAAGGACATCACTTATGGCGATGGTTTTCTCGGCATCGCCCCGAAAACTATCGGCGTCACCTGCCGCCTCTGCGAGCTTGCCAATTGCCGTGACCGGGCGTTCCCGCCCGTGATGAGACCCGGTGCGCAGGACCCGAATGCACGCTCTTTTTCAGATTATGACTTCAGTTAGCGGGCACCTGGACGCCATTGACGCTGGAAATCCGTGGCTTTGACAAGGCGCCGCCAAGGGTGAAGTATACCGGCTCCACCGGGGTGCCTTCGCCGCTTCCGGCAATAATGGGGACTGGAACCGGCTTTGCAACGGTCCCGAGTATGGACAGTCGGTCATTTGCGAAATCGGCCTGACCGCTCGCAGAAATTACCGCGTCTTCGGCCTCAAGGCGCATCTCTGAAACGGCGAAGACGCCCGATGCATTGACCGACCCGACAACGCGGCCCTTTTTGAAAGGTGTTCGCATCGCATCGCCGCTCAGTCTGCCAACCGCTGCCCGTTCCCTCGAATCAAGCAAGCTGGAAAGATCGATGGATTCGAGCCAGCCTCCTTCAATCTCGGCGGCAATCGACATTTTCAAGGTTTCTTCCAGGCCAAGGATATCGTCACCCTGGGCCGTGCTCTGAAACGAGATCGTGCTGCGCCCTTCAAGCGGGATGTTGAAGGCGAAGACCCGTTCAAGGGCGGCAAGCGATGTGTTGCTGAGCGTGAGATTGGCGCGCGCACGATTTACCGCTGCGTCAAAATCAACCGCGAATTCGCCACGCAATTGCGATAGCGGTCGCCCCTCGCCGCCGGATGGCTCATTGAGCTGAGCCGTGCCGATATTCACCAGAAATGAGGCGGGTGTTAGAATTACACCGGCGGCAAGGCCCTTGACCTCCTGACCGGCGATGCGGGCACTGTCCGCTGATACCCGAAGGTCCATCCGCGCGCCGGACTGGCCCATTTTGAGAACTGTTTCGATCATCGAGGGTTGCGGACGGGATGCTTCGTCTCGATTGGCAGGGATGCCCGCACCGGCGGCTCCACCGAACACCAACCAGTTGAAGGCAAGCGTTCCCGACAGACCGACACCGGGTCCGCTGAGATCAAGATCGAGCCGTCCATCGGCCTTCATATCGCCATTGCGCACGGAAATCGGCCGGAAGGCGAGTTTGCGCCGGGTGAAAATGCCGTCTCCGAGGATCTGGATTTCGCCCGCAGGCAGGATGTCGGCGCCGGTAAGCCCAATCCATTCGCTCAGGCGCGCGGCGGATGAAACGGTTGCCTGTAGCGATCCATCACCGCGCAGTTCATTCTTCCAGGAGAGTTTGCCTGCAAATTCCGCGCTCGCCGGTTGGCTCGTGATGCTGATGCTGCCGGCGCTGATATCGCCGACCACAAACGCGCCCGGCTGTTCGAGGCTCGCGACTGCATCGACCTTCTCGCCCTGCCAGACAAAGGACCCGCTCAGGGTGAAATTGGCGCTGCGGGGCGGTCCGACAATGGTGGCGTTGATGTTGTCTATGACCTGAACCGCCTCAAGCGCCGCGTCGGAAATCATAAGCTTGCTGTCGATCAGATGGATCGAACGAAGCCGCTTTGGAAAGCGCAGTTGAGGTGCGGTGGCCAAACTGTCTTTGGCGCTTTGCGATGTGGCTTGCGGACTATTGCCTTGTGCATTCTCGGACGCGCCTTCAGCGGATTTGGAAAAAAACCGGGCTGCCGTCCAATTGGTGTTGCCGGCGGCATCACGGTCGAGAGTAATCGTCGCCTGCTCGAGTTCAATCGCACGGAGTGCCGGGTCGCCCTCCCAGAGCGATGTAACGGAGAGCCGCCCGCGGGCGCGGGCGATTTCCATGAGTGGTTGCGCGCTCGTTTCATCCGCGGCCACGCTCAATGGCCCGAAATTCACCGAAAGATAGGGAAACAGGCTCACCGAAGGCTTGCCGGACAGGACGACATTATAGCCAAAGGCATCGCTTAATTGCTTGGCGATGACAGCATTCAGGCGATCCTTCGGGACAAGCCAGAAACTTGCCGCAAGAATGGCGAGGACAAGCCCCACCAGAACAAAAAAAACGATGGCAATTCGTTTGAACAATTCGGATCTTGCCTCTGTTTGTGCTGTCGCAAAACACGACGCTTCTTCTCAATACAGGATCGGGAAAGGCTGATCCACACCGAAAGTCGATCCGTGCACGGCAACAGGGCGGCCTGTCGGGCCGCCATCACCAATTTCGACCCATGATCTTCGCCACCTCGAAGCCTCTCAATCGCATCGGTGAAATTTGATCGGGAAGCGCTGTTTACTATGCTATATGCTGCACCACAACAAACGCTTTTTCGCCACCGTGAAGCCTGGCTTGCGCATGGGGCTTTGGATTATAAAGGGAGCTAGATGAATGAATAAGGTTTATGCCTCGGCGGAGGCCGCGCTCGAAGGGCTTCTGTTCGACAACATGATGATTGCCGCCGGTGGATTCGGTCTCTGCGGAATCCCGGAAAATCTGATCGCGGCCATAAAGAAAGCTGGCACCAAGGGCCTCACCATCGCTTCCAACAATGCCGGTGTCGATGATTTCGGTCTCGGCCTCCTGTTGCAGGACCGCCAGGTCAGCAAGATGATCTCGTCTTATGTCGGCGAGAACGAACTTTTCATGCAGCAATATCTCGCAGGCGATCTTCAGATCGAGTTCAACCCGCAGGGCACCCTTGCCGAGCGGATGCGCGCAGGCGGCGCCGGCATCCCCGGTTTCTACACCAAGACAGGTGTCGGCACTGCCGTCGCGGAGGGCAAGGAGCACAAGGAGTTTGACGGCGAGACCTATATTCTCGAACGCGGCATTCGCACCGACCTTTCCATCGTCAAAGCCTGGAAGGGCGATCCCTTTGGCAATCTCGTCTATCGAAAGACCGCGCAGAACTTCAATCCGATGGCGGCCATGTGCGGCAAAGTGACGGTCGCCGAAGTCGAACATCTGGTCAAACCAGGCGAGCTCTCCCCCGATGAGATCGACACGCCCGGCATTTTCGTGCAGCGTCTCTTTGAGGGGCGCCACGAGAAACGCATTGAACAACGCACCGTCCGCACCGCTTAGGCACGCTTCGCAAGAGGAGATACAATCATGGCATGGGATCGCAATCAGATGGCCGCACGTGCGGCGCAGGAACTTGAAGACGGCTTCTACGTCAATCTCGGCATCGGCATTCCGACGCTCGTTGCAAACTATATTCCGGAAGGCATCGACGTCACGCTGCAATCCGAAAACGGCATGCTCGGCATGGGTCCGTTCCCGACCGAGAACGAAGTCGACCCAGATCTCATCAATGCAGGCAAGCAGACCATCACCGAGCTTGACCGGTCGAGCTATTTCTCATCGGCAGATAGTTTCGCGATGATCCGGGGCGGACATATCAACCTGTCGATCCTCGGCGCCATGGAAGTCTCCGAGAAAGGCGATCTTGCAAACTGGATGATCCCTGGAAAGCTCGTCAAGGGCATGGGCGGGGCGATGGATCTTGTTGCCGGTGTGCAGCGGGTCGTCGTCACGATGGATCATGCCAACAAGAAAGGCGAAGGCAAGCTCCTGAAATCCTGCACCCTGCCGCTTACCGGCGCGGGCGTGGTCAATCGCATCATCACCAATCTCGGGGTGTTCGACGTGGTCGAGGGCGGGCTGAAAATCGTCGAACTCGCACCGGACGTGACAATCGACGAGGTGCGCGCCCAGACCGAGGCAACCCTCGTCAACTAGCCCGACTTCAGAGCGTTGAAGGGTTTAAAGCGCAGGCCGGCGGAGAATTCGCCGGTTCTGGCGGGATAGCAAAATCACAGGAACGAGACCGACCGCGACAATCGCTAGCGCCGGCAAAGCGCCCTGTTCAAACACTTCAAGCGAGGCCGAATCATAAACGCGGGTCGCAAGAGTGTTGAAATTGAACGGACGCAGGAGAAGTGTCGCCGGAAGCTCTTTCATGCAATCGACAAAGACGAGGATCGCTGCCGTGACCAGCGCAGGCTGAAGGAGCGGCAGATAGATTTCGCGCAGCACCGCAGACTGGGTGCGACCGAGCGTGCGCGCGGCAAAGCCGAAATTCGGGGAAAGCCTTTGAAACCCAGTCTCGCAGGAGCCATAGGCCATCGGCAGAAACCGAATGAAATAGGCATAGACAAGCGCAAAACCCGTGCCGGAAAGGATAAGTCCCGTCTTCCAGCCGAAGGTCGCACGCATGAGGCCATCAACGGCATTATCGAAAGTGGCGAGCGGATAGAGCACGCCAACGGCCAGGACCGCACCCGGAACCGCATAGCCAAGGGTTGAAAAACGGACGAGCGCCGCAAGCAATGTCGAGCGTGAGACGGTGACCAGATAAGCAAAGAAGCAGCCGGCAGAGACGGTGACCAATGTCGCGACTGCCCCAAGGCTCACCGAGTTCACAATCGGTTCTGCAAGATCGGATATACCATCCAGAAGAACATGTCTGAGCGCGCTTCCACTAAGAACCGCGACCGGCACGAGAAAGCCGAAAGCGACCGGCAGCGCGCAGATGGCAAAGGCCGCAACCGCACGCGCGCCGTGCAGGGTAATCGGCTCGAAATCAGTCGATTTGCCGCTGTTCTGGTAAAGACGCTGGGCGCGCCGGGCATGGCGCTCGAACCATAAGAGAAGCACCACCAAGCCAAGAAAAAGGCAGGCAATCTGCGAAGCGGTGGCTAGGCTCGACCGGTTGAGCCAGACCTCATAGACCGTGGTCGTGAGGGTGCGAAGACCAAAGAACTGCACCGCGCCGAGGTCGTTCACCGTTTCCATCAATGCCAGCGCGAGGCCGACTATGATCGCAGGATGCGCGAGCGGGAGTGCAATTTTGAAGAATAGCTTCCAAGGCCCTGCTCCAAGCGTGCGCGCGGCATCAAACAGAGAAGCCGTCTGCATCGTGAACGACGCGCGGGCCGTAAGATAGACGTAAGGATAGAGCACAAGGCTCATCACCAGCGCCGCCCCCGCCACGCTGCGATAATCCGGGAACCAGTAATCGCGTACGCTCTGATAACCGAAGAGCGCGCGGATCGCCGATTGTAATGGGCCGGAAAACCCAAGAAATTCGATATAGGCGAAGGCCGAGACATAGGTTGGAAGGGCAAGCGGTAAAAGCAGCGCGAAGGAGAGAATGTTCCTGCCCGGAAAACGGCATACCGATACGAGCCATGCGGTCGCGACGCCGATCAGGGTGACGGCGATACCGACGAGCATCATCAGCATCAAGGTGGTTCCGACCGCAGGCCACAGCACGGTGCGATGAAGATGAAGCCAGAGCCGCGCGTCAAACCCGCCAAAGGAGAGCACGATGAGCGCAAGAAACGGCATCGCCACGAGCGAAGCAAGCATCAAAAGCACGATCAAAAGCCGCCGGTCGAGGCCGTGAAAACTAAGGAAAAGAAGCGCCCTTGAAGTCCCTCCAGCCCCAGCACTCTGTGCGTGTGGTTGCGGAAGACCGGGGCCGTGCCGGGGCGATGACGTCATCGCTTCGTTATTGCTTCTGATAAAGAGGGATAGCGCGTCAAGATCGGGTCTTTCGCAGAATAGGGCGCAGAATAGGGCGCAGAATAGGGCGCAGAATAGGGCCATCTCAGAAACGCACTGACCCACAACAAGCCTGGCCGGTCTCCTGAACCGGGCTTCGCCAGCTTATTAGTTGAGTAAAAAAATCATGTTTTCCTAGCGCCTGCGGTAATGACTGTCAATCAACCATTTTCAGTACGCTTGTGATGGTAAAATCCTGATAATTCTGCGCGCATTTCCCAAAGGGCATCCTGCCCGCTTTTGCAGAACCCATCCTTTTGCGCTTGCACCACTCGAAATGCGACTTAAGCTTTCCTGATAATTCAGCCCGCTTTAAAGCGCTTCTTTCCGAGGATTGGGTTTCTTGCAACGGCAGAGGAGCCCCGGCGGGAGCCGTGATCTATCAACCCTCCTGGAGAAATACAGTTCCGGCGGCGGGGGGGGGTGCGGCGGCTGGTGAAAGCCACCGCCCGGATCAGAACGCCTAAGCGGCGGTGCGGGTGCGGGCTTCGTCGCTCACGATGCTGACCGCGAGCCACGGCCGTTTTGCGTCCACGGGCCGGGTGCGGGCGGTATTGCCAACGCCATCCAGAGCGAACTGGTAATAGCGCGGAATATCCGGCCAGGCCCCGCGTTTCAGGCCCGCGCGAACGGCTGTGGACGATACCTCGAATTCTGATACACCGCAGCGCATGAGCATCGGCATCTGATCCAGAATATAGGCGCCGCGTGCGCGGATCGCGCCGTCAAACGCATATTTGTCACGGATGAGGCGTGCGATCGAAAAGGCGCGGCCATCAGAGAAGGACGGAAAATTCACCACGACCAGATCGAAATTTTCAAGAATTTCTGCAACAGCGTCAATGTCATCGCCCGCATGAATGCTGAGGCCGAGGCGACCGTCGTGTGCGCGCCAGTTACCTGCCTCATCCTGCCAGTCTGCAAGAGTGATGATGATGTCCCGCGCCACCGCGCCGGCATCCTCACGGTTTTTCCATGTATCCTTTATGAAGGAACCGTTCGCCCAAAGATTTGCAGCATAATCGATCATGGCTTTTACTCCGTTAGATTCCCGCGCCGCGGAAATGAGAAAGGTGAATTCCACATTCTGTCTTGTCCTGGCCAGCCCAACGCCCGGCACGGTCATCCGCGCCTTCGGGCGTCTTTTGTGTGCAGGGGGCACAGCCGACCGAGCGGTAGCCTTTTGCGAGCAGCGGGTGGGCAGGCAGGTTTTCGCGCGCCGCATAATCGGCGATCTCCTGTTTCGACCATCCGGCAAGCGGATTGATCTTTATTCTTCCAGCATCTGCCTCGAAGATCGGCAACCTTTCGCGGGTTTCACCTTGAAACCGCTTGCGACCGGAAATCCATGCCCGGAAAGGAGAAAGCGCGTTCTCGAGCGGCGCGACCTTGCGCAAGGCGCAGCAGCCATCGGTATCGCTCATCCAGAGCGCGCCGTAAGGATCGGCGGTCTTGAGCGATGGTGCGGCGGGGCGCACGGTGCGCACGGCACAAAGACCAAGGCGCTCCACCAGAATATCGCGGTAGGCGATGGTTTCCGGAAAGAGCTTGCCGGTATCGATGAAAAGCACCGGCAGAGCCGGGTCAATTTCAGCAACCAGGCTGAGCAGGATCGCCGATTCCGTTCCAAAACTCGACACCATGGCGATCTGGCCCGCAAACACCTCTCCGATCATCGCGCGCAGAATGAGAGACGTGTCCGCACCGTCATATTCAGCGTTGAGAGCGGCTGCATGAAAATCCGCCGCAGACCCGCACTGGTCGGACACCTGGTTCCGCAAATGCTCCGAAGAACGGATCATGACTTGCTCAAGAACGCCATAAAGCGCCTCCTTGAAGGGTGCGTCGCCAAGCCTGCGATAGGCATCAATGAAGCTCTCGTCCGCGCGGTCGCGCACCTTGAGATAGGTATCGACGACCGTTTCGACGGCGTCCACGATCTCGTCCGACGTGAAGCCCGGACCCGTGATCTTGCCGATTGATGTGTTCTCATCACCCGATCCGCCAAGGGTGATCTGGTAAAGCTCCTCGCCTTTGCGGTCGACTCCAAGGATGCCGATATGGCCGACATGGTGATGTCCGCAGGCATTGATGCAGCCGGAAATCTTGAGTTTCAGTTCGCCGATATCCTTCTGGCGCTCGATATTCTCGAACCGTTCGCTGAGCCGCTGCGCGACCGGGATCGAGCGGGCATTGGCGAGGGCGCAATAATCAAGCCCCGGGCAGACGATCATGTCAGTGATGAGACCCGCATTGGCAGAGTGCAGCTTCGCCGCCACAAGGGCGTCATAGACGGCGGGAAGATCATCGAGCCGGACATGCGGCAGGATCACATTCTGCTCATGACTGATGCGCAATTCGTCAAAGCTGTATTTCTCACCGATATCGGCCATCGCTTCCATCTGCGCGTCCGTCGCGTCGCCCGGAGGCGCGCCGACCGGCTTTACAGAAATCGTGACCGACGTGTAGCCGGGAATTTTATGAGCATGGAGGTTGCGTTCGGCGAAAATCGCAAAGGCACGGTCGCTCGCCCGGCGATCTTCGAAAGCTTTGCTGGTTGATGGCCGTTTTTCAAATTCCGGATCAGCGAAATAAGCCTCGATCGCACGGATGCTCTCATCGGGAAGGCGCAGAACGCCGTCCTTGATGCGCTCGAATTCCGCCTCGATATCGCGACGCAACTCGTCAATGCCTGTCTCGTGAACGAGAATTTTGATGCGGGCTTTGTATTTGTTGTCGCGCCGACCATACATATTGTAAACGCGCATGATCGCCTCGCAGTAAGCAATGATGTCATTCTCGCCAACAAAATCATTGACCGGCTTTGCAATCATCGGCGTGCGGCCTTGTCCGCCACCAACGAAAACACCGAAGCCGATGGCGCCGTCCGCGTTCTTTTTAACCTGAAGGCCGATATCGTGGGTTTTCATCGCCGCACGGTCTTTTTCAGCGCCGATCACACAGATCTTGAACTTGCGCGGCAGAAAGGTGAATTCCGGGTGAATTGTCGACCACTGGCGGATGATCTCGGCATAAACGCGCGGATCGGCCACTTCGTCGGCGGCGGCACCGGCAAAATGATCAGCGCTCGTGTTGCGGATGCAATTGCCCGATGTCTGGATCGCATGCATTTCAACGCTCGCGAGATCGTCGAGGATTGCCGGAATATCCTCAAGCGACGGCCAGTTGAACTGGATGTTCTGGCGCGTCGTGAAATGGCCATAGCCACGGTCATATTTGCGCGCGATATGGCCGAGCATCCGCATCTGGCGGCTGTTCAGTGTGCCGTAGGGTACGGCGACGCGCAGCATATAGGCATGAAGCTGAAGATAAAGTCCGTTCATCAGGCGCAGCGGCTTGAATTCGTCTTCCGTCAACTCACCGGACAGCCGACGCGCAATCTGGTCGCGAAACTGGGCCACGCGCTCATTTACAAATTTCGCATCAAACTCATCGTATCGATACATCGGTCTGTCCTAGTATTTTCGTCGTCAAGGGCGTTTTGCCAATCTTTGGCATTCAGATTTCTCTTTGGCATTCAGATTTCAGGCCAATATCGCGCCGTCTCGCTCGTATCGCCGCCGCAGTTTCAGGCCGCATAAAAACCTTCGAGTTTCATCGCGTCGCCATAAAGGATGGTCGGGCCTTCGGCACGGATGCGCTCCCTCAGTTTCTTTGGAACTGCGATGCCATCAGCGATGATCACGTCAATTTCATAGACGCCCACAACCACGCCCGCCTTTTCATCCTGCTTTGCGATTTCCATCGCGGTCGCAACGCTCCCGGCGTCGCTGAACAGGCAGGCGTCCGTCATGCCCGCGCTCCAGCCGCCGCCCGTTGCCAGAAAAACGACCTGGCCACCGGTTAGGTGATTTGCTGTGATGGCTTTCATCATTTTTTATCCTTGTCGGCCACGGGGTAGATTCATGCAGCGGTGGGAACCGGGTTTTACCGCCAGTATAGTGACTGTAATGTAGGTCCGGTTCACGCTTGAGCCTAAGCCGGGGATTTCAAAGTATTGGAAGAGAAGGGAAAATATATCTCAGAAAACGCGCTTTCTTGGAAAAAGCCCGATAAGCGGCGCCGATGGGTTGCCGAGCCACGGGTCAGCGGAGGGTTTCTGCAACCCGCGACATGAATTCCCAACCCTTGTTCACCTGCTCGATGGTGATGAATTCGTCCGGCTGGTGGGCCTGATCAATCGAGCCGGGGCCGCAGATCACCGCCGAATAGCCCGCCGCCTGAAACTGACCCGCCTCCGTTGCATAGGCAACGGCATGGACCGCATTATCACCAGTCAGCTGGCGGGCAAGGCGCTCAGCGGCAGAATTCTCTTCCGGGACAAGCCCCGGCACCATTTTGCCGGGCTTCAGGATGATGCCGGCAGCGGGTGCGACCGCGCGCATTTTCGGCTCTATGGCCTCTCGGACATGCGCCTCGTAGCGATGATAGAAATCCAACGGATTTTCACCGGCAATGGTGCGCACATCGGTGACGATCCGGCATTCCTTGGCGACGATGTTATGCGCCGTGCCGCCCTCGATAATGCCGCAATGAAGCGTCGAATAGGGCGGGTCAAACAGCGATGCCGGATCGGCCAGGCGCTTGTTTTCCAACATGATATCTTCAAGATAGGTGACAAGTCGGGCGGCGGTCATGACAGCGCTCACGCCGCGGTCTACCTGACAGGAATGGACCGAATGGCCTGTGACATGGGTGTGGATCGCCATGATGCTCTTATGGCCGGTCACGACCTGCATATCGGTCGGCTCACCGACAATGACGGCCATCGGCTTTGGGACATCGCCGACCATTTTCTCGATCATGAAAGGCGCGCCGATGCAGCCAACCTCCTCATCATAGGAAAAGGCGAGATGGATCGGCCTTGATGGGTTCGATTTCAAAAACTCCGGCAGAATGCCGAGGGCGAGCGCGCAATAGGTTTTCATATCCGCCACGCCGCGACCGAAAAATTTTCCATCGCGCTCGGTGAGGGTGAACGGATCGCTCGACCAGTTCTGCCCGTCGACCGGTACAATATCGGTATGACCCGAAAGCACGACGCCCCCCGGCACATCCGGTCCGATTGTCGCATAAAGATTGGCCTTGGAGCCGTCTGCATTTGGCACCAGCTTGCTCACCACGCCGAGCCTCCCGAGATAATCGCGCACGAAATCGATCAGCATGAGGTTGCTGTCGCGCGAAACGGTGTTGAAGCTGATCAGCTTCGCTATGAGGTCGGTCGGGACTGGGCTTGTCATGAAAAAACCGCGTTTGCGCTTCGGATCACTGGTCTCATGGATAATGGTGTTTTTGGCAAAAACAATGCACGGTTTGCAAAAATGCGCATCTTGAAAAAAAGCGAAGCCGTCTTGCCTCTCCGGCATTGCGAAAAACATGCGACGCTTTGGCCTCGAAGCATTGATCTGATATAATAAAAAATATCTGTAAGGACGGCGATTATCATGACGCACGCGAGTGAAAACGTTTTTCCCCAAGCTTCGATGTCAGATTGGCACCTCGCGGCGGAGAAGGCGCTGGAGGGTGCTGAATTTGATGCGGCACTGACCAGCCGGAGCGCCGATCACCTCCTCATCAAACCGCTTTATGAGCGGGTGAAGGATGCTGTTCCGCTCGCCCGTCCGAACGGCGCGACGCCCTGGACGCTTGTTCAGAAAATGGACCACACCGATCCAAAAGCCGCGAACACGCTTGCCCGCGAAGACCTTCTGAATGGCGCGACAGGGCTTGCCATGGTATTTGCCGATGCCCATACGGCGCGTGGTTTCGGGCTTGAGGCTGCACCAGAAACCTTCGATCAGGCGCTTGATGGGATCGACCTCAATGCGATCCATCTGCGCCTTGAACCCGGCCCGCGCGGAAAGAAAACCCAGACGCTTTTTGCCGACTATTGCAAGCGCATGGGCTATGAAGCCGCTGCGCTCAATGTACGGTTCGGGCTTGATGCGATCGGCGCGGTTGCCGCCTGCGGCACGATGCGCTGGCCTTTCGCGGTCATTCAGGACCATATGCGGCTCGAATGGCAGAACCGGCTCGACGACGGGTTCAAAGGCCCGTTTTTCGAAGCGGACGGACGGGTGTTCCACGATGCGGGGGCAACGGAAGCGGATGAACTCGGCATCGTGCTCGCCAATGCCCTCGCCTTCTTCCGCGCACTTGAAGCAAAGGACGGCCATGTGCAAAAAGCGGCCGACGCCATCGGCTTCACGCTTTCCGCCGATGCCGACCAGTTCATGACAACGGCGAAATTCCGCGCTATGCGGCTGCTCTGGAACCGCGTGCAGGATGCCTGCGGCATTGCGGCCAAGCCCGCCTTCATTCACGCGGAAACCAGTTTTCGGATGCTTGCCGGCGGTGATCCGAACACCAATCTCCTGCGGCTCGCGACGGCGACCTTTGCCGCCGGCGTCGGCGGTGCCGATACGATGACAGTCGTGCCCTTCACTGCCCCTCTCGGCCTTCCCAATGCTTTTGCGCGACGCATGGCGCGCAATCTGCAATCGATGCTGCTTGAGGAATCGAACCTTTACCGCGTGATTGATCCCGCAGCAGGAAGTGGTGCATTCGAGGCTATCACCGATCAGCTCGCTGCGCGCGCATGGGACAGGTTTCAGGCAATCGAGCGCAGTGGCGGGATCGACAAGGCGCTCACCGACGGGCTCATCCAAAGCTGGGTCAGAAGCGCCAACACTGCCCGCAGGCAAGCCCTCGCCTTGGGCCGGAAGACGGTGCTCGGCGTCACTCTTCACCGTCATGACGGGGCAGCGGATGGCAGCGTTCTATCGGTCGAACGGCGTCCCGAACTCATTATCACCAAAGGCGCGCTCACGGTCGAGAAACTCGCCAGCATGCGCGACGAGGACCTTCTTGGAGAAACGGCATGATCCCTGATTTCACGAAGATCGATTTTGTCAGAACCGCCGATGCAGGAGTAGGTGAAGGCCCGCTTTGGCAAACGCCGGAAGACATCGCCGTGAAAGCCGCCTATGGCGAGCGTGATCTTGCCGGTCTTGCCTTTCTCGACACGAAACCCGGCATTGCGCCCTATATCCGGGGGCCTTATCCGACGATGTATGTCCAGCAGCCGTGGACGATCCGCCAATATGCCGGATTTTCGACCGCGGCTGCCTCCAATGCCTTTTACCGGCGCAATCTTGCCGCCGGTCAGAAAGGTCTTTCCGTCGCCTTCGATCTTGCGACGCATCGCGGCTATGACAGCGACCATCCGCGCGTCGCGGGCGATGTCGGCATGGCGGGGGTTGCGATCGACTCCATTCTCGACATGCGGCAATTGTTTGACGGCATACCGCTCAGCGAGATGTCGGTCTCGATGACCATGAACGGCGCCGTTCTCCCGGTGCTGGCACTCTTCATTGTCGCGGGCGAGGAACAAGGTGTGCCGCAATCCGCTCTCTCGGGAACGATTCAGAACGATATCCTCAAGGAGTTCATGGTCCGCAATACCTATATCTACCCGCCGCGCCCCTCGATGCGCATCATCTCGGATATTTTCGCCTATATGTCGGAGCATATGCCGAAGTTCAATTCGATCTCGATTTCCGGCTATCACATGCAGGAGGCGGGCGCGACGGCTGATCTCGAACTTGGCTATACGCTCGCCGACGGGCTTGAATATCTGAAGACCGGTATTGCAGCCGGCCTCGATGTCGACCGCTTCGCGCCGCGGCTCTCTTTCTTCTGGGCGAACGGCATGCATTTCTTCATGGAAGTCGCGAAAATGCGCGCGGCGCGGCTGTTGTGGGCGAAGCTCGTGAAGGAGCGGTTTGATCCGAAAAACCCGCGTTCGCTGTCGCTGCGCACCCATTGTCAGACGTCCGGCTGGTCGCTCACCGCGCAGGACGTTTTCAACAATGTGACCCGCACCGCCGTGGAGGCGATGGCGGCGACACAGGGCGGCACACAGTCGCTGCATACCAATTCGCTTGACGAGGCGCTCGCGCTGCCGACTGATTTTTCGGCGCGCATCGCCCGCAATACCCAGATTTTCCTCGCCCGCGAGAGCGGGACGACCCGGATCATCGACCCGTGGGGCGGCTCCTGCTTCGTAGAAAAGCTCACCCACGATCTTGCCGCAAAGGCGCTTGCCCATATTGAGGAAATCGACCGGCTTGGGGGCATGGCAGAAGCAATCGAGGCAGGCATCCCGAAACTCAGGATCGAGGAAGCGGCAGCCCGGACGCAGGCCCGCATCGACACGGGCGCGCAAACGATTGTCGGCGTCAACAAGTATCAATCCGAAGATGAACAGGCGATTGATGTCCTCAAGGTCGATAATCGCGAAGTGCGCGCGGAACAGATCAGAAAACTTGAAACGATCCGCGCCGAACGCGATCAGGCGGCCTGCGATGCGGCGCTTCTGGCGTTGTCAGATGGGGCGAAAGGGTCCGGCAATCTTCTCGATCTATGCATCAAGGCGGCGCGGGCCAAGGCAACGGTCGGCGAAATGTCGAGTGCCATGGAAAGTGCCTTTACCCGCCACAAGGCGGTGACCCGCGCGATTTCGGGTGTCTATCGCAAGGCTGCCCTGTCGGCGGAACAACTCGACCGGGTTTCCGCCATGGTCGACACGTTTGCGACGAATGACGGGCGCAAGCCGCGCATTCTCGTTGCGAAAATGGGGCAGGATGGCCATGATCGCGGGCAGAAGGTGATCGCGTCGGCATTCATTGACCTCGGCTTCGAGGTCGAACTCGGCGATCTTTTTGCAACCCCGGATGAGGTTGCCGATCAGGCTCTCGCGGCCAGGGTCGATATTGTCGGTATCTCGTCGCTTGCAGCCGGGCATCTCACCCTCGTTCCCGCACTCAAGGCAGCGCTTGTCGAGCGCGGCCTCACGGACACGATGATCGTCGTCGGCGGCGTGATCCCGCCACAGGATTTCGAGCAGTTGATGAAAGATGGCGCGGACGCGATTTTCCCGCCTGGAACCGTGATTTCCAAAGCTGCGGAAAAACTGGTGAGCGATCTCAACACCAAGAAGGGTTACGCGCAGAAGCCGCTCGAAGCCTATCTCTGAGGAAAGGCTTTGCGAGGTGTCTAGGCCTGGTTGCGCCTGCTGCGGCAGGATGCGTTCCAGTCGCGGCGCGGGCCGACATCGACATGGACGATGCTCTTGCAACTATAGACGCCAACACCGCCAACATCACGCAGGCCGCGCAGGAAGCGGGCAAGTTCATATTTATCAACACCCGGCACCTTGATATCCGCCGCCTCGCAGCGGATGTGATAGGATCCGTGCGCGCCGCCGACGCTCCGATTGTAGGAGACATTGCGGAAACCGGAACTGACCTCGGGCTTGGCGCCATATTCGCGGTAGATCTGGCGGAAAATCGTCTTCAGTTCACTCGGGAAACAGGACGTGTCGACATGGGCGCTCGCAACAGCATAGGTCGCGTAGGTCTTCAGCGTTCGGCTGAAGAACCGCGCGCCGCCGCTGCCGAGATCAGCGCGCGCCTTGGCGATGATTTCATCGATCGTTGCAATATGCACCGGTGGCGGGGCCGGTTCTTCGGCTATTCGGGCCTCAGCTTCCTTGCCGGAATCGTCGTCGGCCTCTGCCAATTCATCGGCATTCGGGTCTGCCTCAGGAAGTCCTTTGTCAGGAAACTCTTCAGCCGAACCCACCGCTTGGGCGGCCGCTTTCACGGCTTTTTCGGGCTTCACCGGCTCGGAAACGGGTGCCTTCTTGGCAACTGACCCAGCGGGCGCAGCAGATAGCGCAATCGCTGCCGGGTCGGTTGCGGAGGAAGGCACGGCCTTCGCCGGGTCGACCAGCGCGGTCACAACTGCCGCGTCGGTCTGGGGTGGCGCAGGCGTGGTGCCACCTCCAACCGCCGGACCGGCTTTTCCGTCCGTGCTCTTTCCATCGGGGGCTGATGCAACCGCAAAGCTGCGCGGTGAGGCATATGGTGCCGGCAATCCATTTGCTGCGGAGCGGTCTTTCACCGCGCTCAGCACCGCGAGAGACGCAGTATTCAGCGCGCTGTCAGAAGCCGGGATTAGCCCCGCTTCATTGTTTGGTTTCGGATTATCCGCAAGCGCCGCCGATTGGGGTGCTCCTTCGAGATCATTGGCAGTCAGCGTACAGCCCGACAAGACGCAGGTGATCATGGCTAAGGCGATAAGCCGATTATGCGCAAAAAGCTGTCGCAAGGATAAATCGTCCCGATCTCGCATGCACGCATGATCTGAATCATGAATGCGACATTGAACCCTTTAGGCAACCCTGATGGCAACCATCAAGGGAACGGTTTTAACCCGGCTTACCTGCCAAAAGCAACCCTTCGCGCCCGCCTGATGCGCGCGATGTGATCTCAGGCTTCGGCGGCGCACTGTACGGGACATGCGCTTAAGGGTTGAGCTTGATCAGGCACGACGCCCGCGGCTGCTGCAACCCCAGTTCCAGGTGCGTTTCGGGCCGACATCGACATGTACGAAATTATTGCAACCATAGGTACCGACCCCACCCACGCCGGATACGGATTTCAAGTATTTGGCAAGGCTGTACTTGCTGACGCCTGGAACCTTGATATCCGCTGCCATGCATTTGATGTGGTAGGACAGTCTTGCTCCGCCGACACGCCGGTTCTTGCTGCTGCTGCGATAGCCGGAATTGACGATCGGGCGGGTGCCATAGCGCTGTTGAACCTTGGCAAGAACAACTTTGAGCTCGGGCGGGAAGCAACGCGTACTCACCTGATTACCGGCTGTCTCATAAGCAATGTAGGTTCTTACCGTTCGCTCTGCGATATCGGGCTTTTGCCGGGAACTCTGCTTGCGAACGCCGTCAGCGGATCCCTTGTTCATGGCTTTCGGCGCATCTTCCGGCTTTTCGTCCGATGCCTTCCGAGGGGGAGTGAGCGCAGTGTCTTCGAGCATAAGATAGCTCGCGGCACCGGATCCCTCATCGGCAAAAGATGTCGGCGTCGCAACAAGCGAAGTTGCAAGAGTTATGATCAGCAGTCTACAGATGGTATCGGTCAAAACGGACTCCAAACAATTTCAAATATGTGGCCCGCCGACATCAGCTGCGAATAATTGCTTAAATGTGGCAAAAATAAGGCGTCATTTACTTTGCTTTCCTGCAATCACCTCGATCCGTTTTTTTAATAGATGCTTCCGCTGGAACCAAGCCCGCTGGCTGTCGCGCGCAATATATCGAGATTGGAGGTCGGCAAGACCGCGACAAAGGCCCGCGCCAGCGCTCGCGGCAATTCTGAAAGCGGCAATTATGCTATTATGAAAAACATTATATTTCAGAAGGTTATAAGAAGGTTCTGCTGCCAATTCGGCGATAGTCCTGGTCTCAAACCAAGAGCACGAGGCCTGTCTGAACAGCGGTTACTAAACGAAACCACGGACAGTTGCCTCCCAAGAAAAGCGTGATTAACTTTCAATTAAAACGTGCTAAAGAAATTGTATCCAGGATCAGAAATCAGCGCTCGGAAAACGCCCGATCAAAAGATCGGACCACCGGCTTCAGGATATATTGCATAACTGACTTTGAACCAGTGGTCACACTTGCCGAAACGGCCATGCCGGCGGTGATCGGAAAACGCTTGCCATTGTGATCCAGACTGTTGCGCTCAAGTTCGACCAATCCCTTGAAATATTTCTCGCCCTTATCATTCTCAAAAGTTGATGGCGAAATCGTCCGCATAGCGCCTTTGACCTTGCCAAAGACTTCCGGATCGAAGGTCGAAAGCGTGATTTCAGCCGGGTGGCCAACCTGAATATAGCCGATATCTTTTGGCTGAATGCGCACTTCCGCCTCCACTGAGGCATCAATAGGCACGATCTCGGCCACGACATCGCCCGGTCGGACAACCTGCCCCGGCAAAGTTGCGGCAAGGCTCTGGACGATGCCGGTTCTGGGCGCCAGAACCGCAAGACGACGCACGCGGTCTTGCGCTGCCGTCAGCCGCTCGTCAAGTTCGGAGATTTCGCTGTTGGTCTGGACAAGAGCGTCAGACCATTCCTGCCGTTTGGCATCGACCGCCTGAATCATCTCGTTCTGGATTTCGACCACGCCTCCCTTTGCGGCTTCTATGGCACCGATCAATTGAGCGCGCGAAACGCGCACTTCCTCAAGCCGCGCCTGCGCCTGAAGCAGGCGCGCACGGGAAGAGAAGCCCCGGCTCACGAGGTCACTCTGTGCCCCCAATTGCTCGGTGTAGATGGCGATCTGGGAATCGATTGCTGTCAATTCTCTTGTGCGGGCTTCAATGTCAGACTGGCGCTGGTCAAGGCGTGACGAAAGTACTTTTCCTGCTGATTCGATCGCTTTGCGCTCGGTGTCATAAAGCTGGCGCTGCTCGGTTGTATCTTTAGGGTAATCTTTTTCAAAAGCAGCATAGTCAAGGCGTTCGCCGGAAAGATGGGCCGAAAGGCGGATGCGCCGGAGTTCCAGAAGCGCGCGGCGCACGCGCATCTGGTTGAAATCACCGGAGCCGCTTTCGGAGCGAAGCTTCAACAGAAGGTCGCCTTCGTTGACGAGGCCACCCTCGCCGACATAGACCGTGTCGACTATACCACCTTCGAGATGTTCGACCGAGACCACAGAACCGACCGGAATGATCTGTCCTTCCGCGAGCGCCACTTCACGGACCGGTGCGAAAACAGCAAGGACGGTAAGCGCGATCACGAACAGACTGAGCGCCCAGAGGAAGCGGCGGAATGCGCCATCCCAATGGCCGCCGTCTATCTCAAGCGGCAACGCCAGATTGTCATCATCCTTAATGCTGTCTTTGAAGAATCTCAACGTCCATACCCACGTTTACGCATTGGACGAAGGATAACAATGATCCTTTGAGTTTTATTTAAATTTGAACGATCCGGCAGGCGTTGAAAAAATAGCCGCAAACATGATTAACGAAACCTGAAAGTGCCCTATCCGAGCCGCTAGGCCGCACGCGCCTTGAAAAACGCGGCCGGTGTGTTGTCAAAGGCAATAACGCCATTGCGCAGAAACAGAACCCGGTCGCACCGCCGAATCAGCGCATCGTCACTGGTCGTAATGACGATGGTCGTCCGACCGCGCTCATCCTCGATCCGGTCGAAAAGCGCCTCTTGCTCGAAAGGGTTGAGAAGAGCGGTCGGCGTGTCGAGAAGATAGATCGGCCCCTTCTTGGCATAGGCGCGCGCAAGCGAAAGACATTGCTTTAGCGCATTGGGCAGTTGCGTCAGCCGCTCGGTCGTCAACCGCGTCTCGATACCTTCCGCAAGCTGAGGGTGGGGAAGCCAAATTCCGGCGGACGACATGGCCTCTTCGACATCGCGATCACTTGCGGCGGGGTTGGCGAGGCGGATATTCTGGGCGATGGTGCCATAAAAGAAGTCCGGCTTCGGCGCGACATAGCCGATCGAGGTTCTGACTTCATCGACATCAAGTTGCTGAAGGTTCAAACCGTCGAGATAGACCGCCCCGGACTGAGGACGATAAAGACCCATGATCAGCTTCAGGAAGGTGCCCTTACCCGATGCGGTATTCCCGGTCACGGCAATCACCTGGCCTGCGGGAATATCGACCGAGAGTCCGCGGAACACCGGATCGCTGGTCAGGCCATATCGAAAGCTGACATTATCGAAGGTGATGCGGCCGGAATATTTGCGGCGCAATGTCGGAGCGCTGGCGACCTGACGCTCCGGTGGCAGCGCCATCAGAAGATCGGCCTGACGCGCGGTTTCGGCAAACTGGCCGACGCGGTTGAGGCTTAAAAACGCAGTCTGAATTGGCGACAAAACGCGCCAGACAAACATCATCACCGCGATCAGAGCGCCGACCGAAAGCTCGCGCTCGATCACAAGAAGTGAGCCTATCCACAATGTTGCAACACCAGCCACCATGACGAGGCTCTGGGCGAGCGTGTGCATAACGGTGTCGAAAAACTGGGCGTTGAACCGTCGGGCGCTGAATTCCTCACCGGTATCATGCCAACGCTTGATCCAGACATCCTCGGCCCGCAACTGGCGGATACTGTCACGCTTGTTGACGGTCTCAATCAGAAGATTCTGGTGTTCGTGACGTGATTTACCGGTGACAAGCACATTGCGCTTCGTCATCGGCATCGAGATCAGGCCAAGAAGACCGAAAATCAGTGCGAGAACCACAGGAACTGCCGCAAGCAGCGGATGAATGAGCGAAATCGCGAGAATGAAAACGATCGTGAACGGCAGATCGAGACCGGCACTGACGAGCGGTCCGGTGAAGAATGACTGGACATTTTCAAACTGGCGCAAGCGAACAATCTGTTGGCTGACGGACGCGCTTTCCGTCATACTGATGGGAAGATTGAGAATGCGCTCGAACCCCCGGATCAGAAGCTGCGTGTTGAAGCGTGCGCCGACATAGGCGATCATCCGGCCGCGTACGCTTCGAAGATACGTTTCCAGAAGCAGCGCACCGAGGATCGCCGCGACAAAATAAACCAGTGTATCAAGCGATTTGGATCCAATCACCCGGTTATAGACGTTCATTGTAAAGATCGGCGTCGCAAGGGCGAGAAGGTTCGCAACAAAGGTGAGACCGACGACGAAAAGAATATTGCCGTTGAAGGTGCGAAGTCCTTCGTAAAACCAGCTGATTTTGCGATTGCGCTGGGCAGCGTTCTGCTTCGTCGATTTTTGAGCAACACAAACGGTCACGATGCCTTTGGGCATGTCGATTTCGGTAAGATCGCCGGCCGGCCCGTCATAGATCAGCAGCCGCTTGTTCGGCAGAACACGCAGACCGATAATCGGCCTTTCTACATCCGTCAGGATCAGACATGGCAGTCTTGCAGCAAGCGAGGTTCCGGCAATTTTCAGAACCGCGCTTTCGAAACCAAGATGGTGCAGCACTCCGCGAAACTCGACCACACTGTCCATATCCTGAAAGTGCGGCATCGCCTGAACGATGTGCCGCTCTTCCCCTGGCCATTTGAGTTCGACAAGAAGCGAGCGCAGGCAGCGCTCATAGGCCGTGGTGCGGCCCTTAGTCTGGTTTTTGGCAAGCGGTGAAAAGGCATGCTGGATGATTGCGATTTCTTCGGCGACCGTGCGCGGACCGGAGAGGGACATTCTCTCGCCAGGTGGCGTGGTCGCTTCGGGTTTCGCCCCATCCGTCTCCGCCTTCGATGCATGCGCGTCGCGGACCCGCTGCGGGCTTGTCGCGTCGGACATCGGCAGTCCCAGTTTTCGGAAATCCTCACGCGTGAGCCCTTCGAGCGGATTGCCGCGGCGTGATGCGGGCTGATCCTTCGGGGTTTTTGTATCTTCCGGTTTATCGATGGACATGATGGTTCCTGCCTTATGGCCTCGTTGTGTCAGGCCGATTGCGGCATAGCGGACGGGTCATCAACGGACACGCGCTCGAAATCGAAACTCTCCAGCGCGTTGGTCATCGCGTCGAAATTCTCGAAAACCGTCAGTCCGCCATTTTCGATATAGAAAATACGGTCTGCGGCCCGCAACAGAGTTTCGCAATTCGATGAATAGACAACCGTAATCCATCCGGTGAGATTTTGCAGAGCGCGCACAAAGGCCTGCTTGCCGGGTGTATCAAGATTAGCCTGCGGCTCGTCAAGCGTCCATAGAACCGGCTTCTGCGCAAGAACGCGTGCCATCAGCAGACGGCTGATAATGGGCGCGGGCAGCGTTTCCGCAATGCCGACGCCAAGCATTGTGTCATAGCCATTCGGCAGACGGTCGATGTCCTTTTCAAGATCGACCAACTCGACCGCCCAGCGAACATCTTCCGGTGAGGCGCCCTGCCCGAACAGGCTGAGATTTTCAAAAATCGTGCCGGTGAAGACTTCGGTATTCGAATCCAGGGTCCCGACCGCTGCACGATGGTGCCGACGGAAATCAAAGGCCGACATCTTATCGAGGAGCACGTCTCCTGAAAGCGGCTTGACCAGTCCGGCGATCGTGTTGAGAAAACTCGACTTGCCGGCTCCGTCAGGGCCGACAACCACGATCAGTTCACCAGACTCGATCTCGAAATTCAGATTGCCGAGCTTTACGCCGCTGTCGCCGAGATTGATTGCAAGGTTGCGGGCAGAGATGGACGGCGTCGGCGGATCGATGCTGAGAGCAGAGACTTTCGTAATCGGATCAAGTGTGAACAGAGATGATATCTCATCAACCGAAAGGCGGGCGCGCTGGAACTCGTTCCAGGTGCTGGCAACGCGCAGAATCGGCTGGACCGCGCGGCCTGAAAGCAGCGAGCAACAGGCAAGAACGCCAACCGACATATTGCCTGCCACCGCCATCACCGCGCCGGTCGTCACCATACTGATCATTGTGGCGTTGCCAAGAAGGCTTGCGATTGATTGCCCGTTCATTGCCGCAACGATGATGGAATAATGAAGCTGGGCGTTTTTCGCCTGCAGGCGTTCGAAACGGCGGATAAGAAAAGGTTCAGCCGACTGACATTTCATGGTCAGGATGCCTTTGAGACTCTCTGCCACGAAATCATAGGTGCGGGCCTCGTGCTCTTCCTTCTCTGCAAGAATATTCTTGTAGTGGCGGCTTGATGTTATGGTTGCAGCACCGAAGAAGCACAGCACCATGAAGGGTACGACAACGAGCCAGCCACCAATCATGCCCATGACCAAAAGAAAGATGAAAGCAAATGGAAGATCGATGAACATCAGCCTCGACTGTCCGCCATAAAAGTCGGCGAGATGGTTGATGTTTGACAGTTTCTCGATGATCTTCGCCTGGCTATGGCCGACAAAGCTTCCTTTCGGTGAGTTCAGAAAGCGGCTGATGAGATCCTGGGTGATTGCCTTCGTGAAACGCGTCGAGGACCAGGAAACAACATAGGAGCGCGCAATCCGCAAAAGCCCTTCCATAACAACGATGAGGACAAGGCCAAGCATCATCGAGGCAAAGGTCTCAAAGGCACTGTTTGGGATGATGCGATCATAAACCTGGAGGATGACGAGGGGTAGTGCGAGACCCGCCATGTTGATGATTACAGAGGCGATCAGAACCGAGTGCGGCATGCGCAGCGTATGCGTGAACGGAATCCCGCGCTCCGCCAACCCACGGGGCGAGAGTTCGCGCAGAACGGACTTGATGCCGATCAGCGGGTCCATAAGCCGGAGCAGAAGACCCGGATCGTCTTTGGACATCGAATCCGGTTTTGATGTGGAAGTGTGGCTCATCCATCCGAACCCGGTTAACGCACGCTTCAACCATGGCGCAAAAGTGTTTTGATTTGTTTAAGACGTCGCTAACCCTAACAAAGCAGGGAAGGATTTGAGGGGGAAAGGCCAGGGATTGCTGTTGCCGGTGTCGACCCGGTTGATCATACGCCCGGCGCAATTTCTAACAGAATCCGTAAGTTGCCATTAAGTATCCTGTTCGAAAGTCCTGCTCCGACCTGGCATAACGGCGCTGCGTTAACTGCTTTTCAGACTCTCGGCGGCATTGTTGGCGGATCAAGGACCCTCTTTGTCAAAAGGCGGTCGTTGCGGAAACAGGGTTAGAACGGGCTGGAAAAAATGGCTGAAGAAATTAGCAACAACACGGGTTCATCGGTCGGAACAAAAACCGTAGATAATGTTTCGGGCTCGAACGACTTCGTGCTTTCGGATAATGTGGTATCACGCAACGACACCGATGGCATCGGCGTACTTCACGGTACGAGCGGTCATGAATTCTTGGACACCACGGCGATTGAAGCCGTTCCCGAGGAGGAGGGGCTTACCGGAAGCACCCGCACGACAACCCCTGTTGCCCAGCCTGACCAGAACAACGCGGTTTCGCAAAACACGAACAGCCTTGGCAACTTTGAAGCCGTGAGTGCGCCCGATGTGACTGATACCGATGTTTTGGAAAATACTTCCGAGTTCATAACAATTTCTGAAAACCCGGATACGACACCGTTGAGCGACGGCTTCGATATTGTCGGCGCAACCAGCGTGTCACAGACGGATGCCGGCAACTCGATTTCGGATTTCCTGTCTACTGATAATACGTCCAACGCACCAACCGATGAGGTCGCGCAGGAATCTGATGGCGATCCCGAGCCCGCGGATCAGTCAACCTCATCTGCTGATCCGGCGGCATTGGAGCCAGATGAATTTGCAGTAGAAACGAACCGCGCCCCGACCGATCTTACGATCACCGGCAACAGCGTCGCGGAGAATGTGGCGAGCGGCACTGTCGTTGCGACCCTTGCCGTTGCCGATGCCGACCAGGGCGACCAGCACAGCTTCACCCTCTCAGGCGAAGGCGCCGAGAACTTTGCCATCGTCGGCGGCCAGATCGTCGTTGCCGATGGCGTCATTCTCGATCATGAGGCGACACCGCGCTTTGATCTCAGCGTGACGGCAACCGATGCCGGTGGTCTGTCGACCAGCACGAGCCTCACCATCCACGTCGCCGACATCAACGACGCCCCGACTGACATCATCGTCTCTGGTCCGCTGAGTGTTCAGGAAAGCGTCGCAATCAACGGCTCGATTGGCAACGCAGGCGACCCATCCGGAACGGTTGTCGCACAGCTTGCCGCGCTTGATGTCGACCAGGGCGATACGCACAGCTTCAACATCCTGTCCGCGACAGATCAGAACGGCGATGCGCTTCTGATCGACACGTCGTTCCCGTTTGAAATTTCAGGGTCGGACATCGTCGTCAAGCAGGGCGCCAATCTCGATTTTGAGACCAATAACCGCTATGTTCTGTCGGTCCAGGTATCGGATGGTGCAGGAGCAACCTTTGCCAAAAGCGTGACGATCGACATCACCGACTTCGATGGTCAGGCCACTAACAACGCCGACGGCACCGTGATTACCGGAACATCGGAAGACGATGTGATTATTGATGGGGTCGGCGATAATGTGATCTTTGGTGGCGCGGGCGACGATGTTATCAATGCTGGCGATGGCAGAGATACAATCGATGGTGGTGAGGGTTCAGACACGATCATCATCGGTGGATTTTCGAATTTTTCACACAATGCCATCAGCGACAGTGGCACCAGCGGTACGGACACGCTGATCCTTTCCGGAACGAGTGATCTGACTTTCGAAATTCAGAGCAATTTCTCTGCGGCAGACGGTATCGAGATCATTGATGGTTCGGCACATACGGGTGAGGTGCTGCGCGGCGAGATTTCCGGTGGTGTCCTTCAGGCAACCACTTTCGATTTTACCGATGTGACGCTGATCGATATCGACCGCATTGAGGGCTCTGGCTTCAACGATACGATCACCGGTTCGTCTTCCGATGATAGTATTTATGGATTTGGCGGCAACGACACGCTATCCGGCGGCGACGGCGACGACGTCCTTGATGGCGGAAACGGAAGCGACACGCTCTTCGGTGGTAGCGGCGACGACAGACTGAACGGCGGAAACGGCAACGACGTCCTTGATGGCGAAAACGGAAACGACACGCTATCCGGCGGCAACGGAAACGACACGCTATCCGGCGGCGACGGCAACGACACACTGAACGGCGGAAACGAAAACGACACGCTCTTCGGTGGTAGCGGCGACGACAGACTGAACGGCGGAAACGGCAACGACCTTTTCATCTTCGGATCCAACGAAGGCATCGATACAGTAACGGGCGGCGCTGGCGGAGGCTGGGTCGATACGATCGAGCTTGCCAATGCACCCGGCGCTCTCGATGGCCATTCGTGGACCCTTACCCTCGATCAGGGAACGATCGAAGCGCAGGACGCAGATGGTTTCAACCTTTCGCAGGATGCGGCCGGTTCGATCATCTTTGAAGATGGCTCGCGCATCGACTTCCTGGAAATCGAACAGATCCGCTGGTGAGTTCTGCCTGAGATAAGGCAATCGTGAAAAGGTACATCATGCAGCGCCCCTTGCGGGCGCTGTTTCTGCTCAATCGCAGGCCCTGTGTGCCTAAACCGGCAATTGAATTTGCGGCGCGTCCGGCATCCAGGGCGCCTGTTTTCCCATAATATGGCGAAACAGCGGGCTTTCGCCATGAAATCGCAGCCAGCTGTGAAGCGCATTCAGTGGCAAGGAGTCGAACCAGGCGTGGTCCACGGCGGCGAATTGACGGACAAACGGAAAAATCGCGATATCGGCAAGATGCTGGTGCGCACCAAACAGAAAATCATGTTCGCCAAGCCAGGCATTCCACCGCCGCAGCCATTGAAGGCCAGCTTCCCGATGTGCAAGGGCAGCATCGTCCGCCATGCCATCGTGATATTTGTAGCCATCGAGATGTGGTTTGAACGCCCGTTCGACATCGTTGATTTCCGACTCCATCGCGGCGAGGAGGAATGGATCGTCGCCGAGCCAGTTCTCGGGATCGTCGCGGGACAAAGCCCAGAGCATGATTTCAAGGCTTTCCTCGATCACACCGCCATCAGGCAACTGGAGCACGGGAACGGTCGCCTTCGGCGAAATCCGGATCAAATGCTCCGGCTTCGAACAGAGCATGACTTCGCGCATTTCCACCGTTATGCCGGCAACCACCAGGGCCATCCGCGCACGCATCGCATAGGGGCAGCGTCGAAAGGTATAAAGGACGGGCAGCCGACGCGCATTCAAGGCTCCTTTATCGTCCGCCCGCATTTCTTTCATTTTCTAACCCTCAGCAGTGCGCCCTGCCCGCGCTTGTTTTTCGATTGCCGGGACTGTTGTTCTGACCGATGTGCCCCTCACCGCGCCGGCGGGCGAGTTCGATCTGTTTTTGCCGCTCCGTGAAGCGCTGTTTCTGATGCGGCGTCTGCGATGCGTGACAATTCGGGCAGGCAATCCCAGCAATGTAAAGCGGCGATTGCTTGTCCTCAGCGGTTATTGCGTGGCGGCAGGCGTGGCAGAGATCGTAGTCGCCGACCACAAGGCCATGACCGACCGAAGTGCGCTGATCAAACACGAAGCACTCGCCTTGCCAGAGACTGTCCTCAGGCGGGACGCTTTCGAGATATTTCAAAATGCCGCCCTTGAGATGATACACTGTTTCAAAACCCTCGTTCTTCATGAAGGACGACGCTTTTTCACAGCGGATGCCGCCGGTGCAAAACATGGCGATCTTCTTACCCTGCACCTTATCGGCATTCGCGCGCACCCATTCAGGGAATTCGCGAAAGGATTTGGTCCTCGGATCAATCGCTCCCTTGAACGTGCCGATTGCGACCTCATAATCGTTGCGCGTGTCGATGACGACGACGTCTGGATCGGTAATGAGGTGGTTCCAGTCCGCCGGATCGACATAGTCGCCAACGATCACGTTCGGGTCGACGCCTGCCACACCCATGGTCACGATTTCGCGCTTGAGGCGTACCTTCATGCGATGGAAGGGGCGTTCGGCGGCAAAGGATTTCTTGTGATCGAGGGTCGAACAATTCGGAATATTTGTTCTGATATGATCAAGAACCGTATCTATCCCAATTCCGCTGCCCGCGATGGTGCCATTGATGCCCTCACTCGCGAGGAGAATGGTGCCCATTATGTCGTTGGCATCGCAGGCGGCCTGAAGCGGTTTTTGATACTGCGCGAAATCCGGCAGGCTGGTGAACTGATAAAGGGCGGCAACGACAATCTGTTCCATGCCGTCGATCTAAACCCAAAACCGAAAAATTTCAAAGCCCTTTCCGCATCACATCACGAAGCGCAGCACATCCCTGAGACGGCTGACCGTTCGGTCGACATTCTTCAATTTGTCGAGACCAAAGAGGCCGAAGCGGAAAGTCCTGAAATCGGCGGGCTCATCGCACTGAAGCGGCACGCCGGCTGCGATCTGCATGCCGTTCGTCGCGAATTTTGAGCCGTTCTGGATCATGGCGTCGCTGGTGTAGCTCACGACAACGCCTGGCGCTTCAAATCCGGGGGCGGCGACGCTATTAAAGCCTGCTTCCCCAATGAGCGTGCGGACGCGGGCACCAAGCGCCATCTGGCGTTCGCGGGCGGTCGCGAGACCGAGTTCAAAGGTCTCCGTCATCGTATCGCGAAGACCGACCAGCGCGTCTGTCGGCATGGTCGCATGATAGGCGTGCCCGCCATCGAGATAGGCGCGCATGATCTGATGCCACTTGGCAAGATCCACGGCGAAACTCGAGCTCTTGGTTGTCGGCAGAACCTCGAGCGCGCGAGTGCCAAGCATGACGAGGCCGCTTGACGGTGAAGCGCTCCAGCCTTTTTGCGGGGCGCTGATGAGGATATCGACACCGTTTGCCTTCATATCAACCCAAATCGCTCCGGAGGCGATACAATCGAGCACGAAGAGGCCACCGACTGCGCGCACGGCATCAGACACGCGCTGCAAATAATTGTCGGGCAGCATGATCCCGGCCGACGTCTCGACATGTGGCGCGAAGACGATATCGGGCCTCTCCGCCCGGATCGCGGCCACCACATCATCAATCGGCGCCGGCGCGAAAGCGGCTTGCGGGCCGTCGGAGATCGGGCGGGCTTTCAAGACGGTGGTGGTGGCGGGAATTTTTCCCATCTCGAAAATCTGGGTCCAGCGATAGGAAAACCAGCCATTGCGGATAACGAGGCATTTCCTGTCGGTTGCAAACTGACGGGCGACAGCCTCCATGGCATAGGTTCCGCCGCCGGGGACGATCACGGCGACTTCTGCATTATAGGCTTCGCAAAGCATGGCATTGAGGTCGGTCATCACGCCGCGAAAGCTTTTCGACATGTGGTTCAGCGAGCGATCCGTAAAAACCACGGAATACTCAAGCAGCCCGTCAGGGTCGATCAGCGACATTGGCTTGTTCATGGCATAACTCCTTCACTCTGCGGTCTATCCCACACAACCACGACAATTTCGAAACAAAGGCTGCTAACACGCGACCGAAATCAGATTATAGCGTCTTACCGCCAATAGCGGGCCCCTGAATTTAACCTAGAACAGGCAAGCTGAGGTGCAATACAAGTCAAGCGGCCTATGCATAGCGGGTCTGCGGTTCGCTCGGACGGTCAAAACGGCAGCACCTTGAAGGGATGCGAACACCAAAATTGCTCTCGCCACGGCAAGACCGGGATGGATATTATCTGCCGGACGTCATTGATGCGACTGTGATCCGCAAGACGTCACTCGTTGAACACGGGTTCAAGGGAAGTCAGTGCCGCGTTCAATCGTCGGCCTTGAGCACACCGAGCCTGGGCATCGAGACAATATTATATCCGGAATCAACGAAGTGGATTTCGCCCGTCACCCCCGACGAGAGGTCGGACAGGAGATAAAGCCCCGTGCCGCCGACTTCAGAAATATCGACCGTGCGGCCGAGCGGCGAGTTCTCTTTCTGATAGTTGAACATCAACCGCGCATCGGCAACGCCAGCGCCGGCAAGCGTGCGCACCGGACCGGCCGAAATCGCATTGACGCGGATATTGTCGCTGCCAAAATCCATCGCCAGATAGCGCACCGACGATTCGAGAGCGGCTTTCGCAACCCCCATCACGTTGTAATTCGGCATTACGCGGGTGGAACCGCCATAAGTCAGCGTTACCATCGAGCCGCCATAAGGCATCATGGTCGCGGCGCGTTTGGCGATTTCAGTGAAGGAGAAGCAGGAAATCACCATTGTCCGGCTGAAATTCTCGCGCGATGTGTCAGCGTAGCGGCCCTTCAGTTCGTTCTTGTCGGAAAACGCGATGGCATGAACGAGAAAATCCATCGTTCCCCATTCCGCCTTCAGACGGTCGAAAACGGCGTCAACCGTTGCGATATCCTCGACATCGCACGGCAGAAGAAGCGATGAGCCAACACTCTCGGCGAGCGGCTGCACGCGCTTTCCGAACGCCTCGCCCTGATAGGTGAACGCGAGTTCCGCGCCCTGATCGGCGAGCGCCTTGGCTATGCCCCAGGCAATCGAGTGATCATTGGCGACACCCATGATCAGGCCGCGTTTTCCAGTCATAAGACCCGTCATTTGATCGTTCCTTATGACGCATATTTCTGGAAAATGAGGGTGGCGTTGGTGCCGCCGAAGCCGAAGGAATTCGACAGCGCCAGATCGACGCTGATATTGTCGATACGGCTTCGTACAATCGGCACACCCTCGAATTGCGGATCAAGTTCAGTGATATGCGCGCTTTCGCAGATGAAGGAATGCTGCATCATCAACAGGGAATAGATGGCTTCCTGCACCCCGGTCGCACCGAGCGAATGGCCGGTGAGCGACTTTGTCGCGGAAATATGCGGGATAGCCTCGCCGAAGACTTTGCGGATTGCCTCAATTTCTTTCTTGTCGCCGACCGGCGTCGATGTGCCATGGGTGTTGATATAGTTGATCGGGTTGTGGACGGTCGACAGCGCCATCTGCATGCAGCGCACCGCGCCCTCGCCGGAAGGGGCCACCATGTCATAGCCATCAGAGGTTGCACCATAGCCGACGATCTCGCCATAGATTTTCGCACCCCGCGCCTTGGCGTGCTCAAGCTCTTCGAGAACCAGAACGCCTGCACCGCCCGCAATCACGAAACCATCGCGCGAGATGTCATAGGCCCGCGATGCGGTGGCGGGGGTGTCGTTGTATTTCGACGTCATGGCACCCATTGCATCGAACAGGTTTGACATGGTCCAGTCGAGGTCTTCGCTGCCGCCGGCGAAAATGATGTCCTGCTTGCCGAGCTGGATGATTTCATAGGCATTGCCGATGCAATGGTTTGATGTCGCACAGGCGGAGGAAATGGTATAGTTGACGCCGTGAATCCGGAACGGGGTTGCAAGCGTCGCAGAGGCGGTCGACGACATCGCCTTTGGCACGGCAAACGGCCCGATGCGTTTCGACGAGCCGTTCTGCTCGGTGGTCTGGGCTGCTTCCACGACGACACGCGTTGACGGGCCACCCGATCCCATGATGATCCCGGTACGCGGATTCTCGCTTACATCGCTTTCCTCAAGGCCGGAATCTCGAATGGCCTCGTCCATCGCGACATAGTTCCAGGCGGAACCCTTACCCATGAAACGCGCTACGCGCCGGTCGACCACCTCAAACGGATCGAGGGTCGGCGCCCCCATCACCTGGCAGCGAAAGCCGTGAGCGGCAAAATCCGGCGCGAAAGTCAGGCCTGATCTGGCTTCGCGCAGGCTGCCCAGAACCTCCTGCGTGTTGTTCCCGATTGAGGAGACAATCCCCATCCCCGTGACCACGACGCGCTTCATGCTGGCACCCTTCTCTTCAAATCGTCAATTCATGGATGATTGCTGCGATATATTCCACTCGTTACGGAACGCTCGATCTTTTACCCTAAGCTCACATTTCCGTTCTGGTCAGTTCTCTTGTTCTGGTTTCTTTTAGCCGAGACCTATTATTTCTGATCTGTCTGGAACAATGCAACCCGCAAATCCGTCGCTTTGTAAATTGTTTCACCATCAGCCTTGAGCCAGCCGTCGGCAATGCCGAGGACGAGCCTGCCGGTGCGGAGCTTTTTAAGATCAACGCCATATTCGACTTTTTTGATCGCGGGCGTCACCATGCCGGTGAATTTGACCTCGCCGACGGAGAGCGCGCGGCCTTTGCCCTTTTCGCCAAGCCAGCCCAGATAAAAGCCCAGCAGTTGCCAGAGCGCATCAAGGCCAAGACAACCGGGCATTACCGGATCGCCCTGAAAATGGCATGGGAAAAACCAGAGATCATCGGTGATGTCGAATTCGGCGCGAATGTGGCCGATGTCGTTCTCACCTCCGGTTGTCGCAATCTCGGTGATGCGGTGAAACATCAACATCGGCGGGAGTGGCAATTGAGCATTGCCCTGGCCGAACAGTTCGCCCCTGCCGCAGGACAGCAGTTCCTCATAGGTAAAACTCGATTGACGTTCCGCCATGCTTTTCTCCGCTCCTCCGGGCCATTCAGTTCGGCCATTCTATCCGCCCGTTGACGGCATCCTGCCACAGGCGCCTGTAAAAGAGGTACAAACAGGGCCAGTCAAGCGACAATCAGCGGCGGGCTGTGACCGTTGAAAATCCTTCCGCGTCTCACTTCCAAAACCGCAACTGCCGCGTTCTTAAACAGTTTTCACGCCAGTGCCAATGTGCTTTGCAACCCGTTGGTGCAAATTCAGACAAAACCCTCAACCCATCCTCACGCATAGCACCAACCCTTGCGAAAAATGGAACATGATTGGGCAATTCATCACTGGTTTTTTGCATTCCCCAAATTCCGGTGGTATAGAAAATCTCAGTTCAAGTACCGTTTTCGGTGCCGTTCATCGTTTGGCCATGGATCGAGGTCAATTCTTTGCGCGACCGGAACAGTGCAAACAAGAGTGCAAACAAGAAAGCAACCGCATACAGTGACCATGTCATTTCCGAAAAGTGCTGATACTGTCGATCACTTGCGTGAATTCGGCCTGAAGCCGACGCGCCAGCGGGTCGCCATTGCCGAGATCCTGTTTCGGGACGGGCACAGGCACGTTTCGGCGGAGGAGCTTTTCGCGGAACTCGGTCGGTCGGATATGCAGGTCTCGCTTGCTACCGTCTATAACACGCTTCACCAGTTCACCGATGCAGGCCTTCTGCGCGAAGTCACGGTTGACGGCGCAAAGACATATTTTGACACCAATACTCACGACCATCAGCACTTCTTCTTTGAAGATACCAATGAAGTTGTTGATTTTGAAGGAATTAATCTGAGCGAAGCGGATATTCCGAATGTGCCGGACGACATGGAAGTCGTACGCGTCGATGTGATCGTGCGGCTGCGCAAGAAAACTGCCTGACGGCGGGCTCCGCAACGCGGGCGGCCTTTAAAAGTTGCCTGCCCTACTTGACTTGCTCGCCCTCATAGACGCCCCAGAGTATTTTCTTCTGAACCCAGCCACTATAATTGCTCGTGTTGATTCGGCACCATTGTTCAGTGCAGGATTCGATGTCGGCATAGACGCCGGCCTGTAGTTTTGCGGCCTTTCTGGCCGTCTCGTCCGGTTCTTTCATCAGTGGAAAATACTCGCCACTCGCCCAGGGCGCAACGATAGCGGTTCGCCTGCTGGAGAGCATGGATTTATGGACCCAGCCTTCCTGGCCATCGGCATCGCGAATATGCCGCCAGATCTCAAATTCCTGGATGACTTCAACAGGAACGCCAGGCTTTACATAGACCCAGGAAATCCGGTTGTCGAAGCTCGGGCCGATGCGCATGTTCGTGCGCTTGCCTTTGAGGCTGACGAATCGCGGGATTGGCAGACCGGTTTCTGCGCCTTCTATCGCGCTCGTGATCAGGCTGTCGATCTGGTCGGTGATCGGTTCTGGTTTCGTGCTCACAGGCTCGTTCGCCCAAGTCGGAAAAACGTCATTGGACAGGATAAGGAAAACCGATAAAACGAAGAAAACCTTTGCGAAACGGGTATTGGTAAGGGTACTGGCGAACACGATCACTGAACTCTGGCTTCTTTGCGGAATGGCTTGATGGATATTGAAACGATGACACGAACGTCGTCAGCCATTTAAGAAAACAATAGGGAAGTGAAGTTAATAGCGCCTCAACGCTGACGGTAAACGACACCTAAATGGGCAAAAACAAATCAACGATTTTTGTGACCCGCGCACTTCCCCGTGAAGTGGCGCAGCGCATGCGTGAGCTCTTCGATGTGGATTTCAATGCGAGCGATCAGCCGCTCGCGCCGGATCAACTCGCAGAGGCGATGCAGCGCTTCAATATTCTCGTTCCGACGGTCAGTGACAGGATTGATGCCACTCTTCTTACAAAGGCCGGCCCGCAGCTCAAGATGATCGCGAACTATGGCACAGGCACAGATCACATCGACATCAACGCCGCTTATGAGAAGGGCATTATCGTCACGTCGACGCCGGGGGTGACCACCGAGGACACGGCGGATATGACGATGGCGCTTATTCTCGCAGTCCCGCGGCGACTGGTTGAAGGCACCGCGCTTCTGCAATCAGGCGCGGACTGGCCGGGCTGGTCGCCGACATGGATGCTCGGACGACGCATCACGGGCAAGAAACTTGGCATTATCGGTATGGGCCGGATCGGCCAGGCGGTCGCAGCGCGTGCCCGCAGCTTTGGCCTTGAAGTCCATTACAATGCCCGCCGCCCGATTGCCCGGGAGACCCAAGACCGCCTTCAGGCGACGTTCTGGGACAGTCTCGACCGGATGCTGCCGCAGATGGACATCATCTCGGTCAATTGTCCATCCACTCCGGCAACCTTCCATCTTCTGTCGAAACGCACGCTCAGTCTCATTCGACCGGAGGCTTATATCGTCAACACATCGCGCGCCGAAGTGATCGATCAGGACGCACTGATCGACTACCTCGAATCAGGGGCGATCGCAGGCGCCGCGCTTGATGTTTTCGACAGTCAAACGGCAATCGATCCGCGGCTGATGAAGCTCGCCCGCGATGGCAAGGCCGTGCTGGTGCCGCATCTCGCCTCTGCCACCATCGAGGGGCGGATCGAGATGGGCGAAAAAGTGATCATCAACATTCAGACCTATATCGACGGCCATCGCCCGCCGGACCGGGTGCTGCCAGAAAAATTTGAATAAATCTGAACAACCCGAACAATCGGTACCAGCTAGAAGCCAGTTCCTGCCATTTGCCTACCAAGCAGCCGTGTAGATTGCACGCGCGTCGGCTTCGGTAACATCACGCGGATTGTTGACGAGAAGCCGGGTCTGATTCATGGCGTCCCTGGCAAGAAGCGCGATCGCATTGTTGCCGATGCCGACATCGCGCAGGTTTTGCGGCAGGCCGCAACGGCGCGCAAGATCCGCCATCGCCTCGGCAAAGCCGAATGCCCGCTCACGCCCGCCATTATCGGCCGAAAGCAAGCCAAGTTCAGGAAAGGCGCAGGGTCCGATTTCGGCATAAGGCTCAGGATGGGTTTCCGCGTTGAAGCGCAGCACATGGGGCAGCACGAGCGCATTCGACAGTCCATGCGGCACCTTGTAATGGCCGCCGATCGGATAGGCGAGCGCGTGGACTGCCGCGACCGGGGAATTGGCAAAAGCCTGACCGGCGAGCATCGAGCCGAGCAGCATGTCGGAGCGGGCGGCGAGATTATCCGGCTCCCGCACCGCAGTCTCAACGGCGGCCCCCATCAGGCGCATGGCTTCGCGGGCAAGATGCCGCGACAGCGGATTGTTGTTGGCATTCTTCGAGGCATAGGCCTCAATTGCATGAACCATGGCGTCGATGCCGGTTGCCGCCGTGACCGAAGCCGGAAGGCCGACGGTGAGTTCGGGATCCAGAAGGGCGATATCGGGCAGAATGACCGGGGAGACCACGCCCATTTTTTCGCTCTTGCCGGTGGTCACAATCGCAATCGGGGTGACCTCGGAGCCGGTTCCCGCCGTTGTCGGTACGGCCATCAGCGGCAGCCGCCCGCCCTTGATGTTGCCGATACCATAAAGATCGCCGAGATTCTCCGAGCCTTTGGCGAGCACCGCAATGAGTTTTGCAACATCAAGCGACGAGCCGCCGCCAAAACCCACAATGCCTGTCGCGCCAAAATTGCGCGCGGCATCGGCCCCAGCGAGCACCACCGCTTCCGGCGGATCTGCTGCCACCTCACTGAAAAGTTCGACCGCAGCACCGGATGCGGCGAGCGAGGTGACCACGCGCTCGACAAGGCCGGTCGCGATCATGCCGGGATCGGTCACCACCATAATGCGCTTGCCAAGAAGCCCGGCACCCATCGCGCCGATGTCATGCGCGAGGCCGGCCCCGAAGCGAATGCCAGGAACGGTGTTGAAAGTGAACGTGTTCATGAAACCGGCATTCGGGAAAAATATGCTGATAAACTGAGAAAAATCCGCTTGTCGCCCGATATCTGTTGCGACCGGGCGACCAGAGGCCGCTGAGCGGCAGAAAACCTATTTCGACGTCTTGGGTTTCTTGTCGCCCGCATTGGCGAAAGTCGCCTTGCTCACGCCCGCGGTTGCAGCTTCGGCTTTAGCGAGTTTCTTGTCTTTTTTGGGTTTTCGGACTTCTTTGTTGCTGCGCATCTGACCTTTGGCCATGGCACTACTCCCGGAGGGTTTGAATGAATGAGATCGTCCGATCAGGAAACGGCCGATTTGGCCAGTTTTTGATGATCACCTCTTATTTGGGCCTCCGCGGATGCTGAGACAAGACTTAAATCAGTGGAGGCTCAGCGGCGAGGGCACGCTCGAGCGCTTCAATCACTTCCCGGATTGCCTTTTCCGTTGTCCGGTGATTGACGATTGCAGCCCTCAGGCAGGTCTCGCCGTTGATTTTGGTGGTTGAGAAAATCACCTCACCGCTGACTTGCAGGCGGGCAGCGATTTTTTCGGCGTCAGCACCGTAAAGGCCGATGCAGCAGAGGTTCGAGGTGACAGGGAAGGCAAGACGCATATGCGGCGAGGCTTCGGCGAGCGCGCCCATCAGCGCCGCCTGCCGGCAATTGTCGGTGATTGCAGCACCGAGCTGCGCCGCGCCATGGCCCCGGATCGCGGACCAGACCTTCAGCGCCCTGAACCCGCGCGACAATTCGAGCCCGTAATCGCAATACCACAGATCGCCGCCGCCGATGCCCGCCTCCTGTGATGCGAGATAGGGCGGGCGCTCCGCAAAGGTTGCCCGGTGCACGTCGTGATCCCGGATCAGGCACGCCCCGCAATCATAGGGAACAAACATCCATTTGTGAAAATCACAAGCAATCGAATCGGCCCGTTCAACGCCATTTGCAAGCGCTTGCCAGGGCTGATCGGCAAGCCGCGTCCAGAAACCGAATGCCCCGTCGATATGAAGCCAGATATCCTGCGCCGCGCAATAATCGGCGATCGCCTCGATCGGATCAAAAACGCCGGTATTGACCGAACCGGCGGTCGCGATGACGGCAAGCGGAACGATCCCGTTTTCACGATCCCGCGCCACAGCCGCCGCGAGGGCTGCAAGGTCCATCCGGCCTGCCTTGTCGACAGTGATCGACGCAAGGGCGTTGCGGCCGTGGCCAAGCACCTCCAGGGCCTTTCCCATGCAGGAATGCGCCCCCTCGGCGGCATAGACCCTCATTTCGGGCAGCGGCTTCAGCCCGGTCGCGCGGATCGTCGCGCCGAAACGCTTCACCCGGGCGGCAGCAAGCGCGAGGATCGTGCCCTGCGATGTGCCGGTGGTCAGAATTCCCGATGCCCCTTCCGGCAGTCCGGCGACGCGGCGCACCCAGTCGATCACCGCGCGCTCAACCTCGACCGCCCCGTGATCGCGCCCGCCGCAATTGCTGTTCATGGTGGCCGCGACCAGTTCCGCTGCAACCCCGATCGGAAGGCCGGTGCCATGCACCCAGCCAAAGAATTTCGGATGGGTGTTGCCTGTCGCATAGGGCATGATGTCGTTGACGATGGTTTTGAAAAGAGCATCCGGCGCAAGCGGTGCGGCGTTGTCGTGAAGCGTGACTTTCTCAGCCATATCCGCCGGTTTCGGCTGCCATGGCAGATCGCGCGCCGCTTTCATACGGTCCAGACAGATATCGAGAAGGGCATGAAAATCGCGGGCAAAGGCGTCCCAGTCTTCCGGATCGAGGCGGCGGCCTTCCGTGGTCATGATGCATCCCCATTCAGCGGGTTCTTCGGATCGCGTCTATAACGGATCGTTTCAAACCGCATGGCAAGAGTATCGACGAGCAGAAGACGCCCGACCATGCCCTCGCCGATACCGGCGATTTCCTTGATGACTTCGAGCGCCTGAAGCGAACCGATAACGCCTGTGAGCGCTCCCAGAACACCCGCCTCAGTGCAGGTCGGCACGCTTCCCTCCGGCGGCTCCTCCGGAAAAAGGCAGCGATAGGTCGGGTTCAACCGGCCTTCCTTGTCGGTCTCATGCGGCTTCAGGGTCGTCAATGTGCCGTCGAAACGCCCGACAGCGGCGGTGACGAGGGTTTTGCCCGCGTGGTAGCAGGCATCCGACACCAGATAGCGGGTTTTGAAATTGTCTGAACCGTCAGCAACAATATCGTAGCCTGCGAGAATTTCCGCGACATTCGTGCTGTCGAGGCGGCACAGATGGGGGGTCACAGTGCAATTCGGGTTGATCCTTTGAAGGGCGCTTTTCGCGCTCTCCACCTTGGCTTTTCCAACCGCATCCGTGTCATGAATGACCTGGCGCTGAAGGTTGGAAAGGCTCACCGTATCATCATCGACCACGCCGAGCGTGCCGACACCGGCGGCGGCAAGATATTGCAGGAGCGGCGCGCCAAGGCCGCCCGCTCCGACCACAAGCACTTTCGCGGCTTTGAGCCGCTGCTGGCCTGCACCGCCGATTTCGCGCAGCACAATATGGCGGGCATAGCGTTCGATCTCTGCGGGAGAAAGCAGCGTCATGTGCCGGTTGACCCGAAGCCGCCCTCGCCGCGCTGTGTTTCGGACAGGCTGTCACTGATCATGAAAGAGGCCTTTATCACCGGCGCGATGACCATCTGCGCAATACGCATCCCGCGCTCGATCACGAAGGGTTCGGTGCCGTGATTGATCAGGATGATCTTCACTTCGCCGCGATAATCGGCGTCGATCGTGCCGGGAGAATTGAGCGCGGTGATGCCATTCCTGATCGCAAGGCCGGAGCGCGGGCGGATCTGGGCCTCAAAACCCGCCGGTATTTCCATGGCAAGGCCGGTTGCAATCAGGGCGCGCTCGCCAGGGACCAGGATTACCGGCTCATCCGCCCCGACAGCTGCGGAAAGATCGACACCTGCGGCGTGCAGCGTCTCATAGGCCGGGATCGGCAGACCCTCGAAATGCGGCAGCGGTTTCAGGATCACGGTAACGCTCATCTCGTCTCCGCAAGTTTTGCGGCAATCGCTTCCACCAGACGGCGGGCGACATCGCTCTTTGCCATCTTATCCCAGGTCTCGACGCCTTCATGGCTTATAATATGGACAATGTTCTGGTCGCCGCCCATGACGCCGATGCCGCCTTTTTCAGCGGCGGAAACATCGTTGGCGATGATCCAGTCCGCGCCTTTGCGCGCGCGTTTGGCCTGTGCGTTTGCGATCACGTTTTCGGTCTCGGCTGCAAAGCCGATGACAAAGGGCGGACGGTTCTGCGCGTGGGCGAGGGACTTCAGGATGTCCGGATTTTCCGTGAAGGCGAGCGGCGGAATGGCGCCGGTGCCGTCCTTCTTGATCTTCTGCGCCGCAGCCCCGTCGACACGCCAGTCGGCCACGGCGGCGGCCATGATCGCAATATCGGCGGGCAAGGCTATTTCCACGGCCTCTAGCATTTCGCGGGCAGTCTCGACCCTGACAAGATTGACGCCCTTCGGCGCTTTGAGGCTGACCGGTCCGCTGACGAGCGTGACACTGGCCCCCGCCCGTGCACAAGCGTCTGCGATGGCATAACCCTGTTTGCCGGAAGAACGGTTTGCGATGTAGCGCACCGGGTCGATCGGCTCATGGGTCGGCCCTGCGGTGATGATTACTTTTTTGCCCGAAAGCGGTCCGTGACCGAGCATTGCTTCAATCCGTGCGACGATGGCGAGCGGCTCGCTGAGGCGGCCCTGACCTGCTTCGTTGCGCTCCGCCATCTCACCGGATTCCGGGCCGATCACCGCAATCCCGTCCGCTTCGAGGGTACGCATATTGCGCCGGGTCGCTGGATGATTCCACATGAACGGGTTCATCGCCGGGGCAACGAGAACCGGCTTGTCGGTCGCAAGCAGGACAGCGCCGGCGAGATCGCCGGCAAGACCATGCGCCATTTTCGCGAGAAAGTCCGCGCTTGCCGGCGCGACCACAACAATATCCGCATCGCGCGCCAAGCGGATATGGCCGATTTCATCTTCCTGCGTGAGGTCGAAAAGATCGTCATGCACCGGATTTTCCGAAAGCGCCTGAACCGAGAGCGGCGTGACGAATTGTCCGGCAGCACTCGTCATGACACAGCGCACATCCGCCCCGCGCTCGCGCAGGCGGCGGATCAGATCAAGCACCTTGTAGGCAGCGATGCCGCCGGTGATGATCAAAAGAATGCGCTTTCCCTCTAACATGTCCTGATTTACCGCCACCAGAGGACGGCTGCAAGCAAAACGACAGCGCCAGCGACGACCCATAGCGCAAGCGGTGTCGGCCATGACCGGGCGAGCGCCTTCGCCTGCTGTGCCTTGATGTCGTTGCCAAGAACTTCAGCACGCCGTGCAAGATCGGGCAGTTCACTGATCAGCCGGTGAAGCGACTTGATGCCGTCTGCCGCTTCCCGCAGGCGGGCAGCCGGGCCGACATGGCGCGAGACCCATTCGCGCAGGACCGGTTCGGCCGCAACCCACATGTTGAAGGTCGGATCAAGCGACCGCGCAACCCCTTCGGCCACCACCATCGTGCGTTGCAGGAAGATCAGTTGCGGTTGCAGCGGCATGTCGAAAAGGTCGGTCACGTCGAGCAATTGCTGGAGCAGCCGCGCCATCGAAATATCGTTCGCCTTGACCCCGTGGATCGGCTCGCCGATGCCGCGGAGCGCCTGGGCGAAATCCTCGATCTTGTGGCGTGCCGGCACATAGCCCGCATCGAAATGAACCTCGGCAATCCGGTAATAATCACGGTTGATGAAGCCCCACAGGATTTCGGCCAGAAACTTGCTCTCCTCCCGGTTGATCCGCCCCATGATGCCGCCGTCAATCGCAACCAGCTTGCCGTCCGGTTCAACGAAGAGATTGCCCTGATGCGGATCGGCGTGGAAAAAGCCATCGCGCACGGCCTGCGTCAGAAAGGACTGGATCACCTCGCCTGCAAGGCGGGAGAGATCGTGCCCGGCAGCACGAAGCCCCTCAAGATCGGAAAGCTTCAGCCCGTCGATCCATTCCGTGACCAGAACATCGCGCGACATGAATTCCCACATCACCTCAGGTGTGCGGTAATTCGGATCGCTTGCCATATTCTCGCCGAGTTCGGACAAGGCGGCGGCCTCAAGCCTGAGATCGAGCTCGAGTTCGGCGGAGCGCGCATGGGTGTCGATCGCCGCGACCGGACGGAGGCGGCGGGCGGCAGGAAAAAGCCGCTCCATCCAGCGCGCCGCCGTTTGAAAACTGTCGAGATCGTTTTTGAAACGGCGGCGGATGTTTGGCCGCAACACCTTCACCGCAACGGCGCGGCGGGTGCCTTCACCGGTCAGGATTTCAGCGCGGTGGACCTGAGCAATCGAGGCCGCCGCGATCGGCTCCGAAAAGCTTTCAAACAGCGCATCGCAGGACTGGCCCAGCGCCTTTTCGATTTCCGCCCGCGCGATGGCGGTCGCAAAGGGCGGCAGCCGGTCCTGCAGAAGCGCGAGATTGCCGGCAACTTCCTTGCCCACAATGTCCGGTCGGGTCGCCAGAAACTGGCCGATCTTGATATAGGTCGGGCCAAGCCGGTTGAGCGCAAGGGTCAGACGTTCGGCATTGTTCGCGCGCTTGACCGAGCCTTTTTCGAAAAGACGCAGCAGGCGCACAGCGACCTTGCCGAAAGGCGGCAGGGCAGCCGGATCGACGAGGCGGGTAACCCCTTCTCGCGTCAGAACCCAGCCCGCGCGGACGAGGCGAAAATAGGACATGATGGCCATCAGGACCGCGCCTTACAACTTCCAGCCGGAATGAAGGCACACCACGCCGCCCGTATAGGCGCGATGCGTGACCTGATCGAAGCCCGCGCGCCGGATCATCGCGCTGAAGCGATCCGGATTTGGAAATTTGCGGATCGATTCGACCAGATACTGGTACGATTCACGGTCGCCGGTGATCATCTGCCCCATACGGGGAATGACATTGAACGAATAGGCCTCGTAAATCTGGTCGAGGCCGGGCACGTCGACTGCGGAGAACTCAAGACACAGGAAGCGCCCGCCGCGTTTCAAAACCCGGTAAGCCTCTTCAAGAGCGCGGTCAATCTTCGGGACATTGCGAATGCCGAAGGCGATTGTATAGGCCTCGAAGACCGCATTCTCGAACGGCAGCGCCTCCGCATTGCCTTCGATGAAGTCGATCGCGGACAGGCCGCGTTTTTCAGCACGTTCCGCACCGACCGCGAGCATCGAGGCATTGATATCGAAAACGGTCGAGCGCGCGTGCCCTTTGGAGCGCTCGGCAACGCGGAAGGCGATATCACCCGTGCCGCCCGCGACATCGAGATGACGGAAAGCCATGCCCTGTTTTGGCGGGTTCAGAGCCGAGACCATGGCGTCTTTCCAGAGACGGTGCAGACCGGCGGACATCACATCATTCATCACGTCGTATTTGCGGGCGACGGAGTGGAAAACCTCATCCACCATGCCCTGTTTTTCATCCGCGCCCACGGCCTTGAAGCCGAAAGAAGTGGCATTATCAACAGCCATCGTTTCTCAAACCTGTTTCGCTCGGTTGGACTTGTCGGCTGGACACTATTATATGCGACTGCGTCTGTCACGCCGTGACGCTGAACACGGTCAATTTTACAAATTCCCCAACCAGAGGGAAACCGCCGATGCCAGAACTGCCTGAAGTCGAAACCGTCCGCCGCGGCCTTGCCCCGGTCATGGAAGGCCGCCGGATCGAGCGGGTCGAACAGCGTCGCGCGGACCTGCGCTTTCCCTTTCCCGACGGCTTCACAGAGCGCCTCCAAGGACGCACCCTGATTGCCATGGGAAGGCGGGCGAAATATCTCGTCGCTGATCTCGATGACACGACCGTCCTGATCATGCATCTTGGCATGTCGGGCTCTTTCCGGGTCGAACGGCCCGGTGCCGCCACCAGCGAGAGCACGATTGCGGGTGATTTTCACCATGAGCGCGGCAAGCTTGCCGCCCATGACCATGTCGTCTTTCATATGCAGGGTGGCGCGCGGATCTTCTATAACGATCCGCGCCGCTTCGGCTTCATGGATCTTTCGACGCGCGAGGGGCTTGCTTCCTGCCGCCACTTTCACGCCATGGGGATCGAGCCGACCGGCAATGCGTTGTCGCCGGAGCATCTCGCCGGACTTTTCGCGGGCAAGACCACATCGCTGAAGGCAGCGCTTCTCGACCAGAGGCTGATTGCGGGCCTTGGCAATATATATGTCTGTGAAGCGCTGTGGCGCGCGCATCTGTCGCCCAGCCGTGCAGCAGGAACACTTGCCATGCAAAGCGGCAAACCGACCGAGCGCTGCCGGCGCCTTGCGACCGCGATCCGCGCTGTGATTGCTGATGCGATTGCCGCCGGAGGCTCTTCTCTCAGGGACTATGTCCACACCGATGGCTCACTCGGTTATTTCCAGCATTCCTTTGCCGTTTATGGCCGGGAAGACGAGCCCTGCCGAACAGCGGAATGCAACGGCACGGTGCGCCGGATCGTGCAATCGGGACGCTCAACTTTTTTGTGCCCGACCTGTCAGCGTTAAGGCCAGCCCGCGGGCGATCATCTCCGTAGCCCCGTCGCCCGCGCCTTTGGGGTGTGGCGGATCAGCATCCAGACCGAAAATTTACTGCTCGCAGCTTGAACGCCCCATGCGGCTGGCCTACCAAATTCTTCTTCAAAGCAGCCTCAGGAGCGCCATTCATGGCCTATCAAACGATCCGCAAAGAGAGCAAGGGCAAAGTTGGCGTGATTACGCTTGATCGGCCAAAAGCGCTCAATGCGCTCAACGCCCAGCTTATCAGCGAACTGATCGATGCCGTTGTCGCTTTCGAGAAAGACGCGCGTATCGGTTGCATTATCCTTACCGGCTCCGAGAAGTCCTTTGCCGCCGGTGCCGACATCAAGGAAATGCAGGAAAAGACTTTCCCGGACGTCTATCTTGAGAACACTTTCGCCGAGACAGACCGTATCGCGGCCTGTCGCAAACCGATTATCGCGGCGGTGGCGGGTTTCGCCCTCGGGGGCGGCTGCGAACTCGCGATGATGTGCGACTTCATCATAGCCGCCGACAACGCGAAATTCGGCCAGCCGGAAATCAATCTCGGCGTTATTCCTGGGATTGGCGGCACCCAGCGCCTGGCGCGGGCGATCGGCAAGGCTAAGGCCATGGATATGTGCCTGACCGGACGGATGATGAGTGTTAAAGAGGCCGAGGCGGCTGGACTGGTCGCCCGTGTGGTGCCTGCCGTTGATCTTCTCGAAGAGGCGCTTGCCGTTGCCGAGAAAATCGCGGATCAATCGCTGATTGCCACGATGATGACCAAGGAAGCGGTGAACCAGGCCTTTGAGACTAGCCTGTCAGATGGTCTTCTGTTCGAGCGGCGCACGTTCCAGTCGCTTTTTGCAACTCTCGATCAGAAGGAAGGCATGAAAGCCTTTATCGATAAACGCTCGGCGCAATTCAAAAACAAGTAAAGGTGCGCCACCTCAAATCCACGTTTCGACCGTTTTGGCGATTGACGCTCCCCGGACATCGGACTATAAGCGCCGGAATTGAATTTATCCGCTGCATTGCAACGCCGGCGCTTAACCCGTTCGCAGCAGCAGTTGGAAAACATCTCAAAGGAAAAGACGCATGGCGAATACGCCTTCTGCAAAAAAGTCAGCTCGCAAAATTGCTCGCCGCACTGCGGTCAATAAGTCGCGCCGTACGCGCATGCGCACTTTCCTGCGCTCGGTTGAGGAAGCGCTTGCCCGCGGTGATCACAGCGCTGCCGCCGGCGCACTCAAAGCAGCCGAGCCACAGGTCATGAAAGCAGCGCAGAAAGGTATTCTGCACAAGAATACCGCATCGCGGAAGATTTCCCGGCTTGCAAAGCGCGTGAAAGCGCTCGCTGCCTAATTCGACGCCGCTTTAGCGGTCGGATTTGACACTATAACGCAGGGTGCCGATGGCACCCTTTTTTGTTAGCCTACTCAGACAACGAGCCGTTTTTTAGAGCACACTTTGTGCGGGAACAACGTTCGTCAGAGTTATCCACATGCCGCAGGGTAATTATTTTTCTTTATATAAATCAATTTGTTATATAAATAGCATTTTAATGCATTGAAAATTCGGCCTTTTTAGAACGCTTCTGATGCGCGCCGAAAATTTCATAAAAAAAAGATTTTTGGAGGCGCCGTTTCTCATTTTTTGATAAGCGTTTGACTCCTTTGTCGTTTTATCACGGAAGCGTGAAACAGCCCCAAGTCAAGCGGATTTTTTTAAATAATCGTCCAGAATCCATCACCTTGGCGTTGAAAAATTCAATCCGGCTTGGTACTTTCTTAACGTGTTCTTAAGGGTCGAAAATAGACTCAGGACGCTCTGGGTCAACAAAATAAATGTCAAATTTGGGAGATATCTCCTGGCGACTCGCCGGTTATTTTCGGCGAATGGTTTCTGTTGATTCCAATCAAAGCTTTTCTGGATTGGCGGCAGTGGTCCTTGAAAATTAAGGTATTAAATTCCGACACGGATTTCCGGTCGGGAGACGGATGAGGTTTGTTTAAATGGCAGGATATACAGGAGACGTTGACGCGTCTTTGACCTGGGAATTTTTGGCGAATGATTCAAGCAGTCTTCTGGTTGACGTCAGAACAAAAGCCGAATGGGCTTTTGTTGGTACGCCTGATTTGAGCGGCCTGCAAAAGACCGTGATTTTCGAGGAATGGCAACAATATCCCATGATGGTGGTTAATCCCGATTTCAGTTCGAAACTTCATCAAGCCGTTTTAGCTTGCAGCGGCGACACATCCACCGCGCTTTATTTTTTATGCCGCTCCGGCGTTCGCAGCATCGCTGCGGCGATCAATGCCACGGAGTTTGGTTTTTCGCGCTGCTACAATGTGACCGGCGGCTTTGAGGGCCCCCCGGATGCAAACGGGCATCGCGGCCAGATTGATGGCTGGAAGGCAAAAGCTCTTCCCTGGATCCAGAAATAAGCCCAATCAAATGATATTTCGACAAGGGTTGGCGAGTTTATACGGGAGAGAAGAAATGAAAATAAATACGCTGAAATCAACAGCGAGCAAGAATCAACTTCAGGCTGGCATCGAGTTAAACGGTCCAATTGCGAGCGATTGCACATTCGGGGGGATGGGGAACCGAATGGCGACATCTGAATTGAATTCAAATCCCTGCTTGCGCGAAATGGCGCCAAATCTGGCACCGAAAAGAGGCGGCTCGCCAACGGCCATGCTAACGGGCATTGCATCCTTCAGGATCGACGAGACGGCAGATCGGTGCGAGAGCCAAGAAGCAAAAGAAGTGAATTCAGCAGGCGGGCGAAAAGAAATGTGGGCAAGGATCAAGAAAAAACTGCGAATTCAGCTTGGGGAGGATATCTACCTGAGCTGGTTTAATGGCTTGACCATGGAGAATATCGAGGACGGGGTAGCGTCATTTTCCGTGCCGACACGCTTCCTGCAACAATGGATTGAGAACCATTATGGCGAGTGTATTCTCACTCTGTTGCAAGAGGAGAAGGACGATATTTCAAATATCGTGATCTCCGTGCGCGGCGCACTTCATAATCGCGCCAAACCGGTGCAGGCGAGAAACCATGAACCGCGGGCCGTGGCACTCCCTTCGCCAATGACGCGCATGGATGACGGGCGTGCGCGACGCGTGTGCGATATCACGGGTCCGCATGGCGGCGCCCCGCTTGACCCGCGCTATACATTTGCAAGTTTCTGCGAAGGCAATGGCAACAACATAGCTTTTACTGCGGCAAAAGCCATTGCGACCGGCGACCGCACCGTGAGCTTCAACCCTCTGTTCATTCACGCGAAGGTCGGGCTTGGCAAGACCCACCTTCTTCAGGCCATCGCCTGGGAGAGCCAGCGGGCGAAACTACCGCGCCGCGTGCTCTATTTCACGTCGGAACGCTTCATGCACAAGCTGCGCGAAGGCTTCGTGAACAAGACGATTGCCGAAATCAAGGATCGTCTGCGCGATGTGGACGTGATGATCATCGACGATATCCAGTTTCTCGCCGGCGACAAATTCCAGCTGGAGTTCAGCCATCTGATCAACAGCCTGATCGATGCCAACAAGCAGGTCATCGTATCAGCAGACCGCCAGGCGACGGAATTGAAGACACTCGACGACCGGATCCTGTCGCGGTTGCGCGGCGGCATTGCCTTGCAGCTCGACGCGCCGGATACCGACCTCAGGCGGAAAATCCTCTTGAGTCGTCTTTCCACGCTGAGGAATGCCGATCCGTCGATCATGATTCCCGATGTTGTGCTCGATTATGTAGCCCAGGCCGTTAAAACCAATGGCCGCGATCTTGAAGGCGCACTGAACCGGCTTATCGCCCAGCAATGTTTCACCAGTTCGCCGGTAACGCTTGAATCGGCTCAACTCGTGTTGCGCGATCTCGTGCGCTGCGACGAGCCGCGCAAGGTGATGATTGAAGATATCCAGCGGCTGGTTTCAAACCATTTCAATATATCGAAATCGGACCTTGTTTCGCAAAGACGCACGCGGGCCATTGTCAGGCCGCGCCAAATTGCGATGTATTTATCCAAGACCATGACGCCGCGTTCACTGCCGGAAATCGGTAAGCGCTTTGGCGGTCGTGATCACACCACTGTTATCCACGCCGTTCAGAAGATCGAACAGCTGATGAGCGAAGATCGGGGCTTTTCAGATGATGTTGAGTTGCTTCGCAGACTGCTCAACGATTAAGATGGTCCGATCTGGATTTGATCCTTGCAGATGAAAAGTTTGATCCCGGGTCGCCACCACCCCTCCCGGACGGGCAAGCCGGGACATTTATTTGAGGCCCGCATCAAGACATTCATTCAATACTTTCTTTAAAGAACTTTCTTTAAAGACATTGGCGTTCAGGGTATTGGTTCACGAACGCCGATGCGGGATAAAGCAGCGCGCTTTGCCTTGATGTTGCGGGAATTGCGGGGCATGGGCGGTTCAGGCCATTTCCAGACCATGCAGTCGCCTTTGTGCCTAAAACAAGGGGAAAATGGGACGGCAAAGGCACTGTTTTCCCGTCTCCTCTTGCCTTTTACGGCTGCGGCGTCCAAACATTTGATCCCGGCAGCCGGTGAGAGACGGGTCGGGTTGTTTTGTCTGCACGATCAGGTTTCCCGATATGCGTATTACCATTGAACGTTCGACCTTACTTAAATCACTCGGCCATGTTCACCGTGTGGTTGAGAAGCGTAACACCATTCCAATCCTCTCGAATGTGCTGCTTCGCACCACTGACGGAACGCTGATGCTGAAGGCGACCGACCTTGATCTTGAAGTGGTCGAACATGTACCCGTCATGATTGATACGCCGGGCGGCACCACGGTTCCGGCGCATATCCTTTTCGATATTGTGCGCAAGCTGCCGGATGGTTCCGAAGTGCTGCTTGAGACCGACAAAAGCGGCGCCACCATGAAGGTTCAGGCGGGCCGCTCGCATTTCAACCTTCAGATTCTGCCGGAAACGGATTTTCCGGAACTTGCCGCAAACGCGTTTTCACACCAGATGACGCTTCCCGCCCGCGACCTGCGCAAGATCATCGACCGCACCCAATTTGCGATTTCGACCGAGGAAACCCGTTATTATCTCAACGGCATCTATCTTCATGCGGTCGACGTTGGCGGCGAGGTGATGCTGCGCGGCGTTGCGACCGATGGGCACCGGCTGGCGCAGATGCAGGTTGCAGCCCCGGCAGGTGCGAAGGGCATGCCCGGTGTGATCGTGCCCCGCAAGACCGTGACCGAGGTGCAGAAACTCCTCGATGAGGCGGACAAGAATGTCGTTGTCGATCTGTCGGACAGCAAAATCCGCTTCACGGTCAACAATATCGTGCTGACATCGAAGCTGATCGACGGCACATTTCCAGATTATAGCCGCGTGATCCCGCAGGCAAATGACAAGGAACTTCAGGTCGACCGCGCCACATTCACGCAGGCCGTAGACAGGGTTTCGACAATTTCCTCCGAGCGCGGGCGCGCGGTCAAGCTTTCGCTGTCCCCCAGCCAGATGGTACTTTCCGTGACCAACCCTGATTCCGGCACAGCGCAGGAAGAACTCCCGGTTGATTATGATTCCGGCGATCTCGAAATCGGCTTCAATGCAAAATATCTCCTCGATATTGCAAATCAGCTTGAATCCGAAACGGCGGTCTTCCGCCTCGCAGACTCCGGTTCGCCGACGCTCATTCAGGACAGCGGCGAGAGCGAAGCGCTTTATGTGCTGATGCCGATGCGCGTGTGAAACTCTACAGGCGGGAATGGCGGACATCTATCCAACCCGCATCCGCGCCCTGAAGCTCAGCCAATTCCGCAACTATACCGCGCTTTCACTCGACATCGAGCCGCGGTCCGCGGTTCTGGTTGGTGCCAATGGCGCGGGCAAGACCAATCTTCTCGAGGCGCTTTCCTTCCTGTCGCCCGGGCGCGGGCTCAGGCGCGCGGTCTATAGCGACGTTGCGCTCAGCCCGGAAAAGGACGGAACGGGCGATTGGGCGGTTTCAACCCGGATTGATACAGCGTTCGGCATGACCGATATCGGCACCGGCTATACGGGTGGCTCGACGTCCGCCCCATCGGCTTTCACCGGTCTTGCGCCGCGATCGGAAAATGACGCTGAACGGGAAAGCGAGATCGGGCGCAGGATCCGGATCGACCGGGCGAATGTCAAATCGGCTGAGAGCCTTACCGAATATCTGCGCGTGCTCTGGTTGACGCCCGCCATGGACGGGCTTTTCACCGGTCCGGCGGGCGAGCGGCGACGGTTTCTCGATCGTCTGGTGCTTGCCCATGATCCCGCCCATGGGCGAAGGGTCAATGCGTTCGACCTTGCCGTGCGCAACCGCAACCGGGTTCTGGAACAATCCTTCTCGAACACGTCATGGCTTGATGCGATCGAGACGCAGGTTGCCGAACTCGGCGTCGCGATTTCCGCGGCGCGGCATGAAACCGTGTCGCTTCTGATTGCCGAAATCGACCAGTCGCATGAAGCAGCCCGGCACTTTCCGCAGGCCGCTTTGGCGCATGAGGGGCTGGTGGACACGCTTCTCTCATCGGGTTCAGCCACCGACACGGAAGATCGCTACCGGGTGCTGCTCGCGCAGGCGCGCAGGCGCGACCGGGCCGCCGGCCGGACCATCGATGGACCGCACCGCGCCGATTTCCTTGTCCGCCACCGGGAAAAGAACATGCCGGCGCGGCTCTGCTCCACCGGCGAGCAGAAGGCGCTGCTGATCGGGCTCATCCTTGCCCACGCGCGCCTTGTCGCCAAGATTGCCGGCATGACGCCGATCGTGCTTCTCGACGAAGTCGCCGCTCATCTCGATGCGACCCGGCGCGCGGCACTTTTCGATGTGCTCGATTCCCTTGGCTGTCAGGCCTTTATGACGGGCACGGATGCCGGCCTTTTCGAAGCACTTTCTGGCCGGGCGCAGGTGTTTCGCGTCGACCACGGCAAAGTTGATGCACAATGAGGAAAGTCCCGAAAATTCACAGTTTTTTCAAACATTGACGGACGGAAAGTGCTATAAAAAAGCATGATTCTTGGTGTCCCACTGCCCCGCGCCGCGACTTCTTGGATGGGATATTGTAAGGGGCTTGAAAGGGCATCAAACCGTTTCATCAAACCGTTTCTGTGACACCCAGAGCCACGCGCATATCGTAACCTTCATCCATGGCGCCTTCTATGCGCCGCGATCATGACAGACAAAGACAGTACCCGAAAAGACAACACAAGATGACACAGCCGACTGAAAATACGCCCTCCGCTCAAAGCGATTATGGCGCTGATTCGATCAAGGTCCTGAAGGGCCTTGACGCCGTTCGCAAGCGTCCCGGCATGTATATCGGCGATACGGATGACGGCTCGGGGCTGCACCACATGGTCTATGAGGTGGTCGACAACGGCGTCGACGAGGCCCTCGCGGGTCATGCCGATATCGTGACGGTGACGCTCAATGCCGACGGATCCGTAACCGTTACCGACAATGGTCGCGGCATCCCGACCGACATTCACACCGAGGAAGGCATTTCCGCTGCCGAGGTGATCATGACCCAGCTTCATGCGGGCGGAAAATTCGATCAGAATTCCTATAAAGTCTCCGGCGGCCTGCACGGTGTCGGCGTTTCCGTTGTGAATGCCCTTTCGGCCAAGCTGAAGCTCAAGATCCGCCGCAATGGCAAGATCCATGAAATGTCCTTCACCCATGGCGTCGCCGATGCGCCACTCGCGGTCACCGGCACATGCGGCCCGGAAACCGGAACCGAGGTCACCTTCACCCCGTCGCGGGAGACTTTCACCCAGGTCGAATTCGATTACGACACGCTGGAAAACCGCCTGCGGGAACTGGCCTTCCTGAATTCTGGCGCGCGAATCGTGCTTACCGACAGGCGCCATGCCGAAACCCGCAGCGAGGAAATGTTCTATGAAGGCGGTCTGGAGGCGTTTGTCCGCTATCTCGACCGCAACCGCAAACCGCTGATTGAAGCGCCCATTACCCTCAAAGGCGAGCGCGACGGGATCACGGTTGAACTCGCCGCCTGGTGGAACGAGAGTTACCAGGAACATGTCCTGTGCTTTACCAACAACATTCCGCAGCGCGACGGCGGCACGCATCTTGCGGGCCTGCGCGGCGCGCTGACGCGGCAAGTCACGGGCTATGCCGAGGCCTCTGGCATGACAAAGCGCGAAAAGGTTTCACCCACCGGTGATGATTGCCGCGAGGGCATGACCTGCGTCCTCTCGGTCAAGGTGCCCGACCCGAAATTCTCATCACAAACCAAAGACAAGCTTGTTTCCTCTGAAGTGCGTCCCGTGGTGGAGGGCTTCGTCAACGAGGCACTGAAAGACTGGTTTGAAGAAAATCCGGGCCAGGCGAAAGCCATTGTCTCAAAGGTCATCGAGGCCGCCGCCGCGCGCGAGGCCGCGCGCAAAGCGCGCGACCTTACAAGGCGCAAGGGCGCGCTCGACATCGCCTCGCTGCCGGGCAAGCTCGCCGATTGCCAGGAACGCGACCCGGCAAAATCCGAACTTTTTCTGGTTGAGGGCGATTCCGCGGGTGGCTCGGCGAAGCAGGGGCGCGACCGCTCCAACCAGGCCGTGCTGCCGCTGCGTGGCAAGATTCTCAACGTCGAGCGTGCGCGCTTCGACAAGATGCTGTCCTCAAACGAGATCGGTACGCTGATCACCGCGCTTGGAACCGGCATCGGACGCGAGGAATTCAACCTTGCGAAACTGCGCTATCACAAGATCATCATCATGACCGATGCGGATGTGGATGGCGCACATATCAGAACACTCCTTCTGACATTCTTCTTCCGTCAGATGCGGGAGCTTGTCGATGCCGGTCATATTTATATTGCCCAGCCGCCGCTTTACAAGGTCGCGCGCGGCAAGTCGGAACAATATCTGAAAGATGAGCCGGCGCTTCAGGATTATCTGATCGAGAACGGTCTGTCGGAGACGACATTGCGGCTCAGTTCCGGTGAGGAACGGGCGGGAAGCGACCTGCGTGCGATCATCGAGGAGGCGCGCAGCGTCAAATCCTATATTGATGGCGTTCATACCCGCTATGACCGCTCCGTACTCGAACAGGCAGCAATTGCGGGCGTGCTTAACATCGAACTCGTACAGGACGATGCGCAGGCAAATGCGGCGGCGGCCTATCTCGCGCGGCGCCTCGACATGGTGAGCGACGAATTCGAACGCGGCTGGCAGGGATCGTTTCAGGGCGATCAGGGCTATTTCTTCGAGCGCACCGTGCGCGGCGTGAAAGAGGTGGTGCGCCTCGACATGCCGCTTATCGCCTCGGCGGATGCGCTGAAGCTCGACACATTCGCCGCCTCGATGCAGCAAGTCTATGAAAAACCAGGGCTTCTGAAGCGGCGCGAGATTGAAACCGCGATCTATGGCCCGCGCACATTGCTTGAAAGCGTTTTCGCTGTCGGACGCAAGGGACTGACCCTGCAGCGCTACAAGGGTCTCGGCGAGATGAACCCCGGACAGCTCTGGGAGACAACCCTCGACCCGAATGTTCGATCGCTTCTACAGGTCAAGGTGCGGGACGCCAATGTGGCGGACGATATCTTTTCAAAACTGATGGGTGACGATGTGGAACCCCGGCGCGACTTCATCCAGCAAAACGCGCTCACCGTCGCCAATCTGGACGTATGAGATCGCCTCGACTTGCACGGACAAATGTTCCGGTATCCCCGCATTCCGGGTTAAGTTCTAAGTGTAATCCAAACGTCGCAATGGCGTCGCAAAAAGATCACGCCCCACGCTTAAGGTTTTTGAAAAACAAAAGCAGAGGCCCCTGATGAAAAACGCCCTTTTTTCGCTCGCCTTTTCAGCCATAATCACAAGCATGACCTTTGCCATCCCTACCCCAGCCGATGCCGCAGAAAAGATCGTGATCGCCCATCGCGGCGCATCCGGGTATCTGCCGGAGCACACCCTTGCCGCCAAGGCGCTGGCGCATGGCATGAATGTCGATTACATCGAACAGGACGTGGTCCTGACCAGGGACGGTGTGCCGGTGGTGCTGCATGATCACCATCTCGACACGGTGACCGATGTGGCGGAGAAGTTCCCGGCCCGTGCCCGTACTGATGGCCGGTTTTACGCAATCGACTTCACGCTTGCCGAAATCAAGACACTGAACGCCCATGAGCGCATCGACCTCAAGACCGGTAAAACCGTCTTTGCGACCCGCTTTCCGTCTGGTCTCGGACAGTTCTCCGTGCCGACCCTCGAAGAAGAAATCGAGCTTATCAAAGGGCTCAATATCTCGCGCCGCAAGAATATCGGCATCTATCCCGAGATCAAGGCACCGGCTTTCCATCGCGCAGAGGGGCAGGATATTTCCAGGATCGTCCTCGACGTCCTGAAAAAGCACGGCTATGCGAGCAAGCAGGATGCGGTCTTTGTCCAGTGTTTTGACTGGAACGAGACAAAGCGCATCCGCCAGGAACTCGGCTATGAGGGCCGGCTCATCCAGCTCATCGCTGACAATTCCTGGGACGAATCGCCGAATGTCGATTTCGACGTCCTGCGCACCGGGAAAGGCCTCGCCGAGATCGCAAAGGTCGCAGACGGTATCGGCCCATGGATCCCGCATGTGGTGAATGAAGACGGAACCCCGACCGATCTCGTCAAGGATGCGCATGCAGCAGGTCTTGCACTCCACCCCTATACGCTGCGCGCGGATTCTTTGCCGACCTGGGCAAAGTCCCTCGACGACGTCATGGAAGGTGTGCTTTTCACGGCGGGTGCCGATGGCATTTTTTCGGATTTTCCGGACAGGTCCGTCGACTTTCTGTCCGCTCGAAAATAAGCTTCGGATCAAGCAGATCGAAGAAAAAGGGGAAGCGGTTTAAACGCGGCATCGCAGATCACGTTCACAATCTCGTAACCGCGCGATCCTTCGCTTGATCTTTTGCCACGCGACCCGCTTTAGTGCGCTTTATACTTCCAAATGACTATCAAACCATCAGGGAGACGCTTTCATGACTTTACTCAACCTTGACCGCCGTTCGCTTATCAAAAGCGCAGGCCTTGCCGCCGTCGCCGGTGCGACAGCCTCGAGCGGCTTTGTGCAGCCGGTATTTGCCCAGACTGCTGCCGGGACTGCTGCCGGGACTACTGCAAGCCCATTCCCATCCCGCCCTGTTGCCAACCGCTTCATGGTGGGCGCATTTGAAGTCACGACGATTTTCGACGGCGCGGTGCAGCTTGATGGTCCGCATCCGATTTTCGGCGCAAATGTCGATGCCGCCGAGGTCATGAAACTGGCCGAGGAAAATTTCCTGCCGGGGAGCAAAATGGAGATCGGCTTCACGCCGACCGTGATCCGCAATGGCGGCAACACCATTCTGTTCGACAGCGGCAATGGCGACAGCACCGGCCGTCGCCCCAATGCGGGCAATCTCGTACAGAACATGGCGCTGATCGGCATCAAGGCCGAAGATGTCACCCATGTCCTTTTGACGCATTTCCACCCGGACCATATCGGCGGCCTTGTCGAAGGCGGCAAGACGACATTTCCGAACGCTGTTTATGTTGCAAACGCTGCTGAATATGATTTCTGGATCGCCGACGAGCGCCTTTCCGGCCCCACTGAAAGGGTCGGGAAACTCGTTCAGTCAAATGTCAAACCCTTTGCCGAGAAGTTCACTTTCATCAAGCCGGGCGATAGCGTTGTTTCCGGGCTTACCGCGATCGACGCCTCCGGCCACACGCCCGGCCATACCGCTTATCATATTGAAGATGGCGGCGAGCGTGTCTTGCTGATCGGCGATGCCTGCAACCATTATGTGGTCTCGTTGCAGCGCCCAGATTGGCATGTGCGCTTCGACATGGACAAGGAAAAAGCCGTTCAGACCCGCAAATCGCTGCTCGGCATGATCGCCGCGGACAAAATTCCCTTCATTGGCTATCACATGCCGTTCCCGTCGGTCGGCTATGTCGCGCCGAAGGGGGACAGCTTCAAGTATGAACCGGCGAGCTATCAGCTTTATCTCTGATTTTTCTGAGCCGCGTTTTTAAATCAAGACAGAAGCGCCTGAGCGAGAAACGGTTCGGGCGCTTCTTTTTGGCGGATCGGGGGTCGCTCTGTCTGCGCTCAGGCAACCTTCCAAAGGAGCGGGAAGCCGGGATCGAACAGGGTGATCGTTCCAGCCCCGGTTTCGATCTTTGCGGGATAAGCGACCGGCGTTTGTTGTTTTACGAGGGTGATCGTTGCCTGATTGACCGGCAATCCATAGGCGGCAGGGCCGTTCAGCGAGGTAAACGCCTCAAGCTTTTCAAGCGCGCCCTCTTCCTCGAAAACATGGGCCAGGCAGGACAGCGTGTTCGTCGCCGAGAAAATACCCGCGCAGCCGCAGGCATGCTCCTTCAGCGGGTCGATATGCGGTGCGGAATCGGTTCCGAGAAAAAACCGGCTGTCACCGCCTGTGACGGCCTTGCGCAGGGCAAGCCGGTGGCTTTCACGCTTTGCAACCGGCAGGCAGTAATAATGCGGGCGAATACCGCCCGCGAGAATGTGGTTGCGGTTGATGATCAGGTGATGGGTGGTGATCGTCGCCGAAAGGCCGCTGTCGCTTTCCATCACATAATCGACGCCATCCGCCGTGGTGAGATGTTCCATCACGACCTTGAGGCCTGGCACGCGGCGGCGGAGCGGGTCCAGAACCCTGTCGATGAACACGGCCTCGCGGTCAAAAATATCGACATCGCGGTCGGTCACTTCACCATGAACACAGAGGTTGAGGCCGATTTCCGCCATTCTTTCGAGAACCGGCATCACCTTGTCGAAGTCGCGTACGCCGGATTGCGAATTGGTCGTGGCCCCGGCAGGATAAAGCTTCACCGCCTTGATGAGGCCGCAAGCATGGGCAGCGGCGACATTCGCCGGATCGCTCGCCTCGGTCAGGTATAGCGTCATCAGCGGCTCAAAGGACATGCCATGAGGCAGCGCTTTCAGGATGCGCGCGCGGTAGGCTTCGGCGTCCGCCTTCGTCACCACCGGGGGCACCAGATTGGGCATGATGATGGCGCGGGCGAAATCGCGTGCCGAATGTGGCAGAACACCTTCGAGCATGGCGCCGTCACGCAGGTGCAGATGCCAGTCGTCCGGCCGTTTGATCGTAAGGGAAAGGGTCATGAAGGCTGGTCCTATTCAGCCGCGGAGCGCGCGGCGAGATCCGTTTCGAATTGCAGTTTCGCCAGTCGGGCATAAAGCCCGCCCTTCTTGACGAGATCGGCGTGGGTTCCCTCCTCGACGATGCGTCCCTCGTTGATGACGAAGATGCGGTCTGCCTTGAGGATCGTCGCGAGGCGGTGGGCGATGACGAGGGTGGTGCGATCCTTCATCAGATCTTCAAGCGCTGCCTGAACCTTGGCCTCGCTTTCCGCGTCAAGGGCGCTTGTTGCCTCATCGAGAAGCAGGATCGGCGCATCGCGCAGGATCGCGCGGGCAATGGCAAGGCGTTGTTTCTGCCCGCCGGAAAGCGTGATGCCGCGCTCGCCGACCCGCGCCTGATAGCCGCCCTCCATAGGTTCGATGAAGACATCGGCGCGGGCTGCCTTCGCGGCGGCTTCAATCGCGGCTTTGCTCACGCGCTCTTCTCTGCCGAAGGAGATATTGCCCGCCACGTCGCCGTTGAAGATAACCGGGTCCTGCGGCACGACGGCGAAAAGGGCGCGGAGCCTGTCCGGGTTCGCCATCCTGATATCCGTTCCGCCGATCAGAATGCGCCCGGCATTCGGATCATAAAAGCGGGTAAGAAGGGAAAAGATCGTGCTCTTTCCGGCGCCTGACGGTCCAACAATGGCAACTGTCTCACCGGGCCTGACCGTGAAGGAGAGTCCGCTGACAACTTCGCTGCGCATGGCGCCGGGATAGGAGAAACCAACATTGTCGAAAACAATCGTGCCCGCGCTTATCGGAGCGGGGTGAGCGGGCGCGGTGATTTTCGGACATTCGGCGATGAGTTCCATGAGACGCTCTGTCGCCCCTGCCGTCTGCTGCACCTCGCCCCAAACTTCCGAAAGCGAGCCGAGCGCCCCTGCCGCAAAAACCGCATAAAGCAGAAACTGGACGAGAAGTTCAGGCGCAAGCGAGCCGTCAATGATCGAGCGCGCGCCGACCCAGAGGATACCGACAATGCTCGAAAATACCATAAATATCAATATCATAGTCAAAAATGCGCGGGCCAGCACGCTGAGGCGTGCCGCTTCGTAGGATTGATCGACCACCGTTGAGAAGGCGTGACGTACGCTGTCCGCAGCGGTCAGGCTCTGGATCGTGCGGACCGCGCCCACCATTTCCGTGGCATAGGCCGAAGCATTGGCAAGCTTGTCCTGCGCTTCGCGCGAGCGGCGGCGCACCAGCCGGCCGAAGGCTACAAGCGGCACCACGACGAGGGGAATCGCAAAAAAGAGCAAGCTCGAAAGTTCAACAGATGTCACAGTCATCATGCCGATTGCGCCGACGAAGAGAAGCACATTGCGCAGAGCGACGGATGCAGTGGAGCCGACCGCCGACTTGATCTGCGTCGTGTCAGCGGTAAGGCGGGAAATCACCTCGCCCGTCCGCGCCTTGTCGAAATATTCGGCATCGAAATTGAGAACGGCGGCAAACACGTCCTTGCGGATTTCAGCGACCGTGCGCTCACCGATTTTCGTCACGAAATAATAGCGCGCCGCACTCGCCACCGCGAGAACGATGACGACACCGATCATCGCCATAAAATACTGGTCGATGGTCTCAACGCTGCGACCGGCGAAGCCATTGCCAATGACGCGGCGAAGTGCGACCGGCACAGTGAGCGTGGCGGCCGACGCCGTAAGAAGAGCAATCAGCGCTGCCGCGACAAGTGCGCGGTCCCGGAAAACATAAGGATAAAGCATGCGCAGGGGTTTGAGCGAACGGCGCTCCTGCCGCTCTGCCCTCTCTGACGGGCCATCGAAATCCGGATTTTTGATACGGGCCATGGTCTGCCTTGGTCGCCAAAGATGCCTCCTTTTAAGGGGGGGGAGGCAAAAATAGCAATAGGACTTGTGTGATTGCCTGCTTCGCATTAAGAGAAGCGCATCTTCCATGCCTATACGCCAACCGGACTGGATGCGGCCCGCCCCGCCGGTTCACGGTTGAAACCCCGCCGGTTCACGGTTGAAACAGAGAGCAATGCCATGAAAAAAGACCTGCATCCGAAATATCATCAGATCAATGTCGTCATGAACGATGGCACGAAATATGTGACCTACTCAACATGGGGTTCCGAGGGCGCTACGATGACGCTCGATATCGACCCCACCACACACCCGGCCTGGACCGGCGGCAACGCGCAGCTGGTTGACCGCGGCGGCCGTGTTTCGCGCTTCAAAGACCGCTACAAGGGCCTGCTCGGCTAAGGGTCTCAAATCTTACGACACCGCGTCCGATTTGAAAAAACCCGGTCCTCTGGCCGGGTTTTTGGTTCGCATGAAGGCTTAAACCAGCTCAAACGGCTTTTCTTATGGCTTCACAAGGGCGCGCCAATCAATCGCCCGGACACCGGCCGGGCGTGATCTTCGCCGGAAATGCCGCCCGCGATCATCAGGCGGTTTGCACGTTGTTGCCGAAATACATGAACTCCCGGTTCATTTTCTTTACATCCGCAGCAGCAAGCTTGAGTGAGGCGCCGTCAAGCAGCTTGAAGCTCTTCTGCGCTTTCACCCATTCATCCGCCGGTTGCAGCGTTGAGAGCGTATAGGTCGTCGCCTCGCTCAGGTAATGGGTCGGGATGACGATTTTCGGCTTCAGTTTTTCGACAAGCTGATTGCCCATGTCATAAGACAAGATGTGCTGCGAGCCGTCGACCGGCAGGGTCAGGACATCGACCTCGCCGATGGCATCCCAGAAACCGGTTGCCGGATTGTGGCGGTTATCGCCCCAGATCAGCGTGCGGATACCGCCGGTCTCGACGAGATAGACCACCATGTCCATATGGCCGACATTGTTTGGCGGGCAGGCTTCGACGCCGAATTCCTTGAGCGCGTTGGTCCAGGGATACCAGCCCGGCGCAACGCAGGCATGTTTGTCGGCAAAGCCGGTGATCTTAACATCCGCGAAATTGAACGAGCCGACCATCCGGTCGAGCACCATGGTGGAATTCGGCCGGTCGATGGCATCATGGTCGAAATGGGTGTGGGTCGACAAGGTCATGTCGACACGGGTCTCGGGGAATTTGTTCTTGAACCAAAGCCCCCACGCGCCCGAAGGATCATCACGCCATGGGTCGAACATCATCGTCGCGCCACCGGGCGACGTGATCTTGATTGCGCAATGGCCGTAAAAGTCGATCCCGACGGTGCCTTCGGCATGGGTCTTGGTTTCCTGAAGCGCAATGACATGATTGTTGTTGCCGGATTGAGTCCAGTCGGTCGATTGCGCCGATGCTGTCGCAGGCTTCAGCAAACCGCCAGCCGCCACACCGGCCACACCTGCCGCACCAGCCGCCATAAAGAACCCGCGACGGGAAAGGACCGGGCGTTCCGGATCGTCCGGTTGTTCGACCAAGGAAATCGGTTTCAGGTCTTTGAAAGTCCACATGGCATTGTCTCCCTTTTTGTTTGATAGCCAAAGGTCACCGGGCTTTTCGGGTGACCTCATGGTCACCACGCGTTCTTTCGGGCGAGCGTGGCCCAGTCCGCAAAGACTACCCCTTCCGTTAGGAAAGGAAAGTCAAAAGCCTGCGGGAAACGGAATCGGCGGGGCGAGACTTGCTGTTTTTTCAGCCCTGCCGGAAGTCAGCGCAGTGCCGGGTCGCCGGGGCGCACCAGCCCCACGGGGGGCTGTTCGAGGCGTCGTCCGCTCGCCTTCGCGGCGATGGCGCGGGCGAGATTGATCGCATCGCTCTTGCGCCCCTTGAGTCCGGGCAGTTGAAACAGGTCGACGCCCGTGAGCGGCATGAACGGATTGGAGCGGAGCGAGCCGTATACCGCCAACCGCACTGATGGCCGCGTGCTCAGCGCGCGCGCATGAAAACCGTGGGTATCGGCCACGACGAGACTGTTTGCAGGAACCGGAAATGGCACCGCCTCGCCATAGCCCATGGCTGCAATTTCGGCGCTTGTCACGCGGAAGGAGCCGATGGTGTTGAGCGGGTCGGCATCCCGCGCCGCGCGCTGGCTGAGATCCTGTTCCCACTCGATCCGGGCCGGGGTGAGCTTGTGCGAACCGGGAACGAAGCTGAACGGGCCATCCGCCATCTCGACATCGCGCAGAAAGAACCAGCCCTTGCCGACCGCATGAAACGTATCGGAATGAAACACCGTGTTCGGATCGTGGGCGCCGGTCCCCGGAACGGTGATCACGGTGTTGAGGTTGAACATCGGCACATGGTTGAAACTCGCCGCATAACGCAGGAGAGCGTTGAACAGAGGATTGGCGAGCAGGCGTTGAAGCTCGGGAATGGTTGCGACAATTTCCGGCGGCAAGCCGCAAAAGCGGTTGAGCGTGTCGCCCTGACGGTTCTCATGGGCGGGAAACGCCGTGTTCTCCACCGCCTGCGAAAGGGCCGCAAATTCCTGTGGCGGCAGGACATCCTTGATCACCACATACCCATCGCGCTCAAAGGCGGCCACGTGCGTTTCCGAAAGAAGATGGGCAAGCCGCCGCCGCCGGTAAGCGCTCATGGCGGCGGCGCGCTCGAGGCGGAATCTGTGCAGGCCCATGCGGTTGAGGCGCGGACTGGCAAGGACCGGGTTGGAGCGAAAGGATTTCGCGCCGGTCAGGATCGCCGCCGTCCAGATCGGCGTCAGCAGGACTTTTTTGGCCATGCCGAGTGCGCTCATGTGATCGTCCTGCTCCTGTTGGGCAACATCAAAGTCGAGCCTTAATGCGCCTGAATGATGGCGGCCATCGCCTTTGCGCAAAGGCCGCCGGGGGGATCTTACTCTGCCGGTTCTGCCGGTTCTGCGGGCGCCACCTTGTCAAGCGGCAGGTAGAGTTCGCCGCTCTCGCGGAATTTCTCGGCCATTTTCTCCATGCCTTCTTTCTGGGCTTCGGCGCGGATATCATGGGAAATCCGCATCGAGCAGAATTTCGGGCCGCACATCGAGCAGAAATGCGCCACCTTGTGCGCTTCTTTCGGCAGTGTCGCGTCGTGGTAGGCGCGGGCCGTGTCCGGATCGAGGGAGAGGTTGAACTGGTCCTCCCAGCGGAATTCGAAGCGGGCGCGGGAAAGCGCGTCATCGCGCATCTGCGCCGCCGGATGGCCCTTGGCAAGATCGGCCGCATGGGCTGCGATCTTGTAGGTGATGACGCCGACTTTCACATCGTCGCGATCAGGAAGGCCGAGATGCTCTTTCGGCGTGACATAGCAAAGCATCGCCGTGCCGAACCAGCCGATCATTGCCGCCCCGATGCCTGAGGTGATGTGATCATAGCCCGGCGCAATATCGGTCGTGAGCGGTCCAAGCGTATAGAACGGCGCTTCCTTGCAGACCTTGAGCTGCTTTTCCATATTCTCCTTGATCTTGTGCATCGGCACATGGCCGGGCCCTTCGATCATGACCTGACAATCCTTGGCCCAGGCGATATGCGTGAGTTCGCCAAGCGTCTCCAGTTCGGCAAACTGGGCGGCGTCATTGGCATCGGCAATCGAGCCGGGGCGCAGGCCATCGCCAAGCGAGAAGGTCACGTCATAGGCGCGCATGATGTCGCAGATTTCCTCGAAATGCTCGTAGAGGAAACTCTCCTTGTGATGGTGCAGGCACCATTTTGCCATGATCGAGCCGCCGCGCGAAACGATGCCCGTCACGCGGTTGACCGTGAGAGGCACATAGTGAAGCCGCACGCCGGCATGGATCGTGAAATAGTCGACGCCCTGCTCGCACTGCTCGATCAGCGTATCGCGGTAGACTTCCCAATTGAGATCTTCGGCAATGCCGTTGACCTTTTCCAGTGCCTGATAGATCGGCACCGTGCCGATCGGCGAGGCGGAATTGCGGATGATCCATTCGCGGATATTGTGAATGTTGCGTCCCGTCGAAAGGTCCATGACATTGTCCGCGCCCCATCGCGTCGCCCAGACCATTTTCTCAACTTCCTCTTCCATTGAGGAAGTGACCGCCGAATTGCCGATATTGGCGTTGATTTTGACAAGGAAATTGCGGCCGATGATCATCGGCTCGACTTCCGGATGGTTGATATTTGCAGGGATCACCGCGCGGCCACGGGCGACTTCATCGCGAACAAATTCCGGCGTGATGAAATCCGGGATTTCAGCACCGAAACTCTCGCCGTCGCGCAGCATTTTCTCACGCATCTGTTCGCGGCCGAGATTTTCCCGGATCGCGATATATTCCATCTCGCGGGTGATGATACCGGCGCGGGCATAGGAAAGCTGCGTCACCGCCTTGCCGCTCTTCGCCCGGAACGGCTGGTTGCGGATCGGAAACTCCGGCGTCAGCTTGTCGCCGCTTACAAAACCATTGTCCTCCGGCTTGATGTGGCGGCCCTCATAGCGCTCGCAATCGCCCATGGCCTCGACCCAGGCTTCGCGGGTGCGCGGCAGGCCCTTGGAGATATCGGTCACGATCGATGTATCGGTATAGGGACCGGATGAATCATAAACGATGACATTCGGTTCACCCGCCGTCGGATGTACTGAAATTTCGCGCATCGGCACGCGCAGGTCCGGATAGATCACGCCCTGCTTGTAGATTTTGCGCGAAGCGGGCAACGGCCCGACGGTGACAGTGGGTGTAACAGCGTTCATGGTCATTCTCCTCAGGACATCGCTCAGATGTCGGTCAAAACATCGGCCTTGCGGCGCAGGTTGCAAGACCTGTCCGATAGATATGACGAGGAGGCTGGAGGCGTGGCTTCGCGTCTCACCATCCCTACGCCAGTATCAACTGGATCAGGTTCTAAGGGTCAGTTGCGCTGGCTTTGCGGGTTCCGCAAAGTCCATCAACCTCTCAGTCTCTTGTCGAGACACCCCCGGTCATGCCACATAGTAGCGCCAGAACGATGATGGGTGCAAGGGGCTCCAGACGGTGTCGTCAAAACGGAAAACGCGGGTCAATCTGCTCGCGATGAGTGATATCGACGCTGAATTCTTCGCCCGGCTCTTGAAACCGCAGGCGCCGGATACCGCCGTCATCCACGTGCCGACCCTTGCCGATCTTGAAAGTGTGTCAGCGCGCGATGATCTTGCCATGCGCCTGATCTCGTTCTGCTCTGCGATGATCATTCCCCCGCGCATCATCGCGCGGCTTTCCGGCAATTGTCTCAATTTCCACCCCGGCCCACCGGAACGCCCGGGCTATATGCCCGCCCCGTTCGCGCTTGCCGATGGCGCCCACGATTATGGCGTTACTTTTCACTTCATGTTACCGGTGGTCGATACCGGCCGGATCATCGAAGTCCGCCGGTTTCCCCTTGAGGACGGGATGGATCAGGAGGCAATCGAACGCAAATCCTATGAGGCGCTCCTGACGATGGTTGCAGAGCGCGCGCCGCTTCTTGCCGATATTGACCACATCTTTCAGCCATGCGGCGAAAAGTGGTCCGGCAAAGCAACCACAAAAGCCGATCTTCAGCGCCTGAAGGTCGATCCACACCCGCCCTTCCACCCGTGACCCTCAGCAGAAAACGGAAAGTTCCATGTTCTCTTCATTCAAGGCCGCATTGCAATTGCTCCCAAATATGCGCCCATCGCGCCTGTCGGCCGCTCCTGTTGTGGCCTGTTTTCTTGCGACGTTTCTGTTTGCCGCGCCATCGCTGGCCGCGGATTGCGGCCTTGACAAGGATCACGCCTGCGAGGTCGCGCTCGGCAGCTATTTCGCCGCCGTGCCGGCGGGCGTTCCCGGTGTCAAGCGCCCGATGGTGGTGTTTTTTCATGGCGGCGGGGGCTGGGGCACCCGGATTTTTGACATCCGCGCGGACATGGCAAAGGCATTCACAGATCGCGGCTATGTCGTCGTGGCGCCCAACGGCAAGCAGCGACCGGGTAGCAAATTTGGCCCCGGCTGGGCCTTCATCCCGCAATTTCCGCCGCATCGCGACGATCTTGCCTTTGCGCGGGAAGTGATCGCGGATGCGCATTCCCGCTTCAACACCGATCCCGACCGGGTGCTGATGACAGGCTATTCGATCGGCGGATCGCTGACCACCTATCTTGCCTGCAAGGAGCCGACTGTTGCAGCCGCCTATGCACCTGTTGCAGGCGGTTTCTGGAACCCGCCGCCGGAAGATTGCGCAGGTCCGGTAAAACTCCTGCATACCCATGGCTGGCGCGATCAGACCGTACCGCTCGAAGGTCGCCCGCTGCGCGAGGTTCCCGAAGGGCGGATCGAACAGGGCGACATTTTTCATATGATGCGCCAATGGCGGATCGAGAATTCCTGTAACCAATACCGCCCGGATGATTTTATCACCAACGGCCCGTTCTGGATCCGGATATGGACCGCGTGCGCGTCTGGAACGGCGCTTCAACTGGCGCTCCACCCGGGCAGCCATAACCTTCCCGCAGAATGGCCCAATCTCGTGATGAACTGGTTTGAGCAAGTCGTACCCAAAAAGGAAACCAATTGATGAAACTCTACAGCAATCCTGCCTCGCCCTTTGTCAACAAGACGCTGATCATCGCTCATGAATGCGGGCTGCTGGATGAGATCGAGCGGATCGACATCGCGCTCGCGCCAGGAAATCCGAACCACGAATTTGGCAAGCAGAACCCGCTTCGCCAGATTCCAGCGCTGATCACCGAAACCGGAACCTGCCTTTATGATTCCTTCGTCATCTGCGACTACCTGATTGCCCGCGCCGGCAACAAAACGCTCCTGCCCGCAGACGGACCGGAGCGCACCCATGTCCTGCATATGCACGCGCTCTGCAACGGCATCATGGAGCGTGCGGTCGCAACACGCTATGAGACCTTTGCCCGACCTGAAGAATACCGCTGGCCGGCGATGATCGATGATAATTTCGACCGCATCGACAAAGGCCTCGCCTGGCTCAATGCACATATCGACGAGGCACTTGCCGGACCGTTCGACCTCGCCTCGGCGACCTTTGTTGCGATGCTCAAATATCTTGATTTCCGCTTCGACCATCTTGGCTGGCGCACCAAATATCCGGCCCTCAAGGAGCCGTTCGATGCGCTTTCACAACTATCCTGTGTCAAGGCTGCCTATCCAGCGGCCTGAGGCCCAGGATCCGCGCCCGGAATTTACATCTTGCATTTAGATCCTGCCGATCACTCAGCCGGTTCAAGCGCGGCCTTTCCGCCTCGCTTGCTTCCCGTAAAGCGCGCCCATTGCGGACGCTCGAAAAGGAAGCGGCCATAGCCGGTTTTCTCGACGATCCAGAAAAGGATCAGCGGTGCGATGACGGCTGCCGCCGTCACGATCACCGAGATCGTGCCGATATCGGTGATCAGACCGAGCTTCAGGAGGATTGTGCGGGTAACCGCCATCGGGAAGAAAAAAGCCAGATAGATGACAATCGAATGCTGGCCGCAATAGCGCAGAAAGGTCATGAACCCGAGCTTTGCAAGCTGCGACGAAACGAGAATGACGCCGACCGCCCCAGCAAAACCGAGCATGAGCGAGATGATCGGGAGATCGCCGTATTTCACGAATGTCGCAACGCCATCGACCGTGAGCGTCGTCCCATTGAAAATCAGAAGCCCGTTGACCCCAATCCAGACGGCGAGAATGGCGAGCGCACGGGCGCTGTGCGTCTGCGCCCAGGTGGCCAGACGAAAGAGCTGCGGTGCGAAAATATAGCCCGCGAAAAAATAGACATAGCGCGAGCAGAATTCGTCAATGATGAGATTGCCGGTTTCAATCGGCGCGATCTGGAGTGCTGCGGCAAGTGCGAAGACCAAAGGCCAGGGAAGCCCGCGCACGGCCTTTGTCACGACGAACATGATCGGCAGCATATAGATGAACCACAGCGTCGCGAACGGTTCCCACAGGGTCTGGAGATAAAGATAAGGCAGCGCGCCATAGCCGTGTTCCGCGCCATAGACCGGAATTTTCGTTCCGAACTGGATAAAGGTCCAGATCAGATAGAAATAGACGAAATGCAGAACCTTCCGGTCGAGATAATCCTTCCATGGGCGGGCAATGACGAGGGCAAGAAAAAGACCGGCAATCAGGAAGAAATCCGGCATGCGGAACGGGCGCGCAAACTCGACCAGATAATGCATCCATCCTTCCGCCCCTGCCGCTTTCTCCACGCCAAGCGTGGAATGCATCATCACCACGAAGATGATGCAGAAGCCTTTGGCATAATCGACCCAGCCGACACGGCTGCCGCCCCCGGTTTGGCCGGCGGAGGTGAGAACCTGTTTCAATTCGCTTGCTGTTGTCATGGCGAGGGTCTTGTCCATCGTTTGATGATTAGGATTTTCGGGCGCTTTCTAGCACAAAAAGCCGTCGCAAAACCTAACCGACGTCGCTTCAGCCCGGCGAACTTCCATCAACCTTAACGCGAAGCCCAGTAAAAAGCCCGAATCCTGCCGTTTCGCCAATCCCAAATGCAAATCAGGTCATGAGAGTTAAGGCCCCCTTAAATCGCCGCAATTAGATTTCATGCAACCCATTCGCAATTCACATGTCGGGGACAGGCGTTGGCAGGCAGAAAAGGTCACAATGACCGCGGGCGGATCGAGCCCGTGATCGGCGCTGATTTCGGTCGGCCGACACGGGGGAGCCTCGATATCGGGCTGAGTGCCGAGGATCGGCCAATTTCCGCGCAGAACCATTCTGCCAAGACACAATCGGCAAAGCCACGCAAAGAAGCCGAACGGACAAGCCGCGAGCGCAAAAACCCACGGTCTCGCAAGGCAGGACGGCGATCAGGCGGTGGCGGCGGTATTTTCGGGTTTTTCCGACGCACCATCTACTGGTCTTTTGTGCTGGGCCTTTGGGCCGTAATCGCGGCTGGCGGCGTGGTCGGCTATTACACAGCGCAACTTCCAAGCAGTGCATCCTGGAAGGTGCCGGATCGTCCGCCCAATGTGCGCATCGTGGCAGTCGACGGTTCGCTGATCGGCAACCGGGGCGTCACCGGCGGCGAGGCGGTGCCGCTCAACGAAATGTCGGTCTATCTGCCACAGGCGATCATCGCCATCGAAGATCGCCGTTTCTACAATCATTTCGGCTTTGATGTCATCGGCTTTGGCCGGGCGATGGCAACCAATCTTTTGCGTGGCCGCCTCGCGCAGGGCGGATCGTCGCTCAGTCAGCAGCTTGCAAAAAACCTGTTTCTTGAACCAGAGCGTACGGTTGAGCGCAAGGTGCAGGAACTCGTTCTCGCGCTCTGGCTGGAGACGAAATTCACCAAGGACCAGATCGTCGAGATGTATCTCAACAGGGTCTATTTCGGGGCCAATGCCTATGGCGTCGAGGCGGCGTCACAGCGCTATTTTCGCAAGTCCGCGCGCGACATCTCGCTTGGCGAAGCCGCAACCCTTGCAGGTCTCGTCAAGGCCCCGTCGCGGCTTGCCCCGTCGACCAATCCCGAAGGCGCCCGCGCCCGCGCCGAACTCGTCCTCGCTGCCATGCAACGCGAAGGTTATATCACGGAAAAACAGCGCATGCGGGCGATGACGGAGGCATCAGAAAAAGTGCCGCCGCGCAAGACCGGCGCGCAGAATTACATCGCCGACTGGGTCATGGACATATTGCCGGAATTCGTGGGTGAGGTGAAAGAGGATATCGTGGTCGAGACAACCATCGACCGGCATCTTCAGGAATTCGCCCAGAGCGCAATTGCCAGAGGCCTCAAGGAAAATGGCGTGAAACTCGGCGTAAGCCAGGGCGCGCTTGTCTCGATTGACGGCATCGGCGGCGTGCGCGCCATGGTCGGCGGAGGGGATTACGGCGCGAGCCAGTTCAATCGCGTGATCCGGGCAAACCGCCAACCCGGCTCTTCGTTCAAGCCCTTCGTCTATCTGGCAGCGCTCGAGGCTGGCCTGACGCCTGACACGGTGCGCGATGACAGCCCGATCACGATCAAGGGCTGGACCCCGCAGAACTATTCCCGGAAATTCGAAGGTCCGGTGAAATTGCGCGCCGCCCTCGCGCGGTCGCTCAACACGGTTGCCGTGAAACTCGCCGACGAAGTCGGCCCGCAATATGTGGTAGAGGTCGCCAACCGGCTAGGCATCGATGCGAAATTGACCCCTAACCCGTCGATCGCCCTTGGCACGTCCGAAGTCACACCGTTTGAACTCGCGACCGCCTATGTTCCCTTCGCCAATGGCGGGTTCAAAGTATCGCCTTTCGTGATCGAGCGCGTCACCACCAAGGGCGGCAATGTGCTTTATCAGCGTCAGGCACCGGCGAGCTACAGCCGTGTCATCGACCCGGCTCATGTCGGCATGATGAACGCGATGCTGAGTGAAACCCTGGTCCACGGCACCGGCAAGCGCGCAACATTGAAAAACTGGGCGGCAGGCGGCAAGACCGGTACCAGCCAGGATTTCCGCGACGCCTGGTTCGCAGGCTTTACCGCCAATCTCACAACCGTCGTCTGGCTTGGCAACGACGACAATTCGCCGACGAAAAAAGCCTCCGGCGGCAGCCTTCCAGCGCAGATATGGAAGGATTTCATGGAAGAGGCGCATCAGGGCGTGCCGGTTGCGAACCTTCCCGGTGAATATAACGGAACGGTCTTCGCGGGCAATCTGCCGGAGAGCATCGAAACCGTGCGCGCCAAACAGGCGGGCGAAGGCGCGCCGCGGGTCGTCCAGGCAAATGATAATCGCGGCATCCGCGGCTTCCTCGACAAGCTGTTTTCCCGCGAGTGAGCCACCCAGGTGCAGGACGGTCTTTGCTGTCCGACAGTGGATCAACCGATCGCGTCAGACGCTGAGTGGCGACTGCTTGCGAAAAGGGCTTGCCGGATAGGTGCCGAGAATGCGGATCACGTCGGAAAAGAAGCCGAGTTCCTCCATCGCAAAGCGCACGCGCTGCTCGTCCGGGTGGCCGTCGATTTCGGCATAGAACTGGGTCGCCGTGAACTGGCCATCGAGCTGATAACTCTCGAGTTTCGTCATGTTGACGCCGTTCGTCGCAAAGCCGCCCATCGCCTTGTAAAGAGCCGCCGGCACGTTGCGGACGCGGAAGACGAACGATGTCACCATCATGCCCTGTTGGGAGAGCGGCGGTACTTTCGGCTCGCGCGACAGGATGACGAAGCGTGTCGTGTTGTGGTCGGCGTCTTCGACATTTCGGGCAAGAATTTCAAGATGATAGAGTTCAGCGGCCAGTACCGGTGCAAGGGCGGCGCCGGTGCGTTCGCCCCGTTCCGCGATGAGTTTCGCAGCACCCGCCGTATCGCCGGCCACAAGCGCCTTCCAGCCATTTTTGCGGATGATGTTCCGACATTGGCCGAGCGCGTGGATATGGCTGTAGACATGGGTGATTTCCGAGAGCTGCACACCCGGCAGAACCATCAGCTGGAAATGAATCGGGAGAAAATACTCGCCGATAATGTAAAGCCCGGAATCCGGCAGGAGATGATGAATATCGGCAACCCGGCCCGCAAGGGAATTGTCAATCGGAATCATGGCAAGGTCGGCCGCGCCTTCTTTCAAGGCGGCGAACGCGTCCTCGAATGTGGCGCAGGGCAGCGGCTCCATCGTCGGGAACATGTCCCGGCAGGCGGTATCCGAATTCGCGCCGAATTCCCCTTGAAAAGCAATTTTGGTCCGGTCTTGATCGGTCATGGAAAGGTCCGTTTGGTTCTGGAAAGGCATGGTTGAGAAGGGGTGTCGGTGCGCTCAGGAGCGTGCGAGGAGCGCGCGGGCGCGCACGAGATCAGCCGGAGTATCGACACCGAGGGGAAAAGTGTCAACGAGTGCCACGTCAATCCGCATCCCCGCCTCGAGAGCGCGCAACTGTTCGAGACTTTCGCGCTTTTCCAAAACCGACGGCTTGAGCGCGACATAGCGCGCGAGGGCGTCGCGGCGATAGCCGTAAAGCCCAATATGGTGATAGAGCGGGCCGTCCCCATAAGGGGCCGTCGCGCGCGTAAAATAGAGCGCGCGCAGACGGGCCTCACTGATCGGACTGCCAATGACCTTGACGACGTTCGGATTGACCTTTTCCGCATCATTACTGATCACCGCGGCAATGGTCGCGATGTCGACGAGCGGATCCTCAAGCAGGTGCGCCGCCGCCTGGATCGAGGCCTGATCAATCGTCGGCAGATCGCCCTGAACATTGATGATGGTCGCGATCTTGCCGTCGGGATCGAGGTGATTGAGCGCCTCCCAGATACGGTCCGAGCCATTGCTGTGGTCCGCCCGCGTCATCACCGCCTCTCCCCCCGCCGCGCGCACCGCCTCACATATCTGCGGATGATCAGCGGCGACGACAACCCGTCCGATATCCGCCTCGCGCGCCCGGTTCAGGACCTGCACGATCATCGGCAGACCATTGATATCCGCAAGCGGCTTGCCGGGAAGCCGGGTTGAGGCAAGCCTGGAGGGGATCAAAATGAGCGGGGTCATGGATGCATACACTCGATAGGATCAGAAAGCGGGAAAGACAGGCAAGCGCCAGACACGTGAACAAACACAGTAAAACCAGACGCCAATGCCAATAAAGCCCTTGTCGGCCAGCTCGTTTAACCTTTGGTTGCTGCAATCGCAACCATCAAAGAGCGACGCGAGAACCGGGTGGCTCGCGCACTTCGGATTCGGCAATTAAGACGTCGATTTCCTCCAATGCGTATAAAAGTCGCGGCCCTGCCTTTTATACGAGTTGATTTTCGCACGAAACTCGGTAATTTCCGCGCAACCTTGATGGTATCGGGGCTAAGGGTATTTCCCAGTCTGCCGCCAAGCTGCCATTATTCCTGAACCTTGATAAAAGGACAACGCGCCGCGATGAAACTTCCAGATTTCAACACACTCGCCATGGGCTTTCTGTTCACGATTTTCGTCGCGCTCGGCTTGAGCTTCATGTCCGAAACCGTCTTCCACGTTGAAGCACCAGAGACACCGGGCTACAGGATCGAGGTCGCAGAAGCCAGTGATACGCCGACGGCTGGTGCCGCTGAAACTGCTGAACCAGCCATCGGATCCCTTCTTGCGAGCGCCGATGTGAGTGCAGGCGAGGGTCTCCTGAAGCGTTGCACAGCCTGCCATTCGTTTGAAGAAGGCGGTCCCAACAAGGTCGGCCCGCATCTTTGGGACGTTGTCGGCCGTGATATCGCTGCGGTCGGAGACTTCGGTTATTCCGGCGCAATGAAAGAATACGGCGCGGGCAAGAAATGGACCTTTGAGGAGTTGAACGGCTTTTTCACCAAACCGAGCGGCTGGATCAAGGGCACAGCCATGGGCTTTGCCGGTCTCAAGAACCCGGAAGATCGTGCGAACCTCATTGCTTATATGCGGACGCTTTCGCAAAATCCGGTGGCCTTGCCAACCAACTAGGACGCTCACCTTTTGACATCTGAACCACCTGTGGCCCTGTCCGGCGGTTTTTGTTTTTTTGATTGTTCAATCGCCTGACGATCCTTTAGCCTGTCGCATGGAGAGCGCGCCGAAAAGCCGCGTCATTTCGTGACGCTTTGCATAGCCCAGACCCGAGGACAGAAGATGCGATCATTTTCCCACGATTTCGACCGCCGCCCGCCTGTCTTGCGTTCCGCCCATTCGCGGCGGACCTTTCTCAAGGGAATTGCCGCAACAGCGCTCGCAGGCGGCATCGTTCCTTTTGCTCATGCGGCGGGCAGAACCGGGCTGCATGCGCTTTCGATTTTCGGCGACGTGAAATATCCCCGTGATTTTGCCCATTTGGACTATGTTAATCCCGCAGCACCCAAGGGCGGCAAATTCACCTTCATACCCGGCAGCTGGGGCTATAATCAGAACCCGCAGACCTTCAACACAATGAACGGATTTGCCGCGAAGGGTGACGGCCCGATGGGCATGGATATCTGTTTCGACAGCCTTGTCTCCGGCACCGCAGACGAGCCGGACACGGTCTATGGTCTGATCGCAAAGACAATCGATGTCTCGGAAGACCGCAATACTTTTACCTTTCACATGCGCGAGGAGGCGCGTTTCGCCGATGGAATGCCGATCCTTGCCGAGGACGTCGTCTGGTCGGTCGCGACCCTGACGGATACGACGAAAGGACATCCAAGCATTGGACTGTCGCTCGGCAATCTTTCCGCCTGCCGCGCCCTTGACGCGCTCACCGTCGAATTCGTCTTCGATGGCAACCAGAGCCTGCTGCAACCTTTTTCCGCAGCCTCTCTCCCGGTTTTTTCGAAAGCTTTTTTTGCTGATCGTGACTTCGTGGGCAACACGATGGATCCGCCTCTTGGCTCCGGCGCTTACCGGGTCGGTCGTTTCAAGCCCGGTGAATTCATCGAATATGAACGGCGCGAGGATTATTGGGGCAAGGCCCTGCCGATCAATATCGGACAGGGCAATTTCGATATCGTGCGCATCGAGTTCTTTCGCGAAGGGCTGGTCGCATTTCAGGCCTTCACCAAAGGCGACCTCGATTTCAGGCTTGAGTATATCTCACGCAACTGGGTCCAGAAATATGATTTCGACGCGGTAAAAAAAGGCAAAGTCATCAAGACGATTTTCCCCAGCGACAAATCAGCGTATATGCAGGCCTTTTTCATCAACACCCGCCGTCCGCAATTCGCCGATGGCAGGACACGCGAGGCACTCGGCCTTGCGTTTGATTTCGAATGGCTGAACCAGAACCAGTTCTTCGGCGCCTATACCCGGTCAACCTCCACTTTCGCCACCTCCACCTTTCAGGCCGAAGGCAAGCCGGAAGGCGCGGAACTCGCCCTTCTCGAACCGTTCCGCGAAGAGCTTGATCCGCGCGTTTTCGATGAGGCGGTCATACCCCCGGTCAGCGACGGCTCCGGCCGCAGCCGCGACAATCTTCGAAAAGCATCCGAATTGCTGAGCGCTGCCGGGTGGGAGCGCAGGAACGGGACCCTGGCCAAACCGGACGGCACCGAACTCAACATCGAATTTCTGATGCGCTCGCAAGATTTCGAGCGCATCGTGAGCGGGTTTATCACCAATCTCACCCTGCTTGGCATCAAGGCCCAAACCCGTCTTGTCGATGCCGCGCAATATCAGGACAGGCTGAAGACCTTTGATTTCGACATAACCGGCCTCGCCCGGCGTTTTTCGGCAACACCGCTTGAGGATTTCCGCTCCGCGTTTCACTCCACCGCCGCAGTCCTTCCTGGAAGCAGCAATTACTGCGGTATCAAACTTGCCGCCGTCGATGCCATGATCGAAGCGGTGGAAAGCGCGCGATCGCGTGCCGAGATGGAAACCGCTGCCCGTGCGCTCGACCGGATTCTGCGCGCCCATTTCTTCACCATACCGAACTGGCATCTTGAAGGACACCGCACCGCCTATTGGAACAAGTTCAGCTTTCCAGATGTGAAGAAGCCCGATTATGGTTTTCCATTCCTCTCCACATGGTGGTACGACAAGGACAAAGCAGCCAAGCTTTAACCATTTGATTCATTCGGATCGAGAATTTTCATGGCCGCCTATATTTTTCGCCGCCTGCTGCTCATCATACCGACCATGCTCGGTATCATGGCGATTGCGTTTCTGATCATCCAGTTCGCACCGGGCGGGCCGGTCGAAAAAGTGATTGCGGAACTGACCGGCGCGGCCGGGTCGGCGACCGACCGTGTCAGCGGCAGCACCGGCGATATCGGCCAGAATCTGGGTTCTGACGACCTCACGACCAAATATCGCGGCGCTCAGGGCCTCGATCCAGATTTCATCAAGCAGCTCGAGGCTCAATTCGGTTTCGACAAACCGCCGCTTGAGCGCTTTTCCATCATGGTCTGGGACTATCTGCGCTTTGATTTTGGCGAGAGCTATTTTCGCGATGTGACGATCATTGATCTCATCATCGAGAAAATGCCGGTGTCGATCTCTCTCGGCATCTGGCTGACGCTCCTGCAATATGGCATCTCGATACCGCTCGGCATTTCAAAAGCCGTCAGCGACGGCAGCCGGTTTGATGTCTGGACATCCTCGGTCATTGTCGTTGCCTATGCGATCCCGGGCTTTCTGTTCGCGATCATGCTGATCGTGTTTTTTGCGGGCAGCGAGTTTTTCGACTGGTTTCCCCTGCGCGGACTGACCTCTGATAATTGGTCGGAACTCTCGTTTGCAGGCAAGATTATCGACTATTTCTGGCATTTGACGCTGCCGATCACAGCGCTTGCCCTGTCGGCTTTCGCAACCACCACCTTTCTCACCAAGAATTCGTTTCTCGATGAAATCCGCAAGCAATATGTGGTCACAGCGCGGGCCAAGGGGCTGAGCGAGAACCGGGTGCTTTACGGTCATGTATTCCGCAACGCGATGCTTATCCTTATCGCCGGTTTTCCTGGCGCTTTCATCACCTCATTCTTCACCGGCTCGCTTCTCATCGAGGTGATCTTCTCCCTCGACGGGCTTGGTCTTCTGGGCTTCGAATCGGTGTTGAACCGCGATTATGCCGTGGTGTTTGCAACGCTCTATATCTTTTCGCTGATGGGCCTTATCGTCAATCTCATCTCCGATGTCACCTATATGTTGATTGATCCGCGGATCGACTTCGAGGCGCGCAAGGTTTGATCATGGATACGTTGACGACAAATGCGACCCCGATGGCCCGAAAGCCGCGTCTTTCGCCGCTCAATCAGCGACGCTGGCAGAATTTCAAGGCAAACCGCCGCGGCTATTGGGCGCTGTGGATTTTTCTGGTTCTGTTCTTCGTCTCGCTCTTTGCCGAGCTGATTGCAAACGACAAACCGCTTCTCGCCTCCTACAAGGGCGAGATATTGACGCCGTTTCTCATCGATTACCCGGAAGAGAAATTCGGTGGCTTCCTCGCGATCACCGATTATCGCGATCCCTTCATCCAGAACGAGATCAATGCCCATGGCTGGATGATCTGGCCGGTGGTGCGCTATTCGCATCAATCCGTGAACAAGGACATTCCGCGCCCCGCGCCGTCGCCGCCTTTCTGGCGCATGGACAGGGCGGAGGCCTGCAGCCGCTACCCAGACGGGGTAGACGACATCAACTGCACCATCGGCAATCTCAATTTTCTCGGCACCGACAATCAGGGCCGCGATGTCGTGGCGCGGGTGATCTACGGCTTTCGTATCTCCGTGATTTTCGGCCTGACGCTGACGCTGTTCTCCTCGCTGATCGGGGTCGCCGCCGGAGCCGTGCAAGGCTATTTCGGCGGCTGGACCGACCTTTTGTTCCAGCGATTCATCGAGATATGGTCGTCGGTGCCGCAGCTTTATCTGTTGCTCATCATTGCCTCGGTCATCACGCCGGGCTTCTGGATTCTCCTCGGCATTCTGCTCTTGTTTTCATGGGTTGCGCTGGTCGGCGTGGTCAGGGCGGAATTCCTGCGCGCACGCAATTTCGAATATGTGAATGCAGCCCGCGCGCTCGGGGTCTCGAATGCGAAAATCATGTGGCGCCATCTGCTGCCGAACGCGATGGTCGCGACCATCACCTTCATGCCCTTCATTCTCAACGGCTCGATCACGACGTTGACCTCGCTCGATTTTCTGGGCTTCGGACTGCCGCCCGGTTCGCCGTCGCTTGGTGAATTGCTGCGGCAGGGCAAGGATGAACTTCAGGCCCCCTGGCTCGGGATCAGCGCTTTCGTGGTGATCTCGCTGATGCTGAGCCTTCTGATTTTCATCGGCGAGGCGGTGCGCGATGCACTCGACCCGCGCAAGACCTTTGTGTGAGGGCATCATGCAGCGCTTGCTCCACGAACAGGTCTATGTCGATACCAACATCGTTATCGCCGCAGTCGAAGCGTTCAACAGCGTGGCACTCGATCTTTTCCGTATGGCCGAGCGCGGGCTTGTGTTTCTAATGGCAAGCGAGATCACAAGGGGCGAGGTTCTCGTCAAGCCGCTGGTAAACGGCAATGACGCGCTCGCCCGCCGCTATGACGCGCTTTTCGACAATGCGGACATGATCGCTACCATCGCCTGCGACCGCGAAGTGATCCGCGCCGCGGCAGAGCTGTCGGCAAGTGCCGGTCTCGAACTTCTCGACGCAGTTCACTGCGCCACAGCGAGCCTTGCCGGATGCACCTATATCGTGAGCCAGGACCGGGACATGCGCACTTACAGCCCGATCGAGGTGCTCTCACTCGATGACCTCAAGGAGCTTTCATGACCGGTGAACCGCTCCTCAGCGTGCGCAATCTCGGCGTTCAATTCCGTCAGGGCGGAACGGTGACCGATGCCGTGCGCGGGGTATCGTTCGATCTTCACAGCGGTAAGACTCTGGCGCTTGTCGGCGAATCCGGGTCCGGCAAATCGGTGACGGCGCTGTCGGTGCTGAAGCTCCTGCCCTACCCGGCCGCGCATCACCCGCATGGCGAAATCCTGTTTCGCGGCGAGGACCTGTTGAAGGTTCCAGAACGCCGGTTGCGGGCGGTGCGGGGCAACGACATCTCGTTTATATTCCAGGAACCAATGTCTTCGCTCAATCCGCTGCACACGATCGAAAAGCAGATTGCCGAAGTCCTCAAGCTGCATCGCGGCATGGGCGATCGCGCGGCGCGGGTGCGGGTGATCGAGCTTCTGCATCAGGTCGGCATCCGCGATCCGGAAACCCGCCTCAACGCCTTTCCGCACCAATTGTCCGGTGGCCAGCGCCAGCGGGTGATGATTGCAATGGCGCTTGCGAACGAGCCGGATATCCTGATTGCCGATGAGCCGACGACCGCGCTCGATGTGACTGTGCAGGCGCAAATTCTGGTGCTTTTGAAAAAGCTCCGGGAAGAGACCGGCATGGGTCTTCTCTTCATTACTCACGATCTCGGGATCGTGCGCAAGATCGCGGATGATGTCTGCGTCATGACCAAAGGCCTGATTGTCGAACGCGGGCCGACAGCGTCGATTTTCGATAACCCGCAGCATGATTATACAAAGCACCTGCTTTCCGCCGAGCCCAAGGGCGATCCGATCCGGGAGGATGCATCCGCGCCGGTCGTGGTCCGCACGGAGGATCTTAAAGTATGGTTCCCGGTCAAGGCCGGACTGATGCGCCGCACGGTCAGCCACATCAAGGCGGTCGACGGCGTCGACATTGCGGTGCGCGCCGGCCAGACCCTCGGCGTTGTCGGTGAATCCGGTTCGGGCAAGACCACGCTCGGCCTTGCGCTGATGCGGCTGATCTCGTCGAACGGCACGATCCGGTTTGGCGAGCGTGATATCAACCAGTTGAGTTTCAAGGCGATGCGTCCGCTCCGGCGCGATATGCAGATCGTCTTTCAGGACCCGTTCGGTTCGCTCAGCCCGCGTCTTTCGGTGCAGGATATCATCGAAGAAGGCTTGAAGATCCATAAGCCGACCCTCAAGACCAGCGAACGCGACCAGGCGGTCGTCAATGTGCTCCATGAAGTCGGGCTTGATCCGGCGACGCGCTTTCGCTACCCGCATGAATTTTCCGGCGGTCAGCGCCAGCGCATCGCGATTGCCCGCGCCATGGTGCTTGAACCGAAATTCGTGATGCTGGATGAGCCCACCTCCGCCCTCGATATGAGCGTTCAGGCGCAGGTGGTCGATCTCCTGCGCGCGCTCCAGCGCAAGCACAATCTCACCTATCTGTTCATTTCGCACGACCTCAAGGTGGTCCGCGCGCTTTCAAACCATGTCATGGTGATGCAGTTCGGCAAAGTGGTCGAACACGGCCCCGCCGCCGAGATTTTTGACCATCCGAAAACCGATTACACAAAGGCCCTGATGGCGGCCGCTTTCGATATCGAAGTGAAATCCGGCGCGGTTATGGAATAGGCGACGCGGACAGGCCAAACGGGCGACGCACCGCGCGCGGCAATCCATAAAGATAGGAAATCCTCTCGACCGCCGTGTGAAGCGGCTCGGAATGCACACTCATCGTATGTCCGTTCGCGTGAATGAGGCGCAGCGCGTCCTGCATGATCCCGACATGGCCCGGCCAGAAGACAAGATCCCCGCGCTGCAAACCATCAAGATCATTACCAAGAGCCACCGGCTCGCCGATCGTCGCCTCCTGAAGGTCGCTGTCACGCAGAACCGCGATCCCGGCCATCCCCATGGCGAGCTGGACAAGGCCTGAACAATCAAGCCCGAAGGATGAGCGCCCGGCCCAGAGATAGGCAAGACCGGAAAGCTGCTCTGCGATGGCGACGAAATCCGCCGCATGATCGGCAAGTGCACCAACATGACCGGCGACGAGGAAGCCCGCCGACATCTGGAGATAGCGCGTGCCGCGCGTCTCCACCGCATCGAGAATGCTGAAGCGCGCACCCATCGGCAATTTCATCAGTGGGCGTGATTTGAGATCAGCCTCAGCATAGACGAAGGTTCCCCGTGTGATCACCTGATCGGTCGCATTCGACGTGCCGACGGCGAGGGCTGCCGCTTCGACCCAGCCAAGATAATGATCACCACGCGCTCTGCCGAAGCACCAGCCATCCTGCATTTCATGAACCGTGAATTCCTCGCCGAAGAGAAGTTCCGTATCGGCGGCAGCGGCGGCGTGACCTTCCGCGAGAAGGCGCGTGACCGGGCGGGTGACATGGTGGCAAACGCCGTCAGACGGGGCATTGCCCCTATATTCAAGATTGAACCGACGCCCGCTCCGACTTTTCTCGGGAATGGCAAGATACCGTGTGTCCATCAAATTCACCTGTTGAGCGTTCGGGCCGGCCCCACATCAGAACGGCAGAAGACGGCCCTTCTCGCGAATGACATCGCCCAGTTTTTCGACATAGAGCGCGCCCTCGACCGTGCGCTGGATCACGACATTGCGCCGGTCCTTCTCATCGCGCTCACGGGTGACGAGACCCTGTTTTCCCATCGTATCGAGCGCGCGGGTGATCACCGGTTTGGTGACACCGAGGCGACGCGCCAGCCCGCGCACGGTATGCGGCGGCGGCTCCAGATAGATCGTCAGAAGAATGCTGATCTGGCGATAGGAAAGATCCATATCGCCCTCCAGCACAAGATCGAGATTGACCTGCTGCCATAGCCGCAAGGCCAGTCCAGGGCGCAGATCCACTGCCATTGACGCACCCGCACATTATTACGCTTCCGTTTTGAAAATATCGTCTCCAGACGCAGCGCGCAAGCCATCGCAACACGCCTGATTTCGGCCGGAAATCCCTGAACGCTCTAAACCAGCTGCCGCCCCGCCCTCAGCGAAAGGAAGGCCTTCTTTCTTGCAATGCTTTTTGGGGATTACCCCCTGACGCAATATTCCTCTTTTGTAACGTGACCACAAAATTTGGCAAATCAACAACTCAATTATTTTTTAATATTGATCAAGTGATTCCTCTCTTGACATTTGCGTGCGAAATATTAAATCATAGGGAATTGCGGAGAGGCCGCAAATTAAGGAGGAGCCGCAATGGCTGGCTTGCTGAACAAGTTGAAATTGGAGCGCGCGCAAGTTTCTGAACAGATTGCTGCTTTGCGCGCGACTTTGAAAGAGTTTGATACCGCAATCGCAGCACTAGAGGATGGGCCAGCTCCGCCCACGCGATCAGCGTCAGGGAAACAGAGACTTAAGGACGTAATTCTTGAGGTTTTGGCAAACGGGCCAATACCGTCAGATGAAATCTTGACGGCGGTCAACGCGCAGAACGGCTTTGATACATCTCAAGCAACGATGGCTTCAACTCTGTCTCGCCTGAAGGCTGAGAGCACGATTGAACGAAATAGCAATGGGCAATGGCATTTGCCTATTCAAAAAACCTCCGATTTCTCGGAGGCAAACCCCGCAAACGACGCAGCGAAAACGAACGCGGCTTAGAGCGAGGCCCCTAGGCAAAACGCGCCTTGATCACGGCATAGAGCGCGCGAATAGCCTGCGCCTCGCCACCCTTTGGTCTTGCAGGCTGGGCGGTCGGTGTCCAGGCATAGATATCAAAATGTGCCCAGATCGCCGCCGATCTGACAAATCGGGCGAGGAACAGCGCCGCTGTCACCGAGCCTGCAAAGCCGCCCGCGGGCGCGTGGTTGACATCGGCAATCGGGCTGTCGAGCATGGTTTGATACGGCTCCCAGAGCGGCATCCGCCAGACAGGGTCCGCCATGTCACGGGCCCGCACGGAGAGTTCATCGGCGAACCCATCGTCATTTGTGTAAAATGGCGGCAGATCAGGGCCAAGCGCCACCCGCGCGGCACCGGTCAGGGTCGCCATATCAATCAGCATGTCAGGCGCCTCCTCATCGGCAAGCGCCAGCGCGTCGGCAAGGACAAGCCGCCCCTCGGCATCGGTATTGGCAATTTCGACACTCAGCCCCAGCCTCGAGGGTAAAATATCGCCCGGCCGGAATGCATTGCCGGCAATCGAATTCTCGACCGCCGGAATCAGAACCCGAAGCCGAACGGGCAGGTCCGCATCCATGATCATCTGCGCAAGCGCCAGCACATTCGCAGCACCCCCCATGTCTTTTTTCATCAGCAGCATGTTGCTGCCGGTCTTGATATCAAGGCCACCGGTATCGAAACAGACACCCTTGCCGACCAGCGTGATTTTCGGCATTGCCGCATTGCCCCAGGTAAAATCAAGCAATCGCGGTGCGCTCGCACTTGCCCGCCCGACGGCGTGTATGAGCGGAAAATTGCGTTCAAGGAGTTCATCGCCGACGATTTCGGTGAAATCGGCGTGATAACACTCCGCCAGCGCGCGGGCTGTGGCGGAGAGTTCAGCCGGGCCCATGTCGTTCGAGGGCGTATTGATCAGATCGCGGGCGAATGTCGCGGCTTGCGCAAGGCGCATCGCCTCGATCCGCGCAGCCTCATCTTCGACCACGAGCCTCAGTGTCTTTTCCTCGCCGGCTGGCTTGTAGCGGCTGAACTGATAGGCATCGAGAAGGAAGGCGAGCGCCATCAGCATGTCCGGTTGCGCCGGATCGCTGAAGCGGTAGATACCCTCCGGCAGGGCGCTTGCGAGCTTGCCGAAAGACAGCGCTGCCCGCTCCACTCGGGATTGCTGCGGCTGCGGCACGCCGAAAAGCACATGACCGAGCGTACCATCATCTGCCTGAAGCAGGCAGACCTGCCCTGATTTGCCGCTAAAGCCCGACAGCGCCACCCACGCACGCTGGCGCTCGGAAAATGGCGCGAGCGCTGCGTCAAGACCGGAACTTTCGACCGGCAGGATCATCACGGCACCGGCGGGCGCATCGGCGCCGCTGATCAATTCCACTCGCATAAGACAGGTCACTCCAAAGGAACGCGAATCAGGCCTTCAAACTATCTGGTCCGTGTGGCGCTGTTAACCAAAGATTAGGGATAACAGTTTACGAATTGGTAATCATAAATCCGGGTGCTTTGCCATGCGCTCGCTCCCGGGCCACGCGACGCTCTTTGGATGATGGTCATGACAGGTTTTTTCGAGACACACCGAAACGCCTCGAGAACAGAACAGCGATCTCAACGCCGTCTTGTCAGGATATTTGCGGCATTGCCCGTTGCGGCGCTGCTTGCGCTGTCGGCCTGCTCGTCATCGCCTTCGCCGGAGACGACCGGCAGCATCGTTACCCATGAAGATGCCGTCCGCGGCGTTGCCTATTGGGGCAAGCGCTACCGGGACAATACCAGGGACCGCGACGCCGCGCTGAATTTCGCATCTGCGCTGCGGCGCACCGGCCAGTCGACACAAGCCGTCGCAGTCCTGCAAAGCGCCTCGATCGTTCACACGAATGACCCGGTCGTGCAGGCCGCCTATGGCAAGGCGCTCGCCGCAGAGGGACAGTTCGAAAACGCCCTCACCGTCATCCGCGCGGCACAGCGCCCAGACCTGCCGGATTGGAAACTGATCTCTGCCGAAGGCGCGATCCTCGACCAGACCGGCATCCACGAGGAAGCCCGAGCGCGCTATGCCTATGCCCTTCAGCTCGCGCCTCAGGAACCGACCGTGATGAGCAATCTCGGCATGTCCCATGTGCTGACCGGCGATCTGCCGGAGGCGGAAAAACTTCTGCGCCAGGCGATCACATTTCCAGGCGCAGATGAGCGGGTGCGCCAGAACCTCTCGCTCGTTGTCGGCCTGCAAGGCCGCTTCGAAGAGGCCGAACAAATTGCCAAGGCCGACCTTCCGCCGGAACAGGCAGCCGCCAATATCGCTTATCTCCGCGCGCTTCTGACCCAGGAAAATACGTGGGACAAACTGAAGCAAGAAGGCAAGGCGAGCTGAGTTTTCTGCCACCTTGCCTACACCGCGACCCTGATTTGCCTGAAGGCTTGTGACTTATAATCCAGATGTATTCGCTCCGCTGTTAGATGCGCGAAAAGCCTCAGTGGGGGGTATTGCGCGGGCGAGCTATGCTGCCGACATTCATCAGGCGGATACCTGTCGCCTATTCCACGGTGGAATGTGAGATCCACCCCGAAAAAGGCCCGACTTTCGCAAGCAAGGGCCTTTTCCCGGGCATTTCAAACAAGCCCCACTTTTCAAATCAGCTCACCCGTGCCGGGCGTCACAAGGCACCGTTCTCAATAAGCTGAATGATCGCGGGACCGATAATCACCATAAGCAGAACGGGAAGGAAGAAGATGATCATCGGTACTGTCAGCTTCGGCGGCAGGGAGGCGGCTTTGTGTTCGGCCGCGTTCATGCGCAGATCACGGTTTTCCTGGGCCATCACGCGCAGGGCAGCACCGACCGGTGTACCTACTTTTTCCGCCTGAGTAAGCGCGAGCGCACAGGCTTTGACGCCATCAAGGCCGGTGCGTTTGGCGAGATTTTCATAGGCATCGGTTCGTTTCTGAAGGAAGGAAAGCTCTGCTGTCGTGAGCGCCAGTTCTTCGGCAAGCGGTGGTGAGTTGGTGCCGACTTCCTGGGCAACGCGCTTGAAAGCCGCCTCGACAGACATGCCGGATTCAACGCAAATCAGCATCATATCGAGCGCATCCGGGAAGGCTCTCTGGATTGATTGCTGCCGTTTCACCTTCTTGTTGCTGACAAGGATGCCAGGCATGAGAAAACCGACATAAGCGACCGCCGCGCAAAGACCAATGCGCACAGGAAGCGCCTGTTCGGGCAGGAGCTTGAGCGTGAACATATAAAAAAGCGCAAGGGCGAAGAAAATAAATGGCAGGCACAAGCGCGCGAAAAGAAAAATGATGATGGGCCGCGGGCCACGATAGCCGGCCTGGGCAAGCTTCAACTGCAAAGAACCATCATCGAACAATTGGCGCAAATTGAATTTCTTGACGATGTCGCTCATGAAGGATTGAGAATTCGACCCGGATTGGCGCAGCGATTTCTTGCCGTTGTCCCTTTTGCTGGAGACGAGCCGTTCACGCTCACGCGCGCGGATGCGTTCGCGCTCGGTGGCGACGGATTTCATGCGGCCTTTCAGAATGTCACGGGCGAGAAGCGGTTTCGCCATAATGAGGACCGTCGCGAAAACGGCAACCGCCGTCAGGGAGGCAATGACCGCCTGCGGATTTGTGAGCTTGTCTACAATGCCATCAAACATGCTTTTTCCGCCTTCTAGATTTCAAAATTGATCATCTTGCGCATGATCATGACGCCGCAGAACATCCAGAACAAACTGCCACCGAGTATGAGATGACCTGTCGATGTCGTGAACAGGAGGCTGATGTAATCCGGATTGAGGAAGTATACGGCAAGCGCCACGAAGACTGGCAGCGAGCCGATGATACCCGCCGATGCTTTTGCCTCGGAACTGATCGCCTTGACTTTCATACGCATTTTCTTGCGTTCCCGGAGAACCCGGCCAAGGTTCGCGAGTGCCTCGGAAAGCGAACCGCCCGAACTCTGCTGGATCGCGACAACGGTTGCAAAAAAGTTCGTCTCCGGAATCGGAATATTGTCGTGAATACGCATCACCGCCTCGGACATGGGAACACCGAGCTGCTGTGCGTCGATGATACCACGGAATTCGCCGGCAAGCGGTTCCCGCGCCTCGGAGGCGACGAGGCGCATGCCGTCCATCAGCGGCAGGCCGGCCTTGATGCCGCGTACCATGATGTCGATTGCTTCTGGCAGATCGTTGGTGAATTTATTGATGCGGCGGTTCTTAAGGTAGTTAAGCATGAAGCCGGGAAAACCGAAAAAGCCGACAAAGGCAAAGCCGAGCAACAGAAGCGGCGGCACCTCCATCAGAAAGCCGATAAAGACAAAGATAAGGGCAGAAAAAAACGACAACAGAAAGTACATCGGCTTTGATATTTTGAGCCCTGCCTGTTTCAGCCGTGCACTCAGGGTGAGCTTGCGGCGGGTTTTGTTGGCGGTCTTGTCCTCGATCTCCTTCAGCGTGTCCTGAACATTCTTGCGCCGCTTTGCGCTTTCCTCAACCCGGTTTCGACCCGCCGTGCGCGCATTGCGAACAGCAGCACCAGCGGTGATACCACGCATGCGTTCTCCCGCCCGTTTCTCGACACTGAGTTTCGGGAGAAAAATCGCAACCGCAATCAGGATAGAACCGAGGGTCACGAGGGCGACGATCATCACAACATTCAGCGGCACGTCAAACTCCTCTTGCTATGCATCAGGCTTGAACAGTTCTTCTTGTTCGAGAGGCTTTCGGATTGTGGTCGTTCCATCAGACCGAAATCAGAATTGCCCCTCATCGGCGAGGTTTGCCCGGTCAAGCGCATCGGCCAAGCGTTTTTCCTCATTGTAGTAACGGGCCCGCTCCCAGAAATTCGGCTGTCCGATTCCTGTCGAGCGGAAGCGCCCGCGGATGCGGCCGTTGCTGTCCTCGCCCAGGATTTCATAGACGAAGAGGTCCTGGGTCGTGATCACTTCGCCTTCCATGCCAAGCACTTCAGTGATGTGGGTGATACGGCGCGAACCATCGCGCAGGCGGCTTGCCTGAACCACGATATCAACCGAGCCGGAAATCATCTCGCGAACGGTGCGCGCCGGCAGCGAATAGCCGCCCATGGCGATCATCGCCTCCATACGGGCAAGACATTCGCGGGGCGAGTTGGAGTGGATCGTACCCATCGAGCCATCATGGCCCGTGTTCATCGCCTGCAGAAGGTCGAACACTTCCAGACCGCGCACCTCACCGACGATGATGCGTTCAGGGCGCATACGCAGGCAGTTCTTGACGAGATCGCGCATCGTGATCTCACCCTCGCCCTCAAGGTTTGGCGGGCGTGTTTCAAGACGAACCACATGCGGTTGCTGCAATTGAAGTTCGGCCGAATCTTCACAGGTGATGATGCGCTCATCGGTATCGATATAACGCGTCAGGCAGTTCAGAAGCGTGGTCTTGCCGGAACCCGTGCCGCCGGAAATGACGACGTTACAGCGGACACGGCCGATGATTTTCAGAATTTCCGCGCCTTCGGGTGAAATCGAACCGAAACTCTGGAGCTGATCGAGAGTGAGCTTGTCCTTCTTGAATTTACGAATGGTGAGCGTCGGTCCATCAAGGGCGAGCGGCGGGGCGATCACGTTGACACGTGAGCCGTCAGGCAGGCGCGCGTCGCAGATCGGGCTCGATTCATCGACGCGGCGGCCAACCTGGCTCACAATGCGCTGGCAGATATTCATGAGCTGCGAATTATCGCGGAATTTAAGGCCCGTCTGCTGCACCTTGCCCGCAACCTCGATAAAGGTCGTCGCCGCGCCGTTGACCATGATATCAGCGATATCGTCGCGGGCGAGAAGCGGCTCCAGCGGACCATAGCCAAGAACGTCGTTGCAGATGTCGTTCAGGAGGTCTTCCTGTTTCGAAATCGACATGGCGAGGTTCTTGAGCGAGATAATGTCGTTGACGATATCCCGGATTTCTTCCCGTGCGGTCTCCTGATCGAGGACAGCAAGCTGGGAGAGGTCGATTGTATCAATCAGCGCCGAGAATACCGACGTCTTGATGTCGTAATACTCGTCTGTAAAATCCTGCTTCAATGGCTGAGGCGTCACCTTGGCCGGAGCCGGTGCTGCCTTTGCGGGTGCAGGTTCAGCCTCGCGCGCGACAGCGCGCTCGACAACCGCCTCTTTTGGCGCGACGCGAATTGTATCGTTTCCACCGGTCCCACGTTTTCCGAACATTGTGTTTCTCTATCCTCTAAACTGGACCCTGCAGGACCTTATGCAGCCGATTTTTTTCCACGCAGCCGGTTCAGGAACGACAGTTTCATTCCCTTGCCTTTTCGCTCCGCCATCACGCCTTCTGATCGTCTGGTCAGGACGGCCGCAAGCGTTTTGAACTGCGCGGCAATGGGTGACTTCGCACTGCTCTCGCCGATCATCTGGCCATTGTTGACCGCGGTTCCGAAAAGGTGTGGTTCGAACGGGATTGCGAGAGCGACCTTGGTTTCCAATGCATCCTCGAATGCCGCGAGCTTGATTTCCGTGTCCTTGCCGCGACCGATCTGGTTCAGAACGATATGCGGCTTCGGATCGTTTTTGCGTTTCTGTGACAAGTTATCGAACATGTTCTTGGCATTGCGTAGCCCGGTGAGATCCGGTGTCGTAGTGATGACGACCTCATCTGCGGTGGCAAGCAGGCTCGAAGACCAGTCAGCCCAATGGCCTGGCATATCAGCCACGAAATAGGGAACCGATCCCTGAGCTACCTCGACCAACCGGTCGACTTCCTCGCGCGCCAGTTCATAGGTACGGTCGAGCGAGGCGGGAGCGGTCAGAAGATTGAGATGATCGGTGCATTTTGCAAGGATGCGGTCGAGATAGATCTCATCGAGTTTCTCGCCCGAGAACAAGGCTTCCGCGATGCCCTGTGCAGGATCCTGATTGAAATTAAGACCCACAGTTCCACCGGCAAGATCGAAATCGGCGATGATCACTTCGTTCTTGAACAGTTCCGAAATTGACCAGGCCGTGTTCTGGGCAATCGTGGAAGAACCGCTGCCGCCCTTGGCCCCGACGAAGACGATCGAGCGGCCAAGTGGCTCGGCGTCCGGACTTGCAAACATTTCTCCGATCGTATGGATCAGGTCCATAGTGTCGAAGGAATCAACGATATATTCCGAAACACCGAACTTGATCAGACGGCGATAGAGATCGACATCATTAGCCTTGCCGATCACGATGACGCGGGTGTCCGCGTCGCAAACATTGGCAAGCATGCCCAACTCATCGACCAGCGCGTCGCCGGTAAGCGGACTCTCGACGATGATGACATTCGGCGTCGGCGCGCTCTGGTAGAATTCGATGGCAGCGCGGCTGCCGCCCATGTGGCTTTTGACATGGGTGCGGGACAGACGCCGGTCTGACGCGAAGCGCTGCATCTTAGTGGCAACGGAATCTGTTTCACAGAAGATCTGGATCGAAATCCGCGGAATTGGCCGCACATCATCCGAACCCGTCTTGTTTCCAGTATTGAGACCAAGTCTATCCATGTGATGTTCCTAGAATGCGTCTGATACAAGGACCGGCAGAACGGTCGGCGGTGTATTGGCCTGGAAATCGGAGATGACCTCGGCGGTTCTTTCCGCATTGATCGGGCCATTGCCGCGTGGCGCGATCAGGTCGTTCGGATCGGCAACAATGGCGGCCAGATTGCTCTGCGTTGCGCAACCGAAATTCTCGTAATTCTGATTTTCGAAATTGGTCCCAAGATCGCTTGGCCAAACCCCGCACTCGCTTGCCACACGTGCTTTGAGGGCGACATAGGCAAGACGGATATTGCCCGGAACATTCTGATCATCGACTGAGTAGGAAAGGATCGAAATCTGATTGCGGGAGACGCCGCGCTCTTCGATGATCTCGCGGGCATGTCTGGCAAGATGCGATGCGGCAACCTCGTTCGAAGAGCCTGCCGGAACCAGAATCTGGATCCCCTTTGCGCCTGAGCGGCGATAATCTTCCGCAAATCCCTGTACCGCGCTTTTCGCGCCAACCGTAAGGTGGGTTCGCTCATTGCCTGCCGGAATGTCGAGCGTGGTCGGCGCTGTGTCCACCACGATCGGGTGACGCGTCTGATAAGACGTCTCGGAATAGGACAGTCCGCTCGGCGATGTCTGGGCACATCCGGCGAGGCCGAGGGCCAGAACACTCACCGTAGCGAGAGCGCGCAGAACAGACGACGGTCTTCCGTCTACGATGGCCTGCATGGCCGTGGCCTTTTTCATACCAACGATACTCATTTTCTCATCCTTTCGGCTTCAGGGCCGTAAGCTGGGTTCGCAAACCCGAAATTCCAACTGTTCCAAGTCGTTACTTGTAAATGAACCCGACTTTGCCATGGTAGTTTCCTGGTGCTGCCGTCTTCTTGCCACCGTAGACACGGTTCAGCTTGTTGAGGAAGAAACTGCCACCATCATTTGCCTGAGCGTAATTCTGATCAGGCCGTTCCAGATTCTGGCGCGCGGTCGGGCGAACCAGATAGGGGGTCACGAAGATGACGAGTTCGGTCTCGTTGCGAATGAAATCATTGCTGCCGAAAAGCGAACCGAGGATCGGCAAGCCCTTCAGATAAGGCACACCAGCTGACGTCTGACGCACGCTGTCGCGCAGCAGCCCGGCCAGAACCATCGTGCCGCCTGAAGGCAGTTCAAGGGTCGACGAGGCGCGACGGACCGAGATCGCCGGAATGATTGTCGGGCCTGCAAAGCTCAGTCCATTGTTGGTGTCGATATCGCTGACTTCTGTGTTGACCGTGAGGCTGATGCGCTCTGCGGACTGGACAATCGGCGTAAAGCTGAGCGATACGCCAAGCTGACGGCGTTCTACGGTGACCGTGACACCGCCCGTGTCCGGGTCCGTCGTCACTTCTGTGGGAACCGGTATTTCACCACCGGCAAGGAACGAAGCCTCACGACCGGACTGAGCCGTCAGTGTCGGCTCCGCCAGGGTGCGCAGAACGTTGGCGCGTTCAAGGGCGCGGATCGTGCCGCTGTACGTGTCGCCCTGACCGGTTGTCCGCGAGACAGTCGACAAGACACCGCCTGCCTGTGGGAAACCGACTGCGCCGAAGGCTGCCTCACGCAGGATTGTTGCGCTGGTCTGACCGATCTGTGAGCTGTTGAAATCGATGCCGAGCTGTTTCAGGATGCTGCGCCGGATTTCAGCAACCGTGACCTTGAGGTGAACCTGATCTTCGCCTTCGATCTGAAGAAGGTTGATGATCTGGCTGACAGCACGCTCCTGATCCGGGTTCGAGATCACGGTCGATCCGATACCACCAGCAACGCCACTCGTGGTCGAAGACTGGGTGAACTGACCGGTTGTTGCCTCACCACCCGTGACGAAGGCGCGGGCGAGGTCCGCGGCGCGGCTTGCGGCGAGCGGGTTTGGCACTGTGCCTGTCAGGACCACGTTGTCGTTCGCAATCTCAACGGTGACATTGGAACCTGGAACATATTTCTCGATGAGTTCTTCAAGCGGCCCGATATCGCGCTCAACCTTGAGGTCAATGCTGAGGACGGTGTTGCCCGCTTCGTCGAACATGAACACATTGGTCTGGCCAACACGGTTGCCGATCAGGAAGATCTTGCGTGCTGTCCGCACGATCGCATCCGCGACTTCGGGATTGGCGACAAGAACATCGCGGACATCACGCGGCAGCTCAACGACAAGGGACTTGTCGAGCCCGAGTTCGACTTTGCGTGAGGTTCCTGCGGCAGAAGCCTTGAGTACGGTGAGGCCCGGATTTTCACGGGCAGATTTGATGGTTTCGGCGGCAGCAACCGGCGTGAGCGAAGCTGCAAACAGGCTGACCATCATGGTGAGCACGACCAGCATCGTGAGCAGGATGCGATTATCTGTATCGAACCGCAGGGATTTGAGAGCGCTTTTCATGACAGGTCCTACTTGCTCGTTTTGACGGTGGTGCGCTGGCCGTAGCGCACGATGGTAATGGTATCGCGTGCCGAGCCATCAGCGTTGCCGATGAGGAACAGGCCGTCGGAAGTTGGTTCCTGATCGGCGTCCTGGAGGCTGCGGAGCGCAAGTGTCAGTTGATCCGATGCCTGCTGGGTGACCGCGAGAATGCGCACCTGTTCATCGGTAAGCTCAAGGGTAGCTGTTTTGCCAACCACGAACGGTTCCCCGTCCTTTTCCTGGATTTCCTGGTCGATCGCGAGAACGCGGACGTTGCGCAGAACAGGAACGGAAGTGTATGTGCGCTCGCCGGCTTCTTCGCCGCTGGAGCGCGTCATCATCACGTCGACGCGGTCATCCGGGAGGATGAAGCTGCCAGCCGCTGTCTCAGCGGAGACCTTGGTGGATACGGCGCGCATGCCGGGTTGGAGAACCGACGCCATGAAGCCGAAACCGGGTTTGGCAAGCTTTGCTTCCTGCACCGGATCGCCCTGTTCCATGGTGATACGCACAGTGTCGCCAACGAGGTTTTTCAGAGCGTCCGGATTGCTCGCCTGGGTAATGTGCTTCTCGTTGATGCTGCTTGATGGCCATTCCGCCCAGGTGAACGCATCCTCACCAACCGTTTCGCCACGGTTGAGGGTCCTCGTGGTCACGAGAACCTTGGTGGTGTCGATGGTCGGCACCTTGACGATTTCCTGAACCGTCGTTGGCTCCGGTGACGTGAAATTCACCGCCAAAACCGCAGACAGAATAGCCGCTACAAAGCCTATGCCGAGAATTATCAAGCGTGTCGGACTCATGTCATTTCCTCACTCATGCTCGCTTTTCCGCGATGCTCAGGAGTGAAGATGACGCCTGAAAGGTATATTTGTGGTTAATCGAAAGTGATTTTTTATAATTAACGAGGTGCAAATAGTCCTTTTCTACCCTTCAAAGCGCCTGAATTGCGCCATAAATGTCGGTCTTCGGCAGAATAATGAGCATGGCGGCAGCAATCGCGACGCCATAGGGAATGCCCTCGTTCCTGTCATGCAAGCCTTTGATGGCGTTATTTTTTAGCCATTTCTCTGAGACCGGAAGACGACGGAAGATCAGGAGGAATAAGGCGAGGATGCCGCCGAAAATGGCCATTAGCGTGAAAAAATTTAAAAAATCATTGGGCCCAAGCCAAAGTGCCAGCGCCGAGACCACCTTGACATCGCCGCCGCCCAATATTCCGAAGGCAAACAGGGCAAAACCAACGGCAAAAACCAGCAAGGCGACCCCAAAATGCCATGCGAATACACTCAGTGGTGGCTGAATCAGCGCCATGACGCAAAGGAACCCGACGATGAGGATCACTGAAATATGGTTCGGCAGCGTATAAGAGCCGAGATCGGACACCGCCGCATAAAGCATCAGCAGCGCAAAAAAAGCGAAGGTGAGATGTGCGAGAAGCCCGTCCATCCTGATTTTCGATCCCTGTTTGACGAGGCCTGCTCGTCTGTTTCAAAAAAAGAGCGGGGTATAGACCCCGCTCTTTTCAATTTCCGCGTCACATCGATTTTTGATTGCGACGTCGATTTGGCCAAACAAGCCTGACTTAGATCGCCAGCGCTTCTGCAATAGCGGTAAAGATACCGGTCAGGTTGGTGCCGACTGTGCCGAGGATCGTCAGGATCACGACGCTGATGAGAGCGGCGATCAAGCCATATTCGATTGCGGTTGCGCCTTTTTCATTTTTAGCGAATTTCGAGAAGAGTTTCATAGTGAGCTCCTAATGATTACACGTGTTGAACAAGACCGTGGCTCTCTTTTTGTCTTGAAGCCATCGATGATTTGAAACTACACAATAAATATTTCCCTCCAGTTAATTCGAATAGATAAAATGCAAATCAATGCTGATCTATTTTATAATTAATGACAAGTAAAAATCAGTTTACATTAATATGAAAATCGCTATTTCTGTCTATACTTATCTGATAAAGAGCGGAATTTATAAAAAATAACCCAATAATCTACTGATGTAATTTAAATTTCTATTAACCAAAAAATAACAGCGTGTTTAAAGTTGATGCTGCCTGTCTGGACCGACCCACTCTGCCTAACGGCCAAAACCGTTCAGACGATGGCCGTTCTTTCTGAGCCAGACACGATGCCGCGCCATATCGGGACAGGTTTTTGCGACAAGCCGCCAGAATTGCGGTTGATGGTTCATCTCCTGCAGATGCGCGACCTCATGAGCGGCGACATAATCGAGGATTTCGGGCGGCGCAAGAATCAGGCGCCAGGAGAAGTTGAGCCGTCCGCCGGATGAGCATGATCCCCAGCGCGTGCGCTGGTCGCGGATGGTGATGGAGCGGAAGTGAAGGCCGAGGGTGTTGGCGTGGTGGGTGCAGGCCTTGGTGAGGTCCGCCCGCGCCTCGCGCTTCAGCCAGTCCGTCAGCCGACGCTCGAGATGTTCGATGTCGCCTGGCACATGAAGAACGGGCATGGTATCGCCTTGCGCAGGCCGGATCGTGCCGCGCAGGCCGCCGGTTGCGACGATCCCGTGGTCGACACCCCGCAACGGTATAACGACACCCGGTGAGAGCGAGGTTGGTTCCGCCTTGCGCGCAAGGCGCGCGGCGAGCCAGCCGGTATGGCGCAAGGCAAAATCCATCGCCTCGTCGTGATTACCGTTCCCCGGAATGGTCAGAACCGGAGCCATGCCGCTTTGAGGCAACCGGAGAATATAGCGCCGCGCACGCGGATTGTGGCGGATGCTGATCGCGACATCTTGACCGTCAATCTCCAGCGTCAGGGTGCCGGGGGACAGGCGTGCGGTCTTCGGGCTTGCGAAAAGGTTGCGAAACATCCCTCCCCTATAGACGGTTTACCGCTTTCCGTCATCGGGTCGGCAGACAAAAGAAGTCTTATCAGGGCAATCAAGCAGATGAAGATCTTTTCTAAGGATGGGAGCGTCAGAATGGCGCCGAAAAAAAGATCAACGGGGCACTGCGGCCCCGTTCTTCGTCTTCTGTTGACTTCAGCGCGCCAGGAGCGGTGCTCGCGGACAAACCCTAAAGGTCGGTCACATCCGTCGATTTTTGCTGGCGTTTGCGATCGGCCATGAAACGGTCGAATTCTTCCTGATCCCGTGCCTGCCGCAGGGTTTCCATATAGGTGTCGAACTCGCGGCGCATCGCCTCGATTTTCGCACGCTCTTCCTCAAGCCGCGCAAGTTCGCGTGCGCGATAGGCATCGAACGCGGCATTGCCTGTGGGCGCTGAGGTGTGACGGCCTGAATGACCGGCAGGCGACCAGTCGTTCCAGTCCATATGTTTCGAAAACTGCCGCTTCAGATCGCCGGTCAGTTCGCCCATGCGATGACCCCAGATGTTGTAGCCAAGCATGGCAAGGCCAAGCGGCCAGAAAAACACGAAGCCGACAACCATGAGTACGGTATTCGTCGGCGTCCATCCGGGCTTGAGAAACGGGCGGGCATTGCCGCTCGGTCGGGCAAAGGACGTTTGAGAAGTCATTGGGGCACCTCTTGAAAGGTTGATCAGAAACTGCCGCAGAAACGGCGGGTCAACACGGCTGCCCTTCTTCTTCAAACTTCCAGGCAAGTTTCAGGGCGAGCCGCCTCTTGCTCAAAAAGTGGTGATCACGTGGTCCAATTCAAGAAAAATATTTACCTGGATTTCCCATCAAGCTCCAACTTGAAACTTTGCAATGGGCCGAAGGAATGCGCTTCATCCTTCACCTGAAATGCAACGACGCGGGGCAAGACCCCGCGTCGCATCAGTCTCAATGCATCTCGCGAATTCAGCTGGTCTTGGCCACGCGCTTTGCGGCAGACGGCGCAGCCTTGGCACGCGCTGCGGGCACGGCAGGCGCCGCCGCCTTGCCATGGTAGGGGCGCGCCTTGTCGAAGGATGCGATGAAGTCGGAAATGCGCGGACGGATTTCGGAGCGGAAGCGTGATCCATTGAAGACGCCATAATGTCCGACGGAAGGCTGCATGTAATGCGCTTTCATGCTATCCGGCAGGCCATCGCAGAGCGCGTGGGCGGCAAAGGTCTGGCCGACCCCGGAAATATCGTCCTTCTCGCCTTCGACGGTCAGAAGGGCGACATTCTTGATGGCGCTGGTGTTCACCGGAACATCGCGATGCATCATCTCGCGCTTCGGCAGAGCATGGCGAATAAAAACCGTGTCAACCGTCTGGAGATAGAACTCGGCGGTCAGATCCATCACCGCCATGTATTCATCATAGAATTCGCGGTGCTTCTCGGCGGAATCGCCATCTCCCTTGACGAGGTGGTTATAGAATTCACGCTGCGCCGTCATGTGGCGGTCGAGATTCATGCTCATGAAGCCGGACAACTGGAGAAAACCCGGATAGACGCGGCGCATGACGCCCGGATGCGGGAACGGCACTGTCATGATCACATTATTCTCGAACCACGAAAGATCATGGTTTGAGGCGAGATCATTGACTGCGGTGGGGTTTACGCGCGTGTCAATCGGTCCGCCCATCAATGTCATGGATTTCGGCGCACAGGGATCGCCCATCGCTTCCATGCGGGCAACCGCTGCAAGAACCGGTACTGACGGCTGGCAGACGGCGACGAAATGCACATCCCCTTGAAAATAGTGGGAGATCGAAATGATGTAGTCGATATAATCATCAAGGTCGAACTGACCCTCTGCAAGAGGCACCTGACGCGCATCCACCCAGTCGGTGATGTAGACATCATGATAGGGAAGCAGGCCCTCGACCGTGCCGCGAAGGAGCGTCGCGTAATGGCCGGACATCGGCGCAACAAGCACGACATTCGACAACTTACCCGTCATGTCGGGTCCTCGACCGGCGGGTGCCATGCGCTGAAAGTGGCGCAGATTGCAGAATTTGTTCGACCAGACGATTTCCTCATGAACCGGAAGAAGGCGGTTGCCGACCTTCGTTTCCGTCAAGCCGAAAGCAGGCTTGCCATATTGGCGCGTCGCGCGTTCAAAAACCTCGCAGCCCGCCGCAAGAGAGCGGCCAAACGGCGTTGAAGCGGCCGGGTTCATCGGATTTTGATAGTAAAGTTTGGTCATGTCCACGGCGGCGCGCCAAGGGCTAAGCGCTGCGTGGGTCATCTCATGCATGAAGTAAAAAGCCATTAAGACGAACTTCCTTTCGATCGCAAGGTCCATTCGATGCGCCGTTCTTCGCGAATCAAAGCGAAGTCCTGCGCACCTAAGGATGCGACTTTAGCACCAGCGTCATGGCCGGGCTCTTGTGCATCGCAACATATCACAGAATATATATGCAACAACTAAGCTTTATACCTAATGATTCATTAACGCGGTGAATTGGTTGCAAATTTCCTAATTGTTTCGTGTTTTTTCCGAACTGCTGCTAATTTGCTTCTGTTCGTTCCGTAAAGTGGCACCAAAGGGGTTATCTGCGGGGTGCTTTATCAGACTACCCAATTGTCGCCGGATGCGGGCATCCAGACCGCGCTGGTTTACCGGCAGCTCCGGCATGATATGCTGATCCGCCTGCGCTGGATGATCGTCTTCTTTCAGGCGGCAGCGGTTTTCTTTGCATGGTTCATCCTTGCCGCCGATATCCCGCTGCTTGCCTGTTGCGTCCTAATCGGCCTCAGTGCGATCGTCAATCTCTGCGCGCGGTGGCGTCAGCAGAAGAGCGCTTTTCTCGAAAGCGGGGTTGCCGCGGGTTTTCTCGCCTATGACATTCTTCAGCTCGCCGCAATGCTTTACCTCACAGGGGGGACATCCAATCCGCTCATTTTCCTGCTCCTCGCGCCGGTCCTGATCGCGGCAACGTCCCTTCGGAGGGCGCATGCAATTGTGCTTGCCACGCTGGTTTTCATCGCCTCCTCAATCATGGTCGAACATCATCTGCCCCTGCCGACGCGATCGGTGGCGGGTGCGGCGCCGGGCTTGCCTTATGTCATCGTGATGTGGTTGTCGCTGAATATCTGTCTTGTCGGCATGGCGGGCTATTCGTTCCTGGTAACGAGCCAAGCGCGCAATCTTTCGGCGGCGTTGACGGCAACGGAACTCGTCCTTGCGCGTGAGCAGCATCTTTCGGCGCTCGACGGGATGGCTGCTGCTGCTGCCCATGAACTCGGCACCCCGCTCTCGACCATCGCCGTCATAGCCCGTGAGCTTGCGCGCGAATGGCCGCCGGACACCGCTCTCGGCGCGGATATCGAACTCCTTGGCAGTCAGGCGAAACGATGCAGGGATATTCTGGCCAAACTCAGTTCCCTGTCCTCCGACGGGGGCGGACCCATGGCGGTCGTGCGGCTGACCGATCTTATTGAGGAATTGGCCGAGCCGCACCGCAATTTTGGCATCGCCATCCACGTTCAACGTCACTCCCTCGTCGATGAAGGCGGATCGCCGCCGGAGATTCAGCGCCTGCCCGGCGTACTCTATGGTATCGGCAATCTTCTTGAAAATGCGGTCGACTTCGCCAAAAGCGAGGTCAAAGTCACGCTCGCCTGGGATGAGGATGCGATTATCGTGAAAATTGTCGATGACGGCCCCGGTTTCAGCGATGTCGTCGCGGAGCGGCTGGGGGAGCCCTATAACACCAGCCGTCAGAACAAGGCGGCAAAGCGCGATGTTCCGATCGAAGGCGGAGGACTTGGCCTCGGCATATTCATTGGCAAAACCCTTCTGGAACGCTCCGGCGCATCCCTTGCCTTTGAAAATGTGAAGGCGCCTGGCTCGGGCGCGGAAGTCAGCATCGTCTGGTCACGCGAAAAAATCGGTTTTCGCGATCCGCGCATGGTGGCGAGCGGATAGGCGCACGAACAGCGTCCGCTAATCACGCTCCATCGGAGATAGTGATCAGGCAACCAGCCCCTGACTCCTTGCCATATCAGAGAGCGTTAAACTGCGTCATAAGGTAGCAGTTTGCTGACGATATAAATCCATGCTCTACTTCGAAAATATGGATTTAGTGCGAACCCTTAGAGTTCAGGACTGCCGCATCATTCCGGGAGGATACCATGCCCGACGCACCGATAGATTCGGGTTTTCCGGGGGATGACCCGTCCATTCTGCTTGTCGATGACGACAAGCCATTTCTTCAGCGTCTCGGACGCGCGATGGAAGCGCGCGGTTTCGACGTACAGCTTGCCGGTTCAGTTGCCGACGGCATGAGCGCGCTGGATCAGCGCGCTCCCGCCTATGCGGTGGTCGACATGCGCCTTCTGGATGGGAGTGGCCTTGAACTTGTGAACAGGATCAAGGTCCTCAGACCAGATTGCCGCGCCGTGATCCTGACCGGCTATGGCAATATCGCAACCGCTGTTTCCGCTGTTAAACTGGGTGCTGCGGATTATCTTGCAAAACCGGCGGATGCCGATGACATTATCGCAGCCCTTGCCCGCACAGGCGACGACAAGGCCGAACTCCCTGAAAACCCGATGTCGGCCGACCGGGTTCGATGGGAGCATATTCAACGGATCTATGAATTGTGCGACCGCAACATCTCGGAAACCGCACGTCGTCTCAATATGCACCGCCGCACATTGCAGCGCATTCTTGCAAAGCGTGCGCCACGCTAGAGCATCCTTGAGCGGTGCCAATGTCAGCTTACAAAACCATCTTCTCTTCGCATGCGGGATCGTGGATCAGATGCAGCGCGGCAGCAGCGGTGCGCGCGAAGCGCAGAATAAGGCCTCGACGCGCGGCTGGCGAGAGCGCCGCATTGGGTGCCTCACGCACACAAGCTGCGCCATAATCATCCGCGACGATGAGACCGGCTGCCTCAGGGAAGATTGCAGCCGGCACATCGGCTGAGGTTGCAAAATAAAGACGATCGCAGAATGCGGCATAGTCCTGCCATTTGCGGTCTGATCGAAAATCGGCGACGGAAGATTTGATCTCGATGATCCAGATTTCGCCCTTGGGTCCGAGCGCCATCATGTCCACCCGGCGTCCATCGGGAAGGCCTAGCTCCGCCACAAAGGCAAAATTCAGGCGTTGAAGCAACCGTCCGACACCGCGCCGGATCGCAAGGGAGCGCAAGGATTGCCGGCCGTCGACCGGCGCTTGAGGAATGATGTCACGCATCGTCTGTTCCGCCTCGAAACCGGTGTGATCGGCAAAGCGCGCCTATTAGCAAAACGGCAGCGGCCTCACCCGTCATTGGTGCAAGAAGACGTCAAATGCCAAGCGATCGCTATGCCAGGAAACAAAATAGGTGATTTCGGCTTTCCCTGAAAATCCGTCTTGCATTGGGTAAAGGTCCGTAAGCCATTTAAAAAAATAATGAAATTCGATTTATATGCAATTATGACGATTTTCAGGCAGGTTATCCTTGGGTCAATATTTTTACGGAAACGTAAGGAATATCAATCACAGTAAGTAGGATATGTCTGCACGGACGCCTTATTGATATCTGCGAGCGTTCTATAAGACATAGTTGCTCATAACGAATATGAGACGACGGAGGATGGTACGAGTGACCGGCAAGTTCGACGCTGCATCGATTTGGGTGCTTGACCAGTTGCCGGTGCCCGTGTGCATTAAAAGAAGCGATGACACTTTTTTCTATGCGAACAAGGCATTTGCAACGCTGCTCGGTCAACCGCTGGAGAAGATCATCGGAAAGCCGATACTGGATGTGGTGTCGGCGTCTGCGGCGTCCCGCTCGGCGCATTCGGACACTTTTCTGACGCCCGAGAACCCGGAGCGCGAGGTTATCGCAACCAATGTGCGCAAGGACGGGTCGGAGAACATCATTCAGGTCCGCAAACGCCTGATCGACATTCCCGGTCACGGCACTTGTATCTTGTGCATACTCAACGATATCAGCCAGTTTGTTCTTTACGAAAAAGAGCTTGAGGAAAAGCACCGCGAATTGCGCCGTCAGCAGGGCAAATTGAAAGAGCTTGCGACCATCGACCCGCTCACCGGCATTTTCAACCGGCGTGCTTTTTATGACCAGGCCGCGGAAATCATCAGCTATGCCGCAGTCGGCGAACTCGATGTCGGCGTTTTGATGTTCGACCTCGACAAGTTCAAGAACCTCAACGACACATTCGGCCATGCGACCGGCGATGAAGTTCTGATCCACTTCACCAAGCTCGTTGCCGACTGCATTCGTACATCCGATATTTTCGCGCGTCTCGGTGGCGAGGAATTCGGCCTTTTGCTGCCGGATACCGATGTCAAGGCGACGCAGCTGATTGCCGACCGGATTCGCCAGCGCGTCGAGAAGACAGCCGTTAAGTTCAACGACCGGGCAATTCACTACACAACCAGCGTTGGTGCAACCATGTGGCAGCCCTCGGAAAAGCGGATTGATCCATCGCTGAGCCGCGCTGACACGCTGCTTTATCAAGCAAAGCAAGCGGGAAAGAACCGTGTTTGTTTTGCCCTCAGTGTTGATGATGTAATCGACGTGCCAGCCACTCGCGCCTTTCGCGCCTGATCAAGTTTCTGGCCATTCCCATCTGAGCGTTAGGCGACCTTCGGGACCTTGTTCCTGCTCTTTCGGGCAAACCCTGCGACACGACAAACCCGGCGATCTTCTGGAAACCGGATGAGACTGCACGATGTCTGGGTTTTATCAAGCATTCTGCTTACGCGACGACAGTCCGCTCTCAACAACAATCCCAAGACAAGAACATGGTAGGACATATGGTCAATTGACGCGGTGCCGCAATCCGGTATTCGTACGCGCCGAAAGCTGATTTTACGAATGATGACCAGGAGATTACCCACGATGGCAGATTCGATTGACCATAGCGGCCTCAGGATTGACCGGACACTTTATGATTTCATCAACAACGAGGCCATGCCGGGAACCGGTGTCGATGCGAAAGCCTTCTGGGACGGCTTTGCAAGGATTGTCGACGATCTTGCACCGGTAAACCGTCATCTGCTTGAAAAGCGCGACGCGCTTCAGGCGCGCATCGACATCTGGCATAGGGACCATCGCGGCACTCATATCGACATGACTGCCTATAAGGCATTCCTCAAGGAGATCGGTTATCTTGTTGAGGAAGGCCCTGACTTTTCCGTTGATACGCAGAATGTCGACCCTGAAATTGCAGGCATCGCGGGGCCACAGCTTGTCGTGCCGGTGATGAATGCGCGCTATGCGCTCAATGCTGCCAATGCGCGCTGGGGTTCTCTTTATGACGCGCTATACGGCACGGACGCGATTGCGGATGATGGCGGCGCGGAAAAGACCGACGCTTACAACCCCAAACGCGGCGCAAAGGTGATTGCCTGGGCCCGGGCCCACCTCAACCGGACCGTACCGCTTGGCGCAGACTGGCGTGATGTCACCGGGTTTCAAGTGGCAGGCGGCGCGCTCGTCCTCACGCTCACGAATGGTGCTAACACAGCGCTCCGGGATCCGGCGCAATTTGTCGGCTATCAGGGCGATGCCGAGGCCCCTCAACAAATCGCCTTTGTCAAAAACGGGCTGCATCTGGTGCTTCATATCAATGCCGACCACCCCATCGGCAAGGACGACCTCGCCCATGTCTCGGATGTCTGGCTCGAAGCGGCGATGACCACCATCATGGACTGCGAGGATTCGGTTGCTGCCGTCGATGCCGAGGACAAGGTTCTCGCCTATCGAAACTGGCTTGGCCTGATGAAGGGCGATCTTGAGGAGCGTTTTGACAAAGGCGGCAAGGTGATCGTGCGCGATCTCAACCCCGATCTCGTCTTCAAGGGTGCTGCAGGCGGGACGGTGACGCTCAAGGGCCGCTCGCTGATGCTTGTGCGCAATGTCGGTCACCTTATGACCAATCCCGCAATCCACGACGCCGAAGGCCGGGAAGTGCCCGAAGGCATTATGGACGCCGCCATGACTGCGCTCATCGCACTGCATGATGTCGGTGCGAAGGGTCGGCGCGCCAATTCGTATGCCGGCTCGATGTATGTTGTGAAACCGAAAATGCACGGCCCCGAAGAGGTCGCCTTCGCAGCCACGATTTTCGATCGTGTCGAGAAAATCATCGGTATGGCGAAGAACACCATCAAAATGGGGATCATGGATGAGGAGCGCCGCACCACGGTGAACCTTAAGGAATGCATCCGGGCGGCAAAGTCGCGTGTGGTCTTCATCAATACCGGCTTCCTTGACCGCACCGGCGACGAGATCCACACTTCAATGGAGGCCGGACCGATGATCCGCAAGGCCGACATGAAACAGGCTCCGTGGATTGGTGCTTATGAGAACTGGAATGTCGATATCGGCCTTGAATGCGGCCTTGCGGGACACGCCCAGATCGGCAAGGGCATGTGGGCAATGCCGGACCTCATGGCTGCCATGCTGGAGCAAAAAATCGCTCATCCGCTCGCCGGTGCGAACACTGCCTGGGTGCCCTCCCCCACAGCCGCGGTGCTGCATGCGACCCATTATCACACCGTGAATGTGAAAGACCGTCAGGCCGAACTCAAGGTGCGCGGGCGTGCCAATCTCGACAATATTCTGTCGATACCGGTTGCGGAACGTCCGAACTGGACGCGCGAGGACATCCGAGCGGAGCTTGAGAACAACGCACAGGGCATCCTCGGCTATGTCGTGCGCTGGGTCGATCAGGGCGTCGGCTGTTCAAAAGTCCCCGACATCAACAATGTCGGCCTGATGGAAGACCGGGCGACGCTGCGCATCTCCTCGCAGCACATCGCGAACTGGCTGCATCACGGGGTCTGCACAAAAGACGATGTCATGACCGCGATGAAAAAGATGGCTGCAATCGTCGATCAGCAGAATGCGGACGATCCGCACTACAAGCCGATGGCGCCTGATTTTGAGAAATCCATCGCGTTTCAGGCAGCCTCAGACCTCGTGTTCAAAGGCATCGAGCAGCCGGCCGGCTATACCGAGCCGATCCTGCATGCGCGACGCCTGGAGGTCAAAGCAGCCGGCTGACCGGAAGCGGACAAGTCCCGCGACACCACCATCAAGGGATTGTTAACTTCGCAGGCCTACCCTCAATCTGTCTTCTTGACAGAAAGGGTAGGCCGCCAATGTACACCCGCAGCAACGATACGACTGTCCCTCGCACAAAAGCCAATACTCTTGCGATCCGACCCTTGGCGATCCGGCCCTTCGTGACCATGACCGTTGTCGCCCTGTCGGCAAGCCTGTGGTTCAGCGTTGTGTGGTTCGCGTTTTTCTAAGGCTTTTCGCCCGATCCGATAAGCATTCTTGCGCTGATCTGCCGCAGACAAGCCCCCGATATGCCCGCTGAACCTTCGTTGAGTATGTCAAAAAACATATGGTAAATAGAGACTTAAATCGATAAGATTTGAGCCTAACAGTCTGTTTTTCGGGGGCGGGTTAAAGTGTTTTATGTATCGAACGCCATTGCCGGGCGGATTGCCGCCGGGACTGGATTCCGCACGTCTTTAGAAGCACTTTATCCACAGAAACCGACTGATTCTCTATATAAAGACAGAAGCAAACGCCTGTTTGACATGGTGGCAGCCAGCCTTCTTCTGATCTTTCTCCTGCCAGTCATGATTTTGATCGCCATGGCCATTCGACTGACCTCGTCAGGACCTGCACTCTTCAGGCAGGTGCGCTATGGCCGCCACAAGGTCGGGTTCGAGATTTTGAAGTTCCGAACCATGCGCGTGATGGAGCCCGGTGAGAATTTCTGTCAGGCCTGCCGGAATGATCCACGGGTTACCCCACTTGGTGCCTTTCTCCGGCGCACCAGCCTTGATGAGCTTCCGCAGCTTTGGAATGTCGTGCGCGGTGACATGTCGCTTGTCGGTCCGCGTCCCCACGCCACCTCGATGGATGATGCATTCGCCAAACGCATAAAAGGATATGACCGGCGCTTTCTGATGCGCCCCGGCATTACAGGTCTTGCACAATGCACCGGCTATCGCGGGGCGACCAACACAATGACCCTAATGATCGGACGGGTTTGCCGCGATGTTTATTATGTTCGCAACCAGTCCATGGCGCTTGATCTGCGCATTCTTGCGATGACGATGGTAAGCCTTCTCACCGACGACGCTTATTAGGGGCGCATTTCAAGGCAATCAACGCGTGTATCCGCGAGATTTTCTTCTCGACTGAAAGCCCGAACAGCAAGCACCAGGCACTTGCTAGAAGCCGCGCACCGAGGGATTGGCATCAAGGTAATCTTCGACATTGCGCCGGGCGAAGGCGACATTGTCGCGCAGTCTCGGCAGGTCGAAACGCAATTGTGTCAACCGGTCGCTCGCACTCCGCAAGCGGTGCAAGTCCTCCTTTGTGCGGGCGTGCGAAAGAAAAGCGATATCGTTCAAGGTCCGATCAAACTCGCTTTCCGCGTTCTGGAGATCGCGCTCCGCATCATAAAGATCACGCGCCGGACGATAGGCGGACACGAAGGGGCCTTCAAATTGCGACGGGCAGGAATTCTGATAGGACCCGCCACGCCGGCCAAGACTGAAGCCGTTTTGCGGGGTGCAGAAGCGCTGGATACCGCCCTGCCAGCCGCGTTCATAGGCGACCGGATCCACCGTGAGACTGTGCTTCTCGCAGGCTTTGTGATGCTTGGCGATGCGCGTTGCGGGATGCCCCTGAGCACCATCGCTGTCACCAAGCTGCTGCCAGTTCACGGTCTTGCATTCATCCGCGTTCAGCGTCGCACATGCGGCGACAAGCGACAGAAGACCGCCGAGAAAAGCGGTCGATATGAACAGTTTCATGGAAAATCCCCGGACCCTCGATACCCCGCCCGAAGCATAATCCCGGGAACAGGATGAGATCAACTGCGATTGCGGCATTTCGGCATGCCACGGCGCTCTTGCCCGCTCGCGCGCTGCTATCCTATGATCGGCGGTGAGTGCGAATCATCATCCATTGTATCGGGAAGGAAAGCCTCCCTTGCGTCATGCCAACAGATCACGCACGGCAATCTGTCTCGCGCTTGCTGCGAGCTTCCTCATGACAGAGGCCGGGTTGACGATGCGCATGGCGCGTGCCGAAGACAATGTTCCCGCAAAACAGCTTTTTGGAGCCCAGACCACGCCTGCGCCACTCAAGCCTGCCTCGATCGGATCTTACGCACGAGGCTGCCTTGCCGGCGCACAACCGATCGCGATTGACGGTCCCAACTGGCAGGTGATGCGGCTCTCACGCAACCGCAACTGGGGGCATCCGGCGCTGATTTCCTATCTCGAAAAGCTTGCAACCGACGCGGGACAATCCGGTATGTGGAATGGTCTTCTGGTTGGCGATATGGCCCAGCCGCGGGGCGGGCCGATGCTTACCGGCCACAATTCCCATCAAATCGGGCTTGATGCCGATATCTGGCTCACGGAAATGCCGAACCGACGCCTGACACGCGATGAACGCGAGAAGACGAGTGCGGTTTCCATGGTGAATTTCGACACCAAGCAGGTGAACCGGAACGTATGGACATCGCGGCAGGCAGCACTCATCAAACACGCGGCTTCCTATAGCGAAGTTGCCCGCATCTTCGTCAACCCGATCATCAAAAAAGAACTCTGCCGCGTCGCGGGCGATGATCGCGATTGGCTCCGCAAAGTGCGGCCATGGGCGGGCCATCATTTTCACATGCATATCCGCCTTGCCTGCCCGTCCGGCACATCGGGCTGCAAAAACCAGCCCGCGCCGGAAAGGGATGACGGCTGCGGCGAAGACCTTGCCCGTTGGTTCCTGCCGCCGACAAAGCCGGACAAACCGGCAAGGCCGAGGCCGCCGCTCACCCTTGCCAATCTGCCGAATGCTTGCGCAACGGTGCTTGATATTGCCCGTGCGGATGGGGCGGCAAGCCCTAAGCCGACGCGGTGATGCCGACCGGGCATGAGACGCCGACGCCACCGAGACCGCAATAGCCGCCCGGATTTTTGGCGAGATATTGCTGATGCGCCTCCTCAGCATAATAGAACGCGGTCGCCTCACGGATTTCCGTCGTGATCGGGCGGAAGCCGATTTTGGAGAGTTCGGCCTGATAGCTTTCCTTGAGCGCCTCAGCGGCATCCTTCTGCTCTTGCGAGAAACAGTAGATACCGGAGCGATATTGCGTTCCGACATCGTTCCCCTGGCGCATGCCCTCGGTCGGATTATGGCTTTCGAAGAATTTCGCGAGGATTTTTTCCCGTGAGACCACGGCGGGATCAAAAACCACGAGAACAACCTCGTTGTGGCCGGTCTTTCCGGTGCAGACTTCACGGTAGAGCGGGTTTGGCGTGTGGCCTGCGGAATAGCCTACAGCGGTCGTATAGACGCCGTCCATTTTCCAGAACACGCGCTCCGCGCCCCAGAAGCAGCCAAGGCCCAGAATGATCTGCTCCAAATTGTCAGGAAACGGCCCCTTGATCGGGGTGCCGAGGACATGATGCTTGTTGCCCACGACCATTTCTTCATCCCGTCCCGGCAAGGCCTCATGCGGCGCGGGAACGGATATCTTGCTCTTCAGCATATCGAATAAAAACATGGCCGGCGCTCCCTCTTATGCACGATGCGCTCTCGGCGATCAGGCAATCCAAATAACGTTGTCCATTACAATATGGATTATCTTTCCGAATTGGCAAATCACGACGAAGGGAGCGTCAGGCCGCAAAAACCGAGGGTTTCTTTCGTCGGCGGCCGAGAAAGAAGAAGATCAAGGCAAAAAGCAGGATCACAAGCGCGGTCGGCCAGAGCAGAACGCGCTGGACCACATGATCCCAGAACCAGACAAGACCCAGCTTTTCCTGAATGCCGTATTGCACCTGATTGAGACTTGCGGGCGCGATCTCAGTCCATGACTGGCCAGCAATGGCAAACTTGATCTCGCCGGTCGCAAGCATCGCTGCGCCATCCAGCGCGAGGGCGATGAAGGCGACCACGAGAAGGATCGAGCCGATCATTCGGAAAAAGGCGCGGATCATGAAATCTCTTTGGCTAATCGGGGATTACCATCAGATAAGCCATCTGTTCGAAAATGCAAATCAGAACAAGTCTGAGATATGGAATAAAACTGACAATGCAACCTTTTGCTGGGCAATAATCGCGCTTGCCTTCGCCTCTTTGATCGGTATAGTGCGCGCCGGTGACTGCCGCTTCGGTGTCGGCAGTAGGCCAATGGCATGATCCAGAGAGACGTTAGCGCTTCTCTCCGACCGGCTGGAACCTATCCAGCCTGAAAAATGCGGACAGGTGGCCGAGTGGTCGAAGGCGCACGCCTGGAAAGTGTGTAGACGGGGAACCGTCTCCAGGGTTCGAATCCCTGTCTGTCCGCCACATTCAGACACTGTATCCGTCCAAGAGCCCCGATTGGGGCCTTTTTTCTTTTGTTTCAAAGGGGTTTAACGAGGCCATCCGACTTTCGGAGACTGACGTTTCCGCCGAAATCGGTCTCTGAACGCCCCGCGTCTCTTTCCACCCGCCCTTCACCCAAATCGAGACGGCTTCAAAAAGTGTTTTAATTTCAATGCTTTGGTGAAGTCAGGCTACGCCGCAGTTGAAGCGGGGTCATCTGCCCTCGGTGCGAACAGAGACACGCGAAGGCGGCGAGGTTGTGAGGGGTTGATTGTGGCGAACTGGGTAAAGAAGCAGACTCTTCGTTAGAGGTCTCAACCGAGAGCGGCGGCATTGTTGGAGGCCATAAGGATGTCTCTTTCGCCGCGAAGCCATCTCAGAATGTCGTAGATATCCAATGCAAGGCAGACGGAGATCATGGCGGTCAGAAGCGACACATAAAGCAAGGTCAGCAGAGAGGTATCAGCTACAGCCAGCCAGTATACCAGCCAGCCCAGCAGCGGCATCCATGGCACCAGATGGCCAATCCCCATGATACGGGACAACCCACCCTCGAAGACCGCAAAGGCGAGCAGAAGCGGTCCGCAGGCTGCATATGCGATCAAGATGACGCTGGCGTTCGCCCAAGGCAAAAAAACGGGTGCAGCGAGGAAAACGGCATTCAGAGCAAATAGCCACAATTTCACCCAAAGCGGCAGTGAAAGCCACGATTGGCCGATCCGATGCCAGTGATCAGGTGCCGGCCGACTGCCCTGCGACGCGCCAAGTACCGCAAGCTGGGCGACTCCCAGACCGGCGACGGCCATCGCAACGAGAAAGGCAATCACAGTCCCCGATGGTGTCGTTATCCAAAGACTGGTCGCGATGCACCCGATAGAGCCCAACCACCAGACCAGATCGCCGATGGAAAACCACAACACCTCTGCTTTGATGGGGATAGCTCGCAAGGAAGCGAGGATCAGGTGTGCGCCATTGACCAGAAGAACAGCGCCGATAGCGAGCACCAACTGCGCTGGCACGGAGCCCAAAAAAGCCCCAACCGCAGTAGGATTGATGACGAGAACCGCGCCAAAGCCAATGCAGCTTGCTGCGTTAAGCCGAAGGATATGATTGAGACTGGTCATGCCGCGCTCCGGTGATGTAAACTTGGTTGACGATATACGCGCGCTGGAAGCATCATGTCAACAAAGTTTACAACACTCGAGAGTGCTGAAGAATTGACGGAGCCGCTGACGGTGCTGCTCGAGGCGGCATCGAAGTCCGTCCTGCGAAGCTTGCTCGAGCGATTGCGCACGCGCGGTTACGGGGACGTCACGGAGCCACATCTGATCTTGTTCGGAAATCTGGACTGCGGCGCAACCCATGCCGCGCAGATCGCGCAACGAATGCAGGTGTCGCGGCAAGCCATCTCCAAGACTCTGCGAGAACTGCAATCTCTGGAGTTCCTTCGGCTTGAAGACGATTCGCAACGACGCAACCAAAAGATCGTCGTGATGACAGACCGCGGAATGCAGTTTGCAACCGACGCCCGCGGCGCGCTTGACGAAGTCGAACGCGCGCTCGCAGAACGCATGGGGCAAGACACAGTGAAAAAACTGAGGGAAGCGCTGGAAATCGGGTGGGGCCGCGCTCCTTCGAACCGTGAGTAGCCCTGCAACCCAGTCTGTCGAAAGTTTCGAGTAGCCCTCGGCCGGACCGCACGCTGCGCAAGTTTCGCAATGCCAAACTGAAAAACCCTGAAAACATGGCCACCACCCGCGAAACCGCCCGCGGCGAACCCGCTCCCGCAGGCGGGATTGCCGCTGGCGGGGGGGGGATCGTGGGTAACGTCTTCGGTATCGCTGCCTATGCGGCGGCCGTGGGCGAACCAGTCGAACTGGCAACCACCGGCGTCTCTCTGTTGCCGAAAGCCACCGCTGCGGTTCTGACGGTCGGCGCACGCGTTGCGTGGGACAACACGGCCAAGAACATCAACGTGCCGGGCACCGTGCGTTTCCCCGTGGGCATCGCGACAGAGGCCGCCGGGAACGGCATCACCAGCGTCGCCGTGCGGCTGGATGGCGTGGGGACCGTGGCTGGTTGATACCAAATCGTTGGCTTGAAATCGCGCCATGAGGTAACAATGCTTCATGGCGAAGATCTCCGACCTCATATCGACAGTATTGAAGGAGCTGATCCGGCTCCAAACGGCCCCCTGGCCGTATTGCGACGAGAACGATCCATTTCCGTTCCCTCGCATGATTGGCGTAGGAGATGGACGATCAATCGTGGTCTCTCAGGAGATTGATGATGCCATCCAACGCGTGGCTGATCAGCTTATCGCTCAAGATCCGTCTTTGACTTCAAAGTATATGTTGGCAGAGTGGCGAAAGATGGTTCGCGCTTCCTTCGGACCGGCACTCGCAATGATCGACTTGGACGACCCAATTGATCAGAATGCGAAACAAGTCCTCGAAAACGTTCGCTCAAGTGTCACGAAGCACATCGGGCAATCCGGCACACGCGAAAACGCGTTCGGTTGCACTCTTTTCGGGAATTCAACGGTCAAGCCATTTGCGATCGGACCAGTGCGTTTCGAACCTCGGGCCGGCTGGCTTGAACGGAAGTGTTCGGAGGGGGCGGTTTCGAAAACCACGCAGCGCCGAATTGAGCAATCTTGGTCTGGGAAGAAGCTGCAGAAACGAAAGGCCTCGACCGACAGCATCATTGAAAAAGACATCATCGATGTCGTCGGCACATGCCCATTCGTGTGCAGTGTCGTCACGGTTGGCCTGGCGCCCGACGCAGCACGGGAACGCGCGCTCACCACAGCACGCCTAGCGCTTGCGGCCATAGCTCTCCTCTGGACCACGCCATCACGCGCTCTCGAAGGAATGAACCTTCTGTACGACCGCCGTCTACATCGGCAAAGGGCACTCACCTTCGTCCCGGGAAAGACCGTGCTTCCGAAATCGAGCAGGTCGCACATGCCGCACGGACCATGGCTCAAAGATGGCGAGTGGGAAGCGCTGTTGTCACAAAACTCATCATTCTTCGGCGGCGTCGCGGAAGTCCTAGACTACGTTATTGATCCTGCGCGCGGCCAATCTCGACGAGACATGCTCAACACCCTTGCTCAGGCGTTGCTATGGTTCCACGAAGGCTGTCGGGAGAGCGTGACGCTGATGGGGATCGTGAAATTTACCGCGACGCTTGATGCGCTTGCCTGTGGTGGCAAATCGGCCGGCATCAAGCGTCTCATCACTGCACGGCTGGGACTGCAGGAGATGAGTCCTATTCGACCTGACGGTCCGACGTTGAAGTCCGCAGTAGACGAAATCTACAGCGAAGGCCGCAGCCGTACGATCCATGGAACAAACACGAAGCTTGGCCACGATTGGAGCGGCACAAAGAGCCTCTCCGAGCAGTTCGCTCGGCTATGCCTTCTCGCCTGTATCGACTGGGCAGCTGCAAAGCCGACATCGAACGACCCGAAACAGCTTTCGACGTAGCCGCGACTCGGCGCCATCCGTTGACACGGGCCGCCAGCGTTTTGTTGACACAGTGTTGACACGGCGCAGAAACGCAAACGCCGCCCCGGAGGGCGGCGCATAAGCGTTTGATAACGCGTATATATTTGGTTGCGGGGACAGGATTTGAACCTGTGACCTTCAGGTTATGAGCCTGACGAGCTACCGGGCTGCTCCACCCCGCGTCAAGGTGTGACGGGCTTGTATGCGTCGCAGCACGCAAACGCAACCCCTTTTGTAACAGATTGATGTTATTCGGGATTCTTGCCTGTCGGCGCGCGGGATAGGAATGCGAACCGCACCTGCTCCGGGCCGGAGCAATCGGAGCAGAATGCGCATTCGGCGGCGGAACAAGGCGCGAACCGTCGTTCGAAACCGGGAGGGCGACGGACACAGTGCGGACACGAAATCGCTCCTCCGGAGGAGCGCAGCGCCTATCCGCGCCTGCCCTTTCCGCCCGGTTTGCGCCCGTTCCCGCCATTCATCGGGAGAAGCGCGGAGAGCATCTTGCTGACCGGAAATGACCGCGGCTGAGTGCTGCGGAAAGGGTCGAAAGCATGAAGGCGCATCTCACCGAACGCAGCGTGAAAGGGCTTCAGCCGAAGCAGAAGAACATCATCGTCTATGACGAGGAGGTTGTCGGCTTCGGCTTGCGCATCACCAGCGGCGGCACGCGCGCCTTCATCCTGACTTATCGGATCGAGGCGCGGGAACGCCGTCTCACCATCGGCGCATGGCCGGATTGGTCGGTCACCGCCGCTCGGGAAGAAGCCAAGCGCCTCAAGCGCGAGATTGATCAGGGCCGCGATCCGATGGCCGAACGGGACGAGGCCCGGGAGTCGCCGAACGTTCGGCCACTTATCGACCGCTATCTCGAAGAACACGCCGCCAAGCTTGCGAAGCGCAACCGCGACGATCAGGCGTCGATGCTGCACAAGCTGGTCGAGCCTGCCTGGGGACCACGCAAGGCGGCGGAGATCCAGCCCGATGATGTGGATCGGCTGCTGCGCCAGATCGCTGGTGGCACAACGGGCAAGCGAGGCCGCAAGCCGACGCCGGTGCGGGCGAACCGCCTCGGGGAAATCCTGCGCAAGATGTTCAACTTGAGCGTCCGCTGGCGCATCCGCACCGACAACCCCGCTGCCGGTTTCGCCCGGAATGCCGAAGCGCCCCGGGATCGCTATCTCTCAACCGAGGAAATCGGGCGGCTGTCCGCTGCGCTCGATGCCCATCCGAACCGGCGCGCCGCCGATGCGGTGCGCCTGATCCTGCTCACCGGCGCGCGACGCGGCGAAGTGCTCGGCGCACGCTGGGATCAATTCGATCTCGACGCCGCCGTCTGGATCAAACCCGCCGCCACCACGAAGCAGCGCCGCCTTCATCGCGCGCCGATCAGCGCGTCCGCCGCCGCGCTGCTGCGCACGATCCGGCTGCGTGTACCCGAAGATTGCGAATGGGTGTTTCCCGGCGAGGCGGAAGGCAAACCGCTTCAGGACATCAAGCGGTTCTGGGAAGATGTCCGGGCGAAGGCCGATCTGCCCGCCGTCCGCATCCATGATCTGCGCCACACTTTCGCGTCGCTGCTCGTTTCGGGCGGCATGACGCTGCCGATGATCGGCAAGCTCCTCGGCCATACGCAGGTTCAGACCACCCAGCGCTACGCCCACCTTCTCGATGATCCCCTTCGCGCCGGGCTTGAACAGGTCGGCGATATGCTGCGGGCGAAGCCTCGGCTCGTTCCCTTGGCGTCTGCCACCCAGTAAGAAAAAAGGGCAGAAGGTGCACGCCTCTTACCGGCGTCACCCGATCTCAGCGGCGATCGCGATCTTGGTTTCAACTGGCGTGTAGATATCAACTTCAACGCCAGGAGCCTTGATCGTGACAATCAAGGCATATCGGGCTTCGGTGTCCCATTTTTCGAGGTAAGGTTTCTCTTTCCACCAGCCGCCAACCGGGAAGACGCCTATCGCGTCGCGTTGGGCAAGATCGGCCGCCGTACCAGACCAGAAGTCCGAGTGAAGCGAACCTTGATCGCGGTACTTCGGACCAAGAAGCCACTCATCACCTCCGGCGCCGCCCCCCGCAGCCTCGCCCTCTTCCTCGTCCCTCGCGGCATCGTTGACGCGAGCCCGAAAATCGTCGAGCGACTCGGTCGCTTTTTTCACAGCAAATCGAAGACCATGCGACGCGTATCGGTGGCGTCGAGTCCAGCCGCGCTCGCCCGGATTCGGTTCGATGAAATACGACAGCGTGACGCGAAGCTCGACGTGGGCGTCGCCGAGTTGAGCGAGAACGTCATTCGGCCAAGGCAGCTGATGCACCTTCATGTCTCGCGTCTTAACGGACGCGCTGCCCTCCTTGTTGAATGGCGTGAAAGCGTCCTCGACCATCAAAGTCAGATCGTTCTGAGCGGACAAAAGCGCTCGACCCAAGTCGGGAACGCCGTATCCGTAACGTCGCACAAGCGAGTGGATCTGACCCTTCCTGCCGTTGCATGCATCGATGCGAGCACGCATCGCTGGAGTCCATTCGGCGGAATGAACGATCAGGCCGCGAACCGTTTCAGGCCAAAGCCTTGTTCGGGTCGCCAGGATCGCACCGGCAAGCCTTGCCACAAGGGCGGTTGCCGCGCTGGTATCTCCGATCGTGTTGAAGGCTCGATCGTTCGGTCGATTGTGCGTCGTCAGCAATTGCAAATCGTCAACGGGATCGCCTGGAAGCACTCCGTTTGATGCAAGGTTCCCGCCCTCTATAACCACATCGGGTTTGACAGGCCATTGGCGCTCCCACGTCACTGACGTTCGGCTGCGAGGCGACAATTCCCCTGCCGGTGCAATCGCGGACCATCCCGCCAAAGCCGGATCGATGAGATCAACTTTCTCCGTGAAGGCACCCACGGTGAGGGCATTCCAGGCATGCGCAGGGTCTTCGACCGACTCCAAGTCATTCCGAACCAGATGATCGGCTGGCATTAACTCAACACGGATGTTACCTGCCGAAACGATGAGTAACCGGCGATTGTCGGGATCAAAGCAAAGCTGATCGATCGCAGCCGACCACGAAGACGGTTTTCCGCGCATCGAGCTTTCGCTCGTCACCGCCAGCGCAATAGCCCGTCTGCGGTTCGGTGCCTGGATTTCGGCGCGTGCAATCGCTTCAGCAGTGATCGCGCCATAGAGGTCAGGCTCATTATCTGCCACGCCATTCGGCGGCAAGATTTTGACGCTTTCCAGACGATGAGTGAGAACGATGGCGTCGCCGCCGGTTAGAACCGGAACCAAATCTCCGTAAAGAGCCGTTCCGGCCATAGCTGTCCCGTGGCCCCGCCATTGCATCGCTGAATCTGCCGTTCCCCAGTCAGGATTGGTCGTATGAAGATCAGCAACGTCCAAAGCCGGTGACAGAAGTGGGTGAGCTTGTGTGACACCGCTATCCAGAATGCAAACGGCGACGTTTGCATCAGCAGGCGGCGTCAGGCGGGCGAGTGCCTCATCGCTCCATTCACGCTGCTCGCCGCCTTCGAGCCCCATAAAGAAGGCGGGAGTGTCTTTCGCTCGCCGAAGCTCTGCGACCACGTCGCTGTATGCCACCAAACTGTCAATGGATTCGATGTTTGCAAGAACGAGCACAACCTCGCGTTCAGGAAAGCGAACGGCGTGGTCCTTGACTTCAAGGTTCAATCTCGCAGCCATCCGCGAAAAGACATCCCGATGTCCGTCTCGAAGCCAGATTTCCCACCAGACTGCACCATCGCCGATAGGAAAGAGTGCGTCGTTGTCGGTGAACAACGATCTTGCCGTCGCCAAACGAACAACCTCCATCCGCGCAATCAGCGGTTCGTTCTTGGGACGGCCCGTTCGCGTTTCCTCCGTCCGATAGGCTTCTACCTTTTCTTGGTAGTACGCCTCGGCTGTGGCCGGTACGAAAACAGTGGCGGTCACTGAGGGGTTTTCTGCCGTCGGCTCGCGAACGGCTACTACCTCAATCTGCTTTTGTCTGTTGCCGAGTTGATCGATTACCGCCTTCTCACCGGCGGGAAATTCTATTTGTAAATAGAAACCCGGCACGCCCTCGGCCACGGCGGTCGCCCGCGCTCCGAGTTGGGCGCGAGCCGCCTCGAGTGCGACACCAATTGAAGCAGATAACGCGTCCGCGTGGGCCGCACGATCTCTGCC